>NZ_PDNU01000003.1 GCF_002631185.1 Teichococcus rhizosphaerae | reverse complement strand
GGCGCGCAGGCGGCGTCGGCGCCGGTGGCGAGGGCGCGGGGGTGGGCGGCGGCGTGGGCAGGGGCGGCGTCGGGGCCGTGGCCTGCTGCTGCGGCGCGGGCGTGGGCGCCGGCGGCACGGGCGCGGGCGGCACAGGGGTGGGCGGCGCGGGCGCCGGGCTGGGCGCGGGCGGCGGCGGCGGAGGGGGCGGCGGCGGGGTGGGCGGCGTCGGCGCCTGCTCGGCGCTGGGCATGGTGTTGTTCGGCGTCGGCTCGGGCGCGGGCGGGGCCGGCAGGGGCAGCGGGTTCGGCGCCTGCGCCAGCTGCGGCATGTCCGGCGTGACCAGCTCGACGGGGATGGCTTCCTGCGGCGGCGGAATCTCGCGGCCGGGCAGGCGGATGAGCAGCATCAGCCCCAGCAGCGCATGCAGCGCCGCCGAGACCGCAGCCCAGAAACGAAGGCCGGAACGGGCCATGGCGATGTTGCCGTATGTCCTGCTCAGCGCCGCGCCGGCGCCGGTTGCTGGGCCGGCTGCGCCGGTGCCACGGGCTGCGCCGCCGCCGGGCGGCCACTGGGCTGCTCGGCCAGCAGGGCCACGCGGGTGAAGCCGGCGGAGGAGACGGTGCCCATCACCTCCATCACCCGGCCGTAGTTGATGCCCCGGTCGCCGCGCACGAAGATGCGGCGCTGCTGCTCGCCCGGCTTCTGCTCGCGCATGATGGCCTGGAGCTGCGGCACCAGCCCTTCCAGCGGCACCTCCGTCTCCTGCAGGAAGATGCGGCCCTCGGCGTTGACGGAGATGGTCAGCGGCTCGGTTTCCTGGTTCAGGGCGCTGGCATTGGTCTTGGGCAGGTCGATCGGCACGCCGACCGTCATCAGCGGCGCCGCGACCATGAAGATGATCAGCAGCACCAGCATGACGTCCACCAGCGGCGTCACGTTGATCTCGGCCATGGCGCGGTAGCGGCCGCGCCGGCCATTACCCCCTGGGCCATTGCCTCCGGTGGACATCGCCATGGCGTCAGCCCCGCTCCTCGGCCTGGCGGGAGAGGATGGCGCCGAACTCGGCGGCGAAGCCCTCCAGCCGCGCGGCGAAGCGCGCGAGATCCGTGGTGATCTTGTTGTAGGCCAGCACCGCCGGGATGGCGGCGACCAGGCCGATGGCGGTGGCGAACAGCGCCTCGGCGATGCCGGGGGCGACCACGGCCAGGTTGGTGTTCTGCATGCCGGCGATGGCGGAGAAGCTGTTCATGATGCCCCACACCGTGCCGAACAGGCCGACGAAGGGCCCCACGGAGCCCACCGAGGCCAGGAACACCATCCAGCGCTCCAGCCGGTCCATCTCGCGCTGGATCGCCACCGTCATGGCGCGCTCGGCGCGCTGCTGCATGCCCACCGTGGCGATCTCGCCGCCGACGCTGCGCTCCCATTCCCGCATGGCGGCGCCGAACACGGCGGCGATCGGGTGGGTGGGGCGCTCGCCCTCGGCCTGGTGCAGCGCCTCCAGGCTGCCGCCCGACCAGAAGCGGTCCTCGAAGGCGTCCGCCGCGCGGTTCACCCGGCGCAGGCTCGTCACCTTCTCGAACACCACCGCCCACACCCAGACACTGGCCACCAGCAGGCCCAGCATCACGGCCTTGACCACCCAGTCCGCCTGCAGGAACAGGCCCCACAGGGACAGATCGTGCGCCATCTGGCCGAGGTTGGACGCTGTCACGCTGTCACCCACGGCAATCTCCTTTTCCTACCCGGCCGGCTCGTCCGCCGGCCCGCTCGCCGGGCAGCCCGCCTGGGCGGCCTGCCGGAACACGCCGCGCCAGGGTTCCGGTATGAGCTGGGGGCGCATGTCGCCCGCCCGCACACACACCAGACCGACCTGGAGCCGCGCCTTGACCCCGCCCCCCTCGCCGATCACGTCCTGGGCGAGGTCCACCGAGGCGCCGCGGAAACGGCGCACGCGGGTTTCCACGATCAGGGAATCGTCGAGGCGGGCGGGGGCCACATACTCCACTTCGACGCGCCGCACCACGAGCATCGAAGAGTAACGTGCTATGAGAAGTTGATGCGGCAAGTTTATGGCACGCAAGGATTCTGTCCGCCCCCGCTCCGCCCAGCGCAGATAGGTGGCGTGATAGACGATGCCGCCCGCGTCCGTATCCTCGAAATAAACGCGCACCGGCAGCCGGTGCGGCCAGCTCAAAACCCGCCTCCGAGCAGGTCCGGCTGGCTGCCGGCCGGTGGCGCCAGGCCCAGATGCCGCCAGCCCGGGTCGCCGAGGACCCGGCCGCGCGGGGTGCGAAGCACATAGCCTTCCTGGATCAGATAGGGCTCCACCACATCCTCCAGCGTGTCCCGCCCCTCGGCCAGGGCGGCGGCCAGGGTCTCGACGCCCACCGGCCCACCGCCATGGTGCTCGGCGATGCGGCGGAGATAGCGGCGGTCCATCGCGTCCAGCCCGCGCGAATCGACCTCCAGCCGGTTCAGCGCGGCATCGGCCATGGTGCGGTCCGCCACCTGGCCGGAAACGAGCGCGAAGTCCCGCACCCGGCGCAGCAGGCGCCCGGCGATGCGCGGCGTGCCGCGCGAGCGGTTGGCGATCTCCTCCGCCCCTTCCTCCGCCAGCGCGAATCCCAGCTTCTGCGCGCCGCGCCGCACGATCAGCAGCAGCTCCTCCGGCGTGTAGAACTGGAGCCGCAGGGGAATGCCGAAGCGGTCGCGCAGCGGGGTCGCCAGCAGGCCCGCCCGCGTGGTGGCGCCGACCAGGGTGAAGGGCGGCAGGTCGATCCGCACGGTGCGCGCCGCCGGCCCCTCGCCGATGATCAGGTCGAGCTGGAAGTCCTCCATCGCCGGATAGAGGGTCTCCTCCAGCGCCGGCTGCAGGCGGTGGATCTCGTCCACGAACAGCACGTCGCGCGGCTGCAGGTTGGTCAGGATGGCGGCGAGGTCCCCCGCCCGCTGCAGCACGGGGCCGGAGGTGGCGCGGAACCCCACCCCCATCTCGCGCGCCACGATCTGCGCCAGCGTGGTCTTGCCGAGGCCCGGGGGCCCGTGCAGCAGCACATGGTCCAGCGCCTCGCCCCGCGTGCGGGCGGCCTGGATGAAGATGGCCAGGTTCTCGCGCGAGGCCTTCTGGCCGGTGAAGTCGTCCAGCGTCTGCGGGCGGAGCGTGGCCTCGGCCGCATCCTCCTCGCTCCGCTGCGGGTCCGACAATCTCTCACTCATTTTTCTGCAAGCTGCCGGTCAGGGTGGTGAAGGGGTCGCCGCGGCTTTCTGCAAGCTGCCGGTCAGGGTGGTGAAGGGGTCGCCACGGCCCGGTGGCGTGGCGGTGGCCAGGGCATCTCATCGGGGGGCCAGCTCCTTCAGCGCGTCGCGGATCAGCGCCTCCAGCGTGGCGTCCTCGCCGAGGCGCTCGGTCACGCGGGCGACGGCCGCGCCCGCCTCCGGCCGCCGGATGCCGAGATTGACCAGGGCCGAGATGGCGTCCGCCTGTGCGCGGCCGGCGGGCGGCAGCTCGGGCGCGGGGATCGAGACGGAGAACCCCGCCCCCGTCGGCAGCGCCCCCGCCTTGTCGCGCAGCTCCGAGACAAGGCGGATGGCGAGCTTGGCCCCCACCCCCGGCGCGCGGGTCAGCGCCCCCTTGTCCCCCGCCATGACGGCACGGGCCAGGTCGGCCGGCGACAGGGCCGAGAGCAGCCCCAGCGCCACCTTGGGACCCACGCCCTGGATGCTGGTCAGCGTCCGGTACCAGTCGCGCTCGGCGGCGTCGGCGAAGCCGTAGAGCAGGATGGCGTCCTCGCGCACCACCGTCTCGATCAGCAGCGAGCCGGTGGCGGGCGGGCGCGGCAGCGCCGAGAGCGTGCGCGCCGAGCAGGAAACGAGGTAGCCCACCCCGTTCACGTCGAAGATGCAGCCGCCCTCCAGCGGCGTATCCAGCCGGCCGGTCAGTTTGCCGATCATGCCAGTTGCCCGATCATGCGCGGGCCCTCGCCAGCACGAGGTTGGTCGAGCGGTGATGCGCGTGGCAGATGGCCACCGCCAGCGCGTCCGACGCGTCGGCGCGGCGGAGCGTGGCGCCGGGCAGCAGGCGGCGCACCATCTCGGCCACCTGCTCCTTGTCCGCATGGCCGGTGCCGACCACGGCGCGCTTCACCTCCATGGCCTGGTACTCGGCCACCGGCAGCCCGGCCAGGGCGGGGGCCAGCAGCACCACGCCCCGCGCCTGGCCGAGCTTCAGCGCGGCGCCGGGGTTCTTGTTGACATAGGTGTGCTCCACCGCCGCCTCCTGCGGCCGCCACAGGTCCAGCAGCGCGTTCAGCGCGCGGTGGATCTGGCAGAGCCGCTCGGCCAGGGACAGGTCGGTGGTGGTGGAGATCACCCCGTCGGCGACGTGGCGCAGCCGGTTGCCGCTGCTCTCCACCACCCCCCAGCCCGTGTGCTGGAGGCCAGGGTCGAGCCCCAGCAGGCGCACCACGCCGCTCACCGCCTCATTCCGCCGAGAGCTTCGCCAGCACGGCCTCGGGCACCTCGAAATTGGCCGTCACCGCCTGCACGTCGTCATGGTCGTCCAGCACGTCGATCAGCTTGAGCACGGAGCGCGCCTTCTCCTCGTCCAGCTCGACCGAGACATTGGGGCGCCATTCCAGCCTGGCGCTCTCGGCCGGGCCGAACTTCTCCTCCAGCGCGTCGCGCACCGCGAACAGATCCTCGACGGCGGTGCGGATCTCGTGCCCCTCCTCGCCGCTCTCCACATCGGCGGCGCCGGCCTCGATGGCGGCCTCCAGCATGGTGTCGGCGTCCGCCACCGCAGCCGGGTAGCGCACCACGCCGTTGCGGTCGAACTGGAAGGAGACCGAGCCCGTCTCGCCCAGCGCGCCGCCATACTTGGAGAAGGCGGAGCGGATGTCGGAGGCGGTGCGGTTGCGGTTGTCGGTCAGCGTCTCGACGATCACCGCGACGCCCGCCGGGCCGTAGCCCTCGTAGCGCACCTCCACATAGTCCTCGCCGCCCGCCGCGCCGCTGGCCTTCTTGATGGCGCGGTCGATCGTGTCCTTGGTCATGTTGGCCACCCGTGCCGCCTGCACCGCCGAGCGGAGCCGGGGGTTGGACGCCGGGTCGGGCAGGCCCTGGCGGGCGCTGACGGTGATCTCGCGGATCAGCTTGGCGAAGACGCGCGCGCGCTTGGCGTCCTGCGCGCCCTTGCGGTGCATGATGTTCTTGAACTGGGAATGGCCGGCCACGCGCTGCTTCTCCGGTTATTCTCATGATGTTCCGGGGGTTTGCGTCTATACCGCCGCCGCGCGCCGGATGCGAGGGGGGCCTCCCCCATTGCCTGTCCGCGCAGCCCGGCCCCGCATTGCCCCGCGAAATGGCGCGCCCTAGCATCCGCCGGGTCCAGGGCAGGAGCCGACGATGAGCCACGACCCCCACGCCATCGCCACCCATGAGGCGTTGCAGGCACACTACGCCCCGCCGCGCGAGCTGGTGACGAAGAAGGTGACGGACCGGATCGACCCGCGCACCGCCGGCTTCATCGCCGCCAGCCCCTTCTGCCTGCTGGCCACCTTCGGCGCGCGCGGGCCCCACTGCACCCCGCGCGGCGACGCCCCCGGCTTCATCGACGTGCTGGACGACAGGACCCTCGCCCTGCCCGACCGCCGCGGCAACAACCGCATCGACGCGCTGCGCGACATCATCGACAACCCGGCGGTGGCGCTGCTCTTCCTGGTTCCGGGCGCGGGGGAGACGCTGCGCGTCGGCGGGCTGGGCCGCATCACCGCCGACCCGGCGCTGCGCGAGCGCTACGCCATGCAGGGCCAGCTGCCGGCCACCGTGCTGCTGGTGGAGGTGCGGGAGGTGTTCATGCAATGCCAGCGCGCCATCCTGCGCGCCAGGCTGTGGGGCGGGCGGGACCGGCCCAGCGCCGCGCCGAGCATGGGCGAGCTGCTGGCCGCCCATACCGGCGGCCTGGTCGATGCCGAGAAATACGACGCCGAATCGGCGCCGCTCGTCAGCAAGGTTCTCTACTGAGGCGGCGGCCCGCCCCTTCCGCGAAGGGGCGCGGCCGGGCCGGCAGGGCCCCGCTCAGGCCTCGGGCATGGCGGGCGCGAGCAGCCCGCCCATCCGCACCGGCTCCACGCGCCGGGCGAGCCCGGTGGCGTCGTCCGTCTCGACGAACACGCCGGAAAGGCTGGCGGGCCCCTCGGCCGGGGCCAGCTTCTCGCCCGGCACCTTCTTCCAGAAGCGCAGCGCGGCGGCGCCCTTCTGCATGCCGATCACGCTGTCATAGTCGCCGCACATGCCGGCATCGGTCATGTAGGCGGTGCCGTTCTCCAGGATGCGGTGGTCGGCGCTCGGCACATGGGTGTGGGTGCCCACCACCAGGCTCACCCTTCCGTCGAAGCTGTGCGCCATCGACATCTTCTCGCTGGTCGCCTCGGCGTGGATGTCGAGGAGAATGGCCTGGACGGAGCCGCCGGCGCCCAGGCTGTGCTTCGCCAGCTCGGCCTGCACGGCGCGGAACGGGTCGTCGAGCGGCTCCATGAAGAGCCGGCCCATGGCGTTGATCACCAGCGCCTTGCGGCCACCCGGCACCTCCACCACCGTGGCGCCCCGCCCGGGCGTGCCGGGCGGGTAGTTGATGGGCCGGATCAGCCGCGGCTCGCCATCGATGAAGCCGATGATCTCCTTGCGGTCCCAGGAATGGTTGCCGAGCGTCAGCACATCCGCCCCCGCCGCCAGGAAGGCGCGCACCATGTCGGGCGAGACGCCGAAGCCGTGGCTGGCGTTCTCGGCGTTCACCACGACCAGATCGGCCCTCAGCCGGGCGCGCAGGCCGGGCAGCTCGGCGGTGAGGGCGTCGCGGCCGGAACGGCCCACCACGTCGCCCAGGAACAGGATGCGCAAAGTCTGTCTACCTTTCGGTGCGGATGAAGCCCGCCTCGGTCGCGATGCCGGGCAAGGGCTGGTCGTGCGGCCCGGTGGGCACCGCCCCCACCTCCTGCGCCGCGTAGGCGACGCCGATCGGGTGAGCGGAGGGCAGCAGCGCCAGGGTGCGGTCGTAATAGCCGCCGCCATAGCCGAGCCGCGCGCCGCGCCGGTCGAAGGCGAGCAGCGGCACCAGCAGCAGATCGGGCGCCACCGCCTCCTCGCCGCCGGGCACCGAGGTGCCGAAGCGGCCGGGCAGCAGCGGCTCCCCCCAGCGCCAGGGGCGGAAGACCAGCGGCAGGCCGCGCCGGGGCGTCACCGGCAGGGCGAGGCGGTGCCCGGCTTCGGCCAGGGCGCGCAGCAGGGGGCGGATGTCGATCTCGTCCCCCATGGGCCAGAAGCCGCCGATGCAGGCACCGGGAGCGGGCGGGCTTTCGCGCAGCACCACGTCGGCCAGCGCCTCGGCAGCGCCCGCGGGGTCGAGGGCCGCGCGAGCGGCCAGCGCCGCCTGGCGCATCGCCGCCTTGGCGGCGGCGAGTTCCGGCGGATCGGCCTGGAAGGGGGGAGAAAGGGAGTGCGGAGCCGCCATGGCCGTTGGCGTGTTATCCTCCTAAGGCCTGTGTAAACAGGTGGGCACCGGATAGCCGGACCAAGATCCGGCCAGAGCCAGCTCCCGGAGGATGCTTATTGGCCCCAGGGATAATGTACCTGACGCACCGGGCAGCTCCGCCGGACCCATTTAGGGTCGGTCGAGCGATGCCGCAATGCCCTCGATCCGCTCGGCGAGCCGGCCGAGCCTCTCGGCCAGCAGCGGGTCGGAGGCGGGGGCGGATTGCAGGCTGGCCGCCTTCACGCGCGACATCTCCACGCGCAGGTCGTGAAGCTCATCCGCCAGCAGCAGCGCCGTCAGCAGCAGCAGGCGGCTTTCGCCGAACTGCCCGCCCATGGCGCGGATGGAGGAGACGCGGCGGTCCACATCCGCCGCCAGCGCGATCAGATGCCCTTCCTGCCCATCCTCGCAGGAAACCGGATGGGTATAGCCACCGACACGAACCGTGACCTGGGCCAATCTCAGCTCCCCTTGCTGCTGTCGTCCACGGGCGCGGCGGGGGCGGCCTTCGGTTCCGCCGCCTCATCCGGCTCCGCCTCGTCCTCGGGCAGGCTGGCGGCCTCTCCCTCCACATCGGCCAGGGCGGCGCGCAGCCGCGCCAGCGTCTCGTCCAGCCGCGCGGAAAGCGACGCCACCTCGTCCGGCGTCACGCCGGCGGCCTGCGGCGGGCGGGCCAGGGCCGCCGCCAGCCTCTCGACCGCCTGCTCCAACCGTGTCGCCGCCGCGTTCACCGCATCGCTCATGCCGACGCCTTCACCCAAGCCGTGCCTCTCATGATTTCAGGCTTTACGCGGGCCTCATGGGCAGGGTCAACGGATGCAGTCCGCCGGAACGCGGTATCCTGGGGATCGGAGGGGCATGGAGAGGCTGGAAGCATCACGAATGCGCGGGATTGTGGTGCGCGACGCCGCCGGCGTGGCGCTGGCCCTGAGAGCCGCCGCGGAGGCCGGGCTGCGCGGCCCGCTGCCGCTGCTCTCGCCCCCCGGCGCCGCCACCTGGCTCGGCGCGCCGCTGTTCCTGGCGCAGATCGCGGCCGGCGGCGCGGCGCCGCCGGGCCTCGAACCATGGCCGGTGCTGGATTGCGCCCTGGCGCCCGGCCACGCCCTGGCCGCCCTTCGTGCCGGCGTGGCGGCGGTGGTGCTGTTGCCGGAATGCCCCGCCTTCCCCGCCCTCGCCGCCCTGGCACCGGGCCGTGTGCTGCCCGCCGCGCCGCCCTCGCTCGACCTCGCGGCGCGGAACCCGCGCGGGCGGGATGGCGCGCTCGCGGAGATCGCGCGCTGGCTGGCGGATGACCCGGCGCGGCAGGCTGCCGGACACGTCGCCCACGGCCCTGATGACAGCCCGAAGAGCCTCGGGTAAAGCCGGCGGGGCGGCCCGCCTCCATGCCGGGGCGCCGCAAGAAAGGCCCGCCGCTCCGGATACAGGCTCCGAGGCCCCTCGATCCGCGGGCGGCAGGGCGCCGAACGGAAGGAAGCACGGTCATGCAGCTCACGCCCCGCGTGAAGGAGATCCTCTCCTGGTACGAGAGCGACAATCCCGGCACCAAGGCCAACCTGGCCCGCATCCTGATGGAAGGGCGGCTCGGCGGCACCGGCCGGCTGGTGATCCTGCCGGTGGATCAGGGCTTCGAGCACGGCCCGGCCCGCTCCTTCGCGCCCAACCCGGCGGCCTATGACCCGCGCTACCACTTCGAGCTGGCGATCGAGGCCGGGCTTTCCGCCTATGCCGCGCCGCTCGGCATGATCGAGGCGGGCGCCGCCACCTATGCGGGCGCCATCCCGACCATCCTCAAGGTCAACTCCTCCAACAGCCTGTCCACCACCAAGGACCAGGCGGTGACCGGCACGGTGGCGGACGCGCTGCGCCTTGGCTGCTCGGCCATCGGCTTCACCATCTATCCCGGCTCCGAATACCAGTTCGAGATGATGGAGGAGCTGCGCGAGCTGGCGGAGGAGGCCAAGGCGGCCGGCCTCGCCGTGGTGGTGTGGAGCTACCCGCGCGGCCCGAACCTCGACAAGACCGCCGAGACGGCGCTCGACATCTGCGCCTATGCCGCGCACATGGCGGCGCTGCTCGGCGCGCACATCATCAAGGTGAAGCCGCCGACCGAGGCCATCTCGCTCGACGCCGCCAGGAAGACCTACGAGAAGAACCCGGTGGACACCTCCACCCTCGCGGCGCGGATCAGGCACGTGACCGATGCCTGCTTCGGCGGCCGGCGCATCGTGGTGTTCTCCGGCGGCGAGGCGGGCACGGCCGAATCCATCGTCGAGATGGCGCGCGGCATCCACGCGGGCGGCGGCAACGGCTCGATCATCGGCCGCAACACCTTCCAGCGCCCCAAGGCCGAGGCGCTGAAGCTGCTGTCCGACATCATCGACATCTACAAGGCGGCCGCCTGACATGGCGGCATCCGCCCCGGCGGAGACGGGCGGCGGCGGGGAGCCCCGCTGCCGCCTCTACCTCGTCACCCCTCCCGCGCTGGAGCCGGCGGCCTTCGCCGAGCAGCTCGCCCGCGCGCTCGACGCGGGCGACGTGGCCGCCGTGCAGCTCCGCCTCAAGGATGTGGAGGAGAGCGCCCTGAAGCGCGCCATCGACGTGCTGCGCCCCGTGGCGCAATCGCGCGACGTCGCCTTCCTGCTGAACGACCGCGCCGACCTCGCCGTGCAGCATGGCTGCGACGGCGCCCATCTCGGCCAGACGGATGGCGACCACGCGAAGGCGCGCAAGCTGCTGGGGCCGGAGCGGATGCTGGGCATCACCTGCCACGCCAGCCGCCACCTGGCGATGGAGGCGGGCGAAGTGGGGGCGGATTACGTGGCCTTCGGCGCCTTCTTCCCCACCGCCACCAAGGTGGCCGAGCACCGGGCGGAGCCTGAGATCCTCGAATGGTGGGCCGAGATGTTCGAGCTGCCCTCGGTGGCGATCGGCGGCATCACGGCGGAGAACTGCGCGCCGCTGGTGCGGGCGGGGGCGGATTTCCTGGCCGTGGTGGGCGCGGTGTGGAACCACCCGGAGGGGCCCGCCGCCGGGGTGCGGGCGCTCAACGACGCGATCGCCGCCGCCTGAGGGGACGGGCGCGGCGGGAGAGGCGGATCAGGGGCGGCGCGGATAGGGCGTGCCGGTGACGGGGCAGCAGGGCGGGTCCGGCAGGCGAGCGATGCGGGCACGTGCCTCCGCCGCCTGGGCGGCGGAAGCCAGCCGTTGGTCCGGCTCCTGCCCCTCCGGATAGGCGCCCACCACCAGCAGGTCCTCGGTCTCCTCCAGGCGCTGGTGGCCGGTGCCGGCGGGCAGCACCAGCACGTCGCCCGCGGCCACGGGCAGTTCCGGCCCGCTTTCATCGCCAAGCCGCACCAGCACCGTGCCCTTCACCACGGCCAGCGCCTCATGCGCCGTGGTGTGGAAATGCACATAGGGATGGATGCCGTCGCGCCAGGCGGGCAGCCAGCCATGGCCGGCGAGCAGCGCCTCGGCGCGCTCCACCTTGCCCGGCGGAAAGGCGCCGCGATGCACCTGGACAGGCAGGCGCGGATTGTTCGGAACCGCCTCCTGGTTGGGCAGCCACAGGGTCTCCGCCTTCATCTCCCGGTTATCTTTCATCTCCCGCTCACCTCCGGCCTCCGGTCATCCTCGCCGCTGGAAACGGGGGCGGGGGTGCCGGAGTTGCGGAGCCGGGTCTTGGCTATTGCGCGAACAGGCCCATACGCCGCTCCCATTCCTCCCGCAGGCGCAGCGCCCAGCTCGGATGCGGCTCGGGCAGCCGCGGCATGTCGGGCGGGGGCGGCGTGGTGAGCACCGCCTCGGGGCGCGGGCGTGGCGAGGGCGGGGGGAGGCGGCCCAGCAGGCGGGGGTCGGCCAGCATCGCCTGGGCTTCCGGGGAAAGCAGGAAATCGGCCGCCAGCATCGCGGCCTCGGGCTGCGCCGCGTTGCGGGGAATGGCCAGCAGCGCCGCATAGGCCATGCTGCCCCGGCCCAGGGCATGGACACGGCTGGCCGCCGGCCATTCCCGCGCTCCCACCAGCCGCGGCAGCGCAACCGGGTCCAGCGCCGGCATCAGGCCGATCTCGCCTTCCCGGAGCAGGCGCCGCAGCGCCGTGGCACCCTCGGGAAAGTCCTGGCCCTGGCGCCACAGCAGCGGGCGGAGCGAGGCGTACCATTCCCAGAAGGGCGCGGTGAGCAGGGTGAAGTTCCGTTCCGTCGCCGGGCTCGCCAGGATGCGCGGATGCGGCACCAGCTCATACAGCGCCTGCAGCAGGAAGGCCGCGCCCAGGGCGTGGCGGGGTGGCGGGTGAGCCAGCCGGCCGGGCCGCGCCCGCGCCCAGTCGGGCAGCGCCAGCATGCTGGCGGGCGGCTCCGGCACCCGCGCCGCGTCATGCACCAGCACCAGGGCGCCGCCATGCCAGGGCGTGCCGAAATCCGCCTCCGGCATGCCGGGGAGCGGCAGCGGGGCGTGCGGCAGGGCGGAGCGCGCCGGCAGCAGCAGATTCCGCCGGCGCAGGGTGGAGAGCGTCGCCATGTCCAGCGCCACCAGGTCCACCCCTTCCCCGCCCGCGACGCGCGCGGCCGCCTCCGCCTCGTCACGCAGCGGCACCACTTCCAGCTCCAGGCCGTGCCGGCCGGACAGCGTGGCCGCGAACCAGCCGAGGAAGCGCTCCAGCCCGGGGTCCTGGATGGTGAGGTGGAAGCGCAGCGTCCGGCCCCGGGCGCGCTGGCGGAGCGCCTCCCACAACAGGGCTGCGGCTCCGCTCAGAGGCGCCTCGGCGCGCGCGGCCCGTGGCGGCGAGGCCGCGGCCAGGCCCGCGAGCAGCCCGCCCGGCAGGCGGGAAAGCAGCCGGCGCCGCGCGATCACGCCCCCGTCTCCCGCGAGGGGGCAGGCTGCGGGACCCGGCCTTTTCTGTTCCGCCTAAGCATGGGGCGGCGTAGATGGGGTCGCGGGGCCGGTTTACCCAGCCCCGCCGGACTTCATCTCCCGCAATGCGGGACGTCGCGCGCCAGGCCGCCGAACAGGTCCAGCATCCGCTCCCGCCAGCCATGCACAGGGTCCGTGGCCTCCAGAAGGCTCAGGGAGGACACGCAGCGCGCCCATTGGAAGCCGCCGAACACCGCATAGTCGGCATAGTCCGGCGATCCTCCACCGAGGAAAGGGTTCTCCCACAACAGGACGCGCATGGGTTGCAGGGCGGTGCGGAACTCCGGCAGGCGGCTCTCACGCCCTTGTGTCACCTGCTCCAGCCCCATGCCGAAGCGCGCCTCGCGGCTGGCGCGGAAATAGGCCTGCTGGCCCTCGCCCAGCCATTGCGGGATGTCGCTGACGATCATCCGCACCAGCTGCGCGTTCAGCACCGTGTCGGCCCAGGCGGCGATGAAGCGCACCGGCTGGCGCGCGCCCCGGAACAGCGATGGCGCCTCCGGATAGCGCTCCTCCAGATACTCGGCGATGGCCCAGGAATCCGAGACGACCCGGTCGCCATCCACCAGCACCGGCACCTTGTCCTGCCCCGAGAAGGCGATGGCCTGGCTGTCGGTGAAGCGCCAGGGGATGCACGCCGCCTCCAGGCCCTTGTGGGCCAGCGCCATGCGGCTGCGCCAGCAATAGGGGCTGAAGCGGCGCGCCGGGTCGGCCCCGGCCAGCTCGTAGAGTTCGCGCGCCATCGCGGCTCAGCCGGGGCGGGCGGGATTGGCGGCGGTGTTGGCCGCCGTCTGGCCGAACAGGATGGCGCGGCTTTCCTCGTTCACCGTCGGCTGGCTGCTGATCTCCTGCGCCCGGGCATAGGCGCGCTCCGTGCCGGGGCGCGCCTTCACGGCGGCGAACCAGCGGGCGAGATGGGGGAAGTCCTCCAGCTTCTGGCCCTGCCGCTCATGCGGCACGATCCAGGGATAGATCGCCATGTCGGCGATCGAGTATTCCGCACCGGCGACGAACGCGCGGTCGGCCAGCCGGCGGTCCAGCACGCCATAGAGGCGGTTGGTCTCCTTCACGTAGCGGTCGATGGCGTAGGGGATCTTCTCCGGCGCGTACTGGGAGAAGTGGTGGTTCTGTCCGGCCATCGGGCCCAGCCCGCCCATCTGCCAGAACAGCCATTGCAGCACCTCGGCGCGCCCGCGCACATCGGCGGCGGGCGGGATGAAGCGGCCGGTCTTGTCGGCGAGGTAGAGCAGGATGGCGCCGCTCTCGAACAGCGGCACGGGCGCGCCGCCGCCGGCGGGCTCATGGTCGAGGATGGCGGGGATGCGGTTGTTCGGCGCGATGGCCAGGAATTCGGGACGGAACTGCTCGCCCTTGCCGATGTTCACCGGGACGATGCGGTAGGGCAGCCCCGCCTCCTCCAGGAACATCGTGATCTTGTGGCCGTTCGGCGTCGTCCAGTAATGCAGGTCGATCATCGCGGGCAGCTCCCTTGCGGCGGCGGGGCGCCGCCACCCTGGGGCAGGACGCTACAAAGCCCCCTGCCCTCCGGCAAGCCGCCCCGCCGCCGCCGCGCTAGGCGGCCTGTGCATCGCGGCCCGGGAAGTGGCAGGCCGCCAGCTGGCTTCCATACGGCGCCAGGGGCGGCTCCTGCGCGGCGCAGAGCGCGGTGGCGCGCGGGCAGCGGGTGCGGAAGCGGCAGCCGCCCGGCAGGCGCCCCGCATCGGGCGGCTCGCCCGCCAGGCTGAAATTCTCCGTCACGCGCGGGCCGCCGATGCGCGGGATCGCCGCCAGGAGGGACTGGGTGTAGGGGTGCTGCGGGTCGGCGAAGAGCGAGGCGGTGGGGCCGATCTCGACGATGCGGCCGAGATACATCACCGCCACCCGCGTGCACATCATCCGCACCACCGCGAGATCGTGGCTGACGAAGACATAGGTGAGGTCGAAGCGGTCGCGCAGCTCGCGGAACAGCTTCAGCACCGTGGCCTGCACCGAGACGTCGAGCCCCGAGGTCGGCTCGTCGAGGATCACCACCTTGGGGTGCAGGGTCAGGATGCGCGCCAGGCCCACGCGCCGCTGCTGCCCGCCCGAGATCTCGTGCGGATACAGCTCCAGATGCCCTTCCGGCAGGCCCACGGCGCGCAGGATCTCGCGCACCCGGGCGCGGCGGGCGGCGGCGTCCAGATTGGTGTGGATGACCAGCGGCTCCTCCAGCGAGCGGCCGATCTTCCAGCGCGGGTCGAGCGAGGCGCCGGGGTCCTGGTAGGCGTATTGCAGGTCCTTCCGGCGCTCCGTGCGGTGGCGCTGGCTTGGGCCGGCGAGCAGCTCGCCATCGAGCAGGATCTCGCCGGCATCGGGCTGCTGGATGCCCATCACCGTCTTGCCCAGGGTGGACTTGCCGCAGCCGGACTCGCCCACCAGGCCGAGGATCTCGCCCTTCTCCAGCGTGAAGGACACGTCGTCCACCGCCTTCACCGCTCCTACCCTGCGGCCGAGGAAGCCGCGGATGGGGAAGTGCCGGACGAGGTTGCGCAGCTCAAGGATGGGGGTCGCGCTCATGCGGGCAGCCTCGGATGGTAGCAGCGCAGGCGGTGGCCGGCGGCGAGCTGCGTCTCCTCCGGCCGGACCACGCGGCAGGCCTCGGTGGCGCGGTCGCAGCGCGGGTGGAAGCGGCAGCCGGCGGGCTGGGCGAGCGGGCTCGGCACCTCGCCGGGGATGCCGCCGACATCGGCGGCGCCCCCCTCCTCCGGCGCGCGCGGCAGGCTTTCCAGCAGGCGCGTGGTGTAGGGATGGGCGGGGGCGGCGAAGAAGGCGTCGATGGGCGCGGATTCGACGTCCTGCCCGGCATACATCACCGTCACCGCGTCGCAGATCTCCCAGGCCGAGCCGAGGTCGTGGGTCGTCAGCAGCACCGCCACGCGGCGCTCGGTGGCGAGGCGGCGGATGACGCCCAGGATCTGCGCCTGGATGGTGACGTCGAGCGCCGTGGTCGGCTCGTCGGCGATGACGAGGTCCGGCTCCGGCAGCAGCGCCATGGCGATCATCAGCCGCTGCCGCTGCCCGCCCGAGACCTCGTGCGGGTATTTCCGCAGGATGGCGCGCGGATTGGGAAGCTGCACGGCGGCCAGCATCTCCAGCACCGCCTCCATGTCCGCGCGGCGGCGGGCGCGCGGATAGGGCTGCAGCAGGGCGGGCCAGCGCCCCTCCCCCTTCCGGCGCGGCGACTTCCACTTCATCAGGTCCATCATCTGGTCGCCGATGGTGAAGACCGGGTTGAAGCTGCTGAACGGGTCCTGGGGGATGAAGGTGATGGCGCGCCCGCGCAGGTCGCGCGCGACGATGGCCGGGTCCTCGCGCAGCAGGTCGCGGCCGCGGAAGGCGATGCTGCCGCCATCGATCCGCGCGCCGCCCGCCGGCAGCACGCCCAGGATGGCGCGCGCCAGCGTCGTCTTGCCGCAGCCGGATTCGCCCACCAGCCCCATCACCTGCCCGGGCGCGATGCGCAGGCTGGCACCGTCCAGGATGCGCGCCAGGCCGCGCTCGGTGCGGAAGCCGAGGGTGAGGTTCTCGACATCCAGCAGAAGCTCGCTCATGGCTCGCGCCCTCCCCGGCGGATGCGTGGGTCGAGGATGTCGCGCAGCCCGTCGCCCAGCAGGTTGAAGCCCATCACCACAAGGAAGATGGCGATGCCGGGCGCCAGCGCGTACCACCAGGCCTCCGGCAGGTATTCGCGGGATTCGGCGATGGTGCGGCCCCATTCCGGCGTCGGCGGCGGCGCGCCGAGGCCGAGGAAGCCCAGTGCCGCCGCGGTCAGGATGGTGGCGCCCATGCCGATGGAGGTGCGTACGATGATGGCGGAGGCGATGTTGGGCAGGATGTGCAGCAGCATGACGCGCGGCGCCGAGGCACCGAGCGCGATGGCGGCCTCGACGAAGGTCTCGTTCTTGACCGAGCGCGTCTCGGCGTAGACGAGCCGCGCCCAGAACGGCCAGTAGGTGGCGGACAGCGCCAGGATGACGTTCTCGATGGACGGCCCCAGCGTCTGCGCGATGGCGATGGCCAGCACGATCTGCGGCACGGCGAGGAAGATGTCGGAAAGCCGCATCAGCAGGTCGCTGAACCAGTTGCGGTAGTAGCCCGCGACAAGCCCGATCGGCACGCCGATCAGCACCGCCGTGCCGACGGCGATCACCGCGATCAGGATGGTGATGCGGGCGCCGAACAGCAGGCGGCTGTAGATGTCGGCGCCCATGCGGTCGGTGCCCAGCCAGTGCTCGGCGCCGGGAGGCGTCAGGCGGCGGGCGGTGTGGATCTCATAGACGTCGGTCGGGTGGGTGGCGAGCCAGGGTGCGAACAGCGCCGCCAGCACCAGCAGCAGGATCAGCGCGAAGCCGAGCAGCGCCGCGCGGTCGCGCAGCAGCCGGCGCCCGATATCGGCGGCGCCGGCGAGGAAGCCGCTGTTGGACGTGCTCATCGCGTGCTCCGTGGGTCGATCAGCGTGTGCAGCACATCGACGATCAGGTTGACGATGACGAAGATGGCGCCGGCCCAGAGGGTGAAGCCCATTACCGCGCGGTGGTCGGACTGGATGATGGAGATGACGGCGAAGGCGCCGAGGCCCGGCCAATCGAACACCGCCTCCACCACCACGGCGCCGGAAAGCAGCACACCGAAGATCAGGCCGATCTGGGTGACGGTGGAGATCAGCGCGTTGCGCAGCACGTATTTCCACGTCACCAGCGCGCCCGGCAGGCCCATGGCGCACTCGTAGAGGACATAGTTGCTGGTCACCACCTCCAGCACGCCGGCGCGGGTGAAACGGGCGATGGTGGCCGCCGCCGGCAGCGCCAGGGTGATGGCCGGCAGCGCGATGTGGCGCAGCGCCCCGCCAAGCGACTCCCAGTCCGCCTGCAACAGGGAATCGAGGATCATCATGCCGGTGAGCGGCTCCGGGCCGAAGCCGTCGATCCGCCCGTTCAGCGGCGCGATGCCGACCTTCATGGCGAAGAGGTATTGCAGCTGGATGGCCAGCCAGAAGCTCGGGATGGCCAGGCCCGAGACGGTGACGACGCGCAGCGCGTGGTCGATCGCGCTGTTGCGCCGCAACGCCGAGACGACGCCGAGCGGGATGCCGATGGCGGAGGCCAGCAGCACGGCGGCGAAGGTCAGCTCCAGCGTCGCCGGCAGCCGCGTGGCCAGTTCCTCGGCGATGGGCTGCTGGCTGAACAGGCTGACGCCCATGTCGCCCCGCAGCAGGTCCTGGAAATAGGCCAGGAGCTGCACGGGGAGCGGCCGGTCGAAGCCCAGCTCGCGGCGCAGGGCGGCGATCTGCTCGGCCGTGGCGTTCTCGCCCGCCAGGATGGCGACCGGATCGGTGGGAATGACATGGCTGATGAGGAAGGTGATGACGCCCAGACCGATGAGCGTCGGTACCAGCCACAGCAGCCGTGACAGGATGAGTTCCAGCCTTTTCATGCGGCGCCCCGGCGGGCCCCCGGCGCGGAAGGGCGCCGGGGGAGGATCAAGGAAGAAGGCTCAGGCGAAATGGGCCCAGCGCATGTCCTGCCCGCTGCCGACAGGGCAGAAGCGGATGCCGGCGATGCGCTTCGAATACGGCCCGAACCATTTCGTGTTGTAGATCCAGACGCCGGCCGCATCGTCGAACACCAGCCGCGCCGCCTCCTCGTTCAGCCGCTGGCGCTCCTCCTGGTCGGTGGAGACCAGCGCGCGCTCGATGCGCTTATCCACCTCCGGGTTGCTGTAGTAGGAGACGTTGCCGCCGCCGAGGTAGCGGGAGCCGTACAGCTCGCCCAGCCAGTTGTTGGGGTCGGCGTAGTAGGTGCTCTTCCAGTAGGGCACCATGTCGTATTGCTGGTCCTTGTTGCGCATGCGGGAGGAGACGGTGGGCCAGGGCGCGGATTCGATGCGCGCCTCGATGCCGATCTTGCGCAGGTTGGCCTGGAACACGGACGCCGCCTGTTCCGTCTCGCTGAAGCCCGCCAGTGTGCCGATGGTGATGGGCCGCAGCGGCGCCTTTACCTTCGCCAGCTCCGCCTTCGCCAGCTCGAGGTCGAACTTGTAGCCCTCGATCCCGGGCGGCGCGCCCCACATGTTGTTCGGGATGATGGTGGGGTTGCGCACCACCGAACCCTTCAGCACGTCGTTGATGAAGCCGTCATAGTCGAAGGCATGCACCAGCGCCTTGCGGAAATGGATGTCGTTCATCGGCGCGCGGTCATTGTGGATGCAGAAGTGGAACACCCGCATCGATTCCTGTTCCAGGATCTGCACCGTGTCCGAGGCGCGGAAGCGGTCGATCTGGTCCGGCGTCATGTAGCCGTCCGTGCCATGGTAGTCGCCACGGATCATGCCCAGCACCCGCGTGTTCGTCTCCAGTACCGTGCGGAACTCGATCTCGTCGAGGTATTTCGGCCCCCAGCCGGCGAAGTGGTCGGGGAAGCGCTGGGCGATGAAGCCCACTGCCGGGTCGTAGCGCCGCAGGCGGAAGCTGCCCGTGCCCGCGACGTTGCGCGCCAGCCAGGCGCGGCCCCAGTCGCCGTCGCGCTCGTTGCGCTTCACCAGCTTCGCATTCACCACCGTGATGTCGGGCACCAGCGAGCCGAAGATGGCGGAAGGCTCCTTCAGCCGGAAGCGCACCGTGTGCGGGTCGGCCGCCGTGGTGGCGCCCGGCTCCAGCAGCGGGCGGAACAGCGGCGCGGCGCCGAGGTTCAGCGCCAGGATGCGCTCGATGCTGTAGACCACGTCATCGGCGGTCATCAGGCTGCCGTCGTGGAACTTCACGTCGCGGCGCAGCTTGAACACCCATTCCAGCCCGTCCGCGCTCACCTCGTGGCTTTCGGCGAGCCAGGGGATCAGCTTGGGCGGGTTGTCCACCCAGCGGTACAGCCCGTCATAGAAGTTCAGCCGCACCGCCACGCGCGCGGTGTCGAACACGACATGCGGGTCGAGCGTGTCGAAGTTGCTGTTGTTGGCGTAGACGAAGCGGTTGGCCGCCTGCGCCTCGCGCGGCATGGCGGCGGTGGCCGCGGCGGCGGCGGCAAGCCCGAGGAGGGGCCGCCGGGAGATCGGCATCATCGCAGGCACCTTTCCTTCCGAAGGTTGCGGTCTTGGCGGCATGCCGCCGTCAGGCGATGGGACTTCCCGTCACCGGCAGCACCTGTCCGGTGATCCAGGAGGCGTAGTCGGAAGCGAGGAACAGCACGGCATGGGCAATGTCTCCGGCTCGCCCAGGCGGCGCATGGCGATGCCCTCCACCATGGCGCGCTGCCCCGCCGCGCCATAGGATTCCCATTGCCGCTCATAGTCCGGGCTGGTGCGCAGGAAGCCCGGCGCCACGGCGTTCACCGTGATGCCGAAGCGCCCCAGCTCGTGCCCGAGCTGCCGCACCAGGCCAAGCTGCGCGGCCTTGGCCGTGCCGTAGGACTGGATGCCCGTGCGGCTGACGCCGAGCCCGGCGCGGCTGGAGATGACGACGATCCGCCCGTATCCGGCCGCCTTCATCCCCGGCACCACGGCGCGGGCGGCGAGAAAGGCGCCCTTCACATTGGCGTCCTGGATCGCGTCCCACTCCGCCTCCGTCACCGCATCGAAGGGCTTCGGGCTCTGGCCGCGCACGCCGCCGGCGACATGCACCAGCACATCCGGTGCGCCGGTCGCGGCGACCAGCGCGGCGAAGGCGGCGGCGTCCGTCACGTCGAGCCGGCGCGTCGTCAGGCTGCCGCCCTCGCCCGGCGCCACGCGGCGGGCCAGCGCCGCAAGCTCCGCCTCCAGCAGGTCCGTTGCGACGACCCGCGCGCCGCGCTCCGCGAAGGCGGCCGCGATGCCGCCACCGATGCCGCGCGCCGCACCCGTCACCAGAACCGAGCGCCCCTCGAAGCCGATCCTCATGCGGCGCTCTCCATCGTGGCCAGGTGGCCCATGCGGAAGCTGAGCTGCCGCGCGGCCGCCACCACCAGCCCGATCATCCGCTCGCGGTTGGCGGCGTAGCGCTGGGTGACGACGCCGAGGTTGATCGCCGCCTCGACGCGCCCGCTGCGCGTCCGCACGGGCGCGGCGATGCCGGTGCCGCCCAGCACCATCTCCTCGTCGCTGATGGCATAGCCGTCGCGCCGCGCCGCCTCGATCAGGCCGCGCAGCGCGGCGCTGTCGGTCACGGTGTTGGGCGTCATCTTCTCGGGACGCAGCCGCGCGAGATAGGAATCCACGACGCCGGGCTCGGCGAAGGCGAGCAGCACGCGGCCCATGGCGGTGCAGTAGGCCGGCATCTGCGCCTCGTGCGTGGTGTCGTAGCGCACGGCCTGCAGGCTCACGACCTTGGCGCAGCGCTTCACATCCTGGTTCCGCATGCGCACGCCGAGCACGACGGTCTCGCCGCTCTCGTCGCGCAGCCGCTCCATCACCGGCCGCGCGACCGCGACGAGATGCGCCGTCGGCCCGCCGCTCCAGCCTGGCCCGCTGCGGCAGGCGGGGTTGAGCACGTAGCGGTCCCCTTCCTCGCGCAGCGCGTAGCCACGGCCAACCAGCGTCTGCAACAGGCCGTGCGCGCTGCTGCGCGGAAAGCCGAGCTCCAGCGCGACATCCTTGAGCGAGACGGGCTCCGAGGCGCTGGCGAGGAACTCCAGCAACTCCAGGATACGCCCCGCGGACTTCACTTCCAGATTCATGGACATGAATGTCAATCCCGTTGCTGAACGACGTTCGTTGGCGGAGAGTGTCGGTGTCAAGGCCAAATGAAGCGGGCGTCATCAAGCACGGCGCCGTCGAGGGGAATGCTTCCATGAGCAAGGTTGCGATCGTCACGGGTGGCGCGCGCGGCATCGGGCGCGCCTGCGCCCACGCCCTGGCGCGGCAGGGCTTCGACATCGCGCTGGTGGACCTGCTGGTGCCGGAGATGCAGCGCACGCAAGGCGAGATCGAGGCGCTCGGCCGCAGCGTGTCGATCCACGAGGCGGATGTGTCGGACTTCGCGCGCGCCGGCGAGATCGTCGCGGCGGTGACGCGGCAGCATGGCCGCGTCGACGTGCTGGTGAACAATGCCGGGCGCGGCAACCCCACTGGCATCCTCGACATCACCGAGGAGGAGTTCGACCGCACCATCGCGGTCAACCTCAAGAGCTGCTTCAACTACATCCGCCACGTGGCGCCGCTGATGAAGGCGCAGGGCTCGGGGCGCATCATCAGCATGTCGTCGCTGAACGCGCATTCGGGCGGCGTCACCGCGGCCGTCAGCCGCTTCTCCTACGCCGCCGCCAAGGCCGGCATCCTCGGCATGACGCGCGCGCTCGCCAAGGAGCTGGGGCCGGAGATCCTGGTCAACGCCATCTGCCCCGGCGTGATCGAGACGGAGCTGGGCAACAGCATCACCCGCGCGCGCGGGCCGGAGCTGGCGCGCGGCATCGCGCTGCAGCGTCTCGGCAAGCCGGCGGATGTCGCCAACATCGTGGCCTTCCTCGCCGCCTCGGAGCCCTGCTTCATCACCGGGCAGGACTTCGTCGTGGACGGCTTCCAGTACAACGTCTGACCGCCCGGTGCCGGAAGCCGAACCCCGTCCCCCCTGGGTCGCCGCGCTCGGTGTCGCGCTGCTGATGCAGACGGTGAGCGCCTGCCTGACGCGGGTCTTCCCCGTGCTGGCGCCGGCGCTGACGCAGGCGGCGGGCGTGCCGGAAGGCAGCATCGGCCTGCTCGCCTCGGTGGGCTCGGCCGGCACCATGGCGTGGCTGGTGCTGGGCAACGGGGTGATGGCGCAGCTCGGCGCCGTCCGCACCCTCCAGTTCGGCGCCGTGCTGGGCGTGGCGGGGCTGCTGCTGGCGGTGGCCGGAAGCTGGGCGGCGCTGCTGCTGGCCTCGCTGCTGATCGGGCTGGGCTATGGCCCCTCGCCGCCCGCCGGAAGCGACCTGCTGCGCCGCCACGCGCCGGCGCGGCACCGCTCTCTCGTGTTCTCCATCAAGCAGTCGGGCGTGCCGCTGGGCGGCGCGGTGGCCGGCCTCGCCGTGCCGTTGCTGCTGCTGGGCGGGGACTGGCGCTGGGCCTGCCTGGGCATCGCCCTGCCCGCCCTGGCCGCGACGCTGCTCTCCGAGGTCTTCCGCCGCCGCATCGACCGCCCCGGCCCCGCGCGCTTCTCCCTGCGCGCCGCGCTGCGCCCGGCCCAGATGGCGGCGCCGTTCCGCCTGCTCGTCGCGCAGCGGGGGCTGCTCGGCGTCAGCTATGTCAGCCTCGCCTTCGCGGTGGCGCAGGGCAGCGTCTTCGCCTTCCTGGTCCTCTACCTGACGGCCCGGCACGGGTTCAGCCTGGCCGAGGCGGGCTCGGCCTTCGCCGCCATGCAGGGGGTGGGGGTCGCCGGCCGCATCCTGGTGGGCTGGCTGGCCGACCGGGCGGGTTCCGCGCGCCATGTGCTGGTGATGCTGGCCTTCGCCTCCGCCGCCGTCACCGCCCTGCTCGCGGCGATCGGCCCCGCCTGGCCGGCTGCGGCGGTGGTGGGGCTGAGCGCGCTGGGCGGCATCGCCATCGCCAGCTGGAACGGCGTGTTCATGGCGGAGGTGAGCGGCATGGTGCCGGAGCCGCAGGTGGGCGAGGCCACGGCGGCCACCACCTTCGTCACCTTCATCGGCTATGTGCTGGGCCCGGCGCTGGTCGGGGCCTGCCTGGCGCTGGGCACGGGCTACGGCGCCGCCTTCCTGGCCGTGGCGGCGCTGCCCTTCACCGGCGGGCTGGTGCTGCTGCTGTCGCGCGCCGGCCCCGCCGCCTCCCAACCGGACCGGTAAAGGAGCCGAGGCGGGCACCACCGCAGGATGCCGGGACTGCTCCAGGAATCGCCCCGGTTTACCAGAGCTGACCGAACGCACCACATTGTGGGCCTCATCTTTGGTGCAAGACGGCGGCAGATCGTATACCCTGGCGGTCTCTCGCGCCCGCCGCCGGTGGGCGCCGCACGGCGCAGGCTTAAGATTAGAAATATGGCAACGATCCTGATCCTGGACGACAGGACGACCAACCGGGATATCTTCGCCAGACTCGCCGTGTCGCTCGACAAGGATGTCCGGGTCGAGGCTTTCGGGGACCCGCGCGAGGCGCTGGCCTGGCTGCGCGACAACAGCGCCGACCTGGTGGTCACCGATTTCCGCATGCCGGAAATGGATGGGGCGGAGTTCACCCGCCAGCTTCGTGCCCTTGGCCCCGCCTCCGGCGCCTCGGACGTGCCGGTGATCGTCATCACCGCCTACAATGACCGCGCCTACCGGCTGCGCGCGCTGGAGGCCGGCGCCACGGACTTCCTGCTCAGCCCGGTGGACCATTACGAGTTCATGACGCGGGCGCGCAACCTGCTGCGCATGCGCTGGCAGCAGCAGGTCATCCAGCGCCGCGCCGCCACGCTCGAGCAGGAGCTGGAGGACAGCGCCCGCTCGCAGGAGGAGCTGCTCCGGCACAGCCGCCGCGCCCTGGCGCAGGTGATCGACACCGTGCCGGCCATGATCAGCGCCGCTGACCGCCAGGGGCGCTGCGTCTTCGTCAATGCCTGGCAGGCCCGCTTCTCCGGCTCCACGCCCGACGCCCTGGTGGGCAACGCGGTGGAGGCCCTGTTCGGGCCGGAGCGCGGCCGCCGCTCCCGCGCGCTCGACCTGCTGGTGTTCGAGTCGGGCGAGGCGCTGCCCGGCCGCGAGGAGGAGGCGGTGGACGCCGACGGGCAGGCGCGCATCTTCATCACCACCAAGGCCCCGCTGCGCGGGGTGCGGGGGGAGATCGAATCCGTCCTGACCACCTCCCTCGAGATCACCGACCGCAAGCAGGCCGAGCAGCGCCTGGGCCACCTGGCCCATCACGACACCCTCACCGGCCTGCCCAACCGCGCCTTCCTGCGCAACCGGCTGCGGCGCGAGCTGGCGCGCGGCCGGCGCGGCGACCACATCTTCGCCCTGCTCTTCCTCGACCTCGACCGCTTCAAGCCGGTGAACGACGCCTTCGGCCACCACCTGGGGGACGAGCTGCTGCGCGCCGTGGCCGAGCGGCTGCGCCAGGTGGCGCAGGAGAACGACATCATCGCCCGCCTCGGCGGCGACGAGTTCGCCATCGTGCAGACCGGCATCAGCCAGGCGGAGGAAGCCGCCGCCCTGGCCGAGAAGGTGGTGGCCAGCCTGTCGCAGCCCTTCCATTGCGGCGGCCAGACGCTGACGGTGGGCGCCAGCATCGGCATCACCCTCTACCCGCGCGACGGCACGGACGCCGCAGAGCTGCTGCGCAACGCCGACCTCGCCATGTACCGCGCCAAGGCGGAGGGGCGGAACGGCTGGCGCTTCTTCGCCGCCGCCATGGACGCGCGGGCGCGCGAGGCGATGCAGATCGAGGCGGCGCTGCGCGAGGGGCTCGCGCGCGGCGAGTTCCTGCTGCACTACCAGCCGCAGGTGGATTTGCGCACCGGCCGCATCACCGGCGCGGAGGCGCTGCTGCGCTGGCAGCGCTCCGGCCAGACCCTGATGGGCCCCGGCCGCTTCCTGCCGGTGGCCGAGGAGACGGGGCTGATCGGCCCGATCAACGAATGGGTGCTGGGCGAGGCCTGCCGCCAGGCCGTGCGCTGGCGGGAGGCGGGCCTGCCGCCGATCCGCATGGGGGTGAACCTCTCGCCCGTGCAGTTCCGCCGGCAGGACGTGGCGGCGATCGTGCTCCGGGCGCTGGCCGAGAGCGGTCTGAACCCGGCGCAGCTCGACCTGGAGCTGACCGAGGGCATCCTGATGGAGCAGGCGCCGGAAACGGCGGCGGTGCTGCAGGCGCTGCGCGCCCGCGGCATCCGGATCTCGGTGGACGATTTCGGGACGGGCTACTCCTCCCTGAACTACGTCAAGAACTTCCCGATCGACCGCCTCAAGATCGACCAGTCCTTTGTGCGCGGCATGACCACGGAGCCGAACGACGCGGCCATCGTGCGCACCATCGTGGAGCTCAGCCACATGCTGCGCCTCCAGGTGATCGCGGAAGGGGTGGAGACCGAGGCGCAGCTGCTGCAGCTGAAGGCCGAGGGCTGCGACGAGGTGCAGGGCTTCTACTACAGCGAGGCCGTGCCGCCCGAGCACTTCGCCGAGATGCTGCGCCATCCCGTGGCGCTCCCCCGCGCCACCGTCGCGCAGGATGCCGGGCCGCCCCGGATCGGCGACCTCGTGACCGGCGCCGCCCCGGAGCGCGAGGCCATGGCCCATCCACAGCTGCTGCGCGGACCCTGAGGACGCCATGAGCGCCCCGCCTCCCCGGCGCGGCCTGCTTTCCCGGCTGCGCGAGCGGCTGCGCGGGCGGCCCGACACCGAGCACGAGATGCGGTTCAACGGCCTGATCTTCGCCGTGATCATCATCCTCGTGCTGCTGGCGGACGGCACCGCGGAATCCCGCACCTCGCTGATCGGGATGGCGCTCTACGTCTCGCTGGCGCTCGGCATCCTCGCGCACATCATCGCCTATCCGGGCGTCTGCCGGCCGAGGCGCTTCGCCGCCGTGCTGCTCGATTGCGGCTTCCTGTCCTGGCAGATCTACCTGGGCGGCGAGCCTGTGGCCATGTTCTGGCCCATTTATCTGTGGGTGGTGTTCGGCAACGGCTTCCGCTTCGGCATCGCCTGGCTGCGCATCGCCATGGTGGCGGCTCTGGCGGGCTTCGGCGCCGTCATCCTCACCACGCCCTACTGGTACGGCCAGCCGCATCTGGCGGTGGGGCTGCTGATCGGGCTGCTGATCCTGCCGCTCTACGCCGGCACGCTGATCCGCAAGCTTTCCCTGGCCAAGCAGCAGGCGGAGGAGGCGAACAGCGCCAAGTCGCTCTTCCTGGCCAGCGTCAGCCACGAGCTGCGCACGCCGCTCAACGCCATCATCGGCATGGGCGGCCTGCTGCGCGGCACCAGCCTGGATGACGAGCAGCGGGAGATGACGCGGACGGTGGACAGCGCCGCCCGCTCCCTGCTGGCGCTGATCGACGACATCCTCGACCTGTCCCGCATCGAGGCGGGCCGGATGCCGACCGAGGACGCGCCCTTCGAGGTGGCCGGGCTGCTGACGGAGCTGCGCGCCCTCCTGGCCAGCCAGTGCCTCGACAAGGGGCTGCGCTTCTCCGTCCATGTCAGCGCCCGCACGCCCCTGGTGCTGCGCGGCGACCGGCGGCACCTGCTGGAGGTGCTGCTGAACCTGGCCAGCAACGCCGTGAAGTTCACCACCACCGGCGGCGTGACGGTGGCGCTGGATGCCGGCCCCGCCGCTTCCGGCAGCCGCCAGCTTCGCCTCACCGCCGAGGTGACCGACACCGGCATCGGCATCGCGCCCGAGGCGCAGGAGCGCATCTTCGAGGCCTTCACCCAGGCCGATTCGAGCATCATCAACCGCTTCGGCGGCACCGGGCTGGGCCTCGCCATCTGCCGCCGCCTGGTGGGGCTGATGGGGGGCGAGATCGGTGTCCGCTCCAGCCCGGGCCAGGGCAGCACCTTCCATTTCAGCCTGCCCCTGGAGCCGGCCGAGGCATTGGCACCCTCCGGCCTCGCCGGCCTGGCCGTGGTGCTGCTGGACCCGGCGCCGATCCGCGCCGCCGCGCTGACGGAGACGCTGGCCGGGCTCGGCATCGAGGTCCGCCACGCCACCGTCCCGACCGAGGCCGCCGCCCTGCTGCGCCTGCGCCCCGAAGGGCCGGAGGGGCGCTGCCTGCTGCTCACCTATGGCGGGCCGGGCGCCGCCCTGCCGCCGGAGGCGCCGCTCCATCCGCGCGTGCTGATCACGCCGCTGCCCGAGGCCCTGGCGGCGGAGCCGGCGCGGCGCGACCACGTCACCGCCCTGGCCCCGGAGGCAGGGCCCGAGGAGATCGCGCACGCGCTGCGGCTGGCGCTCGCGCTCGGCGCCCCCCCCGTTGCCGCTCCCTCCCTCGCCAGGGCCGCCGCGGAAGCCACCCCCCGGCCGGCCGCGGGCACAGAAGCGGCGGAAGCCGCCGCCGAGCGGCCGGCCGGCCCCGCGCCCATCGCGCTGCCGGGCCGCAAGCTGCGGGTGCTGGTCGCCGATGACAGCCGGGTGAACCAGCGCGTCGTGGCCAAGATCCTGGAGCGTTCCGGCCACGAGGCGCGGCTGGCCGATGACGGCGATGCCGCGCTCGACATCCTGGAGCAGGAGGCCGACAGCTTCGACCTGGTGCTGATGGACGTGAACATGCCGGGGCTGGACGGCATCGAGGCGACCAAGCTGTTCCGCGTCATGGCGCTGGGGCAGCCGCACCTGCCGATCCTGGCGCTGACGGCCGATGCCACGGAGGAAAGCGCCAGGCGCTGCGCCGAGGCCGGCATGGACGGCCACGTGATCAAGCCCGTGCAGCCGGAGGAGCTGCTCCGCATCGTCGAGGCGAATGCCAGGCCGCCGCGCGGCGGGGCGGCCGGCGCCGCCGCCCCGGTGGCCGACATCGCCTCGCACCCGCGCTTCCGCATGACCAGCCCGGCGCTGGACGCCGAGACGCTGGAGAACCTGCGCAGCCTGGGCGGCGAGGAGTTCGTGGACGGGCTGGCGCGGGACTTCCTGTCGGACGCGGCGCAGCTCATCGAGTCGATCTCGGCCGCCGCCATCGCCGGCGATGCGTCCCGCTTCCACGCGGAGGCGCACGCCCTGCGCAGCAGCGCCGCCAATATCGGTGCCGCCGCGCTGTGCCGGCTTTGCGAGGAATGGCGCAAGATGGGGCGCGAGGCGCTGATGCGCGAGGGGGCGGAGCTCGCGCTGCGCGCCCGCGCCGAGCTGGAACGCACGCGCCGCGCGCTGCTGCAGGAAGTGGACCCGCAAAGTCACCGCGGCTGAACGCCCCTCCCCTGGCGTGCAGCCACGATCGACCCTGGCAGGGATCCGGCCGGCGCGTGGCCCTCACTCCGCCGCGGTGGCCAGACCCGGCGAGCCGAGCGAACCCAGCCGCCGCTCCTGCGCCGCCACCAGGCGGCCCATCTTCTTCAGGTCCGCCTCGCCGAGGTTCATGGCGGCGGCGGCCCACATCTCCACCACGTCGCGCAGCTCCTCCAGCGTCACCGGATTCACCCGCCGGCGGGCGCGGTAGAGGGTGGTGTGGGCGTTGTGCTTGCGGCTGTGGCGGGCGATGTACTCGCGCACCGTCACCTCGCCCTCGCCATCCTCGGCCAGCACGTCCACCACGCCCATGGCATGCAGCTCCTCCGCGCCATACAGGCGGCCGGAGGTGATCATCTCCTCGGCGGCCCGCCGGTCGATGCGGCGCGACAGGAAGCTGTAGGCGCCCATGCCGGGGAACATGTTGAACAGGATCTCGGG
Organism: Teichococcus rhizosphaerae; assembly: GCF_002631185.1. Taxonomy (GTDB): domain Bacteria; phylum Pseudomonadota; class Alphaproteobacteria; order Acetobacterales; family Acetobacteraceae; genus Pseudoroseomonas; species Pseudoroseomonas rhizosphaerae. The sequence continues at coordinate 378,643 of NZ_PDNU01000003.1, read as the reverse complement.
CAGGCCGAGCTTGGCGCTGCGCTCGGCCACGATCAGGTCGAAGGACAGGGCGTGCTCGAAGCCGCCGCCCAGCGCGTCGCCCTGCACCAGCGCCATGGTCACCATGGGCAGGCCGAAGGCGATGTGGTTGCGGTGGATGGCCTCGACGGCGATGTGGCCGTAGCGCACCAGCGAGGCATGGTCGCGCGAGCGGATGCGCTCGGCGAAATGGGCGAGGTCGCCGCCGAGATTGTAGATGCCCGGCACCGCCGAGGCCATGACGAACCATTCCGAGGGCGCCTGCCCCGCCGCCACCTGCTCGGCATGGAAGCGCGCCATGATGTCCTGCATGCGGTGGACATCCTGCATCAAGGCCAGCGTGTAGCTCGGCCGGCCCTGCGGGCGCATGGTGCACCAGGCGGTGCGAGTCGCCGCCTCCAGCCGCAGTTCGAGGTTGTCGAGGCGCGCCTCCATCGGCAGCGTGCCGGAAGCGGCGCCGAGGGCGGCGTCGCGGCTGGTGGCGTTGCTGTCGGCCTGCGGGGCGGCGGTGCGATCGAGGTACATGCGGAACTCTCCTGCTGGGCGGCCAGGCCGCCCTGTTGGGCGAGGCACCCATCCGCCGACCGCCGGCAGATGTGATGGCGCAGCTCGCTGGCTCCATCCTAGCCTCCGAAGATGCCCGCGCGCCCGCACCGCTTCGCGGTGGCGTAAATCCGGCCGCCGCAACTTCCCGCAGATGGCGGTGTTTCCTGTTTGTCTCCGCTGCATGACAGGTCACTATGACGCAGATCGACGACGAGCTACTCCGCTGTCTTCCTGATCTCCGTGCCTATGCACGATCTCTGACACGCAACCGTCATGACGCCGACGACCTCGTGCAGGACGCCGTGCTCCGCATCCTCCACGCGGCGGACCGCTACCAGCCGGGCACGAATTTCAAGGCGTGGGCCTTCACCATCCTCCGCAACCGCTTCCTCAACGAGTTCGTGGCCAAGCGCCGGGCGACGCGGGAGTTCGACGAGGGGGAGATGGAGCGCGTTCCCGTGGGGGCGCGGCAGGAGGACGGGCTGGAGCTGTCGGACTTCCAGCGCATCTTCCACCGCCTGCCCGAGGACCAGCGCTCGATCCTGACCCTCGTTTCCGGCTCCAACCTTCCCTATGAGGACGTGGCGCGCGTGCTGAACTGCGCGGTGGGAACGGTGAAGAGCCGGGTGCACCGCGCCCGCTCCGCCCTGCTGGCGCTGCTGGAGGAGGAGAAGCTCCAGCGCGCCGTGCCGCGCCGCCCGCCGCCACCCCGCGCCAGCCTCCGCGCCATGGCCGCGGAGGAGCAGCGCCGGCTGAGCTTCTGAGACGCTCTCCCGGCCCCCTCCTCCCCACCCTGCCCTCTCGGGCGGCGCCTGCCGCCGGGCCCGCTCCGGCTCAGAGCCCGTCGCGCGAGCCATAGGGCGAGGGGCCGTAATAGCCGCGCACCTCGCTGCCCCACCGTTCGTCGGACCAGTCGATCGCCTCGTCCGGCTTGAAGGAGGGAGCCTCGGCGAGCTGCTCCTCGGTGACATCGACCACATAGCCGCCGAGCCCGGTGTCGTAGCGGAGCTGGTCCCAGGGCAGCGGGAAGCGCGACCCGCCGAAGCCCAGGAAGCCGCCGAAGGACAGCACGGCGTATTCCACCCGCCCCCGGACCTTGTCGATCATCAGGGTGGAGATGGAGCCCAGCCGGTTGCCCGAGGTGTCGAAGACCGCCGTGCCCTCGACGCGGTCCGACGAGATCAGCCCGGACGCGCCCCGCTGCGGCGCCTGGCCGCCCGGATCTGTCATTGGCTCTGCCATGGGAAAACCTCCCCTGAGGGTTGCTTGTCTCGGCCAGAACAACGCCATGGCCGGTTCGGGGTTCCAGCTCTGGCGATGCAACTCTCCGGGGGGCGGGGCTTTCTCCCCTCATCACGGGGCCTCACCCCGTGCCGCGAGAGGAGTTCCGCCGGTATGTCCGACACCAACAAAGATATGCCCGCGCGCGAGCGGGTGATCGAACCGCCTCCAGGCCCGCACCAGGCCCCCATGCCGGAGAAGTCGATCCCGACCACCAAGGCCCGCCAGGGCGTCACCTTCGGGCATATGCGCTGGGTGCTGCTGGCGTCGCTGATCCTGGTGATCGTCGCCTTCATCCTGGCCCGGGTCTTCACCGTCTAGGCGGGCCGGCGGCGTGGCCATGGGCTCCATCGCCACGGCCTTGATGAGCATGGCCTTCATCACAGGGAAGTTTTCGGCTGGAACGGCCACGCTGGCCGTTGAACCGGAACTTGGCCACGGCCGGGCGGTTGATGACAAGCCTGGGCCGAGCGGTGCCGGGCACCGTCAACCAATCCTGCCCGCGTGGCATGCCGCGCGGCGCCCCTAGGGAGATTTCCATGCCCCAGTCCCGAACCGGCAGTGGCAAGCAGGGCTTTGCCTCGATGGACGAGGCGAAGCAGCGGACCATTGCCTCCAAGGGCGGCCAGAGCGTGCCGGCGGCCAAGCGCAGCTTCGCGCAGGACCCCGCCCTGGCCGCAGAGGCCGGCCGCAAGGGTGGCCAGGCCGTGCAGGCCGCCGACCGCTCCTTCTCGCGCGACCGCACCCTGGCGGCCCAGGCCGGCCGCAAGGGCGGCCAGGCCACGCATGGCCGCGCCCAGCAGAAGAACCCGCCCGCCGGCGAGAACTGAACCCGAGGCCGGCGCCGCCGCGCCGGTCCCGCCTCGCCCGCAAAGGCCCCACCAGGAGTTCACCATGGCCAGCGAGAGCATCGCGCCCCTGACCACCCGTTCCGCCGCCGACAGCCCTTCCTATGCCCTGCGTGCCGCCCTGGCGGAACGCCTGGCGGCGCACCGCCTTCTGGCGCGGGAGGCGGGGGCGATGCTGACGCGGGCGCTGCCCTACCGCTCCCTGGCCTTCAGACCCGGCATGGCGTCGCCGCCCGCCAAGGCCCCGGGTGTGGCCTGAGCCGGAGGAGGATGTCCGACATGTCCAACGCAAGCCCGCCCCCCCGTCCGCCACGCGGCGAGGCTGAGACCCAGGTGCCCGAGGGACAGCGCGACCGGAAGCAGGCGCAACTCACGCCGGAAACGCCGGCCCAGGGCGTGGCGCCCGAGGAGCCCGCCAAGGCCCCGCCCCCGCCGCAACCCGAGCCGCCCTCGCAGGGCACGGCGCATGAGAACGAGCCGGAGCCGAAGCCGCTTCCCGCCTCGGCGCAGCAGCAATTGCCGGAAGCCAAGTACGGCAAGGGCGACCCGGTGAATCCGCCACCCGAGACGGTGAAGCGCTGACACCCCGGCGGCGGGAGCGAAGCCTCCGCCGCTGCTTCCTGGCGCGGCCGCGAGCGCCCTCGCCTGGCGGTGGCCATCCACCGCCCCCGGGCGGCTCCGGGACCGGAACCCTGCGGCTCCGATCAAGCCGTCCGGCAAGCTGGAACGATCGATGCCCCCAGGCGTTGTTGCGGCAGAGCGGCCGCGCCCGGCGCGGCTTCCGGACAGTGGAGACCAGCATGAAGACAATCGAGGACAGGCTCGTCGCCGCCGCCGATGGGATCAAGCCCTCGGCCCTCAAGACGCTGAGCGCCTATCTGCATGACAGCCACCGCGGCTACGACCAGGGCCGCCACCTGACGCATGACCGCTTCCTGCGCATCGAGTTCACCGAGCTCGCGGAGAAGCGGGAGAAGATGGCGCAGGACGTGGACGCCCTGCTCCGCCAGCATGACGAGGTCCCGAGCAAGGAAGGCAGCACCCTGGGCGCCGCCCACCGCGCCTTCCTCGACCTGAAGGGCGCGCTGTTCGGCCAGGGGCGCCAGCGGGTGCTGCGCGAGGTGGTGCGCGGCGAGTCGGCGCTGGAGGATGCCTATGACGCGGTCCTCTCCGGCGATCTGCCGCCCGAGACCCGCCAGTTCCTGCAGCGCCAGCACCGGCAGGTGCGCGCCACCCGCGACCGCTACGCCGCCATGCTGGACGACAGCGACGAGCCGCGGGACAACGCCCTGGCCCTGCAGGGCGACGGTCTGATCGCGCGCTTCAACCGCCTGACCCACCCGGTGACGAGCAACCCCATCCTCTCGGCCATTGTTGTCACGGCCGTCTCGGCGCTGACCGCCCGGCTGCTCAGGAGCCGCTCCTCCTACCGCTACCGCTGACAAGGGAGGCGGGGGAGGCAAGCCCCTCCCCCTTGGGCTTTTCCCCCTTCGGGCTCCGGTTCAGGCGGCCAGCAGGTGCAGGGAGAACAGACCCTCCGGGTCCTGCCACACCGCCTCGCTCCGCCAGCCGGTTTCCTGCGCCATGGCCTGGAACGCCTCCGGCGCGCGCTTGTAGCTGTTCTCGGTGTGGATGGTCTCGCCCGCCTCGAAGCGGACGCTCTCCCCGGCCACGGAAACGGTCTGCGCGGCGAGGCTGCGGAGATGCATCTCGATCCGGCTTTCCGCCGCGTTCCACACCGCCTGGTGCGCGAAGCCCGCCAGGTTGAAATCGGCCGCCGCCTCGCGGTTCAGCCGGTGCAGCAGGTTCATGTTGAAGGCGGCGGTGACGCCGGCGGCGTCGTCATAGGCGGGCACCAGCACATCGGGCGATTTCGGCAGGTCCACCCCCACCAGGAAGCGCGCCCCCTGCCCCAGCGAGGCACGCACCGCGCGGAGGAAGTCGAGCGCCGCGCCGGTGTCGAGGTTGCCGATGGTCGAGCCGGGAAAGAAGCCCAGCAGCGGCGCAGGCAGCAATGGCAGCGCGATGCGCCCGTTGAAGTCGCAGACCTGAGGGTGCACCGCGACTCCCGGGAAGCGCGCGCGGATCTCGCGGGCCGAGGCGCGCACCGCGCCCTCGGCGATGTCGAGCGGCACATAGGCAGCCGGTGCCTCCAGGGCCGAAAGCAGCAGCGCCGCCTTGGTGGCCGAGCCCGCGCCATATTCCACCACCGACGCGCCACGGCCGACATGCGCCCGCAGCTCCGGCCCCACCCGCTTCAGCAGCGCCAGCTCGGTGCGGGTGACATAGTATTCCGGCAGGGTGGTGATGGCCTCGAACAGCCGGCACCCTTCCGGGTCGTAGAGCAGGTGGGGCGGCAGCGTCTTGCGCGGCGCGGTCAGGCCGCGCAGCACCGTCTCGGCAATCAGCGGGTCGAAGGCGGAAGCGGCGGCGGGGGCAACGGCGCGCATGCGGTTCACAGCTCCTCGGCGAGGCGCAGGCCGGTGAACTGCCAGCGCTTGTCGGGGTGGAAGAAGTTGCGGTAGGTCAGCCGGGCATGGCCGGGCGGCGTGGCCAGCGAGCCGCCGCGCAGCACCATGGTGTTGATCATGAACTTGCCGTTGTACTCGCCGACCGCGCCGGGCGGCGGGCGGAAGCCCGGATAGGGGCGGTAGGCGCTGCCGGTCCATTCCCAGACGAAGCGGCCGGCATCCTCCAGCAGGCGGCGCCGGGCGGCGGTCTCCCATTCCTCCTCGGTCGGCAGGCGCTTGCCGGCCCAGCGGGCAAAGGCATCCGCCTCGTACCAGCTGACATGCCGCACCGGCGCCACAGGGTCGAGCGGGCGCAGGCCGCCGGGCGTCATCTGCCACCACTGGCTGTCCCGCTTCTCCCAGTGGAGCGGCGCCTCCCAGCCTTCCTGCTGCGCCGCGGCCCAGCCCTCGGCCATCCAGAGCAGCGGCTGGCGGTACCCGCCATCGGCGATGAAGGCGCACCATTCGGCGTTGCGCACGAGCTGGGAGCTGATGCGGCCCGCCGGCACCAGCGCGTCGTGGCAGGGCCGCTCATTGTCGAAGGCGAAGCCGGAATGCAGCGCGCCGATGCGGACGATGCCGCCTTCCAGCGGCTGCATCGCCGCCGTCTCGCGCGAGGGGGCCGGCGGCTCCCGCCAGTCCGGCAGCATGGCCGGCCGCAGCGGGTTGAAGGAAAAGGCGTGCAGCAGGTCGGTGACCAGCAGCTCCTGGTGCTGCTGCTCGTGCTGCAGGCCGAGCTCGACGAGTTCCGCCAGCTCCGGCGCCGCCTCGCGCTCCAGCAGGCGCTCCATCGCCGCGTCCACATGCGCGCGGTAGGCGCCCACCTCGGTGGCGGAGGGGCGGGTGAGCAGGCCGCGATGCGGCCTGGCGTGGCGCGGGCCGACCTGCTCGTAATAGGAGTTGAAGAGATAGGAGAAGCGCCCGTCGAACGCCTCGTAGCCGGGCAGGTTCGGCCCCAGGACGAACTGCTCGAAGAACCAGGTGGTGTGCGCCCGGTGCCACTTGGCCGGGCTCGCATCCGGCATGGACTGGATGCACTGGTCCTCGTCGCTGAGGGCGGCGGCGAGGTGGTCCGTGTGCCGGCGCACCTGCCGCCAGCGCGCGACAAGGGCGATGTCCTCCGTCAGCGCCGCGCTCAGCATCGGCGGATGGTCCGCCGGCGGGATGGATGGCCGGGGCGGAACGCAGGCATGGTTGCCCTCCCTCATGCGGCTGACCGGAGGCGGCTGGTCAGGGGGCTAACACGCGCCTGCGCGGGTGGTTGCCACGCCGGGGCCTTTCCTTGCGCAACCCTCGGCGCCACGCTGCGTTGCCGAACCCGACAGCCCTCCCCCGCTCCCGGCGAAAAAGGACGCATCTCTCTTGCCTGATGCCGCTCTCCCCAACGCCATCTATTATGTGAACCCGCTTGCCATCGGCCCGCTCAACGGTTGGGATTCGGAGTTCGAGCGCATCGCCGCGCTGGGCTTCGACAGCGTGGCCCTGGCGCCGCCCTTCGAGCCCGGCACCGGAGGCGACCTCTTCCAGACGCGCGACCACGCCCGGCTCCACCCGGCACTGGGCGGCGGGGAGGCGCTGGCGGGCTTGCGGAGCCTGGCCGAGGCGGCCAGGGCGCGGGGACTTTCCCTGCTGCTCGACCTGCCGACACGGCGCATGGCGCGCGACGCCCTGCCGTTGCGGCACAACCATGGCTGGCAGGAGCGTGGCACCGAGCCCGACGCGCCGCCCGACCCCCGTGCCGAGCCCGGCGTGGCGCTGGCCAGCCCCGCGCCGGAGGGGCTGAAGGCCTGGTGGGCGGAACGGCTGGAGGAATGGGCGCTGGCCGGTATCGCCGGCTTCCGCTGCGTCTCGCCCGGCATGGGCGCCGGCTTCTGGGAGCAGGTGATCGGGGCGACGCGGCAGGCCGTGCCGGGGGCGGCCTTCATCGCCTGGGCACCCGGCCTGCCCGCCGGCGCGGTGCCGGAGCTGAGGGATGCGGGCTTCGACCTGATCGCCTCATCCCTGCCCTGGTGGGACTTCTCCGCCGGCTGGTGGCAGGACGAGGCCGGCCGCCTCGGCGCCGTGGCGCCGCTGCTCGCCGCGCCCGAGGCGCCCTTCGCCCCGCGCCTGGCCGCGCGTCACCCCGACCGCGCCGAGGCCGGCCGGGCCGCGCTGCGCGCGCTGCGCTTCGCCGCCCTGTCCGGCACGGCCTGGATGCTGCCGATGGGCTACGAATACGGCGCCATCCACCGCATGGGGCATGGCGCGGGCGAGGCGCGGGCCTTCGCCGCGCTGCGCCAGTCGCCGCGCCTCGACCTGTCCGCCGCGGTGCGCGAGGCCAATGCCGAGCGCGCCCGCCTGCCGGCGGCGCGGGGCCGCGCCACGCCCACCCCGCTCTCCGCCCCCCGCGCGCCCGTGGCGCTGCTGCGCGAGGCGGGCGCGAAGCGCATGGTGGTTCTGGCCAACCCGTCGCTGCGCCGGCCCGCGCGGCTTTCCGCCGCGCAGGTCATCGGCCTCCTGCCGCGCCCCGGCAGCCTGCCTGAAAACGCCATCACCCCCGAGGGGCGCCTCGAGCTGGCGCCGGGAGAGGTCCGCAGCATGCCGATCGACGACGTGGCCGAGATCCGCCTGAAGCTGCGGGACGAGAAGGAGGCGGTGGGCCAGGCGGTGGCCGCGCCCCGCATCGCCATCGAGAACATCCAGCCTTCCGTGGACATGGGCCGCTTCCCGGTGAAGCGCCCGGTGGGCCAGGCGGTGATCGTCACCGCCGACGTGTTCACCGAGGGGCATGGCAAGATCGCCGTCCGCCTGCTGTGGCGCACCGCCGATGCCGATGGCTGGCGCGAGCTGCCGATGGTTCACACGGTGAACGACATCTACACCGCCGCCTTCGTGCCCGAGCGGATCGGCCGCCACGAATACACGGTGGAGGCCTGGGTCGACCACTACGCCGCCTTCCGCGACGAGATCGCCAAGAAGCACGCGGCCGGCGTGCGCATCGTGCTGGAGCGGCAGGAGGGGCTGATCCAACTCGAGGAGGCGAAGCGTGTCCTGAGCGGCGCCGAGGCGGAGGCGATGGCCGGCCTCATCGCGCAGATCCGCGGGGCGGACGACGCGACGGCGGTCGCCCTGTTCACCGCGCCCGAGACGGTGCGGCTGATGACCCTGGCCGACAGCCGCCCCTTCCGGGTGCGCGAGGCCGCGATGCCGCTCGACGTGGAGCGGCGCGGCGCCGGCTTCTCCTCCTGGTACGAGATCTTTCCCCGCTCCCAGAGCGGCGACGCCAACCGCCACGGCACCTTCGACGACGTGATCCGCGCCCTTCCGCGCGTGCGCGACATGGGCTTCGACGTGCTCTACTTCCCGCCCATCCACCCGATCGGGAAGAAGAACCGCAAGGGCCGCAACAACACCCTGACGCCGGGGCCGGACGATCCTGGCAGCCCCTACGCCATCGGCGCGCCGGAGGGCGGGCATGACGCGCTGCATCCCGAGCTTGGCACCTTCGAGGATTTCCGCCGCCTGCGGGACGCCGCCACGCAGCACGGGCTGGAGCTGGCGCTCGACTTCGCCATCCAGTGCTCGCCCGACCATCCGTGGCTGAAGGAGCACCCCGAGTGGTTCGACTGGCGGCCCGACGGCTCCATCCGCTACGCCGAGAACCCGCCCAAGAAGTACGAGGACATCGTCAACGTCGATTTCTACAAGCCGGGCGCCATGCCGGCGCTGTGGCTGACGCTGCGCGACGTCGTGCTGTTCTGGGTGAAGCAGGGCGTGAAGCTGTTCCGTGTGGACAACCCGCACACCAAGCCGCTCCCCTTCTGGGAATGGATGATCGGCGAGGTGCGGGCGCGCGACCCGGAGGTGGTGTTCCTGTCCGAGGCCTTCACCCGCCCCAAGGTGATGTACCGGCTGGCCAAGGTGGGCTTCGGCCAGTCCTACACCTACTTCACCTGGCGCAACACCGCCTGGGAGATGCGGCAATATCTGGAGGAGCTGAACCAGGCGCCGGTGCGGGACTTCTTCAAGCCGCATTTCTTCGTCAACACGCCGGACATCAACCCGGTCTTCCTGCAGAACAGCGGGCGGCCCGGCCACCTGATCCGCGCCGCGCTGGCGGCCACGCTGTCCGGGCTGTGGGGCGTCTATAACGGCTTCGAGCTGTGCGAGGCGCGCCCCGTCCCGGGCAAGGAGGAGTATCTCGACAGCGAGAAGTACGAGATCAAGGTCTGGGACTATGACCGCCCCGGCAACATCACCGGCGAGATCACCGCGCTGAACCGCATCCGCCGGCAGAACCCGGCGCTGCAGACCCATCTCGGCGTCACCTTCCTCCGCTCCAACCACGACGGCATCCTGCTCTACGTGAAGATGACGCCGGAAAAGGAGAACGTGATCCTCGTCGCCGTCTCGATGGACCCGCAGCAGCCGCTGGAGACGCATGCCGAGCTGCCGCAATACGCGATGGGCCTGCCCGATGGCGCGCCCCTCGTGGTGGAAAACCTGATGCAGGGCGGCGAGGAGGTCTGGCACGGCACGCACCGCCACCTCCGCCTCGACCCGCATTCCATGCCCTTCGCCATCTGGCGCGTCCGCGCCGCCGACAAGGCCTGATCCATGCCGCGTAACGACAAGCCGCACATGCCGGAAGATCCGCTCTGGTACAAGGACGCCGTGATCTACCAGCTCCACATCAAGTCGTTCTTCGATTCGAACGACGACGGCGTGGGCGACCTGCCCGGCCTGATGGCGAAGCTGGACTACATCGCCTCGCTCGGCGTGGACGCGGTCTGGCTGCTGCCCTTCTATCCCTCCCCGCGGCGCGACGACGGCTACGACATCGCCGAATACAAGGCGGTGCATCCCGAATACGGCTCGATGGCCGACATCAGGCGCTTCATCGCCGCAGCCCATGCGCGCGGCATCCGCGTCATCACCGAGCTGGTCATCAACCACACCTCGGACCAGCACCCGTGGTTCCAGCGCGCCCGCCGGGCCAAGCCGGGCTCGGTGCACCGCGACTACTACGTCTGGTCGGACACCGACAAGAAGTACGAAGGCACGCGCATCATCTTCCTCGACACCGAGAAGTCGAACTGGACCTGGGACCCGGTGGCCGGCGCCTATTTCTGGCACCGCTTCTACAGCCACCAGCCGGACCTGAACTTCGACAACCCGCAGGTGATGAAGGAAGTGCTCTCCGTCATGCGCTTCTGGCTCGACGCCGGGGTGGACGGGCTGCGGCTGGACGCCATTCCCTACCTGATCGAGCGCGACGGCACCAACAACGAGAACCTGCCCGAGACGCATGTCGTCCTGAAGAAGATCAGGGCGGCGCTGGACGCGCACGCACCCGGCCGGATGCTGCTGGCCGAGGCCAACCAGTGGCCGGAGGACACGCAGCAGTATTTCGGCGACGGCGACGAGTGCCACATGTCGTTCCACTTCCCCCTGATGCCGCGCATGTACATGGCGATGGCGCAGGAGGACCGCTTCCCGATCACCGACATCCTGCGCCAGACCCCGGACATCCCGGAGAACTGCCAGTGGGCCATCTTTCTGCGCAACCATGACGAGCTGACGCTGGAGATGGTCACCGACAAGGAGCGGGACTACCTCTGGGAAACCTACGCCTCCGACAAGCGGGCGCGCATCAACCTCGGCATCCGCCGCCGCCTGGCGCCGCTGCTGGAGCATGACCGCCGCCGCATCGAGCTGATGAACTCGCTGCTGCTCTCCATGCCCGGCACGCCCGTGCTGTATTACGGCGACGAGATCGGCATGGGCGACAACATCCATCTCGGCGACCGCGACGGCGTGCGCACGCCGATGCAGTGGTCCCCCGACCGGAACGGCGGCTTCTCCCGCGCCAACCCGGCGAAGCTGGTGCTGCCCGCCATCATGGATCCCGTCTATGGCTACGAGGCGGTGAATGTCGAGGCGCAGTCGGCCGACCAGCACTCGCTGCTGAACTGGACGCGGCGGATGCTCGCCGTGCGCCGACGGCACAAGGCCTTCGGCCGCGGCAGCTTCGGCTATCTTTATCCCGGCAACCGCAAGGTGCTGGCCTATCTGCGCGAGCATGAGGGCGAGACCATCCTCTGCGTCTGCAACCTGTCGCGCACCGCGCAGGCGGTGGAGCTGGACCTGTCCAACTTCGCCGGCCGCGTGCCGGTCGAGCTGCTGGGCGGCACCTCCTTTCCGCCGATCGGCCAGCTCACCTACCTGCTGACGCTCCCGCCCTACGGCTTCTACTGGTTCGTCCTCGCCACAGAGGCGGCGATGCCCGCCTGGCACAACCCGGCGCCGGAACCCATGACCGAACTTTCCACCCTGGTGATGCGCAGCGGCCTGGGCGAGGTGCTCGCCCCCGCCTCGCGCAAGGTGATCGAGCAGGACGCCCTGCCGAAATACCTGACGAAGCGGCGCTGGTTCGCCGGCAAGGATGCCGGGGCGCTGGAGCCGCGCCTGGCCTTCGCCGAGGCGCTGGCCGGCCGCACCGTGGAGGTGCTGCTGGCCGAGGTGGAGGTGGCGGAGGGCACGAGCCATGCCCGCTACCTGCTGCCGCTCGGCATCGCCTGGGAGGACGAGACCAGCGCCGCCCTACCGCAGCAGCTGGCGCTCGCCCGCATCCGCCGCGGCCGCCGCGTCGGCGTCCTGACCGACGCCTTCGCCCTCGATGCCCTGCCCTGGGCCGTGCTTCGCGGCCTGGCCGAGAAGGCGGTGATGCCGCTTTCCGAGGGCGAGATCCGCTTCATGCCCACCACCCTGTTCGATGCCGCCGCCTTCTCGCAGGATGCGGAGATCCGCCGCCTCTCGGCCGAGCAGTCCAACTCCTCGCTGATCATCGGCGACCAGGCGGTGCTGAAGCTGGTCCGCCGCGTCACGGAAGGCATCAGCCCCGAGACGGAGATGACCCGCCACCTGACCGAGAAGGGCTTCGGCCAGACCGCGCCGCTGCTGGGCGAGGTGGTGCGGGTGACGCCGGACGGCACGCCGCGCACGCTGGTCGTGGTGCAGGGCTTCGTCCGCAACCAGGGCGACGGCTGGGGCTGGACCACCGACTATCTGAGCCGCACCGTCGGCCAGATCGCCATGACCGAGGCACCGGCGGGCGAGCAGGAGGACGTGTTCTCCAACTACACCATGTTCGCCACCGCCCTTGGCCGGCGCCTGGCCGAGATGCACGCGCTCCTGGCAGAGGACAGCGACGACGCGGCCTTCAGCCCCGAGCCCGTGACGGCGCAGGACGCGCGGGCCTGGGCGCAGGCGGCACGCACCCAGATCGAGGCCGCGCTGAAGGCGATCGGTGCCGCCAGGGACTGGGCGAACCCCGAGGACGCCGAGCGCGCCCAGCGCCTGCTGGCGGGCAGGGACGGATTGCTGGCCGCGGTGGACGGCCTCGCCGCCGCCGCCGAGGGCGCGCTCAAGACGCGCATCCATGGCGACTTCCATCTCGGCCAGGTGCTGGTGGTGCAGGGCGATGCCTGCATCATCGACTTCGAGGGCGAGCCGGCCAAGACGCTGGAACAGCGCCGCGCCAAGTCCTCGCCGCTGCGCGACGTGGCGGGGCTGCTGCGCTCCTTCGACTATGCCGTGGCGACGGTGATGCCGGAGCTGGAGGCCACCGCGCCGGAAGGCGATGGCCGCCGCGCCGCGCTGCTGGCGGAGTTCCACGGCCGCGCCAGCGCCGCCTTCCTCGACGCCTACCGCGCCGTGCATGCCGAGACGCCGCGCCCCTGGGTGCGGCCCGAGGCGGAAGCCGCGCTGCTCGACCTCTTCCTGCTGGAAAAGGCCGCCTACGAAATCTGCTACGAGGCCGCCAACCGCCCGACCTGGCTGCGCATCCCGATGCGCGGTCTGGACGAGCTGGTCGGCCGCCTCCCGGCGAAGGACTGACGCATGGCCGAGACCACGCTGATCCCCGAGGCCATCCACGCCCTGGCGGAGGGCCGCCATGGCGACCCCTTCGCCGTGCTGGGCCCGCACGACACCCCGGCCGGGCGGGTGGTGCGCGCCATGCTGCCCGGAGCCGTCTCCGTCGCGGCTCTGGCGCCGGACGGCACGGCCCACCGCCTCGCTCCCCTGCACGCGGCGGGTCTGTTCGAGGGGCCGGTGCCGGCGGGCGGGCGCTACCTGCTGCGCATCGACTGGGGCGGGGCGGTGGAGGAGGTCGAGGATCCCTATTCCTTCGGCCGGCTCCTGGGCGAGCTGGACATCCACCTGCTGCGCGAGGGCACCCACCGCGACATCGCCCGCTGCCTCGGCGCCCACCCGATGGAGGTGGATGGCGTGCAGGGCGTGCGCTTCGCCGTCTGGGCGCCCAATGCCCGGCGCGTCTCGGTCGTGGGGGACTTCAACAACTGGGATGGCCGCCGCGCGCCCATGCGGCTGCGCCAGGAATGCGGCGTGTGGGAGATCTTCCTCCCGCGCCTCGGCCCGGGCGCCGTCTACAAGTTCGAGCTGCTGGACCCGAATGGCAGCCTGCTGCCGCTGAAGGCCGACCCTGTCGCCTGGCAGGCCGAGCCCGCCCCCGCCACCGGCTCCGTGGTGGCCGACACGGCGGCGATCCGCGTGGCGCCGCGCCCCATCCCGCCCGGTGATCCGGCGGCGCAGCCCATCTCGGTCTATGAGGTCCATGCCGCCTCCTGGATGCGCGGCGAGGACAACCTGCCCCTCTCCTGGGAGGAGCTGGGCGACAAGCTCATCCCCTATGTGAAGGAGATGGGCTTCACCCATGTCGAGTTCCTGCCCGTCATGGCGCATCCCTTCGGCGGGTCCTGGGGCTACCAGCCGCTCGGGCAGTTCGCGCCGCAGGGCGCGCTCGGCCCGCCGGAGCACTTCGCGCGGCTGGTGGAGCGGTTCCACGAGGCCGGCATCGGCGTCATCCTGGACTGGGTGCCGGCGCACTTCCCGACCGACACGCACGGCCTCGCCCATTTCGACGGCACCGCGCTCTACGAGCACACCGACCCGCGCGAGGGCTTCCACCAGGACTGGAACACGCTGATCTACAACCTCGGCCGGCGCGAGGTGCGGAACTTCATGATCGGCAGCGCGCTGCACTGGCTGGAGCATTACGGCGTGGACGCGCTGCGCGTCGATGCCGTGGCCTCCATGCTCTACCGCGACTACAGCCGCAAGGAAGGCGAGTGGGTGCCCAACATCCATGGCGGGCGCGAGAACCTCGAGAACATCTCCTTCCTCCAGGAGCTGTCCAACGTCGTCGCCGAGCGCTGCCCGGGCAAGCTGCTGATCGCCGAGGAATCCACCGCCTTCCCCGGCGTCACGCGCAAGGCCCATGAAGGGGGGCTCGGCTTCGACTTCAAGTGGAACATGGGCTGGATGCACGACACGCTCCACTACATGGAGCGCGACCCGATCTACCGGCAGTACCAGCATGGCGGCATGACCTTCGGCATGGTCTATGCCTATTCCGAGCGCTTCATGCTGCCGCTCTCCCATGACGAGGTGGTGCACGGCAAGGGTTCGCTGATCGGCAAGATGCCCGGCGACGACTGGCAGAAATTCGCCAACCTCCGCGCCTACCTGGCCTTCATGTGGACGCATCCGGGCAAGAAGCTGCTGTTCATGGGCGGCGAGATCGGCCAGTGGCGCGAATGGAGCCATGACCGCTCGCTCGACTGGCACCTGCTGGACGAGCCGCGCCATGCCGGCCTCCAGCGCATGCTGCGCGACCTCAACCGCCTCTATGCCCGCACGCCCGCGCTGCACGCGCTGGACTGCGACCCGGCCGGCTTCCGCTGGGTGGTGATGGACGATGCCGCAAACAGCGTCCTCGCCTTCCTGCGCCTCGGACCGGAGGGCAGCAGCCCCGTGCTGGTGGTCTGCAACATGACGCCCGTCAGCCGCTCCGGCTACCGCCTCGGCGCGCCCGCGGGCGGCGCATGGCGCGAGGTGTTCAACTCGGACGCGGCGATCTATGGCGGCGCCAATGGCGGCAATGGCGGCCGCGTGCAGGCGCAGGAGATGGAATCGCACGGCCTGGATGCCTCGCTGGTGCTGGAGCTCCCCGCCCTTTCCACGCTGGTGCTGACGCCGGAGGAGTGATCCCTTGCCCCTGCTCCCCGACTGGCTGCTGCCGGGCCGGCCCGCCCCGCTCGGCGCCACCTGGGACGGGCTGGGGATCAACTTCGCCGTCTTCTCCGCGCATGCGGCCCGGGTGGAGCTTTGCCTGTTCGACCCCTCGGGCCGCAAGGAGGTGGCGCGCCTCGACCTGCCCGAATGCACGGACGAGGTGTGGCACGGCTACCTCCCCGAGGCGCGCCCCGGCCTGGTCTATGGCTACCGCGCGCACGGCCCCTACCAGCCGGAGCAGGGCCACCGCTTCAACCCCAACAAGCTGCTGCTCGACCCCTATGCGCGGCAGATCTCCGGCGCGCTGCGCTGGTCGGATGCGCTGTTCGGCCACCGCCACGGTCCCGGCCGCACCGATCTCAGCTTCGACCGGCGGGACAGCGCCGCCGCCATGCCCAAGGGCGTGGTGGTGGACGATGTCTTCAACTGGGGCGATGACCGCCCGCCCAACGTGCCATGGGACCGCACCGTCATCTACGAGACACATCTGCGCGGCCTGACCATGCGGCGGGACGACCTGGCGCCGCGCGAGCGGGGCACCTTCGCGGCGCTGGCCAGCCCGCCGGTGATCGAGCACCTGCTGCGGCTCGGCGTCACGGCGGTGGAGCTGCTGCCCGTGCAGGCCTTCCTGCAGGACCGCTTCCTGGTGGAGCGGCGGCTGCGCAACTACTGGGGCTACTCCCCCCTCTCCTATTTCGCGCCGGAGCCGGGCTATCTCGCCAGCGGCGGGCTGGACGAGATCCGCGTGGCCATCCGCCGCCTGCACGCCGCCGGCATCGAGGTGATCCTCGACGTGGTCTACAACCACACCTGCGAGGGCGATGGGCTCGGTCCCACCCTCTCCTGGCGCGGCCTCGACAATGCCAGCTACTACCGCCTGCAGCCGGGGGAGGAGCGGCGCTACATCGACGAGACGGGCTGCGGCAACACGGTCAACCTCTCGCACCCCCGCGTGCTGCAGATGGTGATGGACAGCCTGCGCCACTGGGCCACCGCCTTTCATGTCGATGGCTTCCGCTTCGACCTGTGCAGCACGCTCGGGCGCGAGGCGCATGGCTTCGACCCGGGCTCCGGCTTCTTCGACGCCATCCGGCAGGATCCGGTGCTGTCCCGCCTGAAGCTGATCGCCGAGCCCTGGGATCTCGGGCCCGGCGGCTACCAGCTCGGCAACCACCCGCCCGGCTTCTCCGAATGGAACGACCGCTTCCGCGACGGCGTCCGCCGCTTCTGGCGCGGCGATGCGGGGCTCCGCCCCGATCTCGCCGCGCGCCTTTCCGGCTCGGGGGACCTGTTCGAGCGCCGCCGGCGCCGCCCCTGGGCCTCGGTCAACTTCGTCGCCGCGCATGACGGCTTCACGCTGGAGGACCTCGTCAGCCACGAGGAGCGCCACAACGAGGCCAATGGCGAGGGCAACCGCGACGGGCATGGCGAGAACTTCAGCGCCAACTGGGGCGCCGAGGGCGCGACCGACGACCCCGACATCCTGTCGCTGCGCCGCCGGCTGAAGCGGGCCATGCTGCTCACGCTGTTCGCCGCGCATGGCACGCCAATGCTGCTCGGCGGCGACGAGTTCGGCCGCACCCAGCACGGCAACAACAATGCCTATTGCCAGGACAACGAGACCTCCTGGCTGGACTGGAGCCTGGCCGCGGCGCCCGAGGGGCGGAAGCTCGCGGCCTTCGTCGCCCGCCTGGCCGCGCTGCGCCGCCAGCACCCGACGCTGCGCAGCCCCGTCTTCCGCCACGGCGTGACCGAGCCCCTCCCGGGCCTGCCCGACACCGCCTGGTTCGACGCGGACGGCACGCTGATGACGCCGGAGCGGTGGAACGACCCGGAGGGCCGCGTCCTGCAACTGCGGCGCGCCGGCGCGGCCGAGGCGGGGGGCGTCGAGGTCACGCTGCTGCTGCTGAACGCCTCCGAGCGCGACCGGGTGGCGACGCTGCCCGCCCCCGCCCTGGCCTGGGTTTCCGTCCTCGACACGACGGACCCGGAAGCGCCGGGCCACCCGGTGGCCGGCGCAACCCTGCGTCTGGCCGCACGTTCCGCCCGTCTGCTGGTGGCACTACCGCCCCTTGAGGATATCTCCGGATGACGCGACGCTTCTCCTACGGGCCCTCGCCTGACGCCAAGGGCAAGGGCGGTTCCAGCCGGACCGGGTTCCGTCTCTGGGCGCCAGGGCAGCCGGGCGTCACGCTGCAACGGCGCGATGCCGAGCCCGTCGCCATGCAGGCCACCGCCGGTGGCTGGTGGGAATGCGAGGCGGCGGCCGCGCCCGGCACCCGCTACCGCTACGCCCTGGGCAACGGCCCCACCGTGCCCGATCCCGCCTCCCACGCGCAGGATGGGGACGTGGATGGCTGGAGCGTGGTGGTGGACCACCATGCCTATCGCTGGAAGCATGGCGACTGGCGCACCCATCCCTGGCCGCAGAGCGTGGTGTACGAGCTGCACGCCGGCGCCATGGGCGGCTTCCGCGGGCTGGTCGGGCACCTGCCGCGCCTCGCCGCGCTCGGCGTCAACACCATCGAGCTGATGCCGGTGAACGACTTCGCCGGGAGCCGCAACTGGGGCTATGACGGCGTGCTGCCCTATGCGCCGGACGAGACCTATGGCACGCCGGACGACCTCAAGGCGCTGGTGGACGCCGCGCATGGCCACGGCCTCGCCGTGATGCTGGACGTGGTCTACAACCATTTCGGCCCGGCCGGGAACTATTGGCACGCCATCGCGCCCGACTTCTTCCGCAAGGACATCAGGACGCCCTGGGGCGACGCCATCGACTTCCGCGAGAAGCCGGTGCGGGATTTCTTCATCGAGAACGCCATCTTCTGGCTCACCGAATACCGTTTCGACGGGCTGCGGCTCGATGCGGTGCATGCCATTCCGGACGACACCTTCCTGCCCGAGCTGTCCCGCCGCGTGCGGGAGGCCTGTGGCAGCCGGCGCGTCTACCTGGTGCTGGAGAACGAGAACAACGACGCCACGCTGCTGGAGAGCGCCTTCGACGCCCAGTGGAACGACGACGCGCATCACTGCCTGCACGTGCTGCTGACCGGCGAGAAGGACGCCTACTACGCCGACTACGCCGACCGCCCGGCCGAGCATCTGGCGCGCTCGCTGGCGGAGGGCTTCGTCTATCAGGGCGAGGTTTCCGCCAATCTCGGCCATGCGCGCGGCAAGCCGAGCGGCCACCTGCCGCCTTCCGCCTTCGTCAACGCGCTGCAGAACCACGACCAGGTGGGCAACCGCGCCTTCGGCGACCGCATCCACAGCCTCGCACCCTCCGACGGGGTGCGCGCCGCGCTGCTGCTGAAGCTGCTCTCCCCCTTCGTGCCGATGCTGTTCATGGGCGACGAGTTCTTCTCCGAGCGTCCCTTCCTGTTCTTCACCGGCTTCCCCTCGGAGGATCTGGCAAAGGCGGTGCGCGAGGGGCGGCGCAAGGAATTCGCCAAGTTCGCCGCCTTTGCCGACCCGGAGAAGCGCGAGCGCATCCCCGACCCCAACGCCCCCGGCACCTTCGAGGCCAGCCGCCTCGACCTGTCCGAGCGCGACAAGCCGGCCCAGGCCGAGGCGGAGCGCTTCGTGACGGACCTGCTGCGGCTGCGCGCCCGCCGCCTCGCCCCACACCTGGCCGAGGCCCGGGCGGTCGGCGCCGAGGCGCTGGGCACGCAGGGCGTGCGGGCGCAGTGGAGGCTGGGCGACGGCTCGCTGCTGACCATCCTGGCGCAGTTCGGCGACACGGCCATTCCCGTCCAGCCCGGCCCGGGCACGCTGCTGGCGGAATCCCTGCCCGGCCTGGGCGCGGCCGTGGCCGAGAACGGCATCGGCCCGCGCGCCGCCATCGCCTGGCTGCAGGAGCCCGCGGCATGAGCGACGATCTGGCCCTGCGGCGCCTGGCCCGTGCCGTCGGGCTGATGATCGACTGGGAGGACGCCAATGGCCGCAGGCAGCAGACCACGCCCGAGACGCTGCGCAGCGTGCTCGGCGCGCTCGGCCTGCCGGCCAATGGCGCGGGCGCGCTGCGCGACAGCACCGCGCGCTTCCGCGAGGCCAGCCGCGCCCTGCCGCCGCTGCGCACCGCCGAGCCCGGCATCGACATCCGCCTGGCGCTGCCGCCCGGCCGCTACAGCCTGACCGCCGAGGACGGCACGCAGGTGGAAGGCATGGCCGAGGCCGCGCCGGGCGGCGCCCGCCTCACCGCCCCTGCCCTGCCCGGCTACTACACGCTGGAGCTGTCCGGCCACGCCCTCACCCTTGCTGTGGCTCCCGCCCATGGCCACCGCATCGAGGATGCCTGCGAGGGTCAGGCGGCCTGGGGGCTGGCGGTGCAGCTCTATTCGCTCAAGCGCACGGGCGATGGCGGCGTCGGCGACTATGCCGCGTTGTGCGCCTTCGCCGCGGCGGCGGCCGCGCAGGGCGCGGATGCCATCGCCATCTCCCCCGTGCACGCGCAGTTCAGCGCCGACCCGAGCCGCAGCAGCCCCTACGCGCCGTCAAGCCGCCTCTGGCTCGACGTGCGCCACGCCGATGGCGAGGACCTGCTGCCGGCCCTGCCGCCCTTCGGCGCCGGGCTTGCGGCGGAATGGGCGCGGCTGGAGGCGCTGCCGATGGTGGAGTGGCCCGCCGTGGCGAAGGCCCGGCTGGCCCGGCTGCGGCAGCTCCACCGCGCCTTCCGCGAGGCGCCGCGCAGCGAGGCGCATGCCGCCTTCGAGCGGTTCCTGGCCGGGGGCGGCACATCCCTCACCCGCCATGCCCGCTTCGAGGCGCTGCATGCCGCCCAGCTCGCCGCCGACCCCGCCCGCTGGCACTGGCGCGACTGGCCCGCCGCGCTGCGCGACCCGGACAGCCCCGAGGTCGCCGCCTTCGCCGAGGCGAATGCCGAGGCGGTGGCCTTCCACGCCTTCGCGCAGTTCCTCGCCGATCGCGGGCTGTCCGCCGCGCAGCGGGCGGCGCGCGAGAATGGCGCGCGCATCGGCCTGATCGCCGACCTCGCCATCGGCGTCGATGGCGGCGGCGCCGATGCCTGGGCGCGGCAGACCGAGTTCCTGTCCGGCGTCGAGATCGGCGCGCCGCCGGACATCTTCAACGCGCAGGGGCAGAGCTGGGGCATCACCACCTATTCGCCACACGGGCTGGCGGCCAACGGCTTCGCCGCCTTCCGCGAGATGCTCGCCGCCGCCTTCCGCAACGCGGGCGGGGTGCGGCTCGACCATGTGCTGGGGCTGCGCCGGCTGTGGCTGGTGCCGCAGGGCGGCGGGCCGGCGAGCGGCTGCTACCTGCGCTACCCGCTGGAGGACATGCTGCGGCTGGTGGCGCTGGAATCGCACCGCCACCGCGCCATCGCCATCGGCGAGGATCTCGGCACGGTGCCGGAGGGCTTCCGGCCAAGGATGCAGAAGAGCGGCATCGCCGGCATGCGGGTGATGTGGTTCGAGCAGGCCGGCAAGGGCTTCAAGGAGCCCTCCCGCTGGAGCCGCGAGGCCGTCGCCATGACCTCCACACACGACCTGCCGACGGTGGCGGGCTGGTGGGAGGGGCGCGACCTGCTCTGGCGCGAGACGCTCGGCACCACGCTGGAAGGCCAGGCGGAAACCCGCCGGGAGGAGCGCCCGAAGCTGTGGGCCGCCTTCCGCAAGGCGGGCGTGGCCGAGGGGCCGATGCCCGCTCCGGAAGAGGCCGCGCGCGTGGCCGATGCCGCCGCCGCCTATGTCGGCCGCGCCCGCTGCGCCCTGGCGCTGCTGCCGCTGGAGGATGCCGTGGCGGCGGTGGAGCAGCCCAACATGCCCGGCACCACCGATGAGCACCCCAACTGGCGGCGCCGGCTGGACCCGCCGGTGGAGCGCCTTTTCCACGACCCCGCGATTGAACAGCGCCTGCGCGGCCTCGCCCGGGCGCGGAGAGCCCCATGAGCCACGCGCAGCCCCACCCGGCCGCCAACGCCACCCCCGCCGCCACCCGGCCCCGCGCCACCTACCGCATCCAGTTCCATGCGGAGTTCACGCTGGACGACGCGGTGGCCATCGTCCCCTACCTGTCGCGGCTGGGGGTGAGCCATCTCTACGCCTCGCCCCTGCTGCCGGCCGCGCCCGGCTCCACCCATGGCTACGACATCACCGCGCATGACGCGGTCAACCCGGCGCTGGGGGGCGAGCCGGCGCTGCGCCGCCTGGTGGCCGCGCTGCGCGCCGAGGGCATGGGGCTGCTGCTCGACATCGTGCCCAACCACATGGGCGTGGACGGCCCGCACAATGCCTGGTGGCAGGACGTGCTGGCAAAGGGGCAGGAGAGCGACTACGCCCGCTTCTTCGACATCGACTGGAATTCCGACGACCCTTCGCTGAAGGGACGCATGCTGGCCCCCTTCCTCGGCCGCCCCTATGGGGAGGCGCTGGCCGAGGGCGAGCTGACCCTGGTGAAGGACGGCCCGACGGGCCTGTCCGTCGCCTATTTCGACAACCGCTTCCCCATCGCGCCGCGCGATGCGGAGGCCATCCTCGACGACCCGGAGGGCCTCGCCGGACACGATCCGAAGAGCCTGACGGGCGCCGCGCGGCTGCACGCGCTGCTGGAGCGGCAGAACTACCGCCTCGCCTGGTGGCGCACCGCGACGGACGAGATCAACTGGCGCCGCTTCTTCGACGTCACCGGCCTGGCCGGCCTGCGCGCCGAGGAGCCGGCGGTGTTCGACGCGACGCACGCGCTGATCCTGCGCCTCTACGCCGAGGGGCTGATCGACGGCGTGCGCATCGACCATGTGGACGGGCTGGCCGATCCGGGTGGCTATTGCCGCAAGCTGCGCCGCCGCATGGAGGCCATCGCCCATCGCCGCCCGGCCGAGGCTCCCGCCGGGCCGCCCTACATCCTGATCGAGAAGATCCTGGCGCCCGGCGAGCCGCTGGAGACGCGGTGGAAGACCGACGGCACCACCGGCTACGACTTCATGGACCAGGTCTCGGCCGTGCTGCACGACCCGGCCGGCGAGGCGCCGCTTTCCGCCCTGTGGCGCGAGACCAGCGGCAGCGAGGCGGATTTCCACGCCGAGGAGATCCAGGCCCGCAAGCAGATCCTGCGCGACAACCTCGCCGCCGAGCTGGATGGCTGCGCCCGCGCCTTCCACCACCTGGCGCGCGGCCATCTCCGCTCGCGCGACTTCTCCTTCAACGCCATCCGCCGCGTGCTGGCGCAGCTTCTGGTGCATTTCCCGGTCTACCGCGTCTATGTCCGCAACGGCGCGCCCACGGCGCAGGACGTGGCGGTGCTGCGGCAGGCGGCCGATGCCGCCCGCGCCAGCCTGCGGACCACCGACCACGTCGTGCTGAGCCACCTGCTCTACTGGCTGGCGGAGGAGCCGGTGCGGGAGCGCTCGGCCGGCGAGGCCCGCCGCGCCCTGCTGGTGGCCCGCACCCGCTTCCAGCAGCTTTCCTCCCCCACCGCCGCCAAGTCGGTGGAGGACACGGCCTTCTACCGCTATGGCCGGCTGCTCTCGCGCAACGAGGTGGGCTCCAATCCCGGCCAGTTCGCGCTGCCGCCGGAGGGCTTCCACGCGCTCATGGCCGCCCGCGCCACGGACTGGCCGGGCGCGCTGCTCGCCACCGCCACGCATGACCACAAGCGTGGCGAGGATGTGCGGATGCGCCTCGCCGTGCTGTCCGAGATCCCGGATGAATGGGCCGCCGCGCTGCGCGGCTTCCTGGCCGAGAGCCGGGAGCTGGTGCAGGCGCTGCCCGAGGGGCCCGCCCCCTCGCCGGGCGACGCGGTGATGCTGTTGCAGATGGTCGTCGCCTCCTGGCCGCTGGGCCTGCCGGTGACGGACCGCGCCGGCGTCGATGCCTGGGTGGAGCGGCTGTCCGGCTGGCTCCAGAAGGCGATGCGCGAGGCCAAGCGCCGCTCCGGCTGGGCGATGCCGGACGAGGCCTATGAGGCCGCCACCGCCGGCTTCCTGCGCGGCGTGCTGGATGTCTCGGCGCGCCCCGCCCTGGCCACCGGGCTGCAGGGCCTCGCCGCGCGCATCGCCCTGCCCGGGGCGCTGAAGAGCCTGGCGCAGACCACCCTGCGCATGACCTGCCCGGGCGTGCCGGACCTCTACCAGGGTGCCGAGTTCTGGGACGAATCCCTGGTGGACCCGGACAACCGCCGCCCCGTGGACTACGCCGCCCGCCGCGCCGCGCTGGAGCGGGGCGCGGAGCCACTCGGCCTCCTGGCCGACTGGTCCTCGGGCGCGGTGAAGCAGGCGCTGATCCACCGGCTGCTGCTGGCGCGGGCCGAGGCGCCGTCGCTGTTCACCGGCGGGCACTATGTTCCGCTGCGGCTGGAGGGCCGCCAGGCGGACGCCATGCTGGCCTTCCTGCGCCAGGAGGCGGGCGAGGCCCTGCTGGTGGCGGTGCCGCGCCTGGCCGTGCCGCTGCTCGGCCATGCCGAGACGCTTTCCGTGCCCGACACGGCCTGGAGCGACACGCGCCTGGTGCTGCCCGCGGAGCTTTCCGCGCGCTCCTGGCACTGCCTGCTGACGGGCGCCACCCTGCCCGCCGGCGGCACGCTGCCCCTCGCGGGCAATCCGCTCCCGCTGCGGGTGCTGCGCGCCACAGGTTGAGGCGGGGCCGCCCATGCGGAACGAGCCAGGGCCGGGAAAACACTTCCTGGCCCTGGCGCCGGATTTTCTTGCGAAGCGTTCTCAGTTCCAATAAGCATCCCCACCAAAAGCCCGCCAGAACGAGGACATGCCATGCTTCGCCGCACGATGCTCGCCGCCCTTTCGGTGCTCGCCCTGTCCGCGCCCGTGGCGGCGCGGGCGCAGAATGCGGGGGAGATCAACCTCTACTCGGCCCGCCACTACGACACCGACCGCGCCCTCTACGAGGCCTTCACGCAGGAGACGGGCATCCGCGTGCGGCTGATCGAGGGGCAGGCGGACCAGCTCATCGAGCGCATCCGCAACGAGGGCGCCAACAGCCCGGCCGACGTGTTCCTGACCGTCGATGCCGCCCGCCTCGCCCGTGCCGCGCAGGCCGGCATCCTGGCGCCGCACGGCTCGGCCGTGATCGCCGGGCGCGTTCCCGCCGCGCTGCGCGACCCCGAGGGGCTGTGGTTCGCCTTCAGCCAGCGCGCCCGCCTGATCATGTATGACCGCGAGAAGGGCCGGCCCGAGGGGCTCGACCGCTACGAGGACCTGGCCGATCCGCGCTTCAAGGGCATGCTCTGCACGCGCAGCGGCGCCCATCCCTACAACACCAGCCTTGGCGCCTCGATCCTGATGGCGGACGGGCCGCAGAAGACGGAGGAATGGGCGCGCGGCGTCGTCGCCAATTTCGCCCGCCCGCCGCAGGGCGGCGACCGCGACCAGTTCCGCGCCATCCCCTCCGGGCAGTGCGGCCTCGCCATCGCCAACAGCTATTATCTCGGCCATTTCGGCCGCTCCGAGAAGCCGGAGGACCAGGCGCTGTTCAGGCGCATCGGCGTCATCTTCCCCAACCAGGGCGAGGGCGACCGCGGCACGCATGTGAACATCTCGGGCGGCGGGCTGGTGAAGTCGGCGCCGAACCGCGCCAACGCCATCCGCTTCCTGGAGTTCATGACCACGCACAAGGCGCAGGAAGCCTTCGCCCTCGGCAACATGGAATATCCGGTGGTGGCCGATACGCCGCTGCACCCGGCGCTGGCCGCCATGGGCAGGTTCCGCGCCGAACCGGTGAACGCGGCCGGCAATCTCGACAAGACGCCCGAGGCGCTCCAGATCATGCAGCGGGCCGGCTGGAACTGAGAGGGAAGTAAAGGCCGGGCAGGCATCCTCCCGGCCGGCTTCCTCTTCTTCCTGGCAGGCCGGGGCGCTCCTTCGGGGGCGCCTTTTTCTTTCGGCTCCGCTCAAGGTTGACGGCGCGGGCCTGATCTGTTCCCACCCTCCTGCCTTCTCTTCGCCAGCGTTCAGGGTCGCCATGTCCGCTTCGCCGCCTCCTTCCCGCTTCTTCCATCCGCCGCAGGGGGGCGCGGCATGACAGGCACCACGCCCCGCAAGCCGGCCCCACGCCGGCGCCCCGCCAAGGCCCCGGAGCCCATGGCCGCCAAGGCGCCACGCCGTGCCAAGACGGCCGCGCCGAAGGCCGTTGCCCGCCGCAAGGCCGCGCCGCGCGCCACGCCGCCGGCGGGCGGCAACCCGATCTGGCGCGAGGTGGCCGACTACCTGGCCGGCGTCGCCATGCTGGGCGCCGCCGCCTGGGGGCTGATGGCCTTTCTCGACGTGATCTGAACCGCCCTTCCCCCGCTGGCCCGATCGGCCGCGCTGCGGCAGGCTGTGCCGGTCAACGGGAGGAAGGGTCACCATGGAAATCAGTCTGCGCGGCCGGGCGGCCGTCATCACCGGCGGCAGCAAGGGGCTCGGCCTGGCCATGGCCCGGCGCTTCGCCGCCTCGGGCGCCGATGTCGCCATCCTGGCGCGCGGCCAGGCGGCGCTGGAAGCGGCCGAGCGGGAGATCCGCGCCACGGCGCAGGGGAAGGTCGCCGCCATCGCCTGTGACGTCGCCACCGCCGAGGGCATCCAGGCGGGCCATGACGGCGCCATGGCGGCGCTGGGGCGGATCGACATCGTGGTGAACAATGCCGGCGCCTCCCGCACCGGCGCCTTCGAGACGGTGACGGACGCGGTCTGGCAGGAGGATCTGGACCTCAAGCTGTTCGCCGCCATCCGGCTGACGCGCCTGGCCTGGCCGCAGATGCGCGAGCGCGGATGGGGCCGTGTCATCAACGTGCTCAACACCCATGCCAAGGCGCCCCGCGCCGGCACCGCCCCCACCGCCATCAGCCGCGCCGCCGGGCTGGCGCTGACCAAGGTGCTCTCCGGCGAGGGCGCGCCGCACGGCATCCTGGTCAACGCCCTGCTCGTCGGGCTGATCGAGAGCGACCAGTGGCGCCGGCGCGCCGAGGCCGCCGGCCGGCCGCTCGACGCGCTGCTGGCCGAGATGGGGCGGGGCGTGCCGCTCGGCCGCGTCGGGCGGGCGGAGGAATTCGCCCAGGCCGCCTGCTTCCTGGCCTCGGACGCGGCCTCCTACATCACCGGCACGGCGATCAACGTCGATGGGGGAAGTTGCCCCATCCCCTGACCCGGAGGCGGTGCGCGGGGAGGAGGGCACCGCCTTCATCGCCGCCCTGCGCGCACCGAATCGGCAAGGCCTGGGGGCGATTTGCCCAGCCACTCCACAACCGGCGGCCAGGCCAGTGTGGCCAGGGGAAAACCGCCGGCTGCGGGCCTGGTCAGGGACGGAACGGCGGCTCCAAGCAATTCTTGGCGATCAGGAAGCCGGGCATCGCCGCGCCAGACGGGACGGCCGATGGTTTTCGAGACAGGCCGCACCGCCGGATGCCTTGCGGCGCAAGGCCGGCGGGCCGCTTTCCCGCCGGCAAGAGCCGCCCGGCGCGGCTTTTGGAGCGGGCCGCCACCCTCCCCCGCCCTGCCTTCATTGCCGTTGACCCGCCCCGCCGATCCTGCGGACAAACGGGGATAGGCAAGCGGAAGCCACGCCCCATCGCCGGTTCCTCCGCTCCTGCCCGGATGGGAACGAGGAGTGACGCATGGCCTTGCGTGACGGATTTGTTTTCCAGGCTGGCGACCCCGACCACGGCACCGAGCTCTGGCGCACCGACGGCACCGCCGAAGGCACCTTCCTGCTGCGCGACATCCGCTCCGGGCCGGCGGGCTCCTTCCCCTTCTCCCTGGCCGCGACGGTGGGCGGGCGCCTGCTCTTCACCGCTGATGACGGCATCCACGGCCAGGAGCTGTGGGTGACCGACGGCACGGAGGCGGGCACCACCCTGCTGCGCGACATCCTGCCCGGCGCCTCCGGCGGCTCCCCCTTCGGCTACTTCACCATGGCCGACGGCACGGTGCTGTTCAGCGCGCAGGGCCAGGACTTCAACGCCGAGTTGTGGAGGAGCGACGGCACCGCCGCCGGCACCTACCTGCTGCGGGAACTAGCCCCCAGCGAGACCGGCTCCTTTCCCGGCGGCTTCACCGCCCTGCCCGATGGCCGCGCCGTCTTCACCGCCCACGATCCGCAGGCCGGCGGCCAGCTCTGGATCACCGACGGCACGGCGGCGGGCACCCGCCTCATCACCGCCACCCCGAACGAGAGCGGCATCTCCGACCCGGGCGACCTGGTGGCGCTGGGGAATGGGCGCATCCTGTTCAAGGCTTCCGGCCCGCTGCCCGAGACGGAGGTCTGGGTCACGGATGGCACGGCGGCCGGCACCATCCCCCTCATCGGCCTGCCGCCGGGGGAGAGGCCCTATTACGGCAGCCCCGACTTCACGCCGCTCGGGGCCGGGCGCGCGGTCTTCCACGCCGACAACGGCACGGAAGGGCGCGCGCTCTGGGGCACGGACGGCACGCCGGCGGGAACCGCCCTGCTCCGGCAGTTCGGCACCGGCTTCAGCGGCCAGGGCCCGCAGGAGCTGACGGCGCTGGGCAATGGCCGCGCGGTCTTCGCCGCGGGCGATGCCGAGCACGGCATCGAGGTCTGGGTGACCGATGGCACCGCCGCCGGCACCGTGCTGCTGCGCGACATCGTTCCGGGGGAGCAAGGCTCCGGCCCCATCGGCTTCCAGGCGCTGGGCAATGGACGCGTGGCGTTCACGGTCCAGCAGGCGCCGGAGAATTCCGGCGAGCTGTGGGTGACGGACGGCACCCGCGAAGGCACCACCCTCCTTGTCGCCCTGCCCGAGGGGAGCCGCTTCGCCGCCGAGCTGGTGCCGGCGGGAGATGGCGGCCTGCTGTTCTCCGCCGTCACCGAGAAGACCGGCCGCGAGCTCTGGTATTCGGACGGCACCTCCGCCGGCACGCGGCTGGTGGAGGACATCACCCCCGGCATGGAGGGCTCCTTCCCCACCGGCTTCACCGCCCTGCCCCGGAGCCCGGCCGGAGAGCCGGAGCCGCCGCCCGCCAGCCCCTCCTGCTTCGACGCCGGCTTCTACCTGGCGCGGAACCCGGACGTGCTGGCCGCCGGCCTCGACCCGCGGGCGCATTACGAGGCCTTCGGCTGGGCGGAGGGGCGCGATCCCAGCGCGCTGTTCAGCATCAGCCACTATCTCGGCCAGAACCCCGACGTGCTCGCCGCCCGCATCGACCCGCTGGCGCATTTCAACATGTTCGGCTGGCGCGAGGGGCGCGACCCGAACGCCTTCTTCGACAGCAGCTACTATCTCGCCGCCAATCCGGACGTGGCGGCCGCCCGCCTCGATCCGCTCTGGCACTATGCCGAGCATGGCTACCGGGAAGGCCGTGACCCGAGCATGGCGTTCGACGCGGGAGCCTATCTCGCGGCGAACCCGGATGTGGCCGCCGCCGGGCTGAACCCGCTGGCGCATTACCTACTCCACGGCGCCGCCGAGGGCCGGGAAGTCTTTCCGGTGTGACCTGAAGCGCGGCCCTGCTCCGGCAAGCGGGGCCGCCCGACCGTCCTTCCAGGCCTCGCCCTCCTCGGGGCAGCGCCGCCCTGCGCGCCGGGGCTTTGGCCGCTCCCGGATCTGCATCCGGCGACTCCGCGGCAGGTTGCCGGCGGCGCCATGAAGCGCTGGTTGTGTGCGGGCGTCAGGCTTGGCGATGCATGCCCCATTCCGCCATTTTCCCGCCACATTTGAGATCCACCGCATCAAGCCCCTGATTAATAGGGCTGTCTTGCGAGGCTTTTGCTCCTCCCCGGGCGCTTTCCGGCTGCCGCCCCTTGTTCCTCCAGACCCAATTATGGCGTGAACGTGACGCTGCCTGCCAAATTGGGGCTGGAATAAGGCAGGCATTCGCCCTAATTGTGTTCTCAGCAAAGGAGGCCAGCCATGATGGACCGCACCCAGATCATCGCCGACACGGCCGCCGACCGCCGCCAGGCCGCCGAGGCCGAGAGCCGCCGCGAGGAAAGCTGGCGCAACGAGGCGTCGGGCCTTTACGCCTCCTGGAATTCCTGGGGTGAGCGCAGCCCCTTCGCGCTGGGCGCCACGGGCCGCTGGTAAGCCGCCCCACCCCAATCCGCCTGATCGGCTGAAAGCCCGGCCCCAGCCGGGCTTTTTCATGTTCGCTTGCGCCAGGGCTGGCACCCCAGCCAATCGGCCAGCGGGCGGGTTGCATCATCGGGCAGGCGGGGCTAGCGATTCCGGCGCCCGTCATGGCCAGCGCCCTGGCCATGCACCCCGACCGGAACCCGCCACGCGCCCCGCCGCGCGGCCCTGGAGGAGACGGCGCCGCGCTCCAGCCTTCGTGCCCGGCCCGGTGCCTTCCCGCCAATCCTTGCTGGGAGGACACCGTCATGCGCCTGCTCAGGGCGTTGCGCATCTGCGGCCTGCTTGCCGGCCTTTCCTCCCCCGCGCCCGCGGCGGAGATCACCATCTCCTGCGGCGCGCTCGGGCAGGAGCTGGAGCTGTGCCGCGATGGCGCGGCGGCCTGGGCCCGGCAGACCGGCCACACGGTCCAGACCGTCTCGGTGCCCAATTCCGCCAGCGAGCGCCTGGCGCTCTACCAGATGATGCTGGCCGGCGGCGCCGCGCGGATCGATGTCTACCAGATCGACGTGGTGTGGCCCGGCATCCTGGCCAGCCACTTCATCGACCTGAAGCCTTACAGCCAAGGTGCCGAGGCGGCGCATTTCCCCGCCATCATCGAGAACAACACGGTGGAGGCGCGGCTGATCGCCATGCCGCTCTACACCGATGCCGGCGTGCTGTTCTACCGCCGCGACCTGCTGGAGAAGCACGGCCGCCCCGTTCCCGCCACCTGGGGCGAGATGGAGGAGACGGCGCGGGTGATCCAGGAGGCGGAGCGCGCGGCGGGGAATGGCGGCCTCTGGGGCTATGTGTTCCAGGGCCGCGCCTATGAAGGGCTCACCGTCAACGCTCTGGAATGGGTGGCTAGTTCCGGCGGCGGCACCATCGTCGATGAGGAGGGCAGCATCACCATCGACAATCCTCGTGCCGCCGGGGCCATCGGCCGTGCCGCCGGCTGGATCGGCCGCATCACGCCCGAGGGGGCGCTGACCTACACGGAGGAGGAGGCGCGCGGCATCTTCCAGTCCGGCAACGCGGTGTTCATGCGCAACTGGCCCTATGCCTGGGCGCTGGCGGAAGGACCGGACAGCCCGGTGCGCGGCAAGGTGGGCATCACCGGCCTTCCGCATGGCACGGAAGGGCGGCAGACCGGCGTGCTCGGCGGCTGGAACCTCGGCGTCTCGCGCTATTCCCGCCACCCTGAAGCGGCGGCGGCCCTGGTGATGCACCTCACCGGCGCGGCCGAGCAGAAGCGCCGCGCCGTGGTGGCGGCCTACAACCCCACCCGCCCCGCGCTCTACGAGGATGAGGAGGTGATCGCGGCCAACCCCTTCTTCCGGGCCCTGTACGGCACCTTCAGCAACGCGGTGGCACGGCCTTCCCGCGCCACGGGCACCCGCTACAACCGCGCCTCCCACGCCTTCTGGAGCCGGGTGCATGCCGTGCTCTCGGGGCAGCAGCAGGCCGCGCCGGCGCTCGAAGCCTTGCGCCACGACCTCCGCCGCCTCAGCCGGCGCGGCTGGTGAGCGGAGGCATGGACCGCATGGCGAAGGACGATCTGGGCCTGGCGCGGGTGCGGGTGCGCGCCGCCTGGCTGTTCCTGGCACCCACCCTGGCGGTGCTGGCGGCGGTGGCCGGCTGGCCGCTGCTGCGCACCGTCTGGTTCAGCTTCACCGATGCCGAGCTGATCGAGCTGGAGAACTACCGCTTCATCGGCTTCGCCAACTATCTCGAATACTACGAGGGGGAATGGCTCGGCCTGCTGGCAGACCCGCAATGGTGGCGGGCGGTGTGGCGCACCGTGTGGTTCGCCGCCGTCTCGGTCTCCATCGAGGCGGTGCTGGGCATGGTGGTGGCGCTGGCGCTGAATGCCCGCTTCCCGCTGCGCGGGCTGGTGCGCGCGGCCATCCTGATCCCGTGGGCCATCCCCACCATCGTCTCGGCGCGGATGTGGGCCTGGATGCTGAACGACCAGTTCGGCGTCATCAACCACGCGCTGCTCGCCATCGGCGCAATCGACGCGCCGGTCGCCTGGATGGCCGACCCGGACCTCGCCATGTGGGCCGTCGTCATCGTCGATGTGTGGAAGACCACGCCCTTCGTCGCCCTGCTGATCCTGGCCGCGCTGCAGATGCTGCCCGCCGATTGCTACGAGGCGGCGCGGGTCGACGGCATCCATCCCATACGGGTCTTCTTCCGCGTGACGCTGCCGCTGATCCGCCCCGCCCTGGTGGTGGCACTGGTGTTCCGCGCGCTGGACGCGCTGCGGGTGTTCGACCTCATCTATGTGCTGACGGCCAATGCCTCGGGCACGCAGTCCATGTCAGTCTATGCCCGGCAGCAGCTCGTGGACTTCCAGGATGTGGGCTACGGCTCCGCCGCCTCCACCCTGCTCTTCCTGGTGATCGCGCTGCTCACCCTGTCCGTGGTGCTGCTCGGGCGGCTGCGGCTGGAAGGGGAGAGCGCCCGATGAACGCCCGCACCCTGCTCGCCCGCGCGGGTTTCGCGCTGCTTCTGCTGGCGATCGGCGCCTTCGCGCTGTTCCCCTTCTACCATGCCCTGGTCACCTCCTTCCGCTCCGGCACCGCGCTGTTCTCGCCCTCCCTCTGGCCCGAGACGCTGGATCTCTCCAACTACGCGCAGGTCTTCACCCAGCTCGATTTCGGCCGCACCATCCTCAACTCGGTGCTGGTGGCGGCGGTGGTGGTGGCGCTCTCGCTGCTGCTGGCCGTCACGGCGGCCTATGCGCTGGGGCGGGTGCGCTTCCGCGGCCGCGGGGCGCTGATGCTCGCCATCCTCGGCGTGTCGATGTTCCCGCAGGTGGCGGTGCTGTCCGGCATGTTCGAGCTGATCCGCGCGCTTGGCCTCTACGACACGCTGCCCGGCCTGGTGCTGGCCAACCTGGTGCTGACCCTGCCCTTCACGGTGTGGGTGCTCACCACCTTCATGCGCGAGCTGCCGAAGGAGCTGGAGGAGGCGGCCTATGCCGACGGCGCCTCGCCGCTCACCGTCATCCGCCGCGTCTTCCTGCCGCTGCTCTGGCCGGCCATGGCGCCCACCGCGCTGCTCGCCTTCATCGTCTCCTGGAACGAGTTCCTGTTCGCCTTCACCTTCACCCTCTCGGCCGAGACGCGCACCGTGCCCGTCGCCATCGCGCTGCTCAGCGGCGGCAGCCGGCAGGAACTGCCCTGGGGGCTGGTGATGGCCGCCTCCGTCATCGTCACCATCCCCATCGTGCTGCTGGTGCTGGCCTTCCAGCGCAAGATCGTCTCCGGCCTCACCGCCGGCGCGGTGAAGGGATGAGCATCGCGGAAGGAGAGCGCCACATGGCAGACGTCGAACTGCGCGGGGTGCGGAAGCGCTTCGACGGCACGCAGGTGATCCGCGACGTCGATCTCCGGATCGGCGATGGCGAGTTCTGCGTCTTTGTCGGCCCCTCGGGCTGCGGCAAGTCCACCCTGCTGCGGCTGGTGGCGGGGCTGGAGAGCGTCAGCGCCGGCTCGGTCCATATCGGCGGGGAGGACGTGACGGCCAGGCCCCCGCGCGAGCGCGGCATCGCCATGGTGTTCCAGTCCTACGCGCTTTATCCGCACATGACGGTGCGGGAGAACATCGCCTTCGGGCTGGAGATGGGCCGCGCCAGGCGCGCCGAGATCGACGCCCGCGTGCGCGACGTGGCCGGGAAGCTGGAGCTGGCGCCGCTGCTGGACCGGCTGCCGAAGCAGCTCTCGGGCGGGCAGCGGCAGCGCGTGGCGATCGGCCGCGCCATCGTGCGGGAGCCGAAGGTGTTCCTGTTCGACGAGCCGCTTTCCAATCTCGACGCCAGCCTGCGGGTGCAGATGCGCATCGAGATCGCGCGCCTGCACCAGTCCATGCGCAGCACCATGATCTATGTGACGCACGACCAGGTGGAGGCGATGACGCTGGCCGACCGGATCGTGGTGCTGAACGCCGGCCGCGTCGAGCAGGCCGGCGCGCCGGTGGAGCTGTACCGGCACCCGCGCAACATCTTCGTGGCCGGCTTCATCGGCAGCACGCGGATGAACTTCCTGGCCGTGCGGGCCGAAGGCGGTTCGGAGGGCACGGTCGCCGTCAGCCTGCCCGGCGGGGCGCGGCTCGACGTACCTGTGGCGGGCGCGGGCGCGCGGCCGGGCGAGGCGCTGACGCTCGGCATCCGCCCCGAGCACGTCCGGCTGGCAGGCGATGGCGCCGCCCTGTCCGGGCCCGTCGAGGTGGTGGAGGAGCTGGGCGACGAGCAGCTCGCCTATCTGCGCGCCTCGGACGGCACGCTGCTGACGGCGCGCATCCCCGAGGGCGTGCGGCTGCGCGAGGGCCAGCCGGGACGGTTCCACCTTCCCCCCGCCGCCTGCCACCTGTTCCGCGAGGACGGCACC
Organism: Teichococcus rhizosphaerae; assembly: GCF_002631185.1. Classification (GTDB taxonomy): domain Bacteria; phylum Pseudomonadota; class Alphaproteobacteria; order Acetobacterales; family Acetobacteraceae; genus Pseudoroseomonas; species Pseudoroseomonas rhizosphaerae. Next base: position 344,953 of record NZ_PDNU01000003.1, on the reverse strand, counting down.
GCCCTGCCCCGCCCCCGGACTGACGAGCGGGATTGAAGGCTGGACGGCGCCGCCCCCCTGGCCGATCCTCTCCCTGTGGCGCCGCAACGAACGGCGCGAAACGGGAGAAACGAACCATGATCGAACGCCGCGCCCTGCTGCGCGCCGCCGCCTTCGCGGCACCCGCCGTCCTTTCCGCGCCCGCGCTGGCGCAGGGCCTCGCGGGGCAGCGCCCGATCCGGCTGATCGTGCCCTATCCGCCCGGCGGCTCCACCGACGTGCTGAGCCGCCTCTATGCCGAGCGCATGGGCGCCGTGCTGGGCCAGCCCGTGGTGGTGGAGAACCGGGCGGGCGCCAGCGGCAATCTCGGCACCGACGCGGTGGCCAAGGCGGCGCCGGACGGGCTGACCATCGGCGCCGTGACGGCCAGCATCATGGCCATCAACCAGTTCCTGTTCCAGAGCATGCCCTTCGACCCCGAGAAGGACCTGGTGCCGATCGGCCTGGCCTGGGACACGCCCAACGTCGCCGTCATCGCGCCCGACAAGAATCCGTCGAAGACGCTGGCCGAGTTCATCGACTGGGCGAAGAAGAAGCCGGACGGCATCACCTACGGCTCGACCGGCATCGGCCAGACCACGCACCTGTCCAGCAGCATGCTGTTCAGCCGCACCGGCGTGAAGGCGACGCATGTGCCCTACCGCGGCGCGGCGCAGACCGTTCCGGCGCTGCTGGCGGGCGACGTGGACATCGCGCTGGACAACCTCGCCTCGCATATCGGGCTGATCCAGGAAGGGCGGATGCGCGGCCTGGCGGTGACCGGCGCCACGCGCTGGCCCACCCTGCCCAACATCCCCACCATGGCGGAAGCGGGCATCCCGGACTTCGTCATCAGCGTCTGGGGTGCCTTCGTGGCGCCGGCCGGCACGCCGGCACCCGTCATCGAGCGGCTGAACAACGCCATGCGGCAGGTAGCGCAGGACGAGGCGATGCAGAAGCGCTTCATCCAGGGCGGCGCGCAGGCGCTGTGGACCACGGCCGCGGACGCCGCCGCCCGCGCCAACCGCGAGCGGCCGATGTGGAAGCAGGTGGTGCAGGCTTCCGGCGCGCGCGCAGACTAAGGGAGCGGATCAAAGCTCCAGCCAGGGCAGCTCGGAGGCCGGGCGCGCGAGATCGGGGTTCTGCTCGATCATGCGCGCCCAGACGCGGCGGGTGACGGCATCGGCCTCGCGCAGCAAAGCGGGCTCGTCCACCGTCAGGACCCGGCGGTCGCGCAGGATGAACGCGCCATCCACCATTACCGAGTGCACCGCGCCGGGATGGCCGTAATGGACGATGTTGGAAACGAGGCGGATCACCGGGCGCAGCGCCGGCGTGTTGAGGTCGAGGAAGGTCAGGTCCGCCTTCCAGCCCGGCGCGACGCGGCCGATCTCATGGCCCGCGCCGACGCTCGCGGCGGCATCGCGCGTCACCGCGTCCAGGATGGCGTCGGGCCCCGGCAGCACGCCGCCCTCCTCCTCGCGGCCGCGCCCGGTGCGGTGCAGGATGGAGCCGATGGTCATGGCCTGGAACATGTCCTCGGTCATGTTGTCCGTGCCGAAGGCGACGCGCACGCCGGCATCGCGGATCGGGCCCAGCAGGGCGCGGTGCATGCCGCGGCGGCGGGAGATGCTGGCCGGCGTGTGCGCCATGGTGACGCCACGCGCGGCGAGGATCTCGATGTCCTCGCGGTTGCAGAAGGTCCAGTGCGCGGCGGTGAGGTCCGGGCCGAGGAAGCCCTCGCGGTCCAGGTAGCCGGCGGAGGTGGTGCCGCGCGCCGCGCGCACCGCCTTCTCCTCGCCCGGGCTCTGCGAGAGATGCACGGTGCGGGTGAGACTGTGCCTCGCCGCGAGGTCCAGCAGCTTGCGCAGCATGGCGGGGGAGCAGTTGTCCGGCGCGTGGGCGGCCACCTGGCAGCGCACGCGGTCTCCATGGCTGCCGTGCAACCCCTCGATCATCGCCTCGGCGCGGTCCAGGAACTGCGCGCCGAAGGCCGGGTCCTCGCGGTAGTCGCCATGGCGGATGCGGCGCGTATCGATGTCGGCGCAGCTTTCCGAAAGCCACAGGCGCAGCCCGGTAGAGGCCATGGCGCGGCCATAGGAGAGCACGTGGCGGAAGGGATCGACCAGGGTGGTGCTGCCGCTGCGGATGGCCTCGACGCAGCCGAGCATGGCCATCACGGCCCGCTCCTCGTCGGTCATGGTGTAGGAGATGGGCGACATGTAGCCGTAGATCATGTCGCCCTCCCAGTCCTCGACCGAGCCGCGCAGCGCGGTCAGCACGGTGTGGGTGTGGGCGTTGATCAGCCCCGGCAGCACGGCCAGCCCGTGCGCATCGAAGCGCGGCACGCCGGGATGCGCCGCCTCAAGCTCCACGCTCGGCCCGAGGCCCTCGATGCGGTTCCCCCGGACGAGGATGGCGTGCCGCCCCAGAACCCGCCTTTCATCGTCGCAGGTGACAACGGCGGCGTTGGTGATCAGCAGGTCCATGGAAGGCATATCCGGAAAACTGATGGCGGGGTCCGGGGTGACACTGTCACTCCGGCGGGGGCCAGGGGGCAGCGCCCCCTGCATTGTTCAAGGCTGCCCGGCGTCGATCGAGACGGTGCGGATCGCCTGCCCCTCGATCCCGTGCTTTTTCAGGATCTCGGCGTAGGTCCCGTTGTCGATGAGCCTTTGCAGCGAGGCCGCGATGGCGTCGCGCAGCGCGGTCGAATCCTTCGGGAAGGCCAGCCCGGACAGGTTGTTGGTGATGGGCTTGCCGACCGCCACCCAGTTCTCCGGCTCGGTGCGCTGGAGATGCGCCACGAACTCGGCGCCGAGGATGGCGCCCTGGTTGCGCTCCTGCCGCAGATCGGTGCGGGAGGCGGTGGCGCCGTTGCTGCCCACCACCTGCATGGGCTGCCGGCCGGCGCAGGCGCGCTCGCTCCAGGCCTGGGCGGAGGGGAAGTAGTTGGTGAAGCGCGGCGTGGAGACGGACTTGCCGCAGAAATCCGTCGCCTCGCGGATGGAGGCGGCCAGCGCCCGCGTGGTGAAGAGCTGCCCGCCCGTGGTGATGTAGTCCACGAAGGTCAGCTTCTCGCGCCGCGCCGGCAGGTCGGTCATGGAGGTGCCGCTGAAGTCGATGCGGCCGGTGGTGAGCGAGTTGACGATCTGCTCGAAGGACATCTCCTCCCAGCGGATCTCGATGCCGAGGTCGCGGCCGATGGCGGTGACGAGATCGACATTGACGCCGCGCCGCTCATTGGTGGCGGGATCCTTGTAGGCCATGGGCGGATAGGTGGCCTCGATGCCGACCCGCAGCGCGCCCGCGCTGCGGACGGCGTCCGGCAGCGCGGCGTTCTGCTTGTCCGTTTGGGCGGCGGCGGGCAGCGCCCCCGCCAGGGCCATGGCGAGCCCCACCGCCAGCATACGCTTGAAGGGAATCATGCGATGTCTCCGGTGTTGGGTCGTGCCGTGGCGCTGGCGAGAGGGCCGGTTCAGCCGGCCTTCCGCTCGCAGTCGGTGAAGTGCGCGGCGATCTGCTCGCCGGTGGCGATCCAGACGTCGCCGCAGCCTTGGGCGTATTGCAGGAACTCGCGCAGCAGGCGCAGCCGCATCGGCCGGCCGCTGCATTGCGGGTGCAGCACGGTGGTCACCATGGCGCCCCAGTCGCGGATCTCGTCCAGCTCGTCCTTCCACATGGACAGCACGGCCTCGCGCGGCTGGATGGTGTGGCGGCTGTAGCGCTGCGACAGCCCCAGCAGCCAGTCGTCGTAGCTGGCGGTGACGGGCAGCTCCACCAGCCCCGGCGTGCCATCGGCCAGCAGGTGGCGGTAGGGACGCACATCGTCGCGGAAGGAGGAGGTGTAGAGCAGGCCGCGCTGCTTCAACAGGACGCGCAGCGCCTCGCAGAACTCGCCCGAGGGCGCGCGGTAGCCCTTCGGCACCACGCCGAGCCGCCGCTTCAGCACCTCCAGGCCGCGGTCCACCTCCTCCGCCAGCATCGGGTCGCCCGGCTGCGGCATCAGGTGGTGGAAGCCGTGGTGGCCGATCTCGTGGCCATCCCTCAGGATGGCCTCGCACATGGCGGGGTGCGCCTCGACCGACCAGCCGGTGATGAAGAAGGTGGCCTTCAGACCGAGCTGGCGCAGCATCTCCAACAGCTTCGGCGTGCCGACCCGCGCCTCGTAGCCGCCGAAGGACATGGTCACCAGCTCGCCATAGCGGGCGGGGTCCTTGGCGGTCCAGGCGCTCTCGGCATCGACGTCGAAGCTCAGGAACATCGCCGCGCCGTGCCCCGCCGGCCACGGGAACTCCGGCGCCAGTGGCGCGCGGTTGGCGGGCAGCAGCGGCAGGGCGTCGAGCCCTGCCTTCAGCGCCAGGTCACTCGCCGCCATTGATCTGCACCTCGGGGATCTTGGAGGGCGAGAGCTGCCACTTCTCGGCCAGCTTCGCATAGGTGCCGTCCGCCATCAGCCCGCGCAGCCCCTCGGCCAGCGCCTGCTGGAGCTGCGTCTCCTCCTTGCCGACCGCGATGCCCATCAGCGTGAAGCGCACCGGCTCGCCGACGGGGGCGTAGGTGTTGGGCTCGAGGCCCATGATGTAGGGCAGCGTCTCGCCACCCTGCATGGCGGCGTCGATGCGCCCCTGGCGGAGCTGGGTGCGCGCATCGGCCGAGCCCTCGGTGGGCACGTACTCGATGGCGGGCTTGCCCTTGCCCACGCAGTTCGCGTCGCTGAAGGCCTTGATGTCGTTCGGCAGGGCGGTGCGGCGGCTGGCGCCCACGCGCTTGCCGCACAGCGCCTCGGGGTTCGGGAACTCGGCGGCGCGGCTGGCCTGGGTGAAGAACTGGCTGCCCGAGCGCAGGTAGTCGATGAAGGTCGCGGTTTCCTGGCGCGACTTCAGGTCGGACATGCCGGACAGGATGATGTCCACGCGCCCCGTGCGCACCGAGGCCAGCATCTGGTCGAAGCTGGTCTCCTGCCACTGCATCTTCACGCCGAGCTTCTCGGCCAGGGCGTTGCCCAGCTCCACGTCGAAGCCGGTGAGCTGGTTGGTCTGCGGGTCGCGCAGGTCCAGCGGCGGATAGTTCGGCACGATGGCGGCGACGATGGTGCCGCGCGACTTGATGCGGGACGGCAGCTCGGCCGCCTGCGCCGCGACGGGCAGGGCGAGGACGGTGGCGGCCAGCAGCAGCTTCTTGAACATGCTCAGATTTCCTTCAGGCGATGACAGCGGAGAGAAAGGCCTTCAGCCGGGCTTCCTTCGGGTTGCCGAGCACCTCGGCGGCCGGGCCGGATTCGACGATGGCGCCGCGGTCCATGTACACGACGCGGTCCGCCACCTCGCGGGCGAAGCCCAGCTCGTGCGTCACCACGATCATGGTCATGCCGGAAGCGGCCAGCTCCTTCATCACTGCCAGCACCTCGCCCACCAGCTCGGGGTCGAGGGCGCTGGTCGGCTCGTCGAACAGCATCAGCTTGGGCTTCATGGCGAGCGCGCGGGCGATGGCCACGCGCTGCTGCTGGCCGCCCGAGAGGTTGGCCGGGTAGGCGCCGGCCTTGTCGGCCAGGCCGACGCGCGCCAGCAGCGCCTCGGCCTCGCGCGAGGCCTCGGCGCGGTCCCTGCCCTGCACCTGCACCGGCCCCTCGATGATGTTCTCGAGCGCCGTCATGTGCGGAAAGAGGTTGAAGCGCTGGAACACCATGCCGGTGGCCAGGCGCTGCCGGGCGATCTCCTTTTCCGGCAGGGCATGCAGGCGGTTGCCGTCGATGCGCCAGCCGGTCAGCTCGCCATCCACCCAGATGGCGCCGCCATCGATGGTGACGAGCTGGTTGACGCAGCGCAGCAGCGTGGTCTTGCCCGAGCCGGAGGCGCCGATGATGCAGAGCACCTCGCCGGCATGCACGTCGAGCGAGACGCCGTCCAGCGCCTGGAAGTCGCCGAACTTCTTGCGGACATCGACGATCGAGACGAGGGGGCTCACCGGCTTCCTCCCGTGCCGCGGGCGAAGCGGCGCTCCAGCAGCATCTGCAAGGGCGTCAGGACCGAGACGATGATCAGGTACCAGATGGCGGCCACGATCAGCAGCTCGATGACGCGGGAATTGGCGTAGTAGATGTTCTGCGCGGCGTGCAGGATCTCGGCGAACTGGATGACGCTGGCCAGCGAGGTCAGCTTCACCATGCCGATGAACTCGTTGCCGAGCGGCGGGATCACCACCCGCATCGCCTGCGGGAAGATGATGCGCCGCAGCGCCCGCAGCCGCGTCATGCCGATGGCCTTGGCCGCCTCGTACTGCCCGGCATCGACCGAGAGCATGCCGGCGCGGATCACCTCCGAGGTGTAGGCGCCCTGGTTGATGCCGAGGCCGAGCAGGGCGGCCAGCGCCGGCGTCATCACGTCCACCGTGCGCACCGAGAAGTCGCCGAAGCCCAGGCGCGGGAAGATCAGCGCCAGGTTGAACCACAGCAGCAGCTGCAGGATCACCGGCGTGCCCCGGAACAGCCAGGTGTAGCCCATCGCCACGCCCTGGAGCACGGGGTTGGGCGACATGCGCATCACCGCCGTGACGACGCCGAGCGCGATGCCCAGCGCCATGGCGCCGAAGGTCATCCACAGCGTGTTGGCGAGGCCCGCCATGATGGCCGGTGCCGTGAAGAAGGCGCCCACGAAGCGCCACTCGATGTCGCCCACCGCGAAGGCCCGGGCGAGCCCGGTCAGCAGCAGCAGGATGATGGCGACCGCCGCCCACCGCCCCCAGTGCCGGTTGGGCACATGGGTGTAGTGGGCGATGTCCGGCAAAGCGGAAGGGGTCTTTCCCTGCCCCATCGGCCTCAGCCCGCCTTGCGCGGCGGCGCCACGGCGCCGGTGCGGCTGGTGATCAGCCCGTACATCTCCGGCCGGCGGTGCTGGGCGAAGTTGAACATCTTCTCCTTGCCCTGGGCGCACAGGTCGAGGTCGCAATCGGCCACCACCACCTCGTCGCCCAGCGTCCTCGTCTCGGCGACGATGCGGCCGTTGGGATCGACGATGCAGGAGCCGCCGATCAGGCCGGAGCCGTCCTCGTCGCCCGCCTTGGCCACGGCCACCGCCCAGGCGGCGTTCATGTAGGCGTTGGACTGGGCGGCGAGCTGCGAATGGAAGGTGCGCAACCCGGCATCCTCGGTGTTGCCGCCATTCGGGTCGTAGGCCGCCGAGTTGTAGCCGACGAGCAGCATCTCCAGCCCCTGGAGACCATAGACGCGCCAGGCCTCCGGCCAACGGCGGTCGTTGCAGACCAGCATGCCGAGCACCGGCGCGCCCCATTCCTCCGGCCCGCGGAAGGCGGGGAAGCCCAGGTCGCCATACTCGAAGTAGCGCTTCTCCAGCTGCTGGAAGCGCGAGCCCTCGCGCGGCTCCACCGAGCCCGGCAGGTGCACCTTGCGGTACTTCTCCAGGATGGCGCCGTCCGGCCCCACGGTGACGGCGCTGTTGAAGCGCTTGCCGTCCGCCGTCCGCTCCGCGTAGCCGACATAGAAGCCGACGCCGAGCGCCTTGGCGCGGTCGAACAGGGGCTGGGTGTCGGGGCCGGGCAGCGCGCTCTCGAAATACTGGTCCAGCTCCGCCTCGCTCAGCAGCCAGCGCGGAAAGAAGGTGGTGAAGGCCAGCTCGGGAAACACCACGAGCCGCGCGCCCTGGGCAGCCGCCTGCTCCAGCAGCGCGATCATGCGCGAAAGGGTGTGCTCGCGGCTGTCAGCCCGTTGTGTGGGGCCCATCTGGGCGGCGGCGACACGCAGGATACGGGGCATCGGTGAACCTCATGCAAGGCCGGTATGCGGCAATCGGCGCATCGTCGCACGCTTTTCAGGCAGCGCAATTGTCCTGATTATGATGAATCACCCGGCTCTATCCATTCTGGTTATATGCTGCCCAAGACATGACCTTGCGCCAGCTCGAGATCCTCCGCGCCGTCATCCGGCACCAGACCACCATGGCGGCGGCGCGCCTGCTCGGCATGTCGCAGCCCGCCGTCAGCAACGCGGTCAAGCAGCTCGAGGGGCAGCTGGGCTTCCCCCTGTTCGAGCGCGTCAACAACCGCCTCTTCCCCACCGAGGCGGCGCGGGTGATCCACGCCGAATCCGAGCCGCTCTTCGCCCAGCACGCGGCGCTGGAGGCGCGGCTCCGCGCGCTGCGCCAGGACAAGACGGGGCGGCTGCGGCTGCTCTCCACCCCGCCGCTCGGACATGGCGTGGTGCTGCGCGCCATGCGGCGGATGCTGGCCCGCCAGCCCGGCCTGCGCATCACCTTCGACGTGCGGCGGCTGGACGAGGTGGTGGCGGGCGTGGAAGGCGGCGACGCGGAACTCGGCTTCGGCCTCAGTCTGGAGGAGCGGCCGGGCCTCGCCACCCGTCCGCTGGCCGAGGCGCGCATGGTCTGCGTCTGTCCGGCCGGCCATCCGCTGGCGCGGGAGAGCCTGGTCACGCCCGGGCTGCTGCGCGCCTGGCCCCTGATCGCGCTGGACGGCGGCACGCGCATGGGGCGCGCGGTGCGCGAGGCCTTCCTGGCGGCGCGCGAGCCCTTCTCCGCCGCCGTCGAGGTGCGCTACGCCGACACCGCCTGCGCCATGGCCGAGGCGGGGGTGGGTGTCGCGGTGGTGGACCCCTTCTCCGCCCGCAACCGCCACCGCCCCCTGGCGGTGCTGCCCTTCGAGCCCGCGATCCCAGCCCGCGCCCTCGCCTTCTGGACCGCCGGGCTGCCGCTCTCCCAGACGGCGCAGGGCCTGCTGCGGGAGCTGCACGGCATGCTGGGCAACACCGGCGACGGCGCCAGCGGTTAACAGCCTGTTCAGGGACCGCCCCTGAAAGTCGGCGGCCACGGCGCTCCGGCCTTCCGCCTCTCCCGGCGCCGGCAACAGGAAGATGCCGTGCAGCACAGCCTCGCCTTGCCCCTGCTGGACCGTCTGCGCATCCGCTCCCCGCGCCGCCAACTTGAGTTCCCGCTCCGGCGCTCCGGCATGTCCGGCTCCCTGCTCGGGCTGATGCTGGGTCTTGCCGCGCTGGCGGCACTGGCCGTGGCGCTGGTGCCGCCGGCCAGCTACCTGCTGGCCCTGCGGGCGCATGAGGCGGGGCGGCTGGAGGCGCGGGCGGCCAGCCTGGCCCATGAGCTGGGCCGCCGCTCCTGGCTGGTCGAGCGGGAGGACCATCGCGGCGCGCGCGGCATCCTGCGCCAGGCCGCCGCCCCCGGAGCGGTGCCGGAGCACGTCCGGCTGCTCGGCGCGGATGGCGCGGTGCTGGTGGAGGTCGCCCCGCCCGAGCCGCTCGCGGCCCCCATCCTCACCCGCCGCGCCGTGGTGCCGGACGGAGCCGCGGCGCGGGGCGAGGTGGAGGTGCGGCGCTCGCTGCGGCCGGCGTTGCGCAAGGCGGGGCTGCTGTCCCTGCTCTGCCTGCTGCTGGCGGGGGGCGTGTTCACGCTGCTCCGCCTGCTGCCGATGCGCATGCTGCGGCGCGCCCTGGGGGAAGCCTCCTACCTCGCCACCCACGACACGCTGACGGGCCTGTCCAACCGGCAGGCCTTCCAGGACCGGCTGGGCCAGGCGCTGCTGTCGGCGCAGCGGGAGGGCCGGTCGGTGGCCATGCTGATCGTCGACATCGACAGCTTCAAGGAGGTGAACGACGCCCAGGGCCATGCCGCCGGAGACATGCTGCTGCGCGAGGTGGCCCGGCGCATGGGCCAGGGGATGCGCGCCAGCGACACCCTGGCGCGGATCGGCGGCGACGAGTTCGCCATCATCCAGGCGGCCGAGAACCAGCCGCAGGCGGCGGCGGGGCTGGCGCGGCGCCTGCTGGCCCTGATGGAGGAGCCGGTCATGCTGGAGGGCCAGCCCTGCCAGGTGCGGCTGAGCATCGGCATCGCGCTGAGCCGGGCGGGCCAGCCCACCGACCCCGCCCAGCTCGCGCACGACGCCGACATGGCGATGCACCAGGCGAAGCAGGCGCGCCAGGGCGGCTACCACTTCCACTCGCCCGAGCTGGGCCGCAAGCTGCGCGAGCGCCGGCAGCTGGAGCAGGATCTGCGGGAGGCGCAGGCGCAGCACCAGTTCCGCCTCGCCTACCAGCCGCTGGTCTATCTCGGCACCGGCCAGGTTTCGGGCGGCGAGGCCCTGCTGCGCTGGCACCGCCCCGGCCATGGCGACGTGCCGCCCGACCGCTTCATCCCCGTGCTGGAGGAGAGCGGGCTGATCGGGGCGGTGAGCGCCTGGGTGCTGGAGACGGCCTGCCAGGAGGCCGCCCGCTGGCCGGCGCGGATGAGCGTGGCGGTGAACGTCTCCACCGCCCAGTTCCGCCAGCCCGGCCTTTACGAGGCGGTGGAGGGCGCGCTGCGCCGCTCGGGCCTCCAGCCCCACCGGCTGGAGCTCGAGATCACCGAGAGCGTGCTGATGCAGGACACACCGGAAACCCTGGCGACCCTGCGGCGGCTGCGCGCCATGGGGGTGCGCATCGCCATGGACGATTTCGGCACCGGCTATTCCAGCCTCGGCTATCTCCGCCGCTTCGCCTTCGACAAGATCAAGATCGACCGCAGCTTCGTCCAGCACATGGCGCAGGACCCGAACGCCAAGGCCGTCATCCGCGCCGTGGTGAACATCAGCCAGACGCTGGGCATCCGCGCCCTGGCCGAAGGGGTGGAGAACGCCGAGCAGGCGGAGCTGCTGCGGCAGGAAGGCTGCGCCGAGGTGCAGGGCTACCTGTTCGGCCGGCCCATGACACCCGAGCAGTTCGCCACGCTGCACGGCCCCGGCCAGCGCGCCACCTGACCGGAAAGCGGCGCTTCCACCAGGGTGGCCCGGACGGGGCCGCGTTCGAGGTTGACGCGGGGCGCCGATCTGGCGCACAGCCCCCGGGCTTGCCCGCAACCAGCCCCGACAAGGCAGAGTGATGACCGAACTGGCCTTCCACAACAGCGCCACGCGCCGGCGGGAGATCTTCGCCCCGCTCGATCCGCAGCATGTGCGCCTCTATGTGTGTGGGCCGACGGTCTATGACCTGGCGCATCTGGGCAATGCCCGCCCCGTCGTGGTGTTCGACGTGCTGACCCGGCTGCTGCGCCGGCGCTACCCGCGCGTCACCTATGTCCGCAACATCACCGACGTGGACGACAAGATCAACGCCCGCTCCCAGGAGAGCGGCGAGCCGATCTCGGCCATCACCGCCCGCACCACGGCCGACTTCCACCGCGACATGGCGGCGCTCGGCTGCCTGGCGCCGGACGAGGAGCCGCGCGCCACCGACAACATCGACCGCATGATCAGCCTGATCGAGCGGCTGATCGCCAATGGCCATGCCTATGCGGCGGAGGGGCATGTGCTGTTCTCCGTTTCCAGCTTTCCGGAATATGGCCGCCTGTCCGGCCGTTCCACCGAGGAGATGCTGGCCGGTGCCCGCGTTGAGGTCGCGCCCTACAAGCGCGAGCCGGGCGATTTCGTGCTGTGGAAGCCCTCCACCGCGGGGCTGCCGGGCTGGGACAGCCCCTGGGGCCGCGGCCGCCCCGGCTGGCACATCGAGTGCTCCGCCATGTCCTGGCGCTATCTCGGCACCGAGTTCGACATCCATGGCGGCGGGCACGACCTGCTCTTCCCGCACCACGAGAACGAGCTGGCGCAGTCGGTCTGCGCCTTTCCGGGCAGCCGCTTCGCCCGCTACTGGCTGCACAACGGCATGCTGCTGGTCGATGGCGAGAAGATGTCGAAGTCGCTCGGCAATTTCCGCACGGTGCGCGACATCCTGGAGCGCGGCGCCTGGGCGGGCGAGGCGTTCCGCCTGCTGCTGCTCAAGACCCACTACCGCGCGGCGCTCGACTACACGGCGGAGCGGCTGGACGAGGCCCGCGCGGAGCTGGACGATTTCTATGCCCTGCTCGCCCGCGACCTGCCCGCGCCGGAGGCGGAGGACGCGCTGGTGGCCGAGATGGCCGAATGGGCGCTGGAGCCGCTGGGCGACGACCTGAACACCCCCCTCGCCCTGACCCGGCTGCGCGACCTGCGCACGCTGGAGAACGTGGCGACGGTGGGCGGCTCGGCCACCAACCTGCTTTCCCGCATCGGGCGGAGCTGGCAGCCGCAATCCGGCCAGGCGGCGGCGGCGCTGCGGCAGGCGGCGGCGGTGCTGGGCCTGCTGGGCACCGACCCCCGGGCCTGGCGCCAGGGCGGCGCCGAGGACGACACGGCCGCGATCGAGGCCGCCATCGCCGCGCGCCTCGCCGCGCGCCGCACGAAGGACTGGGCGGAGGCGGACCGCATCCGGGCGGCGCTCGCCGCCCAGGGCGTGGTGCTGGAGGACGGGCCGGGCGGCACCACCTGGCGCCGGGGCTGAGGCCCCCTCAGGCGGCGCGGCGGGCGGGGCGGGGCGGCGAGAGCCGCTCGCGCAGCAGGTGCAGGCTCCGCAGCGCCAGCGCCCCCGCCCCCGCCAGCCCAACCCACAGGGCGGGGCGCAGGCCGAAGGCGGTGTCGAGATTGGCCTGCAGCACCGGCAGCGGCGGCACGCCCGTGGCTACCGCGTACCAGCCCGCCTCGACCATCGCGGTGCCAAGCGCGGCGCCAAGCCCCAGCAGCGCCAGCCGGCCGAGGCCCGGCGCGCCGCCCTTGGGCGCCAGCAGCCGGTAGCCCAGCAGCCACAGCAGCAGCCCGGCCATCAGCACCGCCTCGGTCACGTCGATCTTGGATTGCAGGGCGAAGTGCAGCACCGCCAGCCCCGCCAGGACATAGACCACCCGGTGCAGCGCCTGCCAACGCCGCCCGCCGAGGCGCCGCACCCAGCCATCGGTGGAGGTGGCGCCCAGCACCGCAAGCCCCAGCAGCGCCACGAAGCCGATGGTCAGGTAGATGCGCAGCACCACCTCGCTGGCGAGCTTCGGCAGGTCCCATTTCAGCTCGGCGGCGTAGAGCACGAGGTGCAGCAGCGCATAGGCCATCGCCCCCAGCCCCACCATGCGGCGCACCAGCATCAGCCGCGGCCAACGCAGCATCTGCCGCAGCGGCGTCACCAGCAGCGACAGCCACAGGATGCGCACCGCCCACAGCCCGGTGAAGTGGATGGCCTCCATGATCGGCCGCCCGCCCAGCCTTCCCTGCCCCGCCTGCGCCGCCAGCCACAGCCCGGGCAGGAACAGCGCCACCAGCACCGCCAGCTTAAAGGGGGAGAAAGCGCCCTGGCGGTCCCGCCAGGGTGGGGCAAAGGCAGGGGCGGCCATGCGGGCTCCGGGGCTGCGCGGTTCGGCCCAGCATGTGGGCATGGCCCCGCGTGGCGCCAGCCGCCCGGGCTGTATCGGCTTGTGACGGAAGGCTGCCACGATAGGCTACGGGGGCCGCGCCAGCGGGCTTGATCGTCGTTCCCCTTGCCTTCCCGTGGGGGGAAGCCCCCATCTCTTCCGCCAGACACCACTGCCGGAGTGACCGTGCCGATGAACCGCCATCTTCTCTTGGTGCCCGCCCTCGCCGCGCTGCTGGCCGCCACCGCCCTTTCCCCCGCCACGGCGCAGCATGCCCAGCACGGCGCGCGTCCCGGCACCGCCGCCGGACCGGCCGATCCGCCCGCCACCGCCGCGCTGAAGGAGGTGACCGCGCGGATGCACAAGGACATGGACATCCGCTACAGCGGCGACCCGGACCGGGATTTCGCGCGCGCCATGATCCCGCACCACCAGGGCGCGATCGACATGGCCAGGGTGCAGCTCCAGTATGGCAAGGACCCGGTGCTGCGCCGGCTGGCCGAGGAGATCATCCAGGCGCAGGAGCGCGAGATCGCCCTGCTGCGCACCATGGTGGACCCGCCGCGCCGCTGACCGCGCCTTTCGCGGCCTGGCCCCTTTCGCGGCCGATCCCGGGCGGCTATCGGGAGCGCCTTGCGCGAAACCCAGGAGATCATCGCCCATGACCGGCCGCGACGGTGGCGCCGACCTGAAGCCCATGCCGGGCGAAAGCCCGATCATCGTGCTGGTGCGCCCGCAACTGGCCGAGAACATCGGCGCCACGGCGCGCGCCATGGCCAATGGCGGGCTGTTCCACCTGCGCCTGGTGGCGCCGCGCGACGGCTGGCCGCAGGAGCGCGCCTGGTTCGTCTCCTCCGGCGCCCAGCGCATCCTCGACGCCGCCACGGTGCATGAGACGGTGGCCGAGGCGGTGGCGGACTGCCACCGCGTCTTCGCCACCTGCCCGCGGCCGCGCCATGTGGTCATCCCCGTCCACACCGCCCGCGGCGCGGCGGAGGAGCTGGTGGAGATCTGCCAGGGCCGGGCGCTGCGCAGCGCCGTGCTGTTCGGCCCCGAGCGCGCCGGCCTCGAGAACGACGACATGGCCTGCGCGGACTCGCTGGTCCGCTACCCGCTGAACCCGGAGCACATGTCGCTCAACCTGGCCCAGGCGGTGATGATCCTGGCCTATGAGTGGTGGAACGCGGCGGTGGACCGCACGCCGCCCCGCCAGCTCATGACCAACGAGACCCATGTGGCCACCAAGGGCGAGCTGGAGGGCTTCCTCGGCCGGCTGACCGCCGAGCTGGATGCCTGCGGCTTCCTGGACAACCTGCCGAAGCGCCCCGGCATGGTGCGCAACCTGCGCCACTGGTTCCAGCGCGGCGAGGTGACGGAGCAGGAGCTGCGCACCCTGCACGGCGTCGTCACCGAGCTTTCGCGCGGGCGGATGCGGCGCGGCCGCCCGGCGGAGCAGGACCCGCCCCTGCCCTGGGCCGAGGAGGCGAAGTAGGAACAGGGCCGGGAGAAGCGCCTCCCGGTCCCGTACCGTTCTTGCCTCAGGGGCCGAGGCGCCGCATCGGCACCCGCTCGGTGCGCAGGGCCTCGGGCCAGCCCCAGAGCCGCTCCACCAGCACCAGCCCGACCGCCAGCGCCAGCGCCCCCAGCATCACCAGCGCCACGCGGCGCGAGGGCGGGCGGCGCACCAGCCGCGACAGGAAGAACAGCAGGCGGGTGAACGGGTCCAGCGCCTCAGCCCACCTGCCGGGTCAGCGTCCGCATCGTCACGAACTCCTCCGCCGCCGTCGGGTGGATGCCGATGGTGCGGTCGAAATCCTCCTTGGTGGCGCCGGCGACGATGGCGACCGCGATGCCCTGCATGATCTCCGCCGCGTCCTCGCCCAGCATGTGGGCGCCCAGCACCCGGCGGGTGCGGCGGGACACCACCAGCTTCATCATGGTCCGGCGCGCCGCCTTGCTGATGGTGTGGCGCATCGGCGTGAAGCGGGTGACATAGACGTCCACCGGCCCCTGCGCGGCGGCCACCTCCTCGCTCAGCCCCACCGTGGCGGCGGGCGGCGAGGTGAAGATGGCCGTCGGTACGTTCTGGAAGCTGGCGGTACGCGCGTTGCCCCCGAACAGCGTGTCGGCCAGGGCATGGCCCACGGCGGTCGCCACGGGGGTCAGGTTGAGCTGGTCCGTCACGTCGCCGATGGCGAAGATGTGCGGCTGGGTGGTGGCCTGCTCCAGCGTCACGGGCACGCAGCCCGAGCGGCCGGGCGCGATGCCCGCGCGCTCCAGCCCGAGCCCGTCCGTGTGCGGCACGCGGCCGGTGGCGAACATCACCTGGTCGGTTTCCAGCGCCAGCCCCGCCTCGGTGATCAGGCGCAGCCCTTCCCCGGCCTTTTCCAGCCGCGCCGGCATCTGGCCGGGGTGCAGGCGGATGCCCTGGTGGCCCAGCGCCTCCGCCATCGCCTCGCGCAGGTCGCCATCCATGCCGCGCAGCGGCAGGGGCTGGCGGTAGAGCAGGTCCACCTCCGGGCCCAGGCCGCGCAGCAGCGAGGCGAATTCCAGCGCGATGTAGCCGCCGCCCACCACGACGATGCGGCGCGGCCGCTCCTTCAGGGTGAACAGGTCGTCCGAGACGAGGCCCAGCTCGGCGCCCGGGATCTCCGGCCGCTGCGGCCGGCCGCCCACCGCGATGACGATGCGCTCGGCGGTGACGCGCTGCCCGCCCACATCCAGCGTGTGGGGGTCGATGAAGGTGGCGCGGGCGTTGAAGCTGGTGACGCCGGCATTGCCCAGCAGCCGGGCGTAGATGGCGTTGAGCCGCGCCACCTCGGCGTCGCGCGCCGCCACCAGGGTGGCCCAGTCATGCGCGCCCTTCTCCGCCTGCCAGCCGAAGGCCGGCGCCTCCCCGGCCCACTGCCCGTACTCGGCGGCGTGCACCATGATCTTCTTCGGCACGCAGCCGACATTGACGCAGGTGCCGCCCCAGAAGCGCTCCTCCGCCACCGCCACCCGCGCGCCATGCCCGGCCGAGATGCGCCCGCACCGCACGCCGCCCGAGCCGCCCCCAATGACGAACAGGTCGAAATCATAGGCGCTCATGCGGCGGAACCCCTCTGCGATGCTGGCGCCGCAAGAAGGGGCCGCCCCGGTGCCCGCGTCAACCCATCAGGGCGGTCCGCCGGCCGGCGGGGCACCGCCCGCTCAGCCCGCGCAGGCGGCCTCCACGCGCAGCGCGGCATCCAGCGCGGCGCGGCCGGCCACGCCATCCACCACCACCGGCGCGCCGTCCAGGCAGGCGGCGACGAAGGCGGCCTGCTCGGCCTCGAGGTTGTCGTGGTCCTGCCAGGACAGCGTCTCGATGCCGTGGCCGGGAAGCTGCTCCAGCGGCGCCCCCTGCCCCTTGCGAACCAGCGTCATCTCGCGGGCCAGGAAGTCGAGCCGGGCGATGCCCTCCGTGCCGTGCACCACCAGCCGCCGCTCCATGGCCAGGCTGGCGCGGCTGGCGGTGACGGTGGCCTGCGCGCCATTGGCGAAGCGCAGCCGGGCATTGGCGAAGTCCGTCCGCTCCGAGACCAGCGTGGCGCCGAACGCCTCCACCCCCACGAGGTCCGCGCCCGCCAGGGACAGGACCAGGTCGATGTCGTGGATCATCAGGTCCAGGATCACGGTGATGTCGAGGCTGCGCGGGCGGAAGGGTGCGACGCGCACCGCCTCCATGTAGAGCGGCCGGCCGACGCCCGCGCTGCCCCCGAGCCTCGACATCAGCGTGGCCATGCCGGCGCCGAAGCGCTCCACATGGCCGATCTGCAGCACGCGGCCGAGCGCCGCGGCCTCGGCCACCAGCGCGTCCGCCTCGGCCAGGGTGGCGGCGATGGGCTTCTCGATGAACACGTGGCAGCCCGCCGCCAGCGCCGCCATGCCCAGCCCGTGGTGGAAGGCGGTGGGGGCGGCGACGATCACGGCATCGGCCGCCGCCATCAGCGCCTGCGCGCTGTCCCAGGCGCGGCAGCCGGCCTCGGCCGCCACCTGGGCGGCGCGCGCCGGGTCGGCATCGGCCAGGCCCAGGAACTCCACGCGTGGCGCGCGGGCCGCCTTCAGCGTGTGGAACCGCCCGAAATGCCCCGCCCCGATGACGCCCAGCTTCAGCCGCATGCCCTGCCCGATCCCTGCTTCCGAGGCGCCCGCATGTAGCAGAGAGTTGCCGCCGATGCATGGTGGGTTGCATCGGCGGCGGCGGGGCAGCATTTTCCGCACCCTCTAGCTTGGGGGGCCTTCTCGGCCATGCTGTATTTCGCGCGGTGGAAGGTCGCCGCCATTCTCGGCGTCATCCTGCTGGGTGTTCTGCTGACACTGCCCAACCTGCTGCCCCGCTCGGCCATTCCCTCCTGGGTGCCGGCGCGGCAGATCGCGCTCGGCCTCGACCTGCGCGGCGGCTCCTACCTGCTGCTGGAGGTGGACCTGAACGCGGTGGTGCGCGAGCGGCTGGAAAGCCTGGCCGACGGCGCCCGCACCCGGCTGCGCCAGGCCAATATCGGCTACCTCAACCTGCAGGCCCAGCCCGCCGCCAACCGGCTGACACTGCGCGTGCGCGAGCCGGGCCAGGTGCAGGCCGCGCTCGCAGCCCTGCGCGAGCTGGCCAATCCCGTGCCGGTGGGCGGCGGCGCCACGGCGCCGGATGTGGACCTCGCCAGCGAGCCGGACGGCACCATCACCGCCACGCTCAGCGAGGCCGCGCTCCGGGCGCGAGCCAGCGGCGCGGTGGAGCAGTCCATCGAGATCGTCCGCCGCCGCATCGACGAGACGGGCGTGGCCGAGGCGCTGATCGCCCGCCAGGGCGCGAGCCGCATCCTGGTGCAGCTTCCCGGCGTCGAGGACCCCAACCGGATCAAGGACCTGCTGGGCCGCACCGCCCGCATGACCTTCCGCCTGCTGGACGAGAACGCCAACATGCAGGCCGCCGTGCCGCCGCCCGGCGTCGAGTTCCTGGAGGGCGAGCAGGCGGGCACGCGCTACCCCGTTCGCCGCCGCATCGAGGTGGACGGCGCCAACCTCTCCGACGCCCGTGCCGGGCAGGACAGCCGCAACGGCGAATGGGTGGTGAACTTCTCCTTCGACTCGGTGGGCACCCGCCGCTTCGCCGACATCACCCGGCAGAATGTGGGCCGCCCCTTCGCCATCGTGCTCGACAACAAGGTGATCACCGCCCCCGTCATCCGCGAGCCGATCACCGGCGGGCGGGGCCAGATCAGCGGCAACTTCACCGCCGCCGGCGCCAACGACCTCGCCGTGCTGCTGCGCGCCGGCGCCCTGCCCGCCCCGCTCACCGTGGTGGAGGAGCGCACCGTGGGGCCCGAGCTGGGGGCGGACGCCATCCGCGCCGGCCTGCTCAGCCTCGCGGTCGGCGCCGTCTTTGTGCTGGGCTACATGGGGCTGGCCTACGGGCTGTTCGGCTGGTTCGCCAACCTCGCCCTGGTGGTGAACATCCTGCTGCTGATGGCCGCGCTCTCGGCCCTGGGCGCCACGCTCACCCTGCCCGGCATCGCCGGCATCGTGCTGACGCTGGGCACGGCGGTCGACGCCAACATCCTGATCAACGAGCGCATCCGCGAGGAGGTCCGGGCCGGGAGGCCGCCCGTCAGCGCGCTGGAGGCGGGCTTCACCAAGGCTTCGGGCACCATCATGGACAGCAACCTGACCAACCTGATCGCCATGGCCTGCCTCTACGTGCTGGGCTCCGGCCCGGTGCGCGGCTTCGCCGTCACCGTCGCCATCGGCACCATCGCCTCGATGTGGTCGGCCACCGTGCTGGTGCGGCTGATGGTCTCCGCCTGGTACCGCTCCCGCCGCCCCAAGACCCTGCCGGTCTGAGGAGACGCGCCCATGTTCCTGTCCCGCCCGCTGTTCCGGATCGTCCCGGACAACACCCAGATCGCCTTCATGCGCGGCCGCGTGCTGGGCATCGCCTTTTCCGCCCTGCTCTCGGTGATCTCCCTCGGCCTCGCCTTCTATCCTGGGCTCGAGAAGGGCATCGACTTCCGCGGCGGCATCATCATGGAGATCCGCACCCCCGGCCCGGCCGATCTCGGCGCGCTGCGCGGCACCATGAGCGGCCTCAACCTCGGCGATGTCGGGCTGCAGCAGTTCGGCGACGACAGCACCGTGCTGCTGCGCCTGCCGGTGCAGGGCGAGGAAGGCTCCACCCAGGGCGCCGTCAACGCCGTGCGCGGCGCGCTGGAGCAGGTGGCGCCGGGCGCGCGCATCCTGCGCACCGAGGCGGTGGGCAACCGCGTCTCGGCCGAGCTGTTCGCCAACAGCCTGATCGCGCTCGGCATCTCGATGCTGGCCATGCTGGCCTACATCTGGTTCCGCTTCGAATGGCAGTTCGCCGTCGGCGCCATCGTCACCCTGGTGCTGGAAACGACCAAGGTGGTGGGCTTCCTCGCCATCACCCGCATCGAGTTCAGCCTGACCACGGTGGCGGCGGTGCTGACCATCATCGGCTTCTCGATCAACGACAAGGTCGTGGTCTATGACCGGATGCGGGAGAACCTGCGCAAGTACAAGACCATGCCGCTGCGCCAGCTGATCGACCGCTCGATCAACGAGACGCTGAACCGCACCGTCGGCACCTCCATGACGCTGCTGCTTTCCGCCCTGCCGCTGGCGCTGTTCGGCGGCGACGCGCTGTCCGGCTTCGCCTGGACGATGGTGTTCGGCATCATCGCCTCCACCTCCTCCTCGATCTTCATCGCCGCGCCGATCCTGCTCTTCCTGGGCGAGAACCGGCTGCGGCGCGGCACCGAGGCGCCCGCCCCCGCCAGCCCTGGCGCATCCGGCTCCGCCACGGGCCGCTGAACGGGGGCCGCTGAACGGGGGCCGCTGAACGGGGGCCGCTGAACGGGGGCCTTGGCCCTGCGGCACCGCGCCTTGCTGGCCCTGCCGGCACTCGCCGCGGCGCGCGACCCGGCGGCCGCGGCGGAGAGCGCCACGCTGCTCCTCGCCGCCCCGGCGGACAGCGCAGGCGCCCTCTGGGCCGGCGCCTTCGCGCCCTTCCTCGAGCGCCACGCCCGCCGCGCTTCCGCTCTCGCCGCTGCCCTTTCCCAGTGCCGCCGCGGCGCGGCAGGCGGCCCGCGCCGCCTCAGAGGGCGAGATCGCCCGCTGGCGACCGGAATGGGCAGCCGCTCCCTGAGGTACCACGCGGACCAGCGGGAACAGGGGCATACCAAAAAAGAGAAATAAATTATTTTTGCAGTAGAGACAGCGTGTGGCAACACTATTATGATGCGGCCCGAAGGAATCCGATGCCGCACCCCTCGCCCCTGCGCCAGACTGCGCTGCCGTCTCGCACCCTGGTGCTGGCCGACGACCCCGCCATCGTGGCCGCCGCCCGCATGGCCTCGCGCGCCGTGGGCGATGCCGCGCCGCTCCTGGTGGCATCCGGGCGCGAGGCGCTGCGCCACCTCTTCCGTGCCGAGAACCGCCCCTCCCGCCTGATCTGCCAGCCCTCCACGGCCGGCGCGTGCTGGCCGGCCCTGATGGCCACGGCACGCGACCCCTTCGCGCCCACCGGGCTGGTGCTGGTGCGAGAGAAGCGCCGGCCCCGCCAGGGCATGGCCGACCTCATCAGCGTGCCGCCGGAGGTGGAGGCGCTGGCCGAGGCGCTGCGCACCCTGCCCGCCTGGCCGCCGCAGATGCCCATCGACGACCCGCGCGAGCTGGCGCTCGGCCTGGCGCGGGGCGAGATCGCCGTCCGCTACCAGCCCGTGCTGCGCATCGCCGACCGGCGGCCGGTGCTGCTGGAGGGCCTGGCCCGCTGGCAGCGGCGCGACGACACTCCGCTCAGCCCCGACCTCTTCGTGCCGCTGGCCGAGCGCCACGGGCTTTCCCGCGCCCTGGCGCAGTCCGTGGCGCTGGTGGCCTTCACCGAGATGGCGCCGCGGGCGGCGCGGCTGGGTGGCCAGCTCAGCCTGAACCTGCCGCTGGAGCTGATGCTGGAGCCCGCCACGCTCGGCTGGCTGCGCAGCCTCCTGGCCAGCACGCGCTTCCCGCCCCGGGCCCTGGTGCTGGAGCTGACCGAGACCAGCCCGGTGCGGGACCGCGCCGCGCTGCGCCGGGCCCTGCACCATTTCCGCGCCGCCGGCCACGCCGTGCTGATCGACGACATGAGCCTGGACGAGGACCGCTCAGCCCTGCTGGAGCTGCCCTTCGCCGGCATCAAGCTGGACCGGCACCTGGTCGCCGCCATGCCGGGCAGCCGCCGTGCCCGCGCCCTGGTGCAGCGCCTCGTGGCCAGGGCCCATTCCCGCCGCATGACCGTCACGGCGGAAGGCGTCTCCAGCGCCGCGCTGTGGCGCGCCGCCGCCCTGGCGGGGGTGGACCAGGCGCAGGGCTACGCCATCAGCCGCCCCCTCCCCGCGCCCGCCCTGCCGGCCTGGACCGCCGCGCACAGCCTGCCCCGCGGCATCGTCTCGCGTGGGGCCGGGCCGCATGGTGCCCGCGCGCACAGGCCGCACTCGCGGGCAGGCACGGCCTGAAGGGCCCGGCCGGGTCCCGCTTCAGCCGAAGCACTCGCGGTAGAGCGCCACGATCTCCTCCGCCTCCGGCACGCGCGGATTGTTGCCGGGGCTGCCCGAGGCCAGCGCCTGCGCCGCCATGGTGCCCAGCAGCGAATCCCACACCGCCGGGTCGATGCCGAACTGGCGCGGGCTCGGCACGCCCAGCTCCGCGTTCAGGGCGCGCAGCTCGGCCAGCAGGGCATCGGCGGCGGCGGCGTCCGGGGTGCCCGGCTCTGCCAGCCCCATGATGCGCGCCGCCTCGGCATAGCGCGCCTGCCCCGCCTTCAGGCCGAAGCGGGTGACCGCCGGCAGCAGCATGGCGTTGGAAAGCCCGTGCGGCACGTGGAAATGCGCGCCGATCGGCCGGCTCATGCCATGCACCAGCGCCACGGAGCTGTTCGAGAAGGCGAGGCCCGCGAGCGTCGCGCCCTCCATCATCGCCGCCCGCGCCGCGCGGTCCTGCGGGTTGGCATGGGCGGCGCGGAGGTTGCGCGCGATCAGCGGCATGGCGGCGCGGGCATACAGGTCGGAAAGCGGGTTGGCGCGCTTCGAGACGAAGGCCTCCAGCGCATGGGTCAGGCTGTCGATGCCGGTATCGGCCGTGATGCGCGGCGGCACGCTGAAGGTCAGCTCGTAATCCACCACCGCCGCCAGCGGCAGGGCGCCGAGGCCGGCGATCAGCATCTTCTCGTCCCGCTCCGTGTCGGTGACGATGGTGAAGCGCGTGGCCTCGCTGCCCGTGCCGGCGGTGGTGGGGACGCAGATCACCGGCAGCGCGGCGCGGTCGGCACTGGCCGGCACCTTGAAGTCGCGCATGTGCTGGCCGGGCGCGGCGGCCGCCAGGATCGCCATGGCCTTGGCCGTGTCCATCGGGCTGCCGCCGCCGAAGCCGATCAGGCAGTCATGCGGCGCCTCGTGCAGCACCGCGACGCCCGCGGCCACGGTGGTGTCGGTCGGGTCCGCCACCGTGTCGGAAAAGACGCGGGGCGCGATGCCGGCGGCGGCCAGCGGCGCCAGCACGCGGTCGATCATGCCGGAGGAGACCATCCAGGGGTCCGTCACCACCAGCGGCTGGGAAAGGCCGAACTCGCGCAGCAGCGCCGGCAGCTCCGCCAGCGCGCCGCCGCCGATCAGCAGCTTGCGGGGGGCGACGAGGGATACGCTCATGGGTGCTTCCTCCTGGCTTCGTTGCCGCCGGCCCGCGGCGCCGGCGCGGCGTTTCCCCGGCTTAGCCCCGCCCGGAGATCCCGTCAGCCCCCCGCTTTCCCGCCGCCTCACCCCCTGGCGGAAGCGGCCGCGCTCGGGGAGGATGCGGGCCGTCATGCTCCTGCTGCTGCAATCCGCGCCGCTGCTGCTGCTCCTGGCGCTGCTCCTTTCCGGCCGGGCCGGGCCGGTGGGCGCCTGCCTCGCCGCGCTCGCCGCCGCCCTGCCGGCCATCGCCCTGACCCTGCCCGAGGCGGCCGCCCTGCCCGGCTTCCTGGCGCGCGAGCTGGTGCGCGGGGCCTATCTGGCGGCGCAGCCCATGGCGGTGCTGCTGGGCGGGCTGCTGTTCCACGCGGCGGTGACGCGGCTCGCACCCGCCGATGCCGCCGCCCACCCGGCCACGCCGCGCCGCGTCTTCGCCGCCACGCTGCTGGGCGGCGCCTTCGTGGAAAGCGTGACCGGCTTCGCGGTCGGCGCCGTCTTCGCGCTGGCCAGCCTGCGGCGCATGGGCCTTTCGGGGGCGCCGGCCGGGGCGCTGGCGCTGCTGGCGCTGGTGCTGGTGCCCTGGGGCGGGCTCGGCCCCGGAACGGCGCTGGGTGCCGCGCTGATCGGCGAGCCGGCGCAGCGCGTGGCGCTGGCCACCGCCTGGCCCAGCGCGGCATGGATGCTCTGCCTGGCGCCGGTGCTGTGGCGCGTCTCGGCGGCGGCCGGCGTGCCGGTGCCGGGGCCGGAGCGGCTGCGCCAGCTCGGGCTGATGACGGTGGTGGCGGCGCTGCTGCTGGCCGCCAACCTGTTCCTGCCCTTCGAGGCGGCGGGCATCATCGCCACCGGCCTGCCGCTGCTCTGGGTGCTGTGGCGGCTCGACCCGCCGCAGGGGCCTGAGGGCTGGCGGCGCGCCGCCACGGCGCTCGCACCCTGGGCCGGGCTGACGCTGGCGCTGCTGCTGGCCCGCTCCTGGCAGGGCGCGCCGGCCATCCGCCCCTTCCCCGACCTGCCGGCGCTGCCCGCCACCCATGTGGCGGTGGTGCTGTGCTGCGTCTCGGCCGTGCTGCTGGCGCTGCGCGCGCCGGGGGCGCTGCCCGCCGCCGGAGGCGCGCTTTTCCGGGCCCGGCGGCCTGCGCTGGCCATGCTGCTCTATGTGCTGCTGGGCCGGCTGCTGGCGGGGGCGGGGGTCGCGGCGGCGCTGGCGGGGGCGGCCGCGCAGGCGCTGGGGCCCTTCGCGGCCTATGCCCTGCCGCCGCTCGGGCTGGTCTCGGGGCTGGTCACGGGCAGCAATGTCGGCTCCAACGCGGCGCTGATGCCGGTGCAGGTGGCACTGGGGCAGGCCGCCGGCCTCACCTCCGTGCAGGCGGCCGGGCTGCACAACTTCGCCGGCTCGGCGGGGGCGGGGCTGAGCTTCGCGGTCACGGCCATGATCGCCGCGCTGCTGGCGGATGGCACGCGGCCGGCACGGTTCTGGCGATTGCTCGCGCCGGCCCTGGCGGCGGTGCTGCTGATCGGCTGGGGCATCCTCGCGCTGGAGGCGGGAGCGGGGAAGGGCTAGCCCCTCCCCCCTCGCCGCCTCAGGCCCAGCCGGGGCGGCGCTTCTCGCGGAAGGCGGCCAGCCCCTCGCGGCCCTCGGGGGAGGCGCGCTGCATCCAGGATTCGGTGGCGAGCTGCGCCATCTCGCGCGGCGAGAGCGCCAGCCCGTTCGCCTCCAGCAGCGAGCGCTTGGTCACCGCGATGGCGCCGGGGGCGGACAGCATGGTCTCGGCCAGGATCTCCTCGAGCCGGGCGTCGATCGCCTCCGGCGCGTGGACCTCGTGCACCAGCCCGATGCGCAGCGCCTCCGCCGCGTCGAACCGCTCGCCGGTGATGGCGTAGCGCCGCGCCTGCCGCAGCCCCATGGCGTGCACCATGTGCGTCGAGATCGGCGTCGGCGCCACGCCCACCCGCACCTCGCTCAGCCCGAACAGCGCCGCCGGCGTGGCCAGCGCCACATCCACGCAGCACACCACCCCGCAGCCGCCGCCGAAGCAGGCGCCCTGCACCACGGCGAAGGTGGGGCGCGGGAACTCGTTGAGCCGCGCCATGGCCTCCGTTGTCGCCATGGAGGCAGCGAAGGCCTGCTCGGGCGTGGCGCCGACGGCCTCGCTCAGCCAGTCGATGTCGGCACCGGCCTGGAAGTGCTTCCCCGCGCCGCGGATCACCAGCGCCCGCAGCGCCGTGTCCCGCCCGAGCTGCTCCAGCCCGTCGGTCAACGCCGCCAGCAGCGCGCCGTTATAGGCGTTGCCGCGCTGCGGCCGGTTCAGCGTGACGGTGGCCACGCCGCGCGCATCGACCTCCAGCAGCACCGGTTCCTCGGACATGACGGAGTCTCCTTCCCTGTTTTCTGGCCGGCGCATCCTGCCACGCGCGGCGGGGCGGAGCGAAGCCACCCCCGTTCCCGCGCGCGCCCGTCTACTCTAGATCAGCGCCGGAACAGAGCCCCCCGGGGCACGGAATCGAGGAAGCGCCATGCAGACCTTTGGCCATTGGATCGGCGGCAAGAGCATCGCCGCGGAGCGGCACATCCCCGTCATCAACCCCTCCAACGGGCACGCCTTCGCGCAGCTCGCCCGCGGCGGCGCGGCGGAGATCGAAGCCGCCGTGCGCGCGGCGCAGGCGGCGCTGGACGGCCCCTGGGGCCGCCTGTCCGCCACCGAGCGCGGCCGGTTGCTGACCCGGCTCGCCACCCTGATCGAGCGCGACGCCGAGGCGCTGGCCCAGGCCGAGAGCCGCGACGTGGGCAAGCCGATCCGCCAGGCCCGCGCCGATGCCGCCGCCTGTGCCCGTTACTTCGAGTTCTACGGCTCCAGCGCCGACAAGATGCATGGCGACACCATCCCCTATGCCGACGGCATGACGGTGATGAGCATCTGGGAGCCGCACGGCGTCACCGGCCACATCGTGCCGTGGAACTACCCTATGCAGATCGTCGGCCGCTCGGTGGGTGCCGCACTCGCCATGGGCAATGCCTGCGTGCTGAAGCCGGCCGAGGATGCCTCCCTCTCCTCGCTGATGCTGGCGGAACTCGCCGCCGAGGCCGGCTTCCCCGAGGGGGTGTGGAACGTCGTCACCGGCCTGGGCGAGGAAGCGGGGGCTGCGCTGACGGCGCATTCCGGCATCTCCCACGTCTCCTTCACCGGCAGCCCGGAGGTGGGCACGCTGGTGCAGGCGGCGGCGGCGAAGCACACCATCCCCGTCACGCTGGAGCTGGGCGGCAAGAGCCCGCAGATCGTGTTCCAGGACGCCGACCTCGACACGGCGGCCGGCACGGTGATGAACGGCATCATCCAGAATGCCGGCCAGACCTGCTCGGCCGGCTCGCGTGTGCTGATCCAGGCGCCGGTCTTCGACCGCCTCGTGGCCGACCTCGCCGGCCGCTTCGGGCGCCTCGAGGCCGGCCCCGCCGAGCGCGACCTCGACCTCGGCCCGGTGGTGAACGCGGACCAGCAGAAGCGCGTCAACGGCTTCCTCGACTTCGCGCGGAATGACGGGCTGAACATCGCCGGCCAGGGCCGCATCGCCTCCAACGCGCCGGAGGGGGGCTACTACGTGCAGCCCACGCTGCTGGCCGACGTGGCGCCCAACCACAAGCTGGCGCAGGAGGAGGTGTTCGGCCCCGTGCTGACCGCCATCCGCTTCCAGGACGAGGCCGAGGCGCTGGCCATCGCCAACGGCACGCAGTTCGGGCTGGTGGCCGGCGTCTGGACGGCCGATATCGGCCGCGCCATGCGCCTGTCGCGCGGCATCAAGGCGGGGCAGGTCTTCGTCAACAACTACGGCGCCGGCGGCGGCGTGGAGCTGCCCTTCGGCGGCGTGAAGCGCAGCGGGCACGGGCGCGAGAAGGGCTTCGCGGCGCTGGCCGGCTTCGCCGCGCTCAAGACCATCGCCATCCGGCACGGCTGAGGCCGGCATGGCGCGCACCGCCCTGGTCTATCTCGCCGCCGCGCTGGCGGAGATCGGGGGGTGCTTCGCCGTCTGGATGGTGCTGCGCCTCGGCCGCTCCGCCTGGTGGCTGTTGCCGGGGCTGGGCAGCCTGGCGCTGTTCGGCGCGCTGCTCACCCTGGTGGAGAGCGGCGCCGCCGGCCGCGCCTTCGCCGCCTATGGCGGGGTCTACATCGCGGCCTCGCTGGCCTGGCTTTGGGCGGTGGAGGGCGTGCGGCCGGACCGCTGGGACATGCTCGGCGCCGCCCTCTGCCTGGCGGGCGCGGCGGCGATCCTGCTCGGGCCGCGCGGCGCCTAGGGAACCCCCGTCGCGCTGGGCCGTTCTCTTCCTGCCAGCCCGGAGGAACGGTGATGACCGAGCAGAGCAAGCCCGCCGACGACAAGGCCCAAGCGCCGAAGCCCGGCCAGAAGCCTGTTGACGAGAAGACGCAGGAGGAGGCGGCGAAGGAGCGCGAGAAGACCGGCGGCTACCAGTAGCCGCAGCCCCTCACGCGCGCGGGCGGTGCCGCTTCATCCGGCGCCGCCCAGCCGCGTCAGCCGGAGCGAGATCAGCAGCGCCGTGGCCAGCGCCGCGCCGACCAGGCCCGCCACCCCCGCCCATCCGGCCGCCGCCCAGGCGAAGCCGCCCGAGGCGCCCATCACGCTCGCGCCCATGTAGTAGGCGAAGAGGTAGAGCGAGGAGGCCTGCGCCTTGGTGGCCCCCGCGCGCTGCCCCACCCAGGCGCTGGCCAGGGCGTGCGAGCCGAAGAAGCCGAAGGTGAGCAGCACCAGCCCCAGCACCAGGAGCGGCAGGCTCGCTGCCAGGGTCAGCGCCAGCCCGGCCAGCATGGCCAGCACCGTGAGCCACAACACCCGCCGCCGCCCGAGGCGGTCCGACAGCCCGCCCACGAGGGCCGAGCTGCCGATGCCCACGAGGTAGACGCTGAACACCAGCGCCACCACGCCATGCGGCAGGCCGAAGGGCGGCGCGAGCAGCCGGAAGCCGATGTAGTTGTAGGTCGTGACAAAGCTTCCCATGAACAGGAAGCCCAGCGCGTAGAGCCAGCGCATGCCCGGGTCCCGCAGATGGGCGGCGAAATTGGCGGCGAGCCCGCCCCAGGCGAGCGGGCGCGGGTGGAAGTGCCGCGAGGGCGGCAGGCTGCGCCAGAACACCAGCGCCGACACCAGCCCCAGCAGCCCGATGCAGGCCACCGATCCGCGCCACCCGCCGACTTCCAGCAGCAGGCCGGACACCACGCGCCCCGCCATGCCGCCCATGGCCGTGCCGCTGATGTAGAGGCCCATGGCGTAGCCGCTGGAGCGCGGGTGCAGCTCCTCGGCGATATAGGCCATGGCCACCGCCGGCAGGCCGCTCAGCGCGATGCCGAGCAGGGCGCGCAGCAGCAGGAAGCTTTCCCACCCCGGCGCGAAGGCGGCGGCGATGGTCAGCAGCGCCGAGGCCAGCACCGAGACCAGCATCACCGGCTTGCGCCCCAGAGCCTCGGAGGCGGCACTGGCCAGCAGCATGCACACCGCCATCACCGCCGTCGGCAGGGAAAGCGCCAGGCTGCTCGCCGCCGGGCTGACAGCGAAGCCCTCGGCGAAGGCGGGCAGCAGGGGCTGTGCGCAGTAGAGCAGCGCGAAGGTGGCGAAGCCGGCGCAGACGAAGGCAAGGTTGGTGCGGCGGAAACCAGGGGTGCCGCGTTCGATGTAGGGTGCCTCGTCGGCGGCGGGCGGGTTCATGCGGGAGGTCCGGCGCGGTTGCACGCGCAACATGCGGCATGTCCCTCCCCCGGTCACCAGCAGCGGGCTTTCCGCCGAAGCGGTTGCATCGCAACATGTTGAAACGCACCGGCGCCTCCCCTAGAAGTGACGCCAGGAAGCGGCCTGGGCCCAACCACGCCGCGGGAGGAGAGGACGCAATGAACATGCTGCGCCGCCAGGCGCTGGCCCTCGGGCTGGCCACCGGCTTCACCGCCCTTCTGGCCGCCGGCTCCGCCCGCGCCCAGACCGAGATCACCGTCCAGCACCCCTTGCCCACCGCCAACAGCCACTACGGCGCCGGCGCGATGGCGTTCAAGGAGTCGCTGGAGAAGGCCTCGGGCGGCAAGTACCGCGTCACCATCCAGCGCAACGACAATGAGCGCGAGATGATCGAGAGCGTGCAGATCGGCACGCTGGACTTCACCATCACCTCCACCGGGCCGGTCGGCAACTTCGTGCCCGAGGTCCGCACGGCGGACGTGCCCTTCCTGTTCCGCGACTACGCCCATGCGCGCGGCGCGCTGGATTCCGCCGTCGGCCAGGAGATCCTGGCGAAGTTCCCGGCGCGCGGGCTGGTCGGCGTGATCTGGATGGAGAACGGCTTCCGCCACCTGACCAACAGCCGGCGCGAGGTGAACACGCCCGCCGACATCCGCGGCCTGAAGGTGCGCACCATGGAGAACCAGGTGCACATGCGCGCCTTCTCCACCCTGGGCGCGCTGCCGACACCCATGGCCTTCTCCGAGCTCATCCCGGCGCTGCAGCAGGGCACGGTGGACGGCCAGGAGAACCCGATCCCCGTCATCGTCGCCAACAACATCAACCAGGTGCAGAAGTACCTGACGCTGACCGGCCATGTGTACTCGCCGGCGCTGATGATCGGCTCGCCCTCGCTCTGGGGCCGGCTGAGCGCGGCGGAGAAGGCGATGTTCATGGAGGCCGCCCGGGTCGGGCGCGACGCCAACCGCGCCAAGGTGACGGCCGACGAGCAGAGCGGCGTGGACGAGCTGCGCCGCCGCGGCATGACCGTGGTCACCAGCGTCGACACCGCGCAGTTCCAATCCGCCCTCGCCACTGCCTTCGCCCAGTACGAGAAGGAGCTGGACGGCAAGCTGCTGAACCGCCTGCGCGACTGGAAGCCCGCCCAGTAAGGCAGGCCCGGGCCTGCCAAGGCCACCCGCCGCCCGCCGCCCTCAGGCGGGTGGCCCCTCACCGCCACACGCCCTCGCCGCGAAGCCAGGAACAGCCCATGCCGCATCCGCACCGGGCCACCACATGGCGCTGCCTGCCATGAACACCGTCAATGCCATGCCATTGCTGGTCATCGGCGCCGCCAGCCTGCTCGGCACGCTGCTGGCGCTGTGGGCTGGCGCCCGCGCCGAGCCGGCGCGCCGCGCCGTGCTGGCGGTGGACCGGGTGGTGACGGAGATCGCGGCCATCCTCGCCTGCGCGGCTCTGGCCGTCGCCTGCCTCGCCGGGCTGTGGCAGGTCATCGCCCGCTTCGCCACCGAGACGCCCGCGATCTGGAGCGAGGCGCTGGTCCGCACCGCGCTGATCTGGATGGCCATGCTGGGCCTCGCCGTGGCGCTGCGCGCGGGCGCCCTGGTCTCGATCGACGCGGCGTACCGCTTCAGCCGCGGCGGGCTGCGCCGCGGGCTGGAGGCGGCGGCGCTGGCGGCCAACTGGTCGCTGATGGGGGTGCTGTTCTGGTTCGGCTGGAGCATGGCGCAGCGCGTGCGGTTCCAGGAGATGGCGGGTCTCGAGGTGTCCATGTCCTGGGGCTACGCGGCCATTCCGCTCGGCGCGCTGTTCGCCATGCTGGGCGCCCTGGCCAACTTCCTCGACCGCCGCTCGGCGGAGCTGGAGGCCGCTGTATGACCGGCGCCATGATCACCCTGATGCTGGTGGGCTTCGCCGCCAGCATCCCCGTCGCCGTCGCCATCGGCCTCGCCGCCATCCTCGGCATCGAGGGCTGGACGCGCTTCCCGATGATCGTGGCGGCGCAGCAGATCTTCGTGGCGCTCGACAAGTTCCCGCTCGCCGCCATCCCCTTCTTCATCCTGGCCGGCAACCTGATGGATGTGGGCGGCATCAGCCGCCGCCTGGTCGAGTTCGCCAAGTCGCTGGTGGGCGGCGTGCAGGGCGGGCTGCCGGCCACCTGCATCGTCACCTGCATGATCTTCGCCGCCATCAGCGGCTCCTCGGTGGCCACCACCTTCGCCATCGGCACCATCATGATCCCGGCCCTGGTCCGGCATGGCTACCCGGTGGGGTTCGCGGCCGCGCTGCAGGCCACCGCCGCCGAGCTCGGCGTCATCATCCCGCCCTCCATCCCGATGATCCTCTATGGCGTGACCACCCAGGTCTCGATCCCGGAGCTGTTCATCGCCGGCTTCGTGCCGGGCGCGCTGGTGGCGGGCGCGCTGATCGCCACCGTGCTGGTCTGGTGCCGCATCAAGGGCTGGGGGCGCCAGGACGGCGACGGGCGACTGCCCTTCCTCACCGCGCTGCGCCAGGCGGGCTTCGCGCTGCTGATGCCGGTGGTGGTGCTGGGCGGCATCTATGGCGGCATCACCACGCCGACCGAGGCCAGCGTCATCGCGGTGTTCTACGCCATCCTCGTCGGCATGTTCCTCCACCGCGAGCTGTCCTGGCGCGACCTCTACCCGATCTTCCGCAAGTCGGTGATCTCCTCGGCGGTGATCCTGTTCATCATCGCCTGCGCCGCGCTGTTCTCCTACCTGCTCAACCGCCAGGGCGTGCCGGACGCCGCCGCCGCATGGCTGGTCGAGACCTTCGACAGCGCCAACAGCTTCCTCTTCGGCGCCAACATCTTCCTCTTCGTCGTCGGCATGTTCGTCGAGACCAGCGCCAGCATCATCGTGCTGGCGCCGATCCTGGCGGACGCGGCGCAGCGCTTCGGCATCGACGGCGTGCATTTCGGCACGGTGATGGTGGTGAACCTGGCGCTGGGGATGATCACGCCGCCCTTCGGCGTGAACCTCTTCGCCGCCGCGCAGGTGGCGGGCTGCGGCATCGAGACGATGATGCGCTACCTCTTCGTCTTCATCGCCGTCATCCTCGCCTGCCTGATGCTCATCACCTACGCCCCCGCCCTGACGATGGCGCTGCCGAACCTGGTGTTCCGCTGATGCTGGCGCCCGCGCGCCCGGCCGCGAAGGGCCTCTCGCCCCGCGCGGCACGGGCGCATCTCGCCACCGACCCCATCCTGGGGCCGGTGGTGCGGCAGGTGGGCGCCATGACGCTGAAGCCCATCCAGCGCGAGCCCTATGAGGCGCTGGTGCGCGCCATCGCCCACCAGCAGGTGCATGGCCGCGCGGCGGAGGCGATGCTGAACCGCCTCATCGCCCTCTTTCCCGGCCAGGACTTCCCGCACCCCGAGGGCATCCTCGCCTTGCCGGAGGAGGGCTTGCGCGGCTGCGGCTTCTCGGGCGCCAAATGCGCCGCCATCCGCGACATCGCGCTGAAGAGCGTGGGCGGGCTGGTGCCGACCCGGCGCGCCGCCGCGCGCCTGGCCGACGAGGAGCTGATCGAGCGGCTGGTGGCGCTGCGCGGCGTCGGCCGCTGGACGGTGGAGATGCTGCTGATCTTCACCCTGGGCCGGCCGGACATCCTGCCGGTGGACGATTTCGGCGTGCGCGAGGGCTACCGCCTCGCCGCCGGGCGCGAAACCCAGCCGAAGCCCAAGGAACTGGCCGGGATCGGGCTGGCCTGGGCGCCCTTCCGCTCCGCCGCCGCCTGGTATCTCTGGCGCGCGGCGGATCTCAACAAGGAAGGCCGGTTCAGGGCGCCCCAGGCGATCTGAGGCGCCCTTTCCGCCTCAGTCGGCCCGGATGTTGGCCGCCTGGGCGATGTCCTTCCACCCGGCGATCTCGCGCCGCAGCCGCTGCGCCACCGCGTCCGGCCCCTCGAAGCGCACCAGCGAGCCGGCCTCGAAGGCGCGGCGGCGCAGCCCCTCATCGGCCAGCGCCGTCTCCATTGCCCTGGAAAGCTGCTCTCGGATCTCCGGCGGCACGGCCTTGGGCGCATAGAGGGCGAACCAGACATTCAGCGGCAGGTCGCGCAGGTCGGTCGCCTCGGCCAGTGCCGGGATGTCGGGAAGGCCGGGGTGGCGCTCGTTGGAGCTGACGCAAAGCGGCCGCACCCGCCCGTCCCGCACCAGCGACACCAGCGGCGGCGGCGAGTTCATGTAGAACTGGATGCGCCCGGCGACGAGGTCGCTGATCGTCTCGCCCGTGCCGCGATAGGGCACGTGCAGCAGGTCGATCCCGGCGCGGGACTTCAGCAGCTCCGTGCCGAGATGGTGCATCGAGCCGTTGCCGGCCGAGGCGTAGGTCATCTTGCCGGGATTGGCCCTGGCATGGGCGATGAACTCCGGCAGCGTCTTCGCCGGCACGCTGGGATGCACCACGAAAAGCTGCGGCGTGTCCGAGACCTGGCCGATCGGCACGAAATCCTCGGCGGTGCTGACGCTGCCCGTGCCGCCGATGGCGGCGCGCCCCGCCATGGTGCCGCAATAGCCCATCAGCAGGGTGTGGCCGTCGGGCTGCGAGCGCGCCACATGCATCAGCCCGATCACGTCGTTGCCGCCGGGGCGGTTCTCCACCACCACGGGCTGGCCGAGGATCTGCGCCATGGGCTCGGCGATCAGCCGCGCCGCGTAGTCCGTGCCGCCGCCCGCCGGGATCGGCACCACGATGCTGATGGGCCGGTTGGGGAAGCGTGCTTGCGCAATGGCCGGCCGCGCGCCCGTCCATGCCGCGGCGATGCCCGCAGCGCCCGCCAGCGCGCCCCGCCGGCCGATCCGGTTCCGCGTGAAATCGGTCATCCTCGTTCTCCTCCCGCTCGCGCCGGCTTGTTTCGCCGGTCGCGCTGTTGTGGCGCCCAGGGCATTTCCCGTCCGCCCTGGCTCAGTCCAGCCTGCTCCAGGCTTCTGTTCCCGCGAGCATCTTCAGCCGTCCAGATGGCTTCACCCGGAACGGGATCCGCCCTAGGGCATCGCCGCGGAGATCCCTCCATCGACCACGATCTCGGTGCCCGTGATGTGCTTCGCCTCGTCGGATGCCAGGAACAGCACGGCGTGCGCGATGTCCCAGGCATCGCCCATCCGGCCCATCGGCACCTGGGCGTTGCGGCGGGCGATGAGCTGCTCGGCGTCGTTGGCGCCGAGCTGGCGCACCAGCCGGTGCTCCACCAGCGGCGTGTGCATCAGCCCCGGCACCACGGTGTTGCAGCGCACGCCCTGGCGCGCCTGCTCCATGGCGACGGACTTCGTCAGCGCCAGGATGCCGTATTTGGACGCGCTGTAGGCGATGTGCGGCCGGTCCGCGCTCATCCGCAGCGCGGCGATGGAGGAGAGGTTGACGATCGCCCCCCTGCCCCGCGCCCGCAGATGCGGCATGGCGTGCTTGCAGCACAGGAAGGCGCTGCGCAGGTTGAAGTCGATCTGCCGCTCCCAGTCCTCCTCCGAGAGGCTTTCCGCGCCGCCGGGAAAGGAGCCGCCCACATTGTTCACCAGGATGTCGATGCCGCCATAGGCGGAGACGCAGGCCGCCACCGCCTCCGCCACCTGCGCCGCGGCCGTGACATCGGCCACATGCGCCATGGCCTCGCCGCCCTCGGCGCGGATGATGGCGACCGTCTCCTCCGCCGCCTCGGCGCGGTTGTCGAGAGCGAACACCCAGGCCCCCTGGCGCGCCATCAGCACCGCCGTGGCCTTGCCATTGCCCCAGCCCGGGCCCGCCGAGCCGGCGCCGGTCACGAAAGCCACCTTCCCGTCCAGCCGCAGCATGCCCGGCGCCCTCCCGCTCATGCCCGCACGGCGGCGCAGAGCCCGCCATCCACCAGGATCTCGGTGCCGGTGATGTATTTCGCGGCGTCGGAGGCCAGAAACAGCGCGGCCTCCGCCACGTCCCAGGCCTCGCCCATATGGCCCATCGGCACCTGGGCGTGGCGGCGCTCGTAGAAGGCGTCGCGGTCCAGCCCCGTCTCGCTGCTGGCGAACTGGGTGGCCAGCTTCTCGACGAGCGGCGTGTTCATCAGCCCCGGCAGCACGCAGTTGAGCCGCACGCCGCGCCGCGCGTAATCCACCGCCACCACGCGGCTGAACTGCACCAGCCCCGCCTTGGCCGCCGCATAGCCCGCCTGCGGCTTGCCCGTGTAGCGGATGGCCGCCGTGGAGGCGACCGAGACCACCGCGCCCTTCCCCTGCTTCTCCATCAGCGGCAGCACCGCCTTGCAGCAGAGGAAGGCGCTCTTGAGGTTGACGTCGATCTGGCTGTCCCAGACCTCCTCTGTCATGGTCGCCGGGTCGCCGGGCAGCGAAAGCCCGACATTGTTGACCAGCACATCGATCCGGCCGAGCTGCGCGACGCAGTCGGCCACCAGCGCCTCCACCGCCGCGCGCTCCGTCACGTCGCCCGTGCCCACGAGCATCTCGCCGCCCTCGGCCGCGACGATGCGCCGGGTTTCCTCCGCCGCCGCGCGGTCCCGGTCCACGCCATAGACCCTGGCGCCGTGGCGCGCGAAGGTGACGGCGATGGCCTTGCCGTTGCCCCATCCCGGCCCCTGCGAGCCGCAGCCGGTGACAAAGGCGACGCGCCCTTCCAGCGCCTTCACGCGCTCACCGCCGGCAGCGGGTCGCGCGCATCGACGCCCATCGCCTCCAGGAAGCGCGAGACCATGTTGTAGGCGCCGATGGTCGCCGTCAGCTCCACCAGGTCGCGCGCGTCGAGCCGCTCCCGCACGGCGGCGAACACCGCGTCCGGCACATGCACCTCACGCGTCATGGCGTCGCAATAGGCGAGCACGGCGCGCTGCGTGTCGTCGAAGGCATCGCTGCCGCGCCAGTCGGTCAAAGCGTCGAGCTGCGCCTGGGTCATGCCCTCCTTCAGCGCGATGGGGGCGTGCTGCTCGGCCTCGTAGGGCGCGCCGTTGAGATGGGCGATGCGCATGATCACCAGCTCGCGCAGCGCGCCGGGCAGCGCGCATTCGTGGCGGATGGCGGTCAGGTAGCGCAGCCAGCCCTCGGCCACCGGGCCGCTGTGCAGCAGCATGGCGTAGAGGTGCAGCAGGCTGCCGCGCTCGCGCACGATGCGCTCCACCAGCGGGCGCGTCTCGGGCGCGTTCGGATCGGCGTAGGGGATGCGGGCCAAGGACGTTTCCTCATGGTTCCGGCCGCCCCGGTGCGGAGTTCTCGGGGCGAGGCTCTCGGCGTGGCGGTTCCGTTGGCCGGAACTGCGTTTCCGCTCACGGAACACCATGCCCTGGCCCCGGTCAACCGCCCCGCGGCCCGATCCGGCGAACCGCCGGCCCAGGCATGGCCTCAACCCAGAAAGGCCAGCAGCGCGGCGACGAAGCCTTCCGGCTTTTCCGCGTGCAGCCAGTGCCCGGCGCCCTTCACCGTGCCGAAGCGGGCGGCGGGAAACAGCGCGCGGAACAGCGGCCGGTGCTCGTGGCGGATGTAGTCCGAGGCTTCGCCGGCCAGCACCAGGGTGGGCCCCTCGAAGCGGGCGCCCTCCGGCAGGGGTGGCGCCGCCTCGATGGCGGGCAGCGCCTCCGCGATGGCGCCAAGCCCGATGCGCCAGGCAGGCGGATCGGCATTGAGGTCGAGGTTCTGCAACAGGAAGCCGCGCACCCCCGCCGAGGGCACCGCCGCCGCGAGCGCCGCATCCGCCTCGCGCCGGGTCAGGCCGGGCCGGAGCGGCAGGGCGCGCATCGCCTCGGCATAGGCCCGGAAGGCCGGCGGATACCCGACCGGCGCGATGTCGGCCACCACGAGGCGGGACACCAGGGCGGGCTCCTTCAGCGCCAGGGTCATCGCCACCTTGCCGCCCATGGAGTGGCCGAGCAGGTCCACCGGGCCGGGACCGAGCGCCGCCAGCGTTTCCGCCACATCCGCCGCCATGGCGGGGTAGTCCATCGCCTCCTCGTGCGGCGACTGGCCGTGGTTGCGCAGGTCGAGCGCGATGACGCGCCGCCGCGCGGCCAGCATCCTCTGCACGCTGGCGAAGTTCTGCGCCTGGCCGAACAGCCCGTGCAGCAGCACCAGCGGCGCTCCCTCGCCCATCTCCACCGCGCGCAGCCGCATGGCTCCCTCCCTCAGCCGCGCGTGGCGACGACAACGCTGGCGGCGATCAGCGCGCCGCCGGTGATGACATCCCAGCCCACCGGCTCGCCCAGCCAGATGGTGGAGATGATGACGCCGATGGCCGGCGCCAGCAGGAAGCCCACCGCCGCCACCGCCCCCGGCAGGCGCCGCCCCGCCTCGATCACCGCCCAGGTGCCGACCGGCGCCACGATCCCGCCGATCAGCGCCGCGTGCCAGTAGGCGCCGGGCCCGATGCCGCCATTCGGCTCGAGCAGCAGCGCCAGCGGCAGCAGCACCAGCCCGCCCAGCAGGAAGCACCAGGGCAGGTTCTCCAGCATGGTCTGGTGCGGCGGGAAGCGGCGCGTGGCGATGATGGCGCAGGACCAGAGCAGCGCCGCCAGCAGCAGCATGCCATGGCCCAGCACCATGTCCGGATCGCTCCAGTCCACCGCCCAGGGGCCGGCCAGCGCGGCCACGCCCGCCAGCCCCAGCCCCGCCGCCGCCCAGCGCCGCGCCGAGACGCGCTCGCCCAGCAGCAGCACCGACATGGGCACCAGCCAATAGATGGTGACATTGGCCAGCACCGCGGTGCGGCCCGCCGGCACCAGCGCCACCGCCAGGTGCGAGAGCGCGAAAAAGCCGCCAAGCTGGAGGAAGCCGACCCCGAGCACCGCCGGCCAGTCCTGCCGCGCCGGCCAGCGCAGCCGGCGCGTGGCGGCCAGCAGCAGGAAGGCGACCGATGCGCCCAGCAGGGTGCGCGACACGGCAAACCACAGCGGCGTGGCATCCGCCAGCGCCGCCTTGGTGACGGGCCAGGCCCCGCCGAACAGCGTGACAGCGATGAGAAGCAGGCGCAGGTCGGCGAGACGGAGCATGCGGCCCGGCTACCCGGCGACGGTCAGCATGATCTTGCCGACATGCACGCTGCTCTCCATGAGCGCATGCGCCTCGCTGGCCTTGGCCAGCGGGAAGGTGGCGTGGATCACCGGGCCGCACTCGCCGCGGGCCAGCAGCGGCCACACCTTCTCCTCCAGCGCGCGGGCGATCTCGCCCTTCTCGGCGGTGCTGCGCGGGCGCATGGTGCTGCCCGTCACCGTCAGGCGCTTCACCATGATCGGGCGGAGGTCCACCTTCTCCGCCTCGTGGCCGGACAGGAAGGCGATGATCACCAGCCGCCCGTCCTTGGCCATGCAGCGCAGGTTGCGCTGGAAGTAGTCGGCGCCCACCATGTCGAGCAGCACGTCGACGCCGCGGCCATCGGTCAGCCGCTTCACCTCGGCGGCGAAGTCCTGCTCCCTGTAGTTGATGGCCACATCCGCGCCGAGCTTCAGCATCGCCTCGCACTTGGCGGCGCTGCCGGCGGTGGCGAAGACGCGCGCGCCGAAGGCCTTGGCGAGCTGGATGGCGGTGACGCCGATGCCCGAGGTGCCGCCATGGATCAGCACCGTCTCGCCTTCCGCCAGGCGGCCGTGGCCGAACAGGTTGGCCCAGACGGTGAAGTAGGTCTCGGGTAGCGCGGCGGCGCGCAGCGCGTCGAAGCCCGCCGGCCAGGGCAGGGTCTGCGCCTCGGGCGCGGTGCAGTACTCGGCATAGGCGCCGCCATTGGCCAGGGCGCAGACGCGGTCGCCCGGCTTGTAGCGGCGCACATCGGCGCCCACGGCCACCACCTCGCCCGCCATCTCCAGCCCGGCCACCGGGCTCGCGCCGGGAGGCGGCGGGTAGAGGCCCTTGCGCTGCTGCACGTCGGGCCGGTTCACGCCCACCGCCATCACCCGCACCAGCACCTCGTCCGCCTTCGGCTGCGGCACGGGGCCGCGCGCCGGCACCAGCACCTCGGGGCCGCCGCCCGCGCCATGGTCGATATAGGTCATCTCCGCGGGCAGAGTCGCCATGGTGTCGTTCCCTTGTGCGTTCCGGTGTGGCAGGCTCCGGAAGGTCAACGCCCCGCCGCCTCCCGTCAAGCCAAGCACGAGCATGTCACGATGAAGCATCATGGCGGCCAAGCCTCTGCCGCGCCGGCTCCGCGCCGTGCCCTGCTGGCTTTGCTGGCCGCCCCCGCCCTGGCGGGCCATGCCGCGGCGCAGACGCGGGGGGCTGCGGGCAACCCGGCCAGTCCCGCCGCCGGCCCCTCCACCGCTTCCCCGCCCGGTCCCGCCCCCGCCCCCCCCACGGGCGCGGAGCTGCGCATCGGCGCGCTTTATCCCGCCTCCGGCCCGCTCGCCTTGCTGGGGGATGAGAGCTTCCGCGGGCTGGAGCTGGCGGTCGAGGCGCGCAACGAGGCGGGCGGCGTGTTCGGCCGGCCGCTGCGGCTGGTGAAGGCCGAGGCGAGCGACGCCGCCCAGGCCGGCGAGGCGGCCCGGCGCCTGATCGGCACGGAGCGCGTGGCGGCGGTGTTCGGCAGCGGCGTCTCGCCCCTCTCCTTCGCCGCCTCGCAGGTGACGGAACTGGCCGGCATCCCCTATTTTGAGCTCGGCGCGGTGGCCGACTCGATCACCGCGCGCGGCTTCCGCTACCTGTTCCGCAGCTGCCCGCGCGGGCAGGACCTGGCCGCCCTGTCGCTCCGCGCCGCGCGCTGGCTGCTGCCGCTGCTGTGGCGCGCGCCGCTGGCGGGGATGCGGCTCGCCATCCTGCACGAGGACGCGCTCTTCGGGCAGAGCGTGGCCACCGCGCAGGAGGCGGGGCTGCCGCCCGAGGCGACGCTGCTCGGCCGCTTCGCCTATGGTCCGGGCGGGCAGGACCTGCCGGGGCTGGTGCAGCGGCTGCGCGCCGCCGATGCGCAGCTCCTGCTCCACACCGGCCACGAGGCGGATGTCCTGCTGCTGTTCCGCGCCATGAAGGAGGCCGGCTGGCGGCCGCGCATGGTGATCGGCGGCGGCGCCGCCTACAGCATGGTGGACACCGCGCGCAGCATCGGCTCCGGCTTCGAGGGGGTGATGGTGGTGGATTTCCCGCCCTATGCCGCCGCCGGGCGCATGGGCGCGGATGCGCGGCGGCTCGCCGAGGCCTACAGCGCCAAGTACGGGCACGAGCCGCGCTCCTGCCACAGCCTCGCCAACCATGCGGGGGCCCGCATCTTCCTGGACGCGCTGCACCGCGCCGGCTCGGCCGACAAGGAGAGGATCCGCGCCGCCGTGCTCGCCACCGATGTTGAGGAGCGCGACGCGCCCTTCGGATGGGGCGCCGCCTTCGACGAGGCGGGGCAGAACCTGCGCGCCCTGCCCGTGCTCGCGCAGTGGCAGGCGGGGCGGGCGCTGGCCGTGTTTCCGGATGGCTGCGCGGCGGCGCTGCCGCGGGGCGAGATGGGATGAGGAAGCGCCGGGGAAGCCTCCCTCCCCGGCGCCCCCCGCGCGTTGCCCGGCCAGCGCCGGTGCCAGCCGGCCCCGGTGCCGGCCGGCCCTGACGTCAATCGGCCTTGATGCCGGCTTCCTTGATGATCGGCTCCCACTTGGCGATCTCGTCGGTCAGCCACTTCCTGGCCGAGGCCGGGGTGCTGTCGCTGCGGGTCTGCATGGTGAGGTCGGCGAGGCGCGCCTTGACCGAATCCATCGCCATCACCTGGTTGATCAGCCCGTTCAGGCGCGTGACCACCGGCTCCGGCGTGCCGGCGGGCGCCAGCACCATGTGCCAGGTATAGGCCTCGTAGCCAGGCACGCCGGCTTCCTGGAAGGTCGGCATGTCGGGCAGCTGCGGGAGGCGCTGGGCCGAGGAGATCGCCAGCCCCTTCACCTCGCCGCTGCGCACGAAGGGCAGCGCGCTGTTGGCCACGTCCAGCATCATCGTCACGGTGCCGTTCAGCAGGTCCGGGATCGCCGCCGCCGAGCCGCGATAGGGGACGTGGTTCACCTTCAGGCCGCCCGCCTGCTTCAGGAACAGCTCGCTGGCCAGGTGCAGCGCCGCGCCGTTGCCGGTGCTGGCGTAGTCATACTTGCCGGGGTTCTTCTTGAAGAACTCGATCAGCTCCTGCAGCGAGTTCACCGGCACGTCCTTGTTCACCATCATCAGCATCGGGATGGTGCCGGCGAGCGCCACGGGCGTGAAGTCCGCCACAGGGTCGAAGGGCAGGCTCGGATAGATGGCGCGGATCGCCGCCTGGGCGATGGTGGTGTAGAGGAAGGTGTGGCCGTCGCGCGCCTTGGCCACGGCGTCGGCGCCCACCACCGTGCCGGCGCCGGTGCGGTTCTCGACGATCACGCGCTGGGGCAGCAGCTTGGACAGCTCCTCGGCGACCAGCCGGGCGGGAATGTCGGTCGGGCCGCCGGCGGAGAACGGCACCACGAGGCGGATCGGCTGGCTGGGCCAGCCATCCTGCGCGCGGGCCAGACCGGGAAGCAGGGCGGGCGCGGCCAGGGCGGCGCCCAGCCCCATCAGGTTCCGACGGTTCAGCTTCATGGTCTCGTATCCCCGGTTCTGAAAACTGGCGCCTATATCGTTGTCCGGGGGGGCTGCCGTCCAGCCCTCATCAACCTGCCGGATGGATGCGGCGGCCCCGCGGGGCGCGCCGCCGCCCTGTACGGAGTGCCCTGCGAGGGCACCCTGGAGCGTCCGGTCAGTGGTGGTGGTTGGCGCAGGCCTGCGCCCCCGCCTGCAGCTCCGGCCGGGCCACCGGCACCGCCACGGCACGCTCGATCACCCGCGCGGCGCGGAAGCAGAGGTCGTCGCGCAGCTGCGCGGCGGCGAGCTGCACGCCGCGCGGCATCCCCTCCTCGTCCAGGCCGAAGGGGACGGTGATGGCGGGCTGGCGGGTCAGGTTGAAGGCGAAGGTCCAGGGCGCCCAGTCCCGCCACAGCGCCTCGGTGGGCCGGATGGTGGGGGCGTCGGCATCGAAGGCGGCGGTGGGCGTGGTGGGGCAGAGCACCAGGTCGTATCTCAGGTGGAAGCGCGCCATGGCGTGCGCCGCCTCCGTCCGCATCGCCTCGGCGCCGAGGTAGTCGATGGCGGACATGCCGCCCTCGCGCTCCGCCACCTCCTCCAGCCCGCGGTCCAGCAGGGCGCGCTTCTCGGGCGCCATGGTGTTGACCAGCCGGGCCAGCGCCACGCCCCAGACGCGGCCGAAGACGTGGCGGGTGTCCGGCAGCTCCGGGTCCGCCTCCTCGACGATGGCGCCGTGCTCGGAGAGCACCCGCGCCGCGGCCAGCATCGCCGCCTCGCCCTCGGCGT
Organism: Teichococcus rhizosphaerae; assembly: GCF_002631185.1. Lineage (GTDB taxonomy): Bacteria > Pseudomonadota > Alphaproteobacteria > Acetobacterales > Acetobacteraceae > Pseudoroseomonas > Pseudoroseomonas rhizosphaerae. The sequence goes on along the minus strand of NZ_PDNU01000003.1, from coordinate 302,981 downwards.
CGATCGGCGGGGCGTAGCCCAGGCGGCGCACCACCGCCACGCGCAGCCCGGCCACGCCCGCCTCGATGCCCTCGCGCCAGTCGCGCGGCTCGTCATGCACGCAGAACGGGTCGCGCACGTCCGGAATGGCCATGGCGGACATCATCAGCGCCGCGTCGCGCACACCGCGCGTCATCGGGCCGGCGCAGGAGACATGGCCGAAGGCGCTGTGCGGCCATTGCGGGATGCGGCCATAGCTCGGCTTCATCCCCACCAGCCCGCAATAGGCGGCGGGGATGCGGATGGAGCCGCCGGCATCGGTGCCGATGTGCATCGGCCCGAAGCCCGCCGCCCCGGCGGCGCCCGCGCCGGAGGAGGAGCCGCCCACCGTGCGCTGCGGGTTCCAGGCGTTGCGGCTGATGCCGTGCAGCGGGCAGTCGCCCGGCGTCTTCCAGCCGAACTCGGTGGTGGTGGTCTTGCCCAGGATGACGGCGCCCGCCGCCTTGAGCCCCATCACCGCCGGCGCGTCCTCGGCCGCCGGAGTGGCGTCGGTGGTCTTGCTGCCGCGCCGCGTCGGCATGCCCTGCACGTTCAGCAGGTCCTTCACCGTCACCGGCACGCCGTCGAGCGGCCCCATGGGGCGGCCGGCGGCCCAGCGCGCCTCCGATTCGCCGGCCTGGGCCAGGGCGCGCGGGTTCAGCATGGCGAAGGCGTTGACCCAGGGGTTGTAGCGCGCCACCCGCTCCATCACCGCCTGCAACGCCTCCACCGGCGAAAGGCGGCGCCGGGCGTAGAGGCCGAGAAGCTGCTCGGCGGACATCAGGGCGGGATCGGTATCGGACATGCTGGGTTCCGCTGTGGTCGTCGGGCAGGAAGGGCGGCACGGGCCACCGGCCCATGCCGCGCAGCTTGCCCCGGCGGCGCGCCGCGCGCCAGCGGGCGAGGGGACGGGCGGGAGCGGGGGGCCGGTTGGGGGGTAGGCGGCGGGCCGAGGGCGGCGCAGGATCGGCCCGCACCCGCGCAGGAGTTTCCGCCATGAGCACATCCGAGCAACCGCAGAAGCCCTGGGAATGGCCGGAGGAGCGCTGGCGCCAGATCGTCGGCCGCGCCTATGCGGGCCGCAGCCTGGCGCCGCGGTCCTGGCCGAACGGGGCGCGCTGCTGCGTGGCGCTGTCCTTCGACGCCGACCACGAGACCATCCCGCTGCGCGACTCCGACGAAAGCCCGATGCGCATCAGCCAGGGCCAGTACGGCGCGCGCCAGGGCGTGCCGCGCATCCGCCGGCTGCTGGAGCGGCAGGGCATCAAGGCCAGCTTCTTCTATCCGGCCGTTTCCGCCCTGCTGCACCCGGAGGAGGTGCGCGGCGTGGCCGGGGCGGGGCATGAGATCGGCATCCATTCCTGGATCCACGAGGCCAACACCACCCTGCCCCCCGGCATGGAGCGCGAGCTGACGCTGCGCGCGGCCGACACGCTGGAGAAGGTCTCCGGCACCCGGCCCGTGGGCATCCGCACGGCGAGCTGGGACTTCTCGGTCGATACCATGTCGATCATCCGCGAGATGGGCCTGCTCTACGACTCCTCGCTGATGGCCGATGACGAGCCCTACGAGCTGACCGCCAATGGCGAGGCCACCGGCATCGTCGAGCTGCCGCCCGAGTGGATCCGCGACGACGCGGTGTATTTCAACATGGTCCGCTTTTCCGGCCTGCGCCCCTACACCCCGCCCTCCGCGGTGGAGGAGATCTTCAAGGCGGAGTTCGACGGCGCCTATGCCGAGCGCGGCACCTTCCTGCTGACCATGCACCCGCACATCATCGGCCACCGCAGCCGCATCACGCTGCTGGAGCGGGTGATCGACTACATCAAGGGCCATGAGGGCGTGTGGTTCGCCACCCATGCCGAGCTGGCGCAATGGTGCAAGGACCAGGCGGCTTCCTGACCCCCGGGGAAAAAGCGGCGGCGCGGGGGAATCCCTTCCCCCGCCCTTCCCTCTCCCGCCGGCCTCGCCCAATCTGCCGGGCATGATCCCCGCCCGTCCCTTCCGCCTCCTCCCCAATTCCCGCCATGGCACGCCCGGCGTGGTGGTGCTGCCCGAGAGCGGCTTCCGCCGCGCCGCCGCCGAGATCGCCTCCTGGCCGGGCTATGCCGAGACGCCGCTGCACCCGCTGGCGGAGGTGGCCGAGGCCGCCGGGATTGCGGCCCTGCACTACAAGGACGAGGGCGGCCGCTTCGGCCTCGGCAGCTTCAAGGCCCTGGGCGGCGCCTATGCGGTGGCGCGGCTGCTGGTGGCCGAGCTGGCGCGGCGCGGCGTGGCTCCCGCCGCGCGCGTCGCGGAGCTGATCGAGGGCCGCTACGCCGAGGCCACGGGCGCCATCACCGTCACCTGCGCCACCGACGGCAACCATGGCCGCTCCGTGGCCTGGGGCGCGCAGCGCTTCGGCGCGCGCTGCGTCATCTTCGTGCATGAGACGGTCAGCCAGGGGCGGCGGGACGCCATCGCCGCCTATGGCGCCGAGATCCGCGAGGTGCCCGGCCATTACGACGACGCGGTGCGCGCCGCAGCCGCCATGGCGGAGCGGGAAGGCTGGTTCGTCGTCTCCGACACCTCCTGGCCCGGCTACACCGAGGTGCCGCGCGACGTCATGCAGGGCTACCGGCTGATGGCCGAGGAGGCGCTCGCCGCCCTGCCCGCGCCGCCCACCCATGTGTTCGTGCAGGGCGGCGTCGGCGGCGTCGCGGCGGCGGTCTCGGTGCAGCTGCGCGCCCGCTTCGGTACCGCGCCGCGCCTCGTCGTGGTGGAGCCGGAGCGCGCCGCCTGCCTGCTGGCCAGCGCCGAGGCCGGCCACGCCGTTTCCGTTCCCGGCGACCTGGACACGCTGATGGCGGGCCTCGCCTGCGGCGAGCCGAGCCTGCTGGCCTGGCAGGAGCTGGAACGCGCCGCCTTCGCCTTCATGGCGGTGCCGGATGCCTCGGCCGTCGATGTGATGCGCCTGCTGGCGCGCCGCGCGCCGCCGATTACCGCGGGCGAGAGCGCGGTGGCCGGGCTCGCCGGGCTGCTGCTGGCGGCGGCGGACCCGGCGGCGCGCGCCGCGCTCGGCCTCGACGCCGCGAGCCGCGTGCTGGTCTTCGGCACGGAAGGGGCGACGGACCCGGCCCTCTATGCGGCGCTGGTGGCGGAAGGCTGAGCCTTCCCCGCCCTATTGCGTCACGCCCTGGCGCCAAAGGGCGAGCAGCGCCTTCTCCAGCTGCAGCATGGCGAAGGGCTTGCCCAGGAAGCCCGGGCCCGGCCGCAGCTCGGGTGGCACCGTCACCGCCGCCTCGCTGTGGCCGGTCACCAGCAGCACCGGCAGGCGCGGATGGATCCGGCGCGCCTCCACCGCCAGCGCGATGCCGTCCATGCCAGGCAGGGTGAGGTCGGTCAGCATCACGGCCGGGGCCGGGTTGTCGCGCAGCCAGGCCAGCGCCTTCTCCGCCCGCTCCGCCTCGGCCGGCTGGAAGCCCAGGATCTCGGTCATCTGCGCCAGGTTCATGCGGATCAGCGGGTCGTCCTCGACGATCAGCGCGACGCTGCCTTCGGGCCAGCGCCCCTCATCCTCCTGCACGCTGCCCAGCTGGCCGCCGGGCGGGAAGGCGGGCGGCGCGGCGGGGGCGGCCCGGACGGCCGGCACCTCCGCCGGGGGGGCGGAGGCGGTGGCCGGGCCCGGCGCGTCCAGCAGGCGGCGCACCTGCCGGGCCAGGTCGTCCCGCCGGTAGGGCTTGCTCAGGAGCTGCACGCCCGTGTCCAGCTTGCCGTGATGGATCATGGCATCGGCGGTGTAGCCCGAGGTGAACAGCACCTTCAGCCCCGGCAGCATGGCCTGCGCCCGCCGCGCCAGCTCACGGGCGCGGAGGGGGCCGGGCATCACAACGTCGGTGAACAGCAGGTCGACCCGCACGCCGCTGGACAGCACCGTCAGCGCCGCCTCGGCATCCTCGGCGCGCAGCACGCGGTAGCCCATCTCGCGCAGCATATCGACCACGGCGTTGCGCACCTCGGCATCGTCCTCCACCACCAGGATGGTCTCGCTGCCGCCGACGACCGGACCGGCCGGCGGGCCACCGATCGTCTCCTCCGCCTGCAGGGAGCGCGGCAGATAAAGCTTCACCGTCGTCCCCTGCCCCGGCTCGCTGTAGATCCTCACATGTCCCCCTGACTGCTTCACGAAGCCATAGACCTGCGACAGGCCGAGCCCGGTTCCGTGCCCTTCCGGCTTGGTGGTGAAGAATGGCTCGAACACCCGCGCCATCACCTCCGGCGGCATGCCGACGCCCGTGTCGCTCACCGCCAGCACCACATACTGGCCAGGCTCCACCTCCAGATGGCCGCCAGGGCCGGTCTCGTCCAGAAAGGCGTTGGTCACTTCGATCGTGAGCCGCCCGCCCTCCGGCATGGCGTCGCGCGCGTTGATGGCAAGGTTGAGCAGCGCGTTCTCCACCTGGCTGGGGTCGATCCGGGTGTTCCAGAGGCCCTCCTCCACCACCGCCTCCACCGCCACCCGCTCGCCCAGGGTGCGGCGCAGCAGGTCGATCATCTCCTGCACCAGCCGGCCTGCGTTCACCACCTTCGGGTCGAGCGGCTGCCGCCGGGCGAAGGCCAGGAGCTGCGCCGTGAGCCGCGCGCCGCGCTCGGCGCCGGACAGGGCGTTGCGCAGGTGGCGGCGCGGCTTCTCCGCTTCCCCGATCTCGCGCCCGAGCAGGTCCAGATTGGCCGTGATCACCTGCAACAGGTTGTTGAAGTCATGCGCGACGCCACCGGTGAGCTGGCCGATCGCCTCCATCTTCTGGCTTTGCCGCAGGATGGCCTCGGCCTGCGCGCGCCGCGTCACGTCGATGCAGGAGACGACGAAGCCGCCATCCGGCATCGGGTTGCGGTAGATCTCCAGCTCCGCGCCGGCATGGAGCAGCGTCATGTGCTGGCTGCCGCCGCCCGGACCAGGGGCCGCGCCGGGCGCCGCCAGCACCGGCTGCTCGCGCCGGCGGTCGATCGCCAGGAAGGCGCTGAGCGGCGTGCCCGGCCGCGCCAGGGCGTGCGGAAAGCCCAGCAGGTCGAACAGGCGGCGGTTGCAGGCGGCCAGGATGCCCCTGGCGTCGAAGGCCACCACGCCGTCATGGATGTTGTCGAGGGTGGCCTGCAGCACGGCGCTCTTCTGGGCGACCGCCGCCTCGGCGCGGCGCAGCCGGCCATTGCCGTAGATCAGCACCACCGCCCCGCCCAGGATCACCGTCAGCGCCACGGCGAAGCCGATCAGGGCGAGGAGGACGTTGCTGTCCTCCTCCCGGTTGGCCTCGGCGATGTGCTCGCTCAGGGTCTGGCTCTGGTCCGCCAGCAGCGTGTTGACCAGGGCATGGATGGACCGCGTCGCCTCACGCCCCGTCTCGGTATGCAGCATCGCCCGCCCCGCGGCCGCGCCATGCTCGCGCGCCGCCGCCACGCTGCGGGCCAGCTCCCGCAGCTTGACCCCGATCAGCTCCTCCAGGGCGCGCACCTGCGCGCGCTGCGCGGGGTTGTCCGCCACCAGGGCGGCGAGCTGCGCGAGGCTTTGCGGGATCCGGGCCAGCGCCACCTCATAGGGCGCGAGGTAGCTCCCCCGCTCCGTCAGCACGAAGCCATGCTGGCCGGTTTCCGCTTCCTGCATGTCGGAAAGCAGGACGCGCGCCGCCTCGGCGATGCGGAAGCTCTGCCACACGGCCTGGCGGTTCTCGCGGAGCCGGGCGTTCACATGGACGGTCAGCAGCACGCCCATGGACACCGTCAGCAGCGTCACCGCCAGGAACAGCACGGGTAGACGGCGCCGCAGGCGCATTCCGAGGCCCCCCTGGGATATCGCGACGAACCGCGCCTCTTAGCGTGGCAAGCTGTGGCGCGTCCATGCCGGGGCGCGGCGGGCTTCACGCGCGGCGCCATTTTCGCCACCCTGCGCGGCCCCTGCATGGGCATGGGCAGGAGCATGGAGAGACGCATGAGCGCCACCGAGGACAAGATCGCCGCCTGGCTCGCCGCGCGGCAGCCGGAGATGCTGGCCGAGCTGGAGGCGATGGTGAACACCGATGGCGGCAGCTACGACAAGGCGGGCGTCGATGCCGTGGGCGCGCGAATCGCCGATTTCTGCGCCCGCCACGGCATCCCTGTGGAGCGCGTGCCGGGCGCGCTGCATGGCGACTGCCTGCGTGCCCTGGTGGATGGCGGCGAGACGGCGGGCGGCGGCGGCAACGCGCGGCGCAACATCGTGCTGATGGGCCACCGCGACACCGTCTTCCCCAAGGGCGAGCCGCAGCGCCGCCCCTTCCGGGTGGAGAACGGCATCGCCACCGGCCCGGGCGTGGCCGACATGAAGGCGGGGCTGGTGCAGAACATGTTCGTGCTCGCCGCATTCCAGGCCTGCGGCGGAGCGCCGGGCCCGCTGGTCGGGCTGTTCACGGGGGATGAGGAGATCGGCTCGCCGGAAGGCCGGCCGGTGATCGAGCGCGAGGCGCGCGCCGCCCGCGTGGTGTTCAACAGCGAGCCGGGCCGGCCCTCGGGCAATGTGGTGACGGGGCGCAAGGGCGGCGTGTTCATGGTGCTCGACATCGAGGGCAAGGCCGCGCATTCCGGCGCCAACTTCGAGGCCGGCATCAGCGCCATCGAGGAACTGGCCCGCAAGGTGCAGGCGCTGCACGCGCTGACCGACCTGCCGCGCGGCATCACGCTGAATGTGGGCCTCGTTTCCGGCGGGCAGAGCGTCAACACGGTGGCGCCCTGGGCGCAGGGCCAGATCGACCTGCGCTACGTCCATCCCGAGGACCGCGACGAGGTGATGGGCCGCATCCACGCCATCGTGGAAAAGAGCTTCCTGCCGGGGACGAAGGCGCGGCTGACGATCAAGGGCGAGTTCCTGCCGCTGGCGAAGAACCCCGGCACGGAGGCGGTGCTCGCGGCCTACCAGGCGGCGGCGGCGGAAAGCGGCTTCGCCACGGAGGGCGAGTTCGCCGGCGGTTGCGCCGATAGCGGCTTCACCGCCGCCATGGGCGCGCCGACGCTCTGCGCCGTGGGCCCGGTGGGCGGCAAGGCGCACAGCCCGGAGGAATACCTGGAGGTGGCCTCGCTGGTGCCGCGCGCCCAGGCGCTGGCGCGGGCCATCCTGAAGCTGGAAGCCGCCGGCCTCTGAGGGAGGGGCAGGCCGGCGGGAGGGTTCCGCCGGCCTTCCGGTTCAGCCCAGCCCGGCCTGCTGGCCGCAGCCCTCGCCCTGCCGCCGGTAGACCTGGAGCCCATCGACGATGGCGATCTGCCGGTAGCGCGCCCAGACGGCCGCGAAGCCCGGATTGGCCTGGGACAGGATGGCCGGGTAGTTGATCGCCTCGCCGCGGCGGTCCACCACCACGAGGTCGGGGCAACCTTCCATGAAGTCCTGCACCACCCAGTGGCGGATCGGCCATTCGGCCGGCGCCTGGCCGTCCTGGCGGGCGCGCCACAGCTCGCCGCGCAGCGCCCACATGGAGTCGAAGCGCGAGGCCCAGGTGACGTTGGTGTCGTTCAGCACGGGGAAGCCGAGGCCGATCCACTCGGAGAAGGCCACGTAGCTCCGCACCTTCTCCCGCTTGATCAGCTTCTCCAGCCGCACCTCGGTGGAAAGGTCGGGCTCCACGGCCAGCACCACGCGCTCATACAGGCGGTGGGAGGTCTTCTGCACGTAGAGGGCCAGCGGCACCATCGCCAGCGCCATCAGCGCGCCGCGCCAGCGGATCGGCGGCAGCTGCTGGCGGGCGGCCTCGGCGCACCAGAAGAGCAGGGCCAGCACCACGGTCATCATCGCCGGGATGCGGTGGTAGAACCAGTTCTTGCCGTCCAGGAACATGGCGATGGTGGCGGCGGCGGCGAAGGCCGTCAGCACCAGCATGACGCCGGCGGCGGGCGTGCCGCGCGGCGTGCGCAGCGTCAGCAGCGCCGCCACGGACAGCCCCAGCAGCAGCAGCCAGGATTCCCGCACGAGCTGCCACAGCCCGGTGTCGGTGCCGCCATACAGGGTGACGGCGAGCGGAATGGCGCGCTCGATGAAGGCGGGCACCAGCAGCACGATGCTGGCGACGTAGAGCGCCGCCGCCAGGAAGGCGATCACCGGCGCCAGGCGGATGCGGAAGCCGCGGTGCAGCCAGCCGGCCAGCTCGATGGCGGCGAGGCCGAGCAGGTAGCGCGGCTTCAGCGCGCAGCCCAGGCCCGCCAGCACGGCGCTGCCGACCAGCGCGCGCGGCGAGACGGGCAGCCCCTCCAGCCCGCGGATCAGCAGCGCCAGATGCGGCAGCACGGCGATGACCAGCAGGTGCTCGCGCTGGGCGAACTCCACCCCCGGCATCGCCAGCAGGACGCAGGAGATGGCGGCGAAGGTGACGGACGGGCGCTCGAACACCGGCGAGGTGCCGCGCAGCCAGCGGGCGCTGGCCCAGGCGGAGGCCAGCGCGGTGGCCGCCACCATGGGCAGCGCCACCTGCTTGGCGGTCAGCCCCAGCGTGTCGGCGATCATCACCGGCACGGCGCTGAGCCAGATGATCAGCGGCGGGTTGACCTCGACGAGATCGACATAGAGCTCCTGCCCGAGCAGCCATTGCCGGGCGACCCAGAGCAGCCAGGCGACGTCGTCCTTCATCGGCGCGCGCAGCAGGGTGAACAGCACCACCGCCAGCGTGACGCCGACGACGCCCAGGCTCAGCACCGTCCAGCGCGTCTCCTGACGCATCAGGCGGCGGACGGGAGCGAAGTTCTGCGGCGCTCCCGGAAGGCTTTGACTCACGCGAATCCCCCTCGACCCAGCCCCTGCGGCCCATTTCTCAGGATGCGCTCGCATTCGGGTGAGATTGCGGCAAGCCGCGCCTCAAAGCGACAGCCTGACAAAAAATTCATGTTTGTTTTCAGGGGACAACCTCAGGCTGCACGCGGCGCGGCCTCTACCCCCAGGAGGCTGCGCGCCACCGCCTCGGCGGTCTTGATGCCGTCCACCCCGGCCGAGAGAATGCCGCCCGCATAGCCCGCCCCCTCCCCGGCCGGGAACAGGCCGCGCGTGTTCAGGCTGTGGCCGTCCGCGCCGCGCTTGACACGCACGGGCGAGGAGGTGCGCGTCTCCACCCCCGTCATCACCGCGTCCGGCCGCGCATAGCCGCGGATCTGCCGGTCGAAGGCGGGCAGCGCCTCGCGGATGGCGGCGGTCACGTAGTCCGGCATGAAGGCGGCGAGATCTGTCGGCGTCACGCCGGGCTTGTAGGAGGGGATCACCTCGCCAAGCCCGGTGGAGGGGCGGCCGGCCAGGAAGTCGCCCACCGTCTGGGCGGGGGCGCGGTAGTCGCCGCCGCCGGCGTGGAAGGCGGCCTCCTCCAGCCGGCGCTGCAGGTCGATGCCGGCCAGCGGCCCGCCCGGATAGTCGTCCGGCGTGATGCCGACCACGATGGCGGCGTTGGCGTTGCGCTCGGCGCGCGAATACTGGCTCATGCCGTTGGTGACGACGCGCCCCGGCTCGGAGGTGGCGGCCACCACCGTGCCGCCCGGGCACATGCAGAAGCTGTAGACCGAGCGGCCATTGCCGCAATGGTGCACCAGCTTGTAGTCGGCCGCGCCCAGCGTCCTGTTGCCGGCGAAGTCGCCGAAGCGGCAGCGGTCGATCATTCCCTGCGGGTGCTCGATGCGGAAGCCGATGGAGAAGGGCTTGGCCTCGATGTAGACACCGCGCCGCGCCAGCAGGTCGAAGGTGTCGCGCGCGCTGTGGCCCACCGCCAGCACCACGTGGTCCGCCTCGATGACGCCGCCATCGGCCAGCATCACGCCGCGCATGGCGCGCGTGCCGTCCGGCGCGGTGTCGATCAGCAGGTCGGTCACGCGGCTCCCGAAGCGGTACTCGCCGCCCAGCGACTCGATCGTCTCGCGCATGCTCTCGACCATCGTCACCAGGCGGAAGGTGCCGATATGCGGCTTGGAGACGGTGAGGATCTCCTCCGGCGCGCCGGCGCGGACGAACTCCTCCAGCACCTTGCGGCCATGGTGCTGCGGGTCCTTGATCTGGCTGTAGAGCTTGCCGTCGGAGAAGGTGCCGGCGCCGCCCTCGCCGAACTGCACGTTGGATTCGGGGTGCAGCACGCCGCGCCGCCACAGGCCCCAGGTGTCCTTGGTCCGCTCCCGCACCACCTTGCCGCGCTCCAGGATGATGGGGCGGAAGCCCATCTGCGCCAGCAGGAGGCCCGCCAGCAGCCCGCAGGGCCCGGCGCCGATCACCACCGGCCGGCGCGCGAAGCCGGAAGGCGCGTGGCCGACGAAGCGGTAGCGCATGTCGGGGGACGGGTTCACATGCGGGTCGGCGGCGAAGCGGCGCAGCAGGGCCGCCTCGTCGCGCAGCGTGAGATCCACCGTGTAGATGAGGTGGATGGCGCTCTTGCGGCGCGCATCGTAGCCGCGGCGGAACACATGCAGGTCCAGCAGGTCGGAACCGGGAATGCCGAGGCGCGCCAGCACGGCCTCGCGCAGCGCCTCCGGCGCATGGTCCAGGGGCAGCTTCAGTTCGGTCAGTCGCAGCATCGGGGGGTTGTTATCCACCAGGGTGAGCGAAGGCGCGCTGTATAGCGCCCCCGCCCGGAGCGGGGGAATGACTTCCCCCGCACCCCTCCCCCGCCCGCCATGCCGGGCTCGCTTCCGCCCCGCGCTCCCCGCGCCCGCCTCAGCCGGCGGCGACGCGCAGCGCGGCGCAGACCGTCTCCACCTGCGCGTCGGTCAGCTCCGGGTAGATGGGCAGGCTGAGCACCTCGCGGCTGGCCATCTCCGTTTCGGCGCAGCCGGCGGGGCCGGTGGGGGTGCGGCCGCGATAGGCCTCCTGCTGGTGCACCGGCACCGGGTAGTGGATGCCGGTGGCCACGCCCTGCGCCCGCAGCCGCGCCGCCAGCTCGTCGCGCTCCGGGCTGCGCACCACATACTGGTGGAACACATGGATGTCGCCGGCCCGGCGGTGCGGCGCGGCCAGGGCGGTGCCGGCCAGCGCCGCGTCATAGGCGGCGGCGATGGACTGGCGGCGGGCATTGGCGGCGGCCAGCAGCGGCAGGCGCACCCGCAGCACGGCCGCCTGGATCTCGTCCAGCCGGCTGTTCACGCCGATGCTGTCCGACAGGTAGCGGTGCTTCCAGCCATATTGCCGGATGGCGGAGATGCGCTCGGCCAGGGCCTCGTCATCCGTGGCCAGGATGCCGGCATCGCCCAGCGCCGCCAGGTTCTTGGTGGGGTAGAGGCTGTAGGCCGCGGCATCGCCGAAGGTGCCGAGCATGCGGCCCGCCTGCATCGCGCCATGCGCCTGGGCGCAGTCCTCGATCACATGCACCCCCGCCGCGCGGCAGGCGGCCATGATGCGCGCCATGTCGCAGCCCTGGCCGTAGAGATGGACGGGGATGACGGCGCGGATCGGCGGCAGGCCCGGCGGCGGGTCCTCCAGCACGGCGGCCAGCTCGTCGGGGTCCATGGTGAAGGTGTCGGGGTCGATGTCGAGCAGCAGCGGCGTGGCGCCCACCATCTCGATCGCCGCCACGGTGGCGACGGCGGTGTGCGAGACAGTCGCCACGCTCATGCCGGGGCCGATGCCGAGGCCGCGCAGGATCAGCATCAGCGCGTCCGTGCCGTTGGCGCATCCCACCGCGCGGGAAAGCCCCGCCCATTCGGCGAATTCCCGCTCGAAGGCGGCGCATTCGGCGCCCAGGATGTACCAGCCGGAGCTGAGGGCGCGCGAGAGCGCCGCGTCGATCGCCGGCTGATGGGCGCGGTAGGCGGCGCCCGGGTCGGCCTGCGGAACGGTGATCACGGGCATGTCCATCTGCCCTTCTCCTTGGAGCGTATCGCCAGTCAGAGATAATCGTTGAGACGCGGGCGGAACCAGTCGAGGCTGCGGCGCAGCCCCTCCGGCAGGGTCACGGCCGGGGCCCATCCGGTCGCGCTGCGGAAGCTCGTGTCGTCGGCGTGGAAGCTGCCGATGTCGATGGGCGCGCGGTCGGCGGGGAATTCCCGCGTGACGTAGCGCCCCTGGCCGCCATTGGCGGCGATGGCGGCCTCGGCCAGCCCGGCCAGCGAGACCGGGCTGGCGCCGCCCAGGTTGAAGGCGCGGCCGGCGCAGGCGGGGTTCTCCGCCGCCAGCAGGAAGGCCGCCACCACGTCGTCCAGATAGGCGAGGTCGCGGAGCTGCGCGCCGCCCCACACCTCGAAGGGCTCGCCCTCCAGCAGGCGGCGGAACCAGATGCCCAGGAAGGTCTGCCGCGCATCCTTCACCCGCAGCCGGGGCCCGTAGCAGTTGGTCAGCCGCAGCGAGACCACGGGGCGGCCATGCACCCGGCCTTCCATCAGCCAGTACTGCTCGCCGGCCAGCTTGGAGACGCCATTGGCGTCGGGCGGGTTGAGCGGATGCCGCTCATCCACCGGCAGGTATTGCGGGCGGCCGTAGAACTGGCGGGTGGAGGCGTGCACCACCACCGCGCCCGGCGCCCCGGCGCGCAAGGCGCCGATAAGGCGGAGCTGCGCCGTGGCGTTGATGGCGAGGTCGGTGAAGGGGTCGGCCATGCTGCCGGCATGGCTGGTCTGGGCGGCCATGTTGAACAGCACGTCCAGCCCCTCGACATGCGGCGCGAGGTCGGCCTCCCGCAGGTCCGCCTCCACCAGGGGGATGCCGCTGCCGGCCAGGTTGGCGCGGCTGGCGCCGCCATCGGGCAGCATGGCGTCGAGCGCCGTGACGCTGGCGCCGAGGCCGGCCAGCGCATGGCACAGCCCGCTGCCGAGAAAGCCCGCGCCACCCGTCACCAGCACCCGCTTGCCACGCCAGAAGGCGGCCCCTCCGGCGGGAGCCGGGGCGGAAGGGGCGGAGGCGGGAATCGCCGGGACAGGCATCACGCGGTTCTCTGTCTGGAAGATGCAAGCCTGGCCAAGGATTGCGGCGGAAGCGGGGCCGCGGAATGGCGGCACGGCGCCCATCGCTCCCCCGGGCCCGCCATGTTCCTTACGGCCGCGTTCAGGTTCACATTTCCGCGATTCGCACGCAAGCGGCCGGTGCGGTCAGGCTTCAGGTTTTCGCCGGTTGCGGCGCCAGCGCCACGCCGGTGATCTCCACCTTCCAGCGCGAATCGACCAGCGCCCCCTGAATGGTCATGCGCGCCGGCTTGTGCGCCGGGTCCAGCCATCGGTCCCAGGCGCGGTTCATGGCCGGGGCGTCGGCGATGTCGGCCAGCACGATGTTCACCTGCAGCAGGGCGCGCTTGTCCGTGCCGGCCTCGGCCAGCAGCGCGTCGATCTGGGCCAGGATGTCGGCGGTCTGGCCCTCGGCGTCGAGCGAGACGTCGTCGGCCACCTGTCCGGCCAGGAAGACGAGGCCATTGGCAACGGTGGCGCCGCAAAGGCGTTCCTCCTCGGCCAGGCGGCGGATGGGCGCGTTCGTCCCGGTCATGGGCAATCCTTTCGAATCGGATGGGAAAAAGCGTGGCATGGGCGTGCGGATGGGGCGAGAGGCGGCCGGCGGCGGCCAGGGTCGATCCCCCAGCCAATCCGCGAGCCCGCCGGCAGGCCGCTTTGAGCTCCGCCGTCCCGGCCTCAGCCGCGACGTCATCGCACGGGCCTTCCAGGGCACCATGCGGCGGCGCCCCACCGCGCCCCGGCCGCCGCCCTGCAACCTCGGCGGCCTGCTCGACTGCATCGAGGAGGCCTGCGCCCATGCCGAGACGGTGTCCGGCCAGGCGATCCTGAACGAGATCGGGCAGCGCTCCTTCGGCGCGCTGCTGCTGCTGCCGGCGATCATCGTGGTCTCGCCGCTGTCCGGCATCATCGGCCTGCCCACGGTGATGGCGGTGATCATCGTCGCCATCTGCGGGCAGATGCTGCTGGGCCGGCGGGAATTCTGGGTGCCGCGGGCGGTGACGGGGCGCAGCGTGCCCTGCCGCCGGGTGCACCAGGCGCTCCGCTTCCTCCGCCCGCCCGCCCGGCTGGTCGACCGCGTGCTGAAGCCGCGCCTGATCCTGCTGACGCAGGGCATCGGCACGCGGCTCATCGCGCTGGCCTGCCTGCTGCTGGCGCTGCTGATGCCGCCCATGGAGATGGTGCCCTTCACCACCAGCATCGTGGCCGGCGTGATCAGCGTCTTCGCCCTGGCGCTGGCCTCCAATGACGGGCTGATGGCCCTGCTGGGCTATGGGCTGAGCCTCGCCCTGGCGGGCAGCCTCGCGGGCCTCTTCCTGTTCTGAGGCGCCCGCTCAGCCGGTCAGGTGCGGGCGGCGCAGCAGGCGGGGCAGGATGCCGTCCACCGGCCCGGCCAGGGCGGAGACCACCCAGGCGCCGCCCGCCACCAGCACGATGGCCGGCCCCGTCGGCAGGTCGAGGTGGTAGGAAAGCAGCAGCCCACTGAGACTGGAGGCGAGCGCGATGCCCACCGCCGCATAGGCCATGCCGCCCACGCTGCGGCCCCAGTGGCGGGCCGCCACGGCGGGCAGCATCATCAGCCCCACCGCCATCAGCGTGCCCAGCGCCTGGAAGGCGGCCAGCACGTTCAGCACCACCAGCACCAGGAACAGCAGGTGCCACAGCCCGCCCCGCGCCCGCGCCGCGGCGGCGAAGCCCGGGTCGAAGCATTCCAGCACCAGCGGCCGCCAGGCGAAGGAAAGCGCCAGCAGCGTCAGGCTGGCGATGCCGGCCATCATGTAGAGCGCCGGGTCGTCCACCCCCAGCACGCTGCCGAACAGCAGGTGGGACAGCTCCACCGAGCCGGCGCGGGTGGAGATCAGCGTGACGCCGAGCGCCAGGGCCAGCAGGTAGAGCGCGGCCAGCGCCGCATCCTCCCGCCCGCCGGTGGCGCGGGAGATGGCCCCCGCCCCCACCGCCACCACCAGCCCAGCCAGCAGCCCGCCGACCGACATGGCGGTGACGGAAAGCCCCGCCACCAGGAAGCCGGCGGCGATGCCGGGGAGGATGCCATGCGCCAGCACGTCGGCCGTGAGGCTCATCCGCCGCAGCACCAGGAAGACGCCGAGCGGCGGCGCGGCCAGCGACAGAGCCAGGCAGCCCACCAGCGCCCGGCGCAGGAAGCCGAACTCGGCGAAAGGAGCCCAGAAAAGGTCGTACAGGGAGAGTTCAGGCATCAGGCCGCGCTGCGCGTGCCCGGGCCGGCCGCGCAAGGCTCCGCCTCCGCGTCCCATTCCTCGGCCATCATGCGGGCCTTGAGGCGGTTGGCGGCGGTCAGCACCTCGGCGGTCGGCCCCCAGGCGACGGGCTCGCGCGCCAGCAGCAGGGTGCGGGGGAATTGCTGGCGCACCAGATCCAGGTCGTGCAGCACGGCCAGGATGGTGCGGCCCTCGCCATGCCAGCGGTGCACCAGCGCCAGCAGGTCGGCCGCCGTGCGCGAATCGACGGCGTTGAACGGCTCGTCCAGCAGGATCACCGGCGCGTCCTGCACCAGCAGCCGCGCGAACAGCACGCGCTGGAACTGGCCGGTGGAAAGGCTGCCCACCGGGCGCCCCTCGAAGCCTTCCAGCCCGACGGCGCCCAGCGCCTCCCGCGCCGCCCGCTTCTCGGCCGGGCGCAGCGCGCGGAAGGCCCCGGCGCGCGCCCAGTGGCCGAACATCACCACGTCGAGGCAGGAGATCGGGAAGGCGCGGTCCAGCGCCGCCGCCTGCGGCAGCAGCGCGATGGCGTGGCGCGGCGCGCGCAGCCCGCCCTCCCGCGCCGGGTGCAGCCCGGCGATGGCGCGCAGCAGGGTGGACTTGCCGGCGCCGTTGGGCCCGACGATGGCCGTCAGGCTGCCCGGCGCGAAATGGCCCGAGATGTGGTGCACCGCCGGCCGCCGCCCATGCGTCAGCGTCAGGTCGGTGAGGGTGATGCCGTCCGCCTGGCTCATGCCGCCCCGTTCCTGCCGCCCGTTCACGCCGAAAGGGCCCAGAACACGCCGCCCCACAGCAGCGCCAGCAGCAGCGCCGCCAGGGCGAGGCGTGCCAGGGCTCCTGAGGACAGGGCCAGAGGGTCGGTCGGGGTGATCGCCATATGTTATGAAATAACATTTTCTCTCCGGCAGGCAAGCACCTCCGCCCGGCTGTGCCGCCGGCCCGCGCGGATTGTGCGCCGCCCCGCCTCCCGCCCGGCGGCGCGGCGCACTACCTTCGGGAGCGATGCCCGTCACGCCCCTCCCGCCAAAGCCTCCTCCAGAGCCCCTTCCCCGGTTTCCCCCTCCCTGGAACGCGCCCCGTTGAACGGCTTCCCGCCGGCTGCCGCGCCGCCCGACCCCGATGCCGAGCTGCGCCGCAACCTCATCCGCCACAGGCGCTTCGCCACGGGGCTGCTGCTGCTGATGGCGGCGCTGATGCTGGGCGCCTACCAGCTGCCGCCGGGCTACTGGGCCGAGCTGCTGCAGGCCTCGGCCAAGGCGGGGCTGGTGGGTGGGCTGGCCGACTGGTTCGCCGTCACCGCCCTGTTCCGGCGGCCGCTCGGCCTGCCCATCCCGCACACCGCCATCATCCCCAACCAGAAGGCGCGGCTGGGGCGCGGCCTCGGGCGCTTCGTGGCCAACCACGTCTTCACCGAGGCCGAGCTGCAGCGGGTGATGGCGCGGGTGGACGTGGCGGGGCTGCTGCGCCGCGTGCTGGCCGACCCGGCCACGGCCCGCCCCGCCGCCGAGGCGCTGGCCGCCAGCCTGCCCACCCTGCTGAACACGCTGGAGGATGGCCGCGCCCGCCGGCTGATCCAGCGGCTCCTGCCGCGCATGGTCTCCGGCCCCGGCGCCGCGCGGCTGCTGGCGCGCATGCTGCGGGCGCTGATGGCGGGCGGCCAGCACCAGGCGGTGTTCGGCCTGGCGCTGGCGCAGCTCAAGGCGCTGCTGGCGGCCAAGGAGGACGACCTGCGCGCCGCCATCCAGGCCCGCGTCCGGGCCGAGGGCGGCGCGCTGGTGGGGTGGCTTGCGGGCGCCGCCGTGGCGCGCCGCATCCTCGGCACCATCAACCAGGAGCTGGACCGCACCCAGCCGGGCGACAGCACGCTGCGCATCGCCTTCGAGGCCTGGCTGAACACCGAGATCGAGCGGCTGGAGACCGACCCGGAGCGGGCCGCCGCCATCGGCCGCGCGCTGCGCGACGCGGTCTCCCACCCCACCGTGGCGGCCTGGCTGATGGATGTCTGGGGCCGCCTGAAGCGCAGCCTGGCCGCCGACGCCGCTTCCCCCGACGGCCGCGCGGCGGCGATGATGGAGGGGTTGTTCGCCAATGTCGGCACCCTCCTGGAAGAGGACCCGGCGGCGCGGGAGCGGGTGAACCGCATGGCGCAGCAGGCGGTGCGCGGCACGCTCGGCGCGGCGCAGGGCCAGCTCGCCGACTTCATCGCCGGCGTGGTGGCGCGCTGGGACACGGCGACGGTGGTGGAGAAGATCGAGCTGCGGGTCGGCCGCGACCTCCAGTTCGTGCGGGTGAACGGGACGCTGGTGGGGTTCCTGGCGGGGGGCGCGCTGTTCATGCTGCTGACCGCGCTGTTCGGCCATGTGGCGCACTGAGCGGCGGCCTTCACCGCCGCGCCCGCCGCGACCCTGCCCCGCGCCGCGCCGGCCCGCCGCCAAGGTTGCTTCCGTCTGCGCGGAAGGCTAAACGCGCGCCGCCCGGGCTGTGGCGGCGATGCGCCATGCCCAATCGTTCCTTCAGCCCGATGAAGCAGGTGCCAAGCCCATGAAGCAGCAGGCCAACCAGATGCGCCCCGGTCAGGTCATCGAGTACGAGGGCCGTCGCTGGACCGTGCTGAAGATCCAGATCATCACCCCGGGCAAGGGCGGCGCCTTCATCCAGGTCGAGATGCGCGACATCAAGACCGGCACCAAGAAGGACGACCGCTGGCGCACCGCCGACACCGTCGAGCGCCTGATGACCGAGGACAAGGAGTTCACCTACTCCTACGCCGACGGCGAGAACCTGGTGCTGATGGACCCCGAGACCTTCGAGCAGACCATCGTGCCCGCCGCCATCCTGGGCGACCGCCTGCCCTTCCTGGCGGAGAACATGACCGTCTCCGTCAAGCTGATCGAGGGCGACCCGGTGGCCATGGAGCTGCCGCAGACCGTGACGCTGGAGGTGGCCGAGGCCGACCCGGTGGTGAAGGGGCAGACCGCCTCCTCCTCCTACAAGCCGGCCCTGCTGTCCAACGGCGTCAAGACCATGGTGCCGCCCTTCGTCACCGCCGGCGAGAAGATCGTGGTGAAGACCGAGGACGCCTCCTACGTCGAGCGCGCCAAGGGCTGAACGCCCGCCGCCCGCCGCCGGCCCCGCGCTGCCCGGGGCCGCCGGCGGGGCCAGGGCCGCGTGCCCTGGCCGATGAGACGCGAAGGGGACCTCCTCCCCTTCGTGGAGCAGCGCCTCCCGTTTTCCGGAGTTCCCCCGCCGTGGCCGCATCCGCCCGCCTTTCCCCCGCCCTCAACGTCGTCGTGGCCGCCGCCCAGAAGGCGGGCCGCCGCCTGCTGCGCGATTTCGGCGAGGTGGAGCAGCTGCAGGTCAGCATGAAGGGTCCGGGCGACTTCGTGTCCCAGGCCGACCTCCGCGCCGAGGAGACGCTGCGCGCCGAGCTCGGCCGCGCCCGCCCCAACTTCGCCTTCCTGGGCGAGGAGCAGGGCGAGAGCGGCTCGGAGGACTGGGAATGGCGCTGGGTGATCGACCCGCTGGACGGCACCACCAACTTCCTGCACGGCATCCCGCACTGGGCCATCTCCATCGGCATCGAGAAGCGGCTGACGGAAACCACCAGCGAGGTCGTCGCCGGCGTGGTCTACAACCCGGCGGCCGACGAGCTGTTCTGGGCCGAGAAGGGCAATGGCGCCTTCCTCAACGACCGCCGCCTGCGCGTCTCCGGCCGGCGCGACATGCTCTCGGCCGTCTTCGCCACCGGCATCCCCTTCGCCAAGGTGCAGCGCAAGGCCGAGTTCTCCGCCACGCTGGCCAGGCTGATGCCGCAGGTGGCGGGCGTCCGCCGCATGGGTTCCGCGGCACTCGACCTCTGCTGGACCGCCGCCGGCCGCTACGAGGGCTACTGGGAGCTGGGCATGGCGAAGTGGGACATCGCCGCCGGGCTGATCATCCTGAAGGAGGCGGGCGGCTACGCGACCGACCCCGAGGGCGGCGACTGCTACGCCAACGGCCATGTGGTGGCCGGCAACCCCCACCTGCAGCCGAAGCTGCGCGAGGTGGTGCAGGAGGGCATCGCCGCCGTCAGCCGCGCCCGCGGCGAGGGCTGACGCGCCGCCCCGGCGGCGGGGCCGGCGTGGGGCAGAGCGAATGTGTGGGGGGGGGGCCGGCCCGGCCATCACGCCGAGGGCGCGTTTCCCCTGCGGCCCGTTGTCGGCTAGGCTGCGCGGCACAATGCCTGCGCGCTCCCGCTTCCTCCGCCCCCTCCTCCTGCTGGCCGCGCCGCTGTGGCTGGCGCAGCAAGCCGTCCAGGCGCAGCAGGCTGGCCCGGGGCAGCCGGAGGGGCCGCCCCTGCCCGCCGCCCCGCCCGAGAGCGCGCCCCTGCCGCCCGATCTCAGCCGCCCGCCCCGCCCGGCCGAATCCCTGCCGCAGCCGGCCATCGCCCTGCCGCGCGGCATGGAGGCCCTGCCCGGCGGCGGCTGGCGGCTGCATGGCGAGGCGGCGCGCGGCCGGCCGGACGCGGCCGGCCGTGCCGCCCTCGCCGAGATCGGCCGCTGGCTCGCCAGCCGCACGGAAGGCCGCGTGACGCTCCTGGCCCAGGTGGCGGGCCCGGCCGAGGACGCCTCGGTGGCGCGGCGCGATTCGCTGGCCAACGGCCTGGCGCTGCGCCAGCTCCTGGAGGCCGCGGGGCTGGACGGCACCCGCATCGATGTCCGCCCCCTCGGCCGCACCGAGGAAGCGCGCGACGGCATCGTCCTGCTGCCGCCCGGCGCCGCTTCCCGAGGCGCCGCCCCCGCCAGCGACCGGTCCGCCAACGGCGATCCCGGCACCAACCGCCAGACCCAGAGCCAGGCCCGCCCATGACCCGCCCGACCCACTACCTGCTGCGGATGCTCCTCTTCCTGGCGGCCGTGCTGGCGCTGGCGGCGCTGCTCTCGGAGGAGCTGCTGCGCGCCTTCGCCGCCAACCCGCTGCTGAACGGCGTCATCCTCGCCGTGCTGGCCATCGGCATCGCCTGGAACATCCGGCAGGTGCTGGCGCTGAAGCCCGAGGTGGAATGGCTGGAAGGCTTCCGCGCGCCCCGCGCCGCGGGCGCCGCCCCGCGCCCCGCGCCCCGCCTGCTCGCGCCGATGGCCTCGATGTTCGCCGCGAGGCGCGGCGAGCGCATCTCGCTGTCCGCCTCCTCCATGCGCGCCATGCTGGACGGCCTCGCTTCCCGCCTCGACGAGAGCCGCGAGCTGTCCCGCTACATGACGGGGCTGTCGATCTTCCTGGGCCTGCTCGGCACCTTCTGGGGCCTGATCCTGACGATCGGCGCCGTGGCCGATGTCATCAACTCCATGTCCGTGGGCTCGGGCGACCTGAACCAGCTCTTCAACCAGCTCAAATCCGGCCTGGCGCAGCCGCTCACCGGCATGGGGGTGGCGTTCTCCTCCTCCATGCTGGGCCTCGCCGGCGCGCTGGTGCTGGGCTTTCTCGACCTGACCGCGGGGCAGGCGCAGAGCCGCTTCTATTCCGAGCTGGAGGAATGGCTGGCGGGCGTCACCCGCCTTTCCTCCGGCGTGCTGGGCGGCGATGGCGAGGCGGGCGGCTCGGTGCCGGCCTATGTCCAGGCGCTGCTGGAGCAGACGGCCGAGAACCTGGAGAACCTGCAGCGCATCATGGCGCGCGGCGAGGAAGGCCGGAACGCCTCCTCCCAGGCGCTGCACACCCTGACCGAGCGCCTCGCGGTGATGACCGAGCAGATGCGCGCCAACCAGGTGCTGATGCAGCGCATGGCCGAGGCGCAGTCCGGCCTCGCCCCCACCCTGGCGCGGCTGGCCGAGGCGCAGGCGCACGCACAGACGCATGGCGCGCTGGACGATGCCTCGCGCGCCCATCTGCGCAACCTGGAGGTCTACATGGCCCGCCTCGTGGAGGACCTGGCCCAGGGGCGTGCCCAGTCCACCGCCGAGATCCGCGGCGAGATCAAGATCCTGGCGCGCACCATCGCGGCACTCGCCGAGGAAGGGCCGCGATGACACCTCCCCTCCCGCGCGGCGGGCGTTGAGGCCGTGGCGCTCGGACGGCGCGGCCCGCGCGAGGGCATGAATGCCTGGCCCGGCTATGTGGACGCGCTGTCCACCCTGCTGATGGTCATCATCTTCGTGCTGCTGGTCTTCGTGCTGGCGCAGGGCTTCCTGTCGGTCGCGCTGTCATCGCGCGACCAGGCGCTGGACCGGCTGAACCGGCAGGTGGCCGAACTGGCCGAGATGCTGGCGCTGGAGCGGGGCCAGGGCGAGGAGCTGCGCGCCAATCTCGGCCGCATGACCGAGGAGCTGCGCCTCGCCGCCGCCGCGCGCGACACCGCGCTTTCCCAGGTCTCGGGCCTGCGCGAGGAGCGCGACCGCAGCGCCGCGGACCGGGAGGCGCTGCGCTCCGAGCGGGACCGCCTCGCCGCCCGGCTGGCCGATCTGGAGCTTTCCGCCGGCGGCGCCGCGAGCCGCATCGCCAGCCTGGAGGAGCGCCTGGCCGAGGCGCTTTCCCGCGCCGAGGCGATGGGGGGCAACACCGCGCAGGTGCTGCGCGACCTGACCGAGGCGCGCCGCGCGCTGGCCGCCGAGCGCGGCGCGCTGGAGGCGGCCCGCGCGCAGCTGGCCGAGACCCAGGCGCGCGCCGGCGGTGCCGAGCAGGCGCGCGACCGCACCGCCGCCGAACTGGCCGAGACCCGCCGCCAGCTGGCCGAGGCGCAGCAGGCCATGGCGGCGCTGCGCCAGGAGATGGAGGCGCTGAACCGCACCGTGGCGGCGGACCGCGCCACCATCGAGGCGCGGCTGGCCGACATCGCCCGGCTCAGCCAGCAGGTCCGGCAGCTCGCCGCGCTGCGCGACGAGATGGAGCGCCGCGCCGCCGAGGCGCTGGCGCGCGCCGGCGCCGAGGAGGCCGCCCGCGCCGCCGCCGAGCAGGCCGCCCGAGACGAGGCCGGGCAGCGCCAGCGGGCCGAGGCCGCCATCCGCGCCGCCGAGGCGGCCCGCCAGCAGGCGGAGGCCCTCGCCGCCCGGTCCGACCAGGCCCGGCAGCAGGCCGAGGCCAGCGCCGCCCAGGCCACCCAGGCCCGCCAGCAGGCCGAGGCCGCGGGCGGCGAGCATGCCCGGCTGGCGGAGAGCGCCCGCGCCCAGGTGGCGCTGCTCACCCAGCAGCTCGCCACGTTGCGCGCCGAGCTTTCCCGCATCGCCGCGCTGCTGGATGCCGAGGAGCAGTCCGGGCGCGACAAGGACGCGCAGATCAGCCAGCTCGGCCAGCGGCTGAACGCCGCCCTCGCCGCCCGGGTGGAGGAGCTGCAGCGCTACCGCAGCGACTTCTTCGGCCGGCTGCGCGAGGTGCTGGGGGACCGGCCGGAGATCCGCACCGTGGGCGACCGCTTCGTGTTCCAGAGCGAGGTGCTGTTCCCGGTGGGCAGCGCCGAGCTTTCGGCCGCCGGGCAGCAGCAGCTGCGCTCACTGGCGCAGGTGCTGCTCGATGTCAGCCGCCGCTTCCCCCCCGATCTCGCCTGGGTGCTGCGCGTCGATGGCCATGCGGACCGCAACCCGATCCGTGGCGGGCGCTTCGCCAGCAACTGGGAGCTGTCGGCGGCCCGCGCCATCGCCGTGGCGCAGCTGCTGATCAATGAGGGGCTGCCGGCCAACCGCGTGGCGGCCGCGGCCTTCGGCGAGAACCAGCCGATCGACGAGGGCGAGACGCCCGAGGCCCTGGCGCGCAACCGGCGCATCGAGCTGCGCCTGACGGACCGGTGACGGGTGGCGTGACGCCCGTCATCTCGGCCCTGGCCGGTGGCCTGCGGGAAAATGCGAGAGGCGGGACTCGAACCCGCATGACCTGAGGCCGGACGATTTTGAGTCGTCTGCGTCTACCGTTCCGCCACTCTCGCGCGCGCGGCGCGGCCTTTCCTGTAGCGCAAGCCGGGGGCGGCGTCACGGGGTCGCGCGCCGCCGGCCATGCTTCAGGTCATCGGCACCATGACATGCCGCGCGAAGCCCGGCCGCCCGGCCAGCGAGCCGTACCAGCGGCGCAGCTCCGGCAGCTCCGGCCGCTCGAGCGGCAAGGCGTGCCAGCGATGCGCGAAGATCCCGAGGGCGATGTCGGCCAGGGTGAAATCCTCCCCCTCGATGAAGGGGCGGCCCTCCAGCTGGCGGTCCAGCAGCGTCCACAACGCGGCCGCCTCGCGCCGCGCCGCCTCGGCGGCCGGCCAGTCCCGCTCCGGCTCGGGGATGCGGACATGGGTGAAGAACAGGGTGGTCATCGGCTTCGAGAGATGGGCGAGCTGCCAGTCCATCCAGCGCTCGATGCCGGCGCGAGCACGGGGCGCGGCCGGGTAGAGCGATGCCGCGGCCGGCGTGGTGCTGGCCAGGTAGCGCAGGATGGTGTTGCTTTCCCACAGCGCCCAGCCATCCGGCTCCTCCAGCGTCGGCACCAGGGACATCGGGTTCTTGGCGGTGTAGCCGGCTTCCCGGGTCACGCCGAAGGCGCCGCCGGCGTCGCGGCGCTCGTGCTCCAGCCCGGTCTCGTCGCAGAACCAGAGCAGCTTCATGACGTTGCTGCTGTTGGCGCGGCCCCAGATGATCCGCATGCGGTCCTTTCCTCCCCCGGATGATGTGGCGCGCGGCCCGGCGGGGCCGCCGGGCGGGGACGGTATGCGTTTCACGCCAGCCGGTCCAGCCAGCGTGGCGCTTGACCCGGCGGGATGGCGGCGCGAATTTCCGGCTCCAGGCCCCCTTCCTTCCCCGGCCCCTCCCGCAGGCGGTGCCCAGGCGGCGGCCCGTCCGCCCAGGAGCCAGCATGAACCAGAGCGTCCCCCAGCCCCTCCCCCTTCGCGACGCCGACGGCATGCTGGACCCCGTCTGGTCGCGCATCCGGCGCGAGGCGGAGGCGGCGGCGGCGCAGGAGCCGGAGCTGGCCGGCTTCCTGCACGCGGCGGTCCTGCAGCATGAGAGCCTGGAATCGGCGCTGGCCACCCGCGTCACGGCGCGGCTCGACCATGCGGACCTCCCCGCCGCCCTGCTGCGCCGCAGCCTGGAGCGCTTCCTGGAGGAGGACCCGGCGCTCCGCGAGGCGGTGCGCAGCGACATCATGGCCGTGGTGGACCGCGACCCGGCGACCTCCCGCGCGCTGGAGCCGCTGCTCTACTACAAGGGCTTCCACGCCCTCACCACGCACCGCATGGCGCATGTGCTATGGCGCCAGGGCCGGCGCGACATGGCGCTGTGGCTACAATCGCGCAGCTCCGCCGTGTTCCAGACGGACATCCACCCGGCGGTGCGCATGGGCCGCGGCATCTTCCTCGACCACGCCACCGGGCTGGTGGTGGGCGAGACGGCGTTGATCGAGGATGACGTCTCGATCCTGCAGGGCGTCACCCTCGGCGGCACCGGCAAGGAGGGTGGCGACCGCCACCCCAAGATCCGCCGAGGCGTGCTGATCGGCGCCGGCGCCAAGGTGCTGGGCAATATCGAGGTGGGCGCCTGCGCGCGCATCGCCGCCGGCTCGGTGGTGCTGAAGGCGGTGCCCTCCTGCACCACCGTGGCGGGCGTGCCGGCGCGGGTGGTGGGCCAGGCGGGCTGCGCCGAGCCGGCCCGCGCCATGGACCAGATGCTGGACCCCGCCGAGGAATGATGCCCCGCTCCCTGCCGATTCCCCTGGCCGTGGCGGCGCTGGCCGCCGCCGCGCCGCTCCTCGCCATGGCGAGCGAGCGCTGGGGCGGGCTGAACCCCTGCCTGCTCTGCCTGTGGCAGCGCTGGCCCTACTGGCTGGGCGCGGTGCTGGCGCTGCTGGCGCTCTGGCTGCCGCGGCGGCCGATGCTGGCGCTGGCGGGCATCGCCATCCTGGGCGCCGCCGCCGCCGGCCTGGTGCATGTCGGCGTGGAGGCGAAGTGGTGGCCCTCGCCCCTGCCCGGCTGCGCCGCCCCCGCCGCCGGCGGCGCGCGCAGCGTGGAGGATCTGATGAACAGCCTCGCCCCCGCCCCCGCCAAGCCCTGCGACGAGCCCACCTACCTCATCCCCGGCCTGCCCGTTTCCATGGCGGCGATGAACCTGGTCTACGCGCTGGGACTGGGGGGCGTCGCGCTCCTGGCATCGCGACGCCAGCGCTGAAGGCGGGCGCTCAGTTCTCCAGCTCGGTGTCCCAGTAGAGATAGTCGCGCCAGCTCTCATGCAGGTAGTTGGGCGGGAAGCTCCGGCCGTTGTCCTGCAACTCCCAGCCCGTGGGCTGGCGCGGCACGCGGCGGGGGAACATGCGGATCTCCTGCGGCAGCTTGGAGCCCTTGCGCAGGTTGCACGGCCCGCAGGCGGTGACGACGTTCTCCCAGCTGGTGCGCCCGCCCCGGCTGCGCGGGATCACATGGTCGAAGGTCAGCTCCTGGGTCGGCCGCTCCTCGCCGCAATAGACGCAGGAGAAGCCGTCGCGCAGGAAGACGTTGAACCGGGTGAAGGCCGGGCGCCGCGCCGAGGGGATGTATTCCTTCAGGGCGATGACGCTGGGCAGCCGGATGGTGTGGCGCGGCGAGCGCACCAGGGTCTCGTATTCCGACAGCACCGAGACGCGGTCGAGATAGACCGCCTTCACCGCGTCCTGCCAGGACCACAGCGACAGCGGGAAATAGGACAGCGGACGAAAATCCGCGTTCAGCACCAAGGCCGGGAAGCCGCCGGGAGATGCTCCCGGGCTTCCCGCAGACATCCCGTCAGGCAAGCGCCGCTCCTTTCAAGCTGCGCGCATCAACCTCTGGGGCCGGACCGAGCGGATGGGCCCCAGATATCGTGGCGCCGCCGGTGTGCAGCGGATTCATGACAGCCCCGCACGGCCGGCGCAACCTCCGGCCATGCGGGTTTCACGGCGCTGTCACGCAGTGGTGTCGAGCCGCGCGGCGGCGCGCTGCAAAAACAGCGCGCCGGCCGACAGCCCCGCATCGTCGATGCCATGCGCCAGGCGGGGGCAATAAAGCGCCTCCACGGGGACACCCGCGGCGCGCAGCGCGGATTCGGCGGCGCGGCTGGCGGCGGCGGGCACCACCTCGTCCGCCTCGCCATGCACCAGCAGCACCTCGGGCCGGGCGGCGATCTCGCCCGCCAGCAGTTCCTCGCCGATCAGCCGGCCGGAATAGGCCAGGATGCCGGCGGGCGCGACCTTGCGGCGCAGCCCGGTGAAGAGCGCCATCATGGCGCCCTGGCTGAAGCCCATCAGCACCACGGCGCTTTCCGGCAGGCCGGCGGCGGCGGCCTCGCGCGCGATCATCTCGTCCAGCAGCGGCCGGGCGGCCTGGGCGCCGGCCAGCACCGGGGCGGGGCGGCGGTCGGCCAGGCTGAACCACTGGCGGCCATAGGGCCCGCCCTCGCAGGGATGCGGCGCGTGCGGCGAGATGAACAGCGCCTCCGGCGCCGCCTGCGCCCAGTGCGGCGCGAGGTCGATCAGGTCGTTGCCATCGGCGCCGTAGCCATGCAGCAGGAAGACGAGCAGCTTCGGCCTGCCCCCTGCCTTCGGTCCCCAACGCGGTCCATCGAGTGCGGCCATGCGCCATCCCCTTGCTGCGGTCAGGCCGCATCCGCTACGCGCGATCGGCCATGGCCGCAACCACCGTCACGCGCTTCGCGCCCAGCCCCACCGGACGCCTGCATCTCGGCCACGCGCACAGCGCCCTGCTGGGCTGGCGGCTGGCGCGCGAATCGGGCGGGCGCTTCCTGCTGCGCATCGAGGACATCGACCCGGTGCGCTGCCGCCCCGAATTCACCGCCGGCATCCTGGAGGACCTGGCCTGGCTGGGGCTGGACTGGGACGGCCCGGTGCGCGTCCAGTCCGAGCACCTGCCGGACTACCGCGCCACGCTGGAGCGGCTCTCGGGAATGGAACTGCTCTACCCCTGCTTCTGCACCCGCGCCGACATCGCCCGCGAGGTGGCGGCGATCGGCCATGCGCCGCACGGGCCGGACGGGCTGCTCTACCCCGGCACCTGCCGCCGCCTGGGCGCCACCGAACGCGCGGAGCGGATCGCCGCCGGCCAGCCCTACGCGCTGCGGCTGGACATGGCGGCGGCGCTGCGGCGGGCGCCGCGCCCGCTCTCCTTCCTGGAGGTCGGGCGTGGCCGGCTGCGCTGCGACCCGGCGCGCTTCGGCGACGTGGTGCTGGCGCGCAAGGACATCCCCGCCTCCTACCACCTCTGCGTGACGCGGGACGATGCGTTGCAGGGCGTGAGCCTGGTGACGCGGGCCGCGGACCTGCTGCCCGCCACCGACCTGCACCGGCTGCTGCAATCTCTGCTGGGGTGGAAGGCGCCGCGCTACCGCCACCACCCGCTGCTGCTGGGCGCCGATGGCCGGCGGCTCTCCAAGCGCGACAACGCCCCCACCCTGGCGGCGCTGCGCGAGGCCGGCCACGGCCCGGCGGCGGTGCGGGCCATGGCCGAAGGCGCGGCGCGGGGCTGAGCGGCCCGCGCCGCGGGGCAGGCCGCGTCAGGCGCGGCCGTAGGTGTCCTCGAAGCGGACGATGTCGTCCTCGCCGAGATAGGAGCCGGACTGCACCTCGATCAGGGTCAGCGGGATCATGCCCGGGTTCTCCATGCGATGGACGCAGCCCAGCGGCAGGTAGATGGACTCGTTCTCCCGCAGCATGATCCGCTCCGCGTCGCGCTCGACGATGGCGGTGCCGGCCACCACCACCCAGTGCTCGGCGCGGTGGAAGTGCTTCTGCAGGGACAGCTTGGCGCCGGGCTTGACCGAGATCTTCTTCACCTGGAAGCGGTCGCCCTTGATCAGCCCCTCATAGTGGCCCCAGGGGCGATACATGCGCCGGTGCTCGGTGGCCTCCTTGCGGTTGGCCGCCTTGAGCTGCTCCAGCAGCTTCTTCACGTCCTGCGCGCGGTCGCGGTGCATGGCCAGCACGGCATCGTCCGTCACCACCACCACGGCGTCCTCCAGGCCCACGACGCCGGTCAGGATGCCCTCGGTGCGGACATAGCAGTTGCGGGCCTGGTACAGCTCCACCGGCCCCTGCGTGGCGTTGCCCGCGGCGTCCTTGGACGAGACCTCCCACAGCGCCGCCCAGGAGCCGACATCCGACCAGCCGATATCGGCCGGCACCACGGCGGCGTGGCTGGTCTTCTCCATCACCGCGTAGTCGATGGAGATGTCCGGCGCCCGGGCGAAGGCCGCCGGGTCGAGGCGGATGAAGTCGAGGTCGCGGGTGGCGCCTTCCACCGCGCCGCGCACCGCCGCCAGAAGGTCGGGCGCCAGGCGCTCCAGCTCGGCCAGCAGCGTCGCCGCGGTGGCCACGAACATGCCGGAATTCCAGAGATGCTGGCCGCCGGCCAGGAAGCGGGCGGCGGTGCCGGCATCGGGCTTCTCGACGAAGCGGGCGACGGCGGCGACGCCCTCCAGCCCCTCCAGCGGCTCGCCCGCCTCGATATAGCCATAGCCGGTCTCGGGCGCGGTGGGCTTCATGCCGAAGGTGACGATGCGGCCGGCGCGCGCGGCCTCGGCCGCCTTGCCGAGCGCCGCGTGCATGGCGGCGGTGTCGGCGATGGCGGCATCGGCCGGCATCAGCCACAGCACGCTCTGGGTGTCCTCCTCATGCGCCAGCAGCGCGGCGGCGGCGATGGCCGGGGCGCTGTTGCGCGCCGTGGGCTCAAGCACGATGCGCGGATTCTCGATCCGCGCCTCGCGCAGCTGCTCGGCCACCAGGAAGCGGTGGTCCTGGTTGGCGATCACCAGGAGGCTGGCGAAGCTGGGGCCGACGGCGCGGTTCGCCGTTTCCTGCAGCATCGAGTGCTGCGACAGCAGGGGCCAGAACTGCTTGGGGAACCCTTCGCGGGACAGCGGCCAGAGACGGCTGCCCGTCCCGCCGCACAACACCACCGGCACAATGCGCTGCTGTCCCGTGTCCGCCATTTGTAATACTCCGCTCACAAATTCCGGAACAACATAAAGGACAAGCCAGAAAATAAAAGCCGCCCCAGGCGGTAAACCTGGGGCGGCTTCAGGCGCGGACTGGACGGCGGGGCTTCAGCCCGCCATCGCGGCTTCCTTCTTCTTGCGCAGGCCGGGCAGCAGCATGAGGCCCAGCGCCAGGGCGGAGATGGCCAGCAGCACGCCGCTGATCGGGCGCTCGACGAACACCATCGGGTCGCCGCGCGAGAGCAGCATGGCGCGGCGCAGGTGCTCCTCCATCATCGGGCCGAGCACGAAGCCCACCAGCAGCGGCGCCGGCTCCATCTTGATCTTGGCGAAGACGTAGCCCAGCACCGCGAAGAACACGGTCTGGTAGACGTCGAACACGTTGTTGTTGATGGAATACACGCCGATCGCGCAGAAGGTCAGGATCGCCGGGTACATGTACTTGTAGGGCACCTGCAGCAGCTTCACCCACATGCCGATCATCGGCAGGTTGATGACCAGCAGCATCAGGTTGCCGATCCACATGGAGCAGATCAGGCCCCAGAACAGGTCCGGCTGGCTTTCCACCATGCGCGGGCCGGGCTGGATGCCCTGGATGATCAGCGCGCCCACCATCAGCGCCATCACGGCGTTGGAGGGGATGCCCAGCGTCAGCAGCGGGATGAAGGAGGTCTGCGCCGCGGCGTTGTTGGCCGCCTCGGGACCGGCCACGCCCTCGATCGCGCCGCTGCCGAACTCGGCCTTACCGCGCGCCATCTTCCGCTCCATCATGTAGGAGCCGAAGGAGGCGAGCGAGGCGCCGCCGCCGGGCAGGATGCCGAGCGCCGAGCCAAGGATGGTGCCGCGCAGCACGGACGGCGTCGCGCGCTTCCATTCCTCCTTGGTCAGGAACAGGCTGCCGACCTTGGCCGACAGCACCGAGCGGACCTCGGGGCGCTCCAGGTTCAGGATGATCTCGGCGATGCCGAACACGCCCATCGCCATGGCGGCGAAGTTCAGGCCGTCCGACAGCTCGGGGATGCCGAAGGTGAAGCGCTGCTGGCCGGTCTGCACGTCGGTGCCGACCAGGCCGAGCGCCACGCCCAGTACCACCATGCCGACCGACTTCACCACCGAGCCCTGCGCCAGCACCGATGATATGACGAGACCCAGCAACATCAGCGAGAAGTAGTCGGCCGGCCCGAAGGAAAGCGCGACCTCGGTCAGCAGCGGCCCGGAGGCGGCGACCAGGATGGTGGCGACCGAGCCGGCGAAGAAGGAGCCGAGCGCCGCGATGGCCAGGGCCGCGCCCGCGCGGCCGTTGCGGGCCATCTTGTAGCCTTCCAGCGTCGTGACGACGGCCGAGACCTCGCCCGGAAGGTTCAGCAGGATGGCGGTGGTGGAGCCGCCATACTGCGCGCCGTAGTAGATGCCGGCCAGCATGATGATGGCGGTGGTGGCGGGCTGGCCGAAGGTGATCGGCAGCAGCAGCGAGATGGTGGCCACCGGGCCGATGCCCGGCAGCACGCCGATGGCGGTGCCGATCAGGGCGCCCAGCAGCGCGAACAGCAGGTTGTCGAAGCTGAGCGCGACACCGAAGCCGTGGGCGAGGTTGGAGAAAAGAAGTTCCATGGTTTTCCGGGCGCTCTCAGAAATTCGGCCAGACGCTGACGCGGATGTCCAGCTCGTGGATGAACACCCACCAGCACAGCACGATGAGGAAAATCACGGTGCCCAGCACGCCGATCGGGCGGTGTTCCGGCTCGGCCAGGGCCGCCACCACCACCATGGCGGCGATGGCGAGGAACAGGCCGCCCTGATCCAGCAGGATGCCGAACACCGTCATGCCGGCCAGGATCAGCGCCAGCTTGCGCCAGCCCGGGCTGACCGCCAGCACGCCGAGACCGATGACGAGCGCGAGGCCCAGCGCGTACCAGTTGCCCGAGAGCGCCGGCACCGCCGCCAGCAGGGGGTAGGCCACCAGCGTCGCGGCGATGGCGAGGGCAAGGGTGACGAAGTCGACCTTGGTCCATTTCTCCAGCGGGTCCGCGCCGCTGAACAGCGAGATCACCAGCACGATCGCGCCGAGGCCGAACTCCAGCCAGAACACCAGCATCGGCATGTAGCCGGGGCCCATGCGCCGCGCCGAGCCCAGCGTGTGCTCGGTGTTCAGCCACAGGCCGATGATTGACAGCACCACCAGTAACAGACCGGAGGCGAGGTCTTTTGCATTGATCCTCATGCCTATTCCTTCTTGAACCCCACGCGCCGCAGGCACGCCTAAATATCTCCGGAGACCGGAAAGGGCAGCCTCGCGAAGCTGCCGCCGAATGCGCGGGCGTCCTGCTCCCGGAGGGGCAGGATGACAATGCCCGATGGTTGGACGATGTCAGGCCACCGTATCAGCCAGCCTGCCGGACATGATCGAGAGCGGCCCGGCGGCAGTCATGGCCGAAGACCTTCTCAGCCCGCATTGCGGTTCCGGCGTCCCACTCGCATCCTCCCCCCAGACGCTGAATGGCGGCAACCTATGGCACCGGAATGCACCGGGGCAAGGTACCAGATATTCATGAACAAAAGTTCATGAATGCTGCAACGCAATAAAATTCCGGAACAGAGCCGGTTCCTGGCGGAATGGGACAATCGAGGCCATGACAAACGAATTTCTGTTCAATGATACAACACAGTGGTTGCACAGCTCGGCGCAGCAACAAGCACCGCATCTTGTCTCTCTACGCCGCGATATCCATGCGCATCCGGAACTCGCCTTCGAGGAGGTCCGCACGGCCGGCCTCGTCTCCGCCGAACTCGGCCGCCTGGGCATCCCGCACCGCACCGGCATCGGCCGCACCGGCGTCCTTGGCGTCATCGAGGGCGGGCGCCCCGGCCCCACTCTGGCGATCCGCGCCGACATGGACGCGCTGCCGATCCATGAGGAAACCGGCCTGCCCTATGCCAGCACCGTGCAGGGCAAGATGCATGCCTGCGGGCATGACATCCACACCGTCACCCTGCTCGGCGCCGCGGCGCTGCTGAAGGAGCTGGCGCCGCGCCTGGCGGGCCGCGTGGTGCTGGTCTTCCAGCCGGCCGAGGAAACGCTGCAGGGCGCCGCCGCCATGATCGCCGATGGGGCGGCGGACGGCATCGACATGGCGCTCGGCTTCCACAACCACCCCGACATGCCGGTCGGCCGCTTCGGCTACGTGCGCGGCGCCTGCCTCGCCGCCGCCGACCGCTTCGACCTCGTGATCCGCGGCCGATCGGGCCACGCGGCGCACCCTTACGCGGCGGTGGACCCGATCGTGGCGGCGGCGCATTTCGTCACTCAGGCGCAGACCGTGGTGTCGCGCGAGGTGAGGCCGCTGCACCCGGCGGTGGTCACCATCGGCCAGTCCTCCGGCGGCACCACCTACAACATCATCCCCGAGCGGGTGGCGCTGAAGGGCTCCGTCCGCACCCTGCACGCGGCGGCGCGGGACACGGCGGAGGCGGCGCTGCGCCGGCTGGCGCAGGGCGTCGAGGCCGGCTTCCGCGTGGAGGCCAGCATGGACTACCAGCGCATGGTGCCCGCTCTGGTGAACGACGACCGCGTGCTGCAGCCGGCACTCGCGGCACTCGAGGCGCAGTTCGGCGCGGCGCTGGTGGCGGAGGGCGAGCCCAGCATGGGGTCGGAGGACTTCTCCGCCTTCGCCAGCCGCGTGCCGGCCTTCCAGCTCCGCATCGGCTCCGGCGCCCCGGGCCGCGACGATGCCCTGCACAATGCCGGCTACCAGCCGGATGAGGGCTGCATCCCGGCCGGCGTCGAGGCACTCTCGCGCATCGCGCTCGACCTGCTTTCGCGCGCCTCCTGAAGCGGAGCTGAACCTGGCATGAAGATCTGTGTATTCGGCGCGGGCGCCATCGGCGGCCATGTCGCCGCCCGCCTGGCGCTGGGCGGCGCCGAGACCAGCGTGGTGGCGCGCGGCGCGCAGCTCGCCGCCATCCAGCGGGAGGGGCTGACCATCGAGGCGCCGGACGGCACCCGGACCGTGCGCGTCGCCGCCGGCAGCGCCGCCGAGCTGGGGCCGCAGGACGCGGTGATCGTCACCGTCAAGGCGCCCTCCCTGCCGCAGGTGGCGGAGGCCATCGCGCCGCTGCTCGGGCCGGAGACCACGGTGGCCTTCGTGATGAACGGCATCCCCTGGTGGTATTTCGACCGCCATGGCGGCCCGCTGGAAGGCCGCCGCCTGCCCGCCATCGACCCGGGCGACAGGCTGCGCGAGGCCGTCGGCATCGGGCGCACCCTGGGGGGCGTGGTCTATTCCGCCTGCACCGTGACAAGCCCGGGCGTGATCAAGGTGGAGCACGCCAACAACCGGGTCATCCTGGGCGAGCTGGATGGCAGCGTCTCGCCCCGCGCCCAGGCCATCGCCGGGGCGCTGAGCAGGGGCGGCATCTCCGGCGAGGTGACGGATGCCATACGCCGCGAGGTCTGGGCCAAGCTGATGGGCAATCTCAGCCAGGGGCCGTTCACCATCCTGTCCCGACAGGGCATCGGCGGCACGCTGGCCGACCCCACGGTGCGCACGGCCATCCTGCGGGCGATGCGCGAATCCATGGCGGTGGCCGCGGCGCTCGGCCATCCCTTCGAATACGACCTGGAGAAGCGCGTCGCCTCCTCCTCCAGGCTGGCGCACAAGCCCTCCATCCTGCAGGACCTGGAGCTGGGGCGGCCGATGGAGGTGGAGGCGCTGTTCCGCACGCCGCTGGAACTGGCCCGCATGGCGGGGGTGGAGACGCCGACGCTGGACCTTTCGGTGGCGCTCGCCACCCAGGCCGCCACCGCCGCCGGGCTCTACGCGCCACCCGCCGGCTGAGGGCGCGGGGCCGGGGGCGGACCGCCCTCCCCTGGCCCCGGAGCAGCGGAACCGCCGGCCGCCGCCACCGGCAGGGCGGTCTGCCCCAGCACCCAGCCTTCCCAGCGCCGCACCCATGGATCGTCCGGCACGAAGTCGGGCCGCGCGCCGTCCAGCACGCCCACCAGGCAGAGCAGGCCGAACATGCTGTCGAGCCGGTCCTCGCCGGCCGCATCGGCGCCGAAGCCGTCCAGCACCGCCTGCTCCAGCGCGCGGGAAGGCCGCACCGCGAGCCGCGCCATGGCGAGCAGCAGCGACGGGCCGGCGGCGCGGCGCGCTTCCCGGTCCCGCTTGCTGCCGGGCAGGAGGATGCCGAGCTGGCGCATCGCCTCGGCCGGATACACCTCCGCCAGCACGGCGTGGCCGGGCTCCAGCAATTCGGCCAGCCCGCCCTCGAAGGGCCAGAAGCGCAGCCTGGCGCCCGCCGCGAGCGCCGGCGCCAGCCAGTCCCGCCAGGCGGCGATGGCGGCCTTGCCGGACTGGTTGGCGCCCAGCGTCCAGAACACCGGCGCGCCGGCCGGGCGCTCGGCGGTCGCCATGTCGCACAGGCGGCAGAGCCCGGCGGCATCGGGCAGGCCGAGCGCCCGGGCGTGCGACAGCCGCGTCATCCCCTTCAGCCCGCGCGCCGGGTAGAAGGGGCGCGCCGGCGAGACGGTCTCCAGCGTCGGGCTGACCACGAAGAAATCCGGCGTGGCGGACAGGCCGCGCAGGAAGTGGCGGAAATCCCGCTCCGGCCGCTGGGCGGCGAAGCCGCGTGGCAGGCCCAGCGGCAGATCGAGGCCAAGCGCCAGCGGCACGCCCTCCGCCAGCAGCCCGGCCACCAGCGCGGCCGGGTCGCCCACCGGGCGCGGCGCCTCCGCGCGCCACCGCCCGCCGCGCCGTCGCGCGATGCTGACCCAGCGCTTGCGCGGATCGGTGCTCCAATCCGCATGCGCCGCGATCATCGAGACATCGTCGTCCACCGGAGGAAGCCGCATGCCCTACACCCGCACCGCGCGCCTGCTGCACTGGGCCACCGCGCTGGCCGTGCTGGCCATTGCGGCGCTGGGCCTCTGGATCGCCTGGGCGCCGCCGCAGGAGGAGGCCTTCAAGCTCCGCCTCTACAACATCCATGAGAGCCTGGGCATCACCGTCCTGCTGGCGACGCTGCTGCGCCTGTTCTGGCGCTGGCGCCACCCGCCGCCGCCGGTCCATCCGCCGCCCCCGCCCCTCCTGCAAGGCGCCGCCTTCGCCACCCATGCCGCGCTCTACGCGCTGCTGCTGGCCATGCCGGTGGTGGGGTTCCTGGCCACCAATGCCTGGGGCTTTCCCCTCTCGCTCTTCGGGGTGATCCCGCTGCCGAGCCCGGTCGGCCGCAGCGAGGCGCTGGCGCCGCCGCTCACCGCGGTGCACGGATGGATGGCGCTCGCCCTCGGGCTGCTGGTGGCGCTGCATGCCGGCGCTGCCCTTTGGCACCACTGGGCGCGGGGCGACGACACGCTGCGCCGGATGCTGCCGCGCCGCGCCGGCCCGGGCGGCGGCTGAGGCCGGCGCCAAGTTTCGTTGCGGCCCGCGGCGGCGCCAGTCTATGCCGGAGGGCGGAGGCCGCCGCGCCTCCGCGAACAGCCGAGAAGCGCCGCCAAGGCGCTCAGGAATGGAGGATCCGTCTTGCCCATCGCTTCATCCGCCGGGTTTGGCCGCCGCGCCCTGCTGGCCGCGGCCGCCGGCCTGCCGGCCCTGGCCCCTGCTTCCGCCCACGCCCAGGATGCCGCCTTCCCGACCCGGCCGATCAGCCTGATCGTGCCCTTCCCCCCCGGCGGCACCACCGACATCTCCGTGCGCGCCCTGGCGGAAGCGGCCTCGCGGCACCTGCCGCACCCGATCATCATCGAGAACAAGCCGGGGGCGGCCAACACGCTGGGCGCCGCGCAGGTGGCCCGCGCCAAGCCGGATGGCTACACCCTCACCCAGTTCCCCGCCTCCGCGATCCGCGTGCAGATGCTGCAGAACCTGCCCTACG
The DNA here is from genome assembly GCF_002631185.1 of Teichococcus rhizosphaerae. Classification (GTDB taxonomy): domain Bacteria; phylum Pseudomonadota; class Alphaproteobacteria; order Acetobacterales; family Acetobacteraceae; genus Pseudoroseomonas; species Pseudoroseomonas rhizosphaerae. The sequence continues at coordinate 267,064 of NZ_PDNU01000003.1, read as the reverse complement.
ACACGCTGCGCGACTTCACACCTATCCTCTGCGTCACCGGCTATCCCTTCGTGGTGGCGGCGAAGCGGGGGCGGTTCACGGGCGGCTGGAAGGGGTTCATCGAGGCGGCGCGCCAGGCGCCGGGCAAGCTTTCCTATGGCAGCACCGGCGCCAACGGCACGCCGCATGTCCACATGGCCGAGCTGCTGCAGCGCGAGGGGGTGGAAGCCACCCATATCCCCTTCCGCGGCGATGCCGACGGGACGCAGGCGCTTCTCGGCGGGCATATCGACGTGATGGCGGGCTCCACCAGCCTCGGCGGCGTGGTGGATGGGGGGCAGGCCGAGTTCCTGGTCGCCTGGACGCCGGAGCGCCTGCGCCGCTGGCCCAACGTCCCCACCCTGCGCGACCTCGGCTACGACAAGGTGGTGACCACGCCCTTCGGCATCATGGCGCCGGCCAGCCTGCCGCCCGCCATCCAGCGCCGGCTGCACGACGCCATGGCCGCCGCCCTGCGCGACCCCAGCTACCTGGCCATGCAGGAGCGCTACGACATGCTGCCCGAGTACCGCGACAGCGCCGCCTATGCCGCCCTGCTGCGCGACATGGTGCGGGAGGAGGCGGCGCTGATCGAGCGGCTGGGGCTGAAGGGAAGCTGAGGCGGGCTCAGCCGAGCGGCTTCTGGGCGCGCTCCAGCAGCCGGGCGAAGAAGCCCGGCTTCTTCGCCGGCTCGGCGGCCCTGGCGGCGCGCGCGGCCAGGGCCTCGCGGTCCTGCGCCTTCATCGACAGCCACTTGTCGAGGCTGACGCCCGCCTTGGCGGCGCGCTTCGCCTCATAGGCCCGCTGCCCCTCGGTCATCCGCGCCGGCTGCTGCACCTTGCCCGTCATATCCTGTTCCTCTTTCCAGGCCCTCGCCGGCCTGCCGCCCGGGGGTGAATGCCGCGCCGCGCGGCGGCCCGCAAGCGCTTCCCCGGGCCCGCCCCCCAAAGATGGCTTGCATCCCGGCGCCAGGGCATGACCCTCTGCCGCCATGGAAGCGAAAGTCAAAGCCGGGCTCTGGGCCCAGATGGCGTTGCGGCTGGCCGACATGGCCGGCCGCCCCGGCATGGTGCTGCGCAAGGGAGACCCGGATTCGGGCGGCATCCTCTGCGTGCTGCGCGGGCGGCAGGGCTGCGTGGTGCTGAGCCAGGCGCGCGACGGCGAGGGCCGCCCCGCCTGGATGCGCGGCACCGGCCCGGACCCGGTGCCCGAGCCCGTGGCCGACGCCTATGTGGAGCGCCAGCTGAAACGCGACCCCGATCTCTGGGTGCTGGAGTTCGAGGCGCCGGACCTGACGCCGCCCTTCGAGGCGCGGATCCTCTGAGCGCGGCAGCCCGGCGAGCCTCCCACCCCGCCGCTCAGAGTACCAGGTCGAGCGAGGCCAGGGCGCCCACCCCATTGCCCAGGAAGCCGAAGCTCACCGTGGCATCCTCGGCGATGCCGCCATTCCAGGCGGCGTTGCGGATCACATAGCCGGCGGCGTCCCGCGCGACGATCTCGGCGTTCCAGATCTGGGTGATCTCGTAGGGCGTGTCGAGCCGCAGCTGCCAGCCCTGCACGGCGCCGCGGCCCTCATTGGTCAGCGCCACGCTGGCCTGGAAGCCGCCGCCCCAGGCGTTCACCACCGAGACGCTGCCTTCGAGCCCGCCCTCCTCCCGCGGCGGCTCCACGGGCGGCTCCACGGGCGGCTCGACCGGCGGCTCGAGCGGCGGCGGCGGAGGCTCCGCGTCGTCGTCGAGGATGGTGCCGGTGCCGCTCATGTCGCCCGCCGTAGCGCCGCGCGGGCTGGAAAGCACCACGGAGAAGGTCTCGTCCGCCTCCGCCAGCCTGTCCGGCGCGATGGCGATGGCGATGGTCTTGCTGGTCTCGCCCGGCTCGAAGCGCAGCGTGCCGGAGGCGGCGGTGAAGTCGCCCGCGCCCGCCGTTCCGGGCGCGGTGGCCCAGTCCACCAGCACCGCCTCGGTGGCGGCGGCGGAAAGGGTGGCGGTGAACAGCATGGTCCGCGCCGCGGGCTGAGCGCCGCCCCCGCCATCGGGCCCGCCATTGGGGATGTCGCCGAGGTCGAATTGCAGCGGCTCCAGCCACTGCATCTTGCTCTCGATCACGGTGTGCCAGTCATCGGCCAGGATGCCGCCCGTGTCGCCGGAGTTCGGGTTCCAGGACCACCAGGTCCAGCTCACCCCCTGCTCGCCGGCCGCGATGTCGATGTCCCCATCGAGGTCGAGGTCGCCCGAGAGATAGCCGGTGATCGCCTCCAGCCAGAGCAGGTCCTTCGGATCCTGCAGCCTGGTGCCGAACTCGCCGAGCAGCACGGGGGCGATGTTCTCGCGGTAGAGATAGCCCCACATCTGGTCGAACTTGGCGGCCAGCCCCGCCTCGAAGCCGGGCTGCTGGAACCAGGGCTGGGCGTAGATGGAGTTCGGGTAGTCATGCGCCGAATAGACCAGCTTGTCGGCCACCGAGAGCTGGACCGGGCGGTTCCGCGCCCCCATCAGGTTGCCGCCCCACCAGTAGTTGTCGCCCTGGTGGCTGCCGACGCCCTCGACGATGATCAGCCAGTCCGGATTGGCGGACAGCACGGCATTGCCCGCCCGCTCGGCCGCCGCCGCCCAGTCATTGGCGCCGCCGCCGCCCCAGTTGCCAGCGTGTGGCTCGTTGTGCAGGTCGGCGCCGACCACCGCCGCCTCGCCCGCATAGCGCGCGGCCAGCATCTTCCAGTCGGCGATCCACTGCGCCTCGGAATAGCCCGCCTCGTACCACAGCCCGTTGCCGGAGGTGCCGGCGCCGGCGCTGCTGCGGTGGTGGTCGAGGATGATGCGCAGCCCGATCTCGCCGGCGTAGCCGATGATCCGGTCCATCACCTGCAGGCCGGTGAGGCCCTGAAGATCGGCGTTCTTGGAGAAGTCGATGCCGTTCGGCACGGCGGCGGTGTGCAGCAGCTCGGAGGAGAAGGGCAGGCGGATGGTGTTGAAGCCCTCCGCCTTCATCTGGTCCATCATCTCCCGGTAGCCGCGCGCCCACAGCCCGTGCGGGGCGAAGTTGGCGGATTCGAGCCCGAACCAGTTCACCCCCGCCAGCTTCACGGCATTGCCGTCCGCATCGACGATCTGGTTGCCCCGCGTGCTGAGGAAGCCGCTGGCCTCGCCTCCACCGCTGCCGCTGGCCGGGTCGCCCTCCGCCAGGCTGGCATCACCGATGTCATTGCGCGGCGGGGGGGGCGCGGCGTCGTCGTTGCGGATGGTGCCGGTGGCCTCCGCATCGGCCAGCGTCGCGCCGGAGGGGCCAGAAAGGCGCAGCAGCAGCGTCTCGTCCGCCTCCACCGCCCGGTCGCCCAGCACCGCCACGCGGATCGTCTTGCTGGTCTCGCCGGCGGCGAAGGTGAGCCGGCCCTGCGAGGCGGTGTAGTCCGCCCCGGCCGTCGCGGTGCCGTTGCCGGTGGCGTAGTCCACCGTTACCGCCTGTGTGGCGGCGCGGTCCAGCGTCACGGTGAAGACCAGCTCCCGCGTGCCGCCATCGCCTTCCGCCACGGCGGCATCGGCGATGGAGATGGCGGGCATGGCTTCCCCGCCGCCCATGGGCGCGCCGTTCAGGCTGAGGCCCTGGGGCTGGACCGCCGCGCTGCCGCTGGCCTGGAAACCGATGCTGGCGGTGCCGCCCGCCGGCACGGCGGCGTTCCAGGACAGGTTCCGCAGCACGTAGCGGGTGCCGACATGGCTGACGATCTCGGCGCCCCAGAGATTGGTGATCTCGAAGCCGGAGTCGAAGGTGACCGTCCAGCCATCCAGCCCCCCTTCCCCGCCTTGCAGCAAAAGGTTGCCGATGAAGCCGCCGCTCCACTGGTTGGGCACGCTGTAGGTGAGGGTCGATGCCATGGGCAGCCTCTCCGCCAGGAAATGACCGGCCCATCCTAGCCCAGGTGGCGGGAGGCCTTGCAGCCGGAGATTTCATGTCCTGCGGGGTTTTTCACTCCCCGGCTGTGAAGGAATGGCGGGGAGGAGCGGCTTTCCGCCCCTTCCCGCCATGCCCGGTCAGACGGCGGTGGCCATCTTCACCGGCGGCTTCAGCTCCGGCGGCAGCGGGCAGACATAGGGGCTCTCGGCGAGGCGCGCGGCATGGTCGGCCTTGGCGCGCTCCACCAGCCCCGGGTCCCGCAGCGCCTCGACGGCGACGCCCGCCATCACCTTGGCCACATGCACCATGCCCTTGTGGGCGATGCCCGACTTGCCCTGCGCCGTGAGCTGCCAGCTATGCCCCGGCGTGCCGATGGCATAGGTGGCGCCGCGCGCCTGCACCGTCGGCACCGCCCAGGACACGTCGCCCACATCGGTGGAGCCCACCATGGCCACGCCCTTGGCCTCCAGCGGGATGATCTCGTCCGCCAGCGGCACGCCGCGCCGCACCGGCACGCCCATCCGCTTGAAGGCCGAGGCGATGTCCTCGTCGGAGAGCGTCTTCTGGAAGGCGGCGGCGAGCGCGCGGTCCTCGTCGTCGAAGGGCGGCGGGCCGAGACGCTCAAGCTGGTCCTGCAGGGCGCGCTCCAGCGGCGTGTTGGCCAGCAGGTTGGAGACGGCGGAGACCACCTTGGTGGAGACGGTCGTCTCGGTCATCAGCGCCGCGCCGTCGGCCACCTTGCGGACGCGGGCGATCAGCGCCTGCAGCCCCGGCAGGTCGGTGGCGCGGATCAGGTAGCGCACCTTGGCCGTGCCCTGCACCACGTTGGGCGCGATGCCGCCGGCATCGAGATAGGCGTAGTGGATGCGCGCATCCGACGGCATGTGCTCGCGCATGTAGTTGACGCCGACATTCATCAGCTCCACGGCATCCAGCGCCGAGCGGCCGAGATGCGGCGCGGCGGCGGCGTGGCTGGAGCGGCCGGTGAAGGAGAAGTCGATCCGGCAATTGGCCAGCGAGTTCGCCTCGTTCACCGCCGCGAAGGGCGCGGGGTGCCAGGAGATGGCGAGGTCCACATCCGAGAAGCAGCCCTCGCGCACCATGAAGGCCTTGGCGGCGCCACCCTCCTCGGCCGGGCAGCCATAGTAGCGGACGCGGCCCTTGATGCCGTTCCTGGCCAGCCAGTCCTTCACCGCGGTGGCGGCCAGCATGGCGCCGGCGCCGAGCAGGTTGTGGCCGCAGCCATGCCCCACGCCGTCGCCCGGCAGGGGGCGGTGCTCGGCCACGCCGGCCTCCTGGCTGAGGCCGGGCAGCGCGTCATATTCGCCGAGGATGGCGATGACCGGGCCTTCCTCGCCCGCCTCGCCCATCACGGCGGTGGGAATGCCGGCGAGATCGGTGGTGACGCGGAAGCCATGCGCCTCCAGCGCCGCCTTGTGCTCGGCCGCCGAGCGGAACTCGGCATAGGCCAGCTCGGGCATGTCCCAGATGCGGTCGCTCAGCTCGATGAAGGCCTGCTGGCGCTCATCGACAAGGCGCCAGATTTCCTCGGTGTTGTGCATCGTCAGCCCCTCTCCGTCGCAATGGCGGAGCCAAACTGCGGCCGGGGCAGCGGCTTGTCGAGGCCCCGCCGGCCTCAGCGCGGGGCGGCCAGGGCCTCCATCCGGCGCAGGCCGCGCGCATCGGCCAGCACGGCGGCCAGCTCGGCGCGCGGCAGGCGGGCGGCTTCCTCCAGGGTCTCCGCCTCCTCCAGCTTCGCCAGCCCCAGCAGCAGCGCCGGGTCCAGCGGGTCCAGCCGCGGGCGGCGCGGCGGCGGCAGCATGCCCCGGTGCGCCTCCAGCAGCGCCGGCTCGCGGAACAGCCGCCGCACATCGGGCTCCGGCGCCGCCGCCGCCAGCTCCCGCTGGAGCTGGCGGGCGCGGGACAGCACGGCGGGGGCTTCCCGCTCCTCCGGCGTCAGCAGCAGGCCGAGCCGGCGCAGCCCGAGGCCCACGTCGCGCCGCGCCGTCAGCGCCGCGAGCGGGATGGCCAACGCCAGCCCCAGCACCACGGGCGACATCCACAAGGCGAGATAGGGCGAGACCAGCCAGGCGGCGGCGCCGAAGGCCAGGCCGAACAGCGTGTGCCGCCAGTAGAGCCGCGCCACCTGGCCGAGCGGCACGCTGCCATCGTCGCGCCGCTGCGCGTTCCAGCCGGAATCGTGGCCGAGCAGGATGCCCGCCACATCGGCCGACTGGGTCAGCATCGTCACCGGCGCCAGCAGGCCGGCCACCAGCGTTTCCAGCAGGATGGACAGGAAGGCGCGGATGGCGCCGCCGCTGCCCCGGCGGTCCCGGGCGTGGAACAGCAGCGCGAACCAGGCCATCAGCTTGGGCGCCAGCAGCAGCGCCATGGTGCCGATGAACACCCACATGGCGCGCACCGGATCGACCACCGGCCAGTCCGGGAACAGGCTGGGCTGGCCGGCGGGGAAGTATTCCGGCCGGATGAAGCGCGCCTGCACCGCGAGCAGCACGCCCATGATCAGGAAGACCAGCCAGATCGGCGCGGTGATGTAGGAGCCGATGCCGGTGAGCAGGTGCAGGCGGCTCACCCAGTGCAGCCCGCGCGCCGGCAGCACGGCGGCGTGCTGGAGGTTGCCCTGGCACCAGCGCCGGTCACGGATGGCGAGGTCCATCAGCGAGGGCGGGCTTTCCTCATAGGTGCCGCGCAGCCAGGGCACCATGTGGATGGCCCAGCCCGCGCGCCGCATCAGCGCCGCCTCCACGAAGTCGTGGCTCAGGATGTGGCCGCCAAAGGGCTTGCGGCCGCGCAGCTCCGGCAGCCCCGCCGCCTCGGCGAAGGCGCGGGTGCGGATGATGGCGTTGTGGCCCCAGTAATTGCCCTCCGTCCCGTGCCACCAGGCGATGCCCTCGGCGATCAGCGGGCCATAGACGCGCCCGGCGAATTGCTGCATCCGGGCGAACAGCGTGTTGCCGCCGGCGATGATAGGCAGGGTCTGGATCAGGCCGACATCCGGGTGCCGCTCCATCGCGTCGGCGAGGCGCAGGATGGTGTCGGCCTCCATCACGCTGTCGGCGTCGAGCACCAGCATCTGCGGGTAGGCGGCACCCCAGCGGCGCACCCAGTCGGCGATGTTGCCGGCCTTGCGCTCGGTGTTCTTCGGCCGCCGCCGGTAGAAGATGCGCGCGGCATCCCCCGTGCGCTCGCGCAGGCCCAGGAAGGCCGCCTCCTCGGCGACCCAGATCTCCGGCTGGGTGGTGTCGCTGAGGATGAAGATGTCGAACCGCGCCATGGCCCCGGCGGCGGTGAGCGATTCATGGATCGCCTGGAGCCCCGCCATGACGCGGGATGGATCCTCATTATAGGTCGGCATCAGCAGCGCGGTCTTCACGCCCGGCATGGGCGGGGGGCCGTCGGGCGCGATGCCGAGCCGCCGGTCCGGCCCCGCCAGCAGGCGCAGGAAGCCGCACACCGCGCTGCTGAAGGACAGCGCGATCCAGGCGAAGAGCACCACGAACAGCGCCAGCACGACGCCCTGGAGCGCCGTGGGCCGGCCGCTGTTCAGCACCAGCCACATCTCGCGCCCGGCGAAGGCGGTGAGCGCGATGGCGGCGCCGATCACCAGCAGGCGCCGCAGCCACACCAGCCGGGGCCGCGAGGGCAGCCCCCCTTCCCGCCGCGCCGGGCGCGCGCGCAGCGACTGCACCGGCATCTCCAGCGGGGCCTCGGGCGGCAGGGCGCGCCAGCCCTCCTCTCCGGGCCCGGCGGCGGGCGCCGCCCTGGGCTTCAAGCCGTCCATCGGTAGAGCAGCGTCTCGGCCACCGCCTCGCCGCCCGCCTTCATCTCGACGCGCAGCTCGACCATGCGCGCATCGCCGGGGAACAGGTCGAAGCTGATGCGCCAGCCCTGCGTCTCGGGATTGCGCTGCGCCACCACGTTGCGGACCTCGCCCGTGCTGGCGCTGACATTGACCTCCGGCCTGGCATCGGGCGCCAGGTTCTCCAGCGCGCCGCCGGCGGCGTCGAGCACGAAGAGGCGGCCGCCCTGGGTCCAGGAGGCGCCGGAGCGGGCCTCCGTCACCCGGCCGAGCTCCAGATTGCCCGGCGCCTCGTCGCACCAGTGCAGGCGGAAGGTGTAGCGGTACTCGCCCTTGGCGCGCAGCGGCTCCTTCGGCCGCCAGAAGGCCACGATGTTGTCGTGGATCTCCCCGGTGGTCGGGATCTCGACGAGCTGCACCGCCCCCTCGCCCCAGTCGCCGATCGGCTCGACCCAGAGGCTCGGGCGCTTCTCGTAGCGGGCCTCCAGGTCCTCGTAGCTGTCGAAGTCGCGGCGGCGCTGCATCAGCCCGAAGCCGCGCGGGTTGACGTCGCCGAAGGCGGAAAGCTGCAGGTCGCGCGGGTTGTTCAGCGGCCGCCAGATGCGCTCGCCACGGCCGGTGAACATCAGCAGCCCGTCGGAATCGTGCACCGCAGGCCGCCAGTCGTCGCGCCCGGCGCGGTTCAGCGGCGAGAACCAGAACATGCTGGTCAGCGACGCGATGCCGGCCGTGGCCATGTCCACGCGCGGGAAGACGGTGGATTCGACGTCGAACAGCGTGGTGCGGCCGGGGCGGATGCCGAAGCGGAAGGCGGCCGCGCAGGAGGGGCTGTCGAGCAGCGCGTGCACGGTGATGGCGTTCACCCCCTCGCGCGGGCGCTCGACCCAGAAGGCGCGGAAGAGCGGGAACTCCTCGCCCTTCGGGTCGGCGGTGCCGATCGCCAGGCCGCGCGCCGAGAGGCCGTAGATGTGGCCCCGCGCCACGGCGCGGAAATAGCTGGCGCCGAGAAAGGCGCAGACCTCGTCATAGTAGTCCGCCCGGTTGATCGGCGCGTGCAGGCGGAAGCCGGCGAAGCCGAGATCCTCGCTGCCCGGGCGCGGCAGGTTCTGGAAGTCGAACAGCTCGGGATTGTAGCGGATGGGTCGCGCGGTGCCGCCCGCCACCTCGTACATCTCGACGCGCGGCTTGTAGAGGAAGCCGCGGTGGAACATCTGCATCTGGAAGGGCAACCCGCCCTCGCGCCACAGCGCCTGGGCGGGGCGGTAGCGGATGTCGCGGTACTGGTCGTAGGTGAGGTCGTTCAGCGCCGCGGGCAGGTTCTCGGCCGGCGCCTTGAAGGGCTGCTGGGCCAGGCGCCGCGCCATCTCGCGCACCGTCCCGCCATCGAAGGGCGTCTCCTCCGGCCCCGCCGCCTGGGCCTCGGAGAAGTGCGCCGTTTCCTCCGCCAGGAGAACGGTGGACAGGGACAGGGCGGCGAGCATGGCGTCGCGGCGGTTCACGGCGGGTAACTCCCTTTTTCGGCGGCGACCAGCGAACGCGAGACCCGGGCGCGGGTTGCGCCCATGGCCACGCTGACGCCGCGCCCTTCTGATCGGGCGCCGCGAATGCGGTGAAAATAGGCCTTTTTTCAGGCCACGGCCGTGAAGCTGCCATCCTCCGTCAGATATGAGAGCACGCCGGTGCGGATGTCGAAGGAGCCGCCATGCAGGGACAGGCTGCCCTCCGCCACCCGGGTGGAAATCCACGGGAAGGTCATCAGGTTGCGCAAGGAAAGCTTCACCGTCTCCAGCTCGCACTGGGCCTGGGCGGCGTCCGGGTCGGCCGGCGCGCAGGCCAGGGTGCGGCGGCGCGCCTCGGCGGCGATGCCGGTCATCCAGGGCTCGACGAAGTCCTGCGCCCCCGGCGGGAAGCCGCGCAGCAGCGCCTGCACGCCACCGCACATCGCGTGGCCGAGCACGATGACGCGCGGCACCTTCAGCACGCAGACGCCGAATTCCAGCGCCGCGCTGGTGCCGTGATAGGAGCGGTCCGGCTCATAGGGCGGCACCAGGTTGGCCACGTTGCGGACGATGAACAGCTCCCCCGGCGCGGCGTTGAACACCATCCCCGGATCGACCCGGCTGTCCGAGCAGGCGATCACCAGCGCGCGCGGGCTCTGCCCGTCCCGCGCCAGGTCCTGGAACAGGCGGCGCCGCTCCGGCCAGACCTCGGCCCGGAAGCGGCGATAGCCGTCGAACAGCGCCTTCAGGTCATCCGGCGTGTCGGCGGGCGGCTGCTGCATTGGGGTCTCCTTGGCGATATTCCTGGTGGCGGGCAGACGGGCCGTCTCCCCGCGCCGGGAAATGCGCGGTTCGGGCGCCATGTCAACCGCCACGGCCAGGGCGCCGCGCAACGGAGGAGCGTCGCCCGGGAGCGGGCGGGTGGCGCGGCCGCTGGGCGCTTGCGAAAGACCGGGCGCAGGGGCCGGGCCACGGGCCTGCCGGGCCAAGCTGCCCGCCGCCGCTTTCCACGGGGGGCGCTTGCCTGCCGGGTGTGTCCATCATGTCACGGCATGGGCTTTCGGCGCCGGGCGCGCCGCGCCACTCATGCGGCAGCGTGGGCAAGCCTGTCGCGGCTTGTTGACGGAGGGAGATCGCAGCCGCTAAATCGAATGAGAAGCATTCTCAATTCAGGATTCGCCGATGACCCTCCAGAGCGGGCACAAAGCCTCGACCTCGCATGCCGCCTGGATGGCGAGCCTTGCCATGGGGCTGCCCGGCGCGGCCCTGGCGCAGGGCGCGGCCGCCCCGGATGGCGGCGTGACGCTCCCGACCGTCGATGTCCAGGGCACCGCGCCGGCCAACACGCTGCAGCGGGCGGCGCCGGTCGGCCGCCTGCCCGGTGCGGTGCAGGACACGCCGCAGACCATCAACGTCATCCCGCGCGAGGTGCTGGAGCAGCAGAACGTCACCACGCTGGAGCAGGCGCTGCGCAACGTTCCCGGCATCACCGCCTCGATCGGCGAGGGCAATGGCGGCGTCTCGGGCGACCAGTTCCGCATCCGCGGCTTCAGCGCCCAGAACGACATCTATGTCGATGGCCTGCGTGACTTCGGCGCCTACCAGCGCGACGCCTTCACCTATGAGGACGTGGCGGTGCTGAAGGGCCCGTCCGGCTTCGCCCTCGGCACCGGCTCGGTGGGCGGCGGCGTGGCGGTGAACACCCGCCTGCCCCGCCTCGGCAACAGCTATTCGGCCACGGCCACCGGGGGCATGGGGCCCTTCGCCCGCGGCACGGTGGACATCAACCAGCAGATCGGCGAGACGACGGCGCTGCGGCTGAACCTGATGGGCCAGTCAAGCGAGGTGGTCGGGCGCGACAATGTCGACAGCCGCAAATGGGGCATCGCGCCGTCGATCGCCTTCGGCCTCGGCACCGACACCACCTTCTCGCTGCACTACCTGCACTACGAGTACGACAACGCCACCGATGCCGGCGTGCCGGTCATCACCCTGCCCGGCCGCACGGTCGCCCGCCCCGCCACCGAGTACGGCCTGCCGCGCTCGACCTATTACGGCGTGTCCGGCGACCGCGACAAGGTGACGGTGGACCAGGTGACGGCACGCCTCAGCCACCAGGTGAGCGACTGGCTGACCCTGGCGAACGACACCCGCGTGGGCTTCTACGACCGCGACTACGCCTTCAGCCCGGTCAGCTGCGCGGCGGCCTGCGCCACGAGCTTCCTCAATGGCGGGAACCCCGCCATCGGCTACACGGGCGGCAACTCGCCCTATTCGCAGAGCAGCTGGTCGGTGCAGAACATCAGCACCGCCACGGCGCGCTTCACCACCGGGCCGCTGCGGCACGAGCTGGTCGGCGGCATCGATGTCTGGCACGAGGAGATCGACCGCAGCGGCTATTCCTACGCCACCGCCCGCAGCGGCACGATCTATGGCGGGATCAGCGACGTCGCCCTCCCCGTCAACCCGCGCTCCACCAACAGCCGCGAGACCGACACCACCGCCTTCGGGCTGTTCCTCAATGAGCGCGTGTGGCTGACCCCGCAGCTCTCGCTGATCGGCGGCCTGCGCTGGACCCGCTACCAGGTGGATTACGAGGCCGGCACCCCCGGCGCCGCGCCATCCACCGACATCAGCAAGTCCGTCAACGTGGTGGACCCGCGCGCCTCGATCGTGTTCGAGCCGGCCAGGGGGCAGACCTTCTACGCCACCTACTCCACCTCCTCGACGCCGCCCGGCTCCTACTTCAGCACCTTCCCCGCGGCGGTGAACTCCTTCAACGCCGATCTCGACCCGGAGCGCAACACGCTCTACGAGGTCGGCGCCAAGCTGAGCTTCCTCGGTGAGCGCCTCGGCCTCTACGGCGCGCTGTACCGGATCGACAAGTCGAACGCGACCGAGTTCGACGCGGTCAGCAACACCATCTCCCAGACCAGCGACGAGCAGCGCAACCAGGGCATCGAGATCGGCGTGACGGGCCAGGTCACGCCCGCCTGGACGATCAACGCCAACTACACGGCGATGGACAGCGAAACGCGCAAATCCACCAACGCGGCCAATGTGGGCAAGCGGGTGCAGTATGTTCCCGAGCACGCCGCCTCGGTGTGGACCACCTATGAGTTCAACCGCGAACAGCCCTGGAACCTGACGGTGGGCGCCGGCGCCACCTACCGCGGCCAGGTCTACCTGAACGCCGACAACACCGCCGAGGCGCCCTCGGGCCTGGCCTTCGATGCGCTGGTCTCGCACCGCATCAACGACAACCTGCGGGTGCAGGTGAACGGCTATAACCTGGGCAACGCGCTGAACTACGAGGCGATGTTCGGCAACCGGGTGGTGCCCTCGGCCGGGCGGACCGTGCTGTTCACCCTGGCGGCGGATTTCTGAGCCGCGACACGTCCCGGAGGAGCGCCACGCCGCGGCGCCCCTCCCCCTTTTCCTTCTCGCCCTGAATCGATCACATCATGCTGGTCCGCATCCCCCAGGTCCTGACGCCCGAGGAAGTCGCCTATTGCCGCCATGTGCTGGAGCAGGCCGCCTGGGTGGATGGCCGCATCACGGCCGGCGAGCAATCGGGCAAGGCCAAGCACAACCTCCAGGTGCCCGAGGATTCGGCGCAGGCGCGGGAACTGGGCGACATCATCCTGCGCGCGCTCGGGCGCAACCCGCTCTTCACCACGGCGGCGCTGCCGCTGCGCGTCTTTCCGCCGCTGTTCAACCGCTACGACGTGGGCATGACCTTCCACGCCCATGTGGACAACGCCATCCGCTTCCTGCCCGGCGCGATGCAGCGCATCCGAACCGATGTCTCCTCCACCCTCTTCCTGACGCCGCCGGAGGAATACGATGGCGGCGAGCTGGTGATCGAGGACACCTATGGCGTGCAGAGCGTGAAGCTCCCGGCCGGCGACATGGTGCTCTACCCCGCCACCAGCCTGCACCGGGTCGAGCCGGTGACGCGCGGCAGCCGCTGGTCCTCCTTCTTCTGGACCCAGTCCATGGTGAAGGATGACGGGCAGCGCCGCCTGCTCTACGAGATGGACCTCGCCATCATGCGCACCCGCGCCGACCTGCCGGACGACCATCCCGGCGTGCTCGGCATGACGGCCGCCTACCACAACCTGCTGCGGCAATGGGTGGAGATGTAGCCGCTCCCGCCTGTCCCCCCTTCCGGCGGCCCCCCGGCGGCGGCTCCGGCCGCCATCGATACGGCCGCGAACACAACCGGTTGACAGACCAGACCCCACGCAAATGCGTGTTGCTTCATGGGGCACAACCCTTCATGGAGGGCCCTGGCTCGCCCTGCCTGCCACTTTCCCCGGCGCAGGCGCCACCTGCCCGCATCGGCGCGGCACGAGCCTCCGGAATCCCCTTCAAGCCCGGCGTGAACAGCCGGCCCAGGACTGCCTTCATGATCAGATCCCGGCCTGTCGAAATCGATGGCCGCTTTGTTGGCGTCGCCGTGACCCAGGATGGTTCGCTGCGCTTCATTGCGGTCGATCCCGCGGCACGCGGTGCCGAGGGCACGGTGTTTCCGTCCCTGGCGGCCATGCAGCGCCGCGTGCGCGCCGCCCTGCTGGAGAGCAACCTGCCGCCGGTGCGCCGCGCCGGTTGAGGATCCTTGCCGGCCCTGCTGGCTAAGACGCCACGAAGCGGCCATTCTCTCCCCCCTGTGCAGGTGGCGAATGGGAACTGGCCCAGGCCGTCCTTCCGCCCCATTGTTTCTGAGGGAATGACCTGGTGCGTATTGTTGTTACAGGCGGCGCGGGCTTCATCGGCTCCGCGCTGGTGCGTCATCTGGCGCTGGATCTCGGGGCGGCCGTCCTGGTGATCGACAAGCTGACCTATGCCGGCGACCGCCGCTCCATCGCCGCGTGCGAGGACAAGCCGGGCTTCGGGTTCCTGGAGGCCGACATCGCCGATGGCGATGCCATGCGCGCCGCCTTCGACCGGTTCCGCCCCGACGCGGTGATGCACCTGGCGGCCGAGAGCCATGTGGACCGCTCCATTGCCGGCGCCGCGCCCTTCGTGCACACCAACGTGGTCGGCACCTTCGCCCTGCTGGAGGCGGCGCGCGGCTACTGGAACGCCCTGGAGGGGGATGCCAAGGCCGCCTTCCGCTTCCTGCACGTCTCGACCGACGAGGTGTATGGCTCGCTCGGGCCGAACGACCCGGCCTTCAGCGAGACCACGCCCTACGACCCCCGCTCGCCCTATTCGGCCACCAAGGCCTCGTCCGACCACCTGGCGCGCGCCTGGCACGAGACCTATGGCCTGCCCACCATGGTCACCAACTGCTCCAACAACTACGGGCCCTACCATTTCCCCGAGAAGCTGATCCCGCTGATCATCCTCAACGCGCTGGAGGGCAAGCCCCTGCCCGTCTATGGCGATGGCAGCAATGTGCGGGACTGGCTGTTCGTCGAGGACCATGTGCGGGCGCTGGCCACCGTGGTGCGGCAGGGCCAGCCGGGCGAAACCTACAACATCGGCGGCAAGGCGGAGATGCGGAACATCGACGTGGTCGAGGCCGTGTGCGACCTGCTCGACCGGCTTCGCCCGGACCCGGCCGGCCCGCGCCGCCGCCTCATCACCTTCGTCACCGACCGCCCCGGGCATGACCGCCGCTACGCCATCAATCCCGGGAAGATCGGGCGCGAGCTGGGCTGGCAGCCGCAGGAGACCTTCGCCACCGGCATCGAGAAGACGGTGCGCTGGTACCTGGACAATGCCTGGTGGTGGCAGCCGCTGCGCGAGGGCCGCTATGCCGGCCAGCGCCTGGGACTGCTGGAAACCACGCCCGCCGCCCGCGCGGGGTAGCCGGCGCAGGCCGGCTTTGGCCGGTTATCGCGCGCGGCTTCGTGATGCAGCCGCCGCGGCCGGCCCGGAACCTGACCTAGCCCGACCTGGGACAATGGCTTACGAAGCCGGCCGGCACCGCGCTGGCCGGCTTCGTGCCGTGGTGCCACGGAGCCGTTGCGAATTCTTCACGGCTCCGGCCTTGCCAGAAGGGCGGCCGGCTGGTCTGGTGGAGGCGCAACGTCACGCGATCGCGGATGGAGGGCGTGCCCATGCCCGAAGACTGGATCACCAAGGTTTCCGACCTCACCCTCTGCCTCAGCGGCTATCCGATCCGCATCCGGCTGCACACCGGCCGGGCGAAGCCCTATGCGCTGGAGGTCGATGGAGAGGCCGTGCGCAGCTATTCCTCGCTCTCCCAGGCGCGGCATGAGGCCCTGCGCAGCGCCGCCGAATGGGACAAGCGGGTGGAACAGGCGCTGGCCGACGGCACCGCCTGAGAGACGCGCGGGAAGAACAACAGAAAAGCCGGCAACCATCTGGTTCCGGCTTCCGAAATCCCGAAGGGGAAGGTGGGAATGGTGGGCGCACTAGGGCTCGAACCTAGGACCCGCTGATTAAGAGTCAGCTGCTCTACCAACTGAGCTATGCGCCCCACCGGGACGTTTTGGCTTGTGGCCGCCGCGTCCGTGAGGGGGCTTTTACCCGATGGCCGCTGGAAGGCAACCCCCTTTTCGCGACTTTTTTCATTCGCGCGCCGCGCCGAATTCCGCGTCGCGGTGGACATGCACGGAGATCAGCAGGCCGAAGCCCAGCATGCTGGTCAGCATGGCCGAGCCGCCATGGCTGATCAGCGGCAGCGGCACGCCGCCCACGGGAATGCTGCCGGTGACCATGGCGATGTTGACGAACACATACATGAAGTAGTTGACGCCGAGCCCGATGGCGACGAGGCGCCCATACTGGTGCCGGCAGCGCAGCGCCACGGCCAGCGCGAAGAACACGACCAGCGCCAGCAGCGCCAGCGTGCCCGCCGCCCCCACCAGCCCGAACTCCTCGGCCAGCATGGTGAAGATGAAGTCGGTCTGCTTCTCGGGCAGGAAGTTCAGGTGGCCCTGCGTGCCCTGCAGGAACCCCTTCCCCCAGATGCCGCCCGAGCCGAGCGCGATCTTGGACTGGATGATGTTGTAGCCGGCGCCCAGCGGGTCGCTCTCGGGGTCGAGGAAGGTGTTGATGCGGGCGCGCTGGTAGTCGTGCAGGTGCTCATAGGCGATCGGCGCGACGATGGCCGCGGCGGCGATCAGGATGGCGAACTTCCACCACCGCACCCCCGCCGCCCAGAACACCGCGCCGCCGATCATCAGCGTGATCAGCCCGGTGCCGAGATTGGGCTGCTTCAGGATCAACCCCACCGGCAGCAGCACCGCGGCCACCGGCGGCAGCAGGAAGATCGGGTTGCCGACGCGCTCCCAGCTGGCGCGGTGGAACCAGTGGGCCAGCGCCAGCACCAGCATGATCTTCATCAGCTCGGAAGGCTGGAGCTGGATGGGGCCGAGCTCGATCCATCGCTGCGCGCCCTTGCCCACCTGCCCGTGCAGCGCCACCAGCACCAGCAGCGCCACGCCCGCCGCGTATCCGGCCCAGGACAGCCGCGCGATCAGGCGGATATCGACCAGGGCGATGGAAAGCATCATCACCAGCCCGAAGCCGAAGCGCAGCGCGTGGCGGCCGGCATAGGGCTCCGGCGCGCCGCCCCCGGCGGAATAGAGCGCCACATAGCCCACCGCCGCCACGGCGCAGAGCAGCAGCACGAAGCTCCAGGGGATCAGCCAGAGCTTCTCCAGCACGCCCGTGCCGCGGTCGCGCAGCAGCAGGCGGCGCTCGAACACCGTCACCGGCGGCGCTCCTGGCCATGGCCTGCGGCGGGATCGGGGATGGCGGCGGCGGCCTGCCGGTCGGGCGGCGGGGGCGCATCGGGGCGCAGGCGGTTCATCACCTCCACCATCACCTCCCGGGCGAGCGGCGCGGCGGCGCCGGAGCCGCTGGTGCCGTGCTCCACCACCACCGAGAGGGCGTATTGCGGGTTCTCATAGGGCGCGAAGGCCACAAACAGGGCATGGGGCCGCCATTCGCGCGGCAGCGTCTCCACTCGGAAGCCGCGCTCGCGCTGCTCGCGCGAGACGCGGCGCACCTGGGTGGTGCCGGTCTTGCCCGCCATGGCCCCCAGGGCGGCGGGCAGCCGCGCCACGCGCGCGGTGCCGCCCTCCTCGTTCACCACCGCCCACATCGCCTCCCGCACCAGCCGCAGGTCGCGCTCCGGCAGGCCGAGGCCCGGCCAGTCCTCCGCCCTCACCCCGCGCACGGGCTGGCCGCCAATGGCGCGGGTCAGGTGCGGCTGCACCGCCCGCCCCGTGGCGAGCCGCGCCGTCATGGTGGCGAGCGAGAGCGGCGTGAGCTGGTAGAAGCCCTGGCCGATGCCATGCACCACCGTGTCTCCCAGGTTCCAGGCCTTGCCCTGGCGGGTGCGCCATTCGCGCGTGGGGACGAAGCCCGGCCGGGTGCCCGGCAGCTCCAGCTCCAGATCGACACCGAGGCCGAGGCGCTTGGCCATGGCGGCGATGCGGTCGATGCCCATGCGGCGCGCCGCCTCGTAGAAATAGACGTCGCAGGAATGCTTCAGCGCCGCGCGGAGATCCATGCCGCCATGGCCGCGCCGCTGCCAGCAGTGGAAGCGGCTGTCGCCGAGGTCGTAGTGGCCGGGGCAGACGATGCGCTCGGCCGGCGTCACCACCCGGGCCTCCAGCGCGGCCAGGCCCACCACCATCTTGAAGGTGGAGCCCGGGGCGTAGAGCCCGTTGGTGGTCTTGTTGATCAGCGGCGTGGCGCGGCTGCGCGTCCATTCCCGCCATTGCGCGGCCGAGATGCCGGAGCTGAACAGGTTGGGGTCGAAGGAGGGCTGGCTGGCCATGGCCAGCACCTCGCCATTGCGGGCATCGAGCACGACGACGCTGGTGCCCTCCCCGATCCGGCCGCGCACCGCCTTCTGCAGCGCGGCATCGACCGAGACCTGCAGGTCCTGCCCGCGCACCCCCTCGCGCCGGTCCAACTCGCGAATGACGCGGCCCACGGCGTTGACCTCCATCTGCACCGTGCCGGCGCGGCCGCGCAGCACCCGGTCGTGGTGCCGCTCGATGCCGCTGCGGCCGAGGCGGATGCCCGGCAGCAGCAGCAGCGGGTCGTCGTCGTCCTCCGTGTCGGCGGGGGGCGCCACATAGCCCACCACATGCGCCAGGTGCTCGGCATAGGGGTAGTGGCGGGTGGTGCCGACATCGACGCTGATCCCCGGCAGGTCCGGCGCGTTGACCTCGATGCGCGCCATCTCCTCCCAGGACAGGAACTCCCGCACCACCACCGGCACGAAGCGGCGGCGGCGGCGGATGTCGCGCTCGATGCGCGCGCGCTCGGCCTCGGTGAGCGGCACGAGGCGGCCGAAGGTTTCCAGCGTGGCGCCGACATCCTCCGCCTGCTCGGCGGTCAGCAGCACGCGCCAGTTCAGGTCGTTGGCCGCCACCACCCGTCCCGCCCGGTCCAGGATGCGGCCGCGCGGGGGGGCGATCAGGCGGGTGGAGACGCGGTTCTCCTCGGCCAGCGTGGCGTAGCGGTCCCCCTCCTCCAGCGCCAGCTTCTGGAGGCGGTAGCCCAGGAAGCCGAACAGCCCGAGCTGCCCCGCCCCCAGCAGCAGCGCGCGCCGGGTGAACACGCCGCGGCGCCGTTCCTCGTCCCGCTTGCTCATCTCAGGCCCGATCCTCCGCCCGGCGCATCGCCTTGTGCAGGCCGGTCAGCAGCGCCGCGATGGCGGGGTAGAAGCCGGCGCTGAGGGCGAACTGCACCAGCGCGGGCGCCAGGGCCGGCAGCCGCCAGGAGAGCACAGCCTGCAGCACGAAGCCCAGCGCCGCCGCCGCCGCCGCCACCCCCGCATAGGCCAGCCATACCACCCAGAAGGACTGCCGCACCAGGAAGCGGCGGATGCGCAGCGCCACGCCATGCGCCAGCAGCAGCGTCAGGATCCCGACGCCGAGCGGCGCGAAGCCCAGAAGGTCTTGCAGCAGGCCGAGCAGGAAGCAGGCCGGCGGCCCCATGGCGCCAGGCCGGAACACCGACCAGAAGAAGACGCAAGCCAGCGCCACCGCCGGCAGCGCCGAGGGCAGGCCGACGGGTGCCGAGGTCAGCACCATCAGCAGCGCCGTGCCCACCGCCGGGAAGGCGGCGCGCGCCACCGCGTCCAGCCGGCGCAACAGGCCCATGGGTGGCTGCGGCCGCCCCTTCATGCGGCGCGCGGGCCCCGCTCAGCGCCGCGCGCGGGGCTCGGGGCGGGCCACCGCCTCCGGCGGCAGGATGCCGGAAAGGCCGAACTCGAAGATGCGCAGCAGGTCCAGCCGGTCCAGCCGGGCGAACAGCTCCACCTCGGCCGCGCCGCCCTCCGTCCAGCGCACCACGCCGACCGGCAGGCCGGCGGGAAAGGCATCGGCCTCGGCGCTGGTCACCACCCGCTCGCCCTCCTGCGGCGGCGCGCCTTCCGGCCAGTGCTGCAGGCGGGGCCGGTCGCCATTGGTGCCCACCATCATGGCGCGGGAGCGGCTGCCCTCCAGCACCACGGGGATGCGGCTGTTCATGTCGGTCACCAGCAGCACGCGGGCGGAACGGCTGCCCACCTCGCTGACGCGCCCCGCGAGGCCCCGCTCGTCCAGCGCCACCTGCCCCTTGCGCGGCGCCTGGCCGGGCTGGGTGGAAAGCAGCACGGCGCGCGCATAGGTGCCGCCGGCATCGGCCACCACGCGGGCCGTCTGGAAGCTCGCCGCCCCCTCCGGCACGTAGCGGAGCTGGCGGCGCAGCAGGGCGTTCTCCGTCTCGAGCGCCAGGGCGGCGGCCTGCCAGCGGTGCAGCCGCTCGTTCTCGGCCCGCAGCCGGGCATTCTCCTCCCGCATGGCGGCCAGGAAGCGAAGCTCCTCCACCGCGTTCCGCACCGCGCCCACCGGCTCCGCGATCACGCCATAGATCGGCGCCAGCGTGTCGGCCAGCGTCATGCGGGCACGCTCCACCAGCCCCGTCTCGGCCTTGCCCAGCAGCATGGCGCCGAAGGCGGCGGCCACCAGGATGGGCATGGACAGGCGCGACAGGGCCTGACGCAGCGGAATGCTGAGACGGATCACACGGCCTCCACCCGCCCCGGAAGGGCGGCGCTGTTCCTCAATACAGGGAGGACAACGCTCAATACATGGAGGAGAGCACGTGGCGGAGCCGCTTCATTTCATCAAGGGCGCGCCCGGTGCCGAGCGCCACGCAGGCCAGCGCGTCCTCCGCCACCGAGACGGGCAGGCCCGTCGCCTCGCGCAGCACCTGGTCCAGCCGCTGCAGCAGGGCGCCGCCGCCGGTCAGCACGATGCCCTTGTCCACGATGTCGGCGGCCAGCTCGGGCGGCGTGTTCTCCAGCGCCACCTTCACCGCCTCGATGATCTGGCTCACCGGCTCGGCGATCGCCTCGGCGATCTGGCGCTGGCTCACCACCACCTCGCGCGGCACGCCGTTCATCAGGTCGCGGCCCTTGACCTCGGTCATCGGGCCTTCCTCGCCATAGTCGGGATAGGCGGCGGCGCCGATCTCCATCTTGATCCGCTCCGCCGTGCTCTCGCCGATCAGCAGGTTGAAGTGGCGGCGGATGTAGCTGATGATCGCCTCGTCCAGCTTGTCCCCGCCCACGCGCACGCTGCGAGCATAGACGATGCCGCCGAGGGAGATGACGGCGACCTCGGTCGTGCCGCCGCCGATATCGACGATCATGGAGCCGGAGGGCTCGGTCACCGGCAGGCCGGCGCCGATCGCGGCCGCCATCGGCTCCTCGATCAGCAGCACCTTGCGGGCGCCGGCGCTTTCGGCGCTTTCCTGGATGGCGCGGCGCTCCACGGCGGTGGAGCCGGAGGGGACACAGACAATGATCATCGGGCTCGCGAAGGAGCGCCGGTTGTGCACCTTGCGGATGAAGTGCTTGATCATCTCCTCCGCCACCTCGAAATCGGCGATGACACCGTCGCGCAGCGGGCGGATGGCGGCGATGTTGCCCGGCGTGCGGCCCAGCATCATCTTGGCCTCCTCCCCTACCGCCAGGACCTGCTTGCGGCCGCGGATGTCGGCGATGGCGACCACGGAGGGCTCGTTCAGCACGATCCCCCGGCCCTTGACATAGACCAGCGTGTTGGCCGTGCCGAGGTCGATGGCCATGTCGGCCGACAGGAAGCCGAACAAGCGCGAGAACATCAGGGAAAACCTTCCGGGTGGCGGGCGGGTCGGGAGCGGGGAGGCGGCGTCCGCCCGGCGGCGGTCCGGAGCGGAAGGCGCCGTGGATTACCGCCCTCCGCGGCCCCGCTCAAGCGGCATTGCAGATGACGATCGGGCAACCTTTCGCCCCCTGCCCCGTTTCATCCGCATGACCCTCCAAATTCTGCAAGGAGCATGTTGATGCGCAAGTCCTCTCTGGCCCTGCTGGCTCTGGCGAGCATCGGCCTCGGCGCCTGCGGCTACTCCACCGGCGACCGCGCCGCCTCGGGTGGCCTGCTGGGCGCGGGTGCCGGCGCGGCGGTGGGCTCGCTCACGGGCAATGCCGGCACCGGCGCCCTGATCGGCGGCGCGGCCGGCGCGGCCGGCGGTGCCCTGACCAACTCCAACCAGGTGGATCTCGGCCGCCCCGTCTGGCGCTGAGCCACCTGGCCCCGAGCGGCTTGGCGCCGGCCATCCGGCGCTGAGGCGGGCTGCCGGCACCGCCGGACACGCCGTGGCTCCCCCGGCTGGGAGCCACGGCGTTGCCATGTCCGGCGCCGGAGCATCGCCCGGGAATGGCTGCCGCGCCACGGCACGATGCGCGGAAAAGGCCAGGGAGCATGAACCCCCTGGCCCCTGCGGAGCGGCGGTGCCGCTCCGTGCTCGTGCCCGGCTCAGGCGGTGCGCATCATCTCGGGCGGGGCGGTGCGGGCGCGCTTGGAGAGCAGCTTGTTCAGCGCGTGAACATAGGCGCGGGCCGAGGCGATGATCGTGTCGGTGTCGGCGCCCTGCCCGTCCACCAGCTTGCCGTCCTCCTCCAGCCGCACCGTCACGCGCGCCTGCGCGTCGGTGCCGCCGGTGACGGACTGCACGGCATAGAGCTTCAGCGTGGCGTTGTGCGGCACCACCTGCTGCAGCGCGTTGAAGGTGGCATCCACGGCACCGTCGCCGCCCGCCACCGCCTCCACCTTCTCGCCGTCGATCTCCACGGCCAGCGAGGCGGTGGGGCGGGTGCCCATGCCGGTCGCCACCGTCAGGGCGAGCAGCTTCAGCCGGTCATGGGCGCGCACCACCTCGTCATCGACCAGCGCCACGATGTCCTCGTCGAACACGCTCTTTTTGCGGTCGGCCAGGTCCTTGAAGCGGCGGAAGGCGTCGTTCAGCTGGTTGTCGCCCAAGCTGTAGCCCAGGCTCGCCAGCTTGTCGCGGAAGGCGGCGCGGCCGGAATGCTTGCCCATCACCAGCGCGTTGGTCGCCCAGCCGACGCTCTCCGGCGTCATGATCTCGTAGGTGGTCTTGTCCTTCAGCACGCCATCCTGGTGGATGCCGCTCTCATGCGCGAAAGCGTTGCGGCCGACGATGGCCTTGTTGGGCTGCACGTCGAAGCCGGTGATGGTGGCCAGCAGGCGGCTGGTCTTGAGGATGTTCGTCGTCACGATGCCGGTGGTGTAGGGCATGACATCCGCGCGGGTGCGCAGCGCCATGGCCACCTCCTCCAGGCTGGCATTGCCGGCGCGCTCGCCGATGCCGTTGATCGTGGCCTCCACCTGCCGCGCGCCGGCCTCCAGGCTGGCCAGGGTGTTGGCCACCGCCAGCCCCAGGTCGTCATGGTTGTGGGCGGAGAAGATCACGCCATCGGCGCCCGGCACGCGCTCGCGCAGCATGGTGAAGATGCGCGTGAGGTCGGCGGGAACGGCGTAGCCCACCGTGTCGGGGATGTTGATGGTGGTGGCGCCGGCCTTGATCGCGGCCTCGACGCAGCGGCACAGAAAGTCGGGGTCCGTGCGGCTGCCATCCTCGGCCGACCACTCGACATCGGCCACGTGGTTGCGCGCCAGCGTGACGGACTTGGTGATGGCCTCCAGCACCTCCTCGCGGCTCATGCGCAGCTTGACACGCATGTGCAGGTCGGAGGTGGACAGGAAGGTGTGGATGCGCTGGCGGGCGGCGGGCTTCACCGCCTCGACGGCGCGCAGGATATCGCCGGGCGCGGAGCGCGACAGGCCGCAGACCACCGGCCCGTCCTTGGCGAAGCGCTGCGCGATGGACTGCACGCTCTCGAAGTCGCCCTGGCTGGCGATGGGGAAGCCCGCCTCCATGACGTCGATGCCCAGCTCGGCCAGGGCTTCCGCCATGCGCAGCTTCTCCTCCAGGTTCATGGAGAAGCCGGGGGACTGCTCGCCGTCGCGCAGCGTGGTGTCGAAGACGATGACGCGGTTGGGCGCGATGGTGCCGAAGCTGGGATGGTTGATGGCCATTGGAGGCGTTCCTTCGTTCTGACTTGGGCCGGGCCGGCATGGGCGCGCGAGGCACCCAGGGGTTCCCCTGAGCGAAGCCGGCCAGTCAGCCGGGCGTCACGCCCAGGGGCGGCTAAGTCGAAGGAGAAGGAGGCCGGAAAGGGCGCGCGCGGCCAGTGCGGCGGAGCCGCTGGCGAGGCCGGAGATGCGCGCGGTGGCGTTCATGCCGGCAACGATAGGCAGCACCCCCGCACGCCGCAAGCCCTTTTCTTTCCGCGGCGCGCCGGGGCCGGGCGCGCTAGCCGGCCGGCGGATGCACCTTCAGCCAGTGGCGGGCGATCTCCTCGCGCGTCGCCACCCAGACATCCCGCTGCGCCACCACATGGTCCAGGAAGCGGGCCAGCGCGGCGGCGCGGCCGGGGCGGCCCACCAGCCGGCAATGCAGCCCGACGCTCATCATCTTGGGCGCCACCGCCCCTTCCGCGCGCAGGAAGTCGAAGGCGTCCGTCAGGTGCTGGGTGAAGCCGTCATTCGCGGTGAAGCCGGGCGGCACCGCGAACTTCATGTCGTTGTTGTCGAGCGTGTAGGGGATGACGAGCAGCGGCCTGCCGGCCACGGTCACATAGTAGGGCAGGTCGTCGTCATAGGCGTCGCTGTCATAGAGGAAGCCGCCATGTTCGGCGACGAGGCGGCGCGTCCGCTCACTGATGCGCCCCGTGTACCAGCCCACGGGCGGCTTCCCCACCGTGCGGGTGATGGTCTCGACGCATTGCGCGATGTGCCGGCGCTCGGTGGCCTCGTCCACGTCCTGGTAGTTGATCCAGCGCCAGCCATGGCTGGCCACCTCGTGCCCCGCCTCGGCGAAGGCGCGGCCGATGCCGGGGTTCAGCTCCAGCGCGCGCCCCACGCCATAGACGGTGAGCCTCAGCCCGCGCTCGGCGAACATCCGCAGCACGCGCCAGACGCCGGCGCGGGCGCCGTAGTCGAACTGGCTTTCCTTGCCGATGTCGCGCTGGCCGAGCACCGGGCTGCCGCCCGGCGTCTCGTTCAGGTAGATCTCGCTGCCGGCATCGCCGTTCAGCACGCTGTTCTCACCGCCTTCCTCGTAGTTCAGCACGAAGGACAGGGCGAGCCTCGCGCCCCCCGGCCATTGCGGGTCGGGCGGGTTCGGGCCGTAGCCCAGGAAGTCGCGCGGATAGCCGCTCTCGGGCGCCAGGATCGTCATGGGGACGAAGCTTGGCGGCGCAGCGAGCGGGGCGTCAACCGGGTGGAGCGGCCATCGCCCTGCCCTTCATGGCCGCCCGGCGGCGCGGGCCCGGCGCTTTCAGGCCTTGCCGGCCGGCAATGTCCCACGCACCAGGGACTGGATGAAGGCGAGCTTCTCCACCACCGCGGGCGACAGCACGAAGGGATAGAGGTCCGGCGCGCCCATGCAGCGGTTGAGGCTGTTCACCGCGGCGGTCAGCGGCACCCAGGCATCCATCACCGGCTGGATCTCGGTGGCCCTGTAGGGGTCGAAATCCACCTCGGCGCTCATCTCTCCCGTGCGGTCGGCGCGCGGGTCGATGCCGATGCCGAAGGCGCGGGCCATCTCCAGCGTGTCGATGATGTGCAGGTAGTGTGCCCAGGTCTCGGCGAAGTCCTCCCAAGGGTGGGCGGTGGCGTAGGTGCTGACGAAGTTCTCCTGCCAGTTGGCGGGCGGCCCCTCGTTGTAGTGGCGCTGGAGCGCGGCGCCGTAGTCCTGGCTGTCATCGCCGAAGATGGCGCGGCATTCCTCCAGCCGGCCGCCGTCGCGCACCAGCCGGTCCCAGAAGTAGTGGCCGGATTCGTGGCGGAAATGGCCAAGCAGGGTGCGGTAGGGCTCGCCCATGGATTCGCGGCGCTTGACGCGCTCCGCATCGTCCGCCTCGACCAGCGCCAGGGTGATCAGGCCGTTGTCGTGCCCGGTCATCACGCGCGGCCCGTGCTCCTCCGGCGGGTCGGCCAGGAAGTCGAAGGCCAGGCCCTCCTCGGGATCCTCCAGCCGGTTCCTCAGCGGCAGGCGGAGGCGGAGGAAGCTGTACATGGCGCGCCGCTTGGCGCTCTCGATCTTGCGCCACTGCGCGGCATGCTCGGGATTGGACAGGTCGGGAATGGTGCGGTTGTGGCGGCAGGCGAGACAGAACTCCTCGGCGGCCTCCTCCGGCACCAGCCAGTTGCAGGCGTCATGCGCGGCATTGGCACAGAAGCGGTAGCTGCGCTCCCGGTCGGCGCGCGGCCGCCAGAGCTGCCCCGCGGCCTGGGAGGGCGTGGTGCCCTGCGCGTTGGGCGCCGGCCCTTCGGCGGCCTGGCCCGCCGCCTGCTGCGTGGCCGCCGCGCCCGTGGCGTCCTGCGCCACGCCGCCTCCCGGCTCGGCCGGGTCCAGCGCGGAAAGGCGGTTCACGCCAGGCACGTAGCCGAGCGTCGCGCCGCAGGATTCGCAGCGGGTGTTCTCGAAGTAGAGAAGCTGTCCGCAGACCTCGCAGTTGAAAAGCCGCATGCCGTCCATTCCTTGACCCGCCGGCGCCATCGCACCGGGCGAGGCTGGAACGAATCTGGCCTGCCGCGGTTGCGGCGGCGGAACAGGCAGCCCGAGGGCGCAGGCCTGGCCGGCGACATGGAAAGGGGCGCCGGAGCGCCCCTTCGCGGTTCAGTTCCTGGTCTTGTCCACCAGGGCGCCCTTGGTGATCCAGGGCATCATGGAGCGGAGCTTGGTGCCGACCTCCTCGATCGGGTGCTCGGCCAGGCGGCGGCGGGTGGCCTTGAAGCTCGCCTGGTTGACCTTGTTCTCCAGCATCCAGTCGCGGGTGAACTTGCCGCTCTGGATGTCGTTCAGGACGCGCTTCATCTCGGCCTTGGTCTCGGCGGTGATGATGCGCGGGCCCGTCACGTACTCGCCATACTCGGCGGTGTTGGAGATGGAGTAGTTCATGTTGGCGATGCCGCCCTCATAGATGAGGTCGACGATCAGCTTCACTTCGTGCAGGCACTCGAAATAGGCCATCTCGGGCGCGTAGCCGGCTTCCACCAGCGTCTCGAAGCCCGCCTTGATCAGCTCGACCAGGCCGCCGCAGAGCACCACCTGCTCGCCGAACAGGTCGGTCTCGCACTCTTCCTTGAAGGTTGTCTCGATGATGCCCGAGCGGCCGCCGCCGACGGCGGAGGCGTAGGAGAGCGCGATCTCCAGCGCATTGCCCGAGGGGTTCTGGTGCACCGCCACGAGACAGGGCACGCCGCCGCCCTTCTGGTACTCGCCGCGCACGGTGTGGCCCGGGCCCTTCGGCGCGATCATGAAGACATCGATGTCGGCGCGCGGCTCGATCAGGTTGAAGTGCACGTTCAGGCCGTGCGCGAAGGCCAGCGCGGCGCCTTCCTTCATGTTGGCGTGCAGGTGCTCGCGGTACAGGTCGCCCTGGCCCTCGTCCGGGGTCAGCACCATCACCACATCGGCCCACTTGGCGGCCTCGGCGGGGGAAAGGACCTTGAAGCCGGCGGCCTCGGCCTTCTGGGCGGAGGCGCCCGGACGCAGGCCGATCACGACCTCGGCCACGCCGCTGTCGCGCATGTTCATGGCATGCGCATGGCCCTGGCTGCCGAAGCCGATGACCGCGACCTTCTTGGCCTTGATCAGGTTCACATCCGCATCACGGTCGTAATAGACGCGCATCTCTGGCGCACTCCCCCGAAAGGTTCACACATTCCACGGCAGGACCCCCGCCCCGCCGCGCATCCTCGCCCGGGGGGCGGCCCGCCCCCCGGCCGTGCTCAGACGGTCAGGCTGGCCGTGCCGCGCGCGATCGCCACCGCGCCGGTGCGGCTGACCTCGGCGAGCCCGATCGGCCGCATCAGGTTGATGAAGGCGTCCAGCTTCTCGCCGCTGCCCGTCATCTCGAACACGAAGCTCTCGGTGGTGGCGTCCACCACGCGGGCACGGAAGGCGTCCGCCAGGCGCAGCGCCTCCTGCCGGGCGGAGCCGCTGCCCACCACCTTGATCAGCGCCAGCTCCCGCGTCAGGTGCGGCCCCTCCAGCGTCAGGTCCGCCACCTTGTGGACGGGCACCAGCCGGTCGAGCTGCGCCTTGATCTGCTCGATCACCATCTCGGTGCCGGAGGTGACGACGGTGATGCGCGAGAGGCGCCCCTCGGCATCCACCGGCGCCACGGTCAGGCTGTCGATGTTGTAGCCGCGGCCGGAGAACAGGCCGATGACGCGGGCGAGCACGCCGGCCTCGTTCTCCACCAGCACCGCGATGGTCGCGGCGCGGTGCGTCATGTCGGATGGGTCAGGCATCGTCTGTCCTGGAAGGGTCGGTCGGGATGAGGAAGGCGAGAGCGGAAAGGCGCGGCGCTCAGACGAGCGCCGTTCCCTCATCCGTCACCCCGGCGCCGCCGGTGATCTGGCCCGAGGCCAGCAGCATCTCGTTGTGCGCGGCGCCCGAGGGGATCATCGGGAAGACGTTTTCCTTCTGGTCCACCGCGATGTCGGCGATCACGGGGCGGTCGATGGCGATCATCTCGCGGATCACGCGGTCCAGGTCGTCCGTGCTCTCGGCCCGCAGGCCGACGCCGTGGAAGCTCTCGGCCAGCTTCACGAAGTCCGGCAGGGCCTCCGAGTAGCTCTCGCTGTAGCGGCCGCCATGCAGCAGCTCCTGCCACTGCCGCACCATGCCCATGTACTGGTTGTTCAGGATGAACACCTTCACCGGCAGCCGGTACTGCGCCAGCGTGGACATCTCCTGGATGTTCATCAGGATCGAGGCCTCGCCGGCGATGTCGATGCACAGAGCGTCGGGGTGCGCCACCTGCACGCCCATGGCGGCCGGCAGGCCGTAGCCCATGGTGCCGAGCCCGCCCGAGGTCATCCAGCGGTTCGGCTTCTCGAAGCCGAAATACTGGGCGGCCCACATCTGGTGCTGGCCCACCTCGGTGGAGATGAAGGTGTCGCGGCCGGTCTCGCGCGTCAGCTCGTAGAGCCGCTTCACCGCGTGCTGCGGCTTGATGATCTTGCTGTCCTGGACGTAGCGCAGGCAGTTCGCGCCGCGCCACTCGTCGATCTGGCGCCACCAGCCGGCCAGGCTCTCGCGGTCCTGCTGCGCGCCATCCGCCTCCCAGGCGGCGATCAGCGCGCGCAGCACGGCGGCGGCGTCGCCCACGATCGGCACCTCGACCTTGACGTTCTTGTTGATCGAGGAAGGGTCGATGTCCGCGTGGATCTTCACCGAGTCCGGCGCGAAGGCGTTGAGCCGCCCCGTCACGCGGTCGTCGAAGCGGGCGCCGATGTTGAACATCACGTCGCACCCGTGCATGGCGAGGTTCGCCTCGTAGGTGCCGTGCATGCCCAGCATGCCGAGGAACTGCGGGTCGCTCGACGGATAGGCGCCGAGGCCCATCAGGGTGTTGGTGCAGGGCAGGCCCGCCATGCGCACGAACTTCGTCAGCAGCGCGCTGGCCTCAGGGCCGGCATTGATCACGCCGCCGCCGGCATAGACCACGGGGCGCTTCGCCCCCTTCAGCAGCGCCACCGCCTTGGCGATCTGCGCCGCCTCCGGCTCGGTCTGCGGGCGGTAGGAGCGGTGCTCGGCCTGCGGCGCCGGCCTGTAGGGGCCCTTGCCGATCAGGATGTCCTTCGGCAGGTCGATCACCACCGGGCCGGGGCGGCCGGAGCGCGCCACATAGAAGGCATCGTGCACCGTCTCGGCCAGCTTGTTGATGTTCTTGACCAGGTAGTTGTGCTTGGTGGCGGGCCGGGTGATGCCGGTGGTGTCCGCCTCCTGGAAGGCGTCGTTGCCGATCAGGTGCGTCGGCACCTGCCCCGTCAGGCAGACGATGGGGATGCTGTCCATCAGCGCGTCCACCAGGCCGGTCACGGCGTTGGTGGCGCCGGGGCCGGAGGTGACCAGCACGCAGCCCACCTTGCCGGTGGAGCGGGCATAGCCCTCGGCCGCGTGCACCGCCGCCTGCTCGTGCCGCACCAGGATGTGGCGGATGGCGTTCTGGTTGAAGATGGCGTCGTAGATGGGCAGGACGGCGCCGCCCGGATAGCCGAAGATGACCTCTACGCCCTGCTCCTTCAGCGCGCGCAGTACGATCTCGGCACCCGTCAGGGACTGGGTGTCGGACGCGGCGGGAAGGATGGCGGAAGACATGCTGCTTCTGGCTTTCCTGTGGTTGCGGACCCGGCGGCGTGCGGAAGCGGTTCCCGCCGGGGCCCCCGATCTACGCGCCCGGATGGCCCGCGTCAACGCGCTAACAAACAAACGCGAAAATTTCCCTCAGTTCACTTTCCGAAAATTGCTCCATCCCTGTTACACGCGCATGGATCGTATGCGTCTCGCTGGGGGCGGCCAGGGCCTGGTGGCGGAACCAGGTGGCCTGCCGCTTGGTGTACTGCCCGATGGCCAGGCAGGCGCGCCGCCCCGCCTCCGCCAGGTCCCACCGGCCGGCCAGCATGGCGGAGACCTCCGGCACGCCATGCGCGCGCATCGCCGGCAGGGCGGGGTCCAGCCGGCGCGCCAGCAGGGCGCGCACCTCCTCCACCGCCCCCGCCTTCAGCATCGCCTCCCAGCGCAGGCCGATGGCGTGGCGCAAAGCCTCGCGCGGCGGGTCGATGCGCAGGGCGGCGAAGCGCCAGGGCGTGCCGTCCGGCAGGCGGGCGGGACCGGTGCCGCTCTCGCTTCCGCTTCGGGCCAGCCAGTCCGCGAGGCCCCGCCCGGTGCCGCGCCACACCTCCCAGGCGCGCGCCAGGCGCTGGCTGTCGGTGGGACGCAGCCGCGCGGCGGTGCCGGGGTCGGCCGCCAGCAGCCGGGCATGCAGCGCCGCCGGCCCCTCCGCCGCCAGCAGGCCACGCGCCTCGGCCCGCGCTTCCTCCGGAATGGGCGGGATCTCCACCAGCCCCTCCACCAGCGCCCGGAAATACAGGCCCGTGCCGCCGCACAGGATGGGCAGGCGCCCCGCGGCACGGGCCGCCTGCATCTCCTCCAGCGCCCTGCCCCGCCACCAGGCGACACTCGCCGCCTCGGCCGGATCGCGCTCGCCATAGAGGCGGTGCGGCACCTGCGCCTGCTCCCCGGGCGGGGGCTGCGCCGTCAGCACCGCGAGCCCGGCATAGACCTGCATGCTGTCGGTGTTGATCACCACCCCGCCCAGCCGTTCCGCCAGGCCCAGCGCGAGGGCGGACTTGCCGCTGGCGGTGGGGCCTGCCACCAGCAGGGCGAAAGCTTCACGCACAGATGGTTGATCCCTCATCGGCCAGCGGGCATGGTCCGCCCCCCATGCAGCATGTGCTCACCCTGATCGCGCCCGCAGGCCAACTGCAGGCGCCCCTCGCCGCGCGAGTCCGCGCCGCCCTCATCGCCCTCGGCGCCGATGCGGCCTCCCCCGAATGGCTCGCGGAGGAGGAGGCGCTCGACATCCCCTTCGCCCGCCTCGCCCCCGAGCAGGCGGACGCCGCCGCCCGCGCCGCGCTGGAGGGCTTGCCGGTGGACTGCGTCGCCCAGCCGGCGGAAGGCCGGCGCAAGCGCCTGCTGATCGCCGACATGGACAGCACCATCGTCACCAGCGAGACGCTGGACGAGCTGGCCGCCTATGCCGGGCTGAAGGAGCGCGTGGCCGAGATCACCCGCCGCTCCATGAATGGCGAGATCGACTTCTCCGCCGCGCTGCGCGAACGGGTGGCGATGCTGAAGGGCCTTTCCCTTTCGGCGCTGGAGGCCACCTGGGAGCAGACCCACCTGATGCCGGGCGCGGCCGAGCTGGTCGGCACGATGCGGGCGCATGGCGCGCATTGCGCCCTCGCCTCCGGCGGCTTCACCTGGTTCACCGGGCGGGTGGCGGAAAAGGCCGGCTTCACCAGCCACCACGCCAACATCCTGGAGGATGACGGCGCCAGCCTCACCGGCACCGTGGCCGAGCCGATCTTCGACCGCGACGCCAAGCTCGCCACCCTCAAGCGCCTCTGCGCCGAGCTCGGGCTGCCGCTCTCGGCCAGCATCGCGGTGGGGGATGGCGCCAACGACCTGGCCATGCTGGACGCCGCCGGGCTCGGCGTGGCGTTCCGCGCCAAGCCGGTGGTCGCGGCGGCGGCGCGGGTTCGGGTGGACCATGCGGATCTTCGCGCCCTCCTTTTCGCGCAAGGCTATCGCGCGGGGGAAATCGTCTCCTGAGGATGCGAGAATAAAAGAAAGGCCGGGGGAAGGAATTCCCCCGGCCCGTCTTTCACGCCGGCCCGGAGAGGGCGTCAGCCGGGGTTCCCGCTGCGCTCGGGCTGGAGGCGCAGCGGCACGAAGCGCTGGCCCTGGCCGTTCTCGATCAGCATCAGCGCGCTCGGGCGGTTCTGCTTGCGCAGGCGGGCGAGCTGCTCCTGCACTTCCTGCGGGGTGGAGACGCGGTTCTGCTGCACCTCCAGGATCATGTCGCCCGCGGTCAGGCCACGCTCGGCGGCGCTGCTGCCGGGCGAGACCTCGGTGATCACCACGCCGCGCGCATCCTCGCGCAGGCTGAAGCGCTCGCGCGTCTCGGGCGAGAGCGGCGCCACCTTCAGGCCGAGGCCCGAAAGCTCCACCGCCGCGCCGGGGCGCGCCTGCTGCGGCGCGGCGCCGGCCGCGGCCTGCTGCTCGGCCGGCAGCTCCGCCACGGTGACGCGCAGCGTCTCCTCCCGGCCGTTGCGCCACACCACCACCGGCGCCTCGGTGCCCACGCTGGTCTCGGCCACGATGCGCGGCAGCTGCCGCATCTCGCGCACATCCTGGTTGTTGAACTTCAGGATGACGTCGCCGTTCTGCACGCCGCCCTTGGCGGCCGGGCCGTCCTCCTGGGCGCGGGCGACCAGCGCGCCGCGGGCGCCGCCCGGCAGGGCGAGGCTCTCGGCGATCTCGTCCGTCACCTGCTGGATGTTCACGCCCAGCCAGCCGCGCCGCACCCGCCCGCCGTCGCGGAGCTGCGCCACGACGTTTTTGGCCAGGTTGGCGGGAATGGCGAAGCCGATGCCGATGGAGCCGCCCGAGGGGGAGACGATGGCGGTGTTGATGCCGATCACCTCGCCCTTGACGTTGAACAGCGGGCCGCCGGAATTGCCGCGGTTGATGGCCGCGTCCGTCTGGATGAAGTCGTCATAGGGCCCGGCATTGATGTTGCGGCCGCGCGCCGAGACGATTCCTGAGGTGACGCTGCCGCCGAAGCCCAGCGGGTTGCCGATGGCCAGCACCCAGTCGCCCACCTCGGCGGTGTCGGAGTCGCCGAAGGGCACCACCGGCAGCGGCTTGTCGGTCTTGACCCGCAGCACGGCGAGGTCGGTGCGGCTGTCGGTGCCGACCAGCTCGGCCCTCAGCGTGGTGTTGTCGTGCAGCACCACGTTGATCTCGTCGGCGCCATCGATGACGTGGTTGTTCGTCACGATGATGCCGGACGCATCGACGATGAAGCCGGAGCCCTGGCTCTGCTGGCGGCGCGGCGGCTGGCCGGGGCGCGCGCCCGGCGGCCGGTTACGCTCGAAGAACTCGCGGAACAGCTCCTCGAAGGGACTGCCCGGCGGGGCCTGCGGCATCTCGGGCGCATCGGGGCGGTTGCCGCGCGCCTGCAGCGTCTGGCTGGTCTGGATGTTGACCACGGACGGCAGCAGCTTGCGCGCCAGCGGCGCGAAGCTTTCCGGCGTGGTGGCGACAGGACCCGGTGCCGCCGGCGTGTTGGGCGCGACGGTCGCCGGCTGGGCCACGGCACGCAATGGCTGGGCAAGCGGCACGGCGACGACCGCGGCACTCAGGATCAGGGTGGCGAGACGCATCGGCAAACCTCGCTTGAAACAAGCTGAACCCGGACGCGGATCGGTCCGGCATGGGGAGAGAATGGGGCGGGCCGGGCGGCACCGGAAGGGCAGGCCGGCCCGGCAGGGGCGGAAAAGCTGTTACAAAGAGCTTCGCCCCCGCCCGGGTTGCAACGAAGCCTGACGGCGTGCCCCGCCCTCAGGCGCGCACCAGCAGGGTGGCGGCCATCACCGCCACCACCGCGACGCCGAGCCCGGCCATGCGCAGCCGCTCCGGCGGCTGCAGCGCGAGCGTCGCCAGGGCGCGGCGCATGGCGCCGGGGAAGGCCGCGTAGAGCAGTCCCTCCAGCGCCAGCACCACGGCGAGGCCGGCCAGCACCTCCATGGCCGTCATGCGCCGGCCCGGCTCAGTTGGCCGGCGCCGCCGGCGCCGCTTCCGCGCCCGGCGTGGGCCGCACGCCAGGCAAGGGAAGGCCCGGGCGGCTCTGCCGGAAGTAGCGGAAGAACTCGGAGTCCGGCGTCAGCACCAGCCGCGTCTCGCCCTCGGAGAACGCCTCCTGATAGGCCTGCATGGAGCGGTAGAAGCCGAAGAACTCCGGGTCGCGCTGATAGGCGTCGGCGAAGATGCGGATCGCCTCCTGCTCGCCCTGGCCGCGCAGCGTGTCGGCCTGCGCCTGGCTTTCGGCCAGGATCACGGTGCGCTCGCGGTCGGCGCCCGCGCGGACACGGGCCGCCACCTCGGCGCCCTCGGCGCGCGCCTCGCGCGCCACGCGCTCGCGCTCGGACTGCATGCGCCGCAGGATGGCCTGGGTGTTCTCCTCCGGCAGGTCGGCGCGGCGGATGCGGACATCCTCCACCGCCACGCCGAAGCGGCGGGCCTCCTCGTTCACCTGACGATTGATCTCCGTCATGATCCGGGCGCGATCCGAGGACAGTACCGCCAGCAGCGGCTCGCCACCCAGCACCCGGCGCAGCGCCGAGACCACCACCGAGGACAGCCGGGCGCGGATGCCCGCCTCCTGCGCGCCCACGGTCTGGAAGAACAGCAGCGGATCGGTGATGCGGAAGCGGGTGAAGCTGTCCACGATCAGCCGGCGCTGGTCGCTCAGGATCACCTCCTCGCCCGGCGCGTCATAGTCCAGCAGCCGGCGGTCGAAGCTGATGACTGTCTGGATGAACGGGATCTTGGCGTGCAGGCCGGGCTCGTTGATCACCCGGATCGGCTCGCCGAACTGCGTCACCAGCACCTGCTCGGTCTGGTGCACCGTGAACAGCGAGGAGGCGGCGGTGGCGAGGCCCACCAGGACCACGCCGCCCAGCAGCAGCATGCGGTTCATCGGGCACCTCCCTGCGCGGCGGCGGCGGGGCGCGAGGGCGCGTCGAGCACGGCGGGCGGCGCCGGCGGCGCGGCGTCGGAGCGCGGCGGCGCCGGCTGGCGGGTGGAGCCGTCCAGCGGCAGATACGGCACCACGCCCTGCAGGCGGTCATCCACCAGCAGCTTCGGGTTGCGGCGCAGGATCTCCTCCATGGTCTCGAGGTAGAGGCGGCGGATCGTCACGTCCTGCGCCACTTGGTAGGCCGACAGGATGGAGGTGAAGCGGGAAGCCTCGCCGCGGGCGCGGGCGACCTGGCTCTCCTTGTAGCCCTCGGCCTCCTGGATCATCCGCTGCCCCTCGCCACGGGCGCGGGGGATGATGTCGTTGCGGTAGGCCTCGGCCTCGTTGCGCATGCGCTCGCGGTCGGCGTTGGCGCGCTGCACGTCGCGGAAGGTGTCGATCACCTCGGCCGGCGGCTCCACCTTCAGCAGCTGGATCTGGGTCAGCTCGATGCCCGAGCCGTACTGGTCCAGGATGAACTGGGTGCCGGTGCGCACCGCCTGCTCGATCTGCGCGCGCGCTTCCGTCAGCGCCGGCTGGATGGGGGTGCGGCCCACCACCTCGCGCATCACGCTCTCGGCGGCCAGCTTCACCGTCTGCTCGGGGTTGCGGGTGTTGAACAGGTACTCGCCAGCGTCGCGGATGCGCCAGAACACCGCGAAGTCGATGTCGATGATGTTCTCGTCGCCCGTCAGCATCAGGCTTTCCTCGATCACGTCCCGGGCGGGGACGGGCCGGGTCAGCGGCGTGTCGCCGGAGGCGCGGAAGCCGACATCGATGCGGTTGATGCGCGTCACGCGCGGGGTGGTGACGCTCTCCACCGGCCAGGGCAGGCGGTAGTTCAGGCCCGGCATGGTGGTGCGGTCGAAGGCGCCGAAGCGCATCACCACGCCCTGCTCGTCCGGCTGCACGCGGTAGATGCCGCTGGCCGCCCAGAGGCCGAGCAGCACGACGGCGCCGAGGCCGATCCAGCGGCCGGCGCCGCCGCCACCGGGCAGGAAGCGGCGGATCGCCTCCTGGGCCTGGCGGATCGCCTCGTCGAGATCAGGGCCGCCGCCGGGACCGCGCCCGCCGCCGCCGCCCTGAGGCGGTTGTCCCCAAGGTCCACCGGGGCGTGGATTGCCCCATGGGCTGCCTCCTTGGCCGGATCCGCCACTACTGTTCCAGGGCATAGGCTGGCTGCTCTCCCGTCTACTTGTGCTCCCGGCCACAGACGCTTGCGCACAGGCGGTGCATGCGCGACAGGGCCGGACCATATGTCGCCCTGTCCGGGCCGGGGCGCAATGCATCCGCATCACGCCACAGCGAGGGCGGGGCCGATATTGTCCGGTATGAAGGGGTTTTCAAGCGATGTCGGAGTCACTGTCGGAGGCCGTTCGCGCCGCCCTCGCCACGCTGCGGGACCCGGAAAGCGGCCAGGACGTCGTTTCCTCCGGCATGTTGCAGGGGCTCTCGGCGCGCGACGGTATGGTGCAGTTCGCCCTCGCCGTGCCACGCGAGCGCGCCCGCGCGCTGGAGCCGCTGCGCGCCGCGGCCGAGCGGGCCGCCGCCGCCGTGCCCGGCGTGCTGTCCGCGACCTGCGTCCTGACGGCGCACCGGGACATCCCCGCCCCCGGCCCAGCGGCGCAGGGGCACGCCCATGCCCCCGGTCACGGCCATGCCCATGCCCACGGTCCCGCCCCGGCCCCCGGTGCCGCGCGCGCCACCCGCCCCGCCCCCGGCCAGGGCCCGATGCTGCTGCCGGATGTGGGGGCGATCATCGCCGTGGCCTCGGGCAAGGGCGGCGTCGGCAAGTCCACCACGGCGGTGAACCTGGCCGTGGCGCTGGCCGCCGAGGGGCAGCGCGTCGGCCTGCTGGACGCCGACATCTACGGCCCCTCCCTGCCCCAGATGCTGGGCACGCGGGAAAAGCCGCGCGCCACGGGCGGCCGCATCATCCCGCTTTCCCGCTGGGGACTGAAGGCGATGTCGATCGGCTTCCTGGTCGAGGAGGAGACGCCGATGATCTGGCGCGGGCCCATGGTGATGGGCGCGCTCGAGCAGATGCTGGGCCAGGTGGAATGGGGCGCGCTCGACGTGCTGGTGGTGGACATGCCCCCCGGCACCGGCGACGCGCAGCTCACCATGAGCCAGCGCGTGCCGCTGGCGGGCGCCGTCATCGTCTCCACCCCGCAGGACGTGGCGCTGATCGACGCCCGGCGCGGGGTCCGGATGTTCGAGAAGGTGAAGGTCCCGGTCCTCGGGCTGATCGAGAACATGTCCTACTACTGCTGCCCGAATTGCGGCCACACGGCCAACATCTTCGGCCATGGCGGCGCGCGCGCCGAGGCGGAGCGGATGGGCGTGGAGTTCCTGGGCGAGCTGCCGCTGAAGCTCGAGATCCGCGAGCTGGCCGATGCCGGCACGCCCATCGTCATGGCGCGCCCGGAAAGCGAGGAGGCGGGCCGCTACCGCGCCATCGCGCAGCGGCTGCGGCGGAAGCTGGGCGAGGGCGGCAAGGGCCCGCGCATCCTGGTGGACTGAAGGAGGGGTGGAGCGAAGGGCGGGAGCGCGGGCAGCCTCAGCGCCCGCTCTTCGCGCCCTGGCGGGGCGGGGCGGCGCTCCTGGCCTTTCCGGTCCGCATCACGCCGCGCTGGGGCGCTGTGGAGCGGCCGAGCGCGAAGCCGCCCACGCCGGCCAGCAGCAGCAGCGCGCCGAGGTCGCCCACCATGGCATGGGCGAGCGGGATGCCCACCAGCAGCACCGCCACGCAGACCCACACCGCCAGCCAGCGGCGCCAGGCGAAGCCCGCGATCAGGCCCTTCAGCCGCCGCCACGCTCCGCGGGGCTGTTGCGCGGCCTTTCCGCGCCCGCCATTGCGGCGCGGCGCGTGCTCGGTGGTGCGGGGTGCTGCGGCCATGGCGGCCCCTCCCAGGCGGCCCCCCCCTCAGCCGGCGCGGCCAAGCTGCTCCATCAGTTCGCGCCATTCGCGCTTGGAAAGGCCGCTGGTTTCCTGCGCCACCGCCTCGCCCGCCAGCAGCCGCTTCACCACGCCCAGCATCTGCGCGGACAGGGTGACGGCGCCGAGGCGGTAGTCGCGGAAGGCTTCCGCCACCGCCGGCACCCAGGCGTCGAGCACGCCGAGCATCGCCTCGGCATAGACGCGGATCTCGTACTGGGCATGCGGGTCGGCGCGCAGGCGCAGGAAGTGCAGCAGGTTCTGGAGGTCGGTCTTCCAGTACCACTGGGTATAGGCGTTCAGCGTCAGGTTCATGCGCGCCAGCTCGCGGGCCAGGCCCTGGCGGGCGGGGTCCAGCGTGTTGCCCGCCTCGTCCAGGTTCAGCATGGCCTGGTAGTGGTCGTAGTTGCGCATGGCGTCCTGGCGCAGCAGCTCCAGCACCTCCGCCGCCTCGGCGCCCTGCAGCACCGCGCCCCGCCCCTGCCGGTTGCTGGCGGACTGCGCCGCGAGCTGCTCCGGCGCCGGCAGGTAGAACTCCCGGTCCATGATGGAATAGCGGGCCGAATACTCGTTCACGTTCGCCGTGCGGTGGCGGATCCACTGCCGGGCCACGAAGATCGGCAGCTTCACATGGAACTTGATCTCGCACATCTCGAAGGGCGTGCTGTGCCAGTGCCGCATCAGGTAGCGGATCAGGCCCCGGTCCTCGTTCGCCGCGCGAGTGCCGCGGCCATAGGAGACGCGGGCCGCCTGCACCACCGCCGCGTCGTCGCCCATGTAGTCCACGACGCGGACGAAGCCGTGGTCCAGCACCGGCAGCGGCTCGAACAGCATGGCCTCCAGCGCCGGCACGGTGGGACGCCGCGTTTCCGCCCGCGCCGCCCGCGCTTCCGAGAGTTCCTGTTGCTGCGCGGCGGTGAGTTCCATGCGATCAAACCCTGGGCGTGCGGCGCCGCCCCGGCCCTGAGGGCCACGGCGGAGCCGGAAGTCTCGGAAAAGGCGCCGGGCACGGCGAGCGTGGCCCCGGGCACCGGAAGGGCCAGCATCTAGCCAAAAGGGCGCCGCTGAACCAGCACCCATCTCGGCGGGGCGGCAGGGGGCGGAGCAAGGCCCTGGCGCGCCAGGGCATCACGCAATTTTCATGAAAATTCCTTCATCTTTTTGCGGTCGATCAATCCGCCCGCCGCTGCCGTCGGGCCATGCTCCGCGCCGAATCGGAAAGGAGGCTCCTGTCATGGTCAGCACCAGCATCTTCCCCGGCCGCTACGTGCAGGGCGCCGGCGCGCTGGAACTGCTCGGCGAGGAGGCGGCGCGCCTTGGCCGCCGGCCGCTTGCCGTGGTGGACAAGGCGGTGGCGCCGCTGCTCGGCAATTCGCTGGCCGGCCAGGATGGCGCCCCCTTCGCGCGGGAGGCCTTTGGCGGCGAGTGCTCGGAGCCCGAGATCGCCCGGCTGGAGGCGGCGGCGCGCGCGGCGGGGAACGACCTCGTCATCGGCGTCGGCGGCGGTAAGGCGCTGGACACGGCCAAGGCCGTGGCGCACGGCCTCAACCTGCCGGTGATCGTGGTGCCGAGCCTCGCCTCCACCGACGCGCCATGCAGCGCCCTGTCCGTCATCTACACGCCGGAGGGCGCCTTCCACCGCTATCTCTTCCTGCCGCACAACCCGCAGGTGGTACTGGTGGACAGCGCGCTGATCGCGCGTGCCCCGGCCCGCTTCCTGGTGGCGGGCATGGGGGATGCGCTCTCCACCTGGTTCGAGGCGGAGGATTGCCGGGTGAAGGGCGCTGGCAACATGACGGGCCGCCCCGGCAGTGCCACCGCCCATGCCCTGGCGCGCCTCTGCTACGACACGCTGCTGGAATATGGCGAGCAGGCCTTGCGCGCCTGTGAGCAGCAGGTGGTGACCCCGGCGCTTGAGCGGATCATCGAGGCCAACACCCTGCTGTCCGGCCTCGGCTTCGAGAGCGGCGGCCTTTCGGCGGCGCATGCCATCCACAACGGGCTGACGAAGCTGCACGGCACCCATGCCTACTGGCACGGGGAGAAGGTGGCGATCGGCACCCAGGCGCTCGCCATCCTGGGCGGCCGCCCGCCGGCGCTGATCGACGAGGTGTTCGGCTTCTGCGCCCGCATCGGCCTGCCTACCACCCTGGCCGGGATCGGCCTCGGCGATGCGGATGACGCGGCATTGATGCAGGCCGCCGAGGCCGCCTGCGCGCCCGGCGAGACCATCCACAACGCCCCCTACCCCGTCTCGCCCGGCGCGGTGCTGGCGGCGCTGCGGGCGGGGGACGCGATCGGCCGTGGCATGGCCTGAGCGCCTGGCGCGCGGGCGGGGCGGATTTCGGGGGCCACCCCCTCGATTTCCGCCGCAGGCCGGACTATATCTGCCCCGTCCCCTCGGGGACTATGGCGATAAACGGCATGTGGAATAAGCGTTGCGGACCCGGGGGCAGTGCCCGGCGTCTCCACCAGCATCGCCGCCAGGGATCGTCTGGCGGGCTTCTGGGGACGAAACAGGCTCGACGCGCGTGGTAAAGCCATGTCTTTTGCCCGGCATTGTACCGCCGTTATCGGGCTATATCACAAGTGCCAACGATAACAGCCGCGAGGCTGTGGCGCTCGCTGCCTAACAATAGGTAAGCGCGGTCCGGGGGGAACCGGGCAACAGAATCCCCCCACTGATTGGCCTCTCCCGTTCCTTTCCTGACCCGGGCCACTTCCCGCACCCTGGGAGCATCCGGTATGGGTCATGCGTTTTCTGGGCGTCTGCCGGGGTATGCTGCATGACGGATGAGACCAGGCAGGCGGAAAGCCTGCTGCCTTACGATCGCTGGACCGAGGACGCGATGCGCGAGGTCGCGCTGCGGGCCCTGGAGCATGCGGGCGAGCACGGCCTGCCCGGCGAGCACCATTTCTACCTGACCTTCCGCACCGACCGGCCCGGGGTTTCCATCCCCGGCCACCTCAAGGCCCGCTACCCGGAGGAGATGACCATCGTCCTCCAGCACCAGTTCTGGGACCTGAAGGTCAACCGGGAGCAAGGCTTCGTCACCGCCGGCCTTTCCTTCGGCGGCGTTCCCGCCACGCTGGTGATCCCGATCTCCGCCATCACCGCCTTCTGGGACCCGCATGTGCGGGTGGGGCTGCGCTTCCCCTCGGCCGAGGGCACGGAAGCGCCCCGCCCGGCCGCGGCGGACGCCGCCCCCGCTCCCATGGCGGAACAATCCGAGGAGGGCCCGGCGGCTCCGGCGGAGCCCGAGGGGCCCGCCCAGGTGGTGAGCCTCGACGCCTTCCGCCGCCGCCCCGCGCGGGACTGAGCGGCACCGCCCCCCGGCGGGCCGCGGACCACGCCGGGCTGGCGCATCGGTTTGCCGCATTGGTTTGTGGGGCGCGCTGCGCTACCTACCTGTCTTCCGGCGCGACGCCGCCCGCCCGGCGGCGCCCTGCCCCTGCCGTATCCGCCCTTGCCGAGCTGCCGGAGCGTCCGATGACCCCTGACAACATCCCCCCCGCCGCCCCCCTGGCCGACACCCCGCTGAACGAGACCGATGCGGGCATGCCGGTTTCCCAGCGCAGCAAGGGCTTCCTGTACTCGCCGATGCTGCCGCTGGGCGAGGACCGGACGCCCTACCGGAAGCTGCCGATCGAGGGGGTGAAGGTCATCGAGGTCGAGGGCAGGAAGGTCCTCAAGGTCTCGCCCCAGGCGCTGGAGCAGCTCGCCTTCACGGCGTGCCGGGAGGTCAGCCACTTCCTGCGTCCCGGCCACCTGCAGCAGCTCTCCAACATCCTGAAGGACCCCGAGGCGAGCGCCAATGACCGCTTCGTGGCGCTCGACCTGCTGAAGAACGCCTCCATCTCGGCCGGCGGCGTGCTGCCCATGTGCCAGGACACCGGCACCGCCATCGTCTTCGGCAAGAAGGGCCAGCGCGTCTGGGTCGAGGGCAATGAGGAGGAGGCGCTCTCCTACGGCGTCCACCGCACCTATACCGAGACGAACCTGCGCTATTCCCAGATGGCGCCGCTCTCGATGTTCGAGGAGGTGAACACCGGCAACAACCTCCCCGTCCAGTTCGACATCTACGCCTCCCCCGGCGAGCACCATGCGGACGAGTTCCACATGATGTTCGTCCTCAAGGGCGGCGGCTCGGCCAACAAGACCTTCCTCTACCAGCAGACGCGCGCCGTGCTGAACAAGCCGAAGCTGCTCGCCTTCCTGGAGGAGAAGATCAAGACGCTGGGCACCTCCGCCTGCCCGCCCTACCACCTGGCCATCGTCATCGGCGGCACCTCCGCCGAGACGACGCTGAAGACGGTGAAGCTGGCCTCCACCCGCTACCTCGACGAGCTGCCCTCGACCGGCGACAAGTCCGGCCATGGCCTGCGCGACCGCGAGCTGGAGCAGGAGGTCCACAAGCTGACGCAGAACCTGGGCATCGGCGCGCAGTTCGGCGGCAAGTATTTCTGCCACGACGTCCGCGTCATCCGCCTGCCGCGCCACGGCGCCAGCCTGCCCATCGGCATCGGCGTGTCCTGCTCGGCCGACCGGCAGATCAAGGCCAAGATCACGCCCGAGGGCGTGTTCCTGGAGGCGCTGGAGCACGACCCCGCCCGCTTCCTGCCCGAGACGACCGACGAGATCCTGGGCGGCGAGGTGGTGAAGCTCGACCTCAACCGCCCGATGGACGAGATCCGCGCCGAGCTGTCGAGGCACCCGGTCAA
Organism: Teichococcus rhizosphaerae; assembly: GCF_002631185.1. GTDB lineage: Bacteria > Pseudomonadota > Alphaproteobacteria > Acetobacterales > Acetobacteraceae > Pseudoroseomonas > Pseudoroseomonas rhizosphaerae. Next base: position 224,678 of record NZ_PDNU01000003.1, on the reverse strand, counting down.
GACCCGCGTCTCGCTCACCGGCACCATCGTGGTGGCGCGCGACATCGCACACGCCAAGCTGCAGGAGCGGCTGGACCGCGGCGAGGGCCTGCCGCAATACCTGAAGGACCACCCGGTCTATTACGCCGGGCCCGCCAAGACGCCGGAGGGCATGCCCACCGGCTCCTTCGGCCCCACCACGGCCGGGCGCATGGACAGCTACGTCGCCGCCTTCCAGGCCGCCGGCGGCAGCCTGGTGATGCTGGCCAAGGGCAACCGCTCCAAGGCGGTGACCAATGCCTGCAAGCAACATGGCGGCTTCTATCTCGGCTCGGTCGGCGGCCCGGCGGCCCGGCTGGCCCAGGACTGCATCCGCAAGGTCGAGGTGCTGGAATATCCGGAGCTCGGCATGGAGGCCGTGTGGCGCATCGAGGTGGAGGACTTCCCCGCCTTCATCGTGGTGGACGACAAGGGCAACGACTTCTACGACGGGCTGGAGTAAGAACGGCCATGCCGGCGCTCCGCCTCCTTGGCGGCGGGGCGCCGGCAGCCCACGCCCCGCCGGCGGGCTGGCGCGTTTTCCGGCCCGGGCGGAGCGACACCGCCGGGCGCAAGCCTGCCCGCCGCCGCGGGCTGAGGAGCACCGCATGGAACGTCGCCTGATCTCCTCGGGCAGCCGGTTCGAGGACGAGATCGGCTATTCGCGCGCCGTGGTGGCGGGGGACACCATCTATGTCTCCGGCACCACCGGCTACGACTATTCCACCATGACCATCGCCGAGGGCGTGGTGGAGCAGTGCGAGCAGACCTTCCGCAACATCGCCGCCGCGCTGGAGCAGGCGGGCGCCACCATGGACGACGTGGTGCGCGTCACCTTCATTGTGCCGCGGCGGGAGGACTGGCCGCTCTGCTGGCCCGTCACCCGGAAGTGGCTGGGGACCGCCCGCCCGGCCTCCACCATGCTGCATGCGGGGCTGCAGACGGATGCCATGCGCATCGAGATCGAGGTGACGGCCCGGCTGCGGCCGGCGCCGCATGAGCCCGTACGCGGCGAGGGAGGAAGCTGAGCATGCGTTTCGCGGTGGACCGGCTGGATCACCTGGTGATCACCTGCCGGGATGTGGAGATCACGGCCTCCTGGTACCAGCGCGTGCTGGGCATGGACCGCGAGGCCTTCGGCGAGCGGCGGCGCACGGCGCTGAAGTTCGGCGGTCAGAAGATCAACCTGCGGCCCGAAACGGCGACGCAGGAGGAATGGTTCACCGGCCCCGCCGCCGCCCCCGGCGGCCAGGATCTCTGCTTCGTCGTCGCCGTGACGGCGCAGGACGTGGTGGCGCACCTGCACGAATGCGGCGTGACGGTGGAGCTGGGCCCGGTGGCCAAGGCCGGCGCCCTCGGCTCCATCACCTCCGTCTATTGCCGCGACCCGGACGGCAACCTGATCGAGCTGGCCACCTACGGCGCCCGCGCCTGAGCGCCAGCCCCGCGAGGCCGCGCCGGGCGCATGCCCGGCGCGCCACCATAGCACCTCCGGGCCGCCACATTCCGGCGCGAATCCGCGCTACACTGGGCACGCAATGCCCAGGAGGGCGACCCGAATGACCCCGTTCCGCTCCTTGTTCATGGCCGGCGCTGTTCTGGCGGCCACCGGCCTCGCCAGCCCCGGCGCCCATGCGGGGGACTGGCACCGCCACCGCGGCGGCCATGGCGGCGCGGTGGCGGCCGGCATCATCGGCGGCCTGGCCGTGGGCGCGCTGGTGGGCGGCGCCCTGGCCGCCCAGGCGCCGCCGCCCCCCGCCTATTACGCGCCGCCGCCCGCCTATCCGGTGCCCCCGCCGCCCGTGGCCTATTATGCCCCGCCCCCGGTGGCCTACTACGTCCCGCCGCCCCCGCCTCCGCCCGTGGTCTATTACGAGCCGCCGCCGGTGGCCTATTACGCCCCGCCGCCGCGCCGCCACCACGGCTGGTGAGCCATGCTTGCCGGGCGGGCCGGATTCGGTGGCGCGGCAACCTACCCGGCCCCTCCGTCGCTCCCCACCTGAGCCGCACAGCAGGAAAGGGGGCGCCATGTCCGGGACACCGACCGAAACCCGCACCGAGACGGACAGCCTCGGCACCATCGAGATCGAGGCAGGCCGCTACTGGGGCCCGCAGACGGAGCGGGCCCGCCGCCTGTTCCGGATCGGCACGGAGCGCTTCCCGCGCATCCTGATCCGCGCCGTGGGACTGCAGAAGCAGGCCGCCGCCGAGGCCAACAAGGCCCTGGGCGAGCTGCCGCCCGAGATCGCCGACCCGGTCATCGCCGCCGCCGCCGAGATCGCCGCCGGCGAGCGGGACGCCGACTTCCCGCTTCCCGTCTGGCAGACCGGCTCCGGCACCCAGACCAACATGAACGCCAACGAGGTCATCTCGAACCGCGCCAACGAGATGCTGGGCCAGCCGCTCGGCAGCCGGAAGCCCGTGCATCCGAACGATCACGTCAACCGTGGCCAGTCCTCCAACGACAGCTTCCCCACCATGATGCACATCGCCGCCACCGAGGCGGTGGAGCACCGGCTGATCCCGGCGCTGGAGGTGCTGCGCGCCGCGCTGGAGAAGCGGGCGGAGGAATGGGGCGGCATCGTGAAGGTGGGGCGCACCCACCTGATGGACGCGGTGCCGGTGACGCTGGGCCAGGAATTCGCCGCCTGGGCCGCGCAGGTGGCGCATGGCCAGGACCGGCTGCGCGCCACCCTGCCCCGGCTGCGCCTGCTGCCGCAGGGCGGCACCGCCGTCGGCACCGGCCTCAACCGCCACAGGGATTTCGACACCGCCTTCTGCGAGCGGGTGCGCGCGCTGACGGGGCTCGACTTCCAGCCCAACCCGAACAAGTTCGAGGGCATGGGGGCGGAGGATTCCTTTGTGGAGCTTTCCGGGGCGCTGAACACCCTGGCCGTGTCACTCACCAAGATCGGCAACGACATCCGCCTGCTCGGCAGCGGCCCGCGCTCCGGCTTTTCCGAGCTGCTGATCCCGGCGGACGGGCTGTCCTCCTCCATCATGCCGGGCAAGACCAACCCGACGCAGTCCGAGGCGCTGACCATGGTGGCGGCGCAGGTGATGGGCAACCACACCGCCATCACCGTGGCGGGCGCGCAGGGGCACCTGGAGCTGAACGTCTTCAAGCCCGTCATCATCAACGCCACGCTGCAATCCGTGGCGCTGCTGGCCGATGCCGCCGAGAGCTTCGCGCATAACATGGTGGACAAGCTGGAGCCGAACCGCGACCGCATCGCCGAGAACCTGGCCAAGTCGCTGATGCTGGTGACGGTGCTGAACCCGCGCATCGGCTATGACAAGGCCGTCCAGATCGGCAAGAAGGCGCTGGCCGAGAACCTGACGCTGCGGGATGCCGCCGACCGGCTCGGCTATGTCAGCCCTGCGGATTTCGACGAATGGGTGAAGCCCGAGCAGATGGTCAGCCCCGGCGCCACCCTGGCCGGTGCCGGGTGACCGGCCTCCGATGACCGGCCTCCGATGACCGGCCTCCGATGACCGGCGCCTATCTCCAGAAGCGGTCCTTCACCCTGGCCGGCCACCGCACCAGCGTGGCGCTGGAGCCCGCCTTCTGGAATGCGCTGGAGACGATGGCGGCGGCCGAGGGGCTCGCCCTCTCGGCGCTGGTGCAGCGGCTCGACGCGGCGCGGGAGGACCCAGAGCTACCGCTGGCCAGCGCCTTGCGGGTGGCGGCGCTGCTCGGCCGCCGCCAGGCTGGCTGAGGCGGGGTTCCTCAGCCCTTCTCGCGCATCAGCCGCGCCTTGTCGCGCTGCCAGTCGCGGGCGGCGATGGCGTGGCGCTTGTCGGCCTTGTTCTTGCCCTCGCCCAGGCCGAGGACGACCTTGGCGATGCCGCGGTCGTTGAACAGGATCTCGAGCGGCACCAGCGTGACACCCTCGCGCGCCACGGCGCCCAGCAGGCTCTCCACCTGCTTCTTCTTCAGCAGCAGCTTGCGCGGCCGGCGCGGCTCGAAATGCGAGACGAAGCTGCCCGCCTGCCATTCGGGGATGTAGCTGTTGAACAGCCACAGCTCGCCATCCCGCTCGCCCGCCCAGGCCTCGGCGATGGCGGCGCGGCCGGCGCGCAGCGACTTCACCTCCGGCCCCAGCAGCACCAGCCCGGCCTCGTAGGTGTCGCCGATCTTGTAGTCGAAGCGCGCCTTGCGGTTCTGCGCGGCGGTGCCGTGGGAGATCAGCGATTTCTTGCGGGGCTCGGCCATTGTTCTCTCAGTCTCGCCCCCGCCCGTGGCGGGGATGCTGGGGTGGGGAGGAACGGCGTCCTTCCCGCCCCGGTTTCAGCGCGGCGGCGGCTCCGGTCCGGCCGGGCCGTCAGTTCAGCAGCCCGGCGCTCACCATGGCGGCCTTCACGCGGGCGCGGGTGCCCTCGGCCACGGGCGCCATGGGCAGGCGGCAGAAGGCCGAGGACTTGGCCAGCAGGCTGGCGGCATACTTCACCGGGCCGGGCGAGGTCTCGCAGAACATCGCGTCGTGCAGGGGGGTCAGCCGGTCCTGGATGGCCATCGCCTCCCCGATCCGCCCCGCCTCCCAGGCGGCGTGCATCTCGGCGCAGAGCCGCGGCGCCACATTGGCCGTCACGCTGATGCAGCCCACGCCGCCGGCGGCGCGGAAGGCGAGCGCCGTGTGGTCCTCGCCCGAGAGCTGGCAGAAATCGGTGCCGCAGGCCAGGCGCGTGTGCAGCGGGCGGGTCAGGTTCGCCGTCGCGTCCTTCACGCCCACGATGTTGGGGTGCTTCGCCAGCCGCGCCATGGTTTCGACCGACATGTCGATCACGCTGCGGGGCGGGATGTTGTAGATGATGATCGGCAGGTCAACCGCATCGGCGATGGCGGTGAAGTGCAGGTACAGCCCCTCCTGCGTCGGCTTGTTGTAGTAGGGCGTCACCACCAGCGCCGCGTCCGCCCCCGCCTCCTTGGCGTGGCGGGTCAGCGCGATGGCCTCGGCCGTGCTGTTGCTGCCGGCGCCGGCGATCACCGGCACCCGCCCGCCCGCCGCCTCGACGCAGAGCTCCACCACGCGGCGGTGCTCGTCATGCGACAGGGTCGGGCTCTCGCCGGTGGTGCCGACGGGGATCAGGCCGGCGGTGCCCTCGACCACCTGCCAGTCCACGAATTCCTGGAAGGCTTTCTCGTCCACGGCGCCGGCCTCGGTCATCGGCGTGATCAGCGCGACGAGGGATCCCTTGAACATCGGACGAAAACTTTCCTTCCCGGGGTGGCGAGGCGAGCGCGGCGGGAAGCGGCAGGTCATGCCGCCCGCCATCGAGGCAGAGGCCGGAAGCTAGGCGCGGCGAGGGCGCCACACAAGCGGCGCGCGCGCATGGTTGCCCTTCGGCCAGGCGGGACAAGGCGGGGCCGATCGGCTAGGCTGCGCCGCCATGTTCCCCGCGCCGCGCCGCCCCGCCCTCCGCACCGTCCCGCGCCACCGCCTGCCCGCCGCCCCGTTGCTGGCCGTGGCCCTTCTCGCTTGCGGCCTCGGGGCGCCGGCCCGGGCGCAGCCCTGGGCCCCGGAAGGCGCCCGCGCCACCGGCCGCGCCGCCATGGTGGCCGCCCAGGCCGGCCGCTGGAGCGAGGCCGAGAGCATCGCCAGCCAGGGCGCGGACCCGCTGGCGGCGAAGATCTTCGCCTGGCTGCGGCTGCAGGTGCGCGGGCTGGCCACGGCGCAGGAGATCGCCGACTTCACCGCCGCCAACCCGGCCTGGCCCCTCCGGCAGAGCCTGACGTTGCGCGGCGAGGAAAGCCTGCCCGTGCTGGCCGACGACGCGCTGGTCCTGCGCCTCTTCGCCCATGTCCCGCCGCGCGGGCTGGTGGCGGTGCGGCAATATGCCGAGGCCCTGCAGCGCCGGGGCGACGCCGCGGCCGCCCAGCGCGCCCTGCGGGAAGGCTGGCGCGACGCCCCGGCCGACCCGGGGGCCGAGCCCGGCTTCCTGGCCGCCTTCGGCACCGTGCTGACGCCGGCCGACCACCAGGCCCGCTATGAGCGCCTGGGCTGGACCCGACAGGGTGCCGCCGCCGCGCGCATGCTGCCCCTGTTGCCACCCGAGACCCGCCTTTCCGCCGAGCTGCGCCTGGCCATGGCCGCGGAGCAGCCGGGCGCCGAGGCCGGCGCCGCCGCCCACGCCGCCGGGGATCTCGGCCTTTCGCTGGAGCTGGCCCGCTACCTGCGCCGCCAGGAGCGCGACCGCGAGGCCGCCGCCGTGTGGCAGCGCGCCGAGCCCTTGCAGAACGACCTGTCCCCCCTGGCGGCCCGCACCATCTGGACAGAGCGGCAGGTGCTCGCGCGCAAGCTGCTGCGGCTGGGCGACGTGCCGGCCGCCTACCGCGTCGCCGCCGCGCATGGCCAGAGCGAGGGCGAGGGGCTGCACGATGCGGAGTTCCTGGCCGGCTTCATCGCGCTCCGGCGGCTGGAGGACCCGGCGCGCGCCGCGCGCCACTTCGCCGTGCTGGGGCGGGGCAGCGAAAGCGTCATCACCAATGCGCGGGCGCATTACTGGCGGGGCCGCGCGGCCGCGGCGCAGGGCCAGGCCGAGGCGGCGCGCGGCCACTACGCCGCCGCCGCCGGCCTGCCCGCCGCCTTCTACGGGCAGCTCGGCGCCCTGGCGCTGGGCGAGAGCGCGCCGCAGCTCGCCGCGCGCATCGCCGCCACCCGCGCGCCGCAGCCCGCCCCCGGCGCCGCCGAGGCGTTTCTCGGCAAGGAGCTGGCCCAGGCGGTGCTGACGCTCGCCGATCTCGGCGACACCGACCGCACCCGCGCCTTCCTGCTGCGGCTGGAGGAAACGGCGCCGGACGCCGCCGAGCGGGTGCTGACGGCGCGGCTGGCCAACAGCATCGGCCGCCCGGACCACGCGGTGTGGGTGGCGCGCCGCGCCGGCGCGGACGGGGTGATGCTGCTGCCCGAGGGCTGGCCCGCGCCCTACGCCCTGCCTTCCGGGGCCGCGGTGGAGCCCGCCTTCGTCTATGCCGTGACGCGGCAGGAAAGCAATTTCGACCCAGCCGCCGTATCCCCGGCCAATGCGCGCGGGCTGATGCAGCTGCTGCCCGCCACCGCCAGCGGCGTGGCGCGGCAGCTCGGCGTGGCGCACCAGGCGAGCTGGCTGACCACCCAGCCCGAGCACAACATGCAGCTCGGCGCGCAATACCTGGCCGACCAGCTCGCCCGCTTCGGTAACCTCGCCATGGCGGCGGCGGCCTACAATGCCGGGCCGCGCCGGGTGGATGAATGGCTCCTCACCTATGGCGACCCGCGCCTGCCCGGACAGGCCGGCGGCGCCGACATGATCGACTGGATCGAGCAGATCCCCTTCTCCGAGACCCGCAACTACGCCCAGCGCGTGGTGGAGAACGCCGTCATCTACCGCGCCCTGGCCGGCGAGGGCGCGCTCGACCATCCGCTGAAGCCCTGGTTGCCGGTGGGGGTGGCGCGCTGATGCCCGAATCCGCCACGCCCCTGCCCGCCCCCGCCCCCGCCCCCCTCCCCGCCCTGGCCGGAGGCGCGCTGCTGCCGCGGCTGGTGGCCAGCATGGGCGGCATCGGCCATCTGCGCCCGGCGCCGGGAAGCTGGGGCTCCGCCCTGGTGCTGCCGGCGGCGCTGCTGGGGCCGGAGGGCTGCCTCGCCCTCGCCGCCCTGCTCTCGCTGCTCGGCTGGTGGGCGCTGGAGCGGCTGCCCGCCGCCAAGGCCGATCCCGGCTGGGTGGTGGTGGATGAGGGCGCCGGCCAGTGCCTCGCCCTCGCCGCTCTGCCGGCGGCGGCCGGCGCGCCGGGGCTGATCCTGGCCTTCCTGCTGTTCCGCCTGTTCGACATCACCAAGCCCGGCCCGGTGGGCTGGGCGGACCGCCAGAAGGGCAGCACGGGCGTGATGCTGGACGACCTCATCGCCGGCGCCATGGCCGCCGCGCTGATCCTGGCGCTGCGCGCGGCGAGCCCGTTCTGGGCCCCCGCCCTCGGCCTGCCGGAGATGGGGTTCTGACCATGCTCGACGACGCCATCCGCGCCCGGGCCGCCCTGCTGCTGGAGGAACTCCAGGCCCGTGGCCTGACGCTCGCCACCGCCGAGAGCTGCACCGGCGGGCTGGTTTCCGCCGTGCTGACGGCCGTGCCGGGCTCATCCGCCACGCTGCTCGCGGGCTACGTCACCTATTCCAACGGCGCCAAGGCGCGGATGCTGGGCGTGCCGCAGGAGATGCTGGCGGCGCATGGCGCCGTTTCCGAGCCGGTGGCGCGCGCCATGGCGGAGGGCGCGCTGCGCGATTCGGGCGCCGACCTCGCCGTTTCGCTCACCGGAATCGCAGGCCCGGGCGGGGCCACGCCCGGCAAGCCGGTGGGGCTGGTGCATCTGGCGGCGAGCCGGCGCGGCGGCGGCACCCTCCACCGGCGCTGCGTCTTTCCGGGCGACCGGGACGCGGTGCGCGCGGCCAGCGTGGCCATGGCCCTCGAGATGGTGGGGCGGCAGGCCCGGGCGGATGCGGCCGCGCCGCCCGCTTGACGGCGCCTCCCCCGCGCGGCGCGCCGGGCGGACGGGGTGCCGCCCTCGCGGCATCGGGAATTCACCGCCGCGCTTCCGGCCTTTATGACGCAGCCGCCGGACTGGCGCGGCGTGCGGGCACGCCGCCGCGCGCCCCATGGCCCGGGCAGGTGACTTCATGGATTCGACTCAGGAATTGACCATACGCCTGCGCCAGCAGGCGCTGATCGCGGAGCTCGGCCTCGCCGCCCTGCGGGGCGGGACGTTGCAGGCGCTGCTGGAGATGGCGGCGCGGCTGGCGGCCAGCGGAACGGGGGCCCCCTTCGGCAAGGTGCTGGAATACCAGCCGCAGGAGGGCGCCTTCCTGCTGCGCGCCGGCATTGGCTGGCGCGAGGGCAGCGTCGGCGCCGCGCGCATCGGCGGCGGGCCGGAAAGCCCGGCGGGGCTTGCCTTCGCCAGCGGCGAGCCCGTCATCTCCAACGACCTGGCGGGCGAGCGCCGGTTCCGCGCGCCGCCCCTGATGGCCGCGCACGCCCTCCGCAGCGCCGTGAGCGTGGTGATCCGCGGCGCGGCCGGGCCGTTCGGCGTCCTGGAGGTGGACAGCCAGGAGGGTGGCGCCTTCACCGCGCCTGACGCGACCTTCCTGGAAGCCCTGGCCCACACGCTGGCCCTGGCGGTGGACCGCGAGCGGCGGGAGCGCGAGCTGGCGCGGCTCGCCGCCCTTTCCGCCGACCATGCCCGCGAGGCGGAGGAGGCGCGGGCCACGCGCGACGGGCTGCTGCGCGAGAAGGAGCTGCTGCTGCGGGAGGTGGACCACCGGGTGCGGAACAGCCTGACGGTCACGCGATCCCTGCTCTCGCTGCAGGCCCGCCTTTCCCCCGACGGCACGCGGGAGGCGCTGGAGGAGGCGACGCAGCGCGTTTCCACCATTGCTCTGGTGCATGACAGGCTCTACCGGGCGGATCGCATCGGCACGGTGGAACTGGGCAGCTACCTCCGCGGCCTGTGCGGCGACCTCGACCGCTCCACCGGGCTCGGCGACTCCGGCCGCGCCCTCCAGGTGCTGGCCGATGCGCCCGAATGCTTGGCCGACCACGCCATCACCATCGGCCTCGTCGTCACCGAGGTGGTGAGCAACGCCGCCAAGCACGGCGCCGGCGCCGTCCGCGTCCGGTGCCTGCGCGACCCCGCCACGGGCGGCCTGCGGCTGGAGGTGGAGGATGAGGGGGTGGGCCTGCCGCCGGGCTTCGACCCGGCGGAAAGCGACGGGCTGGGGATGCGCCTGATCCTGGCGTTGAGCCAGAAGCTGGGCGGCGAGCCGCGCTGGAACGGCCCCGCCTTCCGTCTCGACATCCCCGATCCCGCCACGCTGCTGGACTAGGCTTCCATGATTCCGCGCCGAAAGGGCGCGCGCCGGCCACCTTGCCGCTGGCGCCGTTCGCGGAACGCGGCTAAGAGCGCACCGCCATGATGACCGTCCTGCTCGTCCTGCACCTGTTCGTGACCCTCGCGCTGATCGGCGTCGTCCTGCTGCAGCGCAGCGAGGGCGGCGGGCTCGGCATCGGCTCCTCGCAGGGCATGGGGTCGTTCATGAGCGGCCGCGGCACCGCCAACCTGCTGACCCGCACCACCGGCGTCCTCGCCACGCTGTTCATGGTGCTGGCGCTCGCCATGGCGCTGCTGGGCCGCGGCGAGGCCCAGCGCGGCTCGATCCTGGATGCGCCGCCGCCGCCCGCGGCCACGGGCGAGCAGCCGCTCCAGCCCGGCGCCGCCCCGGGAACGGCCGCCCCGGCCCAGCCGGCGGCACCGCCACCGGCCTCGGTGCCCACCAACTGAGGATCGCGAATCGGGCGCCGGGGTCACCCCCAGGCGCCCGAACCGTTTTAATGGAGGCCCCGCTTCGGCGGCGCCGCCACCCCCGGGTCCGGCCGGACCCCTGCACTTTGGAAACATCAGCCTTGCCGTGCCACCGGGTTCCCGGCGGCCGCGCGGCGCGTTAGAAAGGTCGCCCATGACGCGGTTCGTATTCATCACCGGCGGCGTGGTTTCCTCTCTCGGCAAGGGCATCGCGGCGGCAAGCCTCGGCGCGCTCCTGCAGGCGCGGGGCTACAAGGTCCGCATTCGCAAGCTCGACCCCTACCTCAACGTCGATCCGGGCACGATGAGCCCGTATCAGCATGGCGAGGTCTTCGTCACCGACGATGGCGCCGAGGCCGATCTCGACCTCGGCCACTATGAGCGCTTCACCGGCGTGCACGCGACCAAGGGGGACAGCTTCACCTCGGGGCGCATCTACGCCGAGGTGATCGCCAAGGAGCGGCGCGGCGACTATCTGGGCGGCACCGTGCAGGTGATCCCCCACATCACCGACGCCATCAAGGACGCCGCCAAGGCGGACACGGACGGGCTCGACTTCGTGCTGGTCGAGGTGGGCGGCACGGTGGGCGACATCGAGAGCCTGCCCTTCCTGGAGGCGCTGCGCCAGCTGCACAACGAGCTGGGCCCGCAGCGCAGCCTGTTCATGCACCTGACGCTGGTGCCCTACATCCCCTCCGCCGGCGAGCTGAAGACCAAGCCGACGCAGCATTCCGTGAAGGAGCTGCTCGGCCTCGGCATCCAGCCGCAGATCCTGCTCTGCCGCTGCGACCGGCCGATCCCGGAGAACGAGCGCCGCAAGATCGCGCTGTTCTGCAACGTGCGCCCCGAGAGCGTGATCCCGGCGCTCGACGCCAGCTCGATCTACGCCGTGCCGCTGCAGTACCACCAGGAAGGGCTGGACCGCGAGGTGCTGCGGCATTTCGGCCTGTCCATCTACGGCGAGCCGGACCTGTCCAACTGGCAGCGCATCGTCCACCGGCTGGAGAACCCGGAGGGCGAGGTGAAGATCGCGGTGGTGGGCAAGTACATCACCCTGCTCGACGCCTACAAGTCGCTGGCCGAGGCGCTGGCGCATGGCGGCATCCAGCACGGCGTGAAGGTGAAGCTGGACTGGGTGGACAGCCAGATCTTCGAGACGCCGAACGCCGTCGAGCGGCTGTCCGGCGTGCATGGCATCCTCGTCCCCGGCGGCTTCGGCGAGCGTGGCGCGGAAGGCAAGATCGAGGCGGTGCGCTTCGCCCGCGAGCGCAAGATCCCCTTTCTCGGCATCTGCTTCGGCATGCAGATGGCGGTGATCGAGGCGGCGCGGAACCTGGTCGGGCTGGAGAAGGCCTCCTCCACCGAGTTCGGCCCGAGCGAGGAGCCGGTGGTCGGCCTGCTCACCGAGTGGCTGCGCGGCAATGAGCGGGAGAAGCGCCACGCCGAGGGCGACCTGGGCGGCACCATGCGCCTCGGCGCCTACCCGGCGGCGCTGGCCGAGGGGTCGCTGGTGCGCAAGGTCTATGGCCAGGCGCAGATCGAGGAGCGCCACCGCCACCGCTACGAGGTGAACATCGGCTACCGCGAGCGGCTGGAGGAGGCGGGGCTGCGCTTCTCCGGCCTGTCGCCGGACGGCCTGCTGCCCGAGATCGTCGAGTATCCGGACCATCCCTGGTTCATCGGCGTGCAGTACCACCCGGAGCTGAAGTCGAAGCCCTTCCAGCCGCATCCGCTCTTCGCGGGCTTCGTCGGCGCGGCGGTGAAGCAGGCGCGCCTCGTCTGAGGCGGCACCTGGCCGCCGTGCCGCCCCGCGCGGCGCGGCGGTGCCCATGACCGGCGCCCGATCCGGCGCCCGATACGGAAACGTGGGCGCCGGCCAAGCCCCCGCCCCTTGCCCTGTGCGCGTCGCTATCCTATCCGCCCAGGGTCCGACATCTCCTGTCCGACACACCGAGAGGGACCCGGAATGACCGCCATTGCCGACATCATCGCCCGCGAGATCCTCGATTCGCGCGGCAACCCCACCGTCGAGGTCGATGTCGTGCTGGACAGCGGGGCCATCGGTCGCGCTGCCGTCCCGTCCGGCGCCTCCACCGGCGCGCATGAGGCCGTCGAGCTGCGCGACGGCGACAAGGCGCGCTTCCACGGCAAGGGCGTGCAGAAGGCGGTGGCCAATGTGGAGGGCGAGATCTTCGACGCGCTTTCCGGCATGGACGCCACCGAGCAGGTCAAGATCGACGAGACGATGATCGCGCTCGACGGCACGCCGAACAAGTCGCGCCTCGGCGCCAATGCCATCCTCGCCGTGTCGCTGGCCACCGCCAAGGCGTCCGCCGAGCATTACGGCGTGCCGCTCTACCGCTATGTCGGCGGCGTCTTCGCCCGCACCCTGCCGGTGCCGATGATGAACATCATCAATGGCGGCCAGCACGCCGACAACCCGATCGACATCCAGGAATTCATGATCATGCCGGTCGCCGCCGGCTCCTCCGCCGAGGCCGCGCGCATCGGCTCCGAGGTGTTCATGAGCCTGAAGAAGGCGCTGCACGACGCCGGCCACAACACCAATGTGGGCGACGAGGGCGGCTTCGCCCCCGACCTGAAGTCGGCCGACGAGGCGCTGGGCTTCATCGCCAAGGCCTGCGAGGCGGCCGGCCACCGCGTCGGCGAGGACATCATGTTCGCCCTCGACTGCGCCTCCACCGAGTTCTTCAAGGGCGGCGTCTACGACATGGAGGGCGAGGGCAAGAAGCTCGACGCCGCCGGAATGGTGGACTACCTGGCCGGCCTCTGCGCCAAGTTCCCCATCATCTCCATCGAGGATGGCTGCGCCGAGGATGACTGGGAGGGCTGGAAGCTGCTGACCGACCGCCTGGGCGGCACGGTGCAGCTCGTCGGCGACGACCTGTTCGTCACCAACCCCGAGCGCCTGCGCCAGGGCATCGAGCGCCGGACCGGCAACTCGATCCTGGTGAAGGTCAACCAGATCGGCTCGCTGACCGAGACGCTGGAAGCGGTCGAGATGGCGCACCGCGCCGGCTACACGGCGGTGATGTCGCACCGCTCGGGCGAGACGGAGGACAGCACCATCGCCGACCTCGCCGTCGCCACCAATTGCGGGCAGATCAAGACCGGCTCGCTGAGCCGCTCGGACCGGCTGGCCAAGTACAACCAGCTCATCCGCATCGAGCAGGGCCTCGGCCCGGCCGCGCGCTATGCCGGCCGCACCATCCTGAAGCGCTGACCGGGGCACTGACCGGGACTGGGGCCGGGGCACTGGCAGGGCCTGGGGCCGGGGGTGTTGCCACCCCCGGCCCTCTCGATTTCGTGGCCCTGGCGCCACGCTGCCGCCCGAAACCAGGAGCGGCCGCTATCCTCCTCTTGCACAACGCCTTTTGCATGCCGTTAATCCGTGCTGCGGTGCGGAGAGCGGAGTGATTCCCATGCGGGCCATCAAGCGGACGATCCAGGTTCTGTGGCTGCCGCTGATCTTCGCGGGGCTGATCTGGCATTTCGCCTGGTACGCGGTGCATGGCCCCCGCGTGGGTTCCCTGGCGCGGGAAGCGAAGGCCGCCGAGATCGAGGCCGCGCGCATCACCCTCGCCCAGGCCGAGACGGAGCGCGAGGCCATGGAGCGTCGCGTGGCCGGCCTGCGCGGCGACCGCATCGACCGCGACCAGCTCGACGAGCGCGCCCGCGCCCTGCTCAACATGGTGGGCAAGAACGAGCTGGTGATGCCCTACGGTCCCAACAAGCGCCTCTTCTGAAAGCGCCTCTTCTGACCGGCCAGCGGACCCTCACCCGCCGCCCGCCAGCTCCAGCAGCGCGCGCGAGGCGCGGCTGGAATAGCGCTCCCGGTGCCGCAGCGCCTTGAAGCTGCGCGGTGGCAGCGCGATCGGCGCCTGCACCAGCAACCCGGCGGCCAGGTGCGGCCCCGCCGCCCGCTCTGACACCACGGTGGCGCCGCCATCGGCTTCCACGGCCGCCAGCACCGCCTCGTTGGAAGGCAGCTCCAGCGTCACGGACAGCGCTCCGGGGGAAAGGCCCGAGGCGCGCAGCAGGTCCTCGAAGGCGGCGCGGGTGCCGGAGCCGGCCTCGCGCATCACCCAGGGGCTTTCCGGCAACTCGGCCAGGGTGAGCGGCCCGCGGCGCGCCCAGGGGTGGCGCGGCCCCACCACGACCACGAGCTGGTCGCGCGCCAGCACGGTCTGGGAAAGCGCCGGCTCCGTCACCTCCCCCTCGACGAAGCCCAGCTCCGCCTCGCCGCGCAGCACCGCCTCCACCACGCTGGTGGTGTTGCCCGCCCCCACCTCCACCGCCACGCCCGGGCAGGCGGCGTGGAAGCGCACCAGCAGCGGCGGCAGCCAGTAGCTTGCCACGGTCTGGCTCGCCTGCACCCGCAGCGTGCCCCGCAGCGCGCCGCCAAGCTCGGAAAGCACCAGCTCCGCCGCCTCGGCGCGGGCCAACACGGCGGCCGCCTCGGCGCGGAAGATGCGCCCTTCCGCCGTCAGCTCGATGCGCCGCCCGATGCGGTGGAACAGGGCGATGCCATGCCGCCCCTCCAGGGCGCGGATGGCGGCGCTGACCGCCGATTGCGTCAGGTGCAGCGCCTCCGCCGCGCGGGTGACATGCTCGCGCTCCGCCACCGCCAGGAAGACGCGGAGCTGGTCCAGTGTCATGCGCGGCCTTTGCCTCCAATCGTTCGGTTTTATCGAACGGAATGACAAGAACAACCCGTTGGATTGAACAAGGCATGGCCGGCAGGATCGGCGTCACCCAAACGCAACGGTTCTGTCATGCCGCCCGCCTCCTCCGCCGCCACCGCGCCCGTGGCGCGTCCGACCTTCTCCTGGCTCCGGCGGATGGCGCCGGGCCTGCTGCTCTGCGCCGCCGTCTCGGGTGTGGCGGTGCTGCTCGCCCAGGCCCAGGCCGCTTTCCTCGGCCGCGCCTGGCTGGACCCGCTGGTGCTGGCCATTCTGCTCGGCACCGCGCTGCGCAGCCTTTGGCCGGTGCCGGCGCGCTTCGCCCCCGGCATCGCGCTCAGCGCCAAGACCCTGCTGGAGGTGGCGGTGATGCTGCTCGGCGCCTCGCTCAGCGTCACCGCCATGCTGGCGGCGGGGCCGGCGCTGATCCTGGGCATCGCCGCCGTGGTGGCCCTGGCCATCCTGTTCAGCTACGGCCTGGGGCGGATGCTGGGCCTGCCGAAGCGGATGGCCATGCTGGTGGCCTGCGGCAACTCCATCTGCGGCAACTCGGCCATCGCCGCCGTGGCGCCGGTAATTGGCGCCCAGGCGAAGGACGTGGCGAGCGCCATCGCCTTCACCGCGGTGCTGGGCGTGGGCGTGGTGCTGACACTGCCGCTGCTGGTGCCGGTGCTGGGGCTGAGCGAACTGCAATATGGCGTGCTGGCGGGGCTCACCGTCTATGCCGTGCCGCAGGTGCTGGCCGCGACGGCGCCAGTGGGCCAGCTTGCCGTGCAGCTCGGCACGCTGGTGAAGCTGGTGCGCGTGCTGATGCTGGGGCCGGTGGTGCTGGGGCTTTCCGTGCTGGCCGGGCAGCGGGGGGGAAGCAAGCCGGGGCTCGCCAAGCTGGTGCCCTGGTTCATCCTGGGCTTCCTGGGGCTGATGGCGCTGCGGGCGCTCGGGCTGATCCCGGAGGCGCTGCTGGCGCCGATCTCGGCCGTCACCGGTGCGCTGACCCTGCTCGCCATGGCGGCGCTGGGGCTTGGCGTCGATGTGCGGACGGTGGCCCGGGCAGGCGGGCGCGTCACCGCCACCGTCATGCTGTCGCTGCTGGCGCTGGGGCTGGTCAGCCTGCTGCTGATCCGGCTGGTCTAGGCCGGAGAAGGCCAGGGGGAAGGCATTCCCCCTGGCCCTTCTTCCGCCCGCGTCAGCGCCGGGCCTCGATGGCGTCCCAGATGGCCTTCTCCAGATGCACGCCGTCGAAGCGGGCGAGCTCCTGCAGGCCGGTGGGCGAGGTCACGTTGATCTCGGTGAGATAGTCGCCGATCACGTCGATGCCCACGAAGATCAGGCCGCGCTCCTTTAGCGCCGGGCCGATGCGGGCGCAGATCTCCTTGTCCCGCTCGGTCAGCTTCACCGCCTCGGGGCGGCCGCCGACATGCATGTTGGAGCGGCTCTCGCCTTCCGCCGGCACGCGGTTGATGGCGCCCATCGGCACACCATCCACCAGGATGATGCGCTTGTCCCCCTGCCGCACGGCGGGGACGTATTGCTGGATCATCAGCGGCTCGCGCGAGCGTTCCGCGTAGAGCTCCAGCAGGGAGTTGAGGTTGCCGTCCTCGGGGCGCAGGTGGAACACGCCGGCGCCGCCATTGCCGAACAGCGGCTTGACGATGATGTCGCCATGCTTCAGGCGGAACTTCCGCACCTCCAGCGGGTCGTGGGTGATGATGGTGTCCGGCATCAGATCCGGGAACTGCATCACGAACAGCTTCTCGGGCGCGTTGCGGACATGCGCTGGGTCGTTCACCACCAGCGTCCGGGGATGGATCATCTCCAGGATGTGGGTGGCCGTGATGTAGGCCATGTCGAAGGGCGGGTCCTGCCGCATCAGCACCACGTCCATGGTGGAGAGGTCGTGCTCCGCCGCCTCGCCCAGCGTGTAGTGGTTGCCCTTCTCGCGCCGCACCTCGACGGGCTGCATCCGCGCCAGCACCTTGCCCGAGGCCAGCGTCAGGTCCTTCACGTGGTAGTGCCAGAGCTGGTGGCCCCGCGCCTGCGCCTCCAGCATCAGCACGAAGGTGCTGTCGCCGTCGATGTTGATCCCCTGGATCGGGTCCATCTGGACCGCGACCTTCAAGCCACGCGCCATGGAATGCTCCGTGTGTGCCGTTTCGTCGCGCCAAGTGGTGGCACCGCCGGGCGCGGAATGCCAGGGGGAGGCTGCGCGGGCCGACATCGGCCATTGACCGCGCTTCCGCCACGCCCGATTCATGGCGGCATGACGATCCTCTCCGGCAAGGCCAGACTGGCCGGGGTGCTGGGCTGGCCGGCCTCGCATTCCCGCTCCCCCCGGCTGCATGGCCACTGGCTGCACCGGCACGGCATCGACGGCGCCTACATCCCGCTGCAGGTGCGCCCCCAGGCGTTCGCCGACGCCGTGCGCGCCCTGGTCTCGCTGGGCTTCCAGGGGGCCAACGTCACCATCCCGCACAAGGAGGCGGCCTTCGCGTTGTGCGATTCGGTGGCGGACACCGCCCGGCGCGCCGGCGCGGTGAACACGCTGGTGTTCCGCGGGGGCCGCATCGAGGGCTCCAACACCGATGGCTACGGCTTCCTGGAAAGCGTGCGGGAGCAGGCGCCGGGGTGGCGGGCGGAGGACGGCCCGGTCGTGCTGCTGGGCGCGGGCGGCGCGGCGCGGGCCATCGCCGCCGCGCTGCTCGATGCCGGCTGCCCCCGCCTCACCCTGGTCAACCGCAACCGGGCCCGCGCCGAGGCCCTGGCCGGGGCGCTGGGCGGCCCCATGACGGTGGCCGAGGCGCCGCCGCTGGACGATGCGGCGCTGCTGGTGAACGCCACCAGCCTCGGCATGGCCGGCCAGCCGCCGCTCGAGATCGACCTCGCGCCGCTCCCTGGCCATGCCGTGGTGGCGGACGCCGTCTATGTGCCGCTGGAGACGCCGCTGCTGGCGGCCGCCCGCGCCCGTGGCCTGCGCGGCGTCGATGGGCTGGGGATGCTGCTGCACCAGGCGCGGCCCGGCTTCGCCGCCTGGTTCGGGGTGGAGCCGGTGGTGGACCAGGCGCTGCGCGATTTCGTGGCCGCCGACATCCCGCGCCGCGCCGCATGAAGATCCTCGGGCTGACGGGCGGCATCGGCATGGGCAAGTCCACCGCCGCCGCCACCTTCCGCCGCCTCGGCGTGCCGGTGTTCGACGCGGACGCCGCCGTGCACCGCCTCCAGGGACGTGGAGGCCGTGCGGTGCGGCCGATCGGCGAGGCCTTTCCCGGCACGGTGCGGGACGGCGCGGTGGACCGCGAGGCGCTGCGCCGCGTGGTGCTGGCCGACCGCGCGGCGCTGCGCCGGCTGGAGGGCATCGTCCACCCGCTGGTGCGGGGCGAGGAGCGGCGCTTCCTGGCCCGCGCCCGCCGCGCCGGGCGGCGGCTGGTGGTGCTGGACATCCCGCTGCTGTTCGAGACCCGTGGCGAGGCGCGCTGCGACGCGGTGGTGGTGGTCTCCGCCCCCGCCCCCGTGCAGCGCGCCCGCGTGCTGGCCCGCGGCGGCATGACGCCGGAGCGGCTGGACGCCATCCTCGCCCGCCAGACGCCGGATGCCGAGAAGCGCCGGCGCGCCGACCATGTCATCCGCACCGGCCTGTCGCGCGGCCATGCGCGCCGCGCCATCCGCCGACTTCTGGAGCAATACCGATGAGCCGCGCCCTGGTGCTGGACACCGAGACCACCGGCTTCGACCCCGCCACGGGCGACCGCGTGCTGGAGGTGGCGGCGGTGGAGCTGGTCAACCTGGTTCCCACCGGCCGCTTCTACCACCAGCTCATCGACCCGGAGCGGGAGGTGCCGGAAGAGGCCACCAAGGTGCACGGCTTCACCTGGGACATGCTGCGCGACAAGCCGAAATTCGCCGAGATCGCGCCGGCAATGCTGGAGTTCCTGGGCGACGACCCGATCGTCGCGCACAACGCGCCCTTCGACTTCGGCTTCCTCGACGCCGAGCTGAAGAAGGCCGGCCACCGCCCGCTCGACCGCGCGCGGATGGTGGACACGCTGGTGCTGGCCAAGAAGCGCTTTCCCGGCCTGCCCAACAGCCTGGACGCGCTCTGCCGCCGCTACGGCATCGACAACTCCATGCGCACCTCGCACAACGCGCTGCTCGACGTGCAGCTGCTGGCGCAGGTCTATCTGGAGCTGATGGGCGGCAAGCAGCCGGGGCTGGCGCTGGCGGCGCGCCCGGTTGCCTCCAGCGCCTCCAGCATCCAGCTCGACGCCGCGCCGGTGGCGCGCACCCCGCGCCCGATCGTGCCGAGCGAGGCGGAGATCGCTGCCCACGCCGCCTTCCTGGGCAAGCTCAAGGAGCCGCTCTGGTCCGCGCTGCTGGGCGAGGAGAAGCCCGCCGGCTGAGGCGGGCGTCCCTTCCCGCCTCTAAGGCAGTTTCCGTTCGCCCTGGCTCACGTCCACTGCTCCAGCCTTCTGTTCTTGCGAGCATCTTCACCCGATCAGATGCTTTCATCTGATCGGGATCTGCTCTAGCTGTTCCAGTCGGGGGCGAAGTCCGGGTTCACGCGGCGCCAGTCCTTCGGCAGCGCGTCGATCGCGGCGACGTCCTCCGCCGTCAGCTTCTCCGCCAGGGGAACGGCGTCGAGATTGGCCTGCTGCGTCTCGCGCCGGCTGGCCTTGGGGATGGCCACCACCATCTCCTGCCGCAGCAGCCAGGCCAGCGCCACCTGCAGCCCGCTGGCGCCATGCCTGCGGCCGATCTCCGCCAGCACCTGCTGGCTGGCCAGCGCCCCCTGCCCCAGCGGCGAATAGGCGGCGAGCGCGATGCCGCGCGGCCGGCACCAGTCGAGCAGCGCCCGCTGCGAGAGCAGCACATGGTATTCCACCTGCAGGCAGGCGGGCTCGGCGCCCATCTCCTCCAGCCGCCGCATCAGGCCGAGCGGGAAGTTGGAGACGCCCCAGCGCCGGACCAGCCCCTCGGACTTCGCCCTTTCAAGCTCCGCCACCGCCGCCGCGAGATCCATGTCCGGGGCCGGCCAGTGGATCAGGAACAGGTCGAGGTAATCCGTGCCCAGCTTGGCGAGCGAGCCTTCCAGCGAGCGGCGCAGCGCATCGGGCGCCAGCTTGTCGTGCCACACCTTGCTGGTGAGGAAGACCTCGCCCCGCGCCACGCCGGAGGCGGCGAGGCCCGCGCCCACCTCCGCCTCGTTGGCGTAGCGGTCGGCGGTGTCGAGATGCCGGTAGCCAAGCGCCAGCGCGCTTTCCACCGCCGCCTGGCCTTCCGGCCCGGCCAGCTTCCAGGTGCCCAGCCCCAGCTTGGGGATGGCGATGCGGGACGATCGGGCCAGCGGGATCATGCGGTCTTCCTCGGCGGGAGGGGCGGATGCGGCGGGGACCGGGGCCGGGCCCGCCGCGCGGCGCAACCCTGGACATGGCCCCGGGGTTTCACCGGACATGCGGCCCTTCAGCCGGGCTCCTGCGCGAGCGACCGCCGGGCAGCTTCCGCCAGGAAGCCGCTGGCCACGGGCAGCACGGCGTCGTTGAAGTCGTAATGCGGGTTGTGCAGCTCGCACCCACCCTCGGCCGGACCGTTGCCGATCCAGACAAAGGCGCCAGGCACCTGATGCAGGAAGTGCGAGAAGTCCTCCCCCGTCATGGCCGGCCCGAGGTCGCGGCGCAGGCTGGTCACCGCCGCCGCAGCGCCAGCCGCCAGCTCGCGCGCCTCGGGGTGGTTGGCGGTGACGGGCACACCGCCCCAGACGCGGCTGGTGGCCTGCACGCCGAAGGTGGCGGAGACGCCCTCGGCCACGCGCCGCAGCCCGTCCTCGATCTCGCGGCCGATTTCGGGCTTGATGAAGCGCATGCTGCCCTTGATGGTCACGCGGGCCGCGATCTGGTTCTCCGCCTCGCCGCCCCGGATCATGGTCAGGCTGACCACGCCCGTCTCCATCGGGTCGATGTTGCGCGCCACGATGGACTGGCAGGCGACGATGGCGTGGCCGGCCGCCACCATCGGGTCGCGCGTCAGGTGGGGCAGCGCGGCATGGCCGGCATGACCCTCGATCACGATCTCGAAGCGGCGCCCGGCCGCCATCACGGCGCTGTCATGCACGGCGATGGTGCCGGCCGCCAGGCCCGGCCAGTTGTGCCAGCCGAAGATGCGGTCCATCGGGAAGCGCTGGAACAGCCCGTCCTTCACCATGGAGGCGGCGCCGCCGCCGCCCTCCTCGGCCGGCTGGAACACCAGCCGCACCGTGCCGGACCAGCTCTCGTCCTGCAGCAGCAGCGCCGCCGCGCCGAGCAGGGCGGTGGTGTGGCCGTCATGCCCGCAGGCATGCATCACGCCCGGATTGGTGCTGCGCCAGGCCAGGTCCTGCGCCGCTTCCTCGATCGGCAGCGCGTCCATGTCGGCGCGCAGGCCGACGCTGCGGTTGCTGCCGGGCCGGTGCAGGGTTGCCACGACGCCATGGCCCCCAACATCGGTGGCGATGTCGGTCACACCCAGCTCCTTCAGCTTCTCCACCACGAACGCCGCGGTCGGCCCTTCATAAAGGGTGAGGCTGGGATTGGCGTGGAGATGCCTGCGCCAACGCGTGAGTGTTTCGGCAAGGGTCGGGTCCATGTGCTAGGGCATACTCCCTAAGACGATGCGCCTCAAATCCCGACTTGCCCTTTTCGCCCTGTCCGCCGCCGTCGCGGGTGCCCTTCCCCTCACGGCCATGCTGCGCGCCGCCGCGCAGCCCGCGCCGGACAGCCGCGCGGAGGAAGCCGGGCCCGCCGCCGATCCCGCCGCGGCGGCCGAGGCCGAGAACAACCTGACCTATGCCGTCACCCTGCCGGAAACCGGCGACGAGGCGCTGGACACCGCCATCCGCAACGCCTCCAGCCTGGAGCGGCTGCGCGAAACCGCGCCTGTCGATGCCTATGGGCTGATCGGCCGCGCATTGGCGGAATCGGACAACATGCGCGACGCGCTGCGCTCCGAGGGCTATTACGGCGGCAGCGCCCGCGTCACCATCGACGGCCAGACGCCCGATACGCCCGGCCTCGCCGAGCGGCTGCTGGCCCGCCCGGAGGGCGCCGAGCCGGTGCCGGTGGCCGTCACCGTGGAGCAGGGCCCGCAATACCGCCTGGCCCCCGTGCGGCTGCAGGCGGAACCCGCCGGCGCCTCCATCGCCGATGCGGGCGAGACGGGGCTGACGGAGGGCGACCCCGCGCGTGCCCAGCCGGTCCTCGACGCCGAGGGACGGCTGCGCGACACGCTGCGCGATGCCGGCTACCCCTTCGCCGCCGTGCGCCGCCGCGTGACGGTGAACCACGACACGCGGCGCATGGAGGTGACCTTCACCATCGCCCCCGGCCCGCGCCCGCAATTCGCCCGGCCCGGCGTCAGCGGCGAGGAACGCACCGACAGCGCCCTGTTGGGGCGCATCGTGGCGCCGATGCAGGGCCAGGGCTTCAGCCAGAAGACGATCGACGAGACGCGCAAGGACCTGCTCAGCCTCGGCGTGTTCAGCACCGTGCGCGCCCGCGCGGGCGAGCGGCTGGACGAGGCCGGAAACCTGCCGGTCACCTTCACCGTGGCGGAGCGGCCGCTGCACGCCATCGGCTTCGGCGCCGCCTATGAGACGCGCTACGGCCCCACCTTCACCACCTACTGGGAGCACCGCAACCTGTTCGGCGGCGCCGAGCGGCTGCGGCTGGAGGCGGAGGTCAACCGCCTCGGCACCACGGGCGACACCAGCGACACGGGCGGCAAGATCGGCGCCAGCCTGCGCACCCCCTGGTTCGCCGGCCGCAACCAGACCCTGACCTTCGACATCGCCGCCCTGCGCGAGCGCCCCGACGCCTATGACCGTGACGCCTTCACCCTGGGCGCGCTGCTGGAGCGCGAGTTCTCGCCGCGCCTGACCTATGGCTTCGGGCCCCAGATCGAGTTCAGCCGCGTCACCCAGGACAACGTGACCACCAACTACCAGCTCATCGGCGTGCTGGGGCAGCTCCGCTGGAACGACACGGACAGCCCGCTGAACCCGAGCCGCGGCATCCGCGCCGCGCTGCTGGTCAACCCGATCTACTCGCTCGGCGAGAGCAACGCCTTCACCCGGCTGCGCGGGCAGGCCAGCACCTATCTCGACGTCAGCGGCGACAAGGGCAGCATCATCGCGCTGCGCGGCGTGGTGGGCAGCATCGTCGGCGCCTCCTTCGGCGGCGTGCCGCCGGACAAGCGCTTCTATGCCGGCGGCGGCGGCTCGGTGCGCGGCTATTCCTACCAGTCGGTCGGGCCGCGCACGGCCAGCGGCGAGCCGGCGGGCGGGCTTTCCCTGGTGGAAGGCAGCATCGAGCTGCGCCAGCGCATCAACGGCCCGCTCGGCATGGCGGCCTTTGTCGATGCCGGCTCCGTGACGCGCGACCCGACGCCCGATTTCGGCAACCTCAAGGTCGGCGCCGGCCTCGGCGTGCGCTACCTCACCGCCATCGGGCCGCTGCGCGCTGATGTCGCCATCCCGCTCAACAAGGAAAGCGGGGATTCCGCCTTCGGCCTTTATGTCGGCATCGGGCAGGCGTTCTGATGCGCCGGGTGTTCCGCTGGGCCCTGGGCCTGCTCGCCATCCTGATTCTGCTGCCCGTGCTGCTGGTGGGCGGCGTGCTGGTGGGCGCCAACACCGCGCCCGGCCAGCGCATGATCGCCGACCTGGCGCAGCGCTTCGTGCCCGGCCTCGTCATCGAGGGGCTGCACGGCCCGATTCCTGGCGCGCCCGGCTTCGCCCGCCTCACCATGGCCGACGCCAAGGGGCCGTGGCTGGAGGTGGAGGATGCGCGGATCGACCTCGACCTGCGCGCCCTGCTCTCGCGCGACCTGCGGATCGAGGCGCTGACCGCCCGCCGCGTCGCGCTGCTGCGCCTGCCTGAGGCCGGTGAGCCCGCGCCTGAGCCGGAGCCGCAACAGGAGCCGGGCGGCCCCATCCCCACCCTGCCCGACCTGCCCGTGGCGGTGCATCTGGACCGGCTGGCGGTGGAGCGCATCGAGATCCCGCGCGAGCTGGTCGCCGCCACGGTGGAGGAGCACGGCCCCGCCCCGGGCTTCGCGCTCTCGCTGAACGGCGAGGCCAGCCTCGTCGCCGCCGCGCTGCGGGCGAAGCTCGCCGTGCAGCGGCTGGAGGCGGAAGGGCGGCTCGACCTGGAGCTGGGCCTCGACCCGCAGGCGCGGCTGCTGGCCGACCTCCGCGCGCAGGAGCCTCCCGGCGGCGTGCTGGCCACCGCGCTCGGCATCCCCCAGGCCCCGGCCGAGCTGTCGCTGCGGCTGGACGGGCCCGCCAGCGGCGCCGATCTCCGCGCCAGCGCCGCCTTCGGCGAGCTCGCCGGCTTCAACGCCCAGGGCCGCGTGGCGCTGGACGCGGCGGGCGGCGGCGCCCTCACCCTCGATGGCCATCTCGACGCGCCCGCGAACCTCGCGCCCGAGC
Organism: Teichococcus rhizosphaerae; assembly: GCF_002631185.1. Lineage (GTDB taxonomy): Bacteria > Pseudomonadota > Alphaproteobacteria > Acetobacterales > Acetobacteraceae > Pseudoroseomonas > Pseudoroseomonas rhizosphaerae. The sequence continues at coordinate 200,173 of NZ_PDNU01000003.1, read as the reverse complement.
CGGTGCGCAACGTGGATTTCTCGCTGGGCGCGAAGCTGCCCGCCGGCGGCCAGCCGGAACTGGAGAATCTCCGCCTCTCGGCCAGGGCCGGCGAGATCACCGCGCGCGGCAGCCTGGCGCTGCTGGAGGCCGAGGCGCGCATCGCCAACTCCGCCGCGCTGGCGCCCCTGGTGCCCGAGATCGTCGGCTGGGATGGCATCACCCTCACTGCCCGCGTCGAGGATGGCGAGCGCATCCAGGCGCAGCTCCGCCCGCGCGGCCTGCGCGGGCCCGACCCGATGGGCGCCGTGCTCGGCCCCGATCCGGAGGCCGATTACCGTGGCACCGCCTTCCGCATCGACAGCCTGGAGGTGCGCGGCCAGGGTGCCCGCCTGCATGTGCAGGGCAGCGGCTGGGACGTGCTGGACCTAACCGCGCGGCTCGACGTGCCGGAGCTGAAGGCGGTCCGCCCGGAGCTGGCCGGCCCCCTCGCCGTGGATGCGCGCGTCACCGGGCCGGCCGCCGACCCGGCCATCCAGCTCCGGGCGGCGAGCCCCGGGCTGTTCGTCGCCGGGCGGCGGGTGGAATCGCCGGAGCTTGAGGCGGCGCTTCCCTCCGTCAGCGGCCGGGCGGGCACGCTGCGCCTGACGGCCCGCGCCGAGGGCCAGCCCGTGGACATCGCCCTGCGCGCGGCGCAGGAGGGCGAGCTGGTGCGGCTGGCCGAGGGCAACATCACCTTCGGACCCATCCGCGGCCAGGTGGCCGGCACGCTGAACACCGCCACCACCCTGTTCGACGGCCAGGCCAGCATCGCCGCCGAGAACCTCGCGCCGCTTTCACAGCTCGCCGGGCAGCCGGTGGCCGGGCGGCTGCGGGTGGAGGCCAAGCTGGCGCCGACGCCTGAGGGCCGCCAGTCCATCGACGCCCGCATCGAGGCGCCCGATGTGGAACTGGGCGGCCAGCGCTACAGCGCCAACGCCCTGGTGAAGGGCACCGACGCCGCCTTCGACTGGAACCTCCGCGCCGGGCTGCCCCAGGCCGATATCGAGGGCCGCGGCCGCTTCAGCCGCGACGAGCTCGGCATGCGGGTGGACATCGCCGCGCTGGAGGCGGCGCAGGGCGAGATGGGCATCCGCCTCGCGGCGCCCGGCGCCATCCTGCTGCCGAATTCCGGCGCGGTGGAGATCCCCGGGCTGCGGCTGGCCGCGCGGCCCGCCGGCAACCTCACCGTCAGCGGCCGCTGGGGGCCCGAGACGGCGGATATCCGGGTGGCGCTGGCCGCCCTGCCCGCCTCGCTGGTCAACATGTTCGCGCCCGAGCCGCGCCTGTCCGGCACGGTGGTGGGCGAGGCGCGCGTCACCGGCCCGACCTCGGCGCCGGAGGTGAACGCCACCCTCAACGGCACCGGGCTGCGGGCGGAGGCGCCCTGGTCGCGCGGCTGGCCGGCGGCCACGCTGCGGGTCGAGGCGCGGCGCGCGGGCAGCGGCGCGGTGCAGGCCAGCGCGGCGCTGCGCATGGGCAGCGTGGTGACGCTCGATGCCCGCGCCGAGCTGCCGCAGGGGCCGGGCACGAACGCGCCGCTTTCCGCCAGCCTTCGCGGGCAGGCGAACCTCCAGCCGCTGCTGACGCCGAGCCTGGGCGGCGGCGCCAACCGCGTCACCGGCCGCATCGCGCTCGATGGCGGCGCCTCCGGCACGCTGGATGCGCCGGTGCTGAACGGCACCGCCACCCTGTCCGGCGGCGAGGTGCGCAACCCGCTCTTCGGCCTGCGGCTCACCGGCATCAATGGCCGGGTGCGCGCCAATGGGGACCAGGTGGTGCTGGAGAACCTCGTGGCACGCGCCGGCGAGGGCAGCATCACCGCGCGCGGCAGCGCCCAGCCCTTGGCCGCCGGTATCCCGATCGACATCACCATCACCGCGCGCGACGCGACCCCGGTGCAGAGCGAGCTGGTGACGGCGCTGCTGGACGCCGATCTCCGCTTCACCGGCCCGTTGCAGACCGACCCCGCGCTGGGCGGCACGGTGCGGCTGCGCCGCGTGGCGGTGAACATCCCGCAGGCGCTGCCTGGCGGCGGCGTGCCGACGCTGGGCGATGTGCGCGAGCGCGGCGCCGACGCGCCCGCCCCTCCCCCGCCCGGCCCTCCCGCCCCGCCCATCCGCCTGAACGTGACGGTGGAGGCGCCGCAATCCATCCTGGTGCGCGGGCGCGGGCTGGATGCCGAGCTGGGCGGCACGCTGCGCGTCGGCGGCACGGCGGCGGACCCGCAGCCGGCCGGCGCCTTCACCATGCGCCGCGGCACCTTCCAGCTGCTGGACCGCCGCATCGTCTTCAACCGTGGCGCCATCACCTTCGATGGCGACCTGCAGCCGAGCCTGGACTTCCTGGCCAGCACCTCGGCCCAGGGCGTGACGATCAACATCACCGTCCTCGGCCAGCCTTCGGAGCCCGAGATCGGCTTCACCTCCGAGCCCGAGCTGCCGCAGGACGAGGTGCTGGCGCGGCTGCTCTTCGGCCGGCCGGTGGACAAGCTCTCGCCGCTGGAGATCGCGCAGCTCGCGGGCGGGGTGGCCAACCTGGCGGGCGTGGCGCCGGGCGGCGGGCGCGGCTTCCTCGGCCGCCTCGCCGACCGGCTGGGGCTGGACCGGCTGGGTGTCGGCAACCAGCAGGGCGGGCTGGAGAACCCCTCCGTGCAGGCGGGCGGCTATGTCGGCCAGGGCGTCTATGTCGGCGTCGAACAGGGCGCCGAGGGCGGGCCGCGCGTCGGCGTGGAGGTGGAGCTGACGCCGAGGCTGAAGCTGGAGAGCAGCACCGGCGGCGAGGCGGGCGAACGGGTCGGCCTGTCCTACGAGTTCGAGTACTGAGGGTCCGCGCGCCCCCGCCAGCGCGGCCCCGCCCGGCTCTCGGCGCCCGTTCCGCAGGCCCGCCGGCTGCGCTATGGTGCCGGCATGGACACGGAACGACTCAGGCCGGAGCCGATCGACCTGGGGCCCCTGCCGGGGCTCCTGGGCCATCTGCTGCGCCGTGCCCATACCCGCATGCTGCTGGACTTCACCGAGAGCACCGCCGAGTTCGGCGTCACCTCGGGAGAGTTCGCGCTGCTCTGCCTGGTGGAGGCCAATCCCGGCGTTACCCTCGGGCAGCTCGCCACGGCCGCGGCGCTGGACAAGTCCACGCTGAGCCCCGCCATGCAGCGCCTGACCGAGCGCGGGCTGGTGGAGCGCCATGCGGTGCCCCATGACCGCCGCGCCCAGGCCCTGCGCCTGAGCCCCGGGGGAGCGGCATTGCTGCCCCCCCTCAAGGACCGCATCGCGGAGCACGAGACCCGGCTGAGCCAGCCTCTCGAGGCGTCGGAGCGGGAGATGCTGATGCGGCTGCTCCGCAAGCTGAACGGTCTCTGAGGCTTTTCCCTCCCCTTCTTCCACCTTCTTCCGGATGTCCGCGCAGCAACAGGCGGACTCCACGCTCACCAAGGAAATGACGATCATGCGTGCCTTCGACGGCCAGATCTCCGGCAACCGCCCCATCTCCCGCACGCCCGAGGAGAAGAAGCGCCAGCTGCGCGACCTGAAGGAAGCCCTGGCGGCGCTCAAGCCACATGCCGCCGCCTCGCTGCGGGAGTCGCTGGTCGCCAAGATCAAGGCCCTGGAAGCCGAGCTCGCTCCCCGCCGCTGAACCCGCCCTCCATGCTGAAGCTGCGCCCGCCCTCCGCCGCCGTGGCGGGCATCGGGCTGATGCTGTTCGCGGCGATGTGCGGGGCGGGGGTGAATGCCTGCTACCGCGCCGCGCTGCGCGAGGGGCTGCCGGTGCCGCTGGTGCCCTTCGCGCGCGGGCTGATCACCCTGGCGCTGCTCGCGCCCTGGATCCTGCGCGCCGGCCCCATCGCGGCGCTGGCGACGCGCCGCCCCAGGCTGCACCTGGCACGCGGCGCCGCCGGCATCGCCACCTTCCTGCTGCAATTGCTGGCCATCACCCTGCTGCCGCTGGCCGATGCGGTGGCGATGATGAGCGCGCGTCCGCTCTGGGTGCTGCCGCTGGCGGCGCTGCTGCTGCACGAGAAGGTGCGGCGGGACCGCGCCCTGGCCGCCGCCATCGGCTTCCTGGGCGTGCTGATCATCGCCCGGCCCGGGGGCGACGTCTCCCTCGGCACGCCGGCCGCGCTGGCGGCGGGGCTGTGCAGCGCGCTGGTGCTGATCAGCTTCAGGGCGCTCTCCGCCACCGAGCCGCCGGCACGGGTTGTGGCGTGGTACTCAGTGCTGTCGGTGCTGTTCTGGGGGCCGGTCTCGGCCTTTGTCTGGCAAACGCCGGGGCTCTTCGCCATCGCCATGCTGGTGGGCGGCACGCTGTTCGCGCTGATGAGCGACCTCGCGGCCTCGGCCGCGGCGCGGCGGGCGGAGGTGGGCCTGCTGGCGCCGATCGAGTACGCGCAGATCCCGGCCAGCGCCATGCTGGGCTGGGCCATCTACGCGGAACAGCCGGGCTGGGGGCTGGCGGCTGGCACGGTGGTGATGCTGGGCGCCACGCTCTACCTGGTGCGGCGCGGCAGGCAAGGCTGAGCGGCGCGAGGCTGGACGGAGGGCAGGGCCGGGCGGCGCGAGGCCATCCTCGGCCAGGGCCGGCCCGGTCAGGCGGTGTCGCCTGGCCGGGCCGAGAGGCTGGCGGGATGCGGGGCCGGGCGGCTCCGGTCAGGAGGCCTTCTGGCCCGCCTCCGCCTTGCTGTCGGCGGGCTTGCCCAGCTCGTCCGGCTTGGCGGCGGCGGCGCCGGGCTTGGGCTTCTCCGGCGCCGGCAGCTCCACCTCGATCGCCAGCGTGCTCATGTCGCCGCCGCGGTCGAGGGAGATGTTCACCGCCTTCGGATCGATGGCGACATAGCGCGCCACCACCTGGATCAGCTCCTTCTGGAGGCGGGGCAGGAAGTCGTCGCCCGTGCGGCTGATGCGCTCATGCGCCAGCACGATCTGCAACCGCTCCTTGGCGGCACCCGCGCTTGGTGGCGGCTTGCTCTTGCCCCGAAAGACGTCGAGCCAGCTCATGCGGCCCTCCCCCCGAACAGGCGCGACAGGAAGCCCCTCTTCTCCGGCTCGATGAAGCGGTGCGGCCGGTCCTCGCCCAGGAAGCGGGCCACCGCGTCCTTGTAGGCCTGCCCGGCGTTGGACACATCGTCCAGGATCACCGGGCTGCCGGTGTTGGAGGCCTTCAGCACGCTCTCGCTTTCCGGGATCACGCCCAGCAGCGGGATGGCCAGGATCTCGCGGATGTCCTCGAGCTTGAGCATCTCGCCCTTCTCCACCCGCTCCGGCGCGTAGCGGGTGACGAGAAGGTGCTCCTTCACCGGGTCCTTCTTTTCCTCGGCGCGGCGGGACTTGGACTGCAGCACGCCCAGGATGCGGTCACTGTCCCGGACGGAGGAGACTTCCGGGTTGGTGACGACGATCGCCTGGTCGGCGAAGTAGAGGGCCAGCAGCGCGCCCTTCTCGATGCCCGCGGGGCTGTCGCAGACGATGTAGTCGAATTCCTGGCTCAGCTCGTCGATGATCTGGGCCACGCCCTCCTTGGTGAGGGCGTCCTTGTCCCGCGTCTGGCTGGCGGGAAGGATGGAGAGGGTGTCCACGCGCTTGTCGCGGATCAGCGCCTGGTTCAGCCGCGCCTCGCCGCTGATGACGTTCACGATGTCGAACACCACGCGGCGCTCGACGCCCATGATCAGGTCGAGGTTGCGCAGGCCGACATCGAAGTCGATCACCACCGTCTTCTTGCCGCTCTGGGCGAGACCGGTGGCGAAGGCGGCGGAGCTTGTGGTCTTGCCGACCCCCCCCTTGCCCGACGTCACCACGATCACTTGCGCCATTGAAACTCTCCTCTCTGCCGGGTGGGGAGCGGGCTCAGCCCAGCCGGTCGAACCGCATGTTCTCGCCGATCAGCCGCACCTGCGCCGGCTTGCCGATCGGCGCATCCGTCAGCCCTTCCCGCACGGCATAGTAGCCGGCGATGGAAACCAGTTCCGGATCGAAATTCATCGCGAAAACGCGCGCTTCCATGTTGTCGGCCCCGCCGGCGATGGCCCGCCCCCGCAGGGCGCCATAGACGTGCAGGTTGCCGTCCGCAATCACCTCGCCGCCCGGATTGACGGTGCCGTTGATGATAAGGTCGGCACCCTGGGCCCAGATGCGCTGGCCGGCCCGCACCGCGTGGTCGACGATCATGGTCGGGCGCATGGAGCCGGGCGGCAGGGGCGGCGCCGGCGGCGGCTCGCTGCTGGCCGGGGCGGGCTGGGGCGGCGGCACCGCCACCTCCTCCTGGGCACCGGCCGCGCGCAGCGGGGGGAGGCCCGCGCCCTGCGCCGCGGCCTTCATCTCCGGCGTGCCGCCCACCGTGCCGATGGGCATGATCTCGATGCGGCGCAGCTCGGCCGCGAGGGTCGGGAAATCGACCTCGTGCGGCGCCACCGCCAAATCGTCCAGCCCGATCACCAGCGGCGCGAAGCGCAGGAAGCCAGGGGCGCGGCGGAACTGGTCGCCAAGGGCGGGCACGATCACCTCGGGCCGCGGATCGAGCAGCCGGAGCACCAGGAGGTTGAAGTTCGCGCCGCGCAGCCGGAATGGCTCAAGGCGGGGATTGGCGGCGGGAGCTGACATCGTGCGCGGAAACGATCCTGGCTGGTCGGGTTGCGGAAATCCGGCAGTCCGGGCGGACCGGCCGCGGCATGATGCCATCAGCCAGCGCCCTGTTCGCCAGGAATTCTTCTTTTATACAAGGCCCGCGCGCCAGGGCGAAGCCCAGGCCGCGCAAACCCCGCCCGGCGCGGTCGTTTTTTGCCGCCCGGCGTGGGCGCCGCGCCACAGCCTGCCCGCAAAGGACCGCGCACCGCGCATGAGCAAGAGCATTCCCCGCCGCGCCGATTACCGGCACTTCCAGGACATCCCCACCCGCTGGGGCGACCAGGACAGCTACGGCCACATCAACAACGCCGCCTACTACTTCTACTTCGACACGCTGGTGGCGCTGTTCCTGGCGGGGCGCGGCCTGCAGCCCGCCCCGGCCGATCCCGGCTCCAGCCTGGCCGTGGTGGTGGAGACCATGTGCCGCTTCCACAGCCCGGCCTACTTCCCGGACGTGCTGGCGGGCGGGCTCCGCGTGGCCCGGATCGGGCGCAGCTCGGTGCGCTACGAGATCGGCCTGTTCCGCGCCGGGGAGGAACTGGCCTGCGCCGAGGGCCATTTCGTGCATGTGCAGGTGGACGCGGCGACCCAGCGCCAGACCGTGCCCGTGCCCCAGGCGCTGCGCGACGCCCTGGCCGCCCTGCTCGTGCCGGAAGCGGAGGCGGGCTGACACGCCCAGCCTGGCGGCGGCACCCGGGCGGGAATGGCCCGAAGGCCCGGGGACGCTGCCCCCGGGCCTGGGCCGACCGCATCAGCCCCGCGTGCCGGCTTCGGCCGACTTGCGCTCGATCAGCTCGATCTTGTAGCCGTCCGGGTCCTCGACGAAGGCGATGACGGTGGTGCCGAACTTCACCGGCCCCGGCTCGCGGGTGATCCTGGCACCCTCGGCGCGCAGCCTCTCGCAGGTGGCGTAGACATCCGGCACGCCGATGGCGAGGTGGCCGAAGGCGTTGCCCAGCTCGTACTTCTCGACGCCGTAGTTGTAGGTCAGCTCGATCACGCCCGCGCCGCTGCTTTCCGGCGCGTAGCCCACAAAGACCAGCGTGTACTTGCCGTCCGGCACGTCGTTGCGGCGCAGCTCCTTCATGCCGAGCAGGCGGGTGTAGAAATCCACGCTCCGCTCCAGGTCGCCGACGCGGATCATGGTGTGCAGGAAGCTGCTCATGGGTGTTTCCCTGTCAGGAAATGGTTTCGGACCAGGCCTCGTGGGACGGGTCGATGGCGAGCAGGAACAGGCCCGCGGCCTCGGCCGCCGCGGCCGTCGCCGCACGATCGACGATGATGGTGCCGTTCGCCTCGATGGCAATACCGCGCAGCCCCGCCGCGGCGGCGTTGGCCACCGTGTCCGGCCCGATGGTGGGCAGGTCCACCCGCCGGTCCTGGCCCGGCTTCAGGATCTTGACCAGCACGCCGCCCGGCCCCTCGCGCCGCAGCGCGCCGGCGCGGGCCAGCATGGCATCGGTGCCCTCGATCGCCTCCACGGCCAGCACCAGCCCCTGCTGCACCACCGCCCCCTGCCCCACATCGGCCCCGCCCATCGCGCGCAGCACGGCGAGGCCGCGGCGGATGTCGCGCCGCGCATCCTCATCGGGGAGATGGCTGGTCAGGGCTGCGGGCTCGCGCACCAGGAGATCCTCCAGAACGGCATAGGCCTCCATCGGGTAGAAGCCCTCCTCGAGCAGGACCCGCACCACGGCGGAGAGCAGCGAGTCGTCGCCGCCGAAGGCCTTCATGCCGATGCGCGGCAGCAGCCGCGCCGCGCCCGCATCCGGGCGCAGGGCGAAGAAGCTGGGGCGGGAAACGCGGCCGGCCAGCACCAGGTCGCGCGCCCCGGCGGCGCGCAGCCATTCCAGCATGCGGCCGGCGGCCCCGAGGCGGCAGACGATGTGCGGATAGGCGGCGTAGTCGCGCGGGTCGCCGAAGCCCTCCAGCACCACCACATGCGGCACCCGCCCGGCGGCGGCGGCGGCGGCGGCGGCGCGCTGCGGCAGCAGCCCGCCCCCCACGATCATCCCCAGCGGCCCCTTGCCGCTCGGGCCCGCCTCCGGCATCCGTATCCCGTCCAGCAGCCCGCCCGTCCTCGGCATCGGCTCAGCGCCCGGCAGCCGTCACGCCGCGGCCTCCGCGCCATCCTCCTCGTCCAGCAGCTCGCGGCCGGCGCGGCAAAGGCCACGGCGGCTGTCGGCGCGGATGAAGGCCAGGATCTCGCGCACCACCGGGTCTTCGCCGAAGCTCGCCTCGGTGACGGACACGCGGTCCTGGAACACGCCGGCGGTGCGGAACAGGCTGCGATAGGCGGCGCGCAGCGTGTGGATCTGGCTGCGCGGGAAGCCACGCCGCTTCAGCCCGATCAGGTTCAGCCCGGTCAGCCGCGCGCGGTTGCCCATGACGGCGCCGAAGGGGATGATGTCGGCCTCGACGCCGCTCATGCCGCCCACCACCACCTGCCGCCCGATGCGGACGAACTGGTGAATGGCGGCGCCGCCGCCGACGAACACCGTGTCGGCGATCTCGACATGGCCGCCCAGCATCACGTTGTTGGCCAGGATGACGTGGTGGTCGAGCGTGCAGTCATGCCCGACATGGGCGTTGACCATCAGCAGGCAGTCCGCGCCCACGCTGGTGATGCCGTGGCCGCCGATGCTGCCCCGGTGCACCGTGGCGTGCTCGCGGATCAGGGTGCGGGCGCCGATGACGACGCGGGTCGGCTCGCCCTTGTACTTCAGGTCCTGCGGCGCGAGGCCGATGGTGGCGAAGGGGCTGACCTGCACCTTCTCGCCGATCTCGGCATGGCCCTCGACGATGACGTGGGAGGCGAGCACCACGCCCTCGGCCAGCACGGCGTCCGCGCCCACGGTGCACCAGGGCCCGATGCGGCAGCCGGCGCCGATGCGCGCGCCCGGCGCGACGATGGCGGTCGGGTGGATCTCGGCGGTGGGGTGGATGCGGCCGTCGGCGGTGTTGTCTGTCTGCGTCACGCGTTCGAGCATCCGCTCAGCGGTCCATGATCATCGCGGCGTAGCTGGCTTCCGCCACGGCCGCGCCATCGACGCGCGCCACGGCGTTGAACTTCCAGACACTGCCGCGCTGACGGTCCTTGTTGATGTGAATCCGCAGCTGGTCGCCCGGCACGACGGGGCGGCGGAACTTGGCGTTCTCGATGCTCATGAAGTAGACGATCTTGCCATGGGCGCTCGGGCCCAGCGTCTCGACCACCAGCACCGCCGCGGACTGCGCCATCGCCTCGATGATCAGCACGCCCGGCATCACCGGATGGCTCGGGAAATGGCCCTGGAAGAACGGCTCGTTGATGGTGACGTTCTTGATGCCGATGGCGCTCTCGCCGAGCTTCATCTCCACCATGCGGTCGATCAGCAAGAAAGGGTACCGGTGCGGAATGGCGCGCATGATGCGCGCGATGTCGCAGGTCTCCAGGTTCTGCTTCTGCGCCGCCTCGTCCGAGGCCGGCTGTTCTTGCTGGTCCATGCCGATCAGTCCGTATGTCCTGGCCGCCCTGCCGGCGGCCCCTTCTGTTCTGCCAAGTCCCCTGCGCCGGCAGGACCGGCGGCGCCCTTCCGGGCACCCAATTTCCGCAGGAAGAGCGCGGCCCGCAAGGCGTCCTTCACCGGCATGGCGGGAGAGCCGGTCACATCCTGGCCGGGCGGCACGTCGCTCTGCACCCCGGCCTGCGCGCCGATCCGCGCCTTGCTGCCGATGTTCAGGTGCCCCGTCAGCCCCGCCTGGCCGGCGATGGTGACATAATCGCCGAGCCGGGTGGAGCCGGAGATGCCGACCTGCGCGACGATGACGCAGCCACGGCCGGTGGTCACGTTGTGGCCGATCTGCACCTGGTTGTCGAGCCGCGTGCCCGGGCCGAGCACCGTGTCGCCCAGCGCGCCGCGATCGACGCAGGCATTGGCGCCGATCTCCACCTCGTCGCCCAGCAGCACGCGGCCGAGCTGCGGGATGGTGAGGTAGCGGCCCTCCGGCGTGGGGGTGAAGCCGAAGCCCTCCTGCCCCACCCGCGCGCCATGGTGCAGCGTGACGCGGTGGCCGGCGACGCAGCAGATGGCGCTGGCATGGGCGTGGATGCGGGCGTCGTCGCCGAAGACGCAGCCGGGGCCGATGACGGCGTGCGGCCCGACATAGGCGCGCGCCCCCAGCACCGCACCCGCGCCGATGACGGCGAAGGGCCCGACCTCGCTGCCCTCCCCCAGCACCGCATCGGGCGCCACGCTGGCGGTGGGGTGGATGCCGGCGGCCGGCGCGGGGGCCGGGTGGAACAGCGCCGCCACCCGCGCGAAGGCGAGGTGCGGCGAGGCCACGGGCAGCGCCACGCAGCCTTCCGGCACGGCCCCAGCCAGGGCGGGCGGCAGGATCACCGCCCCCGCCTGGCTTTCCCGCAGCGCGGCGAGGTGGCGGCGCCCGTCCAGGAAGGCGATCTGCGCCGGCCCTGCCTCGTGCAGCGGCGCCACATCCTCGAAAAGACGCGCGCCATCGGCGGCGAGGCTGCCTTCCGGCAGCCCGGCCGCCGCGGCGATGCGGTCCAGGCGGTGCGGTCCGGTGCCCGCGTGGAAGCGCGGGTCCGCCGCCATCCCGCTCAGTTCCGCCGCGGCGCCTGCTGGCCCTGGGCCGGGCGGGCGGCCGCGGGCGTGGCCGCCGGCGCCGCCTCGTCGGCCGCCAGGTTGACCGAGCGCAGCACCTTGTTGAGCTGGGCGGAAACCTCGCCCGTCAGGTCGAAGGGCGGCTCGTTGTAGATGACCACGGCGCGCGGCAGCACCATGTTCACCTTGCGGCTGGCGGAGACCTGGCGGATCACCACCGCCAGCGCCTGCTCGATCTCCTGCAGCGCCTGCTGCGCCGCCTGCTCGATGTTGCGGCTGCGGTCGCGGAAGATGCGCTGGCTGTCCGTCACCCGCTCCTGCAGGTCGCGCTCCTTGTTGCGCAGCTCCTCGGGCGAGAGGCTGCCGCGCTGGTTGACCAGCTGCTGCTGCTCCTCGCGCCAGCGGGTCTGCTCGCGCTGCAGGTCGTCGTTCAGCTTCTGGCGCCGCTTCTCGATCTCCTCGCGCACCTTGTTGAAGGCGGTGGAGTTGCGCTGCACCTCGGGCACGTCAACGATGCCGATGACCGCGGTGGGCGGCGCCTCGCCGGGCGGCAGCGGCGCGGGGTTCGGCTGCACGGCGCGCTGCGCGGGGCGCTGCGGCGCCTGGGCCGGGCGCTGCGCTGGCTGCTGCTGCTGCGCCTGGCCGGGGGGGACGAACCATTCCTGCTGCTGGGCCACCGCCGCCCCGCCCGAAAGCAGGGTGGAGGACATCAGGGCCATCGCAAGCGCTGCGGAGACGCGTCGCGCCATGTTCGGGAAACTCCGTCGAATTAGGCTCAGAAGCGCGTGCCGAAGCCGAAGCGGAAGACCTGCGTCTCGTCGTAGGACTTCTTCACCACGGCCTGCGCCAGGTCGATGTTGATCAGACCGAACGGGCTGCGCCACGAGATGCCGACGCCCGCGCCCACGCGGGGGGCGGAGTCGTCGACGATGTTGGGTGCGGAATCGATGCCGGTGAGCGAGCCGACATCGATGAAGGCGCGGCCGAGCAGGCCGAGCTCGGACGGCACCGGGAGCGGGAAGCGCATCTCGGTGGTCTGCGTCCAGATGGTGCGGCCGCCCAGCGAGTCGGTGGTGTCCCGGTCGCGCGGGCCGGCGCCGGCGACGGCGAAGCCGCGCAGGTTCTCGCCGCCGAGGAAGAAGCGGTCGATGATCCGCTCGTCCTTCTCCTTGCCGCCATAGCTGAACATGTGGCCGACGCTCGCGGACAGGGCGAGCACATAGTCCGGATCGCCGAGCAGCCGCTCGAAGGGGATGTAGTAGGTGCCGTCGACGCGCGTGCGGAGATAGTTCACGTCGCCGCCGAGGCCGGCGAGGTCGGTGCCGAGGCGCAGCACATAGCCCTCGCGGGGGTCGAGGCGGGAGTCGCGCGTGTCGTAGGTCAGCGTCTGGCCGATCTGCGACAGGACGGTGACGCCGCTCTGCTCCTCGATGTAGATGCTGGCATCGTCCAGCACGTTGAACACGTTTCGGCGCGACAGGGTGTAGGACCAGGACTGGCGCAGCCGCTCGTTGAACTCGTAGCCGGCGCGCAGGCTGAAGCCGGCGCGGCGCTCCTCATAGCCCGAATAGTCGGTCAGGTCGCGCACCACGTAGAACAGGTCGATGCCCACGGCCAGGTTGCGATCGAGGAAGGACGGGTCGGTGACCGACAGGTCCACCTGGCTGCGGCGCTGCGCCAGGGTGGTGTTCACCCGCGCATCGACGCCGGTGCCCAGGATGTTGCGCTCGCGCAGGCCGAGATCGGCCAGCGCGCCCGCATCGGTGGAATAGCCGCCGCCGATCGAGATCTCGCCCGTGGCGCGCTCGACGACATTGGTGTTCAGGTTGACCTGGTCCGGCGTGGCGCCCGGTACCGGGTTCACCTGCACGTCCTGGAAATAGCCCAGGTCGCGGATGCGCTGGCGCGAGCGGCGCACCTGCGCGGCGTTGAACGCATCCCCCTCGGCGATGCGGAACTCGCGGCGGATGACGCGGTCCTGGGTGCGGGTGTTGCCGGTGATGTCGATGCGGTTGACGTAGACGCGCTGGCCTTCCTTCACCTCGAAGACCAGATCGACCTTCCGCCCCTCGCGGTCGCGCGTGATGCGCGGCTCCACCTCGACAAAGGGCGCGCCGGCGAGGTTGGCCTCGTCGGTCAGGGTCTGCACCATGCGCTCGACGGCGTCGCCGTCATACCAGTCGCCGGAGGAGATCTCCATCACGCGCTGCAGGCGCTCGGGCCCGACATTGCGCAGGCCGGAGGTGATCTCGACCTTGCCGACCCGGTAGCGCGGGCCCTCGTTGATCGTGTAGGTGACGAAGAAGCCGCTGCGGTCCGGCGCCAGCTCGGCCGTGGCGCCGGTGACGTTCACATCGGCGTAGCCCTGGCGCTGGTAGTAGCGGCGCAGCAGCTCGCGGTCGAAGTTCAGCCGCTCCGGCTCATAGGTGTCGGACGAGCTGAAGGGGCGGTACCACGCCGCCTCGCGGGAGGAGACGATCTCCTTCAGCCGGCTGTCCGAGAAGTTCTCGTTGCCCACGAAGTTGATGCGGCTGATCAGCGCCGCGTCGCCTTCCGTGATCTCAAAGACGAGGTCCACCCGGTTCTGGTCGCGCTCGATCACCTTGGGCTCGATGCGCGCGGCGAAGCGGCCGCGGCGGGCATAGAGCTCCAGCAGGCGCTGGCGGTCGGCCTGGGCGGCGGCGGGGGTGAACACGGCGCGCGGGCGGAGCTGCACCTCGGGGCGCAGCGTGTCGTCCGAGAGCTTGCTGTTCCCCTCGAAGGCCACCTGGTTGACGATCGGGTTCTCCTGCACCCGCACCACCACCCGGTCTCCCTGGCGGCCGATCTGCACGTCGCGGAACAGGCCGGTGGCGAAGAGGGTGCGCAGGCTGCGGTCCAGCCGGTCGGGATCGAAGGCGTCGCCCGGCTGCACCAGCATGTAGGAGCGGACGGTGTCCGCCTCGATCCGCTGGTTCCCTTCCACGTCGATCTGGCGGATGACGCCGTTGGCGGGCTGGGCCGCCGCGGGAGCGCCACGCCGGGTCTGCGCCGCCGCCTCGGGCGGGAGCAGCACGGGCATGAGGCAGGTGGCGGCGAGCAGGAGGGCGCGGGTAGCGTGCAAAGGTCGGATCCGGGCCGGTTGAAGGGGGCCAAGGGAAAACCGCCGAAAACGGGGCGTCTCGGGCCGCGGGAGACTACAAGGGAACGGCGCGCCCCGCCACCCCCACAAGGCTTCCGGCCGCTCATGAAGTTTCGGCAAGGGTAACAAGGTATTACCGCGCATTGCGCGAACGGCGCCTGAAGCGGGCGGGGAAAGGCGCCCCCTTCCCCCCCGCCCCCCTGCTCAGCCCGCCAGCCCGCTCACCCAGCGCACCACGCCCAGGCTCGACAGGTCGTTGAAGGTGGCGAAGATGAAAAGGGCGATCAGCAGCGCGAAGCCGGCACGGAAGCCATACTCGATGGCGCGCGGCGGCAGGGGGCGGCCGCGGACCGCCTCCGCCGCGTAGAACAGCAGGTGCCCGCCATCCAGCACCGGGATGGGGAAGAGGTTGATCAGCGCCAGGTTGACCGACAGGATCGCCATGAAGGAGACGAGGCTCGCCACGCCGAGCTGCGCCACCTGCCCCGAGATCTGCGCGATGCGCAGCGGCCCGCCCAGCTCCTCCGTGCCGCGCTGGCCGGCGATCATCTGCCACAGCCCGGCCAGGGTCTGCACCGTCACGTCCCAGGTCTGGGCGGCGCCGGCGGCCAGGGCGCTGAACGGGTTCATCCGGCGGAACTCCGTCGCGCCGCCGGAGATGCCGAGCACGCCCACCGTCGCCTCGCTGGCGGAGCGGCTGTCCGGCGTGGCGCGCAGCGCCTGCTCCTGGCCGTCGCGGCGGATGCGGATCTCCACCTCCTGGCCGGCGCGCGGCTGGATGTGGGCCTGGATCTGCTCGAAGCGGGACACCGGCATGCCGTCGAGGCTGAGAATGCGGTCGCCCGGCAACAGCCCGGCGCGGGCGGCGGCGCTGTTCTCCACCACCGTGCCGATCGTGGCGTTGGGCTGGGGCTGGCCCACCGTCATGTACAGCCCGGCGAACATCACGATGGCCAGCAGGAAGTTGGCGATCGGCCCGGCGGCGACGACGATGGCGCGGTCACCCACGCTCTTGTCGTGAAAGGTCTCGCCGGCGCGCCAGCGGGCGCGCTGCTCGGGCGTGGCGTCCTCCGGCCCCTCCTGGCCGTGCAGCTTCACGAAGCCGCCGAGCGGAAGCCAGGAGATGCGCCATTCGCAGCCGCGCCGGTCGGTCCACTGGCGGAGGGGGCGGCCGAAGCCGATGGAGAACACCTCCACATGCACCCCGCGCCAGCGGGCGGCGAGGTAGTGGCCCAGCTCATGGATGAAGACGAGCACGCCCAGCACCACGATGAAGGCGATGATGGAGCGGAAGGGCTCAGGCAACAGGTCCAAGGTCGCGTCTCCGGCCGAGGCGGGCGGCGCCGCGGCTTGCCGAGGGGTGTGCCGGGCCGGTGGGCCGGCGCGGCACGGTCATCATGCCACATGGCCGGCCATGTGGGGGGCATCCGGCGCGGCGCGCCGCGCGGAAGCCAGGTGGCGCGGCATGCCGCGCGGGGTTCAGGCGGCGCGGCGGGCGGCGCGCGCCAGGGCATCCTGCCGCGCCGTGGCGTCCAGCGCCAGCACGGCGGGGATGTCGGGGATCGGCGGGGCGCCCAGCGCCGCCAGCGTCTCCTCCACCACGGCGGCGATATCGAGGAAGCCCAGCCGGCGCTGCAGGAACAGGCCGACGGCCGCCTCGTTCGCGGCATTCAGGATGGTGGGGGCGCCGGCGCCGGCCCGCAAGGCCTCCCGCGCCAGCCGCAGCGCGGGGAAGCGCACGGGGTCGGGGGCGAAGAACTCCAGCCGCGCCAGGGCGGCGAGGTCCAGGCGCGGCACGTCCACCGCCATCCGTTCCGGCCAGGCCAGGGCGTGGGCGATGGGGGTGCGCATGTCCGGCGAGCCGAGCTGCGCCAGGATCGAGCCGTCGCGGTACTGCACCATGCCGTGCACCGCCGATTGCGGGTGCACCAGCACCGCCAGCTTCTCCTCCGGCACCGGAAAGAGGCGCGCGGCCTCGATCAGCTCCAGCCCCTTGTTCATCATGGTGGCGGAATCGATGCTGATCTTGGCGCCCATCGACCAGACGGGGTGGCGCAGCGCCTCCTCGGGCGTGACGCGCGCCATGCGCTCCAGCGGCATCTCGCGGAACGGCCCGCCCGAGGCGGTGAGCACGATCTGCTCGATGGCCTCCGGGTCGCGCGCGTCGAGCGCCTGGAAGATGGCGTTGTGCTCGGAATCGACCGGCAGCAGCGTGGCGCCGCTGGCGCGCGCGGCGGCCAGCACCAGCTCGCCCGCGCAGACCAGCGCCTCCTTGTTGGCCAGGGCCAGGGTGCCGCCATGGGACAGGGCGGCGAGCGCCGGCTCCAGCCCCGCGGCGCCGACAATGGCGGCCATGGTCCAGTCCGCCGGCCGGGCGGCCGCCTCCAGCACCGCCTCCCGCCCCGCCCCCGTGGCGATGCCGCTGCCGGCCAGCAGCGCCGCCAGCTCCGCACCGGCCGAGGCATCCGCCAGCACGGCGACCTGCGGGCGCAGCCGCAGCGCCTGCTCGGCCAGCCCCCTGGCATCCCGCCCCGCCACCAGGGCGACCACGGGGAAGCGGCCGGGCTCCGCCGCGTCCAGCAGCGCCACGGTGCTGCGGCCGACCGAGCCGGTGCTGCCGAGGATGGTGACGCTGCGCGGGCCGGGCGCCACGCGGCTCGGGCCGGGGGAAGTCAGCGCCACAGGGGCACCCCGTAGCCCACGCCGAAGGCCAGCAGGGCGGCCACCGGCGCCGCGGCCAGCAGCCCGTCCAGCCGGTCCAGCAGACCGCCATGGCCGGGGATCAGCATCGAGGAATCCTTCACCTTGAAGTGGCGCTTCACCGCGCTCTCCAGCAGGTCGCCGAGCTGGGTGGCGATGCCGAGGAGCGCCGCCACCATCAGCACCTTGACGACATCCGGATTGCCCGGCGCCAGCCAGTCGGCCGCCAGCCAGCCCACGCCCATGCTGCTGACGAGGCCGCCCGCCGCGCCGGACCAGGTCTTGCCGGGGGAGATGGCGGGCGCCAGCTTGGGCCCGCCGATCAGCCGGCCGAACAGGTAGGCGCCGATGTCGCTGGCCCAGACCACCATGAACAGGAACAGCACATTGCCGCGCCCGGCGTCGTTGTCGTGCCGCAGCTCGATTAGCGCGATGCCGGCCAGGCCGATATAGAGCACGCCGGCGGCGAGCCAGAGGGCGGGTGGCGGCGGGGCGGCGCGCCGGCGCAGGCGCGGCGCGCTGATCCAGGTGGCCAGGAAGCCCGCCAGCAGGCAGACCAGCCCCGGCACGGCCTGCCCGAACACCGAGAGCGCGCAGGCGACGAACACCACCGCCGGCACCGCGATGCCCGGCCAGGCCCGGCTGCGCAGGCCGCAGAGCCGCACCCATTCCCAGGTGAGCAGCGCGATGGCCACCGTCATCAGCGCCGTCCAGGGGATCGCGCCGAGCCAGATGCACAGCACCGCGCCCGGGCCCAGCACGGCGGCGGACAGCGCCCGCTTCTTCAGGTCGCGCCAGCGCTTGGCGGAATCGGCGGCGGGGGATGGCGGCTGGACGGTTCCGGCCATGTCTCAGCCCGCGCCCACGCCGAAGCGCCGTGACCGGCGGCGATACTCGGCCAGGGCCTGCTGCAGGTGTTCCGCCTGGAAGTCGGGCCACAGCACGTCGAGGAACACGAACTCCGCATAGGCCGCCTGCCAGAGCAGGAAGTTGGACAGGCGCTGCTCGCCCGAGGTGCGGATGATCAGGTCCGGGTCCGGCATGCCGCTGGTGGCGAGGCGGGACTCCAGCATGGCGGCGTCGATCGCCTCCGGGTCCAGCCGGCCGGCCGCCGCCTCGCGCGCCAGCGCCCGGGCGGCGGCGGCGATCTCGGCCCGCGCGCCGTAGGAAAGCGCCACGGTCAGGTTCAGCTTGGTGTTGTGGGCGGTGGCCGCCTCCGCCTCGGCGATGGCGGAGACCGTCTCGGGTCCGAAGCGCTCGCGCTCGCCGATGACGCGCAGCCGCACCCCGCCCTTGGCCAGGGCGTTCACCTCGTGGCGCAGGTAGAGGCGCAGCAGGCCGGTGAGGTCGCGCACCTCGTCGGCCGAGCGCTGCCAGTTCTCGGAGGAAAAGGCGAACAGGGTGAGCCAGGGCAGCCCCGCCTCCCCCGCGGCCTGGACGGCGCGGCGCACCGCCTCCACCCCGGCCTTGTGGCCAAGCGCCCGGGGCAGGCCGCGTGCCTGCGCCCAGCGCCGGTTGCCGTCCATGATCAGGCCCACATGGAGGGGCCCGCCCTGCGGTCCGGCCGTCTGGGGGGAGGACATATCCGGCAGCGCCGCCAAGGCGCCGCCAGCCAGTTTCTGGTTAAGAGGCGCCGCGCTCATGCTGCCGGTCAGACCGCCTTGATGTCCTTTTCCTTCTCGGCGAGAAGCTCATCGACCTTCTTGATCGTCTGGTCGGTCAGCTTCTGCACCTCGTCGGACCATTTCGCCGCCTCGTCCTTGCCGATCTCGGACTTCTTCTCCCAGCCCTTGATCTGCTCGTTGCCGTCGCGGCGCACGCCACGCACCGCCACCTTGGCGGCCTCGGCGTACTTGGCGGCCTGCTTGGCCAGCTCGTTGCGGCGCTCCTGGGTCAGCGGCGGCAGCGGCACGCGGATCACCTGCCCCTCGGCCTGCGGGTTCAGCCCGAGGCCGGAATCGCGGATGGCGACCTCCACGGCCTTGGCCGCGCCGCGATCCCACACCTGCACGGACAGCATGGAGGGGCCGGAGACGGAGACGTTGGCCACCTGGTTCAGCGGCTGGTTGGCGCCATAGACCTCGACGCGGATCGGCTCCAGCAGGGCCGGCGAGGCGCGGCCGGTGCGCAGGCCGGAGAATTCCTTCTTCAGCGACTCCAGCGCGCCATCCATGCGGCGCGTGAGGTCCTGCTTCAGCGTGTTCAGATCGGCAGGTGCGGCCATGCGGGAGCCTCCTTCTTCTTCTGTCTCAGAGATCGACCACGGTGGTGAAGCGGCCCTCGCCCTGCATCACGGCGGTGAAGGCGCCCTGCTCGTGGATGTTGAAGACGATGATCGGCAGCTTGTTCTCGCGCGCCAGGCTGATCGCGGCGGCATCCATCACCGCCAGGTCGCGCGCCAGCATGTCGAGATAGGTGAGCGTGGTGTAGCGCTCGGCGTTCGGGTTCTTGCGCGGGTCGGCGGAATAGACGCCATCCACCTGCGTGCCCTTGAACAGGGCGTCGCAGCGCATCTCGGCGGCGCGCAAGGCGGCGGCGGTGTCGGTGGTGAAGAAGGGGTTGCCCGAGCCGGCGGCGAAGATCACCACCCGCCCCTTCTCCATGTGCCGCTCGGCGCGGCGGCGGATGAAGGGCTCGCAGACGCTGCTCATCGGAATGGCGGACTGCACCCGGGTCGGGACGCCGGTCCGCTCCAGCGCGCTCTGCATGGCCAGCGCGTTCATCACGGTGGCCAGCATGCCCATGCTGTCCGCCTGGGCGCGTTCCATGCCGGAGGATGCGCCGGCGACGCCGCGGAAGATGTTGCCGCCGCCCACCACCACGCAGACCTCGACGCCCAGATCCACCACGCCCTTGATGTCCTCGGCGATGGCGCGGACCGTGGCGTTGTCCAGCCCGTAATCCCGCGTCCCCATCAGCGCCTCGCCCGAAAGCTTCAGCAGGACACGCTTATAGATCGGGCTCGGCATCGGTTCGGTTCCAGCGTCAGGGGCGGCAGGGTGTGCAGCGGGGCGGCACGATAGGCAGCGGGCCAGCGCGCGGCAAGCGCACGGCCCCGGGAGCGGGAGGGGCGCCCCCGCCGGAACCGTGCCCGGTCAGGCCGCGGCAGGGCCGCGAACCGGGCGGGGGGGGGGAAGCAGAAAGGCGGGGGCGGCGGCCCGCATGGCCGCGCCCCCGCCCCACTGTCTCAGGCCGGTGTCAGACCGTGCCGGCGGCCGCCGCGACCTCGGCGGCGAAGTCGCTGGCCTGCTTGTCGATGCCCTCGCCGAGCTGGAAGCGGGCAAAGCCCGTCAGCTTGGCGCCGGCCTTCTGCACGATGGCCTTCACGCGGCTCTCGCCGTCATGCACCCAGACCTGCTCCAGCAGCACCACTTCCTCGTAGTACTTGCGGATGCGGCCCTCGACCATCTTCTCGATCACGGCGGGGGGCTTGCCGGAGGCCTGGGCCTGCTCGGTCAGCACCGCGCGCTCGCGCTCCAGGGCGGAGGTGTCCACCGCCGAGACGTCCAGCGCCTCCGGGCGGGCAGCGGCGACATGCATGCCGATCTGGCGGCCCAGGGTCTCCAGGGCCTCCAGCTCGGACGCGGCCTCCAGCGCCACGACCACGCCGATCTTGCCCAGGCCCGGCTTCACCGCCGAGTGGACATAGGTCGCCACCGAGCCGGACGGCACGGTGAAGCGCTTGGCGCGGCGGATCGTCATGTTCTCGCCGATGGTGGCGATCAGGCGGGTCAGCTCGTCCTGCACCGAGTGGGTGGTGCCGGGGAAGGTCGTGGCCTTCAGCTGCTCCACATCGTCGCCTACTGAGAGGACCAGGCCGGCCACCTCGGAGACGAAGTTCTGGAACAGCTCGTTGCGCGCCACGAAGTCGGTCTCGGCGTTCACCTCGACCATGCCGGCAACCTGCGGGCCGGTGGCGGTGCCGATCAGGCCCTCGGCCGCGACGCGGCCGGACTTCTTGGCGGCGGCGGCGAGGCCCTTCTTGCGCAGCCAGTCGATGGCCGCCTCGGTGTCGCCGCCGTTCTCGACCAGCGCCTTCTTGCAGTCCATCATGCCCGCGCCGGTCTTCTCGCGCAGTTCGCGCACCATCGCGGCGGTGATCTCAGCCATGGGAAAGCTCCTGTCTCGCGGTCTGGTTCAGGCGATCGGCGTCAGGCCTGGGGCGCCACCGGCGCGTCCGGGCCGCCGACGGCCGCCTCGGCCTCGGCCACCGCCGTGCCCTCGACGCCCTCGGCCACGGCGCCCTCGATCCCGGCCAGGTCGTCCGCCGGCAGGTCCTCGCCCGCGCCGATGTCGACGCCCGAGGCCTGCAGCTCGGCCGAGATGCCATCGAACACGGCCGCGGCCATCAGGTCGCAATACAGGTTGATGGCGCGGATGGCGTCGTCATTGCCCGGGATCGGGAAGGCCACGCCCTCCGGATCGGCGTTGGAGTCGACCACGGCGACCACGGGGATGCCGAGCTTGTTGGCCTCCTCGATCGCCAGCTTCTCCTTCACCACGTCGATGACGAAGATGATGTCCGGCAGGCCGCCCATCTCGCGGATGCCGCCCAGCGCGCGGTCGAGCTTCTCGCGCTCGCGGGTCAGCATCAGGATCTCCTTCTTGGTAAGGCCCTGGGTGTTGCCGCCGAGCTGCTCGTCCATCTGCTTCAGGCGCTTGATGGAGCCGGTGATGGTCTTCCAGTTGGTCAGCATGCCGCCGAGCCAGCGGTGGTTGACGTAGTACTGGCCGCAGCGGGTCGCGGCCTCGGCCACGTACTCGGCGGCGGACTTCTTGGTGCCGACGAACAGCACGCGGCCACCGCCGGCCACCACGTCGCGCACGGTGCGCAGCGCGCGGTCCAGCATCGGCACGGTCTGCTGCAGGTCCAGGATGTGGACCTGGTTGCGCACGCCGAAGATGTACGGCGCCATGCGCGGGTTCCAGCGGCGGGTGTGGTGGCCAAAGTGGACACCGGCCTCGAGCAGCTGGCGCAGGGAAACTTCGGGCATCGCCATGGGGGCGGTCCTTCACGTCACGTCCGGTTGAGCCTCCGCGGCGCTAAGCCCGGGATGTCTCCCCGGGACCGGACCCTCATCGCCCGATGAAAGACGGAAGGGCGCACCGCGTGCGGAATGACCGGCCCGGGGAACGGACCTGGGCCGGCGCGCCGCATATGGCGCAAACGGCCCTCCGCCGCAAGCCTTATCGGCCTTCAGCCCGGCGGCGCGGAGAGTGCCACCACGCCGGGCAGCACCTTCATCTCCTGTGCCAGCCGGGGCGAGACGTTCCAGCGGCCGGGCAGCATCACCTCCACCTCCTGCCCCTCGCCCAGGCGCGGCACCAGGATGACGGTGCCCTTGCCCTGCCCCTCGCGCGCCAGCAGGGCGCGGATCGGCTCCACCGCCGCCATGTCCTCGATGCCGAGGCGCAGCATCTGCCCCACCCCGCTCGCCGCCTTGTCGAGCGATTCGACGGCCTGGGCGGTCAGCCGCAAGGTCTCGCCATCCATCCGCGCCTCGGCCGTGACCAGCAGCGCGGTGCCCTCGGCCAGCAGGGGCCGGTTCTTCAGCAGCGTCTCGGAGAACAGCGTGACCTCGACGCTGCCGGAGGAATCCGAGAGCCGCACCCAGGCCATGCGGCTGCCGGTGCGGGTGGTGCGCTCCTTGCTGTTCACCACCGTGCCGGCGATCTTGAGGATGCCAGCCCCCGCCTCCGCCCGCACCTGAAGCTGGGCGATGGGCGTGGTACGGAGCTTGCGGAGCACCTCCCGATAGGTGTCGAGCGGGTGGGCGGACAGGTGGAAGCCCACCGCCTCCGCCTCCTGCCCGAGGCGCTCCAGCTCCGGCCACTCGTTCACCTGCGGCATGCGCAGCGGCTCGGGGCTGGCATCGCCGCCGCCGAACAGGCCGATCTGGCTGGAGCCGCGCTCCTCGGCCGCGGCCTGGGCGCGGCGCAGGATCACCTCGGCGGCCGCCGTCATGCGCGCCCGGTTCTTCTCCAGGCTGTCGAAGGCGCCGGCGCGGGCCAGGTTCTCGAGCTGCATCTTGTTGAGCAGCTTGGGGTCCACGCGCTGGGCGAAGTCGGCCAGGGAGCGGAACGGGCCCTTCTCGTCGCGTGCCTTCACCATGTCGCGCATCGCCTGCATGCCGACGCGCTTGACCGCGGCGAGGGCGAAGCGGATGCAGGCCGTGCCATCCTCCCTCGTTTCCACGCGGAAGTCGGCCGCCGAGCGGTTCACGTCCGGCGGCAGCACGGGAATGCCGAGGCGGGCCGCCTCCTGCATGTGGTTGGCGAGCTTCTCCGTCTTGTCCATGTCGAAGGTCATGGAGGCGGCGAGGAAGGCCACCGGGTGGTTCGCCTTGAGATAGGCAGTGTGGTAGGCGACGAGGGCGTAGGCGGCGGCGTGCGACTTGTTGAAGCCGTATTCCGCGAACTTCTCCATCAGGTCGAAGATCTCGCCGGCCTTGCCCTCCGGCACGCCGTTCCGCACCGCGCCATCGACGAAGATCTTGCGCTGCGCCTCCATCTCGGAGCGGATCTTCTTGCCCATGGCGCGGCGCAGCAGGTCGGCGCCGCCGAGGGAGTAGCCTGCCACGTCCTGGCTGATCTGCATGACCTGCTCCTGGTAGACCAGGATGCCATAGGTCTCCTCGACCAGGTGGCGCATCGCCGGGTGCACCGGCTCCCAGGCCTCGCCATGCTTGCGGGCGCAATAGGCCGGGATGTTCGCCATCGGGCCCGGGCGGTAGAGCGAGACGGCGGCGATCAGGTCCTCGAAGCGGTCGGGGCGCATCATGCGCAGGCAGTCCCGCATGCCCTGGCCTTCGAACTGGAACACCCCGGCGGAATCGCCGCGCGCCAGCATGTCGTAGGTGCGCTTGTCGTCGAGCGGCAGGGCGGCGAGGTCGATGGCGTGCCCCTGCTCGGCCAGGATCTCCACCGCCCGCTGCAGCACGGTCAGCGTCTTGAGGCCGAGGAAGTCGAACTTCACCAGCGACGCGTTCTCCACATACTTCATGGAGTACTGCGTCACCAGCATGTCGGAGCGCGGGTCGCGGTAGAGCGCCACCGTGTCGATCAGCGGCTTGCGCCCGATCACCACGCCCGCCGCATGGGTGGAGGCGTTGCGGTAGAGCCCCTCCAGCACCAGGGCGGTCTCCATCAGCCGCTCCACCGTCTCGTCGGCCTCGCGCATCTCCTGCAGGCGGGGCTCGCCGTCGATCGCCTGTTGCAGCGTCACCGGCTTGGCCGGGTTGAACGGGATCAGCTCGGCGATCTTGTTCACCTGGCCATAGGGCATGCCCATGACGCGGCCGACGTCGCGCACCACCGCCTTGGCCTGGAGGCGGCCGAAGGTGATGATCTGCGCCACCCGGTCCTCGCCATATTCGCGGCGGACATACTGGATCACCTCGTCCCGCCGCTCCTGGCAGAAATCGATGTCGAAGTCGGGCATCGAGACGCGCTCGGGATTGAGGAAGCGCTCGAAGAGCAGGCCGAAGCGCAGCGGGTCGAGGTCCGTGATCAGCAGCGCCCAGGCGGCCACCGAGCCGGCGCCCGAGCCGCGCCCCGGCCCCACGGGGATGCCCTGCCCCTTCGCCCACTGGATGAAGTCCGCCACGATCAGGAAGTAGCCCGAGAAGCCCATCTTCTCGATCACGTCCAGCTCGAAGGTGAGCCGCTCGCGGTACACCGTGCGGGCCTCCGGCGTGTTGGGCGTGCCCTGGGCATCGAGCCGTGCCTCCAGGCCGCGCGCGGCCATGTCGCGCACCGTCTCGGCCTCGGTCATGCCGGGCTGCACCTTGGGGCAGATCGGCAACTCCGGCTTGCGGCTCTCGGCCATCACGGCGCAGCGGCGGGCGATGGCGAGCGTGTTGTCGCAGGCCTCGGGCAGGTCGGCGAAGAGGCGGCGCATCTCGGCGGCCGACTTGAAATAATGCTCGGATGTCAGCCGGCGGCGGTCCGGCTCGGCCAGGGTGCGCCCCTCGGCGATGCAGAGCAGCGCGTCATGCGCCTCGTACATCGAGGATCTGGCGAAATACACGTCATTGGCGGCGACGACCGGCAGCCCGGCGGCATCGGCCAGCGCCACGAGGGCGGGGTCCAGCCCGCGCTCGACCTCCAGCCCGTGCCGGGTCAGCTCCACCGCCAGCCGGTCCCCGAAGCTTTCCTTCAGCGCGTCCAGCAGGCGCAGCGCGGCATCGCGCCGGCCCTCCTGCAACAGCCGCCCCAACGGCCCGCAGGTGCCGCCCGTGAGCAGGAACACGCCCTCGGCGTGCTGCCGCAGCAGCTCCAGCGTGATGGCGGGCTTGCCCGAGGGGTCGTCCCGCAGGAAGCCGTGCGAGGAAAGGCGCTGCACGTTCTCCAGGCCCTGCGGGTTGGTGGCCAGCGCCACCACGCAGTCCGGGGCGAGGCGCAGCACCTCGGGGCGCGGGTCGGCCGCGCCGCGGGAAAGCCAGAGCTGGCAGCCCATGATGGGCTGCACCCCCTTGCCCGCGCAGGCCTTGGCGAATTCCAGCGCGCCGAACATGTTGGCCGTGTCGGTCAGCGCCACCGCCGGCTGGCCATCCGCCCGGGCCAGCTCGGCCAGCTTCTCCGCCTTGATGGCCCCCTCGGCCAGGGAGTAGGCGGAATGGGTGTGCAGGTGGACGAAGCTGTCGGTCATGCCCCTGTGCTTAGCACAGGCCGGGCCCACCCGAGGATAGGGCCTTCCTTTCCATCTCCACCCTTCCGCTTCCCGCCCTCCCCCTGGCCGCTGCGGCGGGAAGCGCCTATTTCCGGCGCCGAGGCGGCAGGAGAGCGCGCATGAACTGGTTCACCGGCTTTGTGGTCTATTTTCTGATCTGGTGGACGGTGCTGTTCGCCGTGCTGCCGGTCGGTGTCCGGCCTGACGCGGAGGGGGACGCCACCACGGGCGGCTGGCGCGGCACGCCGCAATCCCCTGGCCTGCTCAGGAAGGCGCTGTGGACCACCGTGATCTCGACCATTCTCTGGGCAGGCCTGGCGCTGCTGATCAACAGCCCCTGGCTCAGCTTCCGCGAAGGCTGGCTGGCTATGCCCATCAAGTAGGCAGGAATCTACAAAAAAAACCCCACCTGCCTGATATGGGGCAGATGCGTCTGAGGCGCCTGTTTTTGTGGCGTTTGAAGGGTGTTTTTGCGTTGCAGCGAATCACGGTGCCCTGCACGATCAGTCCCAGGAAGAGAGCTGGTTCTCTTCCTGCCGTGTGACTGGCGTTTCCTCCCTAAACTCGGGCCGCACCCTCAGGGTGTGGCCCTTTTTTTTCTGCTTGTATCGCCCACGGTGCAGCGCTCCAAGCAAAAACTCGGAATGAACGACTAAAAATGTCGTCAAGGGTAAACGTTTGGTATTTTTATTGCGGCGCAACATAGGATGCGGCCCTTACTTCCGGCCCGGGCCCCCTCCCCCTGGCGCATACGGCGCCGCGCCCTTACCTTCCGCCGGCCGTTTCTCCGACCGGAGCTGATCCCTTGCGCCTCTCCCGCGCCTTCCTGCCGACCCTCAAAGAAATTCCCGCCGAAGCGTCGATCGCCTCGCACAAGCTGATGCTGCGCGCCGGCATGATCCGCCAGACCAGCGCCGGCATCTATGCCTGGCTGCCGCTCGGCCTGCGCGTGCTGCAGAAGGTCAGCCAGATCGTGCGGGAGGAGCAGGACGCCGCCGGCGCCCAGGAAATCCTGATGCCGACGATCCAGAGCGCCGATCTCTGGCGCCAGTCCGGCCGCTACGACGACTACGGCAAGGAGATGCTCCGCATCACGGACCGGCATGAGCGCGAGATGCTGTTCGGGCCGACCAACGAGGAAATGGTGACGGACATCTTCAAGTCCTACGCCAAGTCCTACCGCGACCTGCCACGCAACCTCTACCACATCCAGTGGAAGTTCCGGGACGAGATCCGCCCCCGCTTCGGCGTGATGCGCGGCCGCGAGTTCCTGATGAAGGACGCCTATTCCTTCGACATCGACGCCGAGGCCGCTCGCCTCTCCTACAAGAAGATGTTCGTGGCCTATCTGCGCACCTTCGCCCGCATGGGGCTGAAGGCCATTCCGATGCGGGCCGACACCGGACCGATCGGCGGCGACCTCAGCCACGAGTTCATCATCCTGGCCGAGACGGGCGAGAGCCAGGTCTACCTGCACAAGGACCTGCTGGATTTCGACGTGCTGGCCCAGAAGCCCGATTACGAGGGCGATCTGGACCCCACCGTCGACTTCTGGACCAGCCGCTACGCCGCCACCGACGAGATGCATGACGAGGCGGCCTGGAACGCGGTCGGCGCGGAGAACCAGGTCTCGGCCCGCGGCATCGAGGTGGGCCACATCTTCTTCTTCGGGGACAAGTACTCGAAGTCGATGGGCCTGACCGTGGCGGGGCCGGACGGCAACCCGCTGGTGCCGCAGATGGGCAGCTACGGCATCGGCGTCTCCCGCCTGCTCGGCGCGCTGATCGAGGCGAACCACGACGAGGCCGGCATCAAGTGGCCGGACGCCGTGGCGCCCTTCCGCTGCGCCATCCTGAACCTGAAGCCCGGCGACCTCGCCACCGACGCCCTGTGCGAGAAGCTCTACGCTTCCCTCGGCGGCGATGCCGTCTATGACGACCGCCCCGAGCGCGCCGGCGTGAAGTTCAACGACGCCGACCTGGCGGGCTATCCCTGGCAGGCCATCATCGGGCCACGCGGTGCCGCCAACGGCATCATCGAGCTGAAGCGCCGCGCCACGGGCGAGCGCCAGGAGGTCTCCATCGAGGCCGCGCTGGCGCAGGTGCTCGGGAAGTAGCGGGCCGCATGTTCGGGGCGTTCGAACGGAAGGTCGCGTTCCGCTACCTGCGGGCGCGCAAGGGCGAGCGCTTCGTCTCGGTGATCGCCGGCTTCTCGCTGGTGGGCATCGCCCTCGGCGTCGCCACGCTGATCATCGTGATGAGCGTGATGAACGGCTTCCGGCAGGAGCTGCTGGGCCGCATCCTGGGGCTGAACGGACATCTCGGCATCCATGCCGCGTCCGGCGGCCCGGGCGGCGGCCTGCGCGACTATGACGACATCGCCGAGCGGGTGCGCCGCCTGGCGGGGGTGGCCAGCGCCACCCCCATCGTCGAGGGACAGGTGCTGCTGACCAGCGAGGCCGGCGGCGCCACCGGGGGCCTCGCGCGCGGCATCAGGCCCGAGGATTTGCGCGCCCGGCCGCTGCTGGCCGGCAACATCCGCGCCGGCACCCTCGATGCCTTCCAGGGCGAGGACGCCATCCTGATCGGCACGCGGCTGGCGCAGAAGCTCGGCGTGCGGCTGGGCGACAAGGTGACGCTGGTCTCGCCCCAGGGGCGGGCCACCGTGATCGGCACCGTGCCGCGCCTGCGCGCCTACACGGTGGTGGCGATGTTCGAGGCGGGGATGAACGAGTATGACAGCTCCTACGTCTTCCTCCCCCTGCCGGCGGCGCAGATCTACTTCCAGATGCGCGACGCCGCCTCGCAGATCGAGGTGTTCGTCCACGACCCGGACAATGTGCGGGCGGTGTCGCGGGAGATCGCCCAGGCGCTGTCCCCCACCCCTGTGCGGGTGCTGGACTGGCAGGCGGCCAATTCCTCCTTCTTCGCCGCGGTGCAGGTGGAGCGGAACGTGATGTTCCTGATCCTCACCCTCATCATCATCGTGGCGGCGTTCAACATCGTCTCGTCGCTGATCATGCTGGTGAAGGACAAGGGGCGTGACATCGCCATCCTGCGCACCATGGGTGCCACCAGCGGCGCGGTGATGCGCATCTTCCTCCTGTGCGGCACCTCGATCGGCGTGCTCGGCACCGCCATCGGCTTCGCGCTCGGGCTGGTGTTCTGCCTGAACATCGAGCACATCCGGCAGTTCCTGCAATCGCTCACCGGCACGCAGCTGTTCAGCCCGGAAGTCTATTTCCTCACCCGCCTGCCGGCGGTGGTGGACCCCGGCGAGGTGACGCAGGTGGTGCTGATGGGCCTCGGCCTTTCGCTGCTGGCCACGCTCTATCCTTCCTGGCGCGCCGCGCGCACCGACCCGGTGGAGGCGCTCCGCAATGAGTGAACGCCTGCGCCTCGCCGCCGTCGAGCGGCGCTACCGCACGGAGGCGGGCGAGTTGCCCGTGCTGCGCGGGGCCGACCTGTCCTTGCACGCGGGCGAGATCGTGGCGCTGGTGGCGCCTTCCGGCACCGGCAAGTCCACCCTGCTGCACCTAGCAGGGCTGCTGGAGAAGCCGGATGGGGGCGAGGTGTTCATCGACGGACGCCCCGCCGGCACGCTGGGCGACGAGGCGCGCAGCGCGCTGCGCGGCCGCAGCATCGGCTTCGTCTACCAGTTCCACCACCTGCTGCCGGAGTTCACGGCGGAGGAGAACGTGGTGCTGCCGCAGATGGCGCTCGGCACCGCCGAGAAGGCCGCCGCGCAGCGCGCGCGGGAGCTGCTGGCCGGCTTTGGCCTGGAAGGCCGGGAGCAGCACCGCCCCGGCCGCCTTTCGGGCGGCGAGCAGCAGCGCGTGGCCATCGCGCGCGCCCTGGCCAACCGCCCCGGCCTGCTGCTGGCCGACGAGCCGACCGGCAACCTGGACGTGGCCACCTCCGACCGCGTCTTCGCGCAATTGCTGGAGGCAGTGCGCGGCGCCGGCGTAGCCGCATTGATCGCCACCCACAACCCGGACCTCGCCGCCCGCATGGACCGCGTCGTCACCCTGCGCGACGGCAGGCTGGCCGCGGCCTGAACTGACAGAAAAAAGATGGGGTCCAGGGGAATTCCTTCCCCTGGCCTTTTCCTGTCCTCAGACCCGCAGCAGGTGGATCTCGACGCTCGGCCGCTTGCGCAGCCGCCGCCCCATCGCCTTGCGCAGCGCCGTGCGCGCCGCGTCCCGCAGCGTGTCGTCCTCGCGCTTCAGGGCCGGCGGCATGTCGGTCACGGCGCGGGCCAGCTCGTCGGCGATCTGCCCCGGTTCGGCATCGCCCATGTCGAACAGCCCGGGCGCGGACACCACCGGGTTGCCCAGCACCCGCCCCGACTGGTCCACCGCCAGCGAGGCCACGACGATGCCGTTGAACAGCATCCGCCGCCGTGCGCCCAGCACGCCGCCTTCCAGCGGCAGCAGCCGCTCGCCATCCAGCGCGAGCTGGCCGGTGGGCACGCCCTCCACCACCTCCGGCGTGGCGTTGCCGGAAAGCGGGCCGAGGCGCAGCACGTCGCCATCCTCCACCAGCACAGGCGTGGAGCCCATCTCGCGGGCGAGCGCGGCATGCTCCTGCAGGTGGCGCCACTCGCCATGCACCGGCACGGCGAAGCGCGGCTTCACCAGGGAATAAAGCCGCTTCAGCTCGTCCCGCGCCGGGTGGCCGGAGACATGCACCATGTGGTCGTCCGCCGTCATCACGCGGCAGCCGCCACGGGCCAGCTCGTCCTGCATGCGCAGGATGGCGCGCTCATTGCCCGGGATCATGCGCGAGGAGAAGATCACCGTGTCCCCTTCCCCGAGCGAGATGCGCGGATGGGTGTCGGCGGCGATCTTGGACATGGCCGAGCGCGGCTCGCCCTGGCTGCCGGTGCAGATGATCAGCAGCTGGTCGTCCGGCACGTCATCCGCGTCATCCTCGTGGATGAAGGGTTCGACCTCGCGCATGTAGCCGCACTCGCGCGCCGCCGCCTCGGCGTTGCGCAGGCTGCGGCCGAACAGCGCCACCTTGCGGCCCGCGGCCTGCGCGGCGAGCGCGATGGATTCCACCCGCGCCACGTTGGTGGCGAAGCAGGTGACGGCGACGCGCCCCTTCAACTGGCGGATCAGCGCGGTGAGGTTGCGGCGCACCTCCGCCTCGCTGCCCGAATGGCCCTCCACCAGCGCGTTGGTGCTGTCGCACACCATAGCCAGCACGCCCTCGCGGCCCAGCTCGGCGAAGGCGGCCTCGTCGGTCGGCTCGCCCACCAGAGGGTCGGGGTCCAGCTTCCAGTCGCCGGTGTGCAGCACGGTGCCATAGGGCGTGCGGATGGCGATGGATTGCGGCTCCGGCACCGAATGGGTGACGCGGATGAAGCGCAGGCCGAACGGCCCGAGCTGCAGCGAGCCTCCCAGCGGAACGGTGATCAGCTTCACCTGCCCCATCAGCCCCGCCTCCCCCAGCTTGCGGCGCAGCACGGCGGCGGTGAAGGGGCTGGCATAGACCGGGCAGCGCAGCTGCGGCCAGAGCGGCGCCACGGCGCCGATATGGTCCTCATGCGCATGGGTGATGA
This sequence comes from Teichococcus rhizosphaerae, assembly GCF_002631185.1. Lineage (GTDB taxonomy): Bacteria > Pseudomonadota > Alphaproteobacteria > Acetobacterales > Acetobacteraceae > Pseudoroseomonas > Pseudoroseomonas rhizosphaerae. The sequence continues at coordinate 168,874 of NZ_PDNU01000003.1, read as the reverse complement.
CCAGGCCCAGCAGCTTGTCGCGGCGTTCCGCGAGCCAGGCGGGGTCGGGCACCATAACTTCCGCCTCGGGCTGCTCCGCGCCACCGAAGCCGATGCCGCAATCGATCGCCAGAAGCTGCCCGTCGCAGCGATAGACATTCAGGTTCAGGCCGATCTCCCCCGTCCCGCCAAGCGGGATGAAGGCCAAGTCTCCATTATTGTTCATTGATTCTCGCCAGTGGTGATGTTCATGCAGTCATGCCCCTGGGGGCAGGTTTCGTGGCCCTCGTCAGTCCGGCGCCTTTGCGGGGCGCGGACGCGTCAGGCAAATCCTTGAAACAACAGGTGGGGTGGCACTCCCGTCCCGCCAACAGGCCTTGCGCGTCCGCAGAGCGGGTATGCCGGAGTCTCGCCTGTCTCTGTCTCACGCCGTTCACATAACCCCAGCAGGGGGCGGATTGCATCGGCCGAACAGGGCCCATGCCGATCACGGATTGCGGACGGCGCGGCCGCTCAACCGGCTGTTGGCAGTGGCACAGGAACTATCTCGCCTGAGGAGATGGCCTGGAGGCTCGTACCGGTTCGCAGCAGAAGCCGCCCCTCGGGCGAGAGGCCCTCATAGGTTCCCTCCAGAATGCCCTCAGGGCGGTTCAGGCGCAGCCTGCTGCCCTGGGCCGGCCCCCGTGCCATCCAGGCGAGCCGCACGGGCGCGAAGCCCTGGCGCCCCTGGAGCTCGCGCCAGCGGTCGAGCGCCGCCAGCAGCGACCAGGCGAAGGCCACGGGCTCCGGCGGCACGAGGCCGGCCTGGCGGAGGCTGGCTGTCGGGCGGTCCGGCAGCACCGGCGCCTCGGCGAGGTTCACCCCGATGCCGCAGGCCAGCCAGCCGATGCCCCCATCCTCTCCGGGCGTCCCTTGCGTCAGGATGCCGGCGCATTTGGCGCCGTCCAGCAGCAGGTCGTTCGGCCATTTCAGCCGCAGCCGGGACGGGTCGGGCAGCAGCGGCGCCAGGGCGTCGGCCAGGGCGACCGCCATCAGCAACGACCATTGCGGCAATTCTCGCGCGAGCCCCTCGGGGCGCAGCAGGAAGGAGAGGTAGAGATTGCCGGGCGGCGAGCGCCAGTGCCGGCCCTGCGTGCCGCGCCCTGCCACCTGCCGACGGGCGAGGATGGCGAGGCCCTCCGGCTCCCCCTCCAGGGCGGCGGCCAGCACGCCATCCTGCGTGCTGGCCAGTTCGTCATGGACGCGCAGGCGCCACGCGGGAGCGGCGCCCGTCACCTCACCCCACCAGCGCGGCCACGGCCGCCTGCGCCGCGGCCAGGAAGGGCGCCGGGAAGGCGAAGAAGAAGACGGTGAACAGCCCCGTCCCCGCCAGCACGACGGAGATGCTCGTCGGCCGCGCGTCGAAGGCGTCGCCTGCGTCGAAATACATCACCTTGATGACGCGCAGGTAATAATAGGCGGAGACGGCCGAGGTCAGAACGCCGACCACCGCCAGCACCCAGTAGCCGCCATAGACCGCCGCCAGGAAGACGTAGAGCTTGCCGAAGAAGCCGGCCAGCGGCGGGATGCCCGCCATGGAAAGCATGAACACCGTCATGGCGAGCGCCATGGCGGGGTCGGACTTGCCGAGGCCGGCGAGGTCGTCGATCCCCTCCAGGGCGCGGCCGTTGCGGCGCATCGCCACCAGCACCGCGAAGGCGCCGACATTGGTGAAGAGATAGATGGCCATGTAGAGCAGCAGGCCGCGAATGCCGAGGTCGCTGCCCACCGCCAGGCCCATCAGCGCGTAGCCGACATGGCCGATGGAGGAATAGGCCATCAGGCGCTTGATGTTGCGCTGCCCGATGGCGGCGAGCGCGCCCAGGATCATGGAGCCCAGCGAGGCCAGGATCAGCACCTGCTGCCACTGGTCCACCAGCTCGCCGAAGGGGCCGGCCGCCACACGGGTCAGCAGCGCGATGGCCGCGACCTTGGGGGCGGAGGCGAAGAAGGCCGTCACCGGCGTCGGCGCGCCCTCATAGACGTCGGGCGTCCACATGTGGAAGGGCACGGCCGAGACCTTGAAGGCCAGGGCCGCCAGCACGAAGACCAGCCCGACCACCAGGCCGAAGGGCACGCCTTCCGTGGCGCCCACCGCGTCGGCGATGCGGTCGAAGTTGGTGGAGCCGGCGAAGCCATAGACGAGGCTCGCGCCGTAGAGCAGCAGGCCGGAGGCCAGCGAGCCCAGGATGAAGTACTTCAGCCCCGCCTCGGCCGAGCGCTCGCTGTCCCGGTTGAAGGCGGCGATGACGTAGAGCGACAGCGAGAGCAGCTCGAGGCCCAGATACAGGGCAATGAGGTCGTTGGCCGAGACCATGACCATCATGCCCAGGCTGCTGAACAGCAGCAGCAGCGGGAACTCGAACTTCGACAGCCCTTCCTTGACGTTCCAGTCCATCGCCACGAGCAGGCCGAGTGCGGCGCCCGCCAGCACGAGCAGCTTCATGAATCGCGTGAAGTCGTCCGACACGTACTGGCCGGCGAAGGCGGTGCCCTCGGGCTGCGCCAGCACCAGCACGGCGGCCAGCAGCATGGCGCCGAACACGCCCATGTTGATGGCGAAGCTGGTGTCGCGCCTCGGCAGCACGCCGGCCACCAGCGCGGCCAGACCGGCGGTCGCCAGCACCAGCTCGGGGAGGACGAGGGTCCAGTTCATGCCGGTCACATCCCGGCCAGGCGCGGCAACGCCATCGCGGCCTCATGCCGCGAGACGAGGGCCGCGACGCTGGCCTCGAAGAAGGAAAGGAAGGAGGACGGATAGATGCCCATCCACAGCGTCAGCAGGATCAGCGGCGCGAAGGTCACGTATTCGCGCGGGCTGAGGTCCAGCAGGGCCTTCAGGTCCTCGCGGGTGATCTTGCTGAACACGACCCGGCGGTAGAGGTAGAGCATGTAGGCGGCGCCCAGGATCATGCCGAGGGCGGCGCCGAAGGCGACCCAGGGATTGGCGTTCCAGGCGCCCACGATGACCAGGAACTCGCCGGGGAAGCCGGCGGTGCCGGGCAGCGCCACGGAGCCCATGGTGAACAGCATGAACACCAGCGCGTAGCCCGGCATGATCTTGGCGACGCCGCCATAGCGAGCGATCTCGCGCGAGTGGACCCGGTCGTAGAGCACGCCGACGCAGAGGAACAGCGCGCCGGAGACGACGCCGTGGCTCAGCATCTGGAAGATCGCGCCCGAGATGCCCTGGTGGTTCAGGGTGAAGATGCCGATCGTCACGATGCCCATATGGGCGACCGAGGAATAGGCGATCAGCTTCTTCATGTCCTCCTGCGCCAGCGCCACCAGCGAGGTGTAGACCACGGCGATGACGGAAAGCGCGAACATCAGCGGCGCGAACCACTCGGTGGCCTGCGGCAGCAGCGGCAGCGAGAAGCGCAGGAAGCCATAGGCGCCCATCTTCAGCAGCACGCCCGCCAGGATGACGGAGCCGGCGGTGGGCGCCTCCACATGGGCGTCCGGCAGCCAGGTGTGCACCGGCCACATCGGCACCTTCACGGCGAAGGAGGCGAAGAAGGCCAGGAACAGCCAGACCTGGGTGCTGGGCGCGATGGTCAGCTCGAAGAGCGCCGGGATGGAGGTGGTGCCGGCCTGGTACCACAGCACCAGCATGGCCAGCAGCATCAGCAGCGAGCCGAGCAGCGTGTAGAGGAACAGCTTGTAGGCGGCATAGACCCGCCGCGCGCCGCCCCAGACCCCGATGATCAGGAACATCGGGATCAGCACGCCCTCGAAGAAGATGTAGAACATCACCACGTCGAGCGAGGAGAACATACCGACCATCATCGTCTCGAGGACGAGGAAGGCGATCATGTACTCGCGCACCCGGCTCTGGATGGCCTCCCAGGAGGAGAGGATGCAGAGCGGGGTCAGCGCCGTGGAGAGCAGCACGAACAGCACCGAGATGCCGTCCACGCCCATGTGGTAGCCGAGGCCGAACTCCGGCATCCAGCTCATCTGCTCGACGAACTGGAAGTCGGCCGTGCTCTTGTCGAACTGGAACCACAGGATCAGCGAGAGCCCGAAGGTGATCAGGCTGGTCCACAGCGCGGTCCAGCGGGCGTTGGAGGCGACCACCGCCTCCTCCCCGCGCACGAACAGGATGATGCCCGCGCCCACCAGCGGCAGGAAGGTGAGCAGCGAGAGCAGGGGAAAACCCGCGGCGTTCATCGGCCGACCCCAAAGAGGAAGATGCTGACGAAGAGGACGAGGCCGATGATCATGGCGAAGGCGTAGTTCGCCACCCGGCCCGTCTGGAACCTCACCACCCGGCTGGAAGCCTGCGCGGTCAGGCTGGCGGCGCCGTTCGGCATGCCGTCGATGATCTTGACGTCGCCCACCTTCCAGAGCTGCACGGCCAGCGCGCGCGCGGGGCGGACGAAGATGCGGTCATACAGCTCGTCGAAGTACCACTTGTTCAGCAGGAAGCGGTACAGCCCCGGCACCGTGGCGGCGATCCGCCCCGGCAGGTGGGGCAGGAACATGTAGAGCACATAGGCCAGCGCGATGCCCGCCACGCCCACCACCGTCGGCGCCAGCGGCACCCAGGAGGGGACCTCGTGCGCCTCGTGCATGATGTGGTTGTGCGGCGCGTTGACGATCGAGCCGTTCCAGAACTCGGCCCAGTGGTGGCCGACGAAGTCCTCGTAGAAATAGGCGCCGGTGAACAGCGCGCCCAGCGCCAGCACCAGCAGCGGCACCAGCATGACCGCCGGGCTCTCGTGCACGTGCTCCATCGTGTGATGGTCGGCGCGCGGGGTGCCGTGGAAGGTCATGATGATCAGCCGCCAGGAGTAGAAGGCGGTCAGGAACGCGGCGACGATGCCGCAGGCGAAGGCGTAGCCCGCCGTCCAGCCATGGCCGGCGAAGGCGGCCTCCAGGATCATGTCCTTGGAATAGTAGCCGGCGAAGTAGGGCACGCCCGCCAGGGCCAGGGAGCCGATCCAGAACATGGCATAGGTGACCGGGATCTTCTTCCAGATCCCGCCCATGCGGCGGATGTCCTGCTCGTCCGACATGGCGTGGATGACGGAGCCCGCGCCCAGGAAGAGCAGCGCCTTGAAGAAGGCGTGGGTGAAGAGGTGGAAGACGGCGGCCTGATAGGCGCCGACGCCCACCGCGAAGAACATGTAGCCGAGCTGCGAGCAGGTCGAATAGGCGATGACCCGCTTGATGTCGTTCTGCACCATGCCGACGCTGGCCGCGAACAGCGCCGTGGTCGCGCCGATGACGGTGATGAAGCCCAGCACGTTCGGCGCGTATTCCATCAGCGGCGACATGCGCGCCATCAGGAACACGCCCGCCGTGACCATGGTGGCCGCGTGGATCAGCGCGGAAACGGGCGTCGGTCCTTCCATCGCGTCCGGCAGCCAGGTGTGCAGGCCGATCTGCGCCGACTTGCCCATGGCGCCCAGGAAGAAGAGCAGGCCGATCACCTCGATCACAGGATAGCCCGCGAAGGTGAGCTGGCGCGCCGCCTCGACGCCCTGGAAGATGGTGTCGAACTCGATGCTGCCGAAGGTCCAGAAGGTCAGGCCCATGCCCAGCATGAAGAAGAGGTCGCCCACGCGGTTGACGATGAAGGCCTTCATTGCCGCGCGGTTGGCGCTCTCGCGCTCATACCAGTAGCCGATCAGCAGGTAGCTCGCGAGGCCGACGCCCTCCCAGCCGAAGAACAGCTGCAGCAGGTTATCGGCGGTCACCAGCATGAGCATCATGAAGGTGAACAGCGAGAGATAGGCGAAGAAGCGCGGGATGGTCGCGTCGTGCGACATGTAGCCCACGCTGTAGAGGTGGATCATGGTCGAGATCAGCGTGACCATGGCCACCATCATGGCGGCCAGCGTGTCGTAGCGCAGCGCCCAGGAGAGCTGCAGCCCGCCGACATCGAGCCAGGTCACGATCTCGACCGTGGCCGGCGCATGGCCGAAGGCCACCTGGATGAAGCTGGAAATGCCGCAGACGGCGGCCAGCGCCATGCAGAGCACGGTCGCCCATTGCGCCGCGCGGTCGCCGATCCAGCGGCCGAAGAAGCCGGCGATCGTGGCGCCCAGCAGCGGGAAGAAGACGGCACCGACAAACATGCGCCTAACCCTTCAGGGTGGAGATGTCCTCCACCTCGATGCTGCCGCGGTTGCGGAAGTAGATGACGACGATGGCCAGCCCGATGGCGGCCTCCGCGGCGGCGACGGTGAGCACGAACAGCGCGAAGACCTGCCCGGTGAGGTCCTGCAGGGCCGAGGAGAAGGCCACCATGTTCAGGTTCACCGAGAGCAGCAGCAGCTCGATCGACATCAGGATGACGATGACGTTCTTCCGGTTGAGGAAGATGCCCAGCACCCCGAGCACGAACAGGATCGCGCTCACGGTGAGGTAGTGGCCGAGGCCGATGGTCAGCATCTCAGTGGTGCCCCCCGCCATGGTGGTCGTGGTGGTCGTCATGGCCGACCGCCTTGGGCTTCGGCGCCTCCGGCAGCGGGCGGCGGACGATGCCGAGCTGGCCGAGGCCGGCGCGGGCCGGCGGGTTGGCGAGCTTCACCGCCTCGGCGCGGGCCACCTGCACGGCGATGTCCTGCCGCTTGCTGTTGGCCGGCTTGTCGCGCAGCGTCAGCACGATGGCGCCGATCATGGCGACCAGCAGGATCAGGCCGGCCACCTGGAAGAGGTAGATGTAGTCCGTGTAGATCAGCCGGCCGAGCGCCTCGGTGTTGGTCACCTCCGGCCCCGGCGTCGCGTTCAGCCGCAGCGTGGTGGCGTCCGGCGCGAACTGCCAGCTGCCGAACACGAAGAGCAGCTCCAGGAACAGGATGCCGCCGATCACGGCGCCGATCGGCGCGTAGCGCTGCAGCCCCTCCCGCATGCGGCTGAAGTCGATGTCCAGCATCATGACGATGAAGAGGAACAGCACGGCAACCGCGCCCACATAGACGATGACCAGGATCATCGCCAGGAACTCGGCCCCCGCGATCAGGAACAGCGCCGCGGCGTTGAAGAACGCCAGGATCAGGAACAGCACGCTGTGCACGGGATTGCGGCTGGTCACCACCATGACCGCGGACGCGATCAGGATGGCCGCGAAGACATAGAAGGCGAGTGCGGCGATCATCGCAGCCCGCCCGCGTGCAGATGCAGCATCATGGCACCGTTCCGAGAGAGCCGTCCTGGCAGGAGGACGGGGCCGTGAAGGAAAGCCGCGAGGGTGGCACGGACCGGACCCCCCTCGCCGCGGAACTCAACGGTAGGACGAGTCGAGCTCGAGGCGCTTGGCGAGCTCCGGCTCCCACCGGTCGCCGTTCGAGAGCAGCCGATCCTTGTTGTAGATCAGCTCCTCGCGCGTCTCCGTCGCGAACTCGAAGTTCGGCCCCTCGACGATGGCATCGACCGGGCAGGCTTCCTCGCACATGCCGCAATAGATGCACTTCGTCATGTCGATGTCGTAGCGCGTGGTGCGGCGGCTGCCATCCTCGCGCGGCTCGGCCTCGATGGTGATGGCCAGGGCCGGGCAGATGGCCTCGCACAGCTTGCAGGCGATGCACCGCTCCTCGCCATTGGGATAGCGGCGCAGCGCGTGCTCGCCCTTGAAGCGGGGAGAAAGCGCCGTCTTCTCGAAGGGGTAGCTGATCGTCGATTTCGGGCTGAAGAAATACTTCAGCGTCAGCGCCATGCCCGAGGCCAGCTCGGTCAGCAGCAGGCTGCGCGCCACGCGGTCAAGCGTTGCCATCTCTCACCTCGCCGCGCGGGGGTAGCCCGCGCCCGTCATTCCAACAAGGGGCATCACGACAGGGGCCAGCGGAACAGGTCGGTTCATGCCGGCAGCCACCCCGTCAGCTTCAGCACGAAGGCCGTCAGCACCAGCCAGACCAGGCTGAAGGGCAGGAACACCTTCCACCCCAGGCGCATCAGCTGGTCGTAGCGGTAGCGCGGGAAGGTGGCGCGCACCCAGATGAAGGTGAACAGGCACAGGCAGATCTTCAGGATGAACCAGATCGGCCCCGGCACCCAGTTGAAGGGCGCGATGTCCATCGGCGGCAGCCAGCCACCCAGGAACAGGATGGTGGTCATGGCCGACATGAGGATCATGTTGGCGTATTCGCCCAGGAAGAACAGGGCGTAGGTCATGGAGGAGTATTCCACCATGAAGCCCGCCACCAGCTCCGACTCGCCCTCGGCGAGGTCGAAGGGCGGGCGGTTCGTCTCGGCCAGCGTCGAGACGAAGAAGATGACGAACATCGGGAAGAGCGGGATGGCGAACCACACCGTGCTCTGCGCCCGCACGATCTCGCTCAGGTTCAGGCTGCCCACGCAGAGCAGGACGGTCACGATGACGAGGCCCATGGAGACCTCGTAGGAGACCATCTGCGCCGCCGAGCGCAGCGCGCCCAGGAAGGCGTATTTCGAGTTCGAGGCCCAGCCGGCGATGACGATGCCGTAGACGCCGAGCGAGGAGATGGCCAGCAGGTAGAGCACGCCGACATTGATGTCGGCGATCGCCCAGCCATCGTTCACCGGGATCACCGCCCAGGCGATGAGCGCCAGGATCAGCGTCAGCATCGGGCCGAGGATGAACAGCGCCCGGTTGGCGCCGGACGGGATGATGGTCTCCTTCAGCAGCATCTTCAGCGCGTCGGCGAAGGGCTGGAGAAGGCCGAAGGGGCCGACCATGTTCGGCCCCTTCCGCATCTGCATCGCCGCCATCACCTTGCGCTCGGCATAGGTGAGGTAGGCCACCGCGATCAGCAGCGGCACCAGCAGCGCCAGGGTCTGCGCGACCGTCAGCGCCAGGATGCCGATGGGGGATGCGAGGAAAGCGTCCATGCCGCGTTACTCCGCCGCCAGCCGGGGCGTGGCGTCATTGTAGATGCGGCTGCACTCGGCCATCGTTTCCGAGGCGCGGCTGATCGCATCCGCCTGCCAGTAATCGGTCACCGCGAGCGTGAAGGCGGTGGCCTCCGGCGCCGTGCCGGCCGCAAGCTTCGGCCCGGCCGTGTCGTGGCAGCCATCGGCCACGCGGCCATCGACCAGGCCGAAGACCGGGTTCGCCGCCACCATCCGGGCGCGCAGCGCGTCCAGCGTGTCGAAGGCCAGGCCCACGCCCAGCGCGGCGCCGGCGGCGCGGATGATGCGCCAGTCCTCCCGCGCCTCGCCCGGCGGGTGCAGGGCCATCCGGCCCCGCTGCACCCGGCCCTCGGTGTTGACGTAGGTGCCGTCCTTCTCGGTGTAGGCCGCGCCGGGGAGGATGACATCCGCCCGCGCCGCCGCCCGGTCGCCATGGTGGCCCTGGTAGATGACGAAGGTGCCGGCGGGGATCAGCCCCGGCTCGAAGCCGTCCGCGCCCAACAGCCACAGCGCGTCCACGCCGCCGCCCAGCATGCCGGCCAGGTCCAGCCCGCCCTCGCCCGGCACGAAGCCGGCATCGAGCGCGCCGACTTGGCCGCCGAACAGGTGCAGCATGTTGAAGCCGTGCCACTCGGGCGTCAGCGCGCCGACGCTCTCGGCCAGCGCCCAGGCCGCCGCCAGGATGGCCGCGCCGTCGGGGCGCGCCACGGCGGCGCGGCCCAGCACGATCATCGGCCGCTTGGCGCCCTTCAACACCTCGGCGAAGGCGCTGCTCCCGTCGCGCAGCGCCGCGAGGGCGTCAGGCCCCTCCCCCAGATGCTCGGCCTTGTAGGTGAGGTCGAGCCCGGCCGGGCCGATGCTCGCCACCTTCAGCGCGCCCGAGGACCAGCGCTTGCGGATGCGGGCGTTCAGCACCGGCGCTTCCTTGCGCGGGTTGGTGCCGATCAGCAGCAGGGCGTCCGCCTCGTCGATGCCGGCGATGCCCGAGTTGAACAGGTAGTGATCGCGGCGCGAGACGTCGATCGCCGCGCCGTCCTGCCGGCAGTCGAGATTGGCCGAGCCGAGGCCGATCATCAGCTCGCGCAGCGCGAAGGCGCTCTCGGCATCCACCAGGTCGCCGGCCACGGCGCCGAGGCGCTGGCCGGGGATGCCCTTCAGCCGGGCGGCGATGTGCCCGAAGGCCTCCTGCCAGCTCGCGGGGCGCAGCTTGCCCTCCACCCGGATCCAGGGGCGGTCCAGCCGCTTGCGCTTGAGGCCGTCGAAGGAGAAGCGGCCACGGTCGGCCATCCACTCCTCGTTCACGTCCTCATTGGTGCGCGGCAGGATGCGCAGCACCTCGGGCCCGCGCGTGTCCACGCGGATGGCGGCGCCGACCGCGTCCAGCACGTCCACGCTGTCCGTCTTGCGCAGCTCCCAGGGGCGGGAGACGAAGGCATAGGGGCGGCTGGTCAGCGCGCCCACCGGGCAGATGTCGATCAGGTTGCCCGACAGCTCGGTGGTCAGCGCCTTCTCGACATAGGTGCCGATCTGCATGTCCTCGCCGCGCCCGGTGGCGCCCAGCTCCGGCACGCCCGCGACCTCGGTCGCGAAGCGCACGCAGCGGGTGCACTGGATGCAGCGGGTCATGATGGTCTTGACCAGCGGGCCCAGATACTTGTCCTTCACCGCGCGCTTCTGCTCGCGGTAGCGGCCGCCCTGGCCGCCATAGGCCGTCGCCTGGTCCTGCAGGTCGCACTCGCCGCCCTGGTCGCAGATCGGGCAATCCAGCGGGTGGTTGATCAGCAGGAATTCCATGACGTTGCGGCGGGCGTTGCGGACCAGCTCGCTGTCCGTGAACACCTTCATGCCGTCCGCCACGGGGTAGGCGCAGGAGGCCACCGGCTTCGGCGCCTTCTCCACCTCGACCAGGCACATGCGGCAATTGCCGGCGACGCTCAGCCGCTCATGATAGCAGAAGCGGGGGATCTCCTTTCCCGCCGCCTCGCAGGCCTGGAGGACGGTGGCCCCGTTGGGGACCTCGACCTCGATGCCGTCGATCGTGACCTTCGCCATGGTCTTACTCCGCGGCCAGCGGCATGGCGCCGCCGCTCTTTTTGGCGTGGTATTCCCGGATGCGCTCTTCCATCAGCGGACGGAAGTGCCGGATCAGGCCCTGCACCGGCCAGACGCCGCCATCGGCGAGGGCGCAGATGGTGTGCCCCTCGATCTGGCGCGTCACGCTTTCCAGCACGTCGATCTCGGCGATCTCGGCGCGGCCCTCGACCATGCGGTCCATCAGGCGCTTCTGCCAGCCCATGCCCTCGCGGCAGGGGGTGCACTGGCCGCAGCTCTCATGCTTGTAGAACTGCGCCAGGCGGGCGATCGCCTTGATGATGTCGGTGGACTTGTCCATCACGATCACGCCCGCCGTGCCGAGGCCGGTCTTGTGCTCGCGCAGCGCATCGAAGTCCATCAGCACGTCGTCGCAGATGTGCTTGGGCAGCAGCGGCGTGGAGGAGCCGCCGGGGATGACGGCGAGCAGGTTGTCCCACCCCCCGCGCACGCCGCCGGCATAGCGCTCGATCAGCTCCCGCATCGGGATGCTCATCTCGGCTTCCACGTTGCAGGGCTTGTTCACATGGCCCTGGATGCAGAACACCTTGGTGCCGCTGTTCTTCGGCCGGCCGAAGGAGGCGAACCAGGAGGCACCGCGGCGCAGGATGGTCGGCACCACCGCGATGGTCTCGACGTTGTTCACCGTGGTCGGGCAGCCATAAAGGCCCACCGCCGCCGGGAAGGGCGGCTTCAGGCGCGGCATGCCCTTCTTGCCTTCGAGGCTCTCGATCAGCGCCGTCTCTTCGCCGCAGATATAGGCGCCGGCGCCGCGATGGACGTAGAGGTCGAAGTCCCAGCCCGAGCCGGCCGCGTTGGCGCCGAGCAGGCCGGCCTCGTACGCCTCGTCGATCGCCGCCTGCAGAACCAGGTGCTCGTTGTAGTACTCGCCGCGGATGTAGATGTAGCCGGCATGCGCGCCCATGGCGACGCCGGCCAGCAGGCAGCCCTCGATCAGCGTGTGCGGGTCGTTGCGGACGATGTCGCGGTCCTTGCAGGTGCCCGGCTCGGACTCGTCGCAGTTCACGACGAGGTAGGACGGCCGGCCATCCGGGTTGGACTTCGGCATGAAGCTCCACTTCATGCCGGTGGGGAAGCCCGCGCCGCCACGGCCGCGCAGGCCGGACTGCTTCATCTCCTCGATGATCCAGTCCCGCCCCTTGGCGATGATGCCGGCGGTGCCGTCCCAGTTGCCGCGCCGCCGCGCCTCCTTCAGCCCCCAGTGATGGATGCCGTAGAGGTTGGTGAAGATGCGGTCCTTGTCGCTCAGCGCCACGGTCTCACTCCTTCACGGCGCGGCCATCGGCCGGCGCGTCCATCAGCGGAATGTCGAGCAGGGTCTCCGGCCCGCCTTCCGGCGCGCTGCAGAGACGGCCCCGGGCGCTGCCCGGCTCCGGCCGCTCGCCGCGCTTCAGCGCCTCGATCAGCTTCACCGTGCTCTCGTAGTCCATGTCCTCGTAGTAGTCGTCGTCCACCTGCAGGATGGGCGCGTTCACGCAGCCGCCGAGGCACTCCACCTCGGTCATGGTGAACAGCCCGTCCTCGCTGGTGTCGCCATAGCCCTTCAGGTGGCCGGCATCCTTGCAGGCGCGCAGCACCTCGTCCGAACCGCGCAGCCAGCAGGGCGTCGTGCCGCAGACCTGCAGGTGGTAGCGCCCGATCGGCTTCGTGTTGAACATGAAGTAGAAGGTGGCGACCTCGTAGACGCGGATCGGCGCCATGCCGAGGCGCTCAGCGATGGCATCCATCGCCACGCGCGGCACCCAGGCGCTGCCGGTGGCCCGCCCCATCTGCTTCTGCGCGACATAGAGCAGCGGAATCACGCCGCTCGCCTGCTTGCCTTCCGGATAGCGCTTCAGGATCTTCTCGATCTGCGCCTCGCTCTCCGCGTCGAAGGCGAAGCTCGCCGGCTCCTCGTGGTTCAGCGCACTCACCGGTCGATCTCTCCGAACACGATATCCAGGCTGCCGATGACGGACACGGCGTCCGCCAGCATGTGCCCCTTCGACAGCTTCTCCATCGCCTGCAGATGCGCGAAGCCGGGCGCGCGGATCTTGCAGCGATAGGGGCGGTTGGTGCCGTCCGCCACCAGATAGACGCCGAACTCGCCCTTGGGCGCCTCGACCGCCGTGTAGGTGGAGCCCGCCGGCACGTGGTAGCCCTCGCTGTAGAGCTTGAAGTGGTGGATGAGCGCCTCCATCGAGCGCTTCATCTCGGCCCGCTTCGGCGGCGCGATCTTGCTGTCCTGCACCTTGATCGGGCCGCCAGGCATCTGCGCCAGGCACTGCTTGATGATCTTCAGGCTTTCGCGCATCTCGGCGATGCGGACTAGGTAGCGCTCATAGCAGTCGCCATGGCTGCCCACCGGGATCTCGAAGTCCATCTGCTCATAGACATCGTAGGGCTGGCTGCGGCGCAGGTCCCAGGCGCAGCCCGAGGCACGGATGCAGGGGCCGGAGAAGCCCCACTCCATCGCCTCCTCGGCCGTCATGATGCCGATGTCGACGGTGCGCTGCTTGAAGATGCGGTTGCCCGTCAGCAGGCGCTCGATGTCGTCCACGAACTTCGGGAACTGCTCGGCCCAGGCCGCGATGCGGTCGGTCAGGCCGGCCGGCAGGTCCTTGGCCACGCCGCCGGCGCGGAAGTAGTTGGCGTGGTAGTGCGAGCCGGAGGTCGCGTCGTAGAACTCCAGCAGCACCTCGCGCTGCTCAAAGCCCCAAAGCGAGGGTGTCGTCGCGCCCACATCCAGCGCATAGGTGGTGATGTTCAGGATGTGGTTCAGGATGCGGCTGATCTCGGCGAACAGCACGCGGATGTACTGCGCGCGGATCGGCGCCTCGATGCCGAGAAGCTTCTCCACGGCGAGCGCGAAGCAATGCTCCTGCGCCATCGGCGCCACATAGTCCAGGCGGTCGAAATAGGGCAGCGCCTGGAGGTAGGTCTTGTGCTCGATCAGCTTCTCGGTGCCGCGGTGCAGCAGGCCGATATGCGGGTCGGCACGCTCCACCACCTCGCCCTGCATCTCCAGGATCAGCCGCAGCACGCCGTGCGCGGCCGGGTGCTGCGGGCCGAAATTAATGGTGTGGCTGTCGATCTCGACCGTGCGGGTGCCGCCCGAGGCCGGGGTGTCGTCGGTGCTGAGGCTCATTCGCGGGTGATCCGGTTGAGATGCACCTTCTCGTCGCCGGGCAGCGTGGTCATGCCTTCCCAGGGCGAGAGGAAATCGAAGTTGCGGAAGTCCTGCGTCAGCTTGACCGGCTCATAGACCACCGCCTGCCGCTCGGGGTCGTAGCGGACCTCGACGAAGCCGGTGAGCGGGAAGTCCTTGCGCAGCGGATGCCCCTCGAAGCCGTAATCGGTGAGGATGCGGCGCAGGTCGGTCTGGCCCTCGAAGACGATGCCGTACATGTCCCACGCCTCGCGCTCGAACCAGGTGGCGGAGGGCCACAGGTCGACGACGGTGGGCACCGGGGTCTCGGCATTCGTCGTGGTGATGACGCGGATGCGGTGGTTATGCGTCATCGAGAGGAGGTTGTAGACCACCTCGAAGCGCTCCGGCCGGCCCGGCCAGTCCACGCCGCAGATGTCCATGCACTGCTGGAAGTCGAAGCGCGGATCGTCGCGCAGCATCCGCAGCACGGCGTGCAAGGCCTCGCGCCGCACCCGGATCTCCACCTCGGCGCCGCGCGCCACCTGGGAGGCGAGCACGGCCTCGGCGGGAATGGCGGACAGCACGGCGGAAAGCAGGGCCTGGTTCGCGCCTGGCGCGGCCTGCGCCCCGGCGGTCTCGATCGCGGTCTGGTCAGCCACGGAGGATGCTCCCCGTCCGGCGGATCTTCTTCTGGAGCTGCAGCACGCCATAGACCAGCGCCTCGGCGGTGGGCGGGCAGCCGGGCACATAGACGTCCACCGGCACGATCCGGTCGCAGCCGCGGACGACGCTGTAGCTGTAATGGTAGTAGCCGCCGCCATTGGCGCAGCTGCCCATGGAGATGACCCAGCGCGGCTCGGCCATCTGGTCATAGACCTTGCGCAGCGCGGGGGCCATCTTGTTGGTCAGCGTGCCGGCCACGATCATCACGTCCGACTGGCGGGGCGAGCCGCGCGGGATGACGCCGAAGCGGTCGAGGTCGTAGCGCGGCATATAGGCATGGATCATCGGCACGGCGCAGCAGGCCAGGCCGAAGGTCATCGGCCACAGGCTGCCGGTGCGCGCCCAGTTCACCACCTTGTCGAGGTTGGCGACGACGAAGCCCTTGTCCTCAATCTCGCCGGTGACGCCCTTCACCACGGCGTCCTGCTCCGGGCCCGGCGGGAGGCCCTGCTGGTTCCAGCTCAGCTCGCTTTGGTTGCTCGCACTCATCGGCGGCTCACTCCCAGTCCAGGGCGCCTTTGCGCCATTCGTAGATGAAGCCCACCGTCAGCACGGCCAGGAAGCCCATCATCGAAAGGAAGCCGAGCCAGCCGATATCACCCAGCGCCACCGCCCAGGGAAACAGGAAAGCCACTTCCAGGTCGAAGATGATGAACAGGATGGCGACGAGGTAGAATCGCACATCGAAGCGCCGGCGCGTGTCGTCGAACGGCTCGAAGCCGCACTCATAGGCGGAGACCTTCTCCGCATAAGGCTTCTGGCGGGCCGCCAGCACGCTGCCGCCCACCATGGCCACGGCGATACCCGCGGCGATGGCCAGGAAGACCAGGATCGGGAAATAGTTCGCCAGCAGGGGCTGGGTCATGTTGCGTCCGTCCCTCGGGCCCGCGGCCCAACAAAACCATGCGCAGGGGAGCGCACGGCGTGTCGCGCCACGGGGCATGCCGCAGCGCAACGCTGCGGCGGACATTACCCCCCCGACGCCAGGATCGCCATAGCCCGGAGCGCCTTGCGGAACATTGAAAGATGGAAAGCAGGCCAACGCAAAACGCCGCCCCGGCAAACCGGGGCGGCGTTTTTGCCTTGCGACGTGGCGCGAGTGACGGGGCTCGAACCCGCGACCTCCGGCGTGACAGGCCGGCGCTCTAACCAACTGAGCTACACCCGCTTGCGTCGTGGGGCGAGAAATACGGCGCCGCCCGGTCAGTGTCAATCGGCGAAACTCATCTTTCCGCCGATTGATTTGATGGGGAACTGATCAGCTTCCGCTGCGGCCGTCGCCTGGGGGAATGGGCACTGACGGATTCGAACCGCCGGCATCCTCGGTGTAAGCGAGGCGCTCTACCGCTGAGCTAAGTGCCCGCACAGCAGGGTTGCGATTACCCTCCCCGCCCCCCTCGGGCCAAGCCCCAAAACGACAAGGAGCCGGCATCGCTGCCGGCCCCCCGAACATCATCCCCCGCCCTTCCCGGGCGAGGCGCCACGCCCTCAGTTCAGGTCGTCCTTCAGGGCCTTGCCCGCCTTGAAGCGCACCGTGGTGGAGGAGGCGATCTCGATCTCCTCTCCCGTGCGCGGGTTGCGGCCCTTGCCGGCCTTGCGGCGCGAGGTGGAGAAGGTGCCGAAGCCCACCAGGCGGACTTCCTGCTTGGCCTTCAGCGACTGGCCGATCGCGTCGAACACCGCGTCGAGCACCTCGCTCGCCTTGGCCTTGGAGAGCTCACCCGTCTCCGCAACAACCGCGACGAGATCCTGTTTGTTCACGTGATTCATCCTCGCCTGGGGGCCCATGGACCGGCAGAAGCCGGTCCCTGTCGTCGCGACACTAGGCAGCCGGTTTTTCCCCCGTCAACGCCGCGCTGAAGGCAGCGCCGCCCGCCGCCGCCATTTTCCAGGGCTGATGCAGGCCGGTCACGGCACGAGCGTCGCAATGGCCGCGCGGGCCGCAAAAAACCCGGGGAAGGCTTCCCTTCCCCGGGCTCCAGGCCGTGCCACGGCCGCGGCTTCCAGGCCGCGGCAGGGCGTCTCAGTGCGGCAGGCGGGCCGGCTGGCCGGTCTTGCCGTCGGTCGTGGCCGGCGGCGCTTCCTCCGGCTCGGACCAGTCGATCGCCTCGGGCGCGCGGACCAGGGCCTTGCTGATCACCTCGTCCACATGCGAGACGGCGTTGATCGTCAGCCCCTTCTTCACGTTGTCCGGGATCTCGGCCAGATCCTTCTCGTTGTCCTTGGGGATGAAGACCGTGGTGATGCCGGCCCGCAGCGCCGCCAGCAGCTTCTCCTTCAGCCCGCCGATCGGCAGCACCCGCCCGCGCAGCGTGATCTCGCCCGTCATGGCGACATCCTTGCGCACGGGGATGCCGGTCAGCACGGAGACGATGGAGGTCGCCATGGCGATGCCGGCGGAGGGACCGTCCTTCGGAGTCGCACCTTCCGGCACATGGACGTGGATGTCGCGCTTCTCGTACAGCGTCGGCTTGATGCCGAAGCTGGCCGAGCGGCTGCGGACATAGGAGATGGCCGCGGACACGCTTTCCTGCATCACGTCGCCGAGCTTGCCGGTGGTCTGCACCTTGCCCTTGCCCGGCACCATGACCGACTCGATCGTCAGGATCTCGCCGCCCACCTCGGTCCAGGCGAGGCCGGTGACGACGCCCACCATGTCCTCCGCCTCGGCCTCGCCGTAGCGGAACTTCTTCACGCCCGCATACTTCTCGAGGTTCTTGCGGTTGATGGCGACCTTCTTGGCCTTCTTGGAGACGATCTCCTTGACGGCCTTGCGGGCCAGCCCGCCCACCTCGCGCTCGAGGTTACGGACGCCGGCCTCGCGCGTGTAGTAGCGCACGAGGTCCAGCAGCGCCTCGTCCGTCACGCTCCACTCGCCTTCCTTCAGCCCGTTGGCCTCGGTGACCTTGGGCAGCAGGTGGCGGCGGGCGATCTGCACCTTCTCATCCTCGGTGTAGCCGGGGATGCGGATGATCTCCATGCGGTCCAGCAGCGGCTGCGGCATGCGCAGGGAGTTGGCCGTGGTGACGAACATCACGTCCGACAGGTCGTAATCGACCTCCAGGTAGTGGTCGCCGAAGGTGGCGTTCTGCTCCGGGTCCAGCACCTCCAGCAGGGCCGAGGACGGGTCGCCACGCCAGTCGGCGCCGAGCTTGTCGATCTCGTCCAGCAGGAAGAGCGGGTTGGAGGTCTTGGCCTTCTTCATGCCCTGGATGACCTTGCCCGGCATGGAGCCGATATAGGTCCGCCGGTGGCCGCGCACCTCCGCCTCGTCCCGCATGCCGCCCAGGGACATGCGCACGAAGTTGCGGTTGGTGGCCTTGGCGATGGACTTGCCGAGGCTGGTCTTGCCGACGCCCGGAGGCCCGACGAGGCACAGGATCGGCCCGCGCACCTTGGGCGAGCGCGACTGCACCGCCAGATATTCGAGGATGCGCTCCTTGACCTTGTCCAGGCCGTAATGGTCGGCGTCCAGCACCTCCTCGGCCTTGAGGAGGTCGTTGCGGACCTTCGACTTCTTCTTCCACGGAATGGAGAGGATCCAGTCGAGGTAGTTCCGCACCACCGTCGCCTCGGCGCTCATGGGCGACATGGAGCGCAGCTTCTTCAGCTCGCCCAGCGCCTTGTCCCGCGCCTCGGGGGAAAGCTTGGTGGCCTTGATCCGGGCCTCCAGCTCGGCCGCCTCGTCCTTGCCGTCCTCGCCCTCGCCCAGCTCCTTCTGGATCGCCTTGAGCTGCTCGTTCAGGTAGTACTCGCGCTGCGTCTTCTCCATCTGCCGCTTGACGCGGTTCCGGATGCGCTTCTCCACCTGAAGGACGCCGATCTCGCTTTCCATGTGCGCGAAGACGCGCTCCAGCCGGGCCGAGACGCTGGCGATCTCCAGAAGCTCCTGCTTCTCGGCGATCTTCAGGTTCAGGTGGCTGGCGACCGTGTCCGCGAGCTTGGCCGAGTCCTCGATCTGGTTGATCGAGACCAGCACCTCGGGCGCGATCTTCTTGTTGAGCTTGATGTACTGCTCGAACTGGCCGACCACGGTGCGCGCCAGCGCCTCGATCTCGGGCGACTCGGCGGCCTCCTCTTCCTGCGGGGCCGTATAGGCCTCGAAGTACTGGTCGGTCTCCTTGAAGCCGAGCACGCGCGCACGCTTGCCGCCCTCGACCAGAACCTTGACGGTTCCGTCCGGCAGCTTGAGGAGCTGCAGCACGGTGGAGACCGTGCCGACATCGTACAACTCCTCGGCGCCCGGATCGTCCTGCGCGGCATTGCGCTGGGCGACGAGCAGGATCTGCTTGTCTTCCCGCATCACGGCCTCAAGGGCGCGGACGCTCTTCTCCCGGCCCACGAAAAGCGGGACGATCATGTGGGGAAAGACGACGATGTCCCGCAGCGGCAATACGGGGAGCAGCTCACCGCTCAGCAATTCGGGTTTCTTATCCGCCATTGGGGACCTCACTCAGGACAGTCGGCGCAGATCCGCCCGCATCTCGGCACGGCCCCGCGCCACGGGGTTCTCCCAGGAGATGGGACCGGCCGGCGCGCAGGGCAAGCCATGCAGGCCAGCCCCGCGTGCCAGGCCGGGCCGGCCTCATGCGGAAGACTGCTCCGCCGCCCGTTCACCATAGATGAACAGCGGGGCGGCACGGCCTTCGGCCACCTCCTTGTTCACCACCACCTCCTCGACATCCTCCAGGCCCGGCAGGTCGAACATGGTGCCGAGCAGGATGCCCTCCATGATCGAGCGCAGGCCGCGGGCGCCGGTCTTGCGCTGGATGGCGCGGGTGGCGACGGAGCGCAGCGCGTCATCGGTGAAGGTCAGCTTGGTGGCCTCCATCTCGAACAGGCGCTGATACTGCTTGACCAGGGCGTTCTTCGGCTTGGTCAGGATCTCGATCAGCGCCTTCTCGTCCAGGTCGTCGAGCGTGGCGACCACGGGGAGGCGGCCGATGAACTCCGGGATGAGGCCGAACTTCAGCAGGTCCTCGGGCTCCACCTCGCGCAGGATCTGCCCGGTGCGGCGCTCATCGGGGCCCTTGACGTCGGCGCCATAGCCGATGCCCGAGCCCTTGCCGCGGCCGGCGATGATCTTCTCGAGGCCCGCGAAGGCGCCGCCGCAGATGAACAGGATGTTCGAGGTGTCGACCTGCAGGAACTCCTGCTGGGGGTGCTTGCGCCCGCCCTGCGGCGGCACCGAGGCCACGGTGCCTTCCATGATCTTGAGCAGCGCCTGCTGGACGCCCTCGCCCGACACGTCGCGCGTGATCGAGGGGTTGTCCGACTTGCGGCTGATCTTGTCGACCTCGTCGATATAGACGATGCCGCGCTGCGCCCGCTCCACATTGTAGTCGGCCGCCTGCAGCAGCTTGAGGATGATGTTCTCCACATCCTCGCCGACATAGCCGGCCTCGGTCAGCGTGGTGGCGTCGGCCATGGTGAAGGGCACGTCGAGGATGCGCGCCAGGGTCTGCGCCAGCAGCGTCTTGCCCGAGCCGGTGGGCCCGACCAGCATGATGTTGCTCTTGGCGATCTCGACTTCGCCGCTCTTCGCCCCGTGGGCCAGGCGCTTATAGTGATTGTGCACCGCAACCGAGAGCACGCGCTTGGCGTGTTCCTGCCCGATCACGTAATCATCCAGCACCTTGCAGATCTCGCGCGGGGTCGGCACCCCGTCGCGGGACTTCACCAGGTGCGTCTTGTGCTCCTCACGGATGATATCCATGCAGAGCTCGACGCACTCGTCGCAGATGAAGACCGTCGGGCCGGCGATGAGTTTGCGTACCTCGTGCTGCGACTTGCCGCAGAACGAGCAATACAGGGTGTTCTTTGAGTCGCCGGACTTGCTCATGCGCGCTCCTGGACCCCCCGGCGATGGGCCGGGCGATCTTGCGGGACTGTAGCCCCCCTGTCATCCAGGGGGAAGTTGGAACAGGGGCAGGCGGCCCGCGCCGGCCCCACCCCCGCCCTGCGGGTCTGCCCCGGGACTGTTCGGTCCCGGCGCCATCTCACCCCTTCGGTGCCTCGACGGGGGTGGCGGGCCGCTCCTCGACCACCTGGTCGATCAGCCCGAACTCCTTGGCCTCCTCGGCGGACATGTAGCTGTCGCGCTCGAGCTTGCGCTCGATCTCCTCGAGCGGCTGGCCGGTGTGCCGCACATAGATCTGGTTCAGCCGCTTGCGCAGCGCCAGGATCTCGCGCGCCTGGATCTCGATGTCGGTGGCCTGGCCCTGCGCGCCGCCGGAGGGCTGGTGCACCATGATGCGGCTGTTGGGCAGGGCGAATCGCTTGCCCTTCTCGCCGGCCGTCAGCAGCAGGCTGCCCATGGAGGCGGCCATGCCGAGGCAGACGGTGCTGACCGGGGCGCGGATGTACTGCATGGTGTCGTACATCGCGAGGCCGGCGGACACCACGCCGCCCGGGCTGTTGATGTAGAAGGCGATGTCCTTGTTCGGATTCTCGCTTTCCAGGAACAGCAGCTGGGCGCAGATCAGCGACGACATCTGATCATAGACCGGGCCGGTCAGGAAGATGATCCGCTCCTTCAGCAGGCGCGAATAGATGTCGAAGGCCCGTTCGCCCCGGGCGGTCTGCTCGATGACCATCGGGACGAGGTTGTTGTACAGTTCGACCGGATCGCGGTCCCGCATTTTGCATCCTCTCGCGGCAGCGGGTGCCCGGAACCCTCCCGCGGGCCCCTGCCCGCGGCGCCCCGGCACCGGCCCGCCGCCGTCACCCTAAAGCTTCACAGGTTAACATGGGGCAGCCGAAGCCGGCGCGAAAGAGGGGCGGCGCATATGGCGGCGGGCCGGGAGCGGCAAATCCACCCCCGGCCCGCGGTCCCACCCGGCCCTGCGGCGCCGCTCAGGCGGCCGGGTCGGCCGAGAGCTCGCCCGCGGGCACTTCCTTCTCGGTGACCTGGGCCAGCTCCAGCATGAAGTCCACGACCTTCTCCTCGAAGATCGGGGCGCGCAGGTTCTCGATCGCCTGCGGGTTCTTCTGGAAGAACTCCAGCACCTGCCGCTCCTGGCCCGGATAGCGCTGGGCCTCGGTGCGCATGGCGCGGGACAGCTCCTCGTTGGTCACCTGGATGTTGTTGCTGCGGCCGATCTCGGACAGCAGCAGGCCCAGGCGAATCCGGCGCTCGGCGATGGCCTTGTAGTCGGCCTTCAGCGTCTCCTCGTCCTTGCCCTTGTCCTCATCGTCCAGGCGGCCCGCCTTCAGGTCGGCCTCGACGCGCTGCCAGATCTGGGCGAACTCGGCCTCCACCATGGAGGGAGGCACCTCGAAGCTGGCCTGCGCCGACAGGGCATCCAGCAGCTTGCGCTTCACGTTGAGGCGCGAGAGCTGGTCGTACTCGCCCTGCAGCGTCTCGGTGATGCGCTGCTTCAGCTCGTCCAGGCTGGCCAGGCCGAGCTTCTTGGCGAAGTCGTCGTCCAGTGCGGCGTCCACCGGCTTCTGCAGCTTCTTCGCCGTCAGCTTGAAGCGCGCGGGCTTGCCCGCCAGCTCGGCGGCGCCGTACTCGGCCGGGAAGGTCACGTCCACATGGCGGGTCTCGCCCACCTGGATGCCTTCCAGACCCTCGGCGAAGCCGGGGATGAAGCCGCTGCCGCCGATCTCCACCGGCATGTCGGCGCCCGTGCCGCCGGGGAAGGGCTCGGACAGGCCGCCCTCGGCGCTCTCATCCACCAGCCGGCCCTCGAAATCGGCCACCACCACGTCGCCCTGCGCGGCAGGGCGGGGCTCGGCCACGTCCTCCATCGCGCGGTTGCGGGAGGCGATGCCCTCCAGCGCCTTGGTGACGTCCTCGTCGCCCACCTTGGCCACCGGCTTCTCCAGGCTGATCGCCGAGAAGTCGGGCAGCGGGATCTCGGGCAGCTGCTCCAGCTCGATCTTGAACTCGAGATCGGCGCCGTCGGAGAAGTTCACCAGCTCGATCTTGGGCTGCATGGCGGGGCGCAGGCCGCGCTCGTCCACCACCGCCTTGGTGGCCGACTGCACCTGCTCCTCCAGCACCTCGCCCATGACGGCGGAGCCGTAGCGCTGCTTCACCACGCCCATCGGGATCTTGCCGGGGCGGAAGCCCGGCAGGCGGATCTCCTTGGCCAGCGAGACCAGACGCTGATCGCGCGCCGCGGCGATATCAGCCGCCGGAACCACCACGGTAAAGGCCCGCTTCAGCCCCTCGGCTGCCAGCTCGGTCACCTGCATCGCCACACCATGCTCCTGAAATTCAGTCCTGCGCCGGGCCGCCGGTGGTGCGGGCGGAGGGATTTGAACCCCCACGGCTTGCGCCACTGGAACCTAAATCCAGCGTGTCTGCCAGTTCCACCACGCCCGCGAACGCAGTCCCGGCGTCTCCACAAGGGGGCGCGTTTAGCGCAGCGGCAGCGTCTTTGAAAGGGTCCCCAGGCCCATCCCTGCCCGATCCGTTCCGCTTGCGCGGCCGCGCGGCGCCCGGCACACATCCCCCGACGCCGCCCGAGGTCCGCATGAGCACCGCCACACCCCCCGCCCCCACCCGCCACGCGCCGCCGGACGACCTGCCCGAGCGCATCCGGGCGCTCGCCGTCAACCAGATCGCGGAGATCGCCGATCTGGGGCGGGACGACCCGGAGGTGATCAAGCTCTGGATCGGCGAGGGAGACCTGCCGACGCCGCCCTTCATCGTCGAGGCCGCCGCCGCCGCCATGCGGGAGGGCCAGACGCGCTACACCTACGCCCTCGGCCTGCCCCGGCTGCGGCAGGCATTGTCCGACTACCACCGCCGCCACTGGGGCGTGGAGGTGCCGGCCGGCCGCTTCACCATCACGGCGGGCGGCATGAACGCCATCATGCAGGGGCTGCAGGCCGTCCTCAGCCCCGGGGACGAGGTGATCTTCCCCGCCCCCCACTGGCCCAACCTGGGCGAGACGGTGCGGGTGCTGGGCGGCGTGCCGGTGCCGGTGGCGCTGCGCCAGACGGCGGCGGGCGGCTTCAGCCTGGCGCTGGAGGACATCGCGGCCGCCATCACCCACCGCACCCGGGTCATCGCCATCAACTCGCCCTCCAACCCCACGGGCTGGGTGATGCCGCGGGCCGAGATGGAGGCGCTGCGCGACCTGGCGCGCCGGCACGACCTCTGGATCCTGTCGGACGAGGTGTACAACCACTTCACCTATGGCAACGCCATCGCGCCTTCCTTCCTCGAGATCTGCGACGGCACCGACAAGCTGCTGGTCAGCAACACCTTCTCGAAGAACTGGGCGATGACCGGCTGGCGCGCCGGCTGGCTGATCTTCCCCGAGGGAATGGCGTCTGTGTTCGACAATCTCGGCCAGTACAACACCACCAGCATCCCCACCTTCATCCAGCATGCCTGCATCGCCGCGCTGGAGCGGGGGGACGACTTCATCCGCACCATGGTGGGCCGCTGCCGGGAAAGCCGGCGCATCATCTGCGAGGGGCTGGCCGCCATTCCCGGCATCCGCGCCGAGGCACCGGAAGGCAGCTTCTACGTGATGTTCTCGGTGGAGGGCGAGACGGACGCCAAGGCCCTGGCGGTGCGCATCCTGCGCGAGGCCAAGGTGGGGCTGGCGCCGGGCACCGCCTTCGGGGCTTCCGGCCAGGGCAAGCTGCGGCTCTGCTTCGCCATCGACACGGCGTTGGCGCGCGAGACCATCCGGCGGCTGGAGGAGTTCTTCCGGCGCCCGGCCGGGGCGGGCGCCGCCATCCGCCCCTAGTGTCCTGATTCTGTAGTTCCTCCGATCTGCTGCGTGCGCTGGCAGAAGCGGTGGATAGCAGCGAGGATGTCGTCGGCGGACTTGGTCCAGCGGAACGGCCTTGGATTGGCGTTGTGGACCTCGATGAAGGCCCGGATGTCGCGCTCGAGCGCCTGGGTGGAGCGGTGAATACCGCGGCGGATCTGCTTGTCGGTGATCAGGGCGAAGAAGCGTTCGACTTGGTTGATCCAGGAGGCGCCGGTGGGCGTGAAATGGACATGCCAGCGTGGGCGCTTGAGCAGCCAGTCGCGGATCGGCTTGGTTTTGTGGGTGGCATAGTTGTCCATCACAAGATGGACGTCGAGGTCCGGCGGCACGGCTTTCTCCACCTGATCCAGGAACTTCCGGAATTCGGTGGAACGGTGCTTCGGGTAGCAGCGGCCGATCACTGTCCCGGTCGCGATGTCGAGCGCCGCGAACAGCGAAGTGGTGCCGTGGCGGGTATAGTCGTGCGTGCGCCGCTCCGCCTGGCCGGGACGCATCGGCAACAGCGGTTGGGTGCGGTCCAGTGCCTGGATCTGCGATTTCTCATCCACGCATAGCACGAGCGCTCGCTCCGGCGGGCTGAGATACAGCCCGACAATGTCGCGCACCTTCTCAACAAAGAGCGGGTCATTGGAGAGCTTGAAGGTTTCGCTCCGGTGCGGCTGCAGCCCAAAGGCCCGCCAGAGCCGGTGAATAGTCGAGGGTGCATAGCCGACAGCCCTGGCCATGGAGCGCAGCGACCAGTGCGTCGCACCGGGCGGCGTTGTTTCCAGTGTCAGCCGGATGGTGTCGGCGATCGCGTCATCGCCGATCGTGCGGGGCGTGCCAGGCCTGGGCTCATCCAGCAGCCCATCCAGCCGATGCTCGGCGAAGCGGCGCCGCCACTTCGACACCGTGTTGGCGTCCGCGCCGACCTCAGCGCCGATCGTCTTGTTCTCCAGGCCCGCGGCCGCCGCTAACACGATGCGGGCCCGCCGCGCCATGGCCTGCCCGGTTTTGCGGGCTCGAGCCAGGGATTCCAACTCCCGATGCTCAGCCTCGCTCAGCGTAATCGTCACCGCCGGTTTGCCCATCGCAAATCTCCCTACGATCACCTACATGATCGTAGGAATTTCGCGATCAGGACACTAGAGCAGATCCCGATCAGATGGAAGCATCCGATCGGGTGAAGATGCTCGCAAAAACAGAAGGCTGGAGCAGTGGACGCGAGCCAAGGCGAACGGAAACGGCTCTAGCCTTCCTCCTCCAGGCCGGGCCCGCGCGTGGCGTCGGGCCCCGCCACGGCGGGCAGGCCGACGGGGCCGCCGCTCCGCGCGCGCTCATAGAGCGCCTCCATGACGCGGTGGTCCTGCAATCCCTCCTCGCCCGGGGTGCGGGGCGCGCGGCCGGCCAGCACGCATTGCGCCATGTGGTCCATCTCGGCGGCGAACTGGTTCCTTTGCCCCAGGCGCCGCTCCTCGATCCCCTCCGCCTTGCCCACGCGCCGCGCCAGCCGCAGCGACTGGCCGCGATAGGCGAAGGCGTTCTCCACGTCGATCCAGCCCTTCTCCAGCCGCACCCGCAGGTCCTTGCTTTCGTGCGCCCCGTAGCTGCAGGCGCAGTTGGCGATCAGGCCGGAGGGGAAGCGCAGCATGAAGGCCATGCTTTCCTCCACCTCGCGGTAGCGCGGGTCGTCCCGCGGGCTGTCGATGCGGGCGAACACCTCCACCGGCTCCTCGCCCGAATAGAAGCGCGCGGCGTTGAGGCAGTAGAGGCCGATATCGGGCAGGGCGCCGCCGCCGGCCAGCGCCTTGCTGAAGCGCCACTGGGCCACCTCCCCCTGCACCTGGGTGTTCATCGCCTCCATGAAGCGCGGCCGCCCCAGCTCGCCCGCGCGCAGCAGGTCCACCGCCTGGCGGTTATAGGGCTCGTGCTGGCAGCGATACGCCACCATCAGCTTCACTCCGGCGGCGCGGCAGGCTTCCACCATCTCCTGCGCCTCGGCCGCGGTGTTGGCCATCGGCTTCTCGCACAGCACATGCTTGCCGGCCCGCGCGGCGCGTAAGGTAAACTCGTGGTGCATGCCATTGGGCAGCACGACATAGACCACCTGGATGTCCGGATTGTCGCGGATGCTGTCGAAGCTCGCGTAGTCGTAGATCGCCTCCCGGCGGATGCCATACTGCTCCGCCACCGCCCGGGCCTTCTCCGGCGTGCCGGAAACCAGCGCCACCGGTCGGGCGCGCCGGCACTCGCCGAAGGCGGGCAGCAGCTCCTCCAGGCTCAGCCGCCCCAGACCCACCAGGGCGAAGCCCACCCGCTGCCCGGGCGGCAGGGGCGCGGGCGGCGGCGGCGAGGGCCGGTCCGCCTCGCCCTTCCAGTTGGGAAAGGTGACGCGGCCATTCTCCACCCGCCCGATATCGGCGGGCTGCGGGGGCTGCGGCCCGGCTGCGGCGGCGGGGCGGGCGAGGCCAGCGCCCAGCAGGCCCAGCGTGCCGGTGCCGACGAGGCCGCGGCGGGACAGGGGCGGAAACAGCAGGCTCATGGGGAGACAGGTCCCGGCTGGAGGAAGGCATCCCTCCGGCCGGCGCGGGAACCCGGCACGAAAGGCCGGCGCACAGGGCGGGCGGGCGCTGGCGCGGCGGTGCCGCGTCCCGCAACCAACCCTCCGGTGGCGGGCGGGTCCTCCCCGCCCGGGTCACGCGGCGGTGCCCTCAACCTTCCAGCAGCGCCTGGGCGCAGGCATCCAGGATGGCGTCCGAGTCGAGGCCGTATTCCCGGTACAGATCGGGGATGTCGCCGGACTGGCCGAAGCGGTCCACCCCCAGCGGCACCACGCGCTGGCCGCGCACCGCCCCCATCCAGGCATGGGCGGCCGGGTGGCCGTCCAGCACCGAGACGATGGCGGCGCCCGGCGCCAGCGGCGCCAGCAGCCGCTCGATGGCCGAGGGCGCGGCGCCGGGGCCGCCACGGGCCGCGCGGCGCGCCGCCAGCCAGCCCGCATGCAGCCGGTCCGGGCTGGTGACGGCCAGCAGCCCCGCCCCCGGCTCCTCCTCGCGCAGTGCCTCGAAGGCGGCCATGGCCTCCGGCGCCACCGGGCCCTGATAGGCGATGGCGATGCGCGCGCCCGGCTCCGGCGGCACGGCCCAGTAGCCGCCGGCGATCACCGCCGCCGGGTCCAGCACCCGCTCCGGCTGGGGGATGCCGCGGGTGGAGAGCCGCAGCCACACCGCCGAGCCGTCCGGCTGCTGCATGTGGTGGAAGGCGTGGCGCAGCAGGATGGCCAGCTCGTCCGTGTGCGCCGGCTCGTAGCTGGCCAGCCGGTCCTGCGCGATGCCGAGCAGCGGGGTGTTGCTGCTCTGGTGCTGCCCGCCTTCCGGCGCCAGCGTCAGGCCGGAGGGGGTGGAGACCAGCAGGAAGCGCGCATCCTGGTAGCAGGCATAGATCAGCGCATCGAGGCCACGGTTGACGAAGGGGTCGTACACCGTGCCGACGGGCAGCAGCCGCGCCCCGTGCATCCGGTCCGCCAGCCCCAGCGCGCCGAGGACGAGGAACAGGTTCTGCTCGGCGATGCCCAGTTCCACATGCTGCCCCTTGGGCGACATGCCCCAGCGCTGCGCGGAGGCCAGCTTGGCGTCGCGGAACACGTCGTTCTTCAGGTGGCGGTCGAAGATGCCGCGCCGGTTCACCCAGGGGCCGAGGCTGGTGGAGACGGTCACGTCCGGGCTGGTGGTGACGATGCGGGAGGCCATCGCCTGCGTCTCCCGCCCGCCGCGGCCGATCTCGGCCAGCATCTCGCCGAAGCCGGCCTGGGTGGAGAGCACCCGGTTGGGCGGCAGGCGGGGCGGGCTGAGCGTGTCCGGCACCGGCACGGCGGGGGCCGAGAGGCAGCGCCCCTCGGGCGTGAGCGGCCGGGCGAAGGGCAGGCTGGCCAGGAAGTCGGCCAACTCGTCCTCCGGGATGTCGAGTCCCTCGAAGCGGTCCCACTCATGCCCGGGGCGGATGCCCATCTCGGCGCGGAACGCCTCCATCTGCTCGCGCGTCATCAGCCCGGCATGGTTGTCCTTGTGCCCGGCGAAGGGCAGGCCCATGCCCTTGACCGTGTAGGCGATGAAGCAGGTGGGCTGGTCGCCCGCCACCTCCTGGGCGCGGAAGGCCTCGGTCAGCGTCTCGATGTCGTGGCCGCCGAGATTGATCATCAGCGCGCCGAGTTCCTCGTCGGTCAGCGGGTCGATGATGGCGCGGATGCCGGGGATGCGGCCCAGCTCCGAAAGCAGCGCCGCGCGCCAGGCGGCGCCGCCCTGGAAGGTGAGCGCCGAGTAGAGGCTGTTCGGGCAGTCGTCGATCCAGCGGCGGAGGTGCTCGCCATCCTCGCGGGCGAAGGCGGCCTCCAGCTTGCGGCCGTATTTCAGGGTGACGACGTTCCACCCCATGTCGCGGAACAGCCCCTCGATGCGGCCGAACAGCCGGTCCGGCACCACGGAGTCGAGGCTCTGGCGGTTGTAGTCCACCACCCACCAGACATTGCGGATGTCGTGCTTCCACCCTTCCAGCAGGGCCTCGTAGATGTTGCCCTCGTCCAGCTCGGCATCGCCCACGATGGCGACGTGCCGGCCCGGCGCCATGCCCTCCCGCGCCAGCCCGTGCAGGTGCACATAGTCCTGCACCAGGCTGGCGAAGCTGGTCAGCGCCACGCCGAGCCCCACCGAGCCGGTGGAGAAATCCACCTCCGCCCCGTCCTTCACCCGGCTGGGATAGGGCTGGATGCCGCCGAACTGCCGCAGGGTGGAGAGCTTCTCGCGCTCCTGCCGGCCCAGCAGGTAGTTCACCGCGTGGAACACCGGCCCGGCATGCGGCTTCACCGCCACGCGGTCCTGCGGCTTCAGGATATCGAAATAGAGCGCCGTCATGATGGCGGCGACGGAGGCGGAGGAGGCCTGGTGGCCACCCACCTTCAGCCCGTCGCGGTTGGGGCGGATGTGGTTGGCGTGGTGGATGGTCCAGGCCGAGAGCCAGAGGAGCTTCCTCTCCAGCGCCCGCAGCAGCCGCAGGCGCTGGGCGGGGTCTTCCGCGGCGCGCAGGGCGCGCCGGTCGGGCGTGGCATTCATGGGCTCCCCTTTTCGGGTGGTCTGGTCCTGGATCCGGCCAGCCTAGAAGCTCTTACCCCCGCCACCAAGTCACCCCGTGTTCACCAAAGCCTGCTAAGCTGCCCAATCCTGGCAACACACGCGCGGCCGGCAGGCACATGGCCGCAGGAAGACCCATCCGGATGCACCACGAACCATCTTCCGCGATGAGCGGCTGCCCCGGCTGCAGGCCAGACGCGCTGGCCAGCCTGCCGCCGCTCGCCATGGCCTTCCAGCCCATCCTGTCGCTCGACGGCGCAGGCAGCGCCATCTTCGCCTATGAGGCGCTGGTGCGCGGGGCGCAGGGAGAGCCCGCCGGCAGCGTCTTCTCCCAGATCGGCCCGCACAACCGCTACGCCTTCGACCAGCGCTGCCGCGTGCGCGCG
Source organism: Teichococcus rhizosphaerae (assembly GCF_002631185.1). GTDB lineage: Bacteria > Pseudomonadota > Alphaproteobacteria > Acetobacterales > Acetobacteraceae > Pseudoroseomonas > Pseudoroseomonas rhizosphaerae. Next base: position 138,825 of record NZ_PDNU01000003.1, on the reverse strand, counting down.
ATCGAGCAGGCCGCCACGCTGGGGCTGGGCGGAACCGGTGCCCTCCTGTCCATCAACTTCATGCCCAATGCGGTCTATGAGCCCCGCGCCTGCATCCATGCCAGCCTGGAGGCGGCGCGGCGCGTCGGTCTGCCGCGCGAGCGCCTGCTCTTCGAGTTCACCGAGGGCGAGGCGATGGAGGACCCCGCGCACCTGCTCAACATCCTCTCCACCTACCGCGCCATCGGCTTCCGCACCGCGATCGACGACTTCGGCAGCGGCCATTCGGGCCTGAACCTCCTGGCCATGTTCCAGCCGGACATCGTCAAGCTCGACATGGGGCTGCTGCGCGGGGTGGACCGGGACGCGGCGCGGCGCACCATCCTGCGCCACCTCATCGCCATGTGCCGGGATCTGTCCATCCTGGTGGTGGCGGAGGGGGTGGAGACGGAGGGCGAGTACCTGACGCTGCGGGATCTCGGGGTCACGCTGTTCCAGGGCTACCTGTTCGCGCGGCCCGCCTTCAACGCCCTCGCCACCCTGGGCGGGGAGGTGGTGGTGCCCGCCCCCAGGACGAGCTGAGCTGAGGCCACCGCCAGGCTGGGGCCTGGGCGGCGCTCAGGGCCCGCTGCGGGCCAGCTTGCGCAGCGCGGGCGCGGCGGCGCGGCTGCCCTCGCCCACATAGCCCTCGTGGTAGTCCTCGATCCGGGCCGGGTCGTAGAGGTAGTTGACCATGAAGCCGAGGCTCTCGCGCATCCCCTTCTCCGACACGTCGCCACGCCAGCAGACGCGCTCCACCCGCGCACCGTTGGACAGGTGGAAATGCCCCACGGGGTCCCGCGCGCGGCGGCCGCCCTTGCCGGTCTCCAGCACCAGGTAGCGGGCGCAGAGCCGGGTCAGCACCGCCTCGGCCTTCGGCCCCCAGCCCTCGGTCAGCGGGCGGCGCCCGCCCAGCAGGGCGCGCAGCGCGGCGTTGCCATCCGGCAGGCCGGAAAGCTCGACGAGCTGCCTGTTCTCCTCCTCCGTCAGCAGCTTCGGGTGCGGCTCGATGAGCTGCTCCTCCAGCCAGCGGCGGAAGCCGGGAATGGGCGAGAGGGTGGAGAAGGCGCGGAGGTTCGGGAACTCCTCCGACAGCAGGGAGACCACCCGCTTGATGAGGAAGTTGCCGAAGGAGATGCCGTCCAGCCCGCGCTGACAGTTGTTGATGGAGTAGAAGATGGCGGTGTCGGCGGCGCGCGGGTCCTGCACCGGCGCGCGCTCGTCGAGCAGCGCCTGCACCGAGGCGGAGAGCCCCTTCACCAGCGCCACCTCGACGAAGATCAGCGGCTCCTCCGGCATGCGCGGGTGGAAGAAGGCGTAGCAGCGGCGGTCGGAATCCAGGCGGTTCTTGAGGTCGCGCCAGGTGCGGATGCGGTGCACCGCCTCATAGCCCACCAGCTTCTCCAGCAGCGCCGCCGGCGAGTTCCAGTCGATCCGCCGCAGGTCGAGAAAGCCGAGGTCGAACCAGCTCGCCAGCAGGCCGCGCAGGTCGGCGTCCAGGGCGCGCAGCATGGGGTCCTGGCCCATCAGCCGCACCAGGTCGGCGCGGAGGTCCACCAGGAACTTCATGCCGTTGGGGATGGAGGTGAACTGCGTCAGCAGCCGCAGGCGCGGCGGCTCCAGCACGCGGCGCAGCTTCGCCTTGGCGCTGGCGCGGGCGGCGTTGTCGGGCGCCGCGCTCACCTCGCGCATCGCCCCCTCCACCGCCGCCGGGTCTGAGTCGAAGCCGGCCAGCGCCTTGAAGAAGGCCACCCGCCCCGTCTCGTCCAGCACCAGATAGGCCTGCGCCAGGTCGGCCGCGCGGGCGCGGGCGGACACCTCGCCGCCCGGCGCCTCCAGGCAGGCGCGCATCCTGGCCTCCCAGGACAGGCCCTCGGTCGGGGTGGAAACCGAGGAGGCCATGTCCCGCCACAGCAGCGAGACCTTCTTCAGTGCCCGGTCGAAGAAGCCCACTTCAGCGACGGCGACGTCCGACATCGATCCCTCCTCGGTTCAGCCCGGGCCGGCTGGCCCACGCGCAGTGTGGACCACCGATCCTGAAATCTGATGAAACATCTGGTGACAATTTGCCGCAGCCCAAGGTCAGAAGGGAAGCAGCGAAGCGATGCTCACGCGGATTTCCGGCAGCAGCTCCTCCGCCACCAGCGGCGCCTGCGGGGAAGCGCCGCCGAGCGCCCGGAACGCCGCGTCGCCATGCAGCCAGACGGCGGCGCAGGCGGCCTCGAAGGGCGCCATGCCCTGCGCCAGCAGCCCGGCCACCAGCCCCGCCAGCACATCGCCGCTGCCGGCGGTAGCCAGGGCGGGCGGCGCGTGGTCGTTGATCGCCACCCGGCCATCCGGCGCGGCGACGATGCTGTCGGCGCCCTTCAGCACCGTCACCGCGCCGGTCAGCGCGGCGGCGGCGCGGGCGGCGGCCAGGCGGTCCGGGCCCGGCGCCCCGAAGACCCGCGCGAACTCCCCGGCATGCGGCGTCAGCACCGCCGCGCCGCGCAACGCCGCCGGCCGGCCGGCGGCGGCCGTCAGCGCCCCGCCATCGGCCACCACGGCGCGCCCGGCCTCCACCGCCTGCCGCAGCACCGCCAGCGTTTCCGGCCCCGCCGGCAGGCCGGGGCCCAGCAGCCACGCATTGCGCCGCCCGTCCTCCAGCAGCGCGGCGGGCGGCGCCTCGCTCACCAGCAGCCCCGGCTCGCCAGCGCGGAACAGGGCGGCGGTCGCGGCATCCGGCGCGGCCACCGTCACCAGCCCGGCGCCCGCCCGCCGCGCGGCGCCCGCCGCCAGCCGCGCCGCCCCCGGCATCTCCGCCCCCGCCACCAGCGTGACATGGCCGAGGCTGAACTTGTGGCTTTCGGCACCGCGCCGCGGCAGCGCCCACAATCCCTCTCCTGCCGGGCCTGGCGCATTGTGGAAGGCGCGCGGGCGGATGCCGTCCAGCACGCTGCCCGGCAGGCCGATCTGCGCCAGCTCGACCGGGCCGCACAGCTCCCGCCCCGGCAGCAGCAGGTGCCCCGGCTTGCGGCGGAAGAAGGTGACGGTGAGCGCCGCCCGGGGCGCGAAGCCGCCGAGCGGCTGGCCGGTGGCGCCATCCAGCCCCGAGGGCACGTCCACCGCGACAAGCGGCGCCGCCACGCCCCGCAGCAGCGCGGCCAGCTCCGGCGCCAGCGGCCGCGCCAGCCCGGCGCCGAACAGCGCGTCGATCACCAGCCCCGCCCGGCCGGTCTCGGCGGTGCCGAGCGGCACCACCGGGCCGCGCCATTCGGCGGCCACGGCGGCGGCATCGCTTCCCGGGCGCGGCGGCGCGAGCGGCGCCACCGCCACCGGCCAGCCCGCCTGTTCCAGCAGCCGGGCCGCCACATAGCCGTCGCCGCCATTGTTGCCGGGTCCGGCCAGCACCAGCACGCGGCAGGGGCGGAAGCGGCGGCGCACCGCCTGCGCCACCGCCCGGCCCGCCGCCCGCATCAGCGCCAGGCCGGAATGGCCGGCGGCGGCGGCCGCGCGGTCGGCCTCCGCCATCTCGGAAGGGGTGAGAAGGGCATGGTCCATCATGCCGGGAAGGCTAGCGCGCGCACGGTGCAGCGGGAACGCGCGGCCCACCGGCCGCGTTGCGCCCGACCGGGCGCAACGCGGCCAGGACAGCCCCGCCATCCGCGCTTTCCGGCCGCCGCGCGTGGCGTGGCGCTTGCTTCGGCCGTTCTGGGCTGGCAGTTGGCCCCCGGGCAACGGGACCGGCAGGGTGGAGGTGCGGCATGGCGGCGGTGGAGCGACCTTTCGTCGAGATCGATCAGGTCTCCATGCGGTATGGCGGGGCGGAAGGCACGCTGGCGCTGCGCGATGCCACGCTCTCGGTGGCGCGGGGCGAGTTCGTCGCTGTGGTCGGGCCCTCGGGCTGCGGCAAGTCCACGCTGATGAAGCTGGTGAGCGGGCTGTGGCCCTCCAGCGCCGGCAGCGTCGTCGTCGGCGGGCAGGAGGTGGACCGGCCGCTGCCCATGGTGGGCATGGCCTTCCAGAACCCCACCCTGCTGCCCTGGCGCACCATCCTGGCCAATGTGATGCTGCCGCTCGAGGTGGTGGAGCCGCACCGCCGCCGCCTGCGGGCCGAGCGCGCCGCCTATGAGGAGAAGGCGCGCCGCCTGCTCGCCATGGTGGGCCTCGCCGGCTTCGAGGGGAAATACCCGCACCAGCTTTCGGGCGGCATGCAGCAGCGCGCCAGCCTTTGCCGCGCCCTGGTGCACGACCCGGCGCTCCTGATGCTCGACGAGCCCTTCGGCGCCCTCGACATCTTCACCCGCGAGGACCTGTGGGCGCAGCTACAGGATGTGTGCCTGACGCTGAAGCCCACCGTGATCCTGGTGACGCACGACCTGAAGGAGGCGATCTTTCTCGCCGACCGCGTGCTGGTGATGTCCTCCCGCCCCGGCCGCATCCTGGCCGAGCGGCGCGTCCCCTTCCCCCGCCCGCGCAGCCTGGAGGACACCTACACCGCCCGCTTCCAGGACCTGGTGCACGAGCTGCGCGACCACATCAACGCCGCCCGGCAGGGCCAGGAGACCGAGCATGCCGCATGACGCGCCGCGCCGCGGCGAGGCCAATGCCCGCCGTGTGGAGGCCCTCGCCGCCGCGGCGCGCCGCCGCCGCCGGCTGCAGGGGCTGCTGCCCTGGCTGATCATCCTCGGCACCTTCCTGCTGTGGGAGCTGGCGGTGCGCGCCTTCGCCATCGACGCCTTCATCCTGCCCGCGCCCTCCGCCATCGCGGCCAGCATGGCGCAGTGGTGGCAGCCGCTGCTGGAGAATGCCTGGCAGACGCTGATGACGACGCTGGTGGGCTTCGGCCTCGCCATCGTCTTCGGGCTGGCGCTGGGGGTGGCGATCGGCTCCTCCACCCTGCTCTACCATGGCCTCTACCCGCTGCTGATCGGCTTCAACTCGGTGCCCAAGGTGGCGGTGGTGCCGATCCTGGTGATCTGGTTCGGCATCGGCACCGTCCCCGCCATCATCACCGCCTTCCTGATCAGCTTCTTCCCGATCGTGGTCAACGTCGCCACCGGCATCGCCACGGTGGAGCCGGAGCTGCGCGACGTGCTGCGGGCGCTGGGCGCCCGGCCCGTGGACATCATCCGCAAGGTCGGGCTGCCGCGGGCGATGCCCTATTTCTTCGCCTCGCTGAAGATCGCCATCACGGTCGCCTTCGTCGGCTCGATCCTGGCGGAGACGGTGGCGGCCAACAAGGGCATCGGCCAGCTGATGATGCTGGCGAGCAGCCGCTTCGACGTGCCGCTGGTCTTCGCCGGGCTGATGGTCACGGCCTTCATGGGCGTCGCGATGTATGCCGTGGCGGCGGCGATCGAGCAGCGCACCACGGGCTGGGCGATGCGCGGCCAGGGCGAGCAGCAGGTCTCCGCGGCGGGCGGCTGATCCGCCCCGCCGGGCCGCCCGTGCAATGCGATTGCGGATGCGGGCGCCGCCACGGTAGAAAGTTTGAGGGGCACCCCATCGGCGGGCCCCAAGCCCGGATGGGCGACATTCGGCAACACACGAGGGAAACGTCCATGGTGCAACGCCGCCATCTGCTGGGGCTGGCCTCCGCCGCGCCCGCCCTGCTCGGCCCGCGCGCCGCGCGCGCCGACGAGGTGACGCTGCGGCTGCACCATTTCCTGCCCGCCGTCTCCAACGTGCACCGCAACTTCCTGGCCCCTTGGGCGAAGCAGGTGGAGGAGGCCTCGAAGGGGCGGCTCAGGATCCGCATCTTCCCCGCCATGCAGCTCGGCGGCGCGCCGCCGCAGCTCTACGACCAGGCGCGCGACGGCGTGGCCGACATCGTCTGGACCCTTCCCGGCTACACCGCCGGCCGCTTCCCCCGGATCGAGGCGCTGGAGCTGCCCTTCGTCGCCAACCGCAGCGGGCTCGCCAATGCCCGCGCCACCCAGGCCTTCGCCGAGAAGCACCTGGCGGAGGAGTTCGGCGAGGTGCATCCGCTCTGCTTCTGGTCGCATGACGGGGGGCTGATCCATTCCCGCAGCCCGGTGCGCCGGCTGGAGGACCTGCGCGGGATGAAGCTGCGCTTCCCCACGCGGCAGGCCGGCGAGGGGCTGCGCGCGCTGGGCGCCGCGCCCGTCGGCATGCCGGTGCCGCAGGTGCCCGAGGCGCTGACCCAGGGCGTGCTGGACGGCGCCGTGGTGCCCTGGGAGGTGGTGCCCTCCATCAAGCTGCAGGAGCTGGTGCGCAACCACACCGCCTTTCCGGGCAGCCCCACCTTCTATGTCGCCACCAACGTCCTGGCGATGAACAAGGCGAAGTACCAGTCCCTGCCCGCCGAGCTGCGCGCCGTGCTGGACGCGCAGTCCGGCCAGGCCGCCGCCGCCATGGTCGGCGCCATGCTGGACGAGCAGGCGGTCATCGTCTCGGAGCAGGCGCGCCGCCGCGGCAACACGCTGATCGAGCTGGAGGCGGCCGAGGCGGAGCGCTGGCGCGCCGCCTGCCAGCCGGTGACCGAGGCCTGGCTGGCGCAGATGAAGGGCCGCGACGTCGATGGCGCCGCGCTGCTGGCCGATGCCCGCGCCCTGTTCGCGCGATATGCCGGCTGAACCGGGGCGCCGCCCGGTCCCCGGCGCCCCGCCGCCGGGACCTGCCCGCCGCCCCTGACGCCTGCCCGCCGGCCGGCACCGGAAAGCCCCGCCCAGGAGGCGCCGACATGACCCCCGCCCCGCGCCGGACCCGCCCCGCATGGCCATGACCGGACCTTCCGCCGCCGCGCCGCCGCGGGGCGGCGCCATCGCCCTGCTGTGCCGGGCGCTGATGCTGGCGGGCGGCGCCACGCTGCTGGCCACCGCCCTGCTCACCGTGGCCAGCGTGCTGCGCCGCTGGCTGCTGGGGCAGCCCATCCCGGGCGACTTCGAGCTGGTGCAGGCCGGCTCGGGCCTCGCCGTGTTCGGCTTCCTGGCCTTCGGCACGCTGCGGCGCGCCAACATCCTGGTCGATACCTTCACCGGCTGGCTGCCCGCCACCCTTTGCCGCGGCATCGACGCCTTCTGGAACCTCGTCTGGGCCGCTGCGGCGGCGCTGCTGGCGTGGCGCATGGCACTCGGCGCGCTGGATGCGCTGCGCAGCGACACGCGCAGCATGGTGCTGTCCATGCCGCTCTGGTGGGCGATCGGCCTCGGCGCGCTGGCCCTGCTGGCCACCGCCCTGGCGGCGCTGCGCTGCGCCCTGCGGCCGGGGGAAAAGGCTTGAGCGAGGAATTCCTGCTCGCCGGCAGCGGCTTCGGCGCGCTGCTGCTGCTCATCGCGCTGCGCGCGCCGGTGGGACTGGCCATGCTGCTGGTCGGCGCCTTCGGCTACCAGCACATCGTGGGCTGGGAGGTGCTGGCCAACTACCTCAAGGCCACGCCCTGGCACCTTTTCGCCAGCTACACCTTCTCCGTCATCCCGCTGTTCATCCTGATGGGCGCCATCGCCGAGCGCGGCGGGCTGGCGGGCGACCTGTTCACCGCCGCCCAGGCGCTGGCGGGGCGGCGGCGCGGCGGCCTGGCCATCGGCGTCATCGGCGCCTGCGCCGCCTTCGGCGCGGTGTGCGGCTCCTCGGTCGCCACCACCGCCACCTTCGGCCGCGCCGCCCTGCCCGAGCTCCGGCGCCATGGCTACGAGCCCGGCCTCGCCACCGGCACCATCGCGGCGGGCGGCACGCTGGGCATCCTCATCCCGCCCAGCGTCATCCTGGTGGTCTATGCCATCAGCACGGAGCAGAACATCGCCAAGCTGTTCATGGCGGCGCTGCTGCCGGGGCTGCTGGCGGCGCTGCTCTACATCGCCGCCATCCTGGTCCTGGCGCGGCGGCGGCCGGAGGCGATGCCGCCCGCCCCCGCCCTTTCCGCCGCCGGGCGGCGCGCCGCGCTGCGCGCCGTGCTGCCGGTGCTGGCCATCGCCATCGTCGTCGTGGGCGGCATCTATGGCGGCATCTTCACGCCGACCGAAAGCGCCGCCATCGGGGTCGTCGCCACGCTGGCGGTGGCGCTGCTGCGCGGCAGCCTCGGCCTTTCCGGGCTGTGGCAGGCGGTCCGCGGCACCGCCGAGACCACGGCGATGATCTTCGTCATCCTGCTCGGCGCCGAGGTGTTCAACGCCTTCCTGGCGCTGACCCAGGCGCCGGACCTGCTGGCGCTGTGGATCGCCGAGCAGTCCCTGCCGGCCTATGGCATCCTGGCGCTGCTGCTGCTCAGCTACGTCGTGCTGGGCGCGGTGATGGACGAGCTGGCGATGATCCTGCTGACGCTGCCCATCTTCTTTCCCGTCGTCACGGCGCTGGATTTCGGCCTGGCGCCGGACGAGACGGCCATCTGGTTCGGCGTGCTGGTGCTGGTGGTGGTGGGCATCGGCCTCACCGCGCCGCCCATCGGGCTGAACGTCTTCGTCGTCGCGGCCCTGGCGCGCGACGTGCCGATGGCCCGCATCTATCGCGGCGTGCTGCCCTACCTGGCGATGGACGTGGCGCGGCTGCTGCTCTGCGCCGCCTTTCCCGGCCTGTCGCTGGCGCTGGTGCGGTGGCTGGGCTGAAGCCCGCGCGGTTGGGGGATTGACCATCGCCATGGCGGGCGCGACCGTCGCGGCGCATCGACACAGGGCGGATCGGCACAGGCCATGTTCATCCAGATCGCGGATCATCTGGTTCACTGCGTGGTGGAGGGTCCGCAGGACGCGCCGCCCCTGGTGCTGCTGCACTCCATCGGCACCACCCAGCATGTCTGGGATCTCCAGGCGCCCGCCCTGGCGCGGCATTTCCGCGTCATCCGCCCCGACATGCGCGGCCATGGCTTCACCGGCCTCCCGCCGGGCGACCACACGATGCAAAGCCTGGCGGGGGACGTGGTGGCGCTGCTGGACGCGCTGGGGATCGGCCAGGCGCATGTGGCGGGCCTGTCCATCGGCGCGCGCATCGCGCTCCAGCTGGCGGCGGACTTCCCCGAGCGGGTCTCCTCCCTGCTGCTGATCGGCGCCGCGCTGGAATATCCCGACCCCGCCACCTGGCAGGCCCGCATCGACGCGGTGCGCGCCCAGGGCACCCAGGTGCTGGCCGACGCGGTGATGCCACGCTGGGTGGCGCAGCCGGACGCGCCCTCCGGCCTCGGGCTGCGCACCATGCTGCTGCGCACCGATGCCGAGGGCTATGCCGCCGCCGCCGCCGCCCTGCGCGACGCGCGCGCCGAGGAGGTGCGGGGCCGCATCCGCGCGCCCACCACCCTCGTTGTCGGCGAGCTCGACCCCGCCTCGCCCGTCGAGGCGGCCGAGGCGCTGCGCGACGGCATCCCCGGCGCGGCGCTGCTGGTGCTGCCCGGCATCCGGCACATCCCCAACTACGAGGCGGCCGAGGAACTGACGGCGGCGATGCTGGCGCATCTCGGCGCCCTGCCCGCCGCCGCGGCCGACCCGCTGGAAGCGGGGCTCGCGGTGCGGCGCGCGGTGCTGGGCGAGGCGCATGTGGCGCGCGCCTCGGCCGCCGTCACGGCGCTGGACGCGCCCTTCCAGGACTACATCACCCGCAATGTCTGGGGGCAGATCTGGACCCGCCCCGGGCTGCCCCGGCACACGCGCAGCCTGTTGACCCTGGCGATGATGGCCGCCCTCGCCCGGCACGAGGAATTCGTGCTGCATGTGAAGGCGACGCGCCAGACCGGCGTGACGCCCGAGGAGCTGGCCGAGGTGCTGCTGCAGGTGGGCGCCTATGCCGGCGTCCCGGTGGCCAATCATGCGCTGAAGCTCGCCAAGGAAACGCTTCGCGCCATGGAGGAAGCGACATGACGGAAGGCTCCGCCGACAGAGGCCGGCCGCAGGACCCCGCCGGCTACCGCCCTCCCCGGCCCGGCACGCAGCCGGACTACGACGCGCCGGACTATGGCAGCACCCGGCTGCGCCACCCGTTGCGCCCGCTGCTGCGCGTCCCGCACGGGCCGACCGAGATTTCCGCCCCGGCGATGAGCCCCGCCCTCTACGCGCCGGCGCCGGACATGACGCGCCATGCCGGCGGCGAGGCGCTGGGCGAGCGCATCATCGTCGCCGGCCGGGTGTTGGACGAGGATGGCCGCCCCCTGCGCGGCACCATGCTGGAGATCTGGCAGGCCAACGCCGCCGGCCGCTACGCACATCCCGGCGACACGCATGACGCGCCGCTCGACCCGCATTTCACCGGCCAGGCCCGCGTCTTCACCGACGATGAGGGCTGGTACCGCTTCACCACCATCCGCCCCGGCGCCTATCCGTGGGGCAACCACCACAATGCCTGGCGCCCGGTCCACATCCACTACAGCCTGTTCGGCGCCGGCTTCGCGCAGCGGCTGATCACCCAGATGTACTTCCCCGGCGACCCGCTGCTGCCGCTCGACCCGATCTTCAACGCCACCCCCGACGCCGCCGCGCGGGAGCGGCTCGTCGCCCGCTTCGACCTCGGCATCACCCGGCCGAACCACGCGCTGGGCTACCGGTTCGATATCGTGCTGCGCGGCCGCGCGGCCACGCCCTTCGAGGAGGAGCACGAGGAATGAGTGGCATGGTCGCCACCGCCAGCCAGACCGCCGGCCCCTACTGGCACCTGATCGACCACCCCGAATGGGCCGACCTGCTGCGCATGGACGGGCCGAATGCCGGCCTCGCCACCGCCGCCATCACGCTGACCGGCCGCATCATGGACGGCGCCGGGGAGCCGGTGACGGACGCGCTGGTGGAGATCTGGCAGGCCGACGCGGAGGGCCGCTACGACGGGTCCTTCCACGGCTTCGGCCGCTGCGCCGCCGACCGCGAGGGGCGCTACCGCTTCAGCACCCTGCGCCCGGGCCCGGTGCCGGCGCCCGCCGGCGGCAATGCGCGGCAGGCGCCGCATGTGGCGCTGTCCATCTTCGCGCGCGGGCTGCTGAAGCCGCTCGTCACCCGCCTCTACTTCGCCGGCGAGCCGCTGAACGACACCGACCCGCTGCTGAATTCCATCGCCGAGCCGGAGCGCCGCGCCACCCTGATCGCCCGGCCCGACGGCCCGGCGCGCTGGGTGCTCGACATCCGCCTGCAGGGCGAGGGCGAAACCGTGTTCCTGGAGGTCTGAGCGCATGCTCTCCGTCAACCCGGCCGATGGCTCCGTGCTATCCGTGCTCTACGGCACCGATGCGATGCGGGCCGTGATCGGCGAGCGCGCCTTCATCGGCCAGATGCTGGCGGTGGAGGCGGCGCTGGCGCGCGCCCAGGCGCGGCTCGGCATCATCCCCGGCGAGGCGGCGGCGGCCATCACCGAGGCGGCCGCCATCGAGAAGCTCGACCTGCCGGCGCTGGCGCGCGCCACGCGCAACACCGGCTATCCGGTGGTCGGGCTGGTGAAGCAGCTCTCGTCGCTGGCCGGCACGGAGGCGGGGCGCTGGACCCACTGGGGCGCCACCACCCAGGACATCATGGACACCGCCCTGGTGCTCCAGCTGCGCGAGGCCTTCGCGCTGCTGGGCAGCGACCTGGACCGGCTGTGCCACGCCCTGGCCCGCCAGGCGCGCGAGCACCGCGGGCTGGTGATGGCGGGGCGGACCCATCTCCAGCACGCGCTGCCCGTCACCTTCGGCTACAAATGCGCCGTCTGGCTTTCGCCGCTGATCACCATGCGGGAGCGGCTGGAGCAGATGCTGCCGCGCCTGCTCAAGGTGCAGTTCGGCGGCGCCGCCGGCACCCTCGCCTCGCTCGGCGGGCGGGGCCTGGAGGTGGCGGAGGAGCTGGCGAGGGAGCTGGAGCTCGCCGCCCCCGACGCGCCCTGGCACGTCGCGCGCGACACGGTGGCGGAGGCGGTGTGCTTCCTGGGCCTGCTGACCGGCGCCCTGTCCAAGCTGGCCACCGACGTGATGCTGCTGATGCAGACCGAGGTGGCCGAGGTGTTCGAGCCGCACGCCCCCGGCCGCGGCGGCTCCTCCACCATGCCGCAGAAGCGCAACCCGATCGCCTGCGAATACGTGCTGGCCCAGACGCGCGGCGTCCATGCGCTGGTGCCGCAGATGCTCGCCGCCATGGCGGCGGACCAGGAGCGCGGCACCGGGCCGTGGCAGGCCGAGCCGCTGGCGCTGCCCCAGGCCTTCACCCTGGCGCATGGCGCGCTGATCCAGGCGATCGTCATCGCCGAGGGGCTGGTGGTGGACGGCGCGCGCATGCGCCGCAACCTCGACGCCAGCGGCGGGCTGATCATGGCCGAGGCGGTGATGATGGCGCTGGCCGGGATCGTCGGCCGCGGCGCGGCGCATGAGGCGGTGAACCAGGCCTGCGACGCGGCGCTGACCGAGGCGATCCCGCTCGCCGAGGCGCTGCGGCGCGATGCCTGCACCCGCGCGGCGCTGGACGACGAGGCCATCGCGCGGCTGACGGACCCGGCCAACTATCTCGGCATGACGGAGGCCTTCATCGACCGGGTGGTGGCGCGGCTGGAAGCCTGAGGGCGGGAGCGCGCGGTCAGGGCTTCCTCACCGGCACCTGCTCCAGGCGGAGCTGCGGGGTCTGGCCGCCTTCCCAGGCATTGGCGCCGGGCGCCACCTGCGGCACCGGGATCTCGGCCCGCGCGCGGCGCTTCTCCGCCATGTCCGTGCCGAGGCGCCGGTCGCGCTCGGCGGTGCGCGCCGGGTCGAGCTGGCCATCGGCGGTGAAGCCCATCATGAGCTGTGGGATGCCGAGCGGCAGCGCGTCGCCGCGGTCCACCTGCCAGGTGTGCCAGGTCTTGCCGTAGGTGGTGGAAAGCTGGCGCATGGCCACCGTCTCCACCGCCTCCGGGATGCCGGGCATGACCAGCTGGCCGGAGGTGGTCTCGTAGTGGTGGCTGTGCCAGAGCGGCTTCTCCTCCTCCGGCAGCTCGCGGAACAGCCGCTCGGAGATGATGTACTCGATGCCGATCAGCCGCGCCCCCGCCTCGTTGCCGTCGAAGATGACGCACTGGTGCATCTCCTCGGTCAGGTGGGTGCAGTAGTGGTGCGCCTCCACGGCGCGGCCCAGCTCGTCGGCGTAGAAGTGGAAGCCGTTCAGGTAGAGATCCATGGCGTTGAGCGGCGCCTTGGTCTGCAGCAGCGCGGCCCCCGCGCCGAGCGCCCGGTTGCGGGTGGAGGGCGGCCCGCCCGGCACCTCCGGCGCGCCCGCCTGGCCGTGCGGCGCGTGCTGCGCCCGCGCCTGGCCGCAGGCGCAGAACAGGGCCCCGGCTCCGGCGGCCAGGCTGGCGCCGAAGGCGCGGCGGCCCGTTAGGGATTTCAGGCGGTTCATGGCGTTCTCCCGGCCGGTGGCGATGGGGGCGTAACCGGCCCGGCGCGCCGGCGTTCCCCGGCGGCCCGCCGGCCCGGACTTGGCCCCGAAGGGAAAACCGAGCTATCCGGGTGCAGGACACATGGCCCAGGAGGGATGCCCAACGATGAAGCCCGTGTTCCTCCTCGCCCTTCTGGCGGCCCTGCCGGGCTGCAACGCCGTGCTCTCCGAGGGTTCCGCCGACCTCGCGGGCATCGGCGGCGCGGCCCTGGCCGATGCGGTGACTGACAATGGCGCGGTGGCCGCCGGCATCGGCATCGGCGTGCAGTCGGCGGCGCGGGCCGGGCTGCAATACACCCAGCGCCGCCTGCAGCGCGCCGAGCAGGACCGCATCGCCCTCACCGCCGGGCCGCTGGCGCCCGGCGCGGTGGCGCGCTGGTCCATCGCCCACAGCCTGCCCATCGCCGAGGACCGCGCCGGGCAGGTGACGGTCAGCCGCGAGATCGGCGCCCTGTCGCTCCGCTGCCGCGAGATCGTCTTCTCGGTGGAGGCCGAGAAGAAGGCCGCCGATTTCTACACCGCCATCATCTGCCAGAACGGCAATCGCTGGAAATGGGCCAGCGCCGAGCCGGCCACCGAGCGCTGGGGGGCGTTGCAGTGAGGCGCCTGGCCCTGGCGGCGCTGCCGCTGGGCGCCCTCCTGCTGGGCGGCTGCGACCTGATCGGCGGCATCAGCGGCGCCGTCTCGGGCGCCACCACCGGCGCCGTCACCGCCAATCCGGCGGTGGGCTACGCGGTGGGCCTCGGCGTCCGCTCGGCCACCAACGCCGCCATCGGCGGCTGGATGCGCGGCCTGAAGCGGGACGAGCAGGACGCCATCGCCCGCGCCGCCGGCGAGATGGCGCCGGGCGAGAGCCGCCCCTGGCGGATCGCCCATGGCCTGCCCTTCGGCTACAGCGACGCCGATGGCCAGCTCCAGGTGACGCGGGTGATCGACACGCCGCTGGCCAGTTGCCGCGAGGTGCTGTTCTCGGTGGCAGGCGGCAAGCCGGAAGCGCCGCCCGAGGGGCTGTTCGTCGCCACCGCCTGCCGCCAGGCGGAAGGGTGGAAATGGGCCAGCGCCGAGCCGGCGGTCGATCGCTGGGGCGCGCTCCAGTAAAGCGGCCCGATAAAACAGCCCGGCTTGGCAGGGGGCGGTTTCACCGCCATATCCGCTCCCACCGATGGGAACATTGCCGGAACCGTTTCAAAGCTGGTTCGCCGCGCGCGGCTGGCGCCCCCGCCCCCACCAGCTCGCCATGCTGGCGGCGGCCGGGGCGGGGCGCTCCGCGCTGCTGGTGGCCCCCACCGGCGGCGGCAAGACGCTGGCTGGCTTCCTGCCCAGCCTGATCGACCTGCACCGGGCGGGAAGCGATGGGGCGCCGCGCGAGGGGCTGCACACCCTCTACATCTCGCCGCTCAAGGCGCTGGCGGTGGACATCGCCCGCAACCTGCTGGCGCCGGTCGGGGAGATGGGCCTCGACATCCGCATCGAGACCCGCACGGGGGACACGCCGGCCAACCGCCGCGCCCGCCAGCGCGCGGCGCCGCCGCACATCCTGCTCACCACGCCGGAAAGCCTGTCCCTGCTGCTGTCCCTGCCGGAAGCGGGGGAGATGTTCGGCAACCTCGCCTGCGCGGTGGTGGACGAGGTGCACGCGCTGGCCGGCACCAAGCGCGGCGACCAGCTCGCCCTCTGCCTCGCCCGGCTTTCCCGGCTGGCGCCCCGGCTGCGCCGCGTCGGCCTGTCCGCCACCGTGGCGCATCCGGAGGCGATCGCCGCCTGGGTGGCGCCGGATGCGCGGCCGGACTCGGTGGCGCTGGTGCGCGCCACCGGCGGCGCGGCGCCGGCGCTCGACGTCATCCTGCCCGAGGGACGGCTGCCCTGGGGCGGGCATATGGGGCTCGCCTCCATGCCGGAGGTCTATGCGCGGCTGCGGGCGGCGGCGGTGAGCATCGTCTTCGTCAACACCCGCGCCCAGGCGGAGCTGGCCTTCCAGGCGCTGTGGCGGCTGAACGACGACAACCTGCCCATCGCCCTGCATCACGGCTCGCTCACCGTCGAGCAGAGGCGCCGCGTGGAGGCGGCGATGGCGGAGGGCCGGCTGCGCGCCGTGGTCGCCACCGCCTCGCTCGACCTCGGCATCGACTGGGGCGCGGTGGACCAGGTGATCCAGGTGGGCGCGCCCAAGGGCGTCGCGCGGCTGCTGCAGCGCGTGGGCCGCGCCAACCACCGCATGGACGAGGCCAGCCGCGCCGCCCTGGTGCCCGCCAACCGCTTCGAGGTGATCGAGTGCCGCGCCGCCATCCAGGCGGTGGCCTCGGGCGAGATGGATGGCGAGCCGCCCCGCCCGGGCGGGCTCGACGTGCTGGCGCAGCACATCCTGGCCATGGCCTGCCACGCCCCCTTCCACCCGGACGCGCTCTACGCCGAGGTGACCCGCGCCGCCCCCTATGCCGCCCTTGCCCGGGGCGACTTCGACGACGTGCTGCGCTTCGTCGAGGATGGGGGCTACGCCCTTTCCGGCTATGAGCGCTTCCGCAAGCTGTTCCGCGACGCCGAGGGGATGATCCATGTGCGCGGCCCCCAGGTGGCGCGGCAGCTGCGGATGAACCTCGGCACCATCGTCGAGACGCCGCTGATGAAGGTGCGGCTGCGCGGCGGCCCGGTGCTGGGCGAGGTGGAGGAATGGTTCGTCTCCACCCTGGAGCCGGGGCACACCTTCATCTTCGGCGGGCAGGTGCTGCGCTACGAGGCGCTGGACGTGAGCGCCGTCATCGTCAGCCGCGGCGGCGAGGGCGAGCCGCGCGTGCCCGCCTATGCCGGCTCCAAGCTGCCGCTTTCCACCCACCTCGCCCGCCGGGTGCGCGGCATCATCGCCGATCCGCGCCAGTGGCGCGCCCTGCCCGGCCCGGTGCGGGACTGGCTGCGGCTGCAGGGCCACGCCTCCGAGCTGCCCTCCGCCGAGGGGCTGCTGGTGGAGACGTTCCCGCGCGGCGGGCGCTGGTTCACCGTGGCCTATTGCTTCGAGGGGCGGCTCGCGCACCAGACGCTGGGGATGCTGGTCACCAAGCGGATGGAGCGCCTGGGCCTCGGGCCGCTGGGCTTCCTCGCCACCGACTACGTGGTGGCCGCCTGGTCCGCCTTTCCGGTGGAGGACGCGGCGGCCCTCTTCACCGAGGACCTGCTGGGCGAGGAGCTGGAGGAATGGATCGCCGACAGCTCCATGCTGCGCCGCACCTTCCGCAACATCGCCACCATCGCCGGGCTGCTGGAGAAGAACCATCCGGGCCGCGAGAAGTCCGGCCGGCAGATGACCATGGGCGCCGACCTGATCTACGACGTGCTGCGCCGCCACCAGCCGGACCACATCCTGCTGCGCGCGACCCGCGCCGAGGCCGCCGCCGGCCTCACCGATGTCGGCCGCATCGGCGCGCTGCTGGCGCGCATCCAGGGGCGCATCCGCCACCTCGTGCTGGAGCGCGTCTCGCCCCTCGCCGTGCCGGCGCTGATCGAGGAAGGGCGGGAATGGGTTTCCGGCACCGCCGAGGACGCGCTGCTGGCCGAGGCCGAGGCGCTGGTGGAGGAGGCCACGGAAGGCGCCGAGCACTTCACCGGCACGCTCGGGCTGGAGATGCTGAACCCGCATCCGCCCCCACGCTCCCCCGGCGAGCAAGGCCGCCCGCGTGGCCCCGGCCGCGCGCCGCGCCATGCCCGGCAGCGCCTCCGCCATGGCGTGCATTGAGCGCCGGGCGGGCCACCCGCGCCAAAAGCCCCTTCCCGCCCCGCCTTCCGTCCGGTAACGCAGTTCGAAGCAATGATTTCCGCTCCCTTGCATCTGGCTGGCGAACGCCTGGCCCTCGATCCGGCCGGTGCGCTGTTCTGGCCCGCGCGGCAGATGCTCGTGCTTTCGGACCTGCATCTGGAGAAGGGCAGCCACTTCGCCGCGCGCGGCCAGCTCGTGCCGCCCTATGACACCCGCGAGACGCTGGCGCGGCTGGCGGCGCTGCTGCGGCGCTACGGCCCCTCGCAGCTGGTGTTCCTGGGCGACAGTTTCCACGACGCCGCCGGCGCCGCCCGCCTCCACGCCACCGACCGCGCCACGCTGCTGCACCTGCTCTCCGGCCGGCAGGTGAGCTGGGTGCTCGGCAACCACGATCCCGTGGCGCCCGAGGCGCTGCCCGGCGAGTCGGTGGAGGAGCTTTCCCTCGGCCCGCTGCTGTTCCGGCACGAGGGGCAGCCCGGCGCCCGGCCCGGCGAGGTCAGCGGCCATTTCCACCCCCGCGCCGCCATGCCCACGCGCTGCGGCCCGGTGGAGCGCGCCTGCTTTCTGGCCGATGGCCAGCGCCTGCTGATGCCGGCCTTTGGCGCCTATACGGGCGGCCTTTCCATCACCGCGCCCCCCGTGGCGGCGCTGTTCCCGCGCGGCGGGCGGGCCTTCCTGCTGGGCCGGGAACGCCTGTTCAGCTTCGCGGTGGGGCCGATGAAGCATCTGGCCGCCCGTTCCAGGGCCGAGGCCGGGTCCGGCGCGGCGCCATGAGCGGGGCGGCTCCTTCCTTGCTCTGGCTGCGCCACGACCTGCGCCTGGCCGACAACCCCGCGCTGCACGCCGCATCGGATGGGCCGGTGCTGCCGGTCTATGTGCTGGACGACGCGGCGGCCGGGCGCTGGGCGCCGGGCGGCGCGCATCGCTGGTGGCTGCACCACAGCCTCGCCGCGCTTTCGGCCGCGCTGGAGAAGGCGGGGGCGCCGCTGCTGGTGCTGCGCGGTGAGGCCACGGCCCTGATCCCCCGCCTCGCCGCCCGGATCGGGGCCGCGACAGTGCATGCCGGCCGGCTCCACGCGCCCTGGGCGCGGCAGCGGGACGCAGCGGTGGCCAAGGCGCTGGCGGCCGAGGGGCGTGGCCTCGAGCTGCACAATTCCGCCCTGCTGGTGGAGCCGGACCGCATCCGCACCGGGCAGGGCAACCCCTATTCGGTCTTCACCCCCTTCGCCCGCGCGGTGATGGCGCTGGGCGACCCGCCGCCGCCCATTCCCGCCCCTGCCCGGCTGCGGGGCGTGGCGCACCCGGTGCAGGGCGAGGCGCTGGACGCGCTCGGCCTGCTGCCCCGCGCGCCCGACTGGGCGGCCGCCTTCCCGGAATACTGGACGCCCGGCGAGCACAGCGCCACCGCCCGCCTGCGCGCCTTCATCGAGGACATCGCCGGCGGCTACGAGCATGCGCGGAACATCCCCGGCCAGGACGGCACCTCCCGCCTTTCGCCCCACCTGCACTGGGGCGAGATCTCGCCGCGCCAGGCCTGGCACATGGCCGCCGGCATCGGCGACGCCACGGCGCGCCAGGCCTTCCGCCGGCAGCTGATCTGGCGGGACTTCGCCCACCATGCGCTGTGGCACCGCCCCGACCTGCCCGAGCGGCCATTGCGCGCCGCCTACGCGGACTTCCCCTACCAGCCGGACGCGGCGCTGCTGCGCGCCTGGCAGCGCGGCCGGACGGGCTATCCCATCGTCGATGCCGGCATGCGGCAGCTCTGGCGGCACGGATGGATGCACAACCGGGTGCGCATGATCACCGGCAGCCTGCTGGTGAAGCACCTGCTGCAGCCCTGGTGGGACGGTGCCGCCTGGTTCTGGGACACGCTGGTGGATGGCGACCTCGCCAACAACAGCATGAACTGGCAGTGGATCGCCGGCTGCGGGGTGGACGCGGCGCCCTATTTCCGCATCTACAACCCGGTCCTCCAGGGCGAGAAGTTCGACCCCGACGGCCACTATGTCCGCGCCTTCGTGCCGGAGCTGGCGAAGCTGCCCCGCAAATGGCTTCACCGCCCCTGGCAGGCGCCGGAGGCCGTGCTGCGCGAGGCCGGCGTGGCGCTGGGCCGGACCTATCCCCGCCCCGTGGTCGATCACGAGACCGGGCGCGCCCGTGCCCTGGCCGCCCTGAAATCGTTGAAAGAGGCGGAATGACGCTCTCCGCCACCCCCTTGCTGCTCCGGATCAAGCAGGACTTCGCGGGATTGCGCGTGGTGGGCGACGTGCATGGCGATGCCCGCGCCTTCGCCGCCGCCATCGAGGGCGCGGCGGCGAAGCGCCTCTTCGTGCTCCAGCTCGGCGACCTGACCGACCGCGGCCCCGACAGCCCCGCCACGCTGCGCATGGCCTTCGACCTGCTCGATTCCGGGCGCGGCCTGTTCATCCTGGGCAACCACGACCACAAGCTGCGCCGCGCCCTGGCCGGCGCCCTGGTGCGGCCCGACCCCGAGGGGCTCGGCGTCACCCTCGCCCAGCTCGACGCCGCGCCGGACGGGGCCGAGCTGAAGGCCCGCGCCCTGGCCGCCATCGCCGAGGCGCCGGCCTGGCTGCGCTTCGGGCCCTGGCTGTTCGTGCATGGCGGCTTCCACCCGCGCATGCTGCGCGAGCCCTCGCCCTGCGACGCGGGCGTGGGCAAGCCGGAGGGGCTGGTGCCGCGCGCCCTGTTCGGCCAGGTGACCAGCCGCACCCGCGCCGACGGCTACCCGGAGCGGCTGCACAACTGGGTGCACCGCATCCCCTCCGGCATCACCGTCTATTGCGGGCACGAGATGCGCAGCGTGGATGGCCGCCCCTATGTGGCGGTGGCCGCCGCCGGCGGGCGGGCGGTGTTCCTGGACACGGGCGCGGGCAAGGGCGGCCATCTTTCCTGGATCGACCTGCCCTGGTAGGCGGGCGGCGTGGGCGTGGCCGGCGGGCATCCCCGCCGCCGCCGGCGCAACGGGATCTGCCGCCGAAACCCTTTGCCAAAGCCGCGACGGGCGGGACAATGCCGGCTCTACCCCGGAGGGAACGCCATGCCGCCCGTGACCAACATCGAGGACCTCCGCCGCATCGCCCGGCGGCGCATCCCCCGCGCCATCTTCGACTACGCCGACCGCGGCTCCTATGACGAGGCCACGCTGCGCGCCAACCGCGACGACCTTTCCGCCCTGAAGCTGCGCCAGCGGGTGATGATCGACGTGTCCGACCGCAGCACCGGCAGCACCATGCTGGGGAAGGCCGTGTCGATGCCGGTGGCCATCGCCCCCACCGGCCTGACCGGGCTGTTCCACGCGGATGGCGAGATCCATGGCTGCCGCGCGGCGCATGCCTTCGGCATCCCCTTTACGCTCTCCACCATGTCCATCTGCTCCATCGAGGACGTGGCGGGCGCGGTGGACAAGCCCTTCTGGTTCCAGCTCTACGTGATGCGCGACCGCGGCTTCGCCCGCTCGCTGGTGGAGCGCGCCATCGCCGCCCGGTGCTCGGCGCTGGTGCTGACGCTCGACCTGCAGATCCAGGGGCAGCGGCACAACGACATCAAGAACGGCCTCGCCGTGCCGCCCAGGCTGACGCTGCGGAACATGCTCGACGTGGCAACCAAGCCGCGCTGGGCGCTGGAGGTGCTGCGCGGCCGGCGCAAGACCTTCGGCAACCTGACCGAAGCGCCGGGGGCGAAGGAGGGGCTGAACACCCTCTCGCACTGGATCGCCGGCCAGTTCGATCCTTCGCTCTCGTGGAAGGACGTCGCCTGGATCCGCTCCCTCTGGCCGGGCAAGCTGATCCTGAAGGGCGTGCTCGACGTGGACGACGCCCGCATCGCCGCCGACACGGGGGCGGACGCGCTGGTCGTCTCCAACCATGGCGGGCGGCAGCTCGATGGCGCGCCCTCCTCCATCTCCGTGCTGCCCGCCATCGCCGAGGCGGTGGGCGACCGGATCGAGGTGATGTTCGACGGCGGCATCCGCTCCGGCCAGGACGTGATGAAGGCGCTGGCCCTCGGCGCCCGGGGCTGCATGATCGGCAAGTCCTGGCTCTATGGCCTGGCGGCCGGTGGTGGGCCGGGCGTCACCCAGGCGCTGGAGATCATCCGCAAGGAGCTGGACGTTTCCATGGCGCTGACCGGCGTGAAGGACATCCCCGGCATCACGCCCGAGATCCTGCACGCACCGCGCCGGGGCGACGTGCTGCGCTCCGGCGGCTCGCGGCTGGAGGCGGCCGAGTAGGCCGCTTCCGGCTCAGGCGGCGCGCAACGCCGCCAGCGGGCCCTCCCCCCTGGCGGCGTGGCCGGCGGGAAGGCGCGTGGGCGGCGTCAGCCCGGCTCGTAGCGCACGGCGCTGCCATCGTCGCCGCGCATGGTGAAGCCGACCCAGCGGCCGGCGGAGTCGTAGAGCGCCACCATGTCGCGTGCCGGCCAGCGCCAGCGGGTCAGCGCTCCCTGCCAGTCGCGCGAGGGCGGCTCGGCCAGGGGCAGGCCGGTGCCGGCGTCGAACAGCGGGCGGTCCAGGTGCTCCGGCGCCCACCAGGACAGCGGCGCCGCCGTGGCAGGCAGCGTCACCGTCCCCTCCGGCCCGGTGCCGCGGAGACCCTCCGGCCCCGCCAGCAATTCCAGGCGCGCCGCCTTGCCGTCCTTCTCCAGGCGGGAGGCGAAGCCCGCGAGCCGCCCGCCCTCCCAGCGCTCGGCATAGTCGTGATGGTAGCGGAACACGGTGAAGGAGAGCAGCTTCACCTCGAGCGCCACCACGGTGCGCACGACGCCGCCCGCCTCCCTGCGGACGCTGTGGGTGCCGATCTCCCGCCCCTCCCGCAGCACGCGGAAGCTGTAGCCGGCGGCCGGCATGGCGCCCAGCGGCGAAGCCGCGAGAACCGATGATGGCGCAGCCGCCGAGCCTGGCGGCGGCGCGGCCGCGGACGCCATCCGTGGCGCGACAGCCGGCAGCCAGGACGCGGCGAGCAACGCGCGGCGGCGCATCAAGGCCGGCCTCGCCACGCCGCCTGCCTGCCCCGGAGCCGCAGCGCCCGCTCCTCCGCCGGCACCGGCCACCGCCATCCGTCCGCCCATGCGCCGCTCCTTGCTCCGTTGCATCCCCCGTCAGATGGGCGGGCCGGGGCGGAAGCGTAACCCCGCCTCCTCACCCCGCGACAGATGCCGCGCCGCGTGCCAGACTGCGCCCATGCGGCAACTGCTCCTGCTAAGGCACGCCAAATCGTCCTGGGACGACCCCAGCCTGCCGGACCATGCCCGCCCGCTGAACGCGCGCGGCAAACGCGCCGCCGCCGCCATCGCGGGGGTGATGCACGGCCTTGGCCTGGCGCCGGACATCGTGCTGGTCTCCTCGGCGCGGCGCACGCTGCAGACGCTGGAGGCGCTGGCGCCGCTGCCGGACAGCCCCATGGTGGAGCCGATGGACGACCTCTACCTGGCCTCCTGGCACCGCCTGCTGGAAACCCTGCGCGAGGCGCCGGAAACGGCGCGCAGCGTGCTGCTGATCGGCCACAACCCCGGCCTGCACGACCTGGCCCTGGCGCTGGCGGGGCCGGCCGGCATGGCGGGCAAGGCACCGGGCACCCAGCGCCTGGCGGGTGGCTACCCCACGGGGGCGCTGGCCGAGTTCGCCATCGCCGCGCCCTGGCGGCTGCTGGAAGCGGGGGGCGGGCGGCTGGTCCGCTTCGTCGCGCCGAACGACCTGCCGGAAATGGCCATCTGACCCGATGACTCTGCGCCTCGATCTTGCCATTCCGCCGGCGGCCGCGCCCCGGCTCTGGCGCCATCCGGCGCTGGCGGCGCGCAAGCGGCCGCGCGGCGCCGCCGAGGCCTGGGACTGGCTGGACAGCGCCGAGGGATCGCTGGCCAAGGCCGGGCTGGCGCTCCGCGCCAATGCGCGGGGGGAGCGCCGCCTTTGCCCGCTCCGCCCGCCCGAGGGCTTCGCCCTTCCCGGCGCCGCCCTGCCGGAAGGCAGCGTCCTGCCGGCCGATTCCGTGCCGCAGGAGGCGGGCGAGGCGGCGCTGGTCCCGCTCGCCCATTTCACGGGCCGGGTGGCGCAATCGCCGCCCGACGCCACCGGCGTCGCCCTCCGCTGGCACAGCGGCACGCTGCGGGCGGCGGACCGGGAATGCGCGGTGGCGCTGCTGCGCCTGGAAGGACCCGAGGCGGCGGTGCTGGCGCTGGCCGCCGCGCTGCCGGGGCTGCCCGCCACGGCCGGGCTGGACGAGCTGGCGCTGGCCCTGGCGCGCGACGCCCCGCCCCGCCCGCGCCGCAAGGGCGCGCCCGACCTCGGCGCCGCCGCCACGCCGGACGACGCGCTGGCGCTGGCCATCGCCCACCTGGCCACGGTGCTCCTGGTGCAGGCGCCGCTGGCCCGGGAGGGGGCGGGGCCGGAGGGGGTGCACCAGCTGCGCGTCGCCGCCCGCCGCCTGCGCTCCTGCCTGAGGACCTTTCGCCCGATGCGCGACGGCCAGGCGCTGCGCGAGCTCGATTCGGGACTGCGGGACCTGGCGCGCGCCCTGGGCGAGGCGCGCGAATGGGATGTGTTCCTGGGCGGGCTGGGAGCCGAGCTGGCGGCCAGGCTGGGGCCGGACCAGCGCTGGGAGCAGTTGCTGCGCGCCGCCGCACGGCGCCGGCTGGAAGCCTATGGGCGCCTGCGCGGCGTGCTGGAAGGCGAGGCGTTCCACGCGCTGGCTTGGCGGGCGGCGCGGCTTGCCGCGCTGCGGGAATGGCAGGCGCCGGATGCGGCCGCCGCCGAGGCGCCGCTGCACGCCCAGGCGGCGGCCCTGCTGGCACGCCGGCGCCGCAAGCTGCTCCGGCGCGGCCGCGCCATCGAGACGCTGGACGACGATGCCCTGCACGAGCTGCGGCTGGACGCCAAGCGCCTGCGCTATGTGGCGGAGCTGTTCGCGCCGCTCTGGCCGGGCAAGCCGGCGCGGCGCTTCCTGCGGCGGCTTTCGGCCTTGCAGGAGGCGCTGGGCCTTTCCAACGACGCGGTGACGGCACGTGCCCTGGTCGCCAGCCTGGGCGGCGGGGCGCGGCACGACCCTGCCCCGCCGGGCACCGCAGCATCCAGCCCCGAAGCGACCGGCCCCAAAGCGACCCGCCCCAAAGAGACCGGCCCCGTTGCCCCCGAGCCCGTGGCGCCGGAATGGGCGATCGGGCTGGCGGAAGGCTGGTCGCTCTTCGCGGGACGCGACACGCGGCCCACCGTGCTGCGCGCCTGGCGCCGCTTCCTGCGCGCCGGCCCGTTCTGGGCGGATGCCTGAGCGGCGCCTCCGGCCGCGCGCATGGGTGCGGCCGTAACTTAACCTCCGCTTGAACCGGCCCGGCCAGATGGGCTAACGCTCCGCCGCGTGTTGACCCGCCGCCGCATCTTCCGCCCCTCTCCCGCGCCGCGCCGCTGGCGTGGCCTCCTGCTTGGCGCCGCCCTGGCCATGCCGCTCCTGGCCCTGGCCGGGCTCGGCCTGCCGGGGAGCCTTCTCGGCTTCGTGCCGCATGAGCAGAGCTGGACGGCGGAGGCCGGGAGCGTGCGCGTGGTGGACGGCGACACGCTGCGCCTCGGCGAGCGGACGCTGCGCCTGGCCGGCCTGGTCTCCCCTCCGCGCGGGCAGACCTGCACAACGCCGGGGGGCGCCGGCTTCGACTGCGGCGGCGCGGCGGCCGAGGCGCTGGCGCGGCTGGTGCAGCGGAGCGACCTCGCCTGCCGGGTGCGGGGGCGGGACCGCTTCGGGCGCGCGCTCGGCGTATGCGAGGCGGGCGGCGTGGAAACCAACACCGCCCTCGTCGCGGCCGGCTGGGCGCTGGCGGCGAGCGAAGAGGGGGGCCTGCTGGCCGCCGAGGCCGCGGCGCGCGGTGCCGGGCGCGGCCTCTGGTCCTACCCCGCGGGCGCGCCGGAGAGCTGGCGTGGGCGCCCCTGAAGGGCCCTGGCCGGCCGGTTTCGTCCCGCCGCGACGGCACCAGTCATGCGCCCCCCCGGATGGACAAGTCCGCGGGCCGACGCCTAATCTTGCGCTGCATCATTGACGGCGCCGGCACGATCGGCGCCGCCCCCCGAATAAGAGGACGACGCCATGAGCAGCACGGCCAAAGGGTCCGTCACCGTCTCGCTCGACGGATCCAACAAGTCCGCCACACTGCCGTTGATCCAGGGCTCGATCGGGCCGGACGTGTTCGACATCCGCAAGCTGTACGGTGAACTCGGCGTCTTCACCTTCGACCCCGGGTATGGTGGCACGGCGGCGTGCGAGAGCGCCATCACCTATATCGATGGCGACGAGGGCGTGCTGCTCTATCGCGGCTACCCGATCGAGCAGCTGGCCGAGAAGTCGAACTTCCTCGAGGTTTCCTACCTGCTGCTCTATGGCGAGCTGCCGACCAAGGAGCAGCTGGCGAAGTTCGACCGCGGCGTGACGCTGCACACCATGCTGCACGAGCAGCTGCGCACCTTCTACAACGGCTTCCGCCGCGACGCGCACCCGATGGCGATCCTGTGCGGCGTGGTGGGCGCGCTTTCCGCCTTCTACCACGACAGCCTCGACATCTCGGACGCCAAGCAGCGCGAGATCGCGGCCTTCCGCCTGATCGCCAAGGTGCCGACCATCGCGGCCTGGGCCTACAAGTACTCGATCGGCCAGCCCTTCGTGTACCCGCGCAACGACCTCAGCTATGCCGAGAACTTCCTCTACATGCTGAACGCGGTGCCGGCCGAGGAGTGGAAGCCGAACCCGGTCCTGTCGCGCGCCATGGACCGCATCCTGGTCCTGCACGCCGACCATGAGCAGAACGCCTCCACCTCCACGGTGCGCCTGGCGGGCTCGACGGGCGCCAACCCCTTCGCCTGCATCGCCGCCGGCATCGCGGCGCTGTGGGGCCCCGCCCATGGCGGCGCCAACGAGGCGGTGCTCAAGATGCTGGACGAGATCGGCAGCGTCGAGAACATCCCCGCCTTCATCGAGAAGGTGAAGGACAAGAACTCCGGCGTGAAGCTGATGGGCTTCGGCCACCGCGTCTACAAGAACTTCGACCCGCGCGCGAAGATCATGCAGGCGACCTGCCACGAGGTGCTGAAGGAGCTCGGCATCAAGGACGAGCCGCTGCTCGACCTCGCCATGGAGCTGGAGCGCATCGCGCTGTCGGACGACTACTTCGTGTCCCGCAAGCTCTACCCGAACGTGGACTTCTATTCGGGCATCATCCTGAAGGCGATGGGCATCCCCACCCACATGTTCACCGTGCTGTTCGCGGTGGCGCGCACCGTGGGCTGGGTGAGCCAGTGGAAGGAGATGATCGAGGAGCCGGGCCAGCGCATCGGCCGTCCGCGCCAGATCTACACCGGCGCCACCCGGCGCGACGTCACGCCGCTCGAAAGCCGCGGCTGACCGGCCTGCGCGCGGCGTTTCCGGGCCCCGGCCCGGCAGCGCCGCGCCATGCGCCCCGCACCGGTCCACGCCCCGCCCGGCCTCGCCGCGGCGGGGCGTCGCGTTTCAGCCGGCGCGGGCGGCGACGAGCTCCTCCGCCGCCACCGGCAGGGCGGGCGCGGCGCGCTGCGGCTGCAGCGGCACCACGCGCCCGGGCGGGGTGCCGTCGTAGCGGAAGGAGACCTCGCTGGTCGGCAGGAAGGCCGCGCGGCACTGGCGGCGCGAGAAGTGCAGCCCCTCATCGACCGGGTCTCGGGCGTATTGCGCGCCCATCACGAAATGGCCCTCCGGCGCGCGGCCATAGGCGCGCCGCAGCATGGCCAGCATCAGGTGCCAGGCGGTTCCGTTGCGGGTGTCGCGCGCGCCGGAGTCCAGGAAATAGGTGTTGGGTCCGAAATCGATGCCCGCGAAGGCGGCCATGTCCTGCCCGCCGCCGCGCGCCACGGCGATGAAGTTGTTTTCCCGCATCGCCACCAGCCGCATGGCGAAGCGCAGGAACTGCCGGGGCAGGCGGAAGTCGAGTTGCTTGCGCTCCGCCAGCATGGATTTCAGCCCCTGCAGGGCGCCCCAGCGGCGCAGCGTTTCCCAGCCCCGCCGCGTTTCCACCGACAGGTCGGCGAACTGCTCCTGCGCGCGCCGGGCGTTGCGGCGGGCATTGTTGCTGAGGCCGCGCAGGTAATCCTCCCAGCTCCCCCATTCGCGGAACGGGACCGCGTGTACCGTGATCGGCTCCACGGCGGTGACGCTGATGCCCGGGATGTCCGCGAGCTCCGCCTCGCGCGGCGCTTCGAGGCTCCATTGCGAGCCGTAGCGATACTCTCCCGGCCCGAGCCGGCCCAGCACCGCCTGCATCGCCTGCGGCCAGAGCCCCCGCTCCTCGGGCAGCAATTGCAGGCTGTCGGCGAAGACGCGCTGGCGCAGCCCGATGCCGACGGCGCATTGGCCGACCTTCCGCCGCTCTCCGCCGCGCAGGGCGTGGATCTCGAGCAGGCGGAGCCGGTAGGGAAGGTGATGGTCGAGCTGCCAGAGGGCCAGGGCCTTGTGCGCGCAACGGAACGATGCCCCGCAACGCTGCGCGAAGCAGTCCCATTCCGCGGCGCCCGCAGCGCAGTCGGAGATGACGAGGGTTGTCGACATGGGAGAGAAGCTGCCGTGTTCTTGAGGTGCTCCTGCCGGAGCGACAGGTTCAGGCACAGCATATCATCGCATTTTTTCGACAAATCCCCAACTTTGGTTAATTCGCGTCAATGGTTCGCACCCATGACCTTGCCAACGTCAAGCTGCCGGATATTGTGATGAGGGTTATCCGGTTAAGCGTCGGCAATGCGGCGGCAGCCGGGCAATTGCCGAACAGGCCGCAACGGCACGCAGATCGGGAGAACAATCCCGGCCTGGTCTGCTATTCATCATTGATATGGAAGGAAACGACGCCTCGGAATAAGCCCGGCTGAAAAGCCTTGGCGTCCCCTAGGGGATTCGAACCCCTGTTGCCGCCGTGAGAGGGCGGTGTCCTAGGCCTCTAGACGAAGGGGACTGGAGGCGTCGTGTGAGGGGGCTTCTATCGGGTGGGGCGCCCCCAGGCAAGAGGCGATGCGCTATTTTCCGCCAGCGGAACGCTTTTTGTCGGCCATCGGGTGGCGCCCCGTGCGGCAGGCATCGCTGCAGAAGCGGACCTCCTCCCACACCCGGGCCCATTTCCGCCGCCAGGCGAAGGGCCGGCCGCAGGCGGCGCAGGGCTTTTGCGGCAGGTTCGGCTTCCGGTGGGCCATGGCGTCCCCTCTCCTTCCCCCTCCACCGGCGCGGCCGCCCGCCAAGGTGACGCGCCACGGTGACGCGCCATGGTCACTCGCCCAGGCGGATCTCGCCGGCCACGCGGCCATTGCGGGGGTCCACCAGCAGGATGCGCGCGCCATCGGGCCGCTCCACCCACACCGCCAGCCGCCCGTCCAGCGCGGCGATCTGGCCGATCCGCGTGCCGGGCGGCTGGCGCAGGGCGAGATCCGTGCTAACCCCGCTGGAGATGCCGCTCGCGGCGCTGTTCATCTGCTGAACCAGCGCGACCACCAGCGCCACGGTGGCGACGATGATCATCACCCCCATCACGACCACCAGAATCTTGAGTCCGCGCATCAACACTCCCCGCACCGAAACGGCCGAGCCCGGCGCCACGCCGGATGGCCCCCATGACGTCCTCGCCGGCCCCGGCGATGCGGGCAGCCGCGCCGACCGGTTCCTGGCCGGGGCGATAGGCACGTTGTCCCGCTCCCGCGTCAAGGCGCTGATGGAGGCGGGGCACGTGACGCGCGACGGCGTGCCGCTGACCGACCCCTCCGAGCCGGTGCGGCCGGGCGCGCTCTACCGCGTGGCGCCGCCCGCCCCGTTGCCGGCCACGCCGCAGGCACAGGCCATGCCGCTGACCATCCTGTTCGAGGATGCCCACCTGATCGTGCTGGACAAGCCGGCGGGGCTGGTGGTGCACCCGGCTCCCGGCAACCAGGACGGCACGCTGGTGAACGCGCTGCTGGCCCATGCGGGGGACGAGCTGACCGGCATCGGCGGCGAGAGGCGCCCCGGCATCGTCCACCGGCTCGACAAGGACACCTCGGGCGTGATGGTGGTGGCCAAGAGCGCGGTGGCGCATCAGGCGCTCTCGGAAGCCTTCGCCAGCCGCGACCTGGAGCGCTCCTATCTGGCGCTCGCCTGGGGCGTCCCCTCCCCCGCCAGGGGCGAGGTCGAGGCGCCCATCGGCCGCCACCCGGCGGACCGCAAGCGCATGGCCGTCGTGTCGCGCGGCGGCAAGGCGGCGCTGACGCGCTTCGCCACGGAGCGGGCCTGGGGGACCGCCTGTGCCCTGCTGCGCTGCCGACTCGCCACCGGACGGACCCATCAGATCCGCGTGCATCTGGCGCATATCGACCATCCGCTGGTGGGGGATCCGGTCTACCTGCGGCGCATCCCGGCTGCGGCAAAAGCGCTGCCGGAGGCCGCGCGCGACGCATTGCTGGCCTTTCCCCGGCAGGCCTTGCATGCGGAAACGCTGGGCTTCAACCATCCCGTGACCGGTGCGCCGCTGCGCTTCTCGGCGCCAATGCCGAGCGACATGAAGGCTTTGCTCACATTGCTGGATGGTAACCCGGCGTAACCCGACTATTACAGTCGGGATTTTCTTGCGCAACCCGGCCAATAAGGGTAGCGTTCACCTGTCGCCAACGCCGGGTGCCAACACCATGGCGCGGCCGTCGGAACCATTCCTGACCTATGTGACCTTGGAATGGGTCGGCGCGTCAGGGCCCGCGTGCAAGGCGACCGGACCAGGCGCCGGGGCTCGCCGTCACAGGGGCTCCCGGCCGGTGCAGGAGGCAGATGCTGACCATGGCTTCCACTTCGATGATTCCGATCGCCCCGGAGGGCAATCTTTCCCGCTACCTCCAGGAGATCCGCAAGTTTCCCATGCTTTCGCCGGAGGAGGAGTTCCGCCTGGCGAAGGAATGGAAGGACAATGGCGACCAGCAGGCCGCCCACCGTCTCGTCACCTCGCATCTGCGCCTCGTGGCGAAGATCGCCATGGGCTATCGCGGCTACGGCCTGCCCGTCGGTGAGCTGATCAGCGAGGGCAATGTCGGCATGATGCAGGCCGTCCGCCGCTTCG
The DNA here is from genome assembly GCF_002631185.1 of Teichococcus rhizosphaerae. Classification (GTDB taxonomy): domain Bacteria; phylum Pseudomonadota; class Alphaproteobacteria; order Acetobacterales; family Acetobacteraceae; genus Pseudoroseomonas; species Pseudoroseomonas rhizosphaerae. The sequence goes on along the minus strand of NZ_PDNU01000003.1, from coordinate 108,699 downwards.
ATCCCGACCGGGGCTTCCGCCTGGCCACCTATGCCATGTGGTGGATCCGCGCCGCGATCCAAGAGTACATCCTGCATTCCTGGTCGCTGGTGAAGATGGGCACCACGGCCGCGCAGAAGAAGCTGTTCTTCAACCTGCGCCGGCTGAAGGGCCAGATGGCCGCGCTGGAGGAGGGCGACTTGCAGCCCGAGCAGGTCGAGAAGATCGCCCGCGTGCTGCAGGTGCCCGAGCAGGACGTGGTGTCGATGAACCGCCGCCTCGCCTCGCCCGACAACTCGCTGAACGCGCCCGTCCGCGCCGACAGCGAGGGCGAGTGGCAGGACTGGCTGGTGGATGACAGCGAGAGCCAGGAAACCGAGATCGCCGAGCGGCAGGACATGTCCAACCGCCGGCAGCTTCTCGGCGAGGCGCTCAAGACGCTCAACGAGCGCGAGCGCCACATCCTGATCGAGCGGCGGCTGAAGGACGAGCCGACCACGTTGGAGGAGCTGTCGCAGCAGTACAACATCTCGCGCGAGCGGGTGCGACAGATCGAGGTGCGGGCCTTCGAGAAGCTCCAGAAGAGCATGAAGACCCAGATCATGGAGCGGCGGCTCACCGCCGAGTGACGACGGCCAGGGGAAGTTCCGCTTCCCCGGCCCCCTTTGCCTCCCGCACGCACCGGCCGCCGCTGGCGCCCGGAAGCGTTTTCAGAGCAGCGGGTCGTGGCCCCAGTTCATCAGGGAATGGCGCCAGCGCGTGTCGGTGACGTCGCCGCCCGGCCGCTGCTTGCCGGGGCGGTGGACGTAGCCGATCACCTTGCGCATGTCGGCCAGGTCGTTATCCGTCAGCTCCGCCTGCTTGCGGGCTTTGATCTCCAGGATGCGCCCGCCCATCTGGTGGCCGACCGCCTCGCCCTGCCCCTTGGCGGTGACCTTCTCCCCTTCGCTGGTCATGCCGACGCTCTGGCTCTCGTTGGTGGCCAGCCACTTCCGCAGGGCGGCGGGCGTCATGTTCACCACCCTGCCGAACTCGGCGATGGTCTCGTCGCGGTCGAGGCTCATGCGCGCTGCTCCAGGGCCTTCTGCAGCTCGGCCTTGGTCATGCGGGAGCGGCCGCGAATGTCGCGCCTGCGCGCCTCGGCCGTCAGCGCCTCGCGCGTGGGGGTGCCATCCTTGCGGGCGCGGGCGGATTTGCGCGCGACGTCCGGCGGCTGGGCGCTGAACTGGCGGCCCTTGCGCGTGTCGGCCCGCTTCTTGGCCGTGCTGCGGTCGTACTCCTCCTTGCTGAGGGATTCGCGGGCCTTGCGGGGCAGGTAGCGCTCGCCCGTCTCGCCGCTCTTCTCGCCGGAGCGGGTGCCCCAGTCCTCGTCCTGCCATTTTTGCAGGTGGTTGTCGGCACTCTTGCGGCCCTTGTAGCCGCCGCCTTCTTCCTTGTACGCGCTGACGGCGCGCTGCGCCTTGCGGGCGGACCATTGCCCGGGCTTGCCGCCCTTGTTCTCGCGCGTGACCTTGGCCTTGACCTTCTCCCACAGTTTGGGGTCGGTCTTCTCCGCTGTGCTGGCCATGCCTGCCTCCTCGGAGGGATGACAGGAAAACGGCCGCGTGCCCCGCGGGGTTGCCCAAGCCGAAGGCGAGGTCCAGGGGCAGCGCCCCTGGCCTTCTACCGCGTCACCCCGCGAACGGGTCGCTCACCAGGATGGTGTCGTCGCGCTCCGGCGAGGTGGAGAGCAGCGTCACCGGCGCCTCCACCAGCTCCTCGATGCGCTTGACGTACTTGATGGCGGTCGCCGGCAGCTCGGCCCAGGAACGCGCGCCCTGGGTGGACTGGGTCCAGCCTTCCAGCGTCTCGTAGATCGGCTCGGCCTTGGCCTGGGCGCCCAGCGCGGCGGGCAGGCGCTTCACCACCTCGCCCTCGATCCGGTAGCCGGTGCAGATCTTGAGCTCTTCCAGCCCGTCCAGCACGTCGAGCTTGGTCAGCGCCAGGCCCTGGATGCCGCCCACCTTCACCGCCTGGCGCACCAGGCAGGCATCGAACCAGCCACAGCGGCGCGGGCGGCCGGTGACGGTGCCGAACTCGCGGCCCCGCTCGCCCAGGCGCTTGCCCACATCGTCGAACAGCTCGGTCGGGAAGGGCCCGGAGCCCACGCGGGTGGTGTAGGCCTTGGCGATGCCGAGCACGGTGCCGATGCCGTGCGGCCCGATGCCCGCGCCCGCCGCCGCGTTGCCCGCCACCGTGTTGGAGGAGGTGACGAACGGATAGGTGCCGTGGTCCACGTCCAGCATCACCGCCTGCGCGCCCTCGAACAGCACGCGCTTGTTGCCGTGGCGGGCCTCGTCCAGCCGCTCCCACACCGCCTCGGCATAGGGCAGCAGCTTCGGCGCCAGCGCCACCAGCTTGTCCAGCAGCTCCTGCTTCTCGAAGGTGGCAGCGCCCAGGCCCTTGAGCAGCGTGTTGTGGTGCAGCAGCAGCTCGTCGAGCTTGGCCGAGAGCGTCTCCGGCTCGGCCAGGTCGCAGAGCCGGATGGCGCGGCGCGCCACCTTGTCCTCATAGGCGGGGCCGATGCCGCGCCCGGTGGTGCCGATCTTGGCCTCGCCGCGGGCTTCCTCGCGCGCCTTGTCGATCGCCGGGTGCAGCGGCAGGATCAGCGGCACGTTCTCGGCGATGCGCAAATTGTGCGGGCCGACATCCAGCCCCTGCCCCCGCACGCGGGAGATCTCGGAGAGCAGCGCGTCCGGGTCCAGCACCACGCCGTTGCCGATGACGCCCAGCTTGCCGCGCACCACGCCCGAGGGCAGCAGGCTCAGCTTGTAGGTCTGGTTGCCCACCACCAGCGTGTGGCCGGCATTGTGCCCGCCCTGGAAGCGGACGACCACGTCGGCCCGGCTGGCCAGCCAGTCGACAACCTTGCCCTTGCCTTCGTCGCCCCACTGGGCGCCGATCACGGCGACATTGGCCATGGTCAAGCAATCTCCTCGATCGGCGCGGCGTCGTGGCCGCGCAGGATGTGGCCGCAGCGGAGCTGCCGCGGCGTGTCGGCGGCCGAAAGCGCCGCCACCGTGATGAAACCTTGGGCGCGCAGCCGCGCGGCCGCCGCCGGGTCGGCCCCCAGCGGAATGAAGACCCGCGGCGCGGCCGGCGTGGCGGGCGCCGCGCGGCGCACGGCATCGGGGTAGAGCGTCATGCCGGTGGCCGGCTCCTCGCCGCTGCGGTAGCGGCCGCCGCGCGCCAGCTCCCCCGTGTTGCCGGGGCCATACAGGGTGAAGGCCACGCCCACATGGTACTGCAGCCCGCGGAACTCCACCGGGTCCAGCGTGATGCGCAAGGCCGGCGCACGGGCGCGGATGGCGGCGACGATGGCCGCGGCATTGTCGGCGATGGCGCGCGCCTCGGGGGGCAGCTCCGCCTCGCGCAGGGCCTCCAGCGCGCGGTCGGCGGGCCCGGCGGCGGTGAGCAGCGCGGCCAGCCCGATGGCGGGCGGCCCGGCGATGGCGGCGAGCTCGGCCACCGCGGCGGCATCCTTGCGGTCCAGCGCGCGGGCGAGGCGGCGGCGGAGGTCGCCCTGCACGCCGGCGGCGTCCAGCAGGGCGGGCGCCATGGTGGGAAGCGTGATGTCGAGGCTCGGCGAGCCGATGCCCACCGCCGCCAGCGCCTCGACGCCGAGCAGCGCCACCTCCGCATCCGCCTCGGCGCTGTCGGCGCCGATCAGCTCGATGCCGGCCTGCGGGATCTGCCGCTCGGGTGCCAGCTGGTTGCCCTGCACGCGCAGCACCTGCCCGGAATAGGACAGGCGCAGCGGGCGCGGCACGTCGGCCAGGCGGGTGGCGGCGATGCGCGCCACCTGCGGCGTGGTGTCGGCGCGCAGCCCCATCATGCGGTGGCTGCCCGGGTCCATCAGCCGAAAGGTCTGCTCGGCCACGGCGGCGCCCGAGCCGGCCAGCAGGCTGTCCTCGAATTCCAGGAGCGGCGGCTTCACCCGCTCATAGCCATGACCGGCGAAGACCGCGAGCATGGCCTCCACCAACGCGGCCTCCCGTGCCGCCTCGGGGGGCAGCAGGTCGGAAAGGCCAGAGGGCAGCAGGGCGGGGCTGGGCAGGTCTTCGGTCATGGTTCCGGAGGCCGGGGCGCCGGGCGTGGCGCGGGGTCAGAGGCAAACGGCGGCTGTGTGGCAGCGCAAGGCGGCGGCGGCAAGGGCGGATCGTCGCGCCGGGGCGTGGCGGGCGAAATCCGGGCGGCGCGCGGCAGCGTGAAGCGCCCTTCTCCGCGCCGCCCCTGGCCCGGCGGGAGCGGCGCCTTATCTGCCGGGGCATGCAACGCCGCCACGCCCTCGCCCTCCTCGCCCTTCCCCTGCTCGCCGCCTGCGCGGGTGGCCAAGGCACGGACTACCGCATCGGCGGCTACGAGGTCGGCTTCGGCGACCGTATCCACAGCGCGGCGCTGCGCGCGCCCTGGGAGTTCGGCGACCTGTCGCGCTGGCAGGGGCAGCCCGGCCGTGCCGCCCTGGCCGTCGCCGATCTCGAGATCCTGACCGACGGCCTGGCGCGGGATCCCTACTGGTCGCCAGAGACCCCGCCCGACGTGGTGGCCCTGCTCGGCCGGGCGCGCGCGGCGGTGCGGGCACGGCTCGGCATCGAGCAGGGCGCGCCGCCCGCCCTGGTGGTGGCGGCACTGCTGCAGGCGGCGGACGCGCTGGAAACCGGCCGCGCCTCCCTGGCGCCGCGGGCGCTGGAGCAGCCGGGCTTCCGCCAGGACGGGCCCGGCACGCTGGGCCTGCTGGCCAGCCTGCCCCGGCTGCCCGAAACCTCCACCGCCGCCAATGCCGCGGCCGCCGAGATCGCCCGGCGCGCTGGCGGCACCGATTGAGCCGGGCCGGGCAGACCGGGGCGCACAACCGGGGGCAGGCCGTCACAGGCGGGCGCCCGGGCGATGCTGGCCGTTCCAAGCGGTGGCAAGCGCGGTCTATGCTGCGCCGCAGGAACGATTGCCGGGATCTCGCATGTCCATACATGTCGCGCTGACGCACCGCACCCGCTACGTCTATGACCGCCCCGTCACCCTGGGGCCCCAGACCATCCGGCTGCGGCCCGCGCCCCATGCGCGCACGCCGATCCTGTCCTATGCCCTGCAGGTCTCGCCCAGGCCGCACTTCCTGAACTGGCAGCAGGACCCGCAGGGCAATTTCCTCGCCCGCGTGGTGTTCCTCGAGGCGGTGCGGCACTTCGAGGTGACGGTGGACCTCGTGGCCGACATGGCCACCATCAACCCCTTCGACTTCTTCCTGGAGCCCGAGGCGGAGCAGTGGCCCTTCGCCTACGACCCGGTGCTGGAGCAGGAGCTGGCGCCCTTCCGCCGGACGGAGGCGCCGGGGCCGCTGCTGCGGGCGCTGCTGGACGAGGTGCCGCGCGAGCGCCAGGGCACGGTGGACATGCTGATGCGGCTGAACCAGCTCGTCGGCCAGCGCGTCTCCTATGTGGTGCGCATGGAGCCGGGCGTCTGGACCCCGGAGCAGACGCTGGAGGAGGCCCGCGGCTCCTGCCGCGACAGCGCCTGGCTGCTGGTGCAGATCCTGCGCAACCTGGGCTACGCCGCGCGCTTCGTGTCGGGCTACCTGATCCAGCTCGTCGCCGACCAGAAGCCGCTGGACGGCCCCGAGGGCCCGGCGGCCGACTTCACCGACCTGCACGCCTGGGCCGAGGTCTATCTCCCCGGCGCCGGCTGGGTGGGGCTCGACGCCACCTCCGGCCTGATGGCGGGCGAGGGCCACATCCCGCTGGCGGCGACGCCGGAGCCGCAATCCGCCGCCCCGATCTCCGGGCTGATGAGCAAGGCGGAGGTGACCTTCGACTTCGGCATGGGCGTGCGCCGCATCCGCGAGACGCCGCGCGTCACCAAGCCCTATTCGGAGGCGGCCTGGGCCGCCATCCAGGCGGCGGGCGAGGCGGTGGACGCGCAGCTCGCGGAGGGCGGCGTGCGGCTGACCATGGGCGGCGAGCCCACCTTCGTCAGCGCCACGGACCAGGAGGCGCCGGAATGGAACACCGCCGCGCTCGGCCCCACCAAGCGGCGCCACGCCAACCGGCTGCTGAACCGGCTGCTGCCGCTCTGGGCGCCGGGCGCGGCCGTGCAGCACGCCATGGGCAAGCACTACCCCGGCGAGCAGCTGCCCCGCTGGGCGCTGAACGCCTATTGGCGCGCGGATGGCGAGCCGGTCTGGCTCGACCCCGCCCGCCTCGCCTCCGACGACGACACGGACGACGCCACGGCGCAGGATGCCGGCGCCTTCGCCCGCGCGCTGGCCGCCCGGCTGGGCCTGTCCGGGGACTACGTCCAGCCGGCGCATGAGGACATCCACCACTACCTGTGGAGGGAGAAGCGCCTCCCCGCCAATGTCGTCGCCGAGGATTCGAAGCTGCGGGACCCGCTGGAGCGCGCGCGGCTTGCCAGGGTGTTCGGCCAGGGGCTGGCGGCCGCGGCGGGCCATGTGCTGCCGCTGCGCCGCGCCTCCGGCGGGCAGGGCTGGGAAAGCGGGCTGTGGTTGTTCCGCCAGGACGACCCGATCTTCCTGATCCCCGGCGATTCGCCGATCGGCTTCCGCCTGCCGCTGGAAAGCCTGCCCTGGGCCGATCCCGCCAGCATCCCCGCCGGGTTCGAGCGCGACCCCTTCGCCCCGCGCGGCCCCCTGCCGCCCGCCCGGGCGCTGCACGCCCAGCCTTCCCTGCCCGGCGCGCCGGAACCCGCCGAAGGGGCGCCCGGCCACCCGCTGCGCCACCAGCCCTTTCCCGGCCCCCATCCCGGCCCCGCCCCCACGCCGGAAGGCCCGCTGCCTTCCGCCGCCGCGCTGCGGCGGACGCCGCCCCGGCGGGAAGCGCCGGCGGTCGGGCGGCAGGAGCCGGACCTCGTCCGCACCGCGCTGACCGTCGAGGCGCGGGAAGGCAAGATCCATGTGTTCTACCCGCCGCTCCAGATGGTGGAGGACTGGCTGGAGCTGACCGCCGCCATCGAGGACACCGCCGCCGCGCAGGGGCGGAAGGTGGTGCTGGAAGGCTACGGCCCGCCCTCCGACCCGCGGCTGCTGCACTTCTCCGTCACCCCCGATCCGGGCGTGATCGAGGTGAACATCCATCCCTCCCATTCCTGGGCCGAGCATGTGGAGCGCACCGAGCAGCTCTACGCCCTGGCGCGCGAGGAAGGGCTGGCGGCCGAGAAGTTCATGCTGGACGGGCGGCATGTCGGCACGGGGGGCGGCAACCATGTGGTGATGGGCGGCGCCTCGGTGGAGGAAAGCCCCTTCCTGCGCCGCCCCGACCTGCTGAAGTCGCTGCTCGGCTTCTGGCACAACCATCCGAGCCTCTCCTTCCTGTTCTCCGGCCTGTTCATCGGCCCCACCAGCCAGCACCCGCGCATCGACGAGGCGCGGCAGGACGCGCTGAACGAGCTGGAGATCGCCTTCCAGCAGGTGAGGCCCTTCCAGGAGGTGCCGCCCTGGCTGACCGACCGGCTGTTCCGCAACATCCTGGCGGACATGACCGGCAACACCCACCGCACCGAGTTCTGCATCGACAAGATGTACTCGCCGGACAGCAGCGCCGGCCGGCGCGGCCTGGTGGAGTTCCGCGCCTTCGAGATGCCGCCCAGCCCGCGCATGTCGGCGGCGCAGATGCTGCTGATGCGCGCGGCCGTAGCCGCCTTCTGGCGCACCCCCTATGAGCGGCGGCTGGTGCGCTGGGGCAGCCGCCTGCATGACGACTTCATGCTGCCGCACTACGCGGAGCAGGACTTCGCCGACGCCATCGAGGAGCTCCGCGGCCTCGGCGCGCCGCTGGAGAAGGCGTGGTTCGACCCGCACTTCGCGTTCCGCTTCCCGCTGGTGGGCGAGGTTTCCATGCACGGGGTGGCGCTGGAGCTGCGCCACGCGCTGGAGCCCTGGCACGTGCTGGGCGAGGAAAGCACCGCCTCCGGCACCGCCCGCTATGTGGACAGCAGCACCGAGCGCCTGCAATTGCGCGCCACCGGCTTCGCGCCCGAGCGATTCATCCTGGCGGTGAACGGCCACGCCCTGCCCATGGCCCCCACCGGCCGCGCCGCCGAGTTCGTGGGCGGCGTCCGCTTCAAGGCCTGGTCGCCGCCCTCCGCCCTGCACCCCGCCATCCGCTCCCAGGCGCCGCTCACCTTCGACCTGTGGGACAGCTGGACGGGCCGCTCCCTCGGCGGCTTCAGCCACCACGTGGCGCATCCGGGCGGGCGCAACTACGAGCGCTTCCCCGTCAACGCCAACGAGGCAGAGGCGCGGCGGCGCGCCCGCTTCTTCCCCTTCGGCCACAGCGCCGGCGGCGAGGGGGCGGGCGCGGCGCCGCTGCGGGTGGACGCGCCGGAGCTGCGGCGGACGCTCGACCTGCGGCGCCTCGCGTGATACCGGGAGCGGGGTGAACGCCCCCCTCCCCCACCCTTCCGCGCCCGACGAGATGGTGGACGGCCATGGCCATGTGCGCCCGCATTGGCGGCGGGTGCTGGCCGCGTTCTCCGACCTGCCGCAGGACTATGCCGGCCGCGGCATCGGCGAGGCGGTGCGGCGGCTGGACCGCGCCTTCGAGGATGAGGGGGTCGTCTCGCTGCTGCCCGGCGCCGCGCGGCCCGGCCGCGCCTGGCGCTGCGACCCGGTGCCGCTGCCGCTGCCGGCGCGCGAGTTCGCCGCCCTGGCCGAGGGGCTGGCGCAGCGCGCCCGGCTGCTGGAGCGGCTGCTGCTCGATTTCTACGGCCCGCAATCGCTGCTCGCCGAGGGGCTGGTGCCGCCGGCGCTGGTCTTCGCCAACCCGGCCTTTCTGCGCCCCTGCCGCGCCGCGGACCGCCCCCCCGCCGGCCCGCTGCTGACCACCTACGCCGCCGACCTGCTGCGCGCGGCGGATGGCGGCTGGCGCGTGCTGGCCGACCGCACCAGCCGCGCCGCCGGCATCGGCCACGCGCAGGAGAACCGGCGCATACTGGCGCGGGTGGTGCCCGGGCTGTTCCGCGGCCAGCAGGTGCGCCCGCTGCGCCCCTTCTTCGACCGCTGGCAGGACGCGCTGCAGCGCCTTTCGCCGCGCGGGCCGGGCAATGCCGCCCTTGCCCTGCTGACGCCGGGGGTTCACCACCCGCTCTGGTTCGAGCATGTGCTGCTGGCGGGCGAGCTGTCCTGCGCGCTGGTGGAGCCGGGCGACCTGACGGCGCGCAACGGCGCCCTGTTCCTCAAGACGCTGCGCGGCCTGCAGCCGGTGGACGTGCTGCTGCGCCGGATGGACGGGCGCCAGCTCGACCCGCTGGAGTTCGGCGGCCATGGCGGCGTGCCGGGGCTGATGGACGCGGCGCGCAACGGCGCGGTGCGCATCGTCAACGCCCCCGGCTGCGGCATGGTGGAGGCGCCGGCGCTGGCCGCCCTGCTGCCGGAGCTTTGCCGCCGCCTGCTGGGCGAGGCGCTGCTGCTGCCCTCGGTGGAGACGCACTGGCTCGCCAGCCCCGGCACGCTGGAGATGGTGCTGCGCGCGCCCGGGGAATGGCTGCTGCGCCCCGCCTTCGACGGCGGCGCCCCCGCCCAGCACCCGGCGCTCATGCCGGAGGCGGCGCGGGAGGCGCTGCTGCGCCGCCTGGCCGAGCGCCCGCAGGACTGGGCCGCGACGCGCGACATGCCGCCCTCCGTGGCCCCCTGCGCCGATGGCGAGCGGCTCTCCCCCCGCCCGGTGATCCTGCGCCTGTTCCTGGCGCAGGACGGGGCGGAGTGGCAGGCGATGCCCGGTGGCCTGGCGCGCGTGCCGGGCGGCCCGGGGGAACTGACCGGCCGCCTGCCGCAGGATGGGTTGGCCAAGGATGTGTGGGTGCTGGCCGAGGAGGGCGCCGAGATCCTGGGCCCCGCCGCTCTGCCCCGCCAGCCCCTGCCGATCCGCCGCGCCGCGGGCGAGCTGCCCTCCCGCGTGGCCGACAACATGTTCTGGCTGGGCCGCCATGTGGAGCGGCTGGAAGGCGCGGCGCGGCTGATGCGCGCGGCGCTGGCCCGGCTGGAGCGCGACCCGCTGCTGCCGCGCGAGTTCGCCGAGCTGGCGGCGCTCTCGGCCGCGCTGCGCCATGCCGGGCTGGTGCCGGCCGAGGAAACGCCCGGGGGCGCCGCCAGCGCGGCGTTGCAGGCCGCGCTGTGGCGCTCGCTGCGCGAGGGTGGCGCGGTGGGCCGGCAGATGGCCGAGATCGCCCGCCTCGTGGGGGCGGTGCGGGACCGGCTGACGGGCGACATCCACACCCTCTTCACCCTGCCGCTGCGCGCCGTGCAGGTGCAGGCGGCGGCGCAGCACCGTGGCGCGCAGGGGCTGGAGGAAGCGCTGGCCGGGGTGCTGCGCTATTGCGCCGGCGTGGCGGGCGCCGCGGCCGAGAACATGGTGCGCGCCGGCGGCCATGCCTTCCTCGACCTCGGCCGCCGGGTGGAGCGCGCCCAGAGCATCGCCGCCCAGCTCCGCTTCGCGCTGGACCAGCCGGCCAGCCGCGTCGAGGGCGGGCTGCGCCTGGCGCTGGAGTTGTGCGACAGCGTCATCACCTACCGGAGCCGCTATCTCGGCGTGCTGCAGCCCGCGCCGGCGCTGGACCTGGTGCTGGCCGACCCCGGCAACCCGCGCGGGCTCGCCTTCCAGCTTCGCGCCATAGGCCGGCTGCTGGCGGATATCGGCGGCGGCCCGGAGCAGGACCTGCTGCCGCAGGCCGAGGCGCTGCTGGCCGCCGTGGAGGAGATGCCGCTGGCCGTGCAGGCGGCGCACGACCCGGCGCTGGCCGCGGTGCAGCTCGCCCCGCGCCTGGCCGCGCTGGAGGGCGAGGTCGCCGCACTGTCGGACCATGTCAGCCGCCGCTACTTCGCGCTGCTGCCGCCCGCGCAGTCGCTGGGCCAGGAGATGGCCAAGGAGCCCTCGGTGCTGTTCTGGGGGGCCGCGTGACGCTCTGGCGCATCCGCCACGCCACGACCTACCGCTATGCCGAGCCGGTGGACATGGCCAGCCACATGCTGCACCTCTCGCCCCGCCCGCTGCCGCACCAGCGGGTGCGCTGGGAGAAGATGGCCTGCGCGCCGGAGCCGGCCCGCGTTTCCTCCTCGGTGGACCATTTCGGCAACCGCGTCACCTGGCTGTTCCTCGACCGCCCGCATGCCCGCTTCGAGGTGGTGGCGGAGGCGGAGATCGAGGTGGCCTTCCCCGCCCCGCCGCCCGCCGACCAGACGCCGCCCTGGGAGCAGGTGGCGGCCGAGGCGGCACGCGACGCGGCGGTGGCGGAGTTCACCTTCCCCTCCCCCCTGCTGCCCGAGCATGCCGGCGCGCGGGACTACGCGGCGCAGTCCTTCACGCCGGGGCGGCCGGTGCTGGCGGCGCTGCTGGAGCTGAACGGCCGCATCCGCCGCGACTTCACCTTCCGCGCCGGCGTCACCGGCATCGCGACGCCCGTCGGGCAGGTGCTGGCGCAGCGCATGGGGGTCTGCCAGGACTTCACCCACCTCATGCTCTGCGGGCTGCGCGGGCTCGGCCTGCCGGCGCGCTACGTGTCCGGCTACATCCGCACCCTGCCGCCGCCGGGGGGCGTGGTGCATCTCGGCGCCGATCAGTCCCATGCCTGGGTGGGCGCCTGGCTCGGCGCCCAGGCGGGCTGGGTGGACCTCGACCCCACCAACGACCTGGTGGTGCGGGACGAGCATGTGGTGCTGGGCTGGGGCCGGGACTTCCAGGACATCTCGCCGCTGCGCGGGATCATCCTGGGCGGCGGGCGGCACAGCCTGAACGTGGCGGTGGACCTCATCCCCGCCTGAGCGGAACCGGCGGGCTGATGGGCCGGAACGGGCGGGCGCCACACCGGCTCTTGAGCGCGGCACTCCTGCAACCGCGCCGCTCCGCTTCCGTTCTTTCCGGCCAAGGGCACCCGCTCCATCGCACCCGCTCCATCGCGCCCGATCCACCCCGCCCAGCCCGCAGGGGCCGAGCCCCGCCGAGACCTTCCCCTCCCCCGGGCGGGACACGGCGCTCGATGCCTGGCGCGGCGTGGCGCTGATCACGATCTTCATCAACCACGTCTCCGGCAACGTGCTGGAGCAGGTGACGCACAAGAACTTCGGCTTCTCCGACGCGGCCGACCTGTTCGTGATGTTCGCGGGCTATGCCGCCGCGGCGGCCTATTTCAGCCGCTACGAGATCGGCCAGCGGCTCGCCGTCTCGCTCAAGGTGGCGAGCCGGGCGGTGAAGCTCTACACGACGCATCTGGCGCTGGTGGTGCTGGGTGGCGCGGTGTTCGCCCTCGGCGTCATCCGCACGGGCGATTTCGGGCTGTTCTCGGTGATCGCGCTGGAGCCGCTGATGATGGACCCGGCGGAGGCGCTGGTCTCGGCCGTCACCCTCAGCTACCAGCCGGGCTTCCTGAACATCCTGCCGCTCTACTTCGTGCTGATCGGCATGCTGCCGCTGCTGCTTCACCTGGCCTCGCGCAGCCTGTCCGTGGCCGTGGCGCTGTCGGCCGCGCTCTACACGGCGGCGGGGCTGACCGGCACCAACCTGCCCGCTTACCCGATGCCGGGCGGCTGGTTCTTCAACCCGCTCTCCTGGCAGTTCCTGTTCGTCATCGGCTTTGCGCTCGGCGCGCGGCGCAACCGGCGGGGCGCCGCCATGCCCTGCCATCGCGGCGCCTGGTACGCCGCGCTGGCCTATCTGCTGCTGGCGCTGGTGGTGATGCGCGGCCCCGGCCTGCCGCCGGCCGGCTGGATCCCCTTCCTGCCCGACCTGCTCACGGTGCCGGAGAAGCAGTTCCTGTCGGTGCCGCGCCTGCTGCACGTCCTGGCGCTGTGCTATGTGGTGGCGCATTCCCCGCTGCAGGGCTGGGCGCGCGGCCTGCCCCGGCACCATCCGCTGTCGATGATGGGGCGGCACTCGCTGCCGGTGTTCTGCACGGGCCTTGTGGTCAGCATCACCGGCGTGGCGCTGAAGCAGACGGGCTTTGGCGGCCCCGTCTTCGACATCGCCTATGTCACCGCCGGCATCGCCACCCAGATGCTGGTGGCGTCCATGCTGAGCCTGGCCGAGAAGCGGCGCGGCGCCGGCCCTTCCACCCTGCCGGCCGCGGCGCAGCCCTCCTGATGCGGGGCGGGCGGAGGCTCCCCGCGCTGCTCGGCGCCGCGCTGCTGGCGGGCCTCGCGGCCCATCTCCCGCCCTCCCCGGCCCGGGGCCAGGCGCCGCCTCCCGTCAGCACCGACAACGTCCCCGCCGCCTGCACCGTGCCGGACGCGCTGCGCGACCTCGCCGGGCCGATGCCGCGCATGGCATCGCTGCTGAAGGAGAAGAGGCCGGTGCGCATCCTGGCCATCGGCTCCTCCACCACGGCGGGGGCCGGCGCCTCGGCGCCCGGCCGGGCCTATCCCCCCCGGCTGAAGGCGGCGCTGGAGCGGCTGCTGCCCGGCATTGGCGTCGTGGTCCGCAATGACGGCGTGGGCGGCGAGATCGCCTCCACCACCCTTGCCCGCATGCGCGCCTCGGTCGAGGAGTGGAAGCCCGACGTGGTGCTGTGGCAGCTCGGCACCAATGACGCGCTGCGCGGCATCACGCCGCAGGCCTTCGCGCAGGTGCTGCGCGAGGGGGTGGCGCTGGTGCGCGAGCGGCGGCTCGACCTGGTGCTGATCGACCCGCAGTTCTTCCCCCGCATCCCCGACGCCGCACTCTACGAGGATGTGGTGGGAAGCATCGCGGCGGTGGCGGAGGAGAAGGGGCTGCCGCTGATGCGGCGCTACGCCATCATGCGCTTCTGGCAGGCCCTGCCCCAGCCGGTGCCGATGCTCTCGCCCGATGGGCTGCACATGAACGACCTTGGCTACCACTGCATGGCCGAGGTGCTGGCGGGCGGCATCGCCCGCCGCGTCTCCGGCACGGAGTGAGCCGGCCCGCGCCCTTCTCCCCGCGCGGCCTCAGTTGGAGCCGGCCAGGAAGCGCGCGGCGCCCTCCACCAGCACCTCGATGCCGAGCGCCAGGTCCTCCTCCTTGGTGTCCTCCGCCCAGTGGTGGCTGACGCCGCCGATGGAGGGAACGAACAGCATGGCCGCCGGCATCACCTTGGCCAGGTACTGCGCGTCATGCCCGGCGCCGCTCGGCATCACCTGCCAGGCGCCGGGGGCCAGCGCCTCGGCGGCGGCGGACAGGGCGCGCATCATGCCCTCGTCGCACAGCGCGGGCGTCGCCTTGGCCACGCTGATCAGCGTCGTCTCGCAGCGCTCGCGGCGGTTGCTTTCCTGCACCAGCCGGCGCAGCCCCGCCTCCATCTCCCGCAGCCTGTCCATCGACACGTCGCGGAACTGGAACAAAACGTCGGCGCGGCCGGGGATGATGCTGGGCGCGCCGGGCTCCAGCGCGATGCGGCCGGTGGTCCAGGTGCTGCGCTCGCCGCAGAAGCGGGGGAACTCGGCGTCGATGGCGGCGAGCAGGCGCACGGCGGTGAGCCCGGCGTCGCGCCGCTCGGCCATGGTGGTGCCGCCCGCATGGTCCTGCTGCCCCTCGACCAGCAGCCGCCACTGCCAGATGGCGACGATGCCGCTGACCACGCCGATGCGCAGCCCGGTCCGCTCCAGCTGCGTGCCCTGCTCGATATGCATCTCGAAGAAGCCGCGGTAGCGCGCGGGGTCGATCCGCATGCGCGGCAGGCCCTCCAGCCCGGCCGCCTTCAGCGCGTCGCGCAGCGGCGTGCCGTCGGTGCGGTTGCGGCTGCGGTCGATCTCCTCGTCGGACAGCTCGCCGATGATGGAGCGGCTGCCGAGGAAGCCGCCCTCGAAATGCCCTTCCTCGTCGGCGAAGGCGCAGACATCGACGGGCAGGCCGGCGCGGGCCAGGGCGAGGCCCGCCACCACGCCGAGCGCGCCGTCCAGCCAGCCGGCCTCGTTCTGGCTCTCGATGTGGCTGCCCACCAGGAGGTGCGGCCCCGCGCCCTTGTGCCGGCCGAACACGTTGCCGATGCCGTCGATGGAGGCTTCCAGCCCCACCTCCTCCATCCGCTGCATCAGCCAGCGGCGGCTTTCCATGTCCTGCGGCGAATAGGTCGGGCGGTGCACGCCGGTCTTGAAGGCGCCGATGCGGCGCAGCTCGTGCAGGTCCTGGAGGAAGCGGGCGGAGTCGGCCTTGGCCATGTCTGTGCATCCGGTGCTGTTGGCGGGGATGCTGCTATGCAAGGCCTGTGCCGGCAAGCCCGCGCGCTCCCGCCCCGCGAGGAGGCGCGGCCCTCGGCAAGGGCCGCGCCTCCCGGCCGCCGGATCAGCGGGATTCCAGCGTCAGCCCGCCATCGACCACCACGGTCTGCCCCGTCACCATGCCGGCGCCGACGAGCAGGAAGGTGATGACCTCCGCGAGGTCCTCGGGCTGGCAGCGGCGCTTGAGCAGCGCCTTGCTGGCCGAGGCGGCGCGGCGCTCCTCGGTCCATTCCACCATCCAGGAGGAATCGACGGCGCCCGGCGCCACCGCGTTCACCCGCACCTCGGGCGAGAGGCCGCGCGCCAGGTTCTTGGTGAGGCTGATGACGCCGGCCTTGGTGGCGCCATAGGCCATCGAGCTGCCAGGGCTGTCCATGCCGGCGATGGAGGCCACGTTCACCACCGCGCCGCGCGCCGCCTTCAGCGCCGGCGCCGCCGCCTTGGCGCAGCGGAACACGCCGAGCAGGTTCACCTGCAGCACAGTCTGCCACAGCTCCTCGGTCAGCCGCTCCAGCGCCGTGGGCGGGATCAGACTGCTGGTGCCGGGGGTGCCGGCATTGTTCACGAGGTAGTCGAGGCGGCCGCCGAGATCGGCCACCGCCTGCTCCACCATGCGCGGGCCGTCGGCGGCGTCGCCCACATTGCCGGGGGCGGAGATGACGTCGTGGCCGGCGGCGCGCAGTTCGGCCACCACCTGGGCGCCGCGCGGGTCGTCGGCCAGGTGGTTGATGGCGACGCGGCAGCCGCCGCCCGCCAGGCGCTTCACCGTGGCGAGGCCGATGCCGGAGGCGCCCCCGGTCACCAGCGCCGTCTTGCCGGAGAGTTCGTAGCGGATCATCTCTATGCCTTCTGCGGGGTTTGGGCGTGGCCGGCCATCGGGCCGATCTCGCGGAATGCGCGCTTCAGCGCCAGCAGCCGGCGGTCACGCTCGGCCAGCAGGGTGGCGGGGTCCTCGCCGCCCCAGTCATACAGGCCACGGCCCGCCATCACGCCGGTGCGGCCCTCGGCGAGCGCCCGGTCCAGCGTGTCGCTGTGGCCGCGCGGCTTCGGCGGCTCGTACATCCGGTTGGCCAGCGCCTGGGCGGAAAGCGGCAGGCCGGTCAGGTCGCTCTTGGCCATCTGCCCCAGCAGCAGCATCCGCAGGCCGAGGCCGTGGATGATCGCCTCGTCGATCTCCTGCGGCGTGGCGTAGCCCTCGTCCATCAGCCGGTAGCATTCCAGGCTGAGCGCCGATTGCAGCCGGTTGGCGATGTAGCCGGGCAGGAAGCGGCGCATCACCAGCGGCACCTTGCCCATGGCGGCGAGCATGGCGCGCACCTCCTCCAGCAGCGCCTCCGGGCATTCCGGGCTGCCGACGAGATCGACCAGATCGACGAGATAGGGCGGCGTGTACCAGTGCATGATGATGGCGCGTGGCAGGCGCGCGGGCGGCATCAGCGGGAACACGTCGAGATAGGAGGTGTTGCTGGCCAGGATGGCGTCGGGGCGCATCAGCCCGTCCAGCTCGGCGTAGAGGGCGCGCTTCGGCTCGGGCTTCTCGATGATGGCCTCGATCACCATCCCCGCCTCGGCCACCGCCCCGGCCAGGGTGGGATGCAGCGTGACGCGCTCGCGCAGCGCCGCGGCGGAAAGGCCGCCCGCCTCGCCCGCGCCTTCCAGCGTGCCGCGGGCCTTCTCCATCAGCCCGGGCGCGCGGGCCAGCGCCTCGGCGCTGTTGTCCGTCAGCGTGACGCGGTGGCCGCCGATGGCGAAGACCAGCGCCAGGGCGTGGCCCATCAGCCCGGCGCCGATGATGGCGATGTTCATGCGGTTCAACCCTTCCGGTTCACGCTTCGGGGGTCCAGGGCTCGGGCGCGCGGTGGTCGATGCCGGTCATCACCTCCACCACCACCGTCTCGTCCGACGCCATGGCCTCGCGCAGCGCCGGGCCGATCTGGTCCGGCCGCTCGACGCGGATGCCGCGCAGGCCGAAGCCGGCGGCGAGGGCGCAGAAATCGGTGTGCTCGCCGAAGCGCAGCAGCGTGCCCGCCACCTCCGGCCGGTTGCCGGCGGCGCGCACCAGGTTGGGCCAGCCCTGGCCGAAGCCCTTGTTGTTGTTCACCACCAGCGTCACCGCGATGCCCCGGCGCTTGGCCGTTTCCAGCTCGGTGAGGTGGTAGTAGAGCGCGCCGTCGCCGCTGTAGCAGACGACCTTGCGCGCGCCGGCCGCGCATTTCGCGCCGAGCGCCGCCGGAAAGGCCCAGCCCAGCGAGCCGGCGGCGCGCAGGTATTGCTGCCCCGCGCCGTTGAACTCCACCAGCGTGCCCGTCCAGATGCCCGAATAGCCGGTATCGGCCACCAGGATGCCGTCCTCCGGCAGGGCGCCAGAGATCTCGGCGCAGAGCCGGGCCGGGTCGATCGGCGCCTCGTCGCTGGCCAGGCGCGCCGCCATGGATTGCCGCCACTCAGCCACCAGCCCGGCGGCGTGGTCGAGGAAGGCGCTGTCCCGCTCCGGCGTGCCAAGCGCCTCCAGCAGCGCCTCCAGCGTCGCGCGCGGGTCGCCGCAGACGGAGATCTCGGCCGGGCAGCGGTCCAGCTCCAGCGCGTCGGCGTCGATCTGCACGACGGGCGTGCCGGGCGCGGGCACGCGCCAGGCATGCGTCACCTGGTCGCCGCCATCGCAGCCGATCATCAGCACCAGCCCGGCGCCATGCACCACCCGGTTGGCCGGCGGCGCCGAGTAGCTGCCGACGACGCCGACATGCAGCCTGTGGCGCGTCGGCACCAGCCCGCGCGCGCCGAGGCTGGTGGCGATGGGCGCGCGCAGCCGTGCCGCCAGTTCCAGCAGCTCCGCGCCGCAGCCCGAAAGCGCGGCGCCGTCGCCGGCCACGATGGCGATGCGCGGCTCCTCCAGCAGGCGGCGGGCGAGGCGCGCCACGTCGCCGGCATCGCCCGCCGGGCGGTGGCGCGGGGCGGTCCAGGCGGACAGGTCGGCGGGTTCCGTGGCGCCGGTGTCGCCCTGCTCGACGATCTCGGCCATCAGCCCGTTCAGGTCGAGATGCATGGGGCGGGGCGGGGCGGCGACGGCGGCGGACCAGCCCTGGCGGAACAGGCGCGGCAGGTCGGAGGCCGCCTCCACCGCCATGCCCGCCTTGGTGACGGGCGCGAAGAGCGGCGCGTGCGCCACCTCCTGGTAGGCGTTGCGGTGCTGGGCGTGGTGCGGCTTGCGGCCGGTCAGCGCCAGCATCGGCACGCGGCCCAGCCAGGCATCCTGCAGCGCGGCGGCGAGGTTGGCCGCGCCCACCGACTGCGCCGCGACGATGCCGGGGCGGCCGGCCACGCGCGCATAGCCATCGGCCATGTAGGCGGCGCCCTTCTCGGAATGCGCCAGCACCGGCACCACCCCCTGCGCCTCCAGCGCCATCAGCGTCGGCCGCAGCACGGCGTCGATGAAGAAGACATGGCTCTGCCCGGAGCGCGCGATGCTCCGCGCCAGCCACTCCCACCCCTTCAGGCTCATGGGTCCCGCTTTCTTCCCGTTTCCTCGTGCCCGGCAGCCTGCCCCCGGGGGGCGGCGGGGGCAAGCCCCCGGCGCCGCCTTTCCCCGTGCCGGTTCCTGCCCTGCGCAGCCGGCGCTTGCCTTCCCCGCCCCCCTCCGCTACCGCCCCGCCATCCCATGACCCAGCCCAGCCCCCTTCCCGACCTGCGGGCCGAGGATTTCGACTTCGCCCTGCCCGAGGCCCTGATCGCCCAGTCCCCCGCCCGCCCGCGCGACGCGGCGCGGATGCTGGTGGCGGCACCCGGGGGCACGCAGGATGCCGGCGTCTCCGACCTGCCCGGCTGGCTGCGCCCGGGCGACGTGATGGTGGTGAACGACACGCGCGTCATTCCCGCCCGGCTGCGCGCGCGGCGCGGCGAGGCGCGGGTCGAGATCATGCTCAACCGGGCCGAGACGGGCGGCATCTGGCACGCGCTGGTGCGTGGCGCGAAGAAGCTGCGGCCGGGCGACATCCTCTCCATCGAGGGCGCGCCGGAGCTGGCGCCGCGCGTGGTGGAGCGGCAGGAGGGCGGCGCGGCGCTGATCGATTTCGGCCCCGACCAGGGGCTGCTCGCCGCCGCGCTGGAAAAGGCGGGCGAGATCCCGCTGCCGCCCTACATCGCCCGCCCCGGGGGGCCGCGCCCGGAGGACCGGGAGGACTACCAGCCGATCTTCGCCCGCCAGCCCGGCGCGGTGGCCGCGCCCACCGCCAGCCTGCACTTCACGCCCGCGCTGCTGGAGGCGCTGGCGGCGCGTGGCGTGGGGCAGGTCTCGCTCACCCTGCATGTCGGCGCCGGCACCTTCCTGCCCATCCGCGCCGACAACCCGCGCGAGCACAGGCTGCACTCCGAATGGGGCGAGATCTCCCCCGGGGCGGCGGCCGCCATCAACGCGGCGCGGGCGAAGGGCGGGCGCATCGTCGCCATCGGCACCACGGCGCTGCGGCTGCTGGAAAGCGCGGTGGACGAGAAGGGCATCGTCCATCCCTTCCGGGGCCTCACCGACATCTTCCTGCTGCCCGGCCACCGCTTCCATTCGGCGGATGTGCTGCTGACCAATTTCCACCTGCCGAAGTCGAGCCTCTTCATGCTCGTCTCGGCCTTCTCCGGCACCGCGCGGATGCGCGAGGCCTATGCCCATGCCATCGCGGCCGGCTACCGCTTCTACTCCTATGGCGATGCCAGCCTGCTGTTCCGGGAGGATCCCGCACCGTGACACTCTCCTGGAGCTGCCAGTGCCATGACGGCAAGGCGCGCGCCGGCATGCTGCGCACGGCCCATGGTGACGTGCCCACGCCGGTCTTCATGCCCGTCGGCACCGCCGGAACCGTGAAGGGCATGACGGCCGATGCCGTGCGCGCCACCGGCGCCCGCATCGTGCTGGGCAACACCTACCACCTGATGCTGCGCCCGGGCGCGGAGCGCGTCGGGCGGCTGGGCGGGCTGCACCGGATGATGGACTGGCACGGCCCGATCCTGACGGATTCCGGCGGCTTCCAGGTGATGTCGCTGTCCAAGCTGCGGAAGCTGGACAAGGACGGCGTCACCTTCCAGAGCCACATCAATGGCGAGCGCTTCCGCGTGACGCCGGAGCGCAGCATCGAGATCCAGCACCTGCTGGATTCCGACATCACCATGTGCTTCGACGAATGCATCGAATACCCGGCGGCGCATGCGGAAGCCGCGCGCGCCATGCGGCTCTCCATGGACTGGGCCGCGCGTTCCCGCGCCGCCTTCACGCCGCGCGAGGGCTATGGCCTGTTCGGCATCCAGCAGGGCAGCACCTTCGAGGACCTGCGCGCCGAAAGCAGCAAGGCGCTGACCGGGATCGGCTTCGAGGGCTATGCCATCGGCGGCCTGGCGGTTGGCGAGGGGCAGGAGGAGATGTTCCGCACCCTCGACTTCTGCGCCGACATGCTGCCGGAAACCCACCCCCGCTACCTGATGGGCGTCGGCACGCCGTCCGACCTGCTCGGCGCCGTGGCGCGCGGCGTGGACATGTTCGATTGCGTCATCCCGACGCGCTCCGGCCGCACCGGCCGCGCCTATACCAGCCGGGGCGTGCTGAACATCCGCAACGCCCGCCACGCCGAGGACACCGGCCCGCTGGACCCGGAATGCGACTGCCCCGCTTGCACCCGGCATTCGCGGGGCTATCTGCTGCACCTGTTCAAGGCGGGCGAGATGCTCGGGCCCATGCTGCTGACCTGGCACAATATCCGCTACTACCAGAACCTGATGGCGCGCATCCGTGCCGCCATCGTCGCCGGCCGCTTCGCCCAGGAAGCGGAGATCATCCAGGCCGGCTGGACCACCGCGCAGGAGACCGCCGCATGAGCAGCCCCATGGGAACACATGATGTCTCTGGCCTGACCATGCTGGGCCAGAACACGCGGCAGCCCGCCTCGCCCGAGGAGGCTGTGCTGGAGCGCGTGCCCAACCCGCATCCGGGCAGCTGCTACTGCGTGCGCTTCACGGCGCCCGAGTTCACCTCGCTCTGCCCCATCACCGGCCAGCCCGATTTCGCGCATCTGATGATCGACTACGTGCCGGGCGACTGGCTGGTGGAAAGCAAGAGCCTCAAGCTCTTCCTCACCGCCTTCCGCAACCACGGCGCCTTCCACGAGGCCTGCACCGTGGGCATCGGCCAGCGGCTGGCGGAAACGCTTTCCCCGGTCTGGCTGCGGATCGGCGGCTACTGGTATCCGCGCGGCGGCATCCCGATCGACGTGTTCTGGCAGACGGGCGATGCGCCGGCGGGCGTCTGGGTGCCCGCCCAGGACGTGCCGAACTACCGTGGGCGCGGGTAAGAAGGCCCTCCCTTCCGCCGCCACGACCCCCGAGGGCCGGGCGGCGGAGATCCGCGACGCGGCGCTGGCGCTCGGCTTCGACGCGGTGGGCTTCGCGCCCGCCCATCTCGGCCCCGAGGTGCGGGCGCGGCTCGATGCCTTCCTGGCCGCCGGCATGCAGGGCGAGATGGGCTGGCTGGCCGAGCGCGTGGAGCAGCGCGCCCACCCCCAGGGACTGTGGCCGGAGGCGGTCTCGGTCATCGCGCTCGGCATGAATTACGGGCCGGAGGACGACCCGCTCGCCCTGCTGGAGCGGCGGGACCGCGGCGCCATCAGCGTCTATGCCCGCAACCGCGACTACCACGACATCGTCAAGAAGCGCCTCAAGGCGCTGGCCCGCTGGATGGTGGAGCGCTGGAAGGGCAGCGAGCTGAAGGTGTTCGTGGACACCGCGCCGGTGGCCGAGAAGCCGCTGGCGCAGGCGGCGGGGCTCGGCTGGCAGGGCAAGCACAGCAACCTCGTCAGCCGCGAGCACGGCTCCTGGCTGTTCCTCGGCGAGATCTACACCACCCTCGACCTCGCGCCCTCCGGCGCGGAGGTGGACCATTGCGGCCGCTGCACGCGTTGCCTCTCCGCCTGCCCGACCGACGCCTTCACCGGCCCCTACCGGCTCGATGCGCGGCGCTGCATCTCCTACCTCACCATCGAGCATCACGGCCCCATCCCGCACGAGTTCCGCGCGGCCATGGGCAACCGCATCTATGGCTGCGACGACTGCCTGGCCGTCTGCCCCTGGAACAAGTTCGCCCATGCCGCGCGCGAGCCGGGGCTGATGCCGCGCGAGGACCTGTCCGCCCCCCGCCTGGCCGAGCTGGCGCGGCTCGACGACGCTGGCTTCCGTGCCCTGTTCAGCGGCTCGCCCATCAAGCGCATCGGCCGGGACCGCTTCGTGCGCAACGTGCTCAACGCCATCGGCAATTCCGGCGATCCCGCCCTATTGGACGTCGCCGCCGCGCTGCGCGCCGACCCCTCCCCCGTGGTGGCGGAGGCGGCGGAATGGGCCGCCCGGCGCATGGACGAGGCGGCAAGGCAGCAGGGCAGCCGTTAACCTCTTGTTCGCTCTTATCAAATGCGCCTCCGGAGGCGCAGAAGGGCCTGCCGTGCCGTCTCATTTTTTGTAAAACCCTCCGCATGGCCGGCGCAGCCTGGCCCTGGACGCGAGAGGGACCGCGATGAGCGACAAGCCGATCATGGGCTATGCCTGGTACGACGAGAAATCCTTCGACGCGCTGCGCGGCATCATGCCGGACATGAGCGAGCACTATGACGACTGGCTTTCCGGCGCGCAGCGGGACGTGACGCGGGCGCTCAGCGAGGGCTACCGCGTCATCCGCATCGCCGTGCGGCCCGAGCCTTTCATGGAGTGGTGCAGGCGGCGCAACGTCACCATGCCGGGCCTCGCGGCGCGGCGCGCCTTCGCCGCCGAGCAGGCGCGGCTTCTGGTGCGGGCCGAGCGGCAGGAGAAGGGCCTGTTCGGCCTGTTCTGACCCCGCCGCGCTTGACGCCCTCCCCCGCCCGCCGCAATCCCGGCGCGCAACGAGGAAAGGGACCGGGCGATGGACGAAGGCGCGCTGGTGTTGTTCAGCGGCGGGCAGGATTCCGCCACCTGCCTGGCCTGGGCGCTGGACCGCTTTCCCCATGTGGAAACGCTGGGCTTCGACTACGGCCAGCGCCACCGGGTGGAGCTGGAATGCCGCGCCGCCTTCCGCGCCACCCTGCCGGCGGCATGGCAGGCGCGCCTCGGCCCCGACCACACCCTGGCGCTCGACGCCCTCGGCGCCGTGTCCGACACCGCCCTGACGCGCGAGACGGAGATCGCCATGCGGGAGGACGGGCTGCCCAACACCTTCGTCCCCGGCCGCAACATCGTCTTCCTCACCTTCGCCGCGGCGCTGGCCTACCGGCGCGGGCTGCGCCACATCGTGGGCGGCATGTGCGAGACGGATTTCTCCGGCTACCCCGATTGCCGCGACGACACCATCAAGGCGCTGCAGGTGGCGCTGAACCTCGGCATGGAGCGGCGCTTCGTGCTGCACACGCCGCTGATGTGGCTAGACAAGGCGCAGACCTGGGAGCTGGCCGAGCGGCTGGGCGGCCGGAAGCTGGTGGCCGAGATCGTCGAGCAAACCCACACCTGCTACCGCGGCGAGCGCGGCGCGCGCCACCCCTGGGGGCATGGCTGCGCCGCGTGCCCGGCCTGCGAGTTGCGCGCGAAGGGCTGGGCGGAGTACCAGTCCCGCCGCTGACGCTTTCCGTCAGTGCGGATGCTCCCGCCCAGCAATGGAAAACTCGCAGATGACCGGCACCCGCCGCCTCGAGGGCTTCCTGGCCCTTCTCGCCTTCGGCCTCACCATTCCCGCCGCCAACTGGCTGATCGGCCATGCCGGCACCGTCTGCGCGCCGCAGGGGCCCTGCCTGATCCCCGTGGCGCCGGGGGTCATGGCGCCTTCCGGCGTGCTGATGATCGGCCTCGCCCTGGTGCTGCGGGACCTGGTGCAGCGCCGCCTCGGCCTCGGCTATGCCTGGGCCGCCATCCTGGCGGGCGCGGCGCTTTCCGCCCTGCTGGCGCCGCCCGCCCTGGTGCTGGCCTCGGCCGCCGCCTTCCTGCTCAGCGAGACGGCGGACCTGCTGGTCTACACGCCGTTGCAGCGGCGCAACCTGGTGCTGGCGGTGCTCGCCTCCGGCGCGGTCGGGCTGGTGGTGGACAGCGTGTTCTTCCTCGGCATCGCCTTTGGCGACCTCGCCTATCTGCCGGGCCAGGTGCTGGGCAAGCTGTGGATGGTGCTGCTGGCCCTGCCGCTGGCCGCCTGGCTGCGCCGCGCCGATGCCCGCCGCGGCATCCTGCCCGCCTGAGGCGGCCCCGCCGCCCTCGCCGGTGGGGGGCGGTTTCCCGCCCCGCTCTGGCAACCAAGGCGGGGCTGCGGCATAGAAGCCGGCAGATGGCCTCCGCACCGAACACGACGCCCATTGCCCCACCGCCGGACCCGCCCCTGCCGGACCCGGACTGGGACGCCCTGCTGCGCCAGCGCGCGGCCGGCGGCGCGGCGCCCGAGGGAAGCCCCTACGCCGCCCTGTTCGCGCCGCTGCTGGCGCCCCCCACGGCGCCCGATGGCTGCATCGTGCTCGGCCGGCTGGCGCAGACGCTGGACGGGCGCATCGCCACCGCCTCCGGCTCCAGCCAGTGGATCGGCGGCGCGGGCGACATCACCCACACCCACCGGCTGCGCGCCCTGTGCGACGCGGTGGTGATCGGCGCCGGCACGGTGCGGCACGACGACCCCCGCCTGACCACCCGCGCCGTGCCCGGCCCGAGCCCGGTGCGCGTGGTGCTCGACACCAACCGGCGGCTCGGCACCGGATACGGCCTGTTCGCCCCGGGCGGGCCGCCCACCCTGCTGGTCTGCGCCGAGGATGCCGGGGGCACCGCCACCCATGGCGCGGCCGAGGTGCTGCGCGCACCCCGCGCGCCGATCGGCGGGCTCGACCTTTGCGCCCTGCTGCCGATGCTGGCGGCGCGCGGGCTGCGGCGCATCTTCGTGGAGGGCGGCGGGCTGACCGTTTCGCGCTTCCTCGCCGCCGGCTGCCTGGACCGGCTGCACATGACGGTGGCGCCGGTGCTGCTGGGCTCCGGCATCCCCGCCTTCACCCTGCCCGAGGCGGCCCGCATCGCCGACGGGCTGCGCTTCGCCTGGGCGGTGCATCCGCTGGGGGAGGACGTGCTGTTCGACATCGCCCTCGGCCGCGCCCGCCCCGCCGTCTGCGCGCCTCCGGAGGAGGCGGCGCCATGATGGCCCGCGCCTTCTGGGCCACGGCTCCCGGCCAGGGCGAGATCCGCGAGGAGGCGCTGCCGCCCCGCGCGCCGGAGGAGGCGCTGCTGCGAACGCTGGCCAGCGGCGTCTCGCGCGGCACGGAGCGTCTGGTGCTGCACGGCCATGTGCCGGAAAGCCAGTGGCAGGCCATGCGCGCGCCCCTGCAGGAAGGCGACTTCCCCTTTCCCGTGAAATACGGCTACGCCGCCGTGGGCGTGGTGGAGGAAGGCCCGCCGGACCTGCTCGGCCGCCGCGCCTTCTGCCTGCACCCGCACCAGGACCGCTTCCTGGCGCCCGCCGCCATGTGTGCGCCCGTGCCGGAGGCGGTGCCGGACCGCCGCGCCGTGCTGGCCGCCAACATGGAAACGGCGCTGAACATCGTCTGGGACGCGGCGCCCATCCCCGGCGAGCGCGTGCTGGTGATCGGCGGCGGCGTGGTCGGGCTGCTCTGCGCCTATCTCGTCGCCCGCTTTCCCGGCACCAATGTCACGGTGCAGGACACCGACCCCACGCGCCGCGCCGTGGCCGAGGCGCTGGGCGCCCGCTTCGCGGCACCCGGGGAGGCGCCGGCCGAGCAGGAGCTGATCCTGCACGCCTCCGCGAGCCCGGAGGGGCTGCGCGCCGCCCTCGGCCTCGCCGCCATGGAGGCGCGCATCGTCGAGGCCTCCTGGTATGGCGACCGCAGCGTTTCCCTCCCCCTCGGCGAGGCCTTCCACGCGCGCCGCCTGACGCTGCGCTCCAGCCAGGTGGGCAGCGTCTCGCCCGCCATGCGCGGCCGCCGCAGCCATGCCGAGCGGATGGCCCTGGCCCTTTCCCTGCTGGCCGACCCGGTGCTGGACGCGCTGGTCGGGCCCGAGGTGCCGTTCGAGGCCCTGCCGGCGCGCATGGCCGCGCTGCTGGCGCCACCGCCGGCCGGGGAACAAGCCTCTGGCGAGCCGGCGCCGCTCTGTCCCGTCATCACCTACGGCGCCGCCGCCGGAACCACCGAACGAGGAATGCACCGCGCATGTTCAGCCTGACGGTCGCCGACCACATCATGGTCGCCCACAGCTTCCGCGGCGAGGCGTTCGGCCCGGCGCAGCGCGTCCACGGCGCCACCTTCGTGGTGGAGGCCGAGTTCCGCGCGCCGCGGCTGGACGCGGCGAACCTGCTGGTGGACATCGCCGCCGCCCGCGTCGAGCTGCGCGCCATCCTGGACGAGATCGACTACCGCAACCTCGACACGGTGCCGGAATTCGCCGGGCAGAACACCAGCACGGAGTTCCTTTGCCGGCACATCCATGGCCGGCTCTGCGCCGCGCTGCGCGGCGGCAGGCTGCGCGAGAGCGGGCACATGGTGGAAGCGGTGAAGGTGCTGCTGCGCGAGAGCCCCCTCGCCTGGGCCGCCTATGAGGCGCCGGTCACGGGCGGGGCGGGCTGAGGGATGGAGATCGCGCTTCTCGTCCCCGGCCCGTTCAGCGCCATCTCCGGTGGCTATGGCTATGACCGCCGGCTGGTGGAAGGCTTTCGCGCGGCCGGCCACGCGGTGCGCGTGGTCGAGCTGGAAGGCCGCCACCCGCTGCCCGACGAAGCCGCCGAGGCCTCGGCCCGCGCCGCGCTGGACGCCGTTCCCGCCGGCACCCGGCTGATCATCGACGGGCTGGGCCTGCCGGCCTTCGCGCCCTTCGCGGGCGAGCTGGAGGCGCGCGGCGCGGTCGGGCTGATCCACCACCCCACCGCCATCGAGCCCGGCTTCTCCGACGCGGAGCGGGATGAGCTGAAGCGGCGAGAGACGCTGCTGTTCCCGCGCCTGTCGCGCCTCGTCGCCACCTCCCGCCTCACCGCCGGCCGGCTGCCGCTGGAATTCGGCGCGGACCCGGCGCGCATCGGCGTGGTGGAGCCGGGCACCGACCCGGCGGCGCGCTCCAGGGGCTCGGGCGGCCCGGGCTGCGCCATCCTCTCGGTCGCCGTGCTGGTGCCGCGCAAGGGGCACGACGTGCTGCTGCGCGCCCTGGCGAAGCTGCCCGACCTCGACTGGACGCTGACCATCGCCGGCGGCGCGCGCGATCCCGTGCACGCCCAGGGGCTGGTCTCGCTGGCGGGGGAGCTGGGCATCGGGCAGCGTGTCACCTTCGCCGGCGAGGTGGCGCAGGAGGCGCTGGAGGATCTCTATGCCCGCGCCGACCTCTTTGCCCTCGCCACCCACTGGGAAGGCTATGGCATGACGGCGGCCGAGGCGCTGGCGCACGGCCTGCCGGTGGCCATCACCGCCGGCGGCGCCATCGCCGACGTGGTGCCGAAGGAGGCGGGCGTGATCGCGGCACCGGGCGATGTGGTCTCGCTGTCCCGCGCCATGCGCCGCCCCATCTTCGACCGCGCCCTCCGCGCCGAGATGGCGGAGGCCGCGTGGCGCGCCGGGCAGAAGCTGCCGCGCTGGGCCGACCGCGCCACCGCCTTCGCCGCCGAGCTGGAGCAGGCCGCCCGATGACCCCTTCCCCGACCGAGGGCTTCGACGGCGACTGGCTGGCGCTGCGCGAGCCCTTCGACGCCCGCGCCCGCAGCGCGGAGCTGGCCCTCGCCCTGGCCGGGGCGCTGCCGCCGCGCCCGCATCTGCTCGACCTCGGCGCCGGCACCGGGGCGCTGCTGCGCTGGCTGGCGCCCCTCCTCGGCCGCTCGCAGTTCTGGACGCTGGTGGATTCCGACCCCGCGCTCCTGCAGCGCGCCTTCGCCACGATCGAGGAGCGCGCCATCCTCGCCGGCTGGACCACCACCTGGCCGCGCGACACCACCCTTCTCGTCCACACGCCGCAGGGCGTCTGGCGCGTCGAGGCGCTGGTGGCCGACCTCGCCGCCGGGCCGCGCGCCCTGCCGCTCGACAAGGCCGATGGCGTGGTCAGCACCGCGCTGTGCGACCTCGTCTCGCGCCGCTGGGTGCGGCGCATGGCGGAGGCGCTCGCCATCCCCTTCTACGCGGCGCTGAACGTGGACGGGCGGGAAGCGTTCTCCCCGCCTCATGCCGCCGACCGCCTGGTGGCGCGCGGCTTCCGCCGCGACCAGGGGCGGGACAAGGGCTTCGGCGGCGCGGCCCTGGGCCCGGCGGCGCCGCGCGCGCTGGCCGAGGCGTTCCGCGCCCGCGGCTTCTCCGTGCGCACGGCGCCGAGCCCGTGGCGGATCGGCGCCAACACGCCGGTGATGGCCGACAGCCTGGCCGAGGGCCATGCCCGCGCCGCGCTCGCCGCCCTGCCGCGCGGCCACGCCCCCGCCATCCGCGCCTGGGCCGAGGCCCGCCGCGCCCAGGCGATGCGCGGCCGGCTTTCCGCCCGCATCGGCCACACCGACCTGCTGGCCCTGCCGCCACCCGGGGCGAAGCGGCGCTGAAGCGCGGTTTTTCCCTCCGCCGCCGGGCGTGCTAACCCTGCCGCCGGAACAAGGATCGAGGAGACTGGCACCGATGCCGTTGCTCGGCTGCATCGCGGACGATTTCACGGGCGCCACCGACCTCGCCGCCATGCTCGTCGCCCATGGCATGACGACGGTGCAGGTGATCGGCGTGCCGCGCGGCCCGCTGCCGGAGGCGGATGCCGTCGTCGTCGCGCTGAAGTCGCGCACCGCGCCGGTGGCGGAGGCGGTGGCCGCGAGCCTCGCCGCCTGCGACGCGCTGCTGGCCGGCGGCGCGCGGCAGATCCTCTTCAAGTACTGCTCCACCTTCGACAGCACGGACGAGGGCAATATCGGGCCGGTGGCGGATGCGCTGCTGAAGCGCCTGCAATCGGGCTTCGCCATCGCCTGCCCGGCCTTTCCGGCCAATGGCCGCAGCGTGTTCCAGGGCCATCTCTTCGTGGGCGGCGCGCTGCTGAGCGAGAGCGGCATGGAGAGCCACCCGCTGACGCCGATGCGCGACGCCAACCTGGTGCGCGTGCTCTCCCGCCAGACGGATGGCGGCGTTGGCCTGGTGCCCTTCGCCGTGGTGGAGCAGGGCGAGACCGCCATCCGCCAGGCCTTCACCCGGCTGCGCGACGGCGGCCGCCGCTACGCCATCACCGACGCGGTGACGGAGGCGCATCTGCACGCCATCGGCCGCGCCTGCGCGGAGCACGCGCTGGTCACCGGCGGCTCCGGCATCGCCATGGGCCTGCCGCAGAACTTCCGCGACCAGGGCCTGTTGCCCGACCGCGACGACGCCGACGCGCTGCCCCCGCCGCGCGGCGCCATGGCGGTGGTCGCCGGCTCCTGCTCGCGCGCCACGCTCGGGCAGATCGGGCTGGCGCGCGGCCATGTGCCGGTGCTGGAGCTGGACCCGCTCGTCACGCCGGACGCCGCCGCGCTGGTGGCCGAGGCGGAGGCGTGGATGGAGGGGAAGCTGTCGGACAGCCGCCCCGTCGTCATCGCCGCCTCGGCGCCGCCCGAGAAGGTGGCCGCGCTGCAGCGGCGCCTCGGGCGGGAAGAGGCCGGCGCGCTGGTGGAGCGGGCGGTGGCCGGCATCGCGGCCGCGCTCGTCGCGCGCGGCGTGGGCCGGCTGGTGGTGGCGGGGGGCGAGACCTCCGGCGCCGTGGTGCAGCGGCTCGGCATCGCCACGCTCCGCATCGGCCATCAGATCGACCCCGGTGTGCCCTGGACCCATGCGGAGCCGGGCGGGCTGCACCTGGCGCTCAAATCGGGCAATTTCGGCGCCCGCGATTTTTTCCTGAAAGCGTTCATGGCATGACCGAATCCGAACTGCGCGACCTGCTCTGCGAACTCGGCGCCAGCCTCTTCGCCCGCGGCTACAGCGTCGGCAGCGCCGGCAACATCAGCGTGCGCCTGCCCGATGGCTACCTGATGACGCCGACCAACTCCTCCCTCGGCCGGCTCAGCCCCTCGCGCATCAGCAAGCTGGCGCCGGACTGGTCGCATGTCGGCGGGGACAAGCCCTCCAAGGAGGTGTTCCTGCACCGTGCCGTGCTCACCGCGCGGCCCGAGGCGGGCGCCGTGGTGCACCTGCACTCCACTTATGCCACCGCCATCGGCTGCCTCGCCGCACCCGGCGAGGATGCGCCCATCCCGCCGCTGACGCCTTATTTCGTCATGCGCGTCGGCCGCCGCCTGCCGATCGTGCCCTATTACCGCCCCGGCGATTCCGCCATGGAGCCGGCGGTGCACCAGGCCGCCCTCGATGCGCGCGCGCTGCTGCTGGCCAACCACGGCCCCGTGGTGTCCGGCAAGACGCTGGTCGATGCCGTCTATGCCGCCGAGGAGCTGGAGGAGTCCGCCAAGCTGGCGATGATGCTGCGCGGCCTGCCGGCGCGCGAGCTGACGCCTGCGCAGGTGGACGACCTGCTCAGCACCTTCGGCTGAGCGGCGCGCGCATGGCCATCACCCTCGCCCTGGTCGCGCATGACCGGATGAAGCCGGCGCTCGCCGAATGGGCGGCGCGGCACGCGGCGGAGCTGGCGCCGCACCGCATCATCGGCACCGCCACCACGGGCGGCGTGCTGCGCGAGCGCAACCCCGATCTCGACATCCGCACGGTCAAGAGCGGGCCGCTCGGCGGCGACCAGCAGATTGGCGGCATGATCGCCGAAGGGGAGATCGAGGCGCTGATCTTCTTCCCCGACCCGCTGGCGCCGCAGGCGCATGACGTGGACGTCAAGGCGCTGCTGCGCATCGCGCTGGTCTATGACGTGCCCTGCGCCTTCAGCCCGGCGACGGCGGACCTTCTGGTGGCGGGCGGTCTGCTGCGGCGCTGACGGCCTCGGGCGCCAGCACGCGCAGCGCGCCGGGGCGGATGCTGTAGCGCAGCGGGGTGGCCATGGTGGCCACCTCGCCATCGAGCGAGACGCGCAGCACCGGCGAGCGGCTGCGGATCTCGGCTTCCGTCACGCACCGCATCTCGAAGTCCCGCTCCGCCCGCAGCCGGCCAAGCGCCGCGCGCAGGCCGAGGCGCAGCAGCCCCAGCCGGCTGCGGTGGCGCGTGACGCAAAGGCAGAGCGTGCCCTCGTCCAGCGCCGCGCGGGTGCCGGCATGCGGCAGGCTGGTCTTGTAGGTGTTGTTGCCGATGAAGACGAGCGGCGTGCGCAGCCGCTCCTGCCGCCCCCCTGACCGCACCAGCAGGCGCCGCCGCGCGAAGCGGAGGAAGATGCGCGCCGAGGCCAGCAGCATGGCCGGCCCCTTGCGCCAGCCGCGGCGGCGGCGGTGTCGGTCGCGCTCCGCCACCATGTCGGCGTAAAGGCCGACCGAGGAGTTGTTGATGAAGACCCGCCCGTTCACCTCCGCCACGTCCACCCTGCGGAGATGACCGGCGGCGATGATGGCCGCCGCCGCCTCCGGCTCGGCCGGGATGCCGAGGTCTCGCGCGAAGTGGTTGAGGGTGCCGAGGGGCAGCACGCCGAGCGGCGTTCCGCTGCCCGCCAGCAGCCCCGCCACGGTGCCGATGGTGCCGTCGCCACCTCCGGCCACGATGGCGTCCCAGGGCTCCTCCAGGGCCGCCCGGGCGGTCTCCAGGACCTCCCCGCCCCCGACCTGTGCGATGCTGGCGCAGACGCCGTGCCGGGCGAAGGCGGCGGCGATGCGGAGGGAAAGGTCCTCCCCCCGCACCGAGCCGCCGCCGGCATTGATGATGACCTTCACGCGCATGGCGGATCAAGCCGCCAGCCGCCGTCAGGTTTCCGCTTGGACGGGAAAGGGCCGCCCGCTCAGGCCGAAAGGTCGATCTCGTCCTGCAGCGCCTCGCCCCGGAAGAAGCGGCCGATATTGGCCGTGGCGCCCGCCACCTTGGCCTCCATGGCGTCCAGCGTGCCGGCGGCGACGTGCGGCGTCAGCACCACGTTGTCGAGCGCGAAAAGCGGGTTGTCCGGGCGCGGCGGCTCGGGCTCGAACACGTCGATGCCAGCGGCGCGGATGGTGCCCGCCTTCAGCGCACGGGCCAGCGCCGCCTCGTCCACCACCGCGCCGCGGGCGCAATTGATCAGCACCGCGTCGCGCCGCATTCGCGCGAGGGTGTCGTCGCTGAACAGGTGGTGCGTCTCGGGCGTGGCCGGCAGGTGCAGCGTCACCACCTCGGACTCGCGCAGCAGCTCGTCCAGCTCCACGCGGCGGAAGCCGAGCGCCAGCTCCAGCCCCTCGGGCAGCTTCTGGTAGGGATCGGCGTAGAGGCCGCGCACCTTGAAGGGCTGCAGCAGCGCCGCGACCGCAGAGCCGATGCGCCCCATGCCGACGATGCCCACCGTGCGGCCGCGCAGGTTGCGCGAGACGGTGCGCAGCGCCGTGCCGAGCCATTCGCCGCGCCGCATGGCCGCGTCGGTGCGCGGGATGTGCCGCAGGCAGGCGAACATCAGCGCCAGCGCGTGCTCGCTCACCACCTCGGCGGTGCCGGAGGGGTTGATGGCCAGGCGGATGTTCCGCGCGCGCAGCTCCGGGATGGGCGTCTCGCCCTGCCAGCCCACGCCCTGGTGCTGCACCAGCTTCAGCCGGGGCGCCTTCTCCACCCATTCCGGCCGCAGCACGGCGGGCGCCACGATCACCGCATCGGCGATGGCGAGCTTCTCCAGCCGCTCCGCGTCGCTGTTGGCCGAAAGGGTCAGCAGCTCGCACCCTTCCGGCAGGGCCTTGCGCCACATGGCGTAGACCGCCTCCGGCGCATGGCTCAGATACAGGACGCGGTGCAGATTCTCGGTCATGGACGTTCCTCGTGGCACGGGGCGCGCAGCCAGCGCCGCGCGGCGGGCCGAAGCTAGGCCAGCCGTGCCGCCACGAAAAGCGCGCCCGGCCACAAGAAGCTCCGCCCATGGAAAAAGGCCCGCGGGAAAGGGGCCACAGAAAAAGGCGCCGTGCGGCCACGGCGCCTTTTCTCGCTTCCGGCCGTGCCTCCGGCCGGCGGCTCAGTTGCCGGCGGGGGCCTCGGCCTTGGCCTCCGCTTCCGCCTCGGGCTCGCGCTCGGGCGCGCTCATCGGCTCGGCCTCCGCGGCCGGCGCCTCGGCGGCCTTCTTGCGGCGCGCGCGCGCGGGCTTGGGCGCCGGCGCGTCGTCACGGCCGGCATCGCCGAGCACCGCCTCGGCCACCGCCGCCGCCTGCTGCGGCATTTCCGCCAGCGTGTCGATCATGCTCTCGCCCAGCGCCACGGCGGCCTGCCTGGCCTTGCGCGGCGCCGCGGCACGGCGCCGGGCCGGAGCCGCCGCCTTCGGCGTGGTGGCCTTGCGTGCCGTCGTCGCCGTGCGGCTCGTCGCCGTGCTCTTGCGGGCGGCGCTCGCCTTCGGCGTGGCGGACTTGCGCGCCGTCGTCGCCGTGCGGCTCGTCGCCGTGCTCTTGCGGGCGGCGCTCGCCTTCGGCGTGGCGGCCTTGCGCGCCGTCGTCGCCGTGCGGCTCGTCGCCGTGCTCTTGCGGGCGGCGCTCGCCTTCGGCGTGGCGGACTTGCGCGCCGTCGTCGCCGTGCGGCTCGTCGCCGTGCTCTTGCGGGCGGCGCTCGCCTTCGGCGTGGCGGCCTTGCGCGCCGTCGTCGCCGTGCGGCTCGTCGCCGTGCTCTTGCGCGCGGGGCTCGCCTTCGGCGTGGCGGCCTTGCGCGCCGTCGTCGCCGTGCTCTTGCGCGCGGTGCTCGCCTTCGGCGTGGCGGCCTTGCGCGCCGTCGTCGCCGTGCTCTTGCGCGCGGGGCTCGCCTTCGGCGTGGCGGCCTTGCGCGCCGTCGTTGCCGTGCTCTTGCGGGCGGGGCTCGCCTTCGGCGTGGCGGCCTTGCGTGCCGTCGTCGCCGTGCGGCTCGTCGCCGTGCTCTTGCGGGCGGCGCTGGCCTTCGGCGCGGCGGCCTTGCGCGCCGTTGTCGCCGTGCGGCTCGTCGCCGTGCCCTTGCGGGCGGCGCTCGCCTTCGGCGCGGCGGCCTTGCGCGCGGGCGCCTTGGTGGCGGTCTTGGCGGCGCCGCGCGCGGCCGGCGTCCTGGCCGTGGACTTCGCCGCAGCCTTCGCGGGAGTGGCCTTCGCGGCCGTCTTCTTCGGCGCTGCCTTCGCGGGGGCCTTGGCCGCGGTCTTGGCGGGAGCCTTGCGGCCGGCGGAGCTTGCCTTGCGGGTGGCCGCGGTGCGGCGGCTGGCGCTCATCGCCATGGGCAGCGCGCGGGGCGGGCTGCTCGTCGTGTCGTCACTCATGTGCTGGTCTCCTTTTCTTGCCAACCGACGCCGCCCGGCATGCCGGGGCGATGCGCGCCGTTTCCGGCCTGCGCACCGCTCCGGAAATGCCCTTGCCCGGACGGGCGCAACAGAAAGGCTCCGCACCCGATTGGCCTGTGGCCCTTCGCGGTGTCGTGCCCTGCCTGGCCGCCCATGCGAGCTGTCCTTCCGAACCGTGCCGCCCTTGCCGGCATCCGATGCGCACGAGGTCTCTTGACACTCACCATGCGAATCGCGCGGAACCGGTACGCGACGGAAACACGCTATCTTCACGCGCAATCCGCTTGTCAACGAAATCCGCCCCTCGCCGTTGCAAATCCACCGCGCGAAAAGCACCGCATGCCTGAACGACAAACGCGGCGCCGTTGCCCGGCGCCGCGTTCCTGTTGCGGAGTCCTTGAAGGAAAGGAAATCAGCCGCGCGCGCCGAGCGCGGGAACCTCGCGCTGCGCCACGCCGGTGTAGTGCGAGAGCGGGCGGATGAGCCGGTTGTCGGCCGCCTGCTCGATGACGTGCGCCGCCCAGCCGGTGATGCGGCTGGCCACGAAGATCGGGGTGAAGAGCGGGATGTCGAAGCCCATCAGGTGGTAGGCGGGGCCGGCGGGGAAATCGAGGTTGGGATGGATGTTCTTGCGCTCCAGCATGGCGGCGGCCAGCAGGCGGCTCATCTCCATCCAGCGGCGGTCGCCCACCACCTCGGCCATCTTCTCCGCGTACCTGGTCATGGTGGGCACGCGGCTGTCGCCGTTCTTGTAGACGCGATGGCCGAAGCCCATCACCAGCGCCTTGTGGTCGAACTTGCCCTCCAGCCAGGCGACCGCCTTCGACGGCTCGCCGATCTCGGCCAGCATGTGCATGACCGCCTCGTTGGCGCCGCCATGCAGCGGGCCCTTCAGGGCGGCGATGCCGGCGGTGACGGCGCCGTGCAGGTCGGCGCCCGTGCTGGTGACGGTGCGGGCGGTGAAGGTGGAGGCGTTGAAGCCGTGCTCGGCATAGAGGATCAGGGAAACGTCGAAGGCCTTGACCACCTCGGGCTGCGGCACCTTGCCGAACACGACATGAAAGAAGTTCTCGGCGAAGGTGAGCTTCG
This sequence comes from Teichococcus rhizosphaerae, assembly GCF_002631185.1. Classification (GTDB taxonomy): domain Bacteria; phylum Pseudomonadota; class Alphaproteobacteria; order Acetobacterales; family Acetobacteraceae; genus Pseudoroseomonas; species Pseudoroseomonas rhizosphaerae. The sequence continues at coordinate 73,145 of NZ_PDNU01000003.1, read as the reverse complement.
GGTCGGGCTCCACCGGCGCCTGGCCCTTGGTGGCGCGGTGCGCGGCGGCGATGGCGGTCGGGATCTTGGCCAGCAGGCGCATCGCCTTGCGCCGCGTCGCGGGCTCGGAGACATCCGCCGCCTCCGGGTCCTCCATGCCGAGGAAGCTGACGGCGGTGCGGATCGCGTCCATCGGGTGCGCGTCGTGCGGGAAGGCCTGGATCACCTGGTGCAGCGCCGGGCTGATGCCGCGCTGCGAGGCTTCCTCGCGCCGGAACCCGGCGAGCTGCTCGGCATTCGGCAGCTCGCCGTTCCACAGCAGGTAGGCCACCTCCTCGAAGGAGCACTGCTCCGCCAGGTCCTGCACGGCATAGCCGCGATAGGTCAGGCTGTTGGTTTCCGGCATCACCTTGGAGACGGCGGAAACATCGGCGATGACGCCGACCAGGCCCTTGCGGATGTCGGGCTGGGTGTCGCTCATGGGTGTCGTTCCTTCCTGGGTGGTTCTTGGCAAGGGGGCGGCGCCTGGAAAGGCGGCCGGTTCCGCCGCCGGCGCCGCCCTTCCGGGCGCCGCAGCAGCAGGCCGGGCTCGCCTTCCTCGGTGCCGGCCCCGTCGCTGGCGGCAACGGGGCGGAAGCCGTGGCGTGCGCAGAAGGCGCGCGCCGCGTGGTTGCGGGCGATGCGGAACAGGCCGACGCGCGGGCCGGGCGGCTCGCCCGCCGCCTCCCGCGCGGCGCGGTGGATGGCCGCGCGGCGCGGCGCGTCCTCCGGCCGCCCGGGGCGCGGGGTGACGCCCGGCGGCACGCTCAGAAGATGCCCGGCCTACCCTCGGCCAGCGCGCCGCGCGGCAGGCTGACATTGAGCAGGTGCAGCTCGCCCGCGCCGAGGGCCGGCAGGTCCTGCACCACATCGAGGAAGCGGCGGCTCTCGCGCGGCGAGATCAGCCCCTCGGTCAGGATCTCGAACTTGCGGATGTAGTCCGCCCGGCCGAAGGGCCTGGCGCCCAGCGGGTGGGCATTGGCCACCGCCATCTCGTCCACCAGCGTCGTGCCGTCCTTGAAGACGATCTCCACCCGCGCGCCGAAGGCCTTCTCGTCCGGATCGGTCGAGTGGTAGCGGCGGGTCCACTCCGGGTCCTCGCGCGTCTCGATCTTGTGCCACAGCCGCACCGTGTCGGCCCGCCCGGCGCGCTTCGGCGCGTAGCTGTCCACATGGTGCCAGCGCCCGTCCTGCAGGGCGACCGCGAAGATGTACATGATGGAGTGGTCCAGCGTCTCGCGGCTGGCCTTGGGGTCCATCTTCTGCGGGTCGTTGGCGCCGGTGCCGATCACGTAGTGGGTGTGGTGGCTGGTGTGGATGATGATCTTCTCGATCGCCTCCTGGTCCGGGATCTGCTCCCGCAGCTTGAAGGCGAGGTCGATCAGCGCCTGGCTCTGGTACTCGGCCGAGTGCTCCTTGGTGTAGGTGTCGAGGATGGCGCGCTTGGGCTCGCCCTTCTCCGGCAGCGGCACCTCGTAATAGGTGGGGCCATAGACGTCGTCGCGGTTGCTGCGGCCGGAGAGGACCCAGGCGATGACCGAATCCTCGCCCTCGTAGATCGGGCTCGGCGCGCCCTCGCCGCGCATGGCGCGGTCCACCGCCTCGACGGCCAGCTTGCCGGCATGGGCGGGCGCGAAGGCCTTCCAGGAGGAGATCTCGCCCTTGCGGCTCTGGCGGAAGGTGATGGAGGTGTGCAGCGCCTGCTGCACCGCCTGGTAGATCACCTCCTGCTTCAGCCCGAGCAGCGTGCCGATGCCCGCCGCGGCCGAGGGCCCGAGATGGGCGATGTGGTCCACCTTGTGCTCGTGCAGGCAGATGGCGCGCACCAGGTCCACCTGGATCTCATAGCCGGTGGCGAGGCCGCGGATCAGGTCCTTGCCGGAGCGGCCCATGGTCTGCGCCACGGCCAGCACGGGCGGGATGTTGTCGCCGGGGTGCGAATAGTCGGCGGCGAGGAAGGTGTCGTGCATGTCGAGCTCGCGCACCGCCGTGCCGTTCGCCCAGGCCGCCCACTCGGGCGAGAAGCCCTTGCTGCCGGGCAGGCCGAAGATGGTGGCGCCGCCCGAGCGCGGGTGGCCCATCGCCATGGCGCGCGCCGAGGTGGGGGCGGAGCGGTTGATCGCCGCGATCGCCACCGCCGCGTTGTCGATGATGCGGTTGATGATCATCTCCGCCACCGGCTTCTGCACCGCCACCTTGTCGGCGGCGACTCCGGCGATCTTCCAGGCCAGCTGCTCCTCGCGCGGCAGCAGCGCCTTGGAGGGGTGGACCTTGACGGGGTGTTTCTTCATGAGCGGGCGCTCTCCCTCATTCCTGTAGAACGGCGGCGCTGTTGTGCGCCGCCGCAGCGCCATCGTCCATTCCGATTGACGGCGCGGCACGATAGCTTTTCCGTATCGCCGATGGATTTCCGACTCCTCCGCCGCCTCGGGCATTTCCTCGCCGTCGCCGAGGAAGGGCATTTCGGCCGCGCCGCCGCGCGGCTTGGCCTGTCGCAGCCGCCGCTCACCGCGCAGATCCAGGCGCTGGAGGCGGAGCTCGGCGTGCGGCTGCTGGAGCGCACCCGCAAGGGCGCGCGGCCGACGCGCGAGGGCGAGGCGCTGCTGCCGCTGGCGCGCCGCGTGGCGGAGGACGCCGCCTCGCTGGAGGCGTTGGCGCGCGAGCTGCGCGCGGGGCGGCACGCGCCCGTGGCCATCGCCTGCGTCACCTCCGGCATGTTCGATCACCTGCCGCCGCTGGTGCGGGGCCTGCGCGCGGCGCGCCCCGAGGCGGCCGTCGCGGTGCGCGAGATGGACACGGCCGACGCGGTGGAGGCGCTGCGACGCGGCGAGGTGGACATCGCCCTGCTGCGCCTGGACCGCGACCGGCCGCCGGTGCGCATGCTGCCGCTCGGCGAGGACATGCTGGTGGCGGCGCTGCCCGAGGGCCACCCGCTGCTCGCCCCCTATCCCGGCGCGTTGCCGCTCTCGGCGCTGGCCGGCGCGCCGCTGCTCACCCTGCCGCGCTCGATCAGCCCCGCCTATTTCGACGCGCTCGTCACCGCCTGCCGCGCCGCCGGCTTCGAGCCGCGCGGCGTGCGCGAGGTGGGCTCGGCCATGGCGCAGCTCGGCTTCGTCGCCTCCGGGCTCGGCGTCGCACTGGTGTCTTCCGGCATGGCGCGCATCCATCCGCCGGGCGTCGTGTTCCGCGAGCTGCGCGGGCCCATCCGCGCCGTCGGCGTCGCGCTGGCCTGGAACGAGGAGCGGCAGGGCGAGGCGGCGGCGGATATCGTCCGTGTCGCGCGGCAGGTGTTCGGCCGTCCGGCCACGCCCAGGCATGGCGGCTGAGCCCCCGCCGCCCTGGTGCGGCGATTCCTTCGCAGGCCGCGGCGCAACATGACCCCACACGCCGATTTTCCTGCTTGATCAGGCCATAAGAGCTTTCTTCTCAGGCGGCATGTCGGCATTGTGCGCGCGGCCTGGCCATGCAGGGGACCCTGCGCGCCCGGCACGCGGCCCGTTCATCCAAGGGCCGCGCGTGCGGCACGCAGGTTGCGTGGCCTGGCCTCGGTTCCGCGGGCGCTCGCCGGCGGAACTCCTGGGGGATGCTGGTCGGGGCGCCGGGGGCGGCGCCACGGCCACGCAGAGGGGGAAGGCCATCATGCTGGAGAACGGCATCACACACCGATGCCGCGCGGGCGTCTTCGCGCTGCTCGCCGCGGTCCTGCTTGTCCTGACATGCGCGCCCGCCCGGGCGCAGATCGGCGGCAGCCGCTACGCCGCCATCGTCGTCGACGCCGCCACGGGCGAGGAGCTGCTGGCGATCAACGCTGACGAGCCGCGCTACCCGGCCTCGCTGACCAAGATGATGACCCTCTACATGGTGTTCGACGCGATGGAGCGCGGCCGCCTCTCGGCCGGCACGCGCATCCCCGTTTCCCGCCACGCGGCGGGCCAGGAGCCCTCCAAGCTGGGGCTGAAGGCGGGCGGCAGCATCGCGGTGCGGGATGCCATCATGGCGCTGGTGACGAAGTCGGCCAACGATGCCGCCGCGGCGCTCGGCGAGCATCTCGGCGGCAGCGAGGTGCAGTTCGGCCGCATGATGACGCGCAAGGCGCACGCGCTCGGCATGCGCAACACCAGCTTCCGCAACGCCTCCGGCCTGCCGGACGCCAACCAGGTGACCACGGCGCGCGACATGGCCATCCTCAGCCGCGCGCTGATCCAGCACTTCCCCGGGCGCTACGCCTATTTCAGCGCCCGCAGCTTCCGCTACGCCGGCCAGAGCATGGGCAACCACAACCGCCTGCTCACCGAGTATGACGGCGCCGACGGCATCAAGACCGGCTACATCCGCGCCAGCGGCTTCAACCTCGCGGCCAGCGCCGAGCGCCATGGCACGCGGCTGGTGGCGGTGGTGTTCGGCGGCGCCAACAGCCGCGAGCGCGACGACCATGTGATGGCCCTGCTCGACCGCGGCTTCGCCGAGCGGCGGCGCGGCCTGCCGCCCGACATGCTGATGGCGCGTGGCGGCGCGCTGGGCGGCGGCGCCCGGCTGGTGGGCGCGGCGCAGGCGGCGCCGATGGCGGCTCCCGTCGCGCGCCTGCGCGAGCCGAACGCGAAGCCGCCCGCCAGGCCGGTGACGCCCGCCGCGAGCCGCGCCCCGCGCGCCGCCTCCGGGGGCGGCAAGTGGGTGGCGCAGGTCGGCGCCTTCGCCGACAGCGGCATCGCCCGGCAGGCCGCCAACCGCGCGGCGCGCGGCCCCGGCACCGCGCGGGTGCAGTCGGTGCGGGTGGATGGCAAGCGCTTCTGGCGGGCGCAGGTGACCAACCTCTCGGCCGCCCAGGCGCGCCGCATCTGCCAGCAGATGCGCGGCCCCTGCATGGTGATCTCCCCCTGAGGCCGGCCCGGCCGGCGGCGCTCCGCCGGCCACGGCCCGTCCGCGCGGCCCGTCCAGGCGGCTCCTCCGGGCGGCTCCTCCGCGCGGCCCCTTCGCACGAATCATCCCCGCACCCGGTTGAGGCGATGCGGGGCCGGGCCTAGTCTTGCCGCCGCGTTCCTCCAACCCGAGCGAGGCGGATCTCCTGACGATGCAGCTTCCCTACGACCGCGTCCTGCGCGGCAACCTCGTGCTCCCCGACGGCATCCTGGAGGATGGCTATGTCGCGGTGCGCGGCGAGAGCATCGCGGCGATCGGCCAGGGCGAGTTGCCGCCCGCGCGCCAGGTGGACGACTTCTCCGGCCGCACCATCCTGCCCGGCCTCGTCGATGGCCACATGCACACCGGCAGCGCCATCGGCTGGCCAGGGATCGAGGGCGCCACCATGTCGGCGGCCGCCGGCGGCGTGACCACGGTGTGCGACATGCCCTACGACATCCCGCGCGCCGTCACCTCGGCGGCCATCTTCCGCGAGAAGGTGGAGGCGGTGCACCAGCTCTCGCATGTCGATGTCGCGCTCTACGGCACCATCCGCAAGACCGGCGGCGTGGACGAGATCGCGGGGCTGGCCGAGGCCGGCGCCTCCGCCTTCAAGCTCTCCACCTATGAATACGACGCGGTGCGCTTCCCGCGCATCGACCACCCCACCATGGTCGCGGCCTTCCGCGAGATCGCCAAAACCGGGCTGATGGTGGCCGTGCACAACGAGGACCAGGAGCTGGTCGAGCGGCTGACCGCCGAGGCGAAGGCGAGCGGCCGGGTCGATCCCATCATGCACGCCCGAACCCGCCCGCCGCTGGCCGAGACCATGGCGGATCTCGAGATCTTCGAGATCGGGCTCGAGACGGGCGCGCATGTGCACATCGCCCATTCCTCCGTGGCGCGCGGCTTCGAGATCGCCGAGAGCTTCCGCGCCATGGGCGGCCGCGCCAGCGGCGAGGCCTGCATCCAGTATCTCTGCATGACGGAGGAGGACCTCGTCCGCCTCAAGGGCTTCGGCAAGTGCAACCCCCCCTTCCGCACCGCCGAGGAAGTGGAGCGCATGTGGGCGGCGCTGGTGGCGGGCAAGATGGCCTATGTCTCCACCGACCACGCGCCCTGGCAGCGCGAGAAGAAGCTCGGTGACGACATCTTCGCCTGCGGCGCCGGCCTCACGGGCATGCAGAGCTACGCGCCGCTGATGTATTCCATGCTGCGCGAGCGCGGCCTGCCGCTGACGCTGATGGCGAAGTACTGCGCCGAGAACACCGCCCGCTACCACGGGCTGTTCCCCAAGAAGGGCGCCATCCGCCTCGGCTCGGACGCCGACCTGCTGGTGATGGAGGAAGGCGACTTCACCTTCGACGAGGCCATCATCCAGGACCGGCCGGATGCCCGCTGGTCGCCCTATCACGGCCGGCCGATGAAGGCGCGCGTCGCCGCCACCTTCCTGCGCGGCGCGCAGGTGTGGGACGGCACGGCGGTGACGGCGAAGCCCGGCCAGGGCCGCTTCGTGCCGCGCCAGCACCGCGAGAGCGCGCTCGGCTGATGCGCGGCGCACTGGTGGCGGCGGCGACGGTGGGTGCCTTCGCCCTCTGGATCTGGCTGACCGGGCCGGGCACCAGCCTGCCGCTGGCGCTGGGCGGCGGGCTGTTCGCGCTGCTCGCCGGGCGCGTCGCCTACCGGCTTCTGACGCCGCGGTCCACCGACCATGACACGGCCCCCGAGGGCGCCCAGAACAAGGGAGAGCGCGATGTTTGACGTGCGCGAGGAGAAGGACGGCAGCTTCGCGGTCTGGATCGCGGGCCGGGAGCGCCTGGCCATGCTGAAGACAGAGGCCGCCGCCGTGGCGCTGATGGAAGCCTTCGAGGATGCCTGGGACGAGGCCTTCATGCGGGCCGTGGCCGAGGTGCAGGAGGACTACGCGGCCGACTTCATCGACCCGCTGCCGCCCGCCACCAACTGACAGCTTCCCGACCCGACGAGGAGTAGAGCCTCATGTCCCGCCGCTTGACCGTCGCCGCCGCCCAGCTCGGTCCCATCCAGAAGGCCGAGCCGCGGCCGGCCGTCGTCGCCCGCCTGGTGCGGCTGATGGAGACCGCGCACCGGCGCGGCGCCGAGGTCGTGGTCTTCCCCGAGCTGGCGCTGACCACCTTCTTCCCGCGCTGGTACGAGGAGGACATCAACAACGCCGACCACTGGTACGAGCAGGCGCTGCCCTCCAACGAGACGGCGCCGCTGTTCGAGGCGGCGCGGAAGTTCAACATCGGCTTCCATCTCGGCTATGCCGAGATCGCGCATGAGGCGGACGAGACGGGCGTGGTGCGCAAGCGCCACTTCAACACCGCCGTCTATGTCCACCCCAGCGGCGAGGTGGTGCTGAAGTACCGCAAGGTTCACCTGCCCGGGCACCGCGAGTTCGACCCGAAGCGCCGCGTGCAGCACCTGGAGAAGCGCTACTTCGAGGTGGGCAACCTGGGCTTCCCCGTGGTGCGGGCGCCGGTCGGCCAGGCCGGGCCGGTCAACATCGGCATGCTGATCTGCAACGACCGCCGCTGGCCCGAGGCCTGGCGCGTGCTGGGGCTGCAGCAGGTCGAGCTGGTGATGCTGGGCTACAACACGCCCTCCATCAACCAGGATGCCAAGGGGTTCGAGGCGCACCACCTGCGGGTGCTGCATTCCCACCTCTCCATCCAGGCGGGCTGCTACCAGAATGCCTGCTTCGGCGTGGGCGTGGCCAAGGCGGGGGTGGAGGATGGCTGCGAGCTGTTCGGCCACTCCATCATCGTCAACCCGCAGGGCGAGATCATGGCCCAGGCGACGAGCTGGGACGACGAGCTGATCGTGGCCGATTGCGACCTCGACCAGTGCACCCTCGGCCGCACCAGCATCTTCAACTTCGCCGCCCATCGCCGGCCCGAGGCTTATGGCCGCATCGTGGAGCAGACGGGCAGCGTGGCACCGCCCGAGTGGCAGCCGGCGGCTGCCCGCGCCGCCGAGTAAAAACGCCGTAATCCGGCGGAAAGATGGCGGGGCGGGCCATATCCCCGCCCACCTCCATCACCATCTCTGGCGGCGGAGGTGATCCCCATGGCCGAAGAAACCCCCGCCCGACGCCGCTTCGGGCTGCTGTTGCTGGGCGCCCTGCTGCTGCCCCTCGCCCCCGCCCGCGCGGATGACGATGATGACGACGACGATGATGATGATGACGAAGGCCGGCGGCGCCGCGGCTGGCTGTCCGGATCACGCCGCGACCGGGACGACGAGGACCGGGATGACGACGACGACGACAATGATGATGATGACCGCCGCCGTCCCGGCTGGAACCGGCGCGAAAGGGATGACGACGATGATGACTGAGGGGCCCGCCCTTCAGCCCCTCTGACTGTCCCTGGGCCGGTGGGAGGGCCGCGAAAGGCCCTCTGTGTCCGGCCCCTCTTCTACCCCGTCGCCAGCAGCGCCTGCACCGCAGCGGCCTGGCAGGGCTCGATCACCGGCACGCCGGCCGCGTCCTCCACTGCCGCCCGGTGCCCCGCCATGCCCGCGCAGCCCAGGATGACGGCCTCCGCCCCTTCCGCGACGAGGGCGCGGGCGGTATCGCACAGCGCGCCGCGCGCCGCGCGGAGGTCGGTCAGCGTCTCCATGGGCAGGTTGAGCGCGATGCTGGCGGCGAGGCGCTGCTCCGCCCCCATGGCCTGCAAGGCCCGCCGCTGCCGCGCCTTGGAGGCATCGACGAAGGCGATGACGCCGAAGCGCTCCGCCCGCGCCAGCGCCGCCGCCACGGCCGCGCGGAACGGCCCGAAGACCGGGCGCGGCGTGACGCTGCGCACCGCCTCCAGGCCAGGGTCCGAGACGCAGGCGATGATGTAGGCCGCGGCCGGCTCGCTCTCCACCAGGCGGCAGAGCGGCTCGGCCACGCCGTACCAGTCCCGCCAGGAGGCGATGGCGGGCGGCCCGCCGGGCAGCGAGACCACCTCGAAGGGTGGGCGCCCCGGCAGGGCGTAGCCCGCGAGGCTCTCGGCGATGCCGCGCTTGCAGCTTTCCGAGCTGTTCGGGTTGATGACGAGGATACGATGGCCCATCTGCGGGGTATCCCCCGCCCGCTGGCGGCCGCGCAAGAGCCCGCCTGCCCGGCTCCTCCCGCCAAGGCTTGCCTTGCCAAGCTTCTCTTGATCGCCGCTTCCGGACATGCCGATATTGCGGCGCACACGGAATGCCCGGCAACAGGGCCGAAGCGATCGAACGAACGATAAAGCCAGGACCAGGACCATGGATCGCCCGCCCGAGAGCTGGACGCCGGATCGCGAAGCCCCGACCGACACCCTGCCCCTGCCACCCTTCACCACCATGCTGAAGCGGGGCGCGATGAACCGCTGCCCCTTCTGCGGCGAGGGCAAGGTGTTCCGCGGCTATCTCAGCGTGGTGCCGGAATGCAGCAACTGCGGCGCCGAGCTCGGCCGCCTGCGCGCCGACGACGCGCCGCCCTACTTCACCATCTTCATCGTCGGCCACATCTTCGTGCCGGTCGTGTTCTGGGTGGAGAAGGCCTATGAGCCGCCGATGTGGCTGCACATGGCGGTGTGGCTGCCGCTCTTCGCCATCCTCTGCATGCTGGCGCTGCGGCCGATCAAGGGCGCGGTGGTGGGCTGGATGCTCCGCATCGGCCTGACCGGCAACGAGAACGATGCGCCGGTGGTGCGCCGGCGAGATGGCACGGCGAAGCCCGTGGTGGTGAACCCCTCGGTGCAGCGCGGCGATGCTTGACCAGCGGCTGGTCCGGATCTGCCTGCCGGACACCGCCCCCCTCCCCAACCCCTATGCGGAGGCCGACCGCGCGCAGGCGGTGACCGACCTGCTGGCCGGCAACCGCTTCGACCCCGCCGGCCTGCCGCCCGGCCCCTATGTGCTGCACCTGGAGGTGCGCGACGGCCGGCTGGTGTTCGACATCCACGATGCGCGGGACATGCCGCTGCGCATCATCGCGCTCGCCCTCGGCCCGTTCCGGCGGCTGATCAAGGACTACCACCTGGTGGTCGCCAGCCACGAGCAGGCGGTGACGGAGGGTGGCTCGGAGGCCCGCATCCAGGCCATCGACATGGGCCGGCGCGGTCTGCATAACGAGGGCGCCGAGCTGCTCTGCCAGCGCCTGGACGGCCGCGTGACGCTGGACTTCGAGACCTCCCGCCGGCTCTTCACCCTGGTCTGCGCCCTGCACCAGCGTATCTGACCCGTCCGCTTCACATGACGCGGAGGCGCCGGAGGGCCTATATGCGGGGGCCGAAATCCTCCCCGCCCGCGCGCGGCCCCCACGGACGGAGACTGCCTCCATGAAGATCGACGGCGTTCCCTATCGCAGCGTCTGGGTTGACCCCGAGGATGGCTGGTCCGTCCGCATCCTGGACCAGACCCGCCTGCCCTGGACGGTCGAGATCCTGCGCCTGACGGACGAGAGGCAGGTGGCGCACGCCATCAAGTCCATGCAGGTGCGCGGCGCGCCGCTGATCGGGGCCGTGGCCGCCTATGGGCTGGCGCTCGCCCTGCGGCGCGACGATTCGGACGCGGCGCTGGAAGCCGTTGCCGCCATGCTGGGCCGCACGCGCCCCACCGCCATCAACCTGCGCTGGGCGCTGGACCGCATGTTGCGGGCGCTCCGCCCCGTGGCGCCCGGCCGGCGGGCGGCCGCCGCCTATGCCGCCGCCGCCGACATCGCCGAGGACGATGTGGAGACCTGCCGGCGCATCGGTCAGCACGGGCTGCCTCTGTTGCAGGCGATCGCCGCCCGCAAGCCGGGCAAGCGGGTCAACATCCTGACCCATTGCAATACGGGCTGGATCGCCACGGTGGATTACGGCACGGCGCTTTCGGTCATCTACCAGGCGCATGACAGCGGCCTGCCCGTGCATGTGTGGGTGGACGAGACCCGCCCGCGCAACCAGGGCTCGGCCCTCACCGCCTGGGAGCTGGGCAAGCACGGCGTGCCGCACACCGTCATCGCCGACAATGCCGGCGGCCACCTGATGCAGCATGGGGAGGTGGACATCGTGCTGGTGGGCACGGACCGCGTGACGCGCCAGGGCGACGTGGCCAACAAGATCGGCACCTACCTCAAGGCGCTGGCGGCGCATGACAACGGGGTGCCCTTCTGGGTGGCGCTGCCGCATTCCACCCTGGACATGAGCGTGCGCGACGGCGTGCGCGAGATCCCGATCGAGGAGCGCGACGCGCGCGAGGTGCTGGAAACCACCGGCCAGACCTGGGACGGGCGCGTCGAGACGGTGCGCACCGCCGCCCCCGGCAGCGCGGGCCTGAACCCGGCCTTCGACGTGACGCCGGCCCGCCTCGTCACCGGCCTGATCACCGAGCGGGGCCGCTGCGAGGCGTCCGAGACGGGCCTGCGCGGCCTTTATCCGGAGTTCGCGGCCGCCGCCTGAGGCCCGCGCCCGGCCGGAAGGGGGGGATGCGCCGTGCCCCCCTTTCCTCTTCGCTCCAGGCGTTGCACGCTTCTTGCAAACGGGTTGGCTGTTTCCGGCCATGACCCGGCCACAGGGAGTGTCTCACTGATGCGTCGTCTTGTTCTCACCGCCTTCCTCGCCGCGCCGCTGGCGCTGGCCGCGCTGTCCGGCGCCGCCCAGGCCCAGCAGGGCCAGGCGCCGCAGCCGCTGCGCACGGCGGTGGACGGCACCTTCGCCCCCCATGCCTTTCCCAAGCTCGATGGGGGCGTGCAGGGCTTCAACGTCGATCTCTTCACCGAGGTGGCGCGCCGCATGGGCCGCCCCATCACCATGGACAGCGCCAGCTTCTCCGGCCTGGTGCCCGCGCTGAACGCCGGGCGCTACGACTTCCTCGCGGCGCCGGTGACGGTGACGCCGGAGCGCGCCGAGAACCTGCTCTTCACCGAGGGCTACCTCTACACCGAGTTCCAGTTCGGCATCCGCAAGGGCACGGCGCCGATCAAGTCGCTGGAGGACATCCGCGGCAAGGCCATCGCCGTGAACAAGGGCTCGGCCTACGATGCCTGGGCGCAGAAGAACGCGGCGCAGCTGGGCTTCACGGTGCAGACCTTCGACAGCCAGCCCGACGCGGTGCAGGCCGTGGTCGCCGGCCGCGTCTTCGCGACCCTGGGCGGCAACACCACCATCCGCTATGCCGCGACGCGCGCGCCCATGCTGGTGCCGGACTTCACCATCAAGGAGACCCGCGCCCACTGGGCCGCGCCCTTCCGCAAGGACAATGCCGAGCTGCGCAACGCGGTGGAGAACGTGCTGGAGTGCATGAAGCTCGACGGCACGGTGGCCAGGCTGTCCGAGAAGTGGTTCGGCACCAAGCCGGCGGCGGATGACGCGGAGAACACCCCCTTCCCCGGCTATGGCGTGCCCGGCCTGCCGGGCCACGACCCCACCCCGCACACGCCGCGCTGCGGCTGAGCCGGGAACCGCGCGGCGGGCCGGGCGTTCCTTCCGCGGAAGGAGACCGGCCATGCCGCGTGGCGACAAATCGGCCTACACCGACAAGCAGAAGCGCAAGGCAGCGCATATCGAGGAAGGCTACGAGGCGCGCGGCGTCCCCGAGGCGGAAGCCGAGCGCCGCGCCTGGGCCACGGTGAACAAGGATTCGGGCGGCGGCAACAGGAGCGGCTCCGGCCGCGGCCATCCGGACACCAACGCCGCCGCGCATGAGGGCGGCCGGAAAGGCAGCGAAGCCTCCGCCCAGCGCCCTGCGGCGGCCCGCTCGGCCTCGGCGAAAAAAGCCGCCGAGACGCGCCGCGCGCATCATCACTGAGGGGAGCCGGCGGCTCCCCTTGCCTTCCTCAGCGCTGGCGCCAGGGCAGCCCCTCGGCCTTCCAGCCGCCCACCGTGCCGCGGTGGCCGCTGGCATCCGGCGGCCCTTCAAAGCCGTCGGCCACGTTGTAGGCGTGCTGGAACCCGGCCGCTTGCGCCGCCTGGGCCGCGGCCAGGCTCCGCGCGCCGGAGCGGCACAGGAAATACAGCTTGTTCAGCGGCGTCAGCCCCGCCTTGCGGAGGTGGTCGGGAAAGGCGCCGTTCACCTGCATGCTGGGATAGACCTGCCAGGGGATCAGCACCGGCTGCTTGCCCGCCTCGCCGAGATCCGGCAGGCCGACGAAGTTCCATTCGGCATCGGTGCGCACATCCACCAGCACGGCGTCGGGGTCGGCGCGCAGCGCGTCCCAGGCGGCGGCCGGGGTCACATCTTCAACGCTCATGGCGGAACTCCTTTCCTCGTTCTGGGCCGCAATGTGGGCCCAGGCCCGCGCCGCGTCCATGCCGCTGGCACCGCCGCCCCCGGCAAGGCAGGATGCGCGGCACCCGCAAGCGGCAGGAGGGGGATGGATGGCACTCGTGGTGGCGGTGGCGCAGCGCAAGGGCGGCGCCGGCAAGTCGACCGTGGCCGCCACCCTGGCGACCGCCCTGGCAGCCGCCGGCCACCGCGTCGCCCTGCTGGACAGCGACCCGCAGCAGACCCTGGCGCGCTGGCACCAGGCGCGGCACGGCCAGGCTCAGGCCGCCCCCCTGCGCTTCGAGGCCGTGGCCGGCTGGCGCATGCCCGCCGCGCTCGACCGGCTGCGGCGGGAGCACGACTTCCTGATCATCGACACGCCGCCGCATGCCGACACCGATTCGCGCATCGCCATCCGCGCGGCCGATCTGGTGCTGGTGCCGTTGCAGCCCTCCCCCGCCGACCTCTGGGCGATGGACGCCACGCTGGAGCTGGCGGCGGCCGAGCGCCGCCCCGTGCGGCTGCTGATGAACCGCGTGCCCGCCAGCGGCCGCCTGCGCGGCGAGATCGCGGCGGAACTGGCGGAGCGGGGGCTGCCGGTGCTGGAGCCGGCGCTCGGCAACCGCACCGCCTTCGCCAGCGCCTTCGCGCAAGGACTGGGGGTGGCGGAAGCCGCGCCGCGTGGTACCGCCGCCACCGAGGCGCGCGCCCTGGCGCGGGCCATCGAGGATCACGGCAAGGGACGACCGGCATGACGCTAGTTTATGTGCTTCACCTCCTGGCGGCGGTGCTCTGGGTGGGCGGAATGGCCTTCTCCATCCTGGCGCTGCGGCCAAGCCTGGCCACGCTGCCGGGGCCGCAGCGCCTCGCCGTGCTGGGCGGCACCTACCGGCGCTTCTTCCTGGTGGTCTGGCACGCCATGCCGGTGATGCTGGCCAGCGGCTACGCGCTGCTCTTCGGCTGGTATGGCGGCTTCGCCGGCACGGGCTGGCACGTCCACACCATGCACCTCACCGGGCTGATCATGTCCGCCCTGTTCCTCGCCCTGTTCTTCGGCCCCTGGAATGCGATGCGCGCCGCCCTCGGCGCCGGCCAGGACGCGGAGGCGGCCGCGGCGGCGGACAAGGTGCGCCGCCTCGTCACCATCAACCTGGCGATCGGCCTGTTCACCGTGGCCGTGGCGGGCTGGGGCCGCTTCGGCGGGTGAGCGCGGCGGCCGGCATCGAGTTCGTCGCGGACAACAAGGGCTCCGAGGCGCAGGCGGTGCTGGCGGGCCTGGCCGAGCACCGCCGCGCGGCCATGGCGGCGCGGCCCGGGGCGCTGGTGTCCCACCCCCTCTGCTTCCTGCGGCGGGACGAGGCCGGCACGGTGCGCGCCGGGCTGGTGGGCGAGGTGACGATGGACTGGCTGTTCATCGACAAGTTCTGGGTCGATGAGAGGCTGCGCGGCCAGGGCACCGGCACCGCCCTGCTCGCCGCCGCCGAGGCGGAGGCGCGGCGCCTCGGCGCGGTGGGGGCGCATCTCTACACCAGCAGCTTCCAGGCGCCGGGCTTCTACCGCAAGCACGGCTTCCGGGAGGTCGGCCGGCTGGAAGGGCGCCCCTCCGGCCACCACCGGCTGTGGTTCGCCAAGCGGTTCGGGGCGGCGCCCGGCTGAGGCGGGCGGCGGCTCAGCGCTTCAGGCCGAGCCGCACCTCGCGGTGCCAGATATAGAGGCCCGACGCCACCAGCACGGCGATGCCCACGAAATCCCAGGCCCGCGGCAGCTCGCCCCAGATCAGCACGCCGAGGCTCATGGTCCAGAGCAGGCCGGAATACTCGAAAGGGGCGATCAGCGTCGTCTCGCCGCTGCGGTAGGCGGCCGTCATCAGCAGTTGCGCCACCGCCGAGATCAGCCCCACCGCCGCCAGCAACGCCCATTGCTCCGGCGTGGGCCACACCCAGCCCGGCAGCGCCGCCACCGCCCCCACCAGCGTGCCGCCGATGGCGAACCACAGCACGATGGTGGTGCCGCTCTCCCCCAGCTCGCCCATGCGGCGGATGCTGATCATGGCCAGCGCCCAGGCCACGGCGCCGCCCAGCACGGCGGCGGCCGGCAGCGCCGGCAGCGCCTCCCCCGAGAAGCCGGGGCGCAGCATCAGCAGCACCCCGCCAAAGCCCACCAGCACGGCGCTGCACCGCCGCCAGCCCACCTTCTCCCCCAGCAGGGGCACGGACAGGGCGGTGAGGAAGAGCGGCATGGTGAAGCCCAGCGCCGTCACCGTGGCCAGCGGCAGGTGGACATAGCCGTAGAAGCTGCCGAACATGCCGCCCAGCCCGAACAGGATGCGCAGCAGGGTCCAGCCTGGGCTGCGGGTGGCCAGCAGGCCGCGGCGCTCGGCCGGCGGCACCGTGGCCAGCGCCAGCAGCACCAGCGGCGGGATGGCGAACAGGTTGCGGAACAGGATGACCTGCATCACGGGGATGGCGCCGCCGAGCAGCTTCACCGCCACGGCGGCGAGGGCGAAGGTGAGGGCGGCGCCCATCACGCAGAGGATGGCGCGGCGGCGCGCGGCGAGCTGCGCGGCCCTGTCATCGGGAAGGGCCGGCGGGGCATGGACGAGGGGAATGGGGCGGCTCATGATCGTGGCGTTTCCAGACGAGGTTAGGCTGCCCCCCGCATGAAGGCCAGACCACCCGCCTCCCGGCCACCCAAGGCGCCGCCGGTGCCGCCGCACCCGCTCTACATGCCCGAGAGCGACGAGGTCGCCTGGTCCGGCCGGTTCGCGCTGCAGGTCGTGCGCTTCCGCTACCGGCGCAGCGACGGCACGCCCTCCGCCCTGCTCACCTGGGAGATGTGGCGGCGCGGCCAGGGCGTGGTGATGCTGCCCTACGACCCCCGCACCCGCCGCGTGGCGCTGATCGAGCAGTTCCGCCTGCCCGCCCTGGCCGCGGGCGAGGAGCCGGTGATGCGCGAATGCCCCGCCGGCCTGCTCGGCGCGGGCGAGGACCCTGGCCAGGCCGCGCTGCGCGAGGTGGAGGAGGAGACCGGCCTGGTGCCCGACCGCGTGGTGCCGATCGGCCAGTTCATGCTGATGCAGGGCGGCAGCGACGAGCGGATGCACTTCTATTGCGGCCGCGTGAGCCTGCCCGATGAGGGGCTGCTCGGCCTGCGCGGGCTGGAGGAGGAGGGGGAGGAGACCCGCATCCTGGTGCTGCCGCTGGAGGAGGCGCTGGCCCAGCTCGCCCGCAACGAGATCCGCAACGTCACCGCCGCGCTGGCCCTGCTCTGGCTGCAGGCCAACGCGCCCCGCCTGAATACCGAATGGATGGACCCATGACCGAGATGCTGTTCCGCACCGAGCCCTATGCCCGCGAATGCACCGCCAGGGTGGTCTCCGCCGGGCCGGAGGGCGTGGTCCTGGACCGCACCGTGTTCTACGCCCAGGGCGGCGGCCAGCCAGGCGATGCCGGCCTGCTGCGCTGGGAGGGCGCGGAGATGCCCCCTGGAGAGATGCCCCCTGGAGAAATGCCCGTGACCAATGCGGTGAAGGGCGAGAACGGCACGGTGCTGCACGTGCCGGCCGCCGGCGCCCCCCTCCCCGCTCCCGGCGCGGAGGTCACCGCCGTGCTGGACTGGGAGCGCCGCCACCGCCTGATGCGCATGCACACCACCCTGCACCTGCTGTGCAGCCTGATCCCCGGCGCCGGCGTCACCGGGGGGCAGATCGGCGTGGAGAAGTCGCGCCTCGATTTCGACTTGGCCGAGCCGCCCACCAAGGAATGGCTGAGCGAGCGCCTGACGGCCCTGGCCGCCGAGGACCACGCGGTGGGCGAGCGCTGGATCACCGAGGCGGAGCTGGACGAGAACCCGAACCTCGTGCGCACCCTGTCCGTGAAGCCGCCGCGCGGGGCGGGGCAGGTGCGGCTGGTGCGCATCGGCGCCGAGGCGGCGCCGGTCGATCTCCAGCCCTGCGGCGGCACGCATGTGGCCCGCACGGGCGAGATCGGCGCCGTGACCGTCGCCAAGCTCGAGAACAAGGGCAAGCAGAACCGGCGCGTCTACGTGACGCTGGAAGGCTGAAGCGGATGGAAAACCTCGTCTCCACGGAATGGCTGGCGGCCGAGCTCGGCAAGCCGGACCTTCTGGTGTTCGACGCCACCAAGTACCTCCCCAACGAGCCCCGGGACGCCAGGGCCGAGTTCGCGGCCGCGCACATCCCCGGCGCAGCCTTCTTCGACATCGACGAGGTGGCGGACCCCGAGACGGACCTGCCGCACATGGCCCCCACCTCCGGGCGCGCCGCGCGGCTGCTGGGGGCCTTGGGCATCTCCAACCACCACCGCGTGGTGTTCTACGACCAGAAGGGGCTGTTTTCGGCCGCGCGCGGCTGGTGGCTGATGCGGCTGTTCGGCCACGAGAACGCCGCCGTGCTGGATGGCGGCCTGCCCAAATGGCTGGCCGAGGGCCGCGACACCGCCGCCGGCACCCCCGCCGCGCCGCCGCGGCAGGATTTCTGGGCCGATTTCATCGCCCGCCGCCTGGCCGGCATCGGTGACGTGAAGCGCATCGTGGCGGACCGCTCGGCGCTGATCCTCGATGCCCGCGCCAGGGGCCGCTTCGACGGCACGGCGCCCGAGCCGCGGCCCGGCCTGCCCTCCGGCCACATGCCGGGCGCCGCCAGCGTGCCCGTGACCGAGCTGCTGGCGCCCGACATGACCCTGCTGCCGCCCGAGCAGCTCCGCGCCCGCTTCGCCGCGGCCGGCGCGGATGGCAGCCGCGCGCTCGTCACCTCCTGCGGCACCGGCGTCACCGCCTGCGTGCTGGCGCTGGCGCTGGTGCGGGCGGGGCTGCCGGAGCCCGCCGTCTATGACGGCTCCTGGACCGAATGGGCCAGCCGGCCCGAAACCCCGAAGCAGAGCACGCCCTGATGCCGGACAACCTCCCGCCCAAAGCAAAGCACGGCGCCAATTCCGGCCATGGCTTCGCCACGCGCATGGCGCATGGCGGCCGGCCCGGCCTGCGCGAGCATGGCTTCGTCAACACGCCGGTCCATCGCGGCTCGACGGTGCTCTACCCCTCCTGCGAGGCGCGCGGCGCGCTCAACGCCCGCTCGCTCGAGCAGGTGATGACCTATGGCACCGCCGGCGGCCCCACGCATTTCGCGCTGGAGAACATGGTGGCCGAGATCGAGGGCGGCACGCGCGCCCTGATCACCGGCACCGGCCTCGCCGCCTGCACCCTGCCGCTGATGGCCTATCTCTCGGCCGGCGACCACTGCCTGATCCCGGACAGCGTCTATGGCCCGACGCGCCGCGTGGCCGAGGGCATGCTGAAGCGCTTCGGCATCGAGACCAGCTACTACGACCCGACCATCGACGCCGCCGGGCTGCAGGCGCTGCTGCGCCCGAACACCAGGGTGCTCTACACCGAGAGCCCGGGCAGCCACACCTTCGAGATGCAGGACATCCCGGCGCTGGCCGAGGTGGCGCATGCCCATGGCGCCAAGGTGCTGATGGACAACACCTGGGGCATCCACCACTTCCAGCCCTTCACCAAGGGCGTCGATGTCTCGATCCAGGCGCTGACCAAGTATGTCGGCGGCCATTCGGACGTGCTGCTGGGCAGCGTCACCGTGGCCACGGAGGAAGATTGGCGCATCGTGGCCGGCGCGGCGCGCGAGATCGGCCACTATGCGAGCCCCGACGATTGCTGGCTGGCGCTGCGCGGCCTGCGCTCCATGCCGATGCGGCTGAAGCACCAGTATGAGGCGGGCCTCGCCGTCGCGCGCTGGTTCGAGGGCCGGCCGGAGGTGCTGCGCGTCATCCACCCTGGCCTGCCCAGCCACCCGCAGCACGCGCTGTTCAAGCGGGACTTCACCGGCGGCTGCTCGCTGTTCGGCGTGGTGTTCCAGCCGCGCTACGACGTGAAGCAGGTCGAGGCGGTGATCGACGGGCTGAAGCTGTTCGGCATCGGCGCCTCCTGGGGCGGCTATGAGAGCCTGGCGCTGCCCACCACCAACCACATCACCCGCACCGCCACCAGCACCGGCATCCTGGAAGGCCCGACGGTGCGCTTCCATATCGGGCTGGAGGAGCCGGCCGACCTGATCGCCGACCTGGAGGCGGGGCTCGACACCCTGCCGCGCTGATGCCTCCGGCGCGGGGGGCGCCCGCCGCCACCCCGCCCCGGGCGTTTCCGCCCGGGGCGGATCTGCTCTAGCCTGCCCCCGACGAATCACGAGAACGGGGGAACACCACTCATGCCGACACGCCGCCAGGCCCTGGCCGGGGCCGCCGCCCTGGCCCTCGCCCGCCCCGCGTCCCTGCGGGCCGCGGGCTATCCGGAGCGCCCGGTCAGCCTGATCATCGGCTATGCGCCGGGCGGGCTGACCGACGTGATGGTGCGGCTGGTGGCCGGGCGGATGCAGCAGGAGCTGGGCCAGCCGGTGGTGGTGGAGAACCGCACCGGCGCCGCCACCGCCATCGCCGCCAATGCCGTGGCCCAGGCGCGGCCCGATGGCCACACCCTGCTGATCGGCACCAACAGCCTGGCCATCAACCCCGCCCTCACCCCCGGCGCCATGCCGGCTGACCCGGTGGCGGCGTTCGACCCGATCGGCGAGGTCTATTACAGCCCCTTCGCGCTCGCGGTGCGAACCGGCGTGGAAGCGCGCGACCTGGCCGGGCTGATGGCCCTGGCGCGCGAGAAGCCCGGTCACCTCAACTATGGCAGCTCCGGCTCCGGCTCGGTGAACCACCTGCTCACCGAGCTGCTGCTGCAGCGGGCGGGCGCGCAGATGACGCACATCCCCTTCCGCGGCGCCGGCCCCGCCCTGCTGGAGCTGCAGGCCGGGCGGATCGACCTGTTCTACGCCACGCCGCTCGATGTCCGGCCGCTGGTGCAGGAGGGCAAGGCGCGGCTGCTGGCCATCTCCTCGCCCGAGCGCATCCCCGCCCTGCCGGAGCTGCCCTCGGTGGCGGAAAGCTTCGAGGGCTGCGCGGGCGTGCTGTGGCAGGGGCTGTTCGCCCCGGCGGGCACGCCCGAGCCGATCCGCGCCCGGCTCCATGCCGCGCTGCGCAGCGCCCTGGCCGACCCCGCGCTGCGGGAGCGCGTGACCAGCCAGGGCGTGGTGCTGATGGAGGGCGACGCGGCCGCGCTGCGCCAGCGGCTGGAGGCGGAGATGCGGCTCTGGCCGCAGATCATCCGGGATGCCGGCATCACGCCGGGCTGAGCGCGCGGGAGGGCGGCGGATTTCCGCCGCGCCCCGCAACCCGGGGCGTGGCTTCGGCGCTTAGGCAGGGCATTCCCCCAACGAGGACACCCCTGTGCCCCCCGCCATCAACGTCTCTCGCATTTCCGAAGGGCGGCCCAACCCCCTGGGCGCCACCTGGACCGGGCTCGGCGTGAACTTCGCCCTGTTCTCGGCCCATGCCACCAAGGTCGAGCTGTGCCTCTTCGATGCCAGCGGCGAGACAGAGCTGGAGCGGATCGAGCTGCCCGAATACACCAACGAGGTGTTCCACGGCTTCCTGCCCGACGCACGGCCCGGCACCATCTACGCCTACCGCGTGCACGGCCCCTACGCGCCGGAGGAAGGGCACCGCTTCAACCCGAACAAGCTGCTGCTGGACCCCTACGCGCTGAGCCATGTGGGGGACCTGAAGTGGGACCACGCGCTGTTCGGCTACACTATCGGGCACGAGGCGGAGGACCTCTCCTTCGACGAGCGCGACAGCGCGCCCTTCATGCCGAAGTGCCGCGTGGTGGACCCGGCCTTCACCTGGGGCAACGACCGGCGCCCGCGCATCCCGTGGGAGCGCACGATCTTCTACGAGACCCACGTGAAGGGCCTCACCATGCGCCACCCGCTGGTGCCGGAGGACCGCCGCGGCACCTATTCCGGACTTTCCAGCCGGGAGGTGATCCGGCACATCAAATCGCTCGGCGTCACGTCCGTCGAGCTACTGCCGGTGCACTTCTTCCTCAACGACGACTACCTGCTCAACAAGGGGCTGGTGAACTACTGGGGCTACAACACGCTGGGCTTCTTCGCCCCGGCGCGGCGCTACGCCCGCAACCAGGACTTCGCCTTCGCCGAGTTCAAGGAGATGGTGGCGCGGCTGCACGATGCCGGGCTCGAGGTCATCATGGACGTGGTCTACAACCACACGGCCGAGGGCAATGAGCGGGGCGCCACGCTGTCCTTCAAGGGCATCGACAACGCCAGCTACTACCGCCTGCTGCCCGACCAGAAGCGCTACTACATCAACGACACGGGCACCGGGAACACGGTGAACCTCTCGCACCCGCGCGTGCTGCAGATGGTGACGGACAGCCTGCGCTACTGGGTCAACGAGATGCATGTCGATGGCTTCCGCTTCGACCTCGGCACCATCCTGGCGCGCGAGCCGCACGGCTTCGACGAGCAGTCCGCCTTCCTCAAGGCCTGCATGCAGGACCCGGTGCTGTCCGACGTGAAGCTCATCGCCGAGCCCTGGGATATCGGCCCGGGCGGCTACCAGGTGGGCAACTTCGCCCCCGGCTGGGCGGAATGGAACGACAAGTACCGCGACACGGTGCGCGCCTTCTGGGTGGGCGAGGAAGGCAAGGCGCCCGATCTCGGCAACCGCCTGTCCGGCTCGGCCGACCTGTTCGACCACCATGGCCGCAAGCCCTGGGCCAGCGTGAACTTCCTGGCCGCGCATGACGGCTTCACGCTGAACGATCTCGTCAGCTACAACGAGAAGCACAACGAGGCGAATGGCGAGGAGAACCGCGACGGCCATTCGCACAACTACTCGTACAATTACGGCGTCGAGGGCCCGACCGACGACCCCGAGATCAACGCCCTGCGCGAGCGGCAGATCCGCAACATGCTGGCCACGCTCTACCTCAGCCAGGGCACGCCGATGCTGCTGGCCGGCGACGAGTTCGGCCGCACCCAGCAGGGCAACAACAACGCCTATTGCCAGGACAACGAGATCTCCTGGCTCGACTGGGACCTCAAGGACAAGGGCAAGCGCCTCGTCGCCTTCACCCGCCGCCTGGCGCGGCTGCGGGACCGCTTCCCCGTGCTGCGCCGCGGCCGCTTCCTGTCCGGCGAGTTCCACGAGGCGAGCGGCGTGAAGGGCCTGTCCTGGTACAAGCCCTCGGGCGAGGAGATGGACAGCGCGGACTGGGAGGACCCCAACACCCGCTGCTTCGCCCGGATGCTGGACGGCCGCGCGCAGGAAAGCGGCATCCGCCGCCCCGGCCATGACGCGACGCTGCTGATGATCATGAACGCCCACCACGAGGCGGTGGAGTTCACCCTGCCGGAATGCCCGGACGGCGCGGCCTGGATCCGCCTGCTCGACACCAACATCTTCGGCACGGAAAAGGATGCCGAGGAGGCCTTCGGCATCGGCGAGACCTATACGGTGACGGGGCGGTCCCTGCTGCTGTTCTCCCTGCAGCGGGAGGAAAAGGAAGAAGGCAACTAGGAGGCTTCCGGCGGGGCGCCAGGGCGGCCGGCGGGCCGGCCGGCAAGCCAGGGGGTCATCGGCCGCTCGCGGCGCTGCCCTCCTGGCCATGCGCGCCGGCCGCCTGCGCCGCGGCGCAGGCGGCGCAAAGCCCCTCCACCTCCACCGTGGCATTGCCGATGCGGAAGCCCGCGCGCCGCGCCGCGTCGTCCAGCGCATGCGCCACCGCGTGGTCGCTCAGTTCCACGGTGAGGCCGCACTGGCGGCAGATCAGGAACTGGTGGGCATGGTCGTGCCCATGCCCCTCCTGGTGCGCGTGGCCCGCTTCGACGCAGCCAATGAAGGCGTTGAGCCGCTCCACCTTGTGGATCAGCCCCTGCTCCAGCAAGAAGTCCAGCGCCCGGTAGACGGTGGGCGGCGCCGCGCCGGGGCGCTGGGCCTTCAGCCGGTCGAGCAGCGCATAGGCGCCGAGCGGCTGCTCCGCCTCCAGCACCAGTTCCAGCACCTGCCGGCGCAGCGGCGTGAGCTGCACGCCGGCGCGCAGGCAGCGCGCCTCGGCCGCCAGCAGGGCCGGCTCCACGTCATGGGCCGGTCTGTCGGGCCCGCTCCGCTGCGGCCCACTCCGCTCCGGCCCGTTCCGCGCCCCGCCCGGGGGCATCCCCGCAGCACTGCCCTGCCCTGCCGCCATGTCCTCTCTCCCGCGCCACACAGATGTTATATAGTAACCCGACCTGAGTGGAGAAACCGCCCCATGCCGGTTGCCGAACCCGCCGCCCGTGCCCGCTTCCTCGCCGCCACGCGGTTCAACGAACAGGGGCTGGTGCCCGCCATCGCCCAGGACCACGCCACGGGCGAGGTGCTGATGATGGCCTGGATGAACGCCGAGGCCCTGGAGGAGACGCTGGCCACCGGACGTGTGGTCTATTTCAGCCGCAGCCGCAACGCGCTCTGGCGCAAGGGCGAGACCTCCGGCCAGGAACAGCATCTGGTGGACCTGCGCCTGGATTGCGATGGCGACACCATCCTGGCGCTGGTGACGCAGAAGGGCGTGGCCTGCCACACCGGCCGCCGCTCCTGCTTCTACCAGGCGCTGCGCGGGGGGGAGCTGGTGCCCATCGCCGCGCCCGCGGTGGACCCGGCGGTGCTCTATGGGCGCTGAGACCGAGCGGGCGTCCCCGCCCGCGAAGCTGCCCGTGACGCTGCTGACCGGCTTTCTCGGCGCCGGCAAGACCACGCTGCTGAACCACCTCCTGCAACAGCCGGAGATGGCCGGCACCGCCGTGCTGATCAACGAGTTCGGCGAGATCGGGCTGGACCACCTGCTGGTGGAGACGGCGGAGGAGGATGCGGTGCTGCTGCAGGCGGGGTGCCTGTGCTGCACCATCCGCGGCGACCTCGCCCTGGCGCTGGGCCGTGTCGCGCAGCGGGTGCGGGACGGCCAGCCGCTGCGCCGCGTGGTGATCGAGACCACCGGCCTCGCCGACCCGCTGCCCATCCTGCAAACCCTGATGGCCGAGCCCGCCGTGGCGCGGGACTTCGTGCTGGACGGGGTGGTGACGCTGGTGGAGGCGGTGAACGGCGCCGCCACGCTGGACCGCCAGCCGGAGGCGGTGCGGCAGGTGGCGGTGGCCGACCGGCTGCTGCTGAGCAAGACCGACCTCACCCCGGCCGAGAGCGTGGCGGCGCTGACGGCGCGGCTGCGGGCGCTGAACCCGGGCGCGGTGCCCCTCACCATCACGGGCGGCATGGTGGCGCCGGACGCGATCCTGGGCTGCGGCCCCTTCGACCCCGCCATGCGTGGCCCCGGACCGCGCGGCTGGCTGGACGAGGCGGCCTGGGCGGAGGCGCCCCATCACCACCATCCTCACGACCACGGGCATGGCCACCACCACGGGCACGACCCGAACCGGCACGACGCGCGCATCCACGCCTTCTGCCTGACCTACGACACGCCGCTGCCCTGGGAAGGGCTGGCCACCTGGCTGGAGGTGCTCACCGCCACGCGGGGCGATGCCGTGCTGCGGGTGAAGGGCATCCTCGACCTGGAGGGCGAGGACCGGCCGGTGGTGATCCATGGCGTGCAGAGCGTCTGGCACAACCCCGCCCGTCTTTCCGCCTGGCCGGCGGGGCAGCCGCGACGCTCGCGGCTGGTGTTCATCCTGCGCGACATGCCGCGCGCGGCGATCGAGGAAGGCATCGCCGCCTTCTGCCAGGCGGCCAGGACGGAGGCGCGGATCGCGGCGGGCTGAGCGGAGGCGGCTTTCTCCGCGCCGTGTCCCGTGCTGGCTAAACCCAGGCGCTTTTCCGGCTTTAGTATCCCCGCGAAACCACAAAGCCGGAGAACGCCCATCATGCCGCTGACCATGCCGGAGGAGATCCTCCTCCTCATGCTCGATGACGAGAGCGGCCGCCTGACCGACCGCGCCGCCCCTTCCGGCGACCACGCGCTGGCCGGGGCGATCCTCGCCGAACTGGTGCTGGAGGAGCGGATCGGCGTGGAGCCCGGGCGCATCACGGTGCGCGACCCCGCTCCCACCGGCGACGCGGTGCTGGACGAGGTGCTGGCGCGCATATCCGCCGAGCCCGAGACGCAGGGGGGGCGCCGCTGGATCGAGACCCTGGCGCGCGAGGCCGACCGGTACCGCGACCACTACTTCAACCGCCTGGTCGAGCGCGGCATCCTGCGGGCGGAGGAAGGCCGCTTCCTCTGGATCTTCCCCGAGCGGCGCTACCCGGTGGTGTCCGACAAGGAGGAGCGCGAGGTGAAGGCGCGGCTGATGGGCGTCATCTTCGAGGATGGCGTGCCGGAAACCCGCGACGCCCTGCTGATCGGGCTGACCCGCGCGGCCGGCCTCTTCCCCATGCTGCTGGCGCCGGCCGAGCTGGAGCGCGCCCAGCCGCGCATCGACGCCGTGACCGAGATGGAGACGCTCAACCGCAGCCTGTCCGCCGCCGTGCGCGACATCTTCACCGAGGTGGCCCGCTACGCTCCGATGATGTGAAGCGCCGCGCCGCCGCGCCGCCGGCATCGCGGAACGGCGGCCCGCGTTCAGCCCGTCATGAGCCAGAACACATCCTCCCCCGTCGCCCTCGTCAGCGGCGCCGCGCATGGAATAGGCGCCGGCATCGCCCGCCACCTGAAGCGGGAAGGCTGGCGTGTCGTCACCGCCGACCTCAACCCCGGCGACGCGGGCACGCGCCACGCGATCGCCGACGTGGCCGACGAGGCGGCGGTGCGGGCGCTGGTCGCCGGGGTGGAGCAGCAGGAAGGGCGGCTGGACGCGCTGGTGTGCAATGCCGGCATCATGCTGCGCAAGCCGCTGGCCGAGCTTTCGCTGGCCGAATGGAACAAGGTGCTGGGCACCAACCTGACCAGCGCCTTCCTGCTGGCGCGCGCGGCGCAGCCGCTGCTGAAGGCGGCGCGCGGCAGCATCGTCACCATCGCCTCCACCCGCGCCCACATGTCGGAGCCGGACACGGAGTCCTATTCCGCCAGCAAGGGCGGCATCCTGGCGCTGACCCATGCCCTGGCCGTCAGCCTCGGGCCGGAGGTGCGCGCCAACTGCGTCAGCCCGGGCTGGATCGACGTGAGCGGCGAGGCGCTGCGCCCGGAGGACCACGCCCAGCATCCGGCGGGGCGCGTGGGCCGGGTGGAGGACATCGCGGCGCTGGTGGCGTGGCTGGTGGGGCCGCAGGCGGGCTTCGTCACCGGCGGCGAGTTCATCGCCGATGGCGGCATGACCCGGAAGATGATCTACGCCGGGTGAGCGGCCGGGGGATGCGGGGGGGGATGCGGGCGGCGCCCCATCCCCGGCGCCCCTCCCCCCTTGGCCATCGCCGCCGATCTGCTTTATCGGGGAGGGATGGGCACCCCTCCCCTCCGCTTCGAGACGCTGCGCGGCGCCGCGCTGCACCCCCTCCTGCCGGCCCTGGCCCGGCTGCGCATCGCCGTGTTCCGCGACTGGCCCTATCTCTACGAGGGCGACGAGGCCTACGAGGCTCGCTACCTGCGCGCCTATGCCGACGCTCCCGGCGCCGCCGTGGTGGTGGCGCTGGATGGCGGCACGCCCGTGGGCATCGCCACCTGCGAGCCGATGGCCGAGACCCATGGCACGGTGCGGGACGCCTTTCTCGCCGCCGGGCTGGACCCCGCCCGCTACACCTATTTCGGCGAGAGCGTGCTGCTCGCCCCCTATCGCGGCCAGGGCGCGGGGGTGGAGTTCTTCCGCCGGCGGGAAGCGCATGCCCGCCAGCTCGGCACCGACCATGCCACCTTCTGCGCCGTGCAGCGCGACGATGGCGACCCGCGCCGCCCCGCCGCCTACGTTCCGCTCGACGGCTTCTGGCGCAGGCGCGGCTACACTCCCTGCCCCGGCCTCGCCTGCACCATGGCGTGGCGGGAGCCGGACGGCGCGGGCGAGATCCCGCACACCCTGTCCTTCTGGCAGAAATCCCTCGCCTGGGACGCTCCCGCCGGAGCCCCCTCCCCGATGCCGGAGCCCCGAGCATGAGCACGACCCTGCGCCTCGCCCTGCTGCAATATCCGGTCGAGCGCCCCGGCAGCGTCGCCGCCTGGGAGGCCAAGCTGGATCGCTGGCTGGACGAGGCCCGCCTGCGCGGCACGCAGATGGCGGTGCTGCCGGAATATGCCTGCGTCGAGCTGGGCTCCGCCCTCGCCGGCAAGTCCCCCGCGAGCGAGGCTGAGGAGCTGGCGGCCATGGTGGAGGCCACGCCCGCCATCCTCGCCTCGATGCGCCATGCCGCGCGCCGCGCCGGGCTTTGGCTGGTGCCCGGCTCCCTGCCGATGCGCGGCGCCGACGGCGCCATCCGCAACCGCGCCCCGATGATCACGCCGGAGGGCATGCTGGCCTTCCAGGACAAGCACGCCATGACGCGCTTCGAGACGGAGCGCTGGGGCATCGCCTCCGGCGCGGCGCCGTCGGTGTTCGAGACGCCCTGGGGCCGCATCGGCCTGTCCATCTGCTATGACAGCGAGTTCCCCAAGCATGTCCGCGCCCAGGTGGAGGCCGGCGCCTGGCTGGTGCTGGTGCCCACCTGCACCGACACGCTGCACGGCTTCAACCGCGTGCGCTTCTCCGCCGCCGCGCGGGCGCTGGAGAACCAGTGCTTCGTCGCCATCGCGCCCACGGTGGGCGAGGCCGCGTGGTCGGCGGCGCTGGACCGCAACCGGGGCCATGCGGCGGTGTTCGGCCCGATCGACCACGGCTTCCCGGAGGACGGCGTGATCGCGCAAGGGGCGCTGGACACGCCCCAGTGGATCTATGCCGACCTCGACCCCGCCCGCATCGCGCGGGTGCGGGAGGAGGGCGCGGTGCGCAACCACCGCGACTGGCCGCGCCAGGGCTTCCCCGAGCCGGCCGTGGCGCGCTTCGCGTGACGCTGCTCTACCTCGTCGCCGGCGAGGCCTCGGGCGACATGCTGGGCGCGCGGCTGATGGCCGCGCTGCGCCGCCGGCGCCCGGACCTCGCCTTCGCCGGCGTCGGCGGCGAGCGCATGGCCGAGCAGGGCTTCGGCAGCCTCTTCCCCATGCGCGAGCTGGCGCTGATGGGGTTCCTGGAGGTGCTGCCCAACCTCCGCCGCCTCGCCCGCCGGCTGGACGAGACGGCGGCCGACATCGCCGCGCGCCGCCCGGCGCTGATCGTCACCATCGACAGCCCCGGCTTCACCCTGCGCGTGGCCAGGCGCGCCAAGGCACAGGGGTTCCGCGTGGCGCATTACGTGGCGCCGCAGGTCTGGGCCTGGCGCCCGGGGCGGGTGAAGCGCATCGCCCGCGAGGTGGACCGCATCCTGGCCCTCCTCCCCTTCGAGGCGCCCTTCTTCGAGAAGGCCGGCATCCCGGTCAGCTTCGTCGGGCATTCCATCCTGGAATCCGGCGCGGACCGGGGCGACGCCGCGCGCTTCCGCGAAACCTACGGACTGCGGCCGGAGGAGCGCGTGCTGCTGGTGATGCCCGGCAGCCGCCGCAGCGAGGTGGGGCGGCTGCTGCCGGTCTTCGGCGAGGCCCTGAAGCGCCTCGCCGGCCGCGTGCCCGATCTGCGCCCGGTGGTGCCGCTGGCCGGCCCGGTGGAGGAGGCGGTGCGCGCGGCGGCCAGCGACTGGCACCCCGCCCCCATCCTGCTGCGGGGCGTGGCCGAGAAATACGACGCCTACGCCGCCGCGCGCGAGAATGGCGCCGGGCTGGTCAAGTCCGGCACCTCCTCGCTGGAGGTGGCGCTGGCCGGCGTGCCCATGGCGGTGGGCTACCGCGTCAACCCGCTCAGCGCCGCGATCGCCCGGCGGCTGATCAAGGTGCGCTTCGTGTCCATCGTCAACCTGCTGGCCGACGCGCCGGTTATCCCCGAGTTCCTGCAGGAGCGCTGCACGCCGGAGCTGCTGGCGGCCGAGCTGGAGCGGCTGCTGACCGATCCCGGCCCCGTGGCCACCCAGCGCGCCGGCTTCGAGCGGGTGATGAGCCAGCTGCGCCCGGCCCGGGGCCTGCCCAGCGAGGCCGCGGCGGATGCCGTCCTCGCCATGCTCGACGAAGGCTGAACAAGCACAACCGGAGGCCACGCCATGCCCAACGATCCCGCGCTGAAGATCGCCGACACCTTCCCCTTCTGGACGGAGGAGCGGGTGCGCTTCGGCGACACGGACCGGCTCGGGCACGTCAACAACGCCATCTATGGCACCTACCTGGAAACGGCGCGGGTGGAGCTGATGCAGCAATTGCTGCGCGGGCCGGAAACCTATTTCGTGCTGGCCCGCATGAGCCTCGACTACCTCGCCGAGATGAAGGAGCTGGGGCCGATCCGCATCGGCACCGCCATCACCGGCATCGGGCGCAGCTCCTTCACCACCGGGCAGGGCATCTTCCAGGGGGAGATGTGCTCGGCCACGGGCGAGGGGGTGGTGGTGCTGGTGGACGCGGAAACACGCCGCTCGACGCCGTTGCCGGAGGACGTGCGGGCGGCGCTGGAGAAGCTGAAGCCAAAGAATCCGGGGGAATGAATTCCCCCAGACCCCCATCTTCTTTCTGTCAGTTTCAGGCAGCCGCCTTGCGGCGGGCGGCGTCGTAGAGGGCGAGGCGCTTCGCCGCCGCCTCGGTGAGGCCGCCGGAATAGTCGAGGCCCGGATCCGGCAGGGTTTCCGCGAAGTGGCAGGCCACCTTCTGGCCGGGCGCGATCTCGCGCAGCGCCGGCACTTCCTGCTTGCAGCGCGCCTGGGCGAAGGGGCAGCGCGTGTGGAAGCGGCAGCCCGGCGGCACCGCCATCGGGCTCGGCACGTCGCCGCCGAGCGGGGTCACGCGCCCGCGCCGCGCCGGGTCGGGGTGCGGGATGGCGGCCAGCAGGGCGCGGGTATAGGGATGGCGCGGATTGGCGAACAGCTCGTTCTTGCCGCCGATCTCCATCACAGCGCCCAGATACATGACGGCGATGCGGTCCGCCATGTGCTTCACCACCGCCAGGTCGTGCGCGATGAACAGGTAGGACAGGCCGAGCCGCGCCTGGAGGTCCTTCATCAGGTTCACCACCTGCGCCTGGATCGACACGTCCAGCGCCGAGACCGGCTCGTCGCACACCACCAGGTCCGGCTCGACCGACAGGGCGCGCGCGATGCCGATGCGCTGCCGCTGCCCGCCCGAGAACTCGTGCGGGTAGCGCTCGGCATGGAAGGGCGCGAGGCCCACCAGCCGCAGCAGCTCATGGACCTTGGCCCGGCGGCTCTCGGCATTGCCGATGCCGTGCACCACCATCGGCTCGGCGATGGCGTCGCCCACCGTCAGGCGCGGGTTGAGGCTGGCATAGGGATCCTGGAAGACGATCTGCATGCGCCGCCGGAGCAGCCGCATGGCACCGCCTTCCACCTTGGTCACGTCCTTCCCCTCGAAGCGGATGGTGCCGGCCGAGGGCTCGATCAGCCGCAGCACCAGCCGCGCGGTGGTGGACTTGCCGCAGCCGGACTCGCCCACCAGCGCCAGCGTCTCGCCGCGGTCGACATGGAAGGAGACGCCGTCCACGGCGCGCACCGTGCCGACCTGCTTCTGGATCACCACGCCCTTCTTCACCGGGTAGTGCTTGGCCAGGCCGGAGACTTCCAGCAGGGGGCTCATGCCGCGCTCTCCAGGGACAGGGCGTTCTCGACGGGCGCGCGGATGCAGGCCGCCTGGTGGCCGGGCGTGATCTCGCGCAGCGGCGGCAGCTCCGCCCGGCAGGGGGCGATGGCGAAGGGGCAGCGCGGGTTGAAGCGGCACCCCTCGGGGAAGGCGAAGGGCGGCGGCACCGCGCCATCGATCGCCAGCAGCCGCTCGCGCTCCTCGTCGAGGCGCGGCACGGAGCCCAGCAGGCCCAGCGTGTAGGGGTGCTGCGGGTCCTCGAACAGCGCGCGGGCCGAGGCGCGCTCGGCCACCTTGCCGGCATACATCACCGCCACCTCGTCCGCCATCTCGGCCACCACACCGAGATCGTGGGTGATCAGGATGATGGACATGCCGGTCTCCGATTGCAGCTCGCGCAGCAGGTCGAGGATCTGCGCCTGCACCGTCACGTCGAGCGCGGTGGTGGGCTCGTCGGCGATCAGCAGGCGCGGCTCGCAGGCCAGCGCCATGGCGATCATCACGCGCTGGCGCATGCCGCCCGAGAGCTGGTGCGGGTATTCCTCGAAGCGCCGCTCGGGCGAGGGGATGCGCACGCGCTTCAGCGCCGCGATCGCCTTGTCCTTCAGCGCCGAGGCGCCGAGGCCGGGCGAGTGGACCTGCATCGCCTCGATCAGCTGCCGGCCCACGCTGTGCACCGGGTTCAGGCTGGTCATCGGCTCCTGGAAGATCATGGCGATCTGCCCGCCGCGCACCTGCCGCATCTCGGCGGTGGAGAGCTCCAGCAGGTTGCGCCCTTCGAGCAGCACGCGGCCTTCCACCGTGCGGCCGGGGGGAGGCACCAGCCGCATGATGGAGAGCGACAGCATCGACTTGCCGCAGCCGCTCTCGCCCACGATGCCCAGGGTGCGCCCGCGCGGCACGGAAAGGTCGATGCCGTCCACGGCGCGCACCAGGCCGGAGGAAGTCTTGAAGACCGTGCGAAGGCCCTCGATACGCAGAAGATCCGGCTGCATCACGCCCATCGGAAAGTGGGAGGGGAAATCTTGTCGACCGGGCGGTGCGCCCAGTCCTGCTGCGGCGCGCGGTCGAGGATGCGCTTCTGCGCCTCGTCCAGATGCGCCGCGGCGCCTTCGTAGTCCATGGTGAGCACCTTGCCGTCCTTCACCACCACCTGCCCGTCGATGTGGACGGAGCGGATGGCGCGGTCGCCGGCCGCGTAGATCAGGCTGCGCATCGGGTCGCGCGCGGGGCGCATCTGCGGGTGCGTCACGTCCACCATCACGAAGTCGGCGCGGCAGCCGGGCGCGAGCCGGCCGATGTCGTCGCGGTTCAGCGCCTGGGCGCCGCCGATGGTGGCGGCATCGAACAGGTCGGTGGAGGACAGGCTGCGCGGATCGCCCGACTGGGTGCGGGCGAGATAGGATACGAGGCGCAGCTCATCGAGCATGTTGTGCGGGTAGGTGTCGGTGCCGACGCCCATGTTCACGCCCCGCTTGCGGTAGCGCCCGAAGGAGCGCATGGCGATGCCGCGGCGGGCGAACACCGTCGGGCAGTGCGCCACGGTGGTGCCGGTGGCGGCGAGGCGGTCGAGGTCGTTCTCGGTGTGCCAGCGCGTGCTCGGGTGGTCGTCGAGGAAGATGCCATGGCCGATGATGGAGCGCTCGGAGAGCAGGCCCATCTCGTCCAGCCAGCCGATCGGCGTCAGGCCGTGGCGACGGGTGATCTCGTGGAACTCGACGACGCTCTGCGCCGCGTGGATCTGCCAGGACAGGCCGCGCGCCTTGGCCTCCTGGAAGCTGTCCTTCAGCAGGGTCTCGGAGCAGGTGTCGATCTGCGCCGGCACCACCATGCCGAAGAGGCGGCCGGATTCGTGCTGCTCGGCGCGCTGGATGAGGTTCAGCGCCTCGCCCATCGACTTCTCGCCCGCCTTCTCGTCCCACTCGTACTCCACCACATGGCCGTTCTTGGTGAACCAGCGGGCGGAGCGGAACATCGGCGCGATGCAGACCCGCATGCCGCTCTCGGCCAGCAGGTCGAGCCAGCCGGGATGCGCCATGGACAGGTCGGCGACCGTGGTGACGCCGGAGAGCAGCAGCTCGGAGAGCGCCACGCGGACGCAGGAGGGCACCGCCTCCGCATCCGCCCGGAAGATCGGCATGTATTCGTAGAGCGAGGAATTGTAGAGGCCGGGGGAGCCGATCTCGTCGATCAGCCCCTTGTTCATCGGCTCGGAGGAGGGATGGCAGTGGATGTTCACGAGGCCGGGCATGACCATCATGCCCTTGCCGTCGATCACCTCATCGGCCGGGCCGTCATAGCCGCGGCCGACGAAGGTGATCTGGCCGTCCCGGTAGGCCACCTCCGCATCCGTGAGATAGATGTGCTGCTTCTCGGCCGCGTCCCAGGCGATCACCAGGTCGGCGTTGCGGATGACGGTGGTGGTCATGGTCCCTGCCCTTCCCTATGCCCGGTTCAGCGCGTCAGCCGCAGGTCGAGGCCCTTGTAGAGGCCAGCGCCGTAGATGCCGTGCGCGCGGGCGCCCTCCACCCGCTGCGCGGCGGCGACGTAGAGCTTCTCCCGCGCGATCGGGAACCAGACATTGTTGCGGGTGGCGATCTGCTGCACCTCGGCGATGGCCTTGGCGCGCTCCTCGGCCGAGAGCGCGGTCTTGGCGGTGGCGAGCAGCTTGTTGGTCGCCTCGTCGTTCCAGTTCATGCGGTTCGGCGTGGGGCGGTTGGCGCCGTCGAAGTAGAGCGCGAAGCCGTCGGTGGCCGAGATATAGGGGTAGGACATCACGAAGCTGTCGAACTCCTGCGTCGCCAGCTTGCCCCACGCCACCGTCGCGTCCCAGAGCTGGATGCGCAGGTCGATGCCGACGCGGCGCAGGTCGGCCTGCATCGCCTCCGTCATGCGGCGCCACTCGGCGGACTGGATGCCATAGACGTTGAAGGAGGCGCGCTGCCCGTCCTTTTCGCGGATGCCGTCCGCGCCCGGCTTCCAGCCGGCCTCGTCCAGCAGCTTCTTCGCCGCCTCCAGGTCGAACTGCGGCATCAGCTTGGCCGCCTCGGCGTCATAGCCCAGGGTGTTGGGGTTGACATAGGCGTCGGCCGGGTCGGCGGCGCCGAAGAACACGGCCTTGACCAGCGCGTCGCGGTTCACCGCCATGTTCACGGCCTGGCGGATGACGGGGTCGCTGACCACCGGCTTGTCCACCTTGAAGCCCAGGAAGAAGTCCCAGAAGTAGTTGGGCTGGGTGGAGACCTTCACCGTCGGCACGCGCTGGAGCTGCGCCACCGCGAAGGGCGGGATGTACTGGGTGATGTCGCCCTGGCCGGTCTGCAGCGCGGCGAGGCGGGTGTTGGCCTCGGGGATGATGCGCCAGATCACCTTGCCGATCTGCGGGCTGCGGTTCTGGTAGACCGGCGGGCCCCAGTTGTAGTTGGGGTGCTTGGTCAGCACCAGGTCCTGGCGCGGCGTCCAGGACTGCCAGCAATAGGGGCCGGTGCCGTTGAAGCCCTGCACGCCGAAATTGGCGCCGAGCTTCTCCACCGTGTCCTTGTCCACGATCGAGGCGAAGAACAGGGAGAGCTGGTAGAGCAGCTCGCCAAAGGGCTCGGTCAGCTCGTACTCCACCGTGTAGTCGTCGGTGGCACGGACCTCCTTGATGGGGCCGGCGCGCCACTTGACGGGGCTGCGCGTCTCGGGCGCCACCCAGCGGTTGATGGAGTAGACCACGTCGGCCGCCGTCATCTTCTTGCCGTCGCAGAACGTCACGTCCCGGCGCAGCTTGAAGGTATAGAGCTTGCCGTCCTCGCTCACCGTCCAGCTCTCGGCGAGGCCCGGCTTCAAGGTCTTCTGGTCGAAGTCGAGCGAGACCAGCGTGTCGGACATCATGTAGATGACCTCGCCGGCGCTGCGCGCGGTGGAGCGGGCGGGATCGTAGCGGTCGGCGTCGTATTCGCGCAGCACCACCAGCGTGTCGCGCGGCGCGGCCTGCGCCAGCGCATCCGCTACCGGGACGGTCGCGGCCAGCGACAGCAGCGCGGCCCCCAGGGTCTTCTTCATCACTCTCTCCCATCGGCCCGCGCTCGCGGCGGGCCTGTTATCCGAAGCCTCCGGCCCGGCACGCAGGCCAAGGCCGCCTTGAAAGCCGGACGCGCCGGCGCTCAGACCCGCAGGCGCTCAGACCCGCAGGCGCGGGTCCAGCGCGTCGCGCAGCGCGTCGCCCAGCACGTTGAAGGCCAGCACCACCACGAAGATCAGCACGCAGGGGATGACCGCGATGTGCGGGGCGAAGAACAGGAAGTTGCGCCCTTCCGAGGCCATCGCCCCCAGCTCCGCCACCGGCGGCTGCGCGCCGAGGCCGAGGAAGGACAGCGCCGAGCCGAGCAGGATCACCTGCCCGAAGCGCAGCGTGGCGAAGACGAAGATTGGCGACAGGCAGTTGGGTGCCAGGTGGCGCAGGATCAGCCGGGCATCGTTCATGCCGGTGGCGCGCGCCGCCTCGATGTAGTCCTGCCGCATGATGACCAGCGCGGCGCCGCGCACGATGCGCGCCATCAGCGGCACCGTGGCCACCGAGAGGGCCAGCACCACCGCCGGCACGCCGGGGCCGAAGATGGCGGCGATGGCGAGGCCGAACAGGATGGCGGGGAAGGACAGCAGCACGTCCATCAGCCGCATCAGCAGCCCGTCGATCCGCTTGTAGTAGGCGGCGGCGAAGCCCACCAGCGCGCCCACGCCGCCGCCCAGCAGCACCGAGGCCAGGCCCATCAGCATGGTGATGCGCAGCCCGAACAGCAGGCGGGTGATCATGTTCCGCCCCTGGCTGTCGGCGCCGAGCGGCAGGCCCTCCGTGCCGGGCACCGCCATGGCGTTGGCCAGGTCGTTGTCATAGGGGTCGGTCGGCGCCAGCCACGGGGCAAGCAGCGCCGCCAGCACCAGCGCCACCACGAGAACGAAGGCGATGGCCGCCACCGGCTCGCGCAGCAGCCGCTTCATCAGCCCCGGGCGACGCGGCGCCACGGGCGAGACCGGCGTGACGGCGCTGGCCGCCACGGAATTCGCGCCGGCCATGCTCAGCCTCCACGCATGCGCGGATCGAGCGCCACATACAGCACGTCGACCACGAGATTGACGAGAATGAAGCCCAGTGAGAGCACGATGATGGTGCCCTGCGCCATCGGGAAGTCGGAGGACAGGATGGCGCCCACCGCCAGCCGGCCGACGCCGGGCCAGGAGAACACCGTCTCCGTCACCACCGCGCCGCCGAGCAGGAAGCCGATCTGCAGGCCGATCAGGGTCACCACCGGGATGAGCGCGTTGCGCAGCGCGTGGTGCAGCACCACGGCGCGCTCGGTCAGGCCCTTGGCGCGGGCGGTGCGCACATGCTCGGCGCCCAGCACCTCCAGCACGGCGGTGCGCGTCATGCGCGCCACGGGGGCGATGAACACGCCGCCGAGCGTCAGCGCCGGCAGCGCGATGGACTGCCAGCCCTCCACCGTCCAGAGCGGCCCGCCGCGCCCGGTGAAGGGCAGCCACTGCCACTGGAAGCCGACCACCCAGATCAGCATCAGGCCCAGGAAGAACACCGGCACCGAGCCGCCCGCCACCGAGAGCGCGGTGACGAAGCGGTCCAGCACCGAGCCGCGCCAATAGGCGGCGATGGTGCCGAGGGCGATGCCGATCGGGATCGACCAGAACAGCGAGGCGAACATCAGCTCCAGGGTCGGGCCGATGGTGCCGCCCAGCTCCTGCGTGACGGCCACGTTGTTGATGATGGAGACGCCGAGGTCGCCCTGCAGCAGGCGCCACAGATAGATGCCGAACTGCACGTAGAGCGGCTGGTCGAGGCCCAGCTCGCGCCGGATCTCCTGGACCAGCTCGGCGGAGGCTGTGGGGCCGGCGCGGACGATGGCGGGGTCGGTCGGCACCACCTGCATCAGCAGGAAGCCGATGAGCAGCACCCCGAACATCACGGGCACCGTCATCAGCAGGCGCTGGAAGACATGACGCAGCATGGTTCTAGTTCGCGGCTCCGGCCAATGCGGCGGCTTCGCCGTGGCGGTCGAAGATGACGCGCCCGCCACGGAAGGTGAGATCGGCCTGGGTGGTGAGGATCTCCTCCGGCGCGCAGGCCAGGAGGTCGCGCGAGAAGATGGCGATGTCGGCCTGCATGCCCGGCTCCAGCGTGCCGCGCTCGCCTTCGGCGAACTGGCTGTGCGCGCCGCACCAGGTGTAGCAGTGCAGCGCCTGCTCGGGCGTCAGCGTCTCGCCTTCGCCCAGCACGGTGCCCTTGGAGGTCTGGCGGGTGACCATGGTGAACAGGTTGATGAATGGATCGACGGTGCAGACCGGGCTGTCGGACGAGGCGGCCGGGTGGTGCCCCTCCTCCAGCCAGGTGCGCATCGGGTAGGCCACCTCGGCGCGCTCGCGCCCGAGGTTGCGGACGTAGAGGTCGCCGAACTCGTACATGAACACCGGCTGCGGCACCGGCAGGATGCCGTGCGCCAGCATGCGCCGCCGCTGCGCCGCGTTGAGGAAGCCGCAATGCTCGATGCGGTGGCGGCGGCCGGCAAGCGGCGCTTCCGCGCTGTCCGCCATCTCCATGGCCACCAGCACCTGCTCGATGGCGGCGTCGCCGATGGCGTGGATGTCGAGCTGCCAGCCCTGCCGGTGATAGTGGCCGAGCATCTCCTGCATCGCGGCATCGGGGAAGCAGAAGATGCCGGTGCCGCCGCCGGCGCTTTCCAGGTAGGGGTCGAAGAAGGCCGCCGTCAGGCCGCCGGCCGAGCCGTCGCCGAACACCTTCACCGCGCCCCAGGCCAGCATCTCGTCGGCCGTGGCGCCGGCCGAGACGTTGGGGCGCAGCCCCTCCTCCCAGGCCTGCCTGGCGA
The DNA here is from genome assembly GCF_002631185.1 of Teichococcus rhizosphaerae. Classification (GTDB taxonomy): domain Bacteria; phylum Pseudomonadota; class Alphaproteobacteria; order Acetobacterales; family Acetobacteraceae; genus Pseudoroseomonas; species Pseudoroseomonas rhizosphaerae. The sequence goes on along the minus strand of NZ_PDNU01000003.1, from coordinate 35,562 downwards.
TGCCCTCCGGGTTGCCCGCCAGCACCTGCCACATGCGCTGCCCGAGCCGCCCCTCGGCGCTCGCGCGCCGGTAGGCGGCGATCTCGGCGATGCCGGCCGTCATGCCGACATTCATGTCGCTCGCCGAGGCGAAGCCCAGCGCGGCGAGGTTCTGCCCCGCCTTCTCGATGGCGCCCACCATCTCCGCTTCGGAAGGCGGCGGCATGACGTCGCGCACCAGCCGCATCGCCCGCTCGGCGAAGAGGCCGGTCAGGCGGCCGCCCTTGCGCTCGATGGCGCCGCCCTCGGGGTTCGGCGTGTTGTGGCCGACGCCGGCGAGCTTCATCGCCATGCTGTTGGCCACGGCCACATGGCCGCAGGTGCGCGTCAGGAACACCGGATGGTCCGGCGCCACGCGGTCCAGCTCCTCGGCCAGTGGGTGGCGGCCGACATCCAGCTCGCCATGGTCGTAGCCGCGGCCCAGGATCCAGCCGCCCTTGGGCGTGTCGCGCGCGGCGGTGGCGACGCGCTTCAGCACCTCGTCCAGCGTGCGCACCTCGTCCTCGGCGCGCAGGTTCACCTGGCTGAGGCCGAGCCCATAGGGCAGCAGGTGCATGTGCGCTTCGTTCAGCGCGGGCGTGGCGACGCGGCCGCCGAGGTCGATGCGGCGCGTGGCGGCGCCGGCATGCGCCTCCACCTCGTCCGCCGCGCCCACCGCCAGCACGCGCCCGCCCTTGATGGCCAGCGCCTCGGCGAAGCCGTTCGCGAGGCCGCGGAAGATGCGGCCGCCGGTGATCAGGACATCCGCGCTCATGACCGCCAGTCCAGCTTGCTGCCTTCGATGAGCTGCAGCGCCGAGCCCCAGGCCCATTCGCTGTGCGCGAGGGAACGCTCCGGGTTGCCGTTGAACTGCGCGGCGGTCTTGAGGCGCACCTCCTCGGGGGGCAGCACCAGCTCGGCGCCGCCGGACAGGGCCGCCACCTGCGCCTGGCAGGCGCGCTCCAGGTAGTAGATCAGGTTGAACGCCTCGGGGATGCTGCGCCCGGCCACCAGCAGGCCATGGTTGCGCAGGATCATCGCCTTGTGCTGGCCGAGATCGGCCACCAGCCGGTCGCGCTCGTCGAGGTCCAGCGCGACGCCCTCATAGCCGTGATAGGCGAGGTGGCCGTAGAACTTCAGCGCGTGCTGGCTGATCGGCAGCAGGCCGTGCTTCTGGGCGGAGACGGCGATGCCGGCGGCGGTGTGGGTGTGCACCACGCAGAAGGCGTCCTCCCGCGCCATGTGCAGCGCGGAGTGGATGGTGAAGCCCGCCGCGTTCACCGGCTTGCTCTCGGCGTCGCCCTCGACGACGTTGCCGTCCAGGTCGATCTTCACCAGGTCGCTGGCGCGCATCTGGTCGAACAGCACGCCGTACTTGTTGATGAGGAAGTGGTGCTCCGGCCCCGGCACGCGCGCGCTGATGTGGGTGTAGATGAAGTCGGTCATCCGGAAATGCGCGACCAGCCGGTACAGCGCGGCAAGATCGCAGCGGATGCGCCACTCTGCCTCGGAACAGGCAAGGCGCGCGGGTGGCGTGGCGATGTTCATGACCAACTCCCCTCAGGTCGGGAGAATGTCAGCCGCCAGCGGCAGCAACGTCAACGGGGTGTAAGGATGTTTGCGGTGCAGCAAGAACGGCCCTGCCCGCACCGCAAGCAAATCCATGGGCCACGCGCCCGCTTCGCGGGCATTGCCATGCAGCGCAACAAGATCTCGCCGCGCGCCCTGCGATACCTGACCGGATAGACGAGGTTTGCCGCCCGCGCAAGGCGCCGGCCATGGCGGCGCTTTTGCCATTGTCCCGCTTCTGGCGCGTTTCGTGCAATCCTGCGCCGGCCGCGTGGCATTCCGCCATCCGCCGCGAAAAGGAGCCGAAGCCGTGCTGTCACGCTTCACCCGCCCCGCAGCCGCCTCCCTGCGCGCCGGCCTGCTCGCCGCCGCCGCCCTGGCGGCCCTGCCGGCCCCTGGCGCCGCGCAGGCCCAGCCGCCTTCGCGCGAGGCCACGCTGCGCATCGTGCTCAGCAACGAGCTGACCAGCATCGACCCCGTGCTGTCCACCGCCGCCTTCGTGCGCAACCACGGCTTCATGGTCTACGACCAGCTCTTCGCCGTGGACGGCAAGGGCGCGGCGCGGCCGCAGATGGTGGAAAGCCACGCCGTCTCGGCCGATGCCATGACGCACCGCTTCACCCTGCGCCCCGGACTTGCCTTCCACGACGGCACGCCGGTGCGCGCGGCGGATGCGGTGGCCTCCATCCGCCGCTGGGCGCAGCGCGACGTGGTGGGCCGGGCGCTCGCCGCCGCCACCGCCTCGCTCGAGGTGATCGACGAGCGCAGCTTCGAGCTGAAGCTGTCCCGCCCCTTCGGGCTGGTGACGGAGGCGCTGGCGCGCTCCACCGCCTCCGCCCTGTTCATCATGCCCGAGCGCGTCGCCAGCACGCCCGCCACCACCGCCATCACCGACGCCACCGGCTCCGGCCCCTTCATCCTGGACCGCGAGAACTGGCGCATCGGCGACCGCGCCATCTACCGCCGCAACCCCGCCTACCAGCCGCGCGCCGAGCCGGCGGACGGCCTGGCGGGCGGCAAGGTGGCGAAGGTGGAGCGGCTGGAATGGATCGCCATGCCGGACGCCTCGGTGGCGGCCAGCGCGCTGAGCAATGGCGAGATCGACTTCGTGGAGCATCCGGCGCCGGACCTGCTGCCGCTGCTGCAAAGGGCGCGCGGCGTCACGGTCGGGCTGATCAACCCGGTGGGCAGCATGGTGTGGCTGCGCATCAACCACACCCAGCCCCCCTTCAACGACCCGCGGGCGCGGCGGGCGCTGCTCCACGCCATCGACCAGAAGGAGGTGCTGCAGGGCCTCGGCATCCCGGCGGAGGACCAGGTGCCCTATTGCCCGTCCTACTTCATGTGCGGCACGCCGGTGGAAAGCAGCGCCGGCGCCGTGGGCCTGCGCGACCCCGATCTCGGCCAGGCGCGCGCCCTGCTGCGCGAGGCGGGCTATGACAACGGCCCCGTCGTCTTCCTCAACGGCGCCGACAACCCGCTCAACAACGGCTCCACCCTGGTGCTGGCCGAGCAGTTCAAGCGCGCCGGCATGAACATGGACGTGCAGACCCTGGACTGGGCCACCGTGACCGTGCGCCGCAACCGGCGGGAGGCGCCGGCCCAGGGCGGCTGGAACCTGTTCGTCACCATCGCCAACGCGCTGGACGCGGGCAACCCGCTCTCCAACCTCTATCTCGCAAGCCCCTGCGAGGGCGGGCTGACCGGCTGGCCCTGCGATCAGAAGCTGGAGGAGCTGCGCCGCGCCTGGTGGGAGGAGCCGGACGCCGCCAGGCGCGCGCCCCTGCTCGATGCCGTGCACGCCCGCGCCTATGAGGTGCTGCCCTACATCAATGCCGGGCAGTTCCGCACCAAGTCGGCCTGGCGCAGCAACCTCTCGGGCCTGCTGCCGGCGACAGTGCCGGTGTTCTGGAACGTCGAGCGCAAGTAGCGCGCGCCGCCCGGGGAGAAAGGGGGGCGCGCGCCGCCGCCCCCCCGGCAGACAGCCTGGCTCAGTCGCGGTAGTCCGGCTGCTCGCGGTCCATCTTCCGCTTCAGCGCCTGCCAGGGCAGCCAGCCCTTCACCGGGCTGTCCTTGGCCTGGGCGCGCACCCGCTCCACCATCTCGATGGGCGGCATGGAGAGCGGCACGCCGGTGGACTGCGCCGCCACCTGGATGCGGCAGGACTGCTCCAGGTAGTACATCCAGTAGAACGCCTCGCCCACGGTGCGGCCGATGGTCAGCAGCCCGTGGTTGCGCAGGATGAGGCAAGGCCTGTCGCCCAGGTCTCGCACGATCCGCTCGCGCTCGGAAAGGTTGTCGTCGGCGGCGATGCCTTCGTATTCGTGGATCGCCACCCGGTCGTGCAGCTCCATGTTCATCTGGTTCAGCGGCAGCAGCCCGCCGGCCTGGGCCGCCACCGTCATGCCGGCCAGGGTGTGGGTGTGCATCACGCATTGCGCCCGCTCCACCGCCCGGTGCACCGCCGAGTGGATGACGAAGCCCGCCGGGTTCACCGGCCAGCGCGTGTCCTGCAGCGGCTCGCCCTCGGCATCCACCGCCACCAGCGAGGAGGCGGTGATCTCCTCGAACAGCAGGCCGTAGGGATTGACCAGGAAGCGGTGCCCCTCGCCGGGGATGCGTACCGAGAGATGGGTATAGACGAGATCCGTCATGCCGAAATGCGCCAGCAGCCGGTAGGCGCAGGCGAGGTCCTCGCGCAGCTCGCGCTCGGTGAGCGGGCGGTCCGGGTCGGGGCGAGTGGGGGGCGGTGGCAGCGGCATCAGTAGCCTCGGTCGGGGTCATAGAGATTGGGCAGCGGCCGTCCCGCCTCATGCGCGGCGATGACCCCCGCGAAGTAGCGCGCCCGCTGCGGCCGGCTGGCCGTGGAGGCGACATGCGGCGTCACCGTGACCCTGGGGTGCGACCAGAGCGGATGGCCGGCGGGCAGCGGCTCCTCCTCGAACACGTCGAGCACGGCGCCCTCCAGATGCCCGGAATCGAGCGCGGCCAGCAGGTCCGGCACCCGGACATGCGGTCCGCGCCCGGCATTCACCAGCTCCGCCCCGCGTGGCAGCCGCGCCAGCAGCGTCGCATCGATCAGCCCCTCGGTTTCCGGCGTGGAAGGGAGCAGGCAGACCAGGATGTCCGTGCCGGCCAGGAACTCCGCCAGCTCGCCGGAGCCGGCGAAGCTCCGCACGCCGGGGATCTCTTTGCGCGAGCGCGACCAGCCGCGCACCGGGAAGCCCGCCGCCTGCAGCATCCGCGCCGCCTGGGCGCCGAGATTGCCGAGCCCCATGATGCCGACCGTGCGGTCGCTGGCGAGATGGCGCGTCTCGCGGTGGCGCCATTCCCCCGCCGCCTGCCCCAGCGCGAAGTGCCGCGCGTCCCGCAGCAGCGAGAGGCAGGACCAGAGGACATACTCGCCCATGCGCTGCGCCGTCGCCTCGCCCCCCATGCGCACCAGCGGCAGGTGGCGCGGCCAGGCCGGGTCGCAGGTGATGTGGTCGACGCCGGCGCCGGAGGAGAGCACCGCCTTCAGATTCGGCAGGCTGGCCAGCCAACCATGCCGCGGCTCCCACACCAGCGCGTAGTCCACCGCCTCGGGCGGCACGGCGGGGTCCTCCCACCAGCGCACGGTGATGCGCGGGTCCACCGCGCGGAAGCATTCCTGCCAGTCCGGCACGGCCTGCTCGCCGCCGGACTTCACCAGTAACATCACCACCTGTCGCCGATCCTCATCCGCTGCCCCAACTCCGCTGCGATGAGCGGAACCTGCGCTCCCCGCCCCGCCCGCGTCCAGTGGCCGCGCGCGGAAGGAGAGGCTTTTCGCGCGGCCGCGGCCCGGCCGGCGCCGGTCCTTTGTTCACACTGTCCAAGGCGGAGGCAGCGCCAGCCGCGGGCGGCCCCTGCCCGCGCGGCGCGGCGCCCGCCGTTCAGCCGGGCCGCAGCAGGCTGGCGCGCCAGTTGGTGGACAGCACGGCGTCCGTCAGCGCCGCCAGCGGGTAGAGCGCCACCGTCCAGGGGCTGGCGCCCGTATACGCCAGCAGGCCGGGATAGATGGCGAAGCGGTAGTAGAGCAGCGCCGCCGCCACCGGCAGCACCAGCAGCGCCACGCGCTCCAGCAGGTGGCGCAGCAGCATCGGTGCCAGGTGGTCGGCGAGCGCGAAGGCGGCGTGGTCGGGGCTGAGGCCGAGGCGCCGCTCCAGCGTGGCCAGCGCCTCGCGCAGCAGCGTGGCGGTGAAGCCGCCGCCCGGCAGGGCGCCGCGCAGGCGGTGGTGCCCGTCGCGGATCAGGTGGAACAGCACCAGCCGCGTCTGCTGGCGGGGCGGCAGCCGCGTCACCCACCAGAAGCGCAGATGCGGCGCCGAGAGATGCGCGGCCAGGCCCACGCCATAGGCCGTCCAGCCCAGGGCCCCGAGCACGACGACGCCCGTCGCGATCCGCTCCAGCTCCGCGGGCGCCATCAGCCAGACGGCCATGGCGTGCAGCCCCAGCAGCGCCGCCAGCAGCGCGAAGGACGGCCAGATGACGCCCACCACCTGCTCCACCACGGCGGCGTCCAGCAGGGCGCGGGCCAGCGGGCCGCTCAGCCCCTTGCCGTCCTCGAAGGCCTCGCGCAGCGGAGTGCCCCAGCGCGCCGCCACCCATTCCCCCAGCTGCCGCCCGGCGAAGCCCGCCGCGTTGTCCATCATGGCTGGCATCCTCGACCTTTGCGCGGAGTCTGATAGCGTCGCGCTCCAAGGCAAGACGCATGGACCCCTTCTCCACCCTTCTTCTCGACCTCACCGGCCTGTTCCTGTCCAGCCCCCGCGCCGCGCTGCGCCCGGTGGAGGCGGCGCTGCGCCGGCTGCGCCCCGATGCCCCCGGCGCCGCCACCCCCGACCAGATGGCCGCCGCCGTGGCGGAGCTGGCCAGGACGCTCGCGGCGGAGGGCCGCTTCGGCGAGCCGCAGGCCGACCTCGCCGCCACCGCGCTCCGCCGCGCCGGGAAGCCCGTGCCGGAGCGCGCCAGCGTGCCGGCGCTGGAAGCACTGGTGATCGAGGCGCTGGTGACCGAGGCGCTGGTGACCGAGGCGCTCGGGCCGGCGCCGGAGGAGCCGCTGGCCGCGCTGGCCCTGGCGGTGGCGCAGCTGCGCCAGCCGCGCCTGGCGCGCGCGGCCAGGGTGCGCATGGCGCCCGAAGCCCCCATCTTGGAGGCCCGGCCTGCCGCCGGAAAGGAGGGCACACTGGCCAGCGACGTGTTCCAGAGCATCACCGGGCTGATCGGGAACAACCCGTTCTTCCAGGAGTTCCAGAAGCATGCGGAGGAGGAGAAGCGGCGCATGGGGCGCGTGAACATCCTGGTGGCGGGCAAGACCGGCGCCGGCAAGAGCACGCTGGTGAACGCCGTGTTCGGCGAGGCGGTGGCGCGCACCGGCATGGGCCGGCCCGTCACGCAGGACATCGAATGGTACGAGCCGCCCCACCTCCCCGTGCGCCTGTGCGACACCAAGGGGCTGGAGATGGAGGGCTTCCAGGCCACCCTCGCGGCGCTGGAGGGCGAGATCGAGCGCGCCAACGCCACCGGCCGGTTCGACGACCGCATCCACATCCTCTGGCTCTGCATCAGCGAGCCCGGCACGCGGGTGGAGGAAGGCGAGCGCGCCGTGGCGCGGCTCTGCGCCCGGCACGGCATCCCGGCGGTGGTGATCCTGACCAAGGCGATCGGCCCGCGCGCCTTCCAGGAGACGGTGAAGCAGGAGATCCCCGAGGCGCGGCAGATCGTCCGCGTGCTGGCCGAGCCCTGGGACGACCGCCCGCCCTTCGGCCTCGACGACCTGATCCGCGTCACCGAGGCGGTGCTGCCGGAGGCGCGGCAGGCGGCCTTCATCGCGGCGCAGCGGGTGGATGTGGAGCGCAAGCGCCGGCGCGCGCTGAAGATCGCGGCCGGCGCCGCCGCCTCCGCCGCCGGCGCCGCCGCCGTGCCGATCCCGGTGGCGGATGCGGCGGGGGTGTTCGCGGTGAATGCCGGCATGGTCGCCGCCATCGCCGCCGCCATGGGCGTCTCGCTGGACCGCGACAGCACGCTGGCCCTGGCCGCGAGCCTGGCCGGCGCGCTGGCCACCTCGGCGGGCGGGCGGATGATCGCGGGGCAGGTGCTGAAGTTCATCCCCGGCATCGGCACGCTGGCCGGCGGCGCCGTCACGGCCGCGGTGGCCGGCAGCACCACCTATGGGCTGGGCTACGGCTTCACCGAGTATCTCTGCCGCTTCCACGCCGCGCGCGGCCACATGCCCGAGGGCGACGAGCTGCGCGAGGGCTTCCGCCGCTTCTGGGAAGGCTGGGGCGAGAAACAGAAGCCCCTCCCCCCTTCTCCCGGCTGACCGGGGCGGGGAAGGCGGCGGGAGCGTTTCCCGCCGCCGCCCTCGTCAGAAGAACAGCCCGTAGAACATCCGCACCGCCGTCACCGCCAGGAACACGGCGAAGGCGCGCTTGAGCGCCAGCGGCGGGATGGTGTGCGCCAGGTGCACGCCCCAGGGCGTGGCGATGATCGAGCTGGGCACGATGAGCGCGAAGCCCACCAGGTTGACGTAGCCCACCGAATAGGGCGGCAGGTCCGGCACCCCCCAGCCGCCGTAGAGGAAGCCCAGCGTGGCGGGGATCGAGATGATCAGCCCGAACACCGAGGAGGTGGCGACGGCCGAGCGGATCGGCGTGCCGAACATGGACAGGATGGGCACGCCCACCGTGCCGCCGCCGATGCCCATCATCGCCGAGACGGTGCCGATGAAGCCGCCGATGCCCCACAGCCCCGGGCCGCGCGGCGTGGTGTCGCGCAGTTTGAAGTCCACCCCCGTGAAGCCCATGTTGAGCGCCACCAGCAGCGCGATGGTGGCGAACACCGCCGAGAGCGCCTCGCCCCGCAGCCAGATGGCCAGCACGGTGCCCAGCACCACGCCGAGGATCATCGAGGGCCAGATCGCCTTGAGCAGCCCGGCGTCGATGGCGCCCCTGGCGTGGTGCTTGCGGGCCGAGACGATCGAGGTCGGGATGATGGTGGCGAGGCTGGTGCCGACGGCAAGCTTCATCTGCACCGCCTCGGGGATGCCCAGCAGCGGAAAGACGTTGAACAGCACCGGCACGATGACGATGCCGCCGCCGACGCCGAGCAGGCCCGCGAGCGTGCCGGAGAGCAGGCCGGTGATCGCCATCGCGGCGGCGAGACCCGCGAGCCAGAGCGGGTCGGACATGTGTTCCATGGGATGGGGACCTTGGCGGCAGGAAGGCGGAAGTGCACCCTCTGCTTACACCCCACCTCCGGCGCCGTCAGCCCGTGCCCCATTTCATGTCCCCTGCCACCGACCTGCTCATCACCGACCCCTGGTTCTATGCCCTGGCCGTGCCGGCGCTGCTGGTCACCGGCATCAGCAAGGGCGGCTTCGCCTCGGGGGGCGGCAACCTCTCGGTGCCGGCCATGGCGCTGCTGCTGCCGGCGCCGCAGGCGGCCGCCATCAGCCTCCCCGTGCTCTGCGCCATGGACCTCGCCGGCCTGCGCGCCTGGTGGGGGCGCTGGAGCCGGCGGGAGATGCTGGCCATCATCCCCGGCGGGCTGCTCGGCATCCTGCTCGGCAGCCTGGCCTTCGGTGCCATGAGCGACCGGATGACCAAGCTGATGGTGGGCGTCATCGCCCTCGCCTTCCTGGCGCGCACGCTGTGGCTGTCCCGCCGCGGCGGCCCGCCGGAGGCCGCCGCGCCGAATCGGCTGCGGGGCGGCTTCTGGTCCACCGTCTCGGGCTTCACCAGCACCATCGCCCATGCCGGCGGGCCGCCGCTGGCGGTCTATCTCTACCCGCTGCGGCTGGAGCGGGCGAAGCTCGCCGCGACCACGGTGGTGTTCTTCGGGGTGGTCAACTACGTGAAGCTGGTGCCCTATGGGCTGCTCGGGCAGCTCAGCCCGAGCAACCTGCTCACCAGCCTGGTGCTGCTGCCGCTGGCGCCCATCGGCGTGCGGCTCGGCGTCTGGCTGCAGGGGCGCATCAGCGACAAGGTGTTCTATCGGGTGATCCACGTTCTTCTGGCGGCCACCGGCCTGAAACTGGTCTCGGACGGGCTCGGGCTGTGAGCGGCGCCTCCCCCTCCGGCAGCCCGGTGCTCGGCGTGCTGGGCGGCATGGGGCCGCTGGCCAGCGCCCAGTTCATGCTGCGGCTGACGCTGCTCACCCCGGCCGCGCGGGACCAGGACCACCTGCCCGCCATCCTGTGGTCCGACCCGCGCGTGCCGGACCGCACGGCGGCGCGCCTTGCGGGCGGCGAGGACCCGCTGCCCTGGCTGAACCGCGGCATCGCCGGGCTGGAGGCGGCGGGCTGCGGCGTCATCGCCATCCCCTGCAACACCGCCCATGGCTGGTACGAGGGGATGCGGGCGGCGACGCGCCTGCCCATCCTGCACATCGTCGATGCCGCCGCCGAGGAGCTGGCGCGGCAGGGCGTGGCGGGCGGGCGCATCGGCGTGATGGGCACGGCCGGCACGCTCGCCATGCGGCTCTACCAGGAGCGGCTGGAAGGGCGCGGCTATGACTGCATCGTGCCGGAGGAGGCGGAGATGCAGGCCCTCGTCTCCCCCGGCATCGCGCTGGTGAAGGCCAACCGCGTGGCCGAGGCCTACGCGCCGCTGGCCGAGGCCGCCACGCGCCTCAGGGCGCGCGGCGCGGCGGCGGTGGTGCTGGGCTGCACCGAGATCCCGCTCGGCATCCTGGCGGGGCCGCATGCCGAGATCGGGGTGCCGCTCATCGACACCATCGACGCGCTGGCGCTCTCGGCGCTGTGCTGGGCGGGGAAGCTGTAGAAGGCGGGGCCGAGGCCCACCTCCCCGGCTTCAGCCGCGCAGCAGGGCGGCCGCCTCCGCCGCCCCCATGGCCATCGCGGCCTGGGCGGCGGTGTTGCCCATGGCGTCGCGCGCTTCCCGGTCGGCGCCGGCCGCCAGGAGCTGCTCCACGATGGAAACGCGGTTGAACATCGCCGCCGTCATCAGCGCGGTGCGGCCGTCGGGGCCGCTGCCGTCCACCGCCGCGCCGTGCCGCAGCAGCAGCCCGACCACCGCCTCCGTGCCCTTGAAGGCGGCGCCGGCCAGCGGCGTCTGGCCGCGGTCGTTCAGGATGTCGGGGTCGGCGCCATGCTCCAGCAGCACCCGCACCGCCTCCGCGTGGCCGTGATAGGCCGCCAGCATCAGCAGCGTGTCGCCCTTGTCGTTGCGCAGGTTGGGCGGCAGGCCCTGGCCCAGCATCCGCTCCAGCACCTCCGCCTGGCCGGCGCGGGCGCACTGGAACATCTGCCCGGCGAAGGCGATCACCTCCTCGTCCATCGCGGGCGGGGCGGCGGGGTTGTCCTGTGTCATGGCGTGTGGCTCCTGTCCGGTGCGGGATAAGGGGCGCCGCACCCCCCTGGACAACCCCGCCCCATGGCGCGAGCCTGACCGGGAAGCTGACCGCCGGAGCCGTCCCGCCTTGCCCCATGCCCTTTCCTCCCCTCCCCGCCCGATCCCCGCCGCCCGCGCCGGAGTTGCGCCATGAGCGGCTGGAAGGACCGGGCCGGCAGCCCCTTCGCGCGCGAGAAGCAGCCGGCGCTGGCCAGCCGCGGCATGGTGGTGACCAACCACCCGGTGGCGTCGGCTGCGGGGGCGGAGATGCTGCTCGGCGGCGGCAACGCCATCGACGCCGCCATCGCCGCGCTGTTCACCCTCACCGTGGTGGAGCCGATGATGGTGGGGCCGCTCGGCGGCGGCATGGCGCATATCCGCCTGGCCGATGGCCGGCACCTGGTGCTGGACGGGATCTCCACCGCCCCCGCCGCGGCGCGGCCCGGCATGTACCGCACCGTCTCGGACACCCTGCCCGACTACCAGGAAACGGAGGGGCTCGAGAACAAGGTGGGCGTGCTGGCCATGGGCGTGCCCGGCGCGCTGGCCGGCTGGTGCAAGGCCCTGGCCGGGCACGGCACGCTGCCGCTCGACGAGGTGCTGCGCCCCGCCATCCGCGCCGCCGCCGAGGGCTTCCGGGTCACCCCCTACCTCACCGGCGCCATCCATGACGCGGCGGGCGACCTGGCGCGCGACCCCGGCCTCGCCGCCACCTTCCTGCCGGACGGCGCGCCACCCGCGCCGGGCACGCTGCTGCGCCAGCCCGCGCTGGCCGAATCGCTGCGGCTGATCGCCGAGGAAGGCCCCTCCGCCCTTTACGGCGGCGCGCTGGGCCGGGCGCTGGCCGCGCACATGGCGGCCTCGGGCGGGCTGATCACCCTGGCGGACCTGGAAGCCTACCGCGTGGCGGAGCGGGAGCCGGTGGTGGGCCATTACCGGGGGCACGAGGTGCTGTCGCCGCCGCCGCCCTCCTCCTCCGGCGTGCATGTGACGCAGATGCTGAACTTGCTGGAGGCCTACGACATCGCGGCCCTGGGCTCGGGCAGCGCGGCCACCATCCACCTGCTGGCCGAGGCGCTGAAGATGGCCTTCGCCGACCGCGGCGCCGCCACCGCCGACCCGGCCTTCATCCGGGTCCCGGTCGATCTGCTGACCAGCAAGGACTACGCCGCCACCCGCCGCGCGCTGCTGCGCGAGGACCTGGCGCAGGACTGGACCGCCGGTATCCCGCCCGGTGAAATCCTCGCCGAGTCGGCCAACACCACCCATGTCACGGTGGCGGATGCGGCGGGCAACATCGTCGCCTCCACCCAGACCATCAACAGCCTGTTCGGCGCCCGCTTCTCGGTCCCCGGCACCGGGCTGATCGCCAACAACTACATGTACAACTTCGACCCGCATCCGGGCCGGGCGCTGTCGGTCGCGCCGGGCAAGCGGGTCTTCACCTCCATGGCGCCGACCATCGTGCGCAAGGACGGCAAGGCCCTCTTCGCGCTGGGCCTGCCCGGGGGCCTGCGGATCTTCGGCTCTGCCATGCAGGCGGTGATCAACCTGATCGACCACGGCATGGAGCTGCAGGACGCGGTGGAGGCGCCGCGCATCTGGACGCAGGGCCACATGCTGGAGCTGGAGCCCACCGTCTCGCCGGAGGTGGATTCGCGGCTCGCGGCGCTGGGCCACCGCGTGCAGCGGGTGAAGCATATCGGCGGCGGCATGGGGGCGGTGCGCTTCCACGCAAACGGCATGATCGAGGGCGCCGCCTGCTGGCGGGCCGATGGCACGCCGGTCGGCATCTCCGGCGGGCTGGCGCGGCCGGATGTGCGCTTCAACCCGGATGTCGTGCTCCGGCGCTGAGCCGGCGGGGGCGCGGCCCGCGCGCCCATGAAAAAAGCCGCCCCTCGCGGGGCGGCTTCACCTTCCGGGCGCGTCCGCCCTCAGGGGCAGTCGCAGCCATCCGTCGGGCCGGAATCGCCCCGCACCACATGGTGGTCGATCCATTCGGAGACCAGCCGCCGCGCCTCGTTCACCGAGGCTTCCGGGTGGTGAATCCTGTACAGGGCCGTGCAGGCCCGGAAGGACGACAGGTCGTCATTCCCGGTTTCCCGCAATTCGCGATACGCAGTCACCACCGCCCGCTCGCAACGCCGGGTGATGTGGCTGAAATCGATGCCCATCCGCATAAACTCCTGCAGTTGCGAGAAAAATGAGAATTGCTCGCAACTCATCCCTCGCGATTTATAGTCTCATCTGAACAGGCGTTCAAGTTTCCTGTGCCCGTCCCGGCCGGCTTCGCGCTCCGCCAGGGAGCGGCGCGCCGGCCGGCCGCCCCCTGTTGTCGGGGCGTCCGGCCGCTCCGGCAAGCGTGGCTGATGCGGATTTCCGCCCGGCCACGCCTTCCGCCTCACCCGCCGGCGGCGATCGCCTGGGCCAGGGCGCGGCCCACATCCTCGGTGCCCGCCTGGCCGCCCAGGTCGCGCGTGCGCGGGCCGCCCTCGGCCAGCAGCTTCTCGATGCAGCGCAGGATGGCGTCCGCCGCCTCCTTCTCGCCCAGGTGCTCCAGCATCATCGCCCCCGACCAGATCTGGCCGATCGGGTTGCAGATGAACTTGCCGGCGATGTCCGGCGCCGAGCCGTGCACCGGCTCGAACATCGAGGGATGCGCCTTCTCGGGGTTGATGTTGGCCGAGGGCGCGATGCCGATGGAGCCCGCCACCGCCGGGCCGAGGTCGGACAGGATGTCGCCGAACAGGTTGGAGCCCACCACCACGTCGAACCAATCCGGGTGCTGCACGAAGTGCGCGCAAAGGATGTCGATGTGGAACTGGTCGGTGGTGATGCCGGGGTAGCTCTTGGCCATCTCGGCGAAGCGCTCGTCCCAGTAGGGCATGGTGAAGGTGATGCCGTTGGACTTGGTGGCGCTCGTCACCTTCTTGCGCGGCCGGGTCTGCGCCAGCTCGAAGGCGTATTTCAGCACGCGGTCCACGCCATGGCGGGTGAACACGCTTTCCTGGCTGACGAATTCGCGGGGCGTGCCCTCGAACATGCGGCCGCCGGAGGAGGAATACTCGCCCTCCGTGTTCTCGCGCACCACGTAGAAGTCGATGTCGGCCGGGCCGCGATTCGCCAGCGGCGTCTTGGTGCCGGGCATCAGCTTGCAGGGGCGCAGGCTGATATACTGGTCGAAGCCGCGGCGGATCGGGATCAGCAGGCCCCAGAGCGAGACATGGTCCGGCACGTCCGGCCAGCCCACGGCGCCGAGGAAGATGCTGTCGCTCTCCGCCAGCCGCTCCATGCCGTCCTCCGGCATCATGCGGCCGGTCTTCTTGTAGGTCTCGCAGGACCAGTCGTAATGGTCGAGCGTCAGGTCGAAGCCGAAGCGGCGCGCCGCGGCGTCCAGCACGCGCAGCCCTTCCGGCACGGTCTCCTTGCCGATGCCGTCCCCAGGGACGACGGCGATGCGATAGGATCGGGACATGGGCGGGCTTCCTCGGCGGCTGTCAACTGCCGACACAGTGCCGCCACCGCCGCGCCCCGGCAAGACGCCCAGGCGCCCCTTCCTTTCGCCTCCCCCTCCGCGGGCGCCATCCCCTGGGCCCGGCCCCCTGAGGCCCAGCTTCTCTGACCCAGCCCCTCAGGCCCAGCCCCTCAGGCCCAGCCCCTCAGGCCCAGCCCCTCAGGCCCAGCCGCGCAGCCGGATCGTGGCGGCGACGCGCGCCACCTCGTCCAGCGGCGCGCGGGCGAAGGGCTCCGGGGCATCGCGCAGCGGGCGGGCCTGGCCGGCGGCGTAGAGGCTTTCCCACAGCCGCCGGTGGCGCGGCGCGTCCGTGGTCTCGGCGATGTGGAGGGGTGCCGCGGTGGCCAGCGCCTCGCTCAGCATCGAGACCGAATCGCCCGTCGCCACGATGACGTCGGCCCAGGCGAGGTATCCGGCATAGGGGTTGGGGCCGGCGGCGCCCCAGGCGTGCAGCCGGTGCGGCGTGCCCGCCAGCGCCGCCTCCACCGCGCCCGCCGCCGCCATGCCGCTGCGCCGGCTGGTGGTGGCCAGCACGCTGCCGCCGAGGCCCGCCGCCTGCCGCGCCAGCCGCGCCGCGAGCGCCGGCGCCAGCCCCTCCCCGCGCACCGCGCCGCCCAGCAGCAGCGCCACGCGCGGCGCAGGCAGCGCCGCCAGCGCGGACCATTCGGCCCGTGCCTCGGCCAGGCGGCGCGGGCTCATCCGGTGGCAGGCGCCCAGGATGGGCAGGATGTTGGGCGCCTCGGGCGGCGCGTCGTGCCGGCCGATCACCAGCAGGTCGAACCCCGCCGCCCCAAAGCCGGGGCGCATGGCGTGCACCGTGCGCGCGCCGCGCCGCGCCAGCCAGCGCGCCACCGGCGCCGAGCGCCGCCCGGCGGAGAGCACCAGCCTCGGCCAGGGCGGCACGATGCCACGCCGCGCCGCGCCCCCGAGCCCGGCCAGGGTGGGCACCGGCCAGGGCAGCCGCGCGAGCGGCCCCCATTGCAGCGGAACGACGCGGAACGGCGCGTCCAGCCGCTCGGCGATGCCCAGCGCCTGCGCCGCCGTGCCGGCGCGCGGATCGGCCAGCACCCATACCGGGCCCGCATCCGTCATGGACGCGCCCGGCGGCTGGCGTTACGAACCGCCGCAAAAGGAGAAGCCCCTGCCATGCCCTCGACCCACGCCTCTGACTGGGACCGCGACGCCGCGCTCACCACCGCCCGCATCCTGCTGGAGATCAAGGCCGTCAATTTCCGGCCCGAGGAGCCCTACACCTTCACCAGCGGCTGGAAGAGCCCCGTCTACATCGACTGCCGCAAGATCATCTCCTTCCCCCGCGCGCGCAACCGCATCTGCGAGCTGGCGGTGGAGAAGATCGGCCGCCACATCGGCTACGAGACCATCGAGGCGGTGACGGGCGGCGAGACCGCCGGCATCCCCTACGCCGCCTGGATCGCGGACCGGATGATGGCGCCGATGTCCTATGTGCGGAAGAAGCCGAAAGGTTTCGGCCGCAACGCCCAGATCGAGGGCGACGTGCCCGAGGGCAAGCGCACCCTGCTGGTCGAGGACCTGACGACGGACGGCGCCAGCAAGATCCGCTTCGCCCAGGCGCTGCGCGACGCGGGGGCCATCTGCAACGACACCTTCGTGGTGTTCTTCTACGGCGTGTTCCCCGGCGGGCAGGAGCGGCTGAAGGAGATCAACCTCAACCTGCTGCACCTCGCCACCTGGTGGGACGTGCTGGAGGTGTGCCGCGAGCGCCCCTACTTCGCCGAGGGCGCGCTGAAGGAGGTGCGCAAGTTCCTGGAGGACCCGACGGGCTGGTCCAAGGCGCATGGCGGCATCGGCAGCGTCGAGGAAGCCAAGCCGACCTGAGGGCAGCGGGCAAGCGGCGGCGGGCGCCTCAGCGCCGCCGCGCCACCCCGTCCGCCACCAGCGCGCAGGCAGCCACCGCCAGCAGGATGGCCAGCCCCGGCCACACCGCCGCCAGCGGCGCCGCGAACACCGCCTCCTGCGCATTGGCCAGCATGTTGCCCCAGGACGGCACGGGCGGCTGGATGCCGAGGCCGAGGAAGCTCAGCACGCTCTCGGCCAGGATGGCGCCGGCCACGGCCAACGCGCTGGCCACCGCCACGGGCGCGGCGAGCCCCGGCAGCACGTGCCGCCACAGCACCCCCGCCTCCGTCACGCCGAGCGCGCGGGCGGCGCGCACATAGTCGCTGGCCAGCAGGGTGATGGCCGTGGCCCGCGCCAGCCGCGCCACCCCCACCCAGCCGAACAGCACCAGGATGCCGGTGATGCGCAGCATGTCGGTGGCGAGCGCCCCGCGCGGCAGGCCGAGCGCCGCCGGATCGACCGCCGCCAGCAGCACCAGGATGGGCAGCGCCGGCAGGGCCAGCAGCCCGTCGGCCAGGCGCATCAGCGCCGCGTCCACCCAGCCGCCGCGCCAGGCGGCGAGCAGGCCGATGGCGGTGCCGAGCAGCGCCGCCGCCAGCGCCGCCGCCACGCCGACGCCGAGCGAGACCCGCGCCCCGTGCAGCAGCCGCAGCAGCAGGTCCCGCCCCAGCTCGTCGGCGCCGAGCGGGTATTCGGCCGAGGGCGGGGCGTAGCGGGCGAACAGGTCGGGCGCGAAGGCGTCCCGCCCCGTCCATCCCTCCAGCAGGGGCGCGGCGATGGCGGCCAGCGCCAGCAGCGCGAGCAGCGCGAGGCCGAGGCGCAGCCGCGTCATCGCTCGCCGATCCGCGGGTCGAGCCAGCGCTGGGCGAGGTCGGCGGCCAGCGTCGCCAGCATCGTCACCAGCGCCACCAGCAGCAGCGCCAGGAGCGCCAGGTTGTAGTCGTTGCCCATCACCGAATCGTAGAGCAGCTTGCCCATGCCGGGGCGGGCGAACACCGTCTCGGTCACCAGCGCGCCGGACACCAGGGCGCCGGCATCCAGCGCCAGCAGGGTCAGCAGCGGCACGCCGGCGTTGGGCAGGGCGTGGCGCCACAGGATGCGCCCCTCCCCCGCCCCGCGCGCCCGGGCGCTGGTGATGAAGGGGCGGTGCAGCTCGGCGGAAAGGGCGGCGGCGGCATGGCGCGCATAGGCCGCCATCTGCCCGAAGGCGATGGTGGCCACCGGCAGCACCAGGAAGGGCCAGCCCGCCTCGCCCGGTGGCGGCGCGCCCCCGGCCGGCAGCCAGCCCAGCCACACGGCAAACAGGATGATCAGCAGGATGCCCAGCCAGAAGCCCGGCATGGCCTGGCCGAGCAGCGCCACCGCATCGACCAGGGGCGCCAGGCGCGGCCTGAGCGCGGCGAGCCCGCCCAGCGCCACCCCCGCCAGCGCCGCCAGCCCCACCGCGCTGCCCACCAGCACCAGGGTGGAGCGCAGGGCGGGCCACAGCACATCGGCCACCGGCTGGGCGTAGAGGCGGGAATAGCCCAGCTCGCCCCGCAGCAGCGCGCCGGCCCAGGCGAGGTAGCGGGCCATCAGCGGCTGGTCGAGCCCGTGCAGGGCGCGCAGGCGCGCGGCATCCTCCGCCGTCAGCCGCGGGTCGGACACCAGGGCGAGCGAGGCCGGGTCCCCCGGCATCAGCCCGATGGCGAACCAGGCGGCCAGCGACAGCAGCGCAAGCGTCAGCGCGATCTGCGGCAGGCGCAGCGCCACCATCCTCAGCATGGGGTTCTCAGCGCAGCCGCCACTCGGACACCCAGAGCGAGGAATAGTTCTGGTGCCCGGTGGGCCGCACGCCCTCCAGCCAGCGCGGCCAGACATGCGCGTCCGCCCGGTGCCAAAGCGGCAGGGCCGGCAGGTCGGTGGCGATGCGCCGCTGCAGCGCGGACCAGAGCGGGCGGCGCGCCTCCGGCTCCAGGGTCACGGGGATCTCCTCGATCAGCCGGTCCACCTCGGCGTCGCGGTAGCCGGTGTAGTTCTGGCCGGACCAGTTGCGCTCGGGGCGCGGGATCTCGTCGGAATGGAAGGTGGAGCGCGGCACGTTCTCCGGGCTGCTGATCCAGGCGAACATCGCCATGGCCCCGAAGCGCCGCTTGCTCACCGTCTCGCCGAAAAAGACGCGCGGCGGCTCGTTGCGGATGCGCGCCTCGACGCCCACCGCCTTCCACATCCCGGCCAGGATCTGCTGCACCTGCTCGCGCGAGCGGTTGCCGGCGGTGGTCATGAACTCCAGCGAGAGCCGCTCGCCGGCCGCGTTGCGGCGGATGCCGTCCGGCCCCGGGCGCCATCCGGCCT
Organism: Teichococcus rhizosphaerae; assembly: GCF_002631185.1. Taxonomy (GTDB): domain Bacteria; phylum Pseudomonadota; class Alphaproteobacteria; order Acetobacterales; family Acetobacteraceae; genus Pseudoroseomonas; species Pseudoroseomonas rhizosphaerae. The sequence continues at coordinate 16,875 of NZ_PDNU01000003.1, read as the reverse complement.
CCTCCAGCAGCGCGGCGGCCCGCGCCGGGTCGAAGGGGTATCCCGGCAGGCCATCGTCATACATCCGGTCGCGCGGGTGGACGCCGCCCTCGGCCACGGGCTGGCGGCCCTCGTAGAGCCGCTCGACGATCTGCCTGCGGTCGGCGGCGAGCAGCAGGGCCTGGCGCACGCGCCGGTCGGCGAGCAGCGGGTTGTCCAGGTTGAGGTCGATGTGCTCGTAGGTCAGGCCGGGGGTGAAGGCGAAGCGGAACCGCTCGCCGCTGCGCTTCTGCAGCGCCAGCGCCTGTTCCAGCGGCAGGCCCAGCTCGCCCGCGATCATGTCGAGCTGCCCGGCCAGGAGCTGCGCCTCCAGCGCCGCCGTGTTCTCCACCGTGCGGATGGCGATGCGCTCGAAGGGCGGCTTCGCGCCCGCCCAATGGGCATTGCGCTCCAGCGTCACCCCCGCCCCCGGCTGCACGGCGGCGATGCGGTAGGGGCCGTTCCACAGGCCGGGATTGGCGGTCTCGGTGTCGTAGGCGGTGCGGTTGCGGTAGCCCTGGCGGTCCGCCTCCCAGCGCGGCCGCTCGATGCGCGCCGGCAGCGGCTGGAAGTCGCCGAGGGAAGCGAAGTCGTAGGTCACCTTGTCCAGCCGCAGCGTGACGGTGCGCGCATCGACGACGATCAGCTCATAGGCCGAGCGGTAGAACTCGGCGGGGCCGAAGCCCGTCTCGAAGGCGCGCCCCGCTTCCCAGGCGAAGCGCAGGTCCTCGGCGGTGACGGGCGTGCCGTCGGCCCATCTCTCGCCCTCGCGCAGGCGGTAGGTCAGGCGCAGGCCGGGCTTGCCATCCGGCGTCGTCTCCCGCGCCGCGTCGCCGTTCCCGAAGCTCGGCAGCCGCTCGCAGGAGAGGCAGGCGAGCGCCCAGTCCGCGTCATAGGCGGTGACGGGGCGGCGGACGAAACCCAGGATGTAAGCCTTGGCCGCCATGCTCTCGATGTTGGGGTGGAAGGTGCCGGGATACTGGTTGATGCCGATGGTCAGCAGCGGCCGCGTGGCGGAAGGTGCCGGCGCCTGCGCCATGGCGGGCACCGCCGCGAGGGAGCCGGCCAGCACCGCCGCCAGGGTTCTCGGCACGCCGCATCCGCCATCGCCCATCCGGCCGCTCCTGTCCCGTTGCGTGACGCGGCAACCGGGTGCGGTGCCGCGGCCTTCTGCGTAGCGAAACCGCGCACGGAACGCCAAGCCCCAATGACTTCCCGACATCACCGCATGCTGCTGCGCGCCGCCGTGGCGCTGGGCGGCCTGGTGCCCGTCGCCGCCGGCCTGACCGGCCTGCTCTTCGGCCTCGACATGCTGCCCGCCTCCGAGGCGCCGCCCCTGCTGCGCGCGGTCGCGCTGGACAGCCACTACCGCTACCTGTCCGGCCTGCTGCTGGGCATCGGCCTCGGCTTCTGGAGCACGCTGCGGCGGATCGAGGAGCAGGGGCCGCGCTTCAGGCTGCTCACCGCCATCGTGGCGCTGGGCGGGCTCGGGCGGCTGCTGGGGCTGGCGGTGCAGGGCGCGCCGCCGGCGCCCATGCTGTTCGGGCTGGGGATGGAGCTGGTGGTGGCGCCCCTGCTCTGCCTCTGGCAATGGGCCGTGGCGCGGATGGAGCGGGAATGAGCGCCTCCCTTTTCGCGCCTCACCCGCCCAGCAGCGCCGTCAGCCCCGCCGCCTCGCGCCGCACCGCCTCCTCCAGCGGCGCGCGGTAGCGGGCGTCGCGCAGCCGCGTCGCGGTGCCGGACAGGCAGAGCGCGCCGAGCAGCAGCCCCTGGCTGCCGCGCACCGGCGCCGCGATGGCCGCCAGCTCCGGGTCCCGCTCGCCGATGGTGACCGAGAGCCCGTCCGCCGCGCCGCTCAGCACATGCCCGGCGGCGCCGCGATACAGCGGCAGCAGCGAGCCGGGCGGCACTTGGTCGCGCGCCGCGTGGCGCCCCTCCTCCCGCAGCAGGCAAAGGCGCGCCTCGCCCTCGCGGACGTAGAAGCTGGCGCTTTCCCCCGTTTCCGCCACCAGCCGGCGCAGCACGGGCGGCACCAGCTCGCGCAGCAGGGTGGTGCCGCTCTGGGCGCGCAGCCCGAGGCCGACCAGCGCCGGGCCCAGCCGCCAGCGCGCCTCCGCCCCCGGCCGCACCAGCATCCGCGCGCGTTCCAGCGAGGCGATCAGCCGCAGCAGCGTGCTCTTGTAGAGCCCGGTGCGGCGGGAAAGCTCGGCCAGGGTCAGCCCCGCATCGCCGGCCTCGAAGGCGAAGAGGATGGACAAGGCGCGATCGACCGCGCCCACGCCTTCGGCGGGTGCTTCCGGCTTGACCGGCATGCGGGGCTTCTCCATGCTTGCAGGCAGAACGATATTCTGTCTGACGGAACGAAGCCGTGTCAACCAACCCTCTCCCCCTCGCCGGCTTGCGGGTGCTGGATTTCGGCCACACCGTGATGGGCCCCACCTGCGGCGTGGTGCTGGCCGATCTCGGCGCCGAGGTGATCCGCGTCGAGCCGCCGGAGGGCGACCGCACCCGCCGGCTGGGCGGCTTCGGCACCGGCTTCTTCGCCACCTACAACCGCAACAAGGCCAGCCTGGCGCTGGACCTGAAGGACCCGCGCGGCAAGGCTCTGCTGGAGCGCCACGTCCCCACCGCCGACGTGCTGGTGGAGAACTTCGCGCCCGGCACCATGGAGCGGCTGGGCCTCGGCTGGGAGCAGCTCCGCGCCCGCAACCCGCGCCTCGTCTATTGCGCGCTGAAGGGCTACCTGCCCGGCCCCTATGAGGACCTGCCGGCGCTGGACGAGGTGGTGCAGATGCAGGGCGGGCTCGCCTTCATGACCGGCCTGCCCGGCCGGCCGCTGCGCGCCGGCACCTCGGTGGTGGACATCATGGGCGGGGTGTTCGGCGTCGTCGGCATCCTGGCGGCGCTGCGGCAGCGGGAAGCCACCGGCCAGGGCCAGAAGGTGCAGGCCTCGCTGTTCGAGAGCGTCGCCTTCATGGTGGGGCAGCACATGGCGGCGGGCGCCATCGCCGGCAGCCGCGTGCCGCCGATGACGGCGCGGCGCATCACCTGGGCCATCTACGACGTGTTCGCCGCCGCCGACGGGCAGGTCTTCGTCGGCGTCACCAGCGACCAGCACTGGCAGCGCCTCTGCGCCCGGTTCGGCCTGGAGGCGCTGGGCGCCGACCCCGGCCTCGCCACCAACGCCCAGCGCGTGGCGGGCCGCGCGCGGATCATGCCCGAGCTGGAGCGGATCTTCGCGTCCATGACGGTGGCCGAGGTGCTGGAGCGCTGCCGCGCGGCGCGCATCCCCTGCGCCCCCGTGGCCCACCCGGAGGACCTGTTCGACGACCCGCACCTCGCCGCCAGCGGCATCATGGGCGAGACGGCGCTGACCGACACGCTGCGCGCCGCCCTGCCGATGACGCCGCTGCATTTCGAGGCCGCCGCCCTCGGCCTGCGCCGCCAGCCACCGCATGTCGGCGAGGGCGGCGCGGCGGTGCTGGCGGGCCTCGGCCTCAGCGAGGCGGAGATCGCCGCGCTGCGCCAGGACGGCGTGCTGGCGCTGCCGGAGGAGACCGCCGCATGAGCCTGCCCCCCCGCATCGAGATCCGCGAGGAAGGCCCGCGCGAGGGCTTCCAGTTCGAGAAGGGCGAGATCCCCACCGCCCGCAAGGTGGCGCTGATCCAGGCGCTGGCCGGAACGGGGCTGAGGCGCATCCAGGCCGTCTCCTTCGTCGATCCGCGCCGGGTGCCGGGCATGGCCGATGCCGAGGCCGTCTGCCAGGCGCTGCGGCCGCCGCCGGGCGTCGCCTTCGGCGCGCTGTGGCTGAACGCCAAGGGGTTCCTGCGCGCCCTGGTGGCGCCCAACCTCACCCTGGACGGCAGCGTCTCCGTCTCGGCCTCCGAGGCCTTCGGCCGCCGCAACCAGAACCGCGACCGCGAGCAGGACCTCGCCGCCGCCGCGGCGCTGATGGCGCTCTATGCCGAGCACCGCATCCCCTTCGCCCGCGCCACGGTGATGGCGGCCTTCGGCTGCAACTTCCAGGGCGAGGTGCCAGTGGGCGCGGTGATTGACCGCGTGGCGGCCATCCTGGCGCTGGCCGGCGGCGCGGGGCTGGAGCGGCCGGTCGTCTCGCTGGCCGACACCATGGCCTGGGCCACGCCCCGGCGCGTCGCCGCCGTGGTGGGCGCGGTGCGGGAGAAGTGGCCCGAGCTGGAACTCTCGCTCCACCTGCACGACACGCGCGGCCTGGCCATGGTCAATGCCTGGGAAGGGATGCGCCTCGGGGTCGCGCGGTTCGACGCGGCCATTGCCGGGCTGGGCGGCTGCCCCTTCGCGCGCCATGCCGGGGCGGCGGGGAACATCTGCACGGAGGACCTCGCCCTGCTCTGCGCGGAGGCGGGCATCGAGACGGGGCTGGACCTGGAGCGGCTCATCGAGGCGGGCAGGCTCGCCGAGGAGGTGGTCGGGCACCCGCTGCCCGGGCGCGTCAAGCAGGGCGGAAGGCTCCACCCCGCCGGCCCGCCGCCTGGGTGAGGGTCCCGACCCGCGCCGGCCCGGAATAGTTGCGAGGAGATCGCAACAAGGCTAGAGCCAGGGCATGTCCATCCCCCTCTCGACCGTGCGCGAGGCCAGCGCCGAGCAACTCGAGGCCGCCTTCAGCGGGCCGCCGGAGGAGGCGGCGCGCTGGATCGCCGCCGCCGCCCGCGCCGGCATGGTGGAGGCCCAGATCCTCTACGGGCAGATCCTGCTGGAAGGCCGCGGCGTGAAGGAGGACCGCTCCGCCGCGCTGGGCTGGTTCCAGGCGGCCGCCGGCGCCGGCAACCTCAAGGCGCTGACCATGGTAGGGCGCTGCCACGAGCTGGGCTGGGGCACGCCGATCGACCTGCGGCGTGCCCGCGCCATCTACAGGGACGCGGCGGCAAAGGGCTTCGACTGGGCGCAATACAACCTCGCCGCCCTGCTGGCGCGGGAAGGCGACCGCGCCGGGGCGCTGGCCTGGTACCGCCGCGCCGCCGAGCAGGGCCACGCCAAGTCGATGACGGTGCTGGGCCGCTTCCTGGAGGCCGGCTGGGAAACGCCGCCCGACCCGGCCGCCGCCCACGCGCTTTATGCCCGCGCCGCCGCGCTGGGCGATTTCCGCGCGCAGTTCAACATGGGCACCCTGGCCACGGCGGCGGGCGACATCCCGGCGGCGCTGCGCTGGTTCGGGCAGGCGGCCGCCCAGGGCTCCCCCGGCTTCCTCGGCAAGATGGCCATGGCGCTGCTGGCCCGCCCGGAGGCCGAGCTGCGGGCCCTCGGCGCGCGGATCGAGGCCGCCAGGGCCGCAGGCGGCCGGATCGCGGAAACCCCGGTGGCGGAGGAAGGGTAGGAGGCGCGGGCGAGGAAGCCCCTCTCCCGCATCCCTCTCACCCCATTGCCGGCAGCGCCCTGCCGCCCACGAGGCGGAGGATGCGCGTCGGCCGCTCCACCCCCAGCAGGCGGTGGGCGATCAGGATGACGCTGCGTCCCTCGGTGGCGCTTTCCAGCGTTTCCAGGAAGGCGCGCTCGGCGGAAGGGTCGAGCCCCGCCCCCGGCTCGTCGAGGATCAGGATGTCGGCCGGCGCCAGCAGCGCGCGGGCCAGCGCCAGGCGCCGCCCCTGCCCGCCCGAGAAGCGGGCCCCGCCCTCGCCGCAGCGCGTGCCCAGCCCTTCCGGCAGGGCGCGCACCACATCCGCCACCCCGGCGCGCTCCAGCGCCCGCCACAGCGCGGCATCGTCCGCCTCCGGCGCGGCAAGGCGGAGATTGGCGGCGATGCTGTCGTCGAACAGCCGCGCATCCTGGGTCAGGCAGGCGATGCGGGCGCGAACCGCGTCGGCCGGCAGCGCGGCGAGATCGACCCCGCCCAGCGTCAGCCGCCCCTCCTGCGGCGCGGCCAGCTTCAGCAGCAGCGAGGCCAGGGTGGACTTGCCGGCCCCCGACGGGCCGAGCAGCGCCAGCCGCCCGCCTTCCGGCAGCTCGAAGCTGAGATCCTCGAACACCGGCGCGCGGTCCGGCGCCCAGGCGAAGCGCACGCCCTCGGCGCGCAGCGCGTGGCCGCGCGGGGCCTCGGCGGGGCTGGCGGGCTCGGCCACGGGGGCGGGGGTGTCGGCCGCATCGAACAGGCGGCGGGCGCTGGCGCCGGCGGCGGCCAGGGCAGTGCCGGCGCGCGGCAGGGCGGCCAGCACCTCGCCCGCGGCGAGCGCCAGGAACAGGCCGATGATGGTGGCGCCGACCGCGCCCGGGCCGCCCGCCAGCCCGTAGCCCAGCGCGCCCAGCAGCGCCGCCTGGGCCAGCAGGCCGCCGCTGGCGCCGCCCCAGGCGGAGCGCCGGGAAAGCCGGTCCTGCGTCTCGGCCAGGGCGCGGCCCGCCTCCTCCAGCCGGGCGGCGGCGCGCGGCTCGGCATTGGCGGCCAGCGTGTCCTCCAGCCCCAGCAGCGGGTCCACGGCGGCGGCGCGCAGGCCGCCCCGCGCCTTGGCCACGCGGGCCGCGGCGCGCGCGGCGCCGGGCGCCAGCAGCGGCGGCAGCAGCAGGGCGAGCGCCAGCGGCAGCGCCACGATGGCGGCCAGCGCCGGCCCGGCCGCGCCCAGCAGCACCGACACCGCCAGCACCACGGCGATGGCAGCGGCGCCGGGCACCAGGGCGCGGAGATAAAGCCCGTCCAGCGCCTCCACATCCGAGACGAGGCGGCCCAGCAGGTCGCCCGCGCCGCGCAGGCCGAGGCCGGCGGGCAGCCGCTCGGCCAGGCGGCGAAAGAACCAGATGCGCGTGTCGGCCAGCGCCCGGAAGGTGGCGGAATGGGTGACGAGGCGCTCCAGGTAGCGGGCGCCGGGGCGCAGCGCCATCAGCGGCCGCAGCAGCAGCAGCGAGCCGACCGCGGCGCCGGTGAGCGCGCCGCTGCGCAGCCCTTCCGAAACGCCGCGCCCAGCGAGGGCCAGCAGCGCCACGCCGGCCAGGGCCGCCAGCACGGCCATGGCCGCGCCGCCGAGCAGCCAGCCCCGGCGGGCGCGCCAAAGGCCGAGGACGCGGATCAGGTCGGTCTGGATCAGGGCCTGGCGCATGGTGCTCACTCCCCGGCCATGCGGGAGAGGGTGGCGCGGCCCTGCTCCAGCTCCAGCACGCGGCTGAAGCGGGCGCGCAGCGCCGGCGAATGGGTGGCGATGATGGCGGTGCGCCCGGCGCAAAGGCGGCGCAGGCTGTCCAGCACCTGCGCCTCGGTGCCGGGGTCGAGATGCGCCGTGGGCTCGTCGAGCAGCACCAGGGGCGCGTTGCGCAGGAAGGCGCGGGCGATGGCCACGCGCTGCGCCTGCCCGCCGGACAGGCCGAAGCCCCCCTCGCCCACCAGCGTGTCCAGTCCCTGCGGCAGCGCGGCCGCGAACTCGGCGACATGGGCGGCGCGGGCGGCGGCCTCCACCTCGGCCGGGGTGGCATCGGGGCGGGCGAGCAGGATGTTCTCGCGGATGGAGGCGCGGAACAGGTGCGCCTTCTGCCCGACATAGGCGGAAAGCCGGCGCAGCTCGGCCGGGCGCAGCGTGGTGGCGTCCCGCCCGTTCAGCGCGATGCGCCCGCCATCGGGGGCGTGGAAGCCCATCAGCAGCCGCAGCACGGAGGACTTGCCGGAGCCGGAAGGGCCGGCCAGCACCAGCGCCTCGCCCGGCAGCACGCGGAAGGTGAGGTCGGTCAGCGCGGGGCCGCGCGCCGGGTCGTAGGTGAGGGCCACATGCTCGAAGGTGACCACCACGCTGGGCGGGATCTCCGCCAGTTGCAGCCCCTCCTCCTCGTCCGGTCCTTCCAGCAGGGGCGCGAGCGCGGCGGCGGCGCCGTTGGCGGCCATGCGCTCGTGATAGGCGGCGGAGAAGGCGCGCAGCGGCGCGAAGAAGCCCGGCACCATCAGCAGGCAGAACAGCGCCGCCTGCGGCGCCGGGTGGCCGCCCACCAGCAGGTTGCCGTGCCGCCAGGCGAGGCAGCCCAGCACCGCGGCGAAGATCACCTCCAGCACCAGGCCGGACAGGAAGGCCACGCGCAGCACGCGCATGGTGCGGCGGCGCAGCTCGTCGGCGGCGGCGGCGAGCGCCTCCGCCTCCGCCTCCTGCCGGCGGAACAGCACCAGCTGCGGCAGGCCGCGCATGCGGTCGAGGAAGCGGCCCGAGAGCGCCTGCAGCGCGTCGAATTGCTGCCGGCTGGCCAGCGCCGCGCCGATGCCCGTCACCGCCATGCCCACCGGCACCATGGCGCCGGCCACGAACAGGATCAGCCCGCTCAGCGGGTCCTCGGCGGCGACGGCGATGGCGATCAGCAGCGGGCCGGCGACGGCCAGGGCGGCGGCGGGCAGCCAGCGGGAGAAATAGCCGTCCAGCGCCTCGATGCGGTCCACCACCAGGGTGGCGCGCTCGCCCACCGGCCGCTCATCGGCCGGGCCGGCGCGCAGCAGGCGGGCAAAGGCGCGGCGGCGCAGCCCGGCCCGGGCGGCGGCGCCGGCATCGGCCTGCGCCGCCTCCTGCGCCACGCCGAGCGCGATGGACAGCAGCGCCAGGGAGGCGGCGCCGGCCAGCTCCGCCCAGCCGGCGGTGCCGTGGCCGAGCAGGGTGGCCAGCACGGTGGCGATCAGCCAGGCCTGGGCGATGCCGCAGGCGATCGAGGCAAGGCCGAGCAGGATGGGACGCGCCAGCCGCGCCCGACCCGAGCGGGCGGTCGCGGAGAGCAGGGCGCGGGCCCGGGCCGCCTCGGCCGGCGGGGGCTTGGACATGGGCGGGTTCTAGCGGCTTTCGCGCGGCGCGGGAACTGTGGAGGCATGTGGCGGCGCCTGGCCTGCCCTTTGCTTGGCGGCTGTGCTTTGTCTGCACACCTCCGGAGGAAAAGCCCATGCTGCCAGGCCATGGCCGCTACGATTACCGCCCCTGGCGCGGCCGCCCCGCCTATGAATGGCCCGGAGGCACGCGGCTGGCGGTGTATGTCGGCCTCAACCTGGAGCACTTCGCCTTCGGCCAGGGGCTGGGGGCGGAGCTGGCGCCGGGTGCCAATGGCGGCGGCGGCCCGCAGCCGGACGTGCTGAACCATGCCTGGCGGGACTACGGCAACCGCGTCGGCGCCTGGCGCATGCTCGACCTGCTCGACGAGCTGTCGCTGCCCGCCACCGTGCTGCTGAACAGCGCGATGTATGGCCACGCGCCGCAGCTCGTGGCCGCCCACCGGGCGCGCGGCGACGAGATCGCCGGCCATGGCCGCACCAACAGCGAGCGGCAGAGCACGCTGGACGAGGCGGCGGAGGCGGCGCTGATCGCCGAGGCCACCGCCGCCATCGCCGCCGCCGAGGGGGCGCCGCCGCGCGGCTGGCTCTCGCCCTGGATCGCCGAGAGCCTCGTCACCCCCGACCTGCTGGCCGAGGCCGGCTACCGCTACACGCTGAACTGGTGCGCCGACGACCAGCCGATCTGGATGCGGACCCGGGCGGGGCGGCTGCTCGCCATCCCCTATCCGCAGGAGGTGAACGACATTCCCGCCATCGTCGCCCGCAAGGATGGCGCGGAGCGGTTCGCGCGGATGATCGTGGCGGATTTCGAGGAGCGGCTGCGGCAGGTGGCGCGGGACGGCCAGCCCCAGGTGATGGGCATCGCGCTGCACCCCTATCTGGTGGGGCAGCCCTACCGGCTGCGGGCGCTGCGCGGCGCGCTGGAGCGGATCGCGGCGGAGCGCGACACGGTGTGGATCACCACCGCCGGCGCCATCCTGGACCATGTTCTGGCACTGCCCGAGGGCATGGTGCCCTGAGGAGGGCGGGGGAAAGGCGGCGCCCTCCCCCCGTGGCCGGCCTTCAGAAGTCGAGGTCGGCGTAATGGACGGGCGGGTTCACGCCGCTCACCCGGTCCGCCAGCAGGGAGCGGAAGGCGGGACGGGACTTCACCCGCGCATACCAGTCCTTGGCGCTCTCGTTCAGCGACCAGTCGAGGTCGCCGATGTAGTCGAGCGCCGAGAGGTGGGCGGCGGCGGCGAGGTCGGCGAGGGAGAGCGCGTTGCCGGCGAGCCAGAGCCGCGTCTCGGCCAGCCAGCCCAGATAGTCGAGATGCGGCTTGAGGTTGGCGTAGCCCGCGCGGATGGCGGCGGCATCCGGGTTGCCGCGCCCGAGCAGCCGCTTCATCTGCTTCTCGTAGAGCAGGTTCTCCGTCACCTCGCGGGCGAACTTGCCATCGAACCAGGCGACGAGCCGGCGCACCTCCGCCCGCTCGCCCAGCGTCCGGCCGAGCAGCGGCAGGTCGGGATAGGCCTCGTCCAGGTATTCGCAGATGGCGTAGCTGTCGGCCAGGACGAGGCCGTTCTCCTCCTCCAGCACCGGCACGGTGCAGGCGGGGTTCAGGCCCAGGAACTCCTCCCGCCGCTCCCAGACCCGCTCCACCCGCAACTCGAAGGGGATGCGCTTCTCGCTGAGGACCAGACGCACTTTGCGCGCATAGGGGGAGAGAGGCAGATGGTAGAGGATTCGCATGCACCGGGCCGAGACAGGAAGGGGCGGCGCTTATCGCACGCCGCCCCCGTGATCGCAAAGATGGCGCTCACGGAATCGTGAGCAGATGGCCGGCCTTTCCGGGCCTGGTCACGCAAACTTGGCCATTATTCCGCCGCGATCGCCACGGCCTCCAGCGGCTGCGGCAGGTAGCGGACATACTCCTTCGGCACGACCTGCCAGAAATGGCCGCGCTCGCTGTCCCAGTCGTTCAGCAGCCGCGCCGCGTGGCGCGAGCCGGTCTCCGCCGCGTGGCGGGCGATCAGCGATTGCAGCACGCCCTCCCAATGGACGGAGGACAGGCGGCGCCAGACCAGCGTGTCCGGGTTCAGCCGCTGCTCGAAGGTGGCGTCCGCGTCGTAGATGAAGGCCTGGCCACCGGTGAAGCCCGCGCCGAAATTGTCGCCCACGCTGCCCAGGATGACCACCACGCCGCCCGTCATGTACTCGCAGCCATTGGCGCCGACGCCCTCGACCACCGCCGTGGCGCCGGAGTTGCGCACGGCGAAGCGCTCGCCCGCCTGGCCGGCGGCGAAGAACTCGCCCGCCGTCGCGCCATAGAGGCAGGTGTTGCCGACGATGGAGTTCTCGTTCCACACCAGCGGCGAGGACGGCGCCGGCCGCACCACGATGGTGCCGCCCGACAGGCCCTTGCCGACATAGTCGTTGGCGTCTCCCAGCACCTCCAGCTTCAGCCCGCGCACGGCGAAGGCGCCGAGCGACTGGCCCGCGCTGCCCCGCAGCCGCACCGTCAGGTGGCCCGGCTGCAGCCCGGTCATGCCGAACTTGCGGGTGATCTTGCTGCTGATCTTGGTGCCGATGGCGCGGTGCGTGTTGCGGATGTTGTAGGCGAGCTGCATCTTCTCGCCCCGCTCGAACAGCGCGGAGGCATCGCGGATCATGTCGGCGTCCAGCGTCTCCGGCACCTCGTTGCGGCCTTCCAGCGTGCAGTGGCGCGGATAGGGGCCGGCATCGGCCTGCACCAGCAGCGGGTTCAGGTCGAGGTCGTCGAGGTCGTCGGCGCCGCGGCTGACCTGCTTCAGCAGGTCGGTGCGGCCGATCACCTCCTCCAGCCGGCGGAAGCCGAGCCCGGCCAGGATCTCGCGGATCTCCTCGGCGATGAAGGAGAACAGGTTGATGACCTTCTCCGGCGTGCCCTCGAACTTCTGCCGCAGCGTCTCGTCCTGGGTGCAGACGCCGACGGGGCAGGTGTTGGAATGGCACTGCCGCACCATGATGCAGCCCATGGCGACGAGGGAGGCGGTGCCGATGCCGAACTCCTCGGCGCCCAGCATGGCCGCGATCACCACGTCGCGCCCCGTCTTGAGGCCGCCATCGGTGCGCAGCTTCACGCGGTGGCGCAGCCGGTTGAGCAGCAGCACCTGATGCGTCTCGGACAGCCCCATCTCCCAGGGCAGGCCGGCATACTTGATGGAGGAGACCGGCGAGGCGCCGGTGCCGCCCGAATGGCCGGACACCAGGATGGCGTCCGCCTTGGCCTTGGCGACGCCCGCCGCGATGGTGCCGATCCCTGAGCGCGAGACCAGCTTCACGCAGACCGACGCCTCGGGGTTGATCTGCTTCAGGTCGTAGATGAGCTGCGCCAGGTCCTCGATCGAGTAGATGTCGTGGTGCGGCGGCGGGCTGATCAGGGTGACGCCCGGCGTCGCGTGGCGCAGCTTCGCGATGATGCCGCTCACCTTGAAGCCCGGGAGCTGGCCGCCCTCGCCGGGCTTGGCGCCCTGCGCCACCTTGATCTCGATCTCCTTGCAGTTGTTCAGGTACTCGGCCGTGACGCCGAAGCGGCCCGAGGCGATCTGCTTGATGGCGGAGTTGGCGTTGTCGCCATTGGCGCGCGGCCGGGCGCGCTCGGCGTCCTCGCCGCCCTCGCCGCTGTCGGAGCGGGCGCCGATGCGGTTCATGGCGATGGAGAGCGTCTCATGCGCCTCGGGGCTCAGCGCGCCGAGGGAGATGCCGGGCGCGACCAGGCGCTTGCGGATCTCGGTGATGCTCTCGACCTCCTCGATGGCGATCGGCCGGGTCGCCTCGGCGCGGAAGTCGAGCAGGTCGCGCAGCGCCACGGGCGGCAGCTTGCGCACCGCGTCCGAGTAGCGCTTGAAGGTCTGGTAGCTGTCCGTCTCCACCGCGTGCTGCAGCATGTGGATCAGGCTGCCCTCGAAGGCGTGCGCCTCGCCGCGGCGGCGCAGCTTGTAGAGGCCGCCCACCGAGAGCACCGGCGCCTCGCCCTGCCAGGCCTTGCGGTGCATGGCCAGCACCCGGCGCGCGATGCCGGAGAGGCCGATGCCGGAGATGCGGCTCTGCATGCCGGGGAAGAACTCGCCCACCAGCGCGCGCGAAAGCCCGATCGCCTCGAAGTTCATGCCCCCCCGGTAGGAGGACAGCACCGAGATGCCGATCTTGGACATGATCTTGAGCAGGCCCTTGTCCACCGCGCGGCGGTAGGAGGCCACGCAGTCCTTCAGCGACTTCTGCCCGAACAGGCCCCGGCGGTGCCGGTCGGCGATGCTTTCCTGCGCGAGATAGGCGTTGACCGTGGTGGCGCCGGCGCCGATCAGCACCGCGAAGTAGTGCACGTCCATGCACTCGCCGGCCCGCACGTTCAGGCTGGTGAAGGTGCGGAGCGAGTTGCGCACCAGATGCGTATGGACCGCGCCCACCGCCAGGATCATCGGGATGGCGGCGCGCTCGGGCCCCTGGTTCTCGTCCGTGAGGATGACATGGGCGCAGCCGGAGCGGACCCCCTCCTCCGCCTCGTGGCGGATGCGCTCCAAGGCCCGGCGCAGCCCGGCCTCGCCTTCCGCCACGGGGAAGGTGCTGTCCACCTCGCAGGCCGTGTCGCCCATGTAGCCGCGCATCGCCGTGAACTCGGCGTTGCTCAGCACGGGGCTGTCCAGCATCAGCATGTCGCACTGGGTGGGGTCCTCGTCGAGGATGTTGCCCAGGTTGCCGAGGCGGGTCTTGATCGTCATCACCCGCGTCTCGCGCAGGCTGTCGATCGGCGGGTTGGTCACCTGCGCGAAGGTCTGCCGGAAGTAGTGGTGCAGGCCGCGGTACTGGTTGGAGAGCACGGCGATGGGCGTGTCGTCGCCCATGCTGCCGATCGCCTCCGCCGCCTCCTCCGCCATCGGCTGGAGGATGGTCTCCAGGTCCTCCATGGTGACGCCCATGGCGAGCTGGCGCCGGCGCAGCGCCTCGCCGCTCAGCGCCGGCGCCTCGTCCACCTCGGCGCGGACGATGTCGTCGATGCGCGTGGTGCGGTTCACCCAATCGCCGAAGGGATGGCGGGCGGCCAGCATGTCCTTGAGCGCGGTGTCGCCATAGAAGCGCGCCTCGTCGAGGTCGACCGCGATGCACTGGCCGGGACCGACGCGGCCCTTGGCCACGATCTCGCTCTCGGCCAGCTTCACCATGCCCGTCTCGGAGCCCACGATCAGCAGCTTGTCGGCCGTGACGGTGTAGCGGATCGGGCGCAGGCCGTTGCGGTCGAGGCCGGCGATCGCCCAGCGCCCGTCGGTGGCGCAAAGCGCGGCGGGGCCGTCCCAGGGCTCCATCACGGCGTTGCAGTACATGAACAGGTCGCGATGCGCCGCCGGCATGGTGGCGTTGCTGCCGATGCTCTCGGGGATGAGCATGGCCTTGGCCATGGGCGCGTCGCGCCCGCCGCGCACCAGCAGCTCGAAGACGTTGTCGAGCGTCGCGGTGTCCGAGCCGCCCGCCTGCACCACCGGCTTGATGTCCTCCATGAAGGGGTCGAGCAGCCGGTGGGCGAGCCGCGTCTCGTGGCTCTTCATCCAGTTGATGTTGCCGTGGACGGTGTTGATCTCGCCGTTATGGGCCAGCATCCGGAAGGGCTGCGCCAGGCGCCAGGTGGGGAAGGTGTTGGTGCTGTAGCGCTGGTGATAGATGGCGAAGCGGCTGACGAAGCGCTCGTCCAGCAGGTCGGGGTAGAAGTCGGTGATGTTCTCCGCCAGGAACATGCCCTTGTAGATGATCGAGCGGGCGGACAGGCTGCACAGGTAGAGCTCGGGCACCTGCGCCAGGATGGCCTGCTTCTCGATGCGGCGGCGGATGACGTAGAGGTCGCGCTCCATCGTCGCGATGTCGCGCTGCTCCGGGTCGTAGATCAGGATCTGCTCGATCTCGGGGCGCGTCGCATTCGCCTTTTCGCCGATGCAGGAGACGTCGATCGGCACCTGGCGCCAGCCATAGATGTTGTAGCCGGCGTTCAGGATCTCGGTCTCGACGATCTGGCGGCAGCGCTCCTGCGCCGAAAGGTCGGTCTTGGGCAGGAAGATCTGGCCCACCGCGATGCGGCCCGGACGCAGCCGGTCGCCGCCGCGCTCCACCACCTCGGCGAAGAAGTCCTGCGGGATCTCGATGTGGATGCCGGCCCCGTCGCCGGTCTTGCCGTCGGCATCCACGGCGCCGCGGTGCCACACCGCCTTCAGCGCGTCGATGCCCGCCTGCACCACGTCGCGCCGCGCGCGGCCGTCCAGCGCGGCGACAAGGCCGACGCCGCAGGCATCGTGCTCGGTGACATCGACATGCGCCGCACCCGAGAGCAGCGCGGCGTTGCGGCGGAAGCTCTCGGCGAAGGCGGCACCGTTCTCGGCGGCGCGTCCGGAGGCGTTCTCGAACTGGGTCATATCGGTCACTCCGCCGCCATGGCCGGCGAAGCCTTCGCCAGCACGTACTTCTCGATCTGGTCGGCCGCGTCGCGGCCATCGCGGATGCCCCACACCACGAGGCTCGCGCCGCGCACGATGTCGCCGGCGGCGAAGACGCCGGGGAGGTTGGTCATCATGCTGCGGCGGTCCACCGTCAGCGTGCCCCAGCGGCTGACGGTCAGGCCGGGCTCGCCGAACAGGGTGGGCAGGTCCTCGGGGTCGAAGCCCAGCGCCTTGATGACGAGGTCGGCCGGCTCGGCGAAGGCGCTGCCGGGGATCGGCTCCACCTGCTGGCGGCCGGTGGCGTCGGGCAGGCCGAGATGCATCCGCACCGCGCGCACGGCGCCGACCTTGCCCCCGTCGCCCTCGAAGCCCTCCGGCGCGCAGAGCCAGGCGAAGCGCACGCCCTCCTCCTCCGCGTTGCCCACCTCGCGCATGGAGCCCGGCATGTTGGCCTTGTCGCGGCGGTAGAGGCAGGTGACGCTCTCGGCGCCCTGGCGGATGGCGGTGCGGACGCAGTCCATCGCCGTGTCGCCGCCGCCGATCACCACCACCTTCTTGCCCGCCGCGTTCAGCGCGCCGCTCTCGAACGCCGGCACCGTGTCGCCGAGGCCCTGGCGGTTGGAGGCGGTGAGATAGTCGAGTGCCGGGACGATGCCCTCGAGGTCGCTGCCCGGGCCGCCGATGTCGCGCGCCTTGTACACGCCGGTGGCGACCAGCACCGCGTCGTGCCGCGCCCGGATCTCGGCCAGCGAGATGTCGCGGCCGATCTGGCAGTTCAGCACGAACTCGATGCCGCCCTCGGCATATTGCGCGTGGCGGCGCAGCACCACCTCCTTCTCCAGCTTGAAGTTGGGGATGCCGTAGATCATCAGCCCGCCGACACGGTCGTAGCGGTCATACACCGTGACCTTCCAGCCGCGCTGCCGCAGCCGCTCGGCCGCGGCGAGGCCGGCGGGGCCCGCGCCGATGATGCCGACCGAATGCCCCACCTCGCGCGCGGGCTTCGGCGGCTTCACCCAGCCCTGGTCCCAGGCGGTGTCGGTGATGAACTTCTCCACCGCCCCGATGGTGACGCTGTCGAACCCCTTCTCGATGACGCAGTTGCCCTCGCAGAGCCGGTCCTGCGGGCAGACGCGGCCGCAGATCTCGGGAAAGGTGTTGGTGGCGGCGGAAACCTCGTAGGCCTCCTCCAGCCGCCCTTCCGCCGTCAGCTTCAGCCAGTCGGGGATGTTGTTGTTCAGCGGGCAGTGGATCGAGCAGAAGGGCACGCCGCACTGGCTGCAGCGGCTGGCCTGCTCGCCCGCCCGCTCGGCGGTGAAGCGGCGGTAGATCTCGCCGAAATCCTGGCGGCGGGCCTCGGCCGAGCGCTTGTCCGGAGTCTGTTGCGAAAGGCGGACGAATTGCAGCATGCGTTCGGCCATGAACACGGTCCTTCGGCAGGAAGGTCGGACAAGGGGCCGGGGGCGCTCGCCGCCAGGGCGCAGGGGGCGCCATGGCGGGGCTTCCGCCCCGGCCGGCGCAGCTTTGGCATAGTCGGAGGCGCCATGCGAGTCCTATTCCCACTGAAAGGACAGCATGGCTTACCTTGAAATTTGCGCCTCCTTCTCTCCTTCTGGTTTCATTGGCAAACCCACATCCTGATAGGTCCGATACGGACTTTTAGCACTG
>NZ_PDNU01000029.1 GCF_002631185.1 Teichococcus rhizosphaerae | reverse complement strand
ACCACGCGGTGGGACACGACCGCGGCCTCTTCCAGGGCGGAAGGGCGGCCCCATCTCTGCGGCAGCACCGCCGAGGGGAATGCCGCATGTTCATCGCCATGAACCGTTTCCAGGTCGCGCCGGGCTCCGAGGCGGAGTTCGAGCAGCTCTGGATGAGCCGTGAGTCGCAGCTGCACACCGTGCCGGGCTTCGTCGAGTTCCACCTGCTGCGCGGGCCGGAGCGGGAGAACCATGTGCTCTACGCCTCGCACACCATCTGGCAGGACCGGCAATCCTTCGAGGGCTGGACCCGGTCGGAGGCTTTCCGCATGGCGCACCGTGGCGCCGGGCAGAGCAAGGTGCTGTATCTCGGCCCGCCGCAATTCGAGGGCTTCGAGGTGATCCAGACGGTGGGCCATTCCGCCCCCGCGGCCTGACAAGGAAAAGGGGCGGTTCCCCGGGCGCCGCCCCTGCCGGCGGTGAGCCGGCGCGCCGGCCGCCTCAGCCCAGGCCCCGGCCCGGTGGCGGCACGCCGCGCTCCAGCCGGGCCTTCACCGCCGCCCGCACCACCGGCCGCAGCCGCTGGTAGCTCAGCCACAGCAGCGCCGCGCCGGCCAGCAAACCGCCGATCGCCAGCGGGTCCGGCTCGGGGCCGAGCTGCCGCGCCAGCCAGCCGCCCACGCTGCCCGGCATCAGCACCAGCGGCGCCCAGATGATGGCGGACAGCACGTTGGCGCTCTGGAACGGCCAGTTGCGCATGCCGACCACGCCGGCCGCCAGCGGCGTCACCGCCCGCATCGGGCCGAGGAAGCGGCCGATGAACACCGCCCACCAGCCCCAGCGCTGGAACACCACCACCGACCAGGCATAGATGCGGCGGCAGGATTTCGGCAGCCGCCGCCGCACCGCATAGGGCCCGACCAGCCTGGCCAGCCAGTAGCCGGCGGCATCGCCCAGGATGCCTCCCGCGATGCAGGCCAGCAGCACCGGCACGGGCGCGACCAGATCGCTCCCCACCAGCGCGCCCACCGCCAGCAGCAGCGCGGTGGATGGCACCACGATGCTGACGACAGGGAAGGATTCGAGAAAGGCGATGAGGAACGTCACCGGGGCCGCCAGGTCGGCATTGGCGCGCACCCAGGCCTCGAAGGCCGTGGTCCAGTCTTCCAACATGAGCGGAGCGGTAGCAGAGGAGAAGGCCGCCGCGCCAGCGAAGGCTGCGCGAGGATGGCGGAAAGGCGGGCCCAGGCGGTCTCCGGCGGCGCCGGGCGCCGCCGGGGCCTGTCCGCCTCAGTTCACCCGCAGGTCGTATTCCTTCACCAGCCGGCCGAACCGCTCATATTCCGAGTTGTGGTAGGCGGTGAAGTCGGCGCGGTTGCGCGGCAGGATCGGCATATCCATCCGCTTGAAGCCTTCCACCACGGCGGGCGCCGCCACGGCCTTGGCGCAGGCTTCCTCGATCTGCCTCAGGGCGGCATCCGGCGTGCCGGCGGGCGCGTAGAGGCCGGACCAGATGGTGAAGTTCAGGTCGAAGCCCATCTCCCGCATCGTGGGCGTGTCCGGGAATTCCCTGGCCCGCTCGGCGCTGAAGATGGCGATGGGGTGCAGGTTGTACTGGCGGACAAGGTTGCCCTGGTCGGTGAACAGGAAAAGCTGCTTGCCCGCCATCGCCTGCATCACCTCGCCCGAGCCGCGGAAGGGGATGTGGTTCATCTCGATGCGGGCCAGGCGCTCCAGCGAGATCATGCTGATATGCGGGGTGCCACCGGGACCCGTGCTGGCATAGGCGAAGGCGCCCGGCTTCTCGCGCGCCCGGGTGATGAGGTCCTGCAGCGTCCGCAGGCCCGAATCCTGCTGCGTCATCATCACCACATGCGCCGCCGAGATCTGGCAGACGGGAATGAAGTCCGTTTGCTGGAATGGCGCGCCGCGCGTGTGCGGGGTCAGCACCAGCGAGCCGCCGGGCGCGAACAGGATGGTCTCGCCATCCGGCCTGGAGCGTGCCAGTTCCAGTGCGCCCACCGTGCCGTTGGCGCCGGGCGAGTTCTTGATCACGACCTGCCGGCCCAGGGCCTTCGCCATTTCCGGCTGCAGGATCCGCGCCATCAGGTCCGAGGCGCCGCCCGGCGGATAGCCGACGATCATGGTGAGGGCGTTCTGGGCCATTGCGGATGTGGCGCCGGCCAGAAAACAGGCCAGCGCCGCCACGAAAGCAGCGTAGCGCATTGTGTTTCTCTCCCATGTGTTCTTTTTCGTTCTGCGCCTGCAACTCGACCATCAAAGAAAGAATGGCGCAAGCCGCCCAGGAGCCGCCTGCCGCGCCAGCGCCTCCACCGGCGTGGCGCCCCTGATGCGCTCTTGAAAAATGCGGCCTGAAAGGCGAAAACCGGCCGCCCTGGTACCGGCAGTTGAACGCTGTTTGGCGAAATCGCTGCCCGGCCCGGGCCTGAGGTTCCCCTTCAGGGGCGTTTTCAACGCGATGCCGGGTTAGCACAGCGGTAGTGCAGCGGTTTTGTAAACCGAAGGTCGGGGGTTCGATCCCCTCACCCGGCAAAACGGCCCTGCCCGGCCCTCCGAAATCCCGAAGCGGCCAGCAGGCCCACCGGCTCCCCGGAAGGCGGGGCATGGCCATGTTGGAGGGGTGGAACGGGGAGAAGCGGGATGAAGGCCAGTCCGGGCATGGTGGTCCTGAACATCGAGACCCTGAAGCTCGCGGTCCCGAGGCTTGCGGTGCTGGGGGGCCTCGCGCTTGCCCTGGCCGGCTGCGCCAGCTGGGAAAAGCCCGGCGCCACGGAGGCGGAGAAGCGGGCGGCCCTCGGCCAGTGCGAGGCGATCGGGCGCCAGCTCCCGCCCGAATGGCAAACCTATGTGGAACGCCCCGGCTACTGGGAGCCGTCGATCACCCGGTGCAGCGCGGATGGGCGGCGGTGCTGGACCCTGCCCGGCGGCTTCCGCCCCCCGCAATACCGGACGCGCGACGCCGCCGCGCCGTTGCGGGACTCGGTTGTCGGCGCCTGCATGCGCGACCAGGGCTGGACCAGGACGGGCGGGCTGTAGCGCGGCGCCGGGGGTGGAGAATTTCCTGTCGCCCGGAAGGGGGCGGCTGTGTTGTGCTGGGCCCCCTTGGAGCGGCGGCAGGCGGCGGGCAGGCAGGCGAGGAGCGGGCAGGGATGCGGGAATTTCCGGCGGGCAGCGGCGGCGGCGGCGCGGGGAGGGAGGCCGGAGCATGTCCCTGATCGGCCATAATGGCGGCCCGCCCCTGGAGCCGGAGCCCGACCTTTCCTGGAATGGCTGGAACTGGCGCCGCGCCAGCCGCAAGGCCTGGAAGACGCCGCCGCGCGAGATCGCCCTTCGCCGCCTCGCCCGTGCCGAGGAGCTCGGGATGAGCTACCGCGAATACGCCCTGGAGATCATGGAGCGCGGCCGCCACCTTTAGCCGGGCCGGGGTGGGCACCGTGCGGCGGGTGGCGGTGGTGGCGCCAGGCGAGCCATACGCGCAGCACCAGCCAGCAGCCCATGGCCCAGGCCGCGCCGAGGCACCATCCGGCCAGCACGTCGGTCGGCCAATGGACGCCGAGATAGACCCGGCTGCTGCCCACCAGCAGCGCCAGCCCGATGGCGACGCCAAGGATGTAGGCCTTGAGCCGCCTGGAGGGCGTCACCCCCGCCAGCAGCGTGCCGAGCGTCAGGTAGCAGGCGGCGGAGAGCATGGCGTGGCCGCTCGGGAAGCTCGCCGTGTGGACCTCGGCCAGATGCGCCACGAGGTCGGGGCGGGGCCGGCCGAAGCCCAGCTTGAGCAGGCTGTTCAGCGCCATGCCGCCGCCGAAGGACACCACCAGCAGCGTGGCGGAGAGCCATTTGCGCAGCATCAGGATGTAGCCCAGCGCCACGCCCCCGATCAGCAGCAGCACGGCGTGGCTGCCGAGCGCGGTGTAGTCGCGCATCATGATCTCGAGCCAGAAGGGCCCGACCGGGTCGGACCTGTCGGCCGGGTTGCGCAGCGCCAGCAGCAGCGCCTCGTCGAAGGCGTGGGTCTCGCCCTCCAGCGCCTCGTCGATGATGGCGGCGAAGGCCAGCATCCCGCCAGCGCAGACCAGCAGCGCCGCCAGGGTGACGAACTGCCCCCAGCCGAAGCGGCGGGTCAGGTTGGCCAGGGTGTCGCTTCGCATCCAGGATTCCGCTTGCCGATGCGGGGAAGACGCCGCCATCTCCCAGGAGTTGCTCCGCTTCCGCATCCCGCCGCCCGCTCGCGCGTTTCCCGCCGGGCGCGGTGGTGCCCGGAAGCCAGGGCCATCTCGGGAGAAAGGGCACAGGGTGCGGAGCTGCGGCGCGATCATGATCCCAACAGCCAGGAGCAGGGCCAGCGGAAGCGGGGCCGCCCGGAGCCTGGCGGCCATGGCCCCGGCGGCGGGGCGGCGGGGGCGCGGGCCGTTCCATGGCTGAGGCCGGCAGCCGGGCGCTCCTGATCGTCAACCGCAACGCCCGCAATGGCGGCGCCGCCCTGGACGCGGCGCTGGCGGTGCTGCGGGATGCGGGCTGGTCGCTGGTGGAGCATCCCTGCTCGCCGGGCCAGACGGCGGCCGAGGTGATCCGCGCCCGCGCGGCCGAGGGCTTCGGCGCGGTGATCCTGGGGGGTGGCGACGGCACGCTGAACGGCGCCGCGCCGGCACTGATCGAGACCGGCCTGCCCTTCGGCATCCTCCCCCTCGGCACCGCCAACGACCTGGCGCGCAGCCTCGGCATCGCGCCCGACCCGGTGCAGGCGGCGGAGGTCATCGCCGCCGGCGCGCTGCGGCCGATCGACCTCGGCGAGGTGAACGGCAGGCCCTTCTTCAACGTCGCCAGCATCGGCTTCAGCGCCACCCTGGCCAAGGGGTTGGGGCGGGACGAGAAGAAGCGCTGGGGCAGGCTGGGCTATGCGCTGGCCGCCTTCCGCCTGCTGCGCCGGGTGCGCCGCTTCACCGCCTGGATCACCCATGACGGGGTGACGGAGAAGGTGAAGACCATCCAGGTCTCGGTCGGCAACGGCCGGCACTATGGCGGCGGCATGACGGTGGAAAGCTCGGCCACGCCGGATGACGGCAAGCTCGACGTCTACAGCCTGGAGCTGGACCATTGGTGGCGGCTGCTGGCGCTGCTGCCCTATCTGCGGCGCGGCACCCAGGGGCAGTGGCGCGACGTGCGCGCCTTTCCCACCACCGCCTGCGAGGTGCGCACCCGCCGCCCCATGCCGGTCAACACGGATGGCGAGCTGAGCGCCACCACGCCGGCGCGCTTCCGGCTGCTGCCCCGGGCGGTGCGGGTCTTCGCGCCTCCCTCCAACCCCCTGCAAGGAATGCCTTCCTGATGGACTCGCTGCTTGCCCTGGCTGCCGATCCAGCCGCCTGGATCGCCCTCGCCACGCTGATGGCGATGGAGGTCGTGCTCGGCATCGACAACCTGATCTTCATCTCCATCATCACCAACAAGCTGCCGCCCGAGCAGCAGGCGCGGGCACGGCGCATCGGCATCGGGCTGGCGCTGGTGCTGCGGCTGGCGCTGCTCGGCACGGTGGCCATCATCGTGCGGCTCACCGCGCCGGTGTTCGAGGCCTTCGGCCACGGCTTCTCCTGGCGCGACCTGATCCTGATCGCCGGCGGCCTGTTCCTGGTGTGGAAGGCCACCAAGGAGATCCACCACAACGTGGACCCGCCGGCGGAGGGCGACATGTTCGAGGGCCGGGCGACGCTGACCTTCGGCAGCGCCATCGCGCAGATCCTGTTGCTGGACCTCGTCTTCTCGATCGACAGCATCATCACCGCGGTGGGCATGACGCCGCACGTGCCGATCATGGTGATCGCGGTGGTGACGGCGGTGGCGGTGATGCTGCTGGCCGCCGACCCGCTGGCCAGCTTCATCAAGGCCAACCCGACCGTGGTGATGCTGGCTCTGGGCTTCCTGCTGATGATCGGCATGACGCTGATCGCCGAGGGCTTCGGGGCGCATGTGCCGAAGGGCTATGTCTATGCCGCCATGGCCTTCTCCACCCTGGTGGAGGCGCTGAACATCTTCAGCCGCCGGGCGAAGCGGCGCTCGGCCTGACCGGCTCCGGAAACCGGATGAAGATTAAACAGTTTTAATATTTAGGAAGCGGGCCGCCGGCATGCCGGCGGCCCGCGCCGCTTTCCGGAGGAGATTGCCATGAGCCTGCCCATCACAGCCGAGCGCCGCCTGCTGACGGAGGCCGAGTTCGGGCTTGTCGCGCGCAGCCACTACCCGGATGTCTGCGGCATGCCCAAGCCGGAGCTGGTCGAGATAGCCCGGCGGCTGCGGGCGTTCCGCGACAAGGCGCGGGACGTGGGCCGCGGGCGCCGCCGCGAGATGCGCGGCAAGGCCGAGCCGCGCGGCGCGGCGCCGGCGCGGGACGAAAGCGGCCTGTCGCTGAAGAAGCAGGTCTTCGCCTCGGCGCTGAAGCGGGTGAACAAGGAGATCGGCCGCCACGACGCCGCCCTGCGGCGGCCGGCGCAGGGCGAGATCGCCCGCCGCGCGCTGGAGATGAAGCAGGCCCGCCGCCTGCGCCACCATCCCTCGGCCGGGTGCACGGCGCGGACCGGCATGCGCCCTATGGGGCATGACGGCGCCACCGCGGGGGTGGACCCGCGCCAGGCCGGCAGCGTCTCGCAGGCCACCAGGGACAGCCAGGCCCGCCGGGACGGCTGAACGGGCGGGCGGGAAGGGCGGGGAAGGACCCTTCTCCCCGCGCCCGTTCCCTTTCAGACCCCGCGTTGCAGCCCGCCATCGACGGCGATGGCCTGCCCCGTGACATAGGCCGCGAGGGGGGAGGCGAGGAAGGCGACCATCGCCGCCACCTCCTCCGGCTCGCCCAGCCGCCCCATCGGGATGTCGGCCGCCACGCGCTCCAGCACCGCCTGCTCGGAGATGCCCTCGTCCTTCGCCATGGTGGCGGCGCGGTTGCGCCAGAGCGGCGTCAGCGCCCGTCCCGGCGAGACGCTGTTCACGCCGATGCCTTCCGGCGCCAGCTCCACCGAGAGCGTCTTGGCCAGCGCCAGCACGCCGGCCTTGTGGGTGTTGGAGACCACCTGATGCGCCGTCGGCTGCCGGGCGGACACGGCGCCGAGCAGCACCACCCGCCCGCAGTCCGAGCGGCGCAGGGAAGGCAGCAGGGCGCGCACCACCCGCACCGTGCCCAGGATGTTGAACTCGTAATTGGCCAGCCACTGCGCGTCCGTCAGCGCCTCGAAGCTGGAGCGGTGGCTGCCGCCGGCGGCGCAGACCAGCGCGTCGAGAGGCCGGTCCTCCCACAGCGCGGCCAGGGCCGCCACCTGCTCCGGCGCGCCCTGGTCGCAGCGGGCGGTCCGCGGCCGGATGCCCGTTTCCCGCGCCAGGGCCTCGGCCGCCTCGGCCAGGCGGGCCTCGTCGCGCCCGGCGATGGTGACGCGCGCGCCCTCGCGCAGCAGCAGCGCCGCCGTGGCGCGGCCGATGCCGGAGGTGCCGCCGACCACCAGCGTCTCGCGTCCGTTCAGTTGCAGGTCCATGCGGTGTCCTTCTGCGGGAGGCTCATTCCGGCCTGGTGCCGGAGGCCTGGAGGATGGGGCGCCACTTCTCCGTTTCCCGCTTCAGGAAGCGGGCCAGCTCCTCCGGCGTGGAGGGGCGCGGCTCGGCGCCGTGGTGGGACAGGGAGGAGACGAGCTGCGGGTCGGCCAGGCACTCGCGCAGCGCGGCGCTGAGCTTGGCGGTCACGGGGGCGGGCATGCCCTTCGGCCCCATCATGGCGTACCAGTTGGCCACCTCGAAGCCGGGCACGGTCTCGGCCACAGCCGGCACGTCGGGCAAGAGCGGGCTGCGCCGGGCGGTGGGCACGGCCAGGGCGCGCAGCTTGCCGGCCTCGATCAGCGGCAGGGCGGTGGGGGCGGTGGCGAAGGAGAAGTCCATCTTGCCGCTCACCAGGTCGGTCATGGCCGGGCCGCCGCCGCGATAGGGAACGTGGGTGGTGCGGATGCCGGCCAGGTGGTCGAGCAGCGCGCCGCCCAGATGCCCCGCGCCGCCGATGCCGGAGGAGGAATAGTTCAGCGCCTCCGGCCGCGCCCTGGCGGCGGCGATCAGCTCGGCCAGCGACTTCCAGGGCCGGTCCGCCGGCACCACCAGCACGTTCAGCACGTCCGCGAACAGGCCGATCGGCGTGAGGTCCGCCTGCGGGTCGAAGGCGAGGTCGGTGAACAGGCTGGGGTTGATGGCGAGGGCGGAGATGGTGCCCATCAGCAGGGTGTGGCCGTCCGGCGCTGCGTTGACGACGGCCTGGGTCGCGACGTTGCCGCTGCCGCCGGGCCGGTTCTCCACCAGCACCGGCTGCGCGCCGCCCAGCGCCGCCTGCAGCCGCGGCGCCAGCAGGCGGCTGGTGATGTCGGTGGCGCCGCCGGGCGCGAAGCCGACGATGAGGCGGACGGGACGGTCCGGATAGGGGAGCGGCGGGCCTGCCGCCCCGGCCGGGGCGGGCTTCAGGGCGGCCAGCAGGGCGGGCAGGGCGAGCGTGGCACCCAGCAGGGCTCGGCGCTGCGGCATGGGCGTTTCCTTGTTTCTCGCCGCGCCGGCCCTGTCGGTTGAGGGATGCGGGCCGGTCGCGGTGATGGTTCCCGGCCGGCATGCTGCGGCGCTGTCTGCAAACTGTCAACAAACTGCTGGGTGTCGACAACCCATCCGCCGTCATGTTCCATGGGCCCATGTCCACCATTCCCCCTCCCAGTCCCGAGGCGCTCCTCCGCATCGCCGGCCGCCGGGCGGCGTCGCTGGCCGATCTGGCGCATGCGGGCATCGAGCGGATGATCCTGGAGGGCGAGCTGGCACCGGGGGCGCGGCTGAACGAGCTGGCGCTGGCCGGGCATCTCGGCGTTTCGCGCGGGCCGCTGCGCGAGGCGCTGCGGGGGCTGGAGCGGGAAGGGCTGGTGCAGTCCGGCCCCGCGCGGCGCGGCATGAGCGTGCGCCGGCTGGATGCCGCCGAGGTGGCCGAGCTGTATGACACGCGCGCGCTGCTGCAGGGCTTCTGCTGCGCCCTGCTGGCGCGCCGCGCCACCCCGCCGCAGATGGCCGCGCTGCGCGCCCAGGTGGCGGCGATGGCGGCGGCGCTCTCGGCCGGCGACGCGGCACGCTACTACGCGCTGAACCTCGCCTTCCACGACGCCATGCTGGAGGCCGCGGCGCACCGCCGCACCGCCGCCCTCTACCGCGCCATGCTGAAGGAAAGCCATCCGGTGCGCCGGCAGATGCTGGACGCGGCGGAGAACCGCGCGGCCAGCAATGCCGAGCACGCCGCCATGCTGGACGCCATCGCCGCGGGCGAGCCGGAGGCGGCGCGGCGGGCGGGGGAGGCGCATGTGCTGGCCGGCAAGCGCCGCTGGCTGGCGGCGCTGGGCGGGGGGTAGCAGCCCGCCCCCCTCCGGCCCTCGTCAGGCGGCGAGCAGCTCGTCGGCGGGGCCGAAGAACTCGTGGTGGATGCGCGCCGGCGGCACGCCCCGCGCCACCAGCGCCGAAACCAGGACGCGCAGGAACGCGCGCGGCCCGCACAGGTAGAAATCCGCCTCGTCCACCGGCGTGTTGGCGAGCAGCCAGTCCGGCGTGATCCGCCCGGCGATGTCGTAGTGCTGGCCCTGCCGGTCCTGGGCGCGCGGGTATTCATAGAAGGTGGTGGTGGTGATGCGCCTGGCGGAGGCGGCGGCCAGGGTCCGCGCCTCGGCGCCCAGCGCGTGGGTGGCGCCGGACAGCGTGCCGTGGATGAACCGCGCGGGCGGCATGGCGGGGTCCCGCGCCACGGCGTGCAGCATGCTCAGCAGCGGCGTCTGCCCCACCCCGCCGCTGAGCAGGACGATGGGCCGCTGCGGCCGCTCGGGCAGGAAGAACTCCCCGGCCGGGGCCGCCACCTTCAGGCGCGTGCCGGGCTGCGCCGTGTCGTGCAGCCAGTTGGAGGCCAGCCCGCGCGGCTCGCGCTTCACGCTGATGCGGTAGCGGGCGCCGCCGGGCGCGGAGGAGATGCTGTAGTTCCGCTTCAGCGGCGGCCCGCCGGGCAGGTCCAGCCAGAAGGTCAGGTACTGGCCGGGGCGGTGGCGCAGCAACGCGCCGCCATCGGCGGGCGCC
>NZ_PDNU01000028.1 GCF_002631185.1 Teichococcus rhizosphaerae | reverse complement strand
CAGCGCGTGGGTGGCGCCGGACAGCGTGCCGTGGATGAACCGCGCGGGCGGCATGGCGGGGTCCCGCGCCACGGCGTGCAGCATGCTCAGCAGCGGCGTCTGCCCCACCCCGCCGCTGAGCAGGACGATGGGCCGCTGCGGCCGCTCGGGCAGGAAGAACTCCCCGGCCGGGGCCGCCACCTTCAGGCGCGTGCCGGGCTGCGCCGTGTCGTGCAGCCAGTTGGAGGCCAGCCCGCGCGGCTCGCGCTTCACGCTGATGCGGTAGCGGGCGCCGCCGGGCGCGGAGGAGATGCTGTAGTTCCGCTTCAGCGGCGGCCCGCCGGGCAGGTCCAGCCAGAAGGTCAGGTACTGGCCGGGGCGGTGGCGCAGCAACGCGCCGCCATCGGCGGGCGCCAGGGTGAGGGAGGTGATGACCTCGCTTTCCCGCCGCTTCTCCGCCACCACGAAGTCCCGCCAGCCATTCCAGCCACCGGGCGCCGCCGCGTGCTCGGCATAGATCTGCCCTTCCCGCCCGATCAGCAGGTCGGCCAGGAACCAGTAGGCCTCGCCCCAGGCGGCCAGGATCTCGGGCGTCGCGGCCTCGCCCAGCGTGTCCCGGATGGCGCCGAGCAGCGCGTCGGCGACATGGGGGTAGTGCTCGGGCAGGATGTTCAGCCCCACATGCTTCTGCGCGATGCGCTCCACGGCGCCGGCGAGCACGCCGAGATTGTCGATGTTCTGCGCATAGGCCAGCACCGCGCCCGCCAGGGCCTTGGGCTGCGAGCCCGTCTCGCCATGGTGGGACTGGTTGAAGAGGTCGCGGATGGAGGCGTTCTGGAACAGGCGCTCATACATGCGCCGGGTGAGCGCGAGGCCGTGGACCTCCAGCGCCGGGACCGTGGCCTTCACCACCGCGATGGTCTGTTCGCTGAGCGGGCGGGGCATGGCGACTCCATAAGGTTTATTTCTTGTGCTCCTTATGAAGTTCTGGAAGAAAGATGTAAAGATGCTACATCTTTGCCATGCGGCTGACGCTCTACACGGACTATGCGCTGCGGACCCTGATCTATCTCGGCCTGCGGCCCGGACGGCGCGTCTCCATCCGGGAGATCGCGGCGGCGTACCGCATCTCGGAGAACCATCTGGTGAAGGTGGTGCACCATCTGGGCCAGGGCGGCTTCATCGAGACCAGCCGGGGCAAGGGGGGCGGCCTGCGCCTGGCCCGCGCGCCGGAGGAGATCGGCGTGGGCGAGGTGGTGCGCTTCACCGAGGAGGACATGGCGCTGGTCGCCTGCTTCCAGCCCGGCAACAGGGGCGGCGGGGACGCCGCCGGGGAGGGCTCCGGTGGTGGCATGGAAGGTGGCATTGGCAGCGGCATCGGGGGCCGTGCCTGCCTGCTGGCCAATGCCTGCCAGGCGCAGCTGGTGCTCGGCGAGGCGCTCGCCGCCTTCATGGCCGTGCTGGATGGCCGGACGCTGCGGGATTTGCTGGGCGGGCCGCGCCGCGCGGTGATGGCGGCGCGGCTCGGCATCGAGGCCGCCGCGGGCGAGAGGGCGGAGGCGGTGGCGGACTAGCCGCCCCGCCTCAGCGCGCCTCCAGGATGCGCAGGCTTCCCATCGGCTGGGCCGGCGCCAGGAGTTCCACCGCGTGCCCGGCCAGCAGATCGGCCAGCACCTTCAGCGGCCCGCCATGCGCCACCACCACGCAGTTCTTCCGCGGCGCGGCCGCCCGGAGATCGGCGTGGAAGGCGCGCAGTCGCGCCACCAGCGCCGCGCCGCTCTCGCCGCCCGGCGGCGCGAAGCCCCAAGGGTCGGCGGCCCATGCGTCGAGGGCGGCGCGGGGCACGTCGTTCCACGCCCGGCCCTCCCACTCGCCGAAATCCAGCTCCAGCAGCCGCGCATCCTCGGTGATGAGGGCGCCTTCCGCCAGGGCGCCTGCCAGGGCGCGGCAGCGCTGGGCGGGGCTGCACAGCCAGCGCGCCGGGCCGAAGCCGGACAGCGCCGCGCGCAGCGGCGCCGCATCCGCCCCACGCCGGGGCGGCGGGTCCAGCCGGCCATAGCAGAGGCCGGGCGGCAGGTCGGTGGGCAGGTGGCGCACCAGGGCGACACGCATGGCCGCGCTACCGCCGCAGGCCGCCGCCCGCGCCACGGGAGCCCGGGCAAGGGCCATGGCGCGGGCCGGCAAGGGGCGGGGCGGGCGGCGCGGCGGAAGGGAGCATGACGGGAATCCGGAAGGGCGGACGCGCCGCAGTAACAGCCCCGTGCGCGCGCAAACAAGCCATGGCCGGTTTCCCGGGCGCCGCGGCGGGGGCAGGATCGTGGCTCCTTCACCGCCCACCCTCCCCGGAGGCCCCGCCGCCCGATGCCCGAGCTGACCGCCCCTCCCCTGGAAACCCCTCCGCTGGACACCCTGCTGGAGCCCCTCCTGGCCGCCGCCCGCCGGCACGAGACGCCCTGCGGCGAGGGCCGCATGGTCTGGCACGAATGGGGGGAAGGGCGGGCGGGGGAGGCGCCGGTGGTGCTGCTGCATGGCGGCTCCGGCTCCTGGCGCCACTGGGCGCGCAACATCCCGGCCCTGGCGGCGCGCCAACGGGTGCTGGCCGCCGACCTGCCGGGCCTCGGCGAGTCGGACATGCCGCCCCGGACGGATTCGCCCGATGCCATCGCCGCCATCGTCGCCGCCGGGGCGGAGGCGCTGCTGGGCGGCGCGCGCTACCGGCTGGTGGGCTTCTCCTTCGGCGCCATGATCGGCGGACATGTGGCGCGGCAGGTGCCGGAGCGGCTGGCGAGCTTCACGCTGGTGGGCGCCGGCGCCATGGGCCTGCGCCGCCGCCCGACGCCCATGCAGCCGGTGCGCAGCCTGGAGGGCCCGGCGCGGGAGGCGGCCAACCGGGCCAACCTGGCCGCGCTGATGCTCGCCCATCCCGGCAGCATCGACGCCACGGCCCTGGCCCTGCAGGACTGGCATGTGCGGCATGCCCGGCTGCGCAGCCGCCCCTTCTCCGGCACCACCGCCCTGCGCGACGCGTTGCAGGGCCTGCCCGTTCCGCTGAGCGGGATCTGGGGGGAACTGGACAGCACCGCCACGCCCTGGCTGCAGGACCGGCTCGACCTGCTGCGCGCCCTGCAGTCCGATGTGGCGCTGGCCGTGGTGCCGGATGCCGGCCACTGGGTGATGTGGGAAGCCCCCGATGCCTTCAACGCGGCCCTGCTGGAGGTGTGGGGCGCGCGCTGCTCGACGGGGGACGGCAGGCCCTGAAACCCGGCGGCGGGTTCCCCTTTAAGAAAGGGAACCCTCCGCTTCCAAGGATGATGCCGTGTTCCTCGCTCCCTTCAGGCGCATCGACCCCCTCGATTCCCGGCCCTCCGCCCGGTTGGGGCCGGCGGAGGCGGAACGGCAGGCCAATCTGCTGCGCGTGCCGCGCGAGGAGCCGCCAGGGCGCCCCGCCCCGGCGCCACCGGGCCGGGCGGGCGGAAGCACGGCCCGGCGCTGACGGGCCGGCCGGGAAGGGACGCCGCCGCGCGCCACCTTCCCGGCCACGCGGCGCGGTGCCGCTTATGGGGGCAGCACGCCGGCGAGGTCCATGCTGCCCTCCAGCCGCGCCACCAGCGCGCTGAGGCGCGGGCGCGCCTCCTGCAGCAGGTATTCCGGGCTGACCAGGAAGGAGGGCGCGCCGCAATTCACCACCATGGGCGGCAGCCCGCCGCCGGGGTGGAAGCCCAGCGCGATGGCGTTCACATCCGCCTGCCAGTCGCCGAAGGAGCAGCAGCAGCCATAGTCGCGCTGCTCGGCCAGGGCGCGCTCCACCGTGGCGCGCAGCCTTTCCTCGTCCGGCGCGCGGATCTGCCGCAGCACCGCCTCGCGCTCGGCGGGGTGGCAGGCGGCGAGCCAGGCGCGGCCCATGGCGCTGTTCACCAGCGAGATGCGCGAGCCCGCCTCCAGGTTCACCGCGATGGCCGCATCGCCCCGCGCCAGCTCCAGATACACCACGCCCAGCCGGTCCCGCGTGCCGAGCGCCACCACGCTGTGCGTCTCGGTGGCGAGCTGCTGCAGCAGCGGCCGCGCCACCCGGCGGATGTCGAGCCCGCCCAGCATGGCGCTGCCCAGCGCCAGCACCGCCGTGCCCAGCCGGTAGCGGCCAAGCTCCGGCACGTAGTGCAGGTAGCCGAGCTGGGTCAGCGTGTGCGTCAGGCGGGACACGGTGGAGCGCGGCAGGCCGCAGCGCGCCGCGATCTCCTGGTTGCCCAGCAGCGACTCGCCCCGGCGGAAGCAGCCCAGCACCTCCAGCCCGCGCGCCAGGGCGGTGACGAAGTCCCGGTCCTGTTCGGGCGGGGCGCCCGGCTGGCCGGGGGCGGGAATGGCGCGGCGACGGGACATGGGCATCCTTGGAAACGAACAGGCCCCGGCGGGCCGGGAAAACGGTCAAGCCGCGCTTGACGGGCGGAGCGGATTGCGCGACCCAATAGCACAAAGCTGCGGAATTCAATTCCGCTATGCAGAATTAATCAGGCCGCAGCCAGGGGGAAGATGCCGATGACCGAGCCCGTATCCTATCAGGTGGAAGACGGCATCGCCGTCATCATGGTGCAGAGCCCGCCGGTGAACGCCCTTTCCGCCGCCGTGCGCGGCGGGTTGAAGGATGCCGCCGAGCGCGCGGCCGCCGACCCGGCGGTGGCAGGCATCGTGCTCGGCGGGCGCGGCTCCACCTTCATCGCGGGGGCCGACATCACCGAGTTCGGCAAGCCGCCCGTGCCGCCCAGCCTGAACGAGGTGATCGCCGCGCTGGAAGCCTGCCCGAAGCCCGTCGTGGCCGCCATCCATGGCGCGGCGCTGGGCGGCGGGCTGGAGGTGGCGCTGGGCTGCGATTCGCGCATCGTCGGCCCGCGCGCGCAGCTCGGCCTGCCGGAGGTGAAGCTCGGCATCCTGCCCGGCGCCGGCGGCACGCAGCGTACGCCGCGGCTGATCGGCGCCGACAAGGCGGTGGCCATCGCCGCCTCGGGCGAGAAGGTTTCCGCGAAGGACGCCGTTTCCATGGGCTTGGCCGACGCGCTGGAGGAGGGCGACCTGATCGCCGCCGCCAAGGCGAAGGTGCGGGCGCTGGCCGCCGCCCCCCTGCCGCCGCGCCTGAACGTGCGGAACGGCCGCCTGACCGCCCCCGGCGCGCGCGAGGCCTTCGAGGAGGCGGCGAGGAAGCTGGCCAAGCGCGCGGCGGAGGAGCCGCAGGTGGCGGCCATCGTGCAGTCCGTGCGCAACGCCTTCGAGATGCCGCTGGAGCAGGGGCTGGCGGGCGAGCGCGCCTTCTTCACCACGCTGCGCGACGACCCGCGCAGCCTGGCGCTGCGGCATGTGTTCTTCGCCGAGCGTGCCGCCGGGCACGTCCCCGGCCTGCCGCGCGGCACGCAGGGGCGCCGGGTGGCGCGCGTCGCGGTGCTCGGCGCCGGCACCATGGGCGGCGGCATCTCCATGGCCTTCGCCAATGCCGGCATCCCGGTGACCATGATCGAGACCGAGGACGCGGCGCTGGAGCGCGGGCTGAAGCGGATCGACGGCATCTACGCCACCTCGGTCAAGCGCGGCAGCCTGACGGCCGAGGCGCACGCCAAGCGCATGGGGCTGATCGAGGGCAGGGTGGGGCTGGAGGCCGCCGCCGGCGCCGACCTGGTGGTGGAGGCGGTGTTCGAGGACCTGGCGCTGAAGAAGGAGGTGTTCGGCAGGCTGGACACCATCGCGCCCGGCGCCATCCTCGCCAGCAACACCTCCTATCTCGACATTGACGCCATGGCGGCCGCCACCTCCCGCCCGCAGGACGTGCTGGGGATGCACTTCTTCTCCCCCGCCAACGTCATGAAGCTGCTGGAGGTGGTGCGCGCGGAGAAGACCTCGCCCGAGGCGCTGGCGACGGCGGTCGAGGTCGGCAAGAAGCTGGGCAAGGTGCCGGTGGTGGTGGGCGTCTGCCACGGCTTCGTCGGCAACCGGATGCTGGCGCGCCGCACCCAGCAGGCCGAGCGCCTGCTGCAGGAAGGCGCGACGCCGGCCCAGGTGGACAAGGCGCTGACCGATTTCGGCTTCCGCATGGGTCCCTTCGCCATGGGCGACCTCGCCGGGCTCGACATCGGCTGGCGCATCCGCAAGGCCACGGGCGGCAGCGCCCCGGTGGCGGACGCGCTGTGCGAGGCAGGCCGCCTCGGCCAGAAGACCGCCAAGGGCTATTACGACTACCCCGAGGGCGCGCGCGAGGGCGTGGAATCGGCCGAGGTGCGGGGCATCATCGAGGGCGTCTCCCAGAAGCTCGGCATCACGCGGCGCGAGATCGGCCAGCAGGAGATCACCGAGCGGCTGATCTTCCCGATGATCAACGAGGGCGCGCGCATCCTGGAGGAGGGCATCGCCGCCCGGCCGGGCGACATCGACGTGGTCTGGCTCTATGGCTACAACTGGCCGGCCTGGCGCGGCGGCCCGATGCACCACGCGGACGCGCTGGGCCTCGCCCATGTGGCCGAGCGCCTCTCGGCCTATGCCGCGCAGACTGGCGACGACAGCCTGAAGCCCGCGCCGCTGCTGGCGCGGCTGGCGGCGGAAGGCCAGGGCTTCGCCACGCTGGCGGCCGGGGCGAAGGCCGCCTGAGCACCCGCCGCCCGAGCCCTTCGCCGATGACCCGCCCCCGCCACCCCTGGGAGGCGTCCTACCCCGCCCAGGGGCGGTGGGACGCGCCCATCGCCACCGGCACGCTGCCCGCCCTGCTGGACGAGGCGGCGGCGCGCTGGGGCGCCCGCCCGGCGCTGCGCTACCGCGAGGCCACGCTGTCCTTCGAGGGGCTGCGCGCGCTGGCGGACCGCGTGGCGGCGGGGCTGATGGCGGAAGGGCTGCGGCCGGGGGATTCGGTGGCGCTCTACCTGCCCAACACGCCCTGGCACCCGGCCTGCTTCTTCGGCGTGCTGCGGGCGGGGGGGCGGGTGGTGCATCTCTCGCCGCTCGACGCGCCGCGCGAGCTGCTGCACAAGCTGCATGACAGCGGCGCCCGCTGGCTCATCACCACCGATTTCCCGACGCTGCTGCCCAACGCGCTGCGGCTGCTGCGGGAAGGGGCGGTGGAGCGCGCCTTTCTGGCGCCGGAAGCCGAGTGGGGCGGCGGCGCCGCGCCCGCCCAGCCCGATTTCGTGCCGCTGCCCCTTCCCCTGGCCGGCGCGCCGCCTTCCTGGCCGGCGCTGGCGGAGGAGGATGTGGCGCTGCTGCAATACACCGGCGGCACCACCGGCCTGCCCAGGGGCGCGATGCTGACGCACCGCAACCTGACCGCCGCCGTCTCCATCTACCGCGCCTGGCGCGACGAGGACACGCTGGAGCCCGGCGCGCAGCGCGTGCTGGGCGTGCTGCCGCTGTTCCACATCTACATGCTGTCCGCCGTGCTGCTGCGCCACCTGGCCGATGGCAACGAGCAGGTCCTGCTGCCGCGCTTCGATGCCGCGCAGGTGGCGGAGACGATCGAGCGCGAGCGCGTCACCGTCTTTCCCGCCGTGCCGACCATGCTGATCGGGCTGCTGAACCTGCCGGGCATCGAGGGGCGGGACCTGTCCTCGCTGCGGCAGTGCTCCTCGGGCGGGGCGCCGATGCCCTTCGAGGTGCAGGGCAGGCTGGAGGCGCTGCTCGGCCTGCGCATCGGCGGCGGCTGGGGCATGACGGAAACCGGCCCGGCCGGCACCCGCATGCCCTTCCACGGGCCGAGGCGGCCGGGCATGATCGGCCTGCCGCTGCCGGGCGTGGAGATGCGCGTGGTGGCGCTGGACGACGCCCGCCAGCCCCTTCCCCCCGGCGCGCATGGCGAGATCGCCATCCGCGGCCCCAACGTCTTCGGCGGCTACTGGAACCGGCCGGAGGAAAGCGCCGCCTGCTTCGCCGATGGCTGGCTCCTCACCGGCGACCTCGGCTGGATGGACGAGGCCGGCTACTTCACGCTGGTGGACCGGCGGAAGAACATGATCATCTCCTCCGGCTTCAACGTCTATCCGGGGGCGGTCGAGCAGGCCATCTACGAGCACCCGGATGTCGAGGAATGCCTCGTCATCGGCGTTGCGGACCCGTATCGTGGCCAGGCCGCCAAGGCCTTCGTCAAGCTGCGCGACATGGCGCCGGTATTGACGCTGGACACGCTGAAAGCCTTCCTGGCCGACCGCATCGGCCGCCACGAGATGCCCGCCGCGCTGGAGCTGCGGGCGGCCCTGCCGCGCAGCCCGGCCGGCAAGCTGCTGGCCTCCCGCCTGCGCGAGGAGGAAGCCGCGCACGACATGACAAGCAAGGAAAAGCCTCTATGAGGGAAGCCGTCATCGTCTCCACCGCCCGCACGCCGATCGGCCGCGCGGCGCGGGGCAGCCTGAACATCACCCATGGCGCCGAGATGGCGGCGCACGCCATCTCCCACGCCCTGTCGCGCGCTGGCGTGGAGCCGGAGGCGGTGGAGGAGGTGACCATGGGCTGCGGCTACCCCGAGGGCGCCACGGGCGGCAACATCGCCCGCGCCGGGCTGCTGCGCGCCGGCCTGCCGGTGGACACCGCCGCCATGGTGGTCAGCCGCTTCTGCGCCTCGGGGCTCGATGCCATCGCCTCCGCCGCGCGGCGGGTGATGGTGGACGGCGTCGACGTGGCCGTGGCCGGCGGGCTGGAATCGATCAGCCTGACCGTGCCCAAGGTGGACCGCGCCGCCGCGCGCAACGCCTGGCTGGCCGAGCACCGCCCGCATCTCTACGACAGCATGATCGAGACGGCCGACCTGGTCGCCGAGCGCTACGGCGTCTCGCGCGAGGCGCAGGACGAGTTCGCGCTGCTCAGCCAGCAGCGCACCGCCATCGCCCAGCAATCCGGCGTGTTCGACAACGAGATCGCGCCGATGGAGGTGACCTATGCCGTCACCGACAAGGCGACGGGCGAGGTCAGCAGGAAGACCAAGGTCTTCGACCGCGACGAGGGCAACCGCCCCGACACCACGCTGGAGGGCCTGGCCAAGCTGAAGCCGGTGCGCGAGGGCCAGTTCATCACCGCCGGCAACGCCAGCCAGCTCTCGGACGGCGCCAGCGCCTGCGTGGTGATGTCGGCCCAGGAGGCGGCGCGGCGCGGCCTCACGCCGCTCGGCATCTTCCGCGGCTTCGCCAGCGCCGCCTGCGAGCCGGAGGAGATGGGCATCGGCCCGGTCTTCGCCGTGCCGCGCCTGCTCAAGCGCCAGGGGCTGACGGTGGACGACATCGACCTGTGGGAGCTGAACGAGGCCTTCGCCTCGCAGTCCATCTATTGCCGCGACCAGCTCGGCATCCCGCAGGAGAAGCTGAACGTGAACGGTGGCGCCATCTCCATCGGCCACCCCTTCGGCATGAGCGGCGCGCGGCTCGTCGGCCACGCGCTGCTGGAAGGCAAGCGGCGGGGCGCCAAGCGCGCCATCGTCACCATGTGCGTGGCCACCGGCATGGGTGCCGCCGGCCTGTTCGAGATCTGCTGAAGGGGGACGCCAGCATGGAACTCCGCTACACGCCCGAGGAAATCGCCTTCCGCGACGAGCTGCGCGCGACCTTCCGCAGCAAGATCCCGGCCGAGATCCGCCGGAAGGTGAGCGAGGGCCGCCACCTTTCGCGCGACGAGATCGCAGAGGCCCACCGCATCCTGCACGCCGAGGGGCTGGCCACGCCCAACTGGCCGGTGGAATGGGGCGGCAAGGACTGGACCCCCGTGCAGCGCTACATCTACACGGAGGAGGTGCAGTTCAACGCGGTGCCGATGCCGCTCTCCTTCAACGTGGCCATGGTCGGGCCGGTCATCGCCAACTTCGCCAGCGAGGAGCAGAAGAGGAAGTTCCTGCCCCCCACGGCCAGCCTCGACATCTGGTGGGCGCAGGGCTTCTCCGAGCCCGGCTCCGGCTCCGACCTCGCCAGCCTCAAGACCACCGCGAAGCGCGAGGGCGACCACTACGTCGTCAACGGCCAGAAGACCTGGACCACGCTCGGCCAGCACGCCGACTGGATCTTCCTGCTGGTCCGCACCGATCCCGCCGCGCAGAAGAAGCAGCAGGGCATCTCCTTCCTGCTCGTCGACATGAAGACGCCGGGCATCACCGTGCGGCCGATCATCACCATCGACGGCGCGCACGAGGTGAACGAGGTCTTCTTCGACGACGTGAAGGTGCCCGTCGAGAATCTCGTCGGCCAGGAGAACAAGGGCTGGGACTACGCCAAGTTCCTGCTCTCCAACGAGCGCACCAACATCGCCCGCGTCGGCTTCTCCAAGGAGAAGCTGGCGCTGGTCAAGGCGCGCGCCAGGGAAACGCCGGCGGGCGAGGGCACGCTGTGGGACGATGTGGGCTTCCGCCACCGCGTCGCCATGGCCGAGATCGAGCTGAAGGCGCTGGAGATCACCCAGATGCGCGCGGTCGCCGCGCAGCGCCACCGCGCCGCCGACAAGCCGGACCCGACCTCCTCGATCCTCAAGATCAAGGGCTCCGAGATCCAGCAGATGGCCACCGAGCTGATGATGACGGTGGCCGGCCCCTACGCCGCCGCCATGCCGGGGCATTCGCACAACGAGCCGCCCGTGGGGCCGGACTGGGCGGATGCGGTGGCGCCGCAGTTCTTCAACTACCGCAAGGTGTCGATCTACGGCGGCTCCAACGAGATCCAGCGCAACATCATCGCCAAGGCCTTCCTCGGTCTCTGAAACCGGGCCTCTGAGATAGGAGAGAGAGTGTGGATTTCGACCTGACCGAGGAACAGCGCCTGCTCAAGGAAAGCGTCGACCGGCTGATGGCCGACGCCTATGGCGATTTCGAGAAGCGCCGGCAGCACCAGGACAACCCGCAGGGCTACAGCCCGAAGCTGTGGGCGCAATACGCCGAGATGGGCCTGCTCGGCCTGCCCTTTTCCGAGGCGGAGGGCGGCTTCGGTGGCGGCGCCGTCGAGACCATGACGGTGATGGAGGCCATCGGCCGCGGGCTGGCGGTGGAGCCCTACCTCGCCACGGTGGTGCTGGGCGGCGGCTTCCTGCGGCTCGGCGGCAGCGAGGCGCAGCGCGCGGCGCTGATCCCGGCCATCGCCGAGGGCAGCACGACGCTGGCCTTCGCCCAGATCGAGCGGCAGTCGCGCGACGACCTGTTCGACGTCGCCACCACCGCGCGCCGCACCGAGGGCGGCTGGGTGCTGGACGGCGCCAAGAGTCTGGTGCTGCACGGCGACAGCGCGCAGCACATCATCGTCTCCGCCCGCACCTCGGGCCAGCGGCGGGACCGCCACGGCATCTCCCTGTTCCTGGTGCCGGCCGACGCGCAGGGCCTTTCACGCCGCGGCTACCCGACGCAGGACGGGCTGCGCGCGGCCGAGCTGCTGCTGGAGGGCGTCACCGTGCCGGCCGACGCGCTGCTCGGCGCCGAGGGCGAGGGGCTGGCGCTGATGGAGCGCGTGGTGGACATCGCGCTCGCCGCGCTCTGCGCCGAGGCGGTGGGCGCCATGGAGGCGCTGCACGAGCTGACGCTGGACTACCTGAAGCAGCGCAAGCAGTTCGGCGTCACCATCGGCAGCTTCCAGGCGGTGCAGCACCGCGCGGCGGACATGCTGGTGGCGCTGGAGCAGGCGCGCTCCATGTCGATGTACGCGGCGATGATGGCGGAGCACCCGGACCCGGCGGTGCGCCGCCCGGCCATCGCCGCCGCCAAGGCGCTGGTGAACCGCTCGGCCGACCTGGTGGGCCGCGAGGCGATCCAGCTCCACGGCGGCATCGCCATGACCATGGAGTACAAGGCCGGCCACTACTTCAAGCGGCTGACCATGCTGGTGAGCCAGTTCGGCGAGACCGAGACGCACCTGCATGTGGTGGCCGCCGCCGGCGGCCTCAGCGAGGCCGCCTGACACGCCGCCCGGAGGTGCTCACGCCTCCGGGTCCCTCACCCGGTAGCCCTCACCCGGTAGATCGTCACCTCCCGCCAGTCGCGGTCCTCAAGCTCGCGCGTCGTCGGCACCCGCATGGTGGCGACCGCCTCCAGCCCTTCCTTCGGCAGATAGGCCCGCCCCGGATCGGCCAGCAGCACATCCGCCCCCTCGGCCGCGAGGCGGCGCAGCCAGGGCATGATGTGCCCCGTCATCGGCGCCTCGTAGCAGACATCGCCGGCCAGCACCGTGTCCCAGCGGCGGGGCTGCCCCACCACATCCGCCTCGGCGGCGGCGACCGCGACGCCGTTCAGCGTGGCGTTGAGGTGGATGGCGGCGATGGCGAGGCGGTCGATCTCGGCGGCTTCCACGGGCGCCGCCCCCCGGCGCGCGGCGGCGATGGCGGCCAGCCCGCCGCCCGCCGCGAAGTCCAGCACGCGGCGCCCGGCGACGGGGATGGCGCCATCCAGGATCAGCCGCGCCAGCACCTGGCTGCCGGGCCAGGCGAAGGCCCAGAAGGGCGGCTCGATGCCGCGCGCCTGCAGCCATTCCTCGCTGGCCTGCCAGATCGGCGTGATCTCGGTGGCGAGGTGGAGGGCGATCTCCGGCACCAGCCCCGGGCGGGCGATGGCGGTGTGGCCGGCGATGAAGCCCGCATCGTCCCGCGCCAAGGCGGCCGGCACCGGCGCCTCCCGGGTCACAGGCGGCCGGCCAGGAAGGCAAGGGCGATCAGCAGCCCGACCTCGCGGTTGTTCTGGAACAGGCGCAGGCAGCGGGCGGGGTCATGGATGTCGAGCCGCGCCACCTGCCAGCCCAGCACCAGGGCCGGCAGCAGCAGGGCCGGAAAGAAGAGCGGCCCCATGCCCGCCCGCCAGCCCGCCGCCAGCAGCAGCGCCACGGCGCCGCCATAGCAGGCGATGAGGAAGGGCCGGGTGCGCTCGCCGAGGCGCCGCGCGCTGCTGCGCACGCCCACCAGCGCGTCGTCCTCGCGGTCCTGGTGGGCGTAGATGGTGTCGTAGCCCAGGATCCAGAGGAAGGCGGCGGCGTAGAGCAGCAGGCCGGGAGCATCGAGCCGGCCGGTGGCGGCGGCGTAGCCCATCGGCGCGCCCCAGGAGAAGGT
Source organism: Teichococcus rhizosphaerae (assembly GCF_002631185.1). GTDB lineage: Bacteria > Pseudomonadota > Alphaproteobacteria > Acetobacterales > Acetobacteraceae > Pseudoroseomonas > Pseudoroseomonas rhizosphaerae. Next base: position 75,482 of record NZ_PDNU01000028.1, on the reverse strand, counting down.
GAGGCCCAGCACCGCCTGCGGCCAGTCCGTCACCCGCTTGGCCAGCGGGTAGAGCGCCACCGGCACCAGCGACACCACGCCGAGCAGGATGGACAGCCCGTTCAGCTGCACCAGGATGACCAGGCCCAGCGCCAGCAGCGCGCCCAGGAAGGCCACCGCCTGGCGCGGCGAGACGGCGCCGGAGGCCAGCGGGCGGCCCGCGGTGCGCGTCACCTGCCGGTCCAGGTCGCGGTCCCACAGGTCGTTGACGACGCAGCCCGCGCCCCGCATCACCACCGAGCCGATGCCGAACAGCAGGATGAGCGCGACGCCCACCCCCCAGCCCGGCGCCGCCAGGGCGAAGGCCCAGAGCGCCGGCAGGAACAGCAGCCAGGCGCCGATGGGCCGGTCCAGCCGCATCAGCAGGGCGAAGGGCCGCCAGGCCTCGGGGAGTTGCGCGACCCAGCCGCGCGCGCGGATATCGGTGTGCGTGTTCACGTCCCTATAAGCCTCGCCGGAGGGCGCCATGTCCATCCCACGCCTGTATGTCGAAGCCGCCCTCGGCGCGGGGGCGGAGGTTCCGGGGCTGCCCGGCCAGGGCCACTATCTGGGCCAGGTGATGCGCAAGCGGGAAGGCGACCCCGTGGTGCTGTTCAACGGCCGGGACGGCGAGTGGCGCGCCGGCATCGCCAGCCTGCGGAAGGACAAGGCGCTGTTCCGCCCCGAGGCCCTGCTGCGTCCCCAGGCCGCCTCGCCCGACCTGCGCCTGCTGCTGGCGCCGGTGAAGCGCGACGCCATGGACTGGATCGTGGAGAAGGCGACGGAGCTTGGCGTGCGCCGCATCCAGCCGGTGTTCACCGCCCGCTGCGTGGTGGGGCGGGTGAACCTGGAGCGGCTTTCCGCCATCGCGCGGGAGGCGGCGGAGCAGTGCGAGCGGCTGGACCTGCCCGGGATCGCGCCGCCGCTCGACCTGCACGCGGCGCTCGATGCCTGGGACGGGGCGCCCTTGCTGGTGGGCGACGCGCGGGGCAATGCACCGTCCATGCGCGTGGTTCTGCAGGGAAAGGCGCCGCCCATCGGGCTTCTCGTGGGGCCGGAGGGGGGATTCACCGAGGCGGAACTTGACGCGGTGCGCCGGCGCCCCTTTGTTTCACCGGCCGCGCTCGGGCCCCGCATCCTGCGGGCCGAGACGGCAGCGGTCTCGGGCCTCGCCGTGCTGCAGGCGCTGGCGGGGGACTGGGCCGCTCCCTCCTGAGGTATCTCTCTCTCCACCCAGCCACGCCGGGCGCCCGCCCGAGCCCGGGGCGCACGGAAGGTGACCATGTCGAATCCCGGCGAGGCCGATCTCACGCCGATCACATCCGTGCGGCAGCTGGCGGAGTGGTTCGCCCAGGGCAGCAAGCCGCGCGCCGCGTGGCGCATCGGCACCGAGCACGAGAAGTTCGGCTTCCGCCGCGACGACCTCTCGCCCCCGCCCTACGAGCCGGGCGGCATCCGCGCCATGCTGGAGGGGCTGGAGCGGCTGGGCTGGGAGCCGATCCTGGACCGCGGCAAGCCGATCGGGCTGAAGCGCGGCAATGCCTCGGTGAGCCTGGAGCCGGGCGGGCAGTTCGAGCTGTCCGGCGCGCCGCTCGAGGACCTGCACGGCACCGAGGCGGAGCTGGCCGACCATCTGCGCGAGGTGCGGGAGGTGGCGGCGCCGCTCGGCCTCGGCTTCGCGCCGCTCGGCTTCCACCCGCTGGCGACGCGCGACGCGATGCCGTGGATGCCCAAGGGCCGCTACGCCATCATGCGCCAGTACATGCCCCGCGTCGGCGCCATGGGGCTCGACATGATGCTGCGCACCTGCACCGTGCAGGTGAACCTCGATTTCGGCGACGAGGCCGACATGGTGGAGAAGCTGCGCGTCAGCCTGGCGCTGCAGCCGCTGGCCACCGCCCTCTTCGCCAACTCCCCCTTCCGCGAGGGCCGTCCCAATGGCCTGCGCACCCTGCGCGGCCGCGTCTGGACCGAGACGGACCCGGACCGCACCGGCATCCCCCCCGTGGTGTTCGAGCCGGGCTTCGGTTTCGAGCGCTTCGCCGAGCATGTGCTCGACGTGCCGATGTACTTCATCATGCGGCAGGGCCAGTGGATCGACGCCACCGGCTCCACCTTCCGCCAGTTCATGGCGCGCGGCCTGCCCGGCCATCCCGGCATCGGGGCCACCATGGGGGACTGGGCGGACCACGTGACCACCGTGTTCACCGATGTCCGCCTCAAGCGCTTCCTGGAGATGCGCGGCGCCGATGCCGGCAGCCCGGAGATGATGGTGGCGCTGTCCGCCTTCTGGACCGGCCTGCTGTATGACGACGCGGCGCAGAAGGCGGCCGCCGCCCTGGTGCGCGGCTGGGAGGTGGCGGAGATGCAGGCGCTGCGCGTGGCGGTGCCGGAGGGCGGGCTTGCCACCCCTTTCCGGGGCGCCACGGTGCGGGAGCTGGCGCATGTGGCGGTGGCCATCGCGCGGGACGGACTGCGCGCCCGGGGGCTTGGCGAGGAGCGTCACCTGGCGCCGCTGGAGCGGATCGTGGAAAGCGGCGAGACCCAGGCCGACCGCTGGCTGCGGCTGCACGCCACCGAATGGGGCGGCGACGTCTCGCGCATCATGGCGGCGGCGGCGGTCTGAGCCGCTAGGCCGCCCGGCACCCCCCAGGGCGCTCCAGGCCGGCGCGGTGGCGCCGCGCCGCTTCCCGCGCGAGGCGAATGGCCGCTTCCGGGCCGGGTGCCACGCCGATCTCGTCCAGCGCCTCGCCCGCGCTCAGCAGCAGGCGGATGCCCCCGGGGGCACCCTGCATCAGCACCGCCCAGTCCTCCCCGCTGCCCGCCTCGTCGGCCCAGGCAGGGGTGGCCATCAGCGTCACCTCGCCCTCGCAGCCGACGCTGGGAAAGAGGCTCCAGGGCTCGGGCAGGCTCCGCAGCCCGGTGGTGATCGCCGCGATCTCCGCGGCGCTCAGGCGGCCAGCCTCCCCGGAAACGCCGATGCCGCACATTCTGTGCCCCTTCTCGCCCAGGGCCGCGCCAGCCGGGCCCATCCGGGGCTTTTCCTTGAAAAAGGTTAACAAGCCTTAAAGGTCCGTGATTTTCTCGCGGAAACGTTAAGGGCCTGTTCCGCAGCACCGGGCGCGCCGAATCGTGTTCATGGCCCGTTCCGGGTGCTGGCATCCTGCGCCCCACCGCCCCACATGCCTGATCCGCAATCCGGTGACCGCCGCATGAACCACATCATCCCCGCCGCCACCCCCTTCCTGCCGCCCCGGCGCCCCGCCCCGCCCCGCACCCGGCGGCTGGAGGTGGTCTCGCCCTATGAGCCGGCGGGCGACCAGCCCACCGCCATCGCGCAGCTGGTGGAGGGGCTGGAGCAGGGGGAGCGGGACCAGGTGCTGCTCGGCGTCACCGGCTCGGGCAAGACCTTCAGCATGGCCAAGGTGATCGAGGCGCAGCAGCGCCCGACGCTGATCCTGGCGCCCAACAAGACGCTGGCGGCGCAGCTCTATGGCGAGATGAAGTCCTTCTTCCCCGAGAACGCGGTCGAGTACTTCGTCAGCTACTACGACTACTACCAGCCGGAAGCCTATGTCCCGCGCTCCGACACCTATATCGAGAAGGACGCGCAGATCAACGAGCAGATCGACCGGATGCGGCACAGCGCCACCCAGGCGCTGCTGGAGCGGAGCGACGTCATCATCGTCGCCTCCGTTTCCTGCATCTACGGCATCGGCTCGGTCGAGCTTTACTCCAACATGGTGGTCAAGCTGCAGCTCGGCGGCCGCATCGCGCGCGAGCAGCTGCTCAAGGCGCTGGTGGAGCAGCAATACCGCCGCAACGACGCTGGCTTCCAGCGCGGCACCTTCCGCGTGCGCGGCGAGACGGTGGACATCTGGCCCTCGCACCTCGAGGACCGCGCCTGGCGCGTCTCGCTGTTCGGCGACGAGGTGGATTCGCTGCGCGAGTTCGACCCGCTGACCGGCGAGATCGCCGGCGAGATGGAAAGCATCGCGGTCTACGCCAACAGCCACTACGTGACGCCGCGGCCGACGCTGCTGCAGGCGATCCGCGACATCCGGGTGGAGCTGAAGCAGCGGCTGGAGGAGCTGACCGCCGAGGGCAAGCTGCTGGAGGCGCAGCGTCTGGAGCAGCGCACCACCTTCGACCTGGAGATGATGGAGACCACCGGCTCCTGCAAAGGCATCGAGAACTATTCCCGGTACCTGTCCGGGCGCGGCCCCGGCCAGCCGCCGCCGACGCTGTTCGAGTACCTGCCCGAGAACGCGCTGCTGATCGTCGATGAAAGCCATGTCACGGTGCCGCAGATCGGCGGCATGTACCGGGGCGACTTCGCGCGCAAGACCATCCTGTCCGAGTTCGGCTTCCGGCTGCCCTCCTGCATGGACAACCGGCCGCTGAAGTTCGAGGAATGGGACAGCTTCCGCCCCGACAGCATCTTCGTCAGCGCCACGCCGGGGGCGTGGGAGATGGAGCGGACGGGCGGCAGCTTCGCCGAGCAGGTGATCCGCCCCACCGGGCTGATCGACCCGCCGGTGGAGATCCGCCCCGTGGAAGGCCAGGTGGACGACCTGCTGGCCGAGTGCCGCGCGGTGATGGAGAAGGGCGGCCGCGTGCTCGTCACCACCCTGACCAAGCGCATGGCCGAGGACCTGACGGAATACATGACCGAGGCCGGCATCAAGGTCCGGTATCTACATTCCGATGTCGATACGCTGGAGCGGATAGAAATCATCCGCGACCTGCGCAAGGGCGTGTTCGACGTGCTGGTGGGCATCAACCTGCTGCGCGAGGGCCTCGACATCCCCGAATGCGCCCTGGTCGCCATCCTCGACGCCGACAAGGAGGGCTTCCTGCGCTCCACCACCTCGCTGATCCAGACCATCGGCCGCGCCGCGCGCAACGCCGAGGGGCGCGTGGTGCTCTACGCCGACCGCATGACGGAAAGCATGCGCCGCGCGCTGGAGGAGACCGACCGCCGCCGCGCCAAGCAGCAGGCCTGGAACGCCGCGCATGGCATCACGCCGCAGACCATCCGCCGCCAGATCAGCGACGTGCTGCAATCGGTCTACGAGCAGGACTACGTCACCGTGGCGCCCACCGCGGCCGAGGAGGACGGGCCGGTCGAGTTCGTCGGCAAGGACCTGCGCGCCTCCATCGCCGAGCTGGAGCGCAAGATGCGCGCCGCCGCGGCCGACCTGGAGTTCGAGACCGCCGCCCGCCTGCGCGACGAGATCAAGCGGCTGGAGAACATGGAGCTGGGCCTCGCCGCCCCCGCCAACGCCAATGGTCCGGCGCTGGAGCCGAACCGCGCCGGGCGCTCCATGCAGGAAGCGGCGCCGAGGCGCGGCGGCGGGCAGGAGGCCGCGCCGAAGCGTGGCGGGCGCGGCAAGGGGGAATGGAAGCCCAAGCCGCTCGGGCCGGGAGGCGGCGGGTACGACCCGGAGAAGAAGCGCGGCGGCAGGCGGCGCGCGGGCTAGAATGAGGAAAGGGCGGGAAAGGAAGTTCCCTCCCCGCGCCCTGGTCCTTGTTTCCGCCGGTTGAGGAGGAACCAGGAGGCCAGGGCTTCCTCACGGCGGATCATGCGCGGCGGCCCGCTGCCCGGCCTGCGCCGCACCGGGCCGCGGACCGGCGCGGCATGGCGGGCAGGGTCGCGCGGAAGCCAGGCGCGGCGCTCCCCGCCGGATGGCCGTGGCCGGCCCAGGCCCAGGCCAAGCCCCGGCTTCAGCGCGGCGCCCGCAGCAGCGCGCGCAGCTCTTCCACCTCGGGCGCCACGGCGGCCTCGGCCTTGGCCTGCATGCGCCGGTAGGCGGCGAGCACCGCCTCGCCCAGCGGGGTGAGGCGGGCGCCGCCGCCGCTGCTGCCGCCGCGCGAGGCCTGCACCAGGGCCTGGCCGAACCCGGCCTCCAGCGCCTCCAGCAGCCGCCAGGCGCGGGCATAGGACATGCCGGTGGCACGCCCGGCGGCGCTGATCGAGCCCAGCTCGGCCACCGCCTGCAGCAGGTCGGCCTTGCCGGGGCCGAGCTGCGCCGCCTCGCCCACCGCCACCCGCAGATGCCGCACCGCCGGCGGCGCGCGCTCCCCCTGTTCCATGGGCCGCAGCAAAGCATGCGGGCGCCCGTGCTTCCAGGCTTGCCGTTGTATCGGCCAGAACATAACGTCCCCGCCCATGCGACGCCGCGCCCTGCTCGCCAGCCTGCTTCTCAGCCCGCTGGCCACCCCCGCCCTGCTGCCGCTGCGCCCCGCCCAGGCCCAGGCCCAGGCCCATGCCCAGGCGCCGGCCAGCGTCACCGTGTTCGCCGCCGCCAGCCTGCAGGATGCGATGCGGGCGCAGGACGCCGCCTGGCAGGCCAGGGGGGGCGCGCCGCTGCGCATGTCCTTCGCCTCCTCCTCCGTGCTGGCGCGGCAGATCGAGCAGGGGGCGCGGGCCGACCTGTTCGCCTCGGCCGACGAGGCGTGGATGGACCACCTCCAGGAGCGCGGCCTGGTCCGGCCCGGAACCCGCGCCTCGATGCTCGGCAACACGCTGGTGCTGGTGGCGCCGGCGGACCAGCCCACGCCTGTGGAACCGGCCGGCATCGCCGCGCGGCTGGGCGCTTCGGGCCGGCTGGCGGTGGGGGATCCGGCGCATGTGCCGGCCGGCCGCTATGCCGAGCGGGCGCTGGCCAGCCTCGGGCTTTGGGACGAGCTCCGCCCGCGCCTGGCGCGCGCCGAGAACGTGCGGGCCGCGCTGCTGCTGGTGGAGCGCGGCGAGGCGCCGCTCGGCATCGTCTACGGCACGGACGCGGCGGCGAGCGGCAAGGTGCGCGTGGTGGGCCGCTTTCCGCCCGGCAGCCACCCGCCGATCTCCTATCCCTTTGCCCTGACCCGCGACGCGGCCCCTGGCGCCGAGGCGCTGCTGGCCTTCCTGAAGGGCCCCGAGGCCGCCCCCGCCTGGCGCCGCGCCGGCTTCTCGCTCCCCGAATGACGGAGGTGGGGGTCCGGGGGAACTCAGCTCCCCCGGCGGGCAGGAGGGGCGGCGCCCCTCCTGCCCTCGCGTGCCGCCGATGCTGAGCCCCGAGGAATGGGAGGCCGTCCGCCTTTCGCTCAGCGTTTCCCTGCGCGCCGTGGCGTTCTCGCTGCCCCCCGCCATCCTGGTGGCGCTGGCCCTGGCGCGCGGCCGCTTTCCCGGCCGCACCCTGCTGGATGCCGTGGTGCACCTCCCCCTGGTGGTGCCGCCCGTGGTCACCGGCTGGGCGCTGCTGATGGTCTTCGGCCTGCGCGGCCCGGTGGGAGCGCCGCTGGCCGAGTGGTTCGGCATCCGCCTGGCCTTCACCAGCGCGGGTGCCGCCCTGGCCACGGCGGTGATGACCTTTCCGCTCATCGTCCGCGCCATCCGCCTGTCGCTGGACGGGCTGGACCGCGGGCTGGAGGAGGCGGCGGCGACGCTCGGCGCCGGCCGGCTGGACCGCTTCCTCACCGTGACGCTGCCGATGATGGCGCCCGGCATCCTGTCCGGCGCGGTGGTGGCCTTCGCGGCGGGCCTCGGCGAGTTCGGCGCCATCATCACCTTCGCCTCCAACGTGCCGGGCGAGACGCAGACCCTGCCGCTGGCCATCTACACCGCCACCCAGGTGCCGGGCGGCGAGGCCACGGCGGCGCGGCTGGCGGGCATCGCCTTCGCGCTGGCCATCACCGGGCTGCTCTCGGCCGACCTGCTGTCGCGCCGCCTGGCCCGGCTGCTGGGGCGGGCATGAGGGGAACGGCCATGAGGCGGAGGTGGCGCGGCTGATGCTGGAGGTTTCGCTGCGCCACCGCCTCGGCGCCTTCGCGCTGGAGGCCGCCTTCGCCGCGCCGCCGGGGGTGACGGTGCTGTTCGGGCCCTCGGGCAGCGGCAAGTCCAGCATCCTGGCCGCCGTGGCCGGCCTGCTGCGCCCGGCCGCGGGGCGGGTGGCGCTGGATGGCGCGCCGCTCACCGACACGGCGCGGGGCGTGTTCCTGCCGCCCGAGCGACGGCGCTGCGCCACGGTGTTCCAGGAGGGGCGGCTGTTTCCGCATCTCTCCGTGGCGTCCAACCTGCGCTACGGGCTGCGCCGCGCGCCGCGCGGGGCGGCGGGCCCGGGCTTTGCCGAGGTGGTGGCGCTGCTCGGGCTGGAGGCGCTGCTGGAGCGGCGCCCGGCGCGGCTCTCGGGTGGCGAGAAGCAGCGCGTGGCGCTGGGCCGCGCCCTGCTGGCCCGCCCCCGCCTGCTGCTGCTGGACGAGCCGCTGGCGGCGCTCGACGCCCCCCGCCGGCAGGAGGTGCTGCCCTTCCTGGAGGCGCTGCGCGACCGCGCGGGCCTGCCCATGCTCTATGTCACCCATGCGCTGGACGAGGCGGACCGGCTGGCGGACACGCTGGTGCTGCTGGAGGCGGGGCAGGTGCGCGCCGCCGGCCCGCTGGCCGCGCTCACCGCGCGCACCGACCTGCCGCTGCTGGCGGCGCGGCGGGATGCGGGGGTGGTGCTGCCCTGCCACGTCGCGGCGCAGGACCCTGCCGCGGGGCTGACGCTGCTCGACTTTCCCGGCGGCCGGCTCCGCGTTTCCTGGCGGGAGGCGCCGCTCGGCCAGCCGCTCCGGCTGCGGGTGCGCGCGCGCGACGTGGCGGTGGCGCTGCCCGGCGTGGCGCTTTCGGGGGTGCTTTCCACCGGCAATGCCCTGCCCGCCACGCTGCGGGCGGTCGAGCGGCGGGGCGATGCGGAGTGCTTCCTGCGGCTGGCGGTGGGGGAGAGCACCCTGCTGGCGCGGGTGACACGGGAAGCGGTGGCGCGGCTGGGGCTGCGGCCGGGGCAGGCGGTGGTGGCGCTGGTGAGCGCCGTCTCGGCCGGCCAGGGCTGAGGCGCGCGGCCGGGGTTCGCCGCTGCGGCCTGGGGGGCTGTTGCCGTCCTTTCCCGCCTGCGGCACACCGGGTGCCGAGGAAACGACAGGCCGCAACCATGACCCCCACCCCAGCCCCGGTTTCCGCCACCCCCGCTTCTGCTCCTCCGGCCGGGCGCACCGGGGTGCTGCTCGCGCTCTGCGGCTGCGTCGTGCTGAGCATGACCACCTGGTTCTCGGCCGCCGCGGTGCTGCCGCAGCTTCGCGCCCTGTGGTCGGTGTCCGAGGCGGCGGCGGGGTGGCTCACCATCGCGGTGCAGCTGGGCTTCGTGCTGGGGGCGCTGGGTGCCGCGCTCACCGGCCTGCCGGACCGCGTGCCGCCGCGCCGCCTGATGGCGGGCGCCGCCTTCGGCGCGGCCCTGGCCAACCTGGCGCTGCTGGCGGCGCCCGGCCCGGGCAGCGCGATCGGGCTCCGCGTCGCCACGGGAGTGCTGATGGCGGGCATCTACCCGCCCGCCCTGAAGCTGGTCGCCACCTGGTTCCGCAGCGGCCGCGGCGTGGCGCTGGGCAGCGTGATCGGCGCGCTGACCCTGGGCTCGGCCCTGCCCCACGCGGTGAACGCGGGGGGCGGGCTGCCCTGGCAGGGCGTCATCCTGGCGGCCAGCGCCGCCACCCTGGCGGGCGGCGCCGGCGTGCTGCTGTTCCTGCGCGAGGGCCCCTATCCCTTTCCCCGCGCGTCCTTCGAGCCGGCGCGGCTGCGGCAGGCGCTGGGCAACCGGGCGGTGCTGCTCGCCACGGGCGGCTATCTCGGCCACATGTGGGAGCTCTACGCCATGTGGAGCTGGATGCTGGCCTTTCTCGCCGCCCGGCCGGGGGCGGGGGGTGGCGCCTCGCTGCTCACCTTCCTCATCGTCGCGGCGGGGGCGCCCGCCTGCGTGCTGGCCGGCTGGCTGGCGGACCGGCTGGGCCGCACCACCCTGACCATCGGGCTGATGGCGGCCTCCGGCGGATGCGCGGCGGCGATCGGCCTCGCCTGGGAAGGGCCGCCCTGGCTGCTGGCGGCCATCGGCCTGCTCTGGGGCGCCACGGTGGTGGCCGATTCGGCGCAGTTCTCGGCGGTGGTGACGGAAACCGGCGACCCCGCGCTGGTCGGCACCGCGCTCACGGCGCAGCTCGGCCTCGGCTTCCGGCTGACGGCGCTGGCCATCTGGGTGGTGCCGCTGGCGGCGGGCGCGCTGGGCGGCTGGCAATGGGCCTTCCTGGTGCTGGTGCCGGGGCCGCTGCTGGGCATCCTCGCCATGGCGCGGCTGCGCGCCCTGCCGGAAGCGCGGCGGATCGCCGACGGGCGGGGCTGAGCGCGAGGGGCGGAGGTGGCGCAGCGCCGGGTTTTCTCCGTGCGCAGGCCGCCCTCAGCCTTCCCCGCCCTGCATGGCCCGCCCGGCGCGGTGCCGCCGCAGCAGCCAGACGCCGATCAGCGCGGAACCCAGGAACAGCACGGCCGCCAGCAGCATCTGCGAGCTGCGCTCCACCGCCACCCCGGCGCCGGCCAGCACGAAGATGGCCGTCTGCGGCAGGTAGCCCACCGCCGAGGCGGCCAGGAAGGGCAGGGCGGGCAGGCCGGAAAGCCCGGCCAACAGGTTCAGCGCCAGGTTGTTGCCCACCGGCAGCAGGCGCAGCGCCAGGGTGGCGCCGAAGGGGCTGGCCGCCAGCGCGTCGTGCAGCGGCCGCAGGCGGCGGCCGAAGCGGCCGGCCAGCCGGCGCTGCGCCCAGCCGCGCCCGACCAGCCGGGCCCAGCCATAGGCGGCGGCGCAGCTCAGCACCTGCGCCAGCATCGACAGCGCCAGTCCCGCCCAGGGGCCCAGCGCGTAGCCGCCGAGAAAGGCGACGGCCTGGCGCGGCACGCCCACCGCCGCCGCCACCGTGCCCACCGCCAGAAAGGCGAACTCGCCCCACAGCGTCTGGTCCAGGTTGAAGCGGCGCACCCAGGCCTCGGCCTGGGCGCCGCCGGGGGCGCCGCCCAGCTCGCGCAGCAGCCAGCCGCCCAGCGCCAGCCCGGCCGCCAGCAGCAGGGCGCGCCCCAGGGCGGCGAGCGGCCCGCGGCGGGGGGGCGGCGCCTGCGGGCTCATTCGGGCGCGGAGGCCGGCCCGGCGGCATGAAGCCGCGGACGCTTCCAGCGGCGCTGCAGCCACATCACGCCCAGCATGTCGGTGACGCCGACCGCCAGCCGGTCCAGCGTGCCGTAGTTGGACTGGCCGCGCAGCCGGGGCCGGTGGTTCACCGGCCGGCTGACCACCCGCCCGCCCTGGCGCAGCACCAGCGCGGGCAGGAAGCGGTGCATGTGGTCGAAGGCCGGCAGCTCCAGGAACAGCGCGCGGGGGAACAGCTTCAGGCCGCAGCCCGTGTCCGGCGTGGCGTCGCCCAGCAGCCGGGCGCGGATGCCGTTGGCGAGGCGGCTGGAAAGGCGCTTCACCTGGCTGTCGCGGCGGTTGACGCGCCAGCCCGCCACCATCAGCGGCGGCTGGTCCGGCGTGCCATGCGCCCGCGCATAGTCCCAGAGGGCGGGGATGTCGGCCGGGTCGTTCTGCCCGTCGCCGTCCAGCGTGGCGATCCAGGCGCCGCGCGCGGCCCGCACGCCGGTGACGATGGCGGCCGACTGGCCGCAGGAGGCGGCGTGCCGTAGCACCACCAGCGCCGGCACCGTGGCCTGGAGGGCGGCGAGCGCCCCGGCCGTGGCGTCGGTCGAGCCGTCATCCACATAGATGATCTCGTGCGGCACGCCGGCCAGGGCGGCGCCGATCTCGGCCACCAGGGGCGCGATGTTGGGCGCCTCGTTCCGCACGGGGACGACCACCGAGAGGAGGGGGGCGGGATGGGGGTCGGCAGGGCTCATGCCGGTGCTTTCGGCTGCGGCGGGGCGCGGATGGTCCGGCATGGCCGCGCGGGGTAGCAGCCGCGGGCGGGGCCGACAAGGCATGGCGCGCGCCCCGACGCCCGGCCAGAGCCCCGGCGGGCCACCCGCATGGCAGGGCGTGCTCCCCGGGCGACACCGCTCCCCGCGCCTTCTCCCCCCACGCCCTCTCACTCCGCATTGCCGCCGCCGCATTGCCGCCACTGCATTGCTCATGCCCCGGCGCGGCCCACCTTTGCGCCGAACCATATGCTAGAGTGGGTCCACCATGCCTTTCGATCCGCACCCTCCCCGTTCCGCCCGGCAGGACGACCGCCGCCCCATCGCCTGGTGGCTGCTCGGCGTCGCCGGCCTCATCTGGGCCATGGTGGCGCTTGGCGGCGCCACGCGGCTCACCGGCTCCGGGCTCTCCATCATGGAATGGGCGCCGCTTTCCGGCACCCTGCCGCCGCTCAGCGAGGCCGAGTGGCAGCGCCTCTACGACCTCTACCGCACCATTCCGCAATACGAGCTGGTCAACCGCGGCTTCGGCATCGAGGGCTTCAAGCGGATCTTCTGGCTGGAATGGGCGCACCGGCTCTGGGGCCGGCTGATCGGGCTCGCCTTCCTGCTGCCGCTGGTCTGGTTCTGGGTGCGCGGGCGCATCCCCGCCGGGCTGAAGCCGCGCCTGCTGCTGCTTTTCGCGCTGGGCGGGCTGCAGGGGGCGGTGGGCTGGTTCATGGTCGCCTCCGGCTTCGAGGCGGACCGCACCGCCGTCTCCCCCTACCGGCTGGTGCTGCATCTGGGGCTGGCGCTGGTGCTCTACGGCATGGTGCTCTGGACGGCGCTCGGCCTGCTGCGGCCGGAGCGGACCGGGCCGCGCCGGCCCGCCGGGCTGCGCCGGCTGGTGCACGCCACCGCCGGGCTGCTGGTGCTGGCCATGCTGGCCGGCGGCTTCGTCGCCGGGCTGCGCGCCGGCCTCACCTACAACACCTTCCCGCTGATGGATGGCCGCCTCGTCCCCGAGGGCTACGCCCAGCTCTCGCCCTTCTGGCGGAACCTGACCGCCAACATCGCCGCCGTGCAGTTCAACCACCGCCTGCTCGCCACCCTGGCCGGCCTGGCCGCGCTCGCCGCCGCCGCCTGGGGCGCGCGCGCCCTGCCGGCCGGCCCCGCCCGCGCCGCCCTGCTGGCGCTGGGCGCCGTGGTGGCGCTGCAATACGCGCTCGGCGTCGCCACGCTGCTGATGGTGGTGCCGGTCTGGCTCGGCACGCTGCACCAGACGGCCGCGGTGGGCGTCCTCACCGCGGCGCTGGTGGCGCTGCACATGCTGAGGCCGCCCCGGATGCCCGCCAGATGACCCCCTCCACCATGAGTGAGCCATGATGAGCCAGTCCACGGCGGGTCAGCCTCCGGCCAGCCAGTTCCCGGCGGGCCAGCCCCTGGCGCTTGGCGAGCTGCCGCTGGCGGTGCTGCGCGGGCTGCCCGCCGCCGTCTTCGTCTTCGACGGCGGCGCGCGGCTGGCGATGGCCAATGCGGCGGCCTACGACATGCTGGGCATGACGCCCGACCTGCCGATGGAGGGCCGCTCGCTGGCCGACATCACGCGGCTCATGGCCTATCGGGGCCTGTACGGGCAGGGCGACCCGGAAGGGCAGGCCGCCGCCGCCCTGGCGCTGGACCGCGGCCAGCCGCACCGCCGCACCGCCCGCGCCACCGACGGCCGCTGGTTCGACCTGTTCTCGGAGCCCCTGCCCGGCGGCGGCTGGCTGAGCCTCGTGACCGACATCACCCTGCACCGGCGTGCCCTCGAGGCCAGCCAGGCGCGGGAGCGGCTGACCGACCAGGCGCTGCGGCACCACCCCTCCGGCCTCGGCCTGTACGATGCCGAGCACCGCCTCGTGCTGTTCAACGAGGCCTATGAGCGCATCCTCGAGGTTCCGCCGGGCACGCTGCGCGCCGGCCTGTCCTTCGAGGCGGTGTTCGACCTGATGGCGATCCACCAGGCGATGACGCCGCAGCAGATCGACGAGCTGCGCCGCTACCGCCTTTCCATCAACCGCCGCCGGCCGCACGAGCAGGTGCGCCAGCGCCCCGATGGCCGCGCCATCCGCTCCATCAGCCAGCCCATGCCGGATGGCGGCTTCCTCGTCTCGCTGCAGGACGTGACCGAGCTGCAGCAGGCGCGCGACGACGCCAACCGGCGCGCCTCCCTGCTGGATGGCGTGCTGGCGGCCCTGCCGCACGGCGTCTGCGTCTATGGCCCCGACCGCCGGCTGGCCATGGTGAACGAGGCCTATCAGCGCCTGCTGCAGGGGGCCGAGCTGAAGGTGGGCGAGCACCTGATGGACATCTGCCGGCGCCGCGAGGCGCAGGGCGAGTACGAGCCCGGCGTGACCGCCGAGACGGTGTTCCGCCGCCAGTTCCAGTTCAGCCCCATGGGCCGCGAGCGCCGGCGGCCGGACGGCACCATCGTCTGCACCCATGGCGCGATCCTGCCGGATGGCGGTCACATCGCGGTGGTGAGCGACGTGACGCCGCTGCGCCGGGCGGAGGCGGCCGCGCAGCAGCGCGCCCGCCTGCTCCAGGCCATGCTGGACAGCATGCGCCACGGCGTCTGCCTGTTCGACGCCGAGCACAAGGTCGTCGCCGCCAACGCGCTGGCGGCGCGCATGGCCGGGCTGCGGCCGGAGGACATGGCGCCCGGCACCCCGCTCTCGGTGCTGCGCGCCCTGCAATACGCCAGCGGCGAGTTCGGCGCCGGGCCGGCGGCGGACGAGCTCTACACCACCCGCGCCAACACCCTGGTGCCGCGGCTCGACCGCTACAGCCGCACCCGCCCGGACGGCACGGTGATCGAGATCACCACCGACCCCACGCCCGATGGCGGCTATGTGCGCACCTATGCGGACGTGACGGAGGAGCGGCGGGCGCGCGCCGCCATCGAGCATGCCCGCGTCCTGGCCGAGGAGGCGAACGCCGCCAAGAGCCGCTTCCTGGCCACCATGAGCCACGAGCTGCGCACGCCGCTGAACGCCGTGATCGGCTTCTCCGAGGCGCTGCTCGCCGAGCCGGGGGGGGCGCATGTCGGCGAGTTCGCGGGCACCATCCTGGAGGCCGGGCGGCACCTGCTCTCGCTGATCGACGAGATCCTGGAGGTGGCCAAGGCCGGCACCGGCACGCCGGCCGCCGCGACCCGCCCGCTCTTCCTGCCCAGCGTGCTGGAAGGCGCGGTGCGGCTGATGGGCAACAGCGCCGAGGCCGCTGGCGTCGTCCTCGCGGCGGAGCCGCTGCCCGCCCTGCCGCGCGTGCTGGCCGATGAGCGGCGGCTGCGCCAGGTGCTGCTCAACCTGCTCTCCAACGCGGTGAAGTTCACGCCGCGCGGCGGCACGGTGCGGATCGGCGCCGAGGCCCTGCCGGAAGGCGGGGTGGAGGTGCGGATCGCCGATAACGGCATCGGCATCGAGGAGGGCCAGCTCGAGCGGGCCTTCGAGCCCTTCGTGCAGCTGGAAACCAGCCATGCCCGGCGCTATGCCGGGTCGGGGCTCGGCCTCTACCTGGCGCGCGCCCTGGCGCAGTCCATGGGCGCCACGCTGACGCTGGAAAGCGCGCGGGGCGAGGGCACCGTCGCGCGGCTGCGGCTGGAGGCGGCGGAACAACAGCAGGAGCAGACGGCATGAGCGCGATCGAGACCACCGACCGGCTGTTCTTCCGCGACCTCGACCGCGCCGCGGCGGAGCGCCGGCTCGCGGAGGCGCTGGCCGGCGCCGAGGATGGCGAGCTGTTCCTGGAATACGTGGAAAGCGAGGCGATCAGCCTCGACGATGGCCGCATCCGCTCGGCCAGCTTCGACGCCACGCGCGGCTTCGGCCTGCGCGCCGTGGCCGGCGAGGCGGCGGGCTACGCGCATGGCGGCGAGATCTCCGAGGCGGCGCTGGCCCGCGCCGCCGGCACGGTGCGCGCCGTGGCGGCCGGGCATTCCGGCCGCCTCGCCGTGGCGCCGCGCGCCACCAATGCCCGTCTCTACGACGACGCCAACCCGCTCTCGGCCCTGGAGTTCCCCGCCAAGACGGCGCTGCTGGCCGAGATCGACGCCTATGCGCGCGGCCGCGACAGCCGCGTGACCCAGGTGATGGCGAGCCTGACCGGCGAATGGCAGGCGGTGCAGATCCTGCGCGCGGGCGGCGAGCGGGTGGCCGACCTCCGCCCGCTGGTGCGGCTCAACGTCTCGGTGGTGGTGGAGCAGGGCGGCCGGCGCGAGAGCGGCAGCCACGGCCTCGGCGGCCGCTTCGACTACGGCCGGGTGGTGGCGGCGCCGGTGTGGCGGGCGGCGGTGGACGAGGCGCTGCGCCAGGCCGTGCTGAACCTCGACAGCATCCCCGCCCCGGCGGGCGAGATGGAGGTGGTGCTCGGCCCCGGCTGGCCCGGCATCCTGCTGCACGAGGCGATCGGCCACGGGCTGGAGGGCGACTTCAACCGCAAGCGCACCTCCGCCTTCGCCGGGCTGATGGGCCAGCGGATCGCGGCGCCAGGCGTCACGGTGGTGGATGACGGCACCATCCCCGGCCGCCGCGGCAGCCTCACGGTGGATGACGAGGGCACCCCCTCCGGCCGCACCGTGCTGATCGAGGACGGCATCCTGGTGGGCTTCCTGCAGGACCGGCAGAACGCCCGGCTGATGGGGGTGGCCGCCACCGGCAACGGCCGCCGCCAGAGCCACGCCCACGCGCCGATGCCGCGCATGACCAACACCGTGATGCTGGGCGGCGACAAGGCGCCGGAGGAGATCCTGCGCAGCGTGAAGCGCGGCATCTGGGGCGTGAATTTCGGCGGCGGGCAGGTGGACATCACCAGCGGCAAGTTCGTCTTCTCGATGTCCGAGGCCTATCTGGTCGAGGATGGCAGGGTGGGCGCGCCGGTGAAGGGCGCCATGCTGATCGGCAACGGCCCGGAGGCGCTGACCCGGGTTTCCATGATCGGCGACGACATGGCGCTCGACCCGGGCATCGGCACCTGCGGCAAGCAGGGGCAGGGCGTGCCGGTGGGCGTCGGCCAGCCGACGCTGAAGATGAACGGCCTGACCATCGGCGGCACGGCGGTATGATCCGCCCCGCCAGGCCGGAGGAGGCGGGTGCCCTCGCCGCCCTGGCCGAGCGGGCCTATGCGGACTACGTCCCCCTCATCGGCCGCCGCCCGGCGCCCATGGACGACGACTACGCCGCCCGCATCGCCGCCGGCCAGGCCTGGGTGCTGGAGGCGGAGGAGGGCGGCCTCGCCGCGCTGCTGGTGCTGGAGCCGGCGGACGGCCATCTCTGGCTCGACAACGTCGCCGTCGATCCGGCGCGGCAGCGGGGCGGCCTCGGCCGCGCGCTGATGCGCTTCGTGGCCCGGGAGGCGCTGCGGCGCGGCCTGCCCGAGGTGCGGCTGCTGACCAATGAGCGGATGGAGCGCAACCTCGCCTTCTATGCCCGGCTCGGCTTTGCGGAGCTGGAGCGGCGCGAGGAGAAGGGGTTCCGCCGCGTCTTCATGGTGGCCCCGGCGGAATTGCTGGCGGCATCTCCGGCCGGGTAGGCGCGGCCGGCGGGAAGGGTTCCCGCCGGCCGGTCCGGGTCAGCGCGCGCGGCGGGCGGGCGCCGCGTTGCGCGCCGGCGCCGCGCTGCGGGCGGGCGTGGCGCTGGCCGGCGGCGCGGACACGCGCGGGGTGACGGCGGCGGGCGTCGCCGCGGCGGCGCCGGGCTCGACCGTCACGTTCACCTTCACGCTGGTGGAGCCGGGCAGCAGCCGCACCACGAAGCTGTCCGTGCCCGAGAAGCCCGGGTCCGGCGTGTAGTCGATGCGCGTCCAGTCGCCCACGCTGTGGACATGCACGCGGCCCCGCGCGGGGCGGCTGGTCAGCAGCCCGGCGTCGAACGGCTCCGGCCCGGGGCGGGAAACCCGCACGCCGCACCAGCCGCCATCGTTGCGCACGGTCATCGGCACTTCGGTCTGCTGGGCATCGACCAGCCTCGGCTCGTCCTGCACGGTGCAGAGCTGGGCCCCCCCCTGCAGGTCGGCCGCGTAGATCGGCCGGGTGGAGCGGGCGGCCGGCGTGCCCTGCGGCTGGGCGCAGGCGGCGAGCAGGGCCGGCAGGGCCAGGGCGGCCCAGGCAGCATGAAGGCGCATCAGCGGGCAGCCCGGCGGGTGGCGGCGGGAGCGGGGGCGGAGGCGCTGCTGGCGCAGCTGCCCAGGGTCGCCGGCAGCAGGTCCTTGGCGGCGGCGTAGGGCGCCAGCTCGGCATGCGAGGGCAGGGCCATCACTTCCTGGAACAGCCGCGCGTTGCGGGCGCAGAAATCGGCGCCGACGCGGTTGGCCTCCTGGGCGCGGGCATTGGCCAGGTTGGTGATGAAGGTGTCGTTCGCCCGCTGGCCGGCGCGGCGGTCGCGCCCGGTGAAGTGCCTGATCACCGCCATGTCGTTGCTGCTCAGCGTCGAGCGGTAGCGGGTGATGAAGTCGTTGTAGGGCTTCTCGGTGTCGCAGGTGGTGGCGACGACCATCAGCTCCGTCTTCAGGGCCGAAAGCTCGAACATCGCCTGCGCCTCGGGGTCGGCGCAGCGGAAGGGCGCGGCCAGGGCGGCGGTGGAGGCGAACAGGGTGCTCAGCATGAGCAGCCCCGCCACGCCGCGGCGGACCCCCTGAAGAGCCTGGCCGGACGACGCCCCGGCGGGGGGCATGGTCGGGCGCGTGTTTGGAAGCGGGTGGTGCTGAACCATGCCCCTCTCCTCTCCGTTCTTGAAAACCGCGCGGTGACTGGCCGCGGACTGGCTGCGGAAAACCTGGAATGCGTGGGCGGCGGGGCCGTGCCCGTTCCCGGTCCGGCCCCCGCCCCGGGGCAGGGAGGCGCCGCGACCGGATGCGGCTCCGGGCGCCCCGCCCGGTCGCGCGCTGGGGCGGCGGGGCCGGGCTGGCCGGAAGGCATCAGGGCGGCGGCGCGGTGGTGCCCGGCGCTGAATACCGTGACGCCCCCGGCCAGGGCAAGGGCGAGAACGAGGGGCGGCACCGATTGTGCTCCCGCGAAATCAAGTTGTTATGCTGTATTGCTGCGCTGGCGTCTGCACTGTGTTCCCGGCGCATCAGGCTGAAGGAGCGCGGGTGGCGCGCGGCGGCGCCGAATCGTGCTAAGCCGCGCCGCCCCGCGCCCGGCCCGCCCGGCGCGGCACGGGCCAGGGGCAGGAACGGGAGGGCTTGGAGCAGGCCGGCATGACCACGCGCGGATGGATCGTCGCGGCGCCCCGCTCGGGCGCCGGCAAGAGCACCCTGACCCTGGCGTTGCTGGCCGCGCTGCGGCGGCGGGGCCTGGCCGTGGGCGCCGCCAAGTCCGGCCCCGACTACATCGACCCCGCCTTCCACGCCGCCGCCTGCGGCCGCCCCAGCCCCAACCTGGACAGCTGGGCCATGCCCGGCCCGCTGCTCGACGCCACGGCGCGGGCGGCGGCGGAAGGGCTTTCCCTGCTGCTGGTCGAATCCGCCATGGGGCTGTTCGACGGCGCCGGCGGCGCGCCGGGCCGGGATGGCAGCGCCGCCGACCTCGCCGCGCGGCTCGGCCTGCCGGTGCTGCTGCTGCTCGACATCTCCGGCCAGTCGCAATCGGCCGCCGCGGTGGCGCGCGGCTTCGCCACCCACCGGCCCGATGTGCGGGTGGGGGGCGTGGTGCTGAACCGCGTGGCCAGCCCCCGGCACCGGCGCGGCGCCGCCAAGGCCATCGCGGAAGCCGGCCTGCCGGTGCTGGGCGCCCTGCCGCGCGAGCCGGCCATCGCCCTGCCGGAGCGGCATCTCGGGCTGGTCCAGGCGCGCGAGCTGGGCAGCCTGCCCGCGCTGCTGGACCGCCTGGCCGATCTGGCGGAGGCCCATCTCGACCTGGACGCCATCCTGGCCGGCGCCGTGCCGCTGCGCGCCGCCTCCGCTTCCCCGCCCACCCCCGCGCCCCGGCTCCTGCCGCCTCCGGGCCAGCGCGTCGCGGTGGCGGAGGACGCGGCCTTCAGCTTCCTCTACCCCCATCTGGCCGAGGGCTGGCGGCGGAGCGGGGCGGAGCTGGTGCCCTTCTCCCCCCTGGCCGACGAGCCGCCCCCGGGGGATTGCGACGCCTGCTGGCTGCCCGGCGGCTATCCGGAGCTGCATGCCGGCCGGATCGCCGCCGCCGCCCGCTTCCTGTCCGGGCTGCGCCGCTTCGCCGCGCATCGTCCGGTGCATGGCGAGTGCGGCGGCCACATGGTGCTGGGCGAGGGGCTGGAGGATGCGGAAGGAACCCGCCACGCCATGGCCGGCCTGCTCGGCCACGCCACCAGCTTCGCGCGGCGGAAGATGAATCTCGGCTATCGCGAGGCGCGGCTGCTGGCCGATGGCGTGCTCGGCCCCGCCGGCACCGTGCTGCGCGGCCACGAGTTCCACTACGCCACCGTGACCACGCCCGGTGCCGATCCGCCGCTCGCCCTGCTGGCCGACGCCCATGGCACCCCGCTGGGGCCGGGGGGCGGCCGGCGCGGCCGGGTCAGCGGCGGCTTCTTCCACGTCATCGCCGCGCAGGAGCCATGATGCCCGCCCTTTCCGGCCCGCTTCCCTTTGCCAGCCTGGAGGCCGTCCGCGCCGCCTGCACCGCGCCGCCCGCCGGCGACGAGGCCG
Source organism: Teichococcus rhizosphaerae (assembly GCF_002631185.1). Taxonomy (GTDB): domain Bacteria; phylum Pseudomonadota; class Alphaproteobacteria; order Acetobacterales; family Acetobacteraceae; genus Pseudoroseomonas; species Pseudoroseomonas rhizosphaerae. Next base: position 55,087 of record NZ_PDNU01000028.1, on the reverse strand, counting down.
CCGCCGCCGCCGTCGCCGCCCGGCAGGCGCGCCTCACCAAGCCGCCGGGCAGCCTGGGCCGGCTGGAGGCGCTGGCCGCCTGGCTGGCGCGCTGGCAGCGCCGCGCCATGCCGGTGCTGGAGCGGGTGCAGGTGCTGGTCTTCGCCGGCAACCATGGCGTGGCGGCGCGCGGCGTCTCGCCCTATCCGGCGGCGGTGACGGCGCAGATGGTGGCCAACTTCGCCGCCGGCGGCGCCGCCATCAACCAGCTCGCCGCGGCCGCAGGCGCCCGGCTGCGCGTGGTGCCGCTGGCGCTGGACGCGCCCACCGCCGACTTCACCGCCGCCCCCGCGCTCGGCGAGGAGGAGTTCCTGGCGGCGCTGAACCAGGGCGCCGCCGCCCTGGAGCCCGGCCTCGGCCTGCTCTGCCTGGGCGAGATGGGCATCGGCAACACCACGGCGGGGGCGGCGCTGGCGGCGGCGCTGTTCGGCGGCGATGGCGCCGCCTGGGCCGGGCGCGGCACGGGCGTGGACGCGGCCGGCCTGGACCGCAAGCGCGCCGCCATCGACGCGGCCCTGGCGCGCCATGCCGCGTCCCTGGCCGACCCGCTGGAGGCCGCCCGCCGCCTGGGCGGACGCGAGCTGGCCGCCATCCTGGGCGCGGCGCTGGAGGCGCGGCGGCGTGGCGTGCCGGTGCTGCTGGACGGCTTCGTCTGCACCGCCGCCGCCGCGCCGCTGGCCTGCCTGGCTCCCGGCGGCCTGGATCACGCGCTGGTGGCGCACCGCTCGGCCGAGGCCGGCCATGCGCGGCTGCTGGACGAGCTGGGGCAGGAGCCGCTGCTCGACCTGGGGATGCGGCTCGGCGAGGCATCGGGCGCCGCCCTCGCCGTGCCGCTGCTGCGCGCCGCCCTCGCCTGCCATGCCGGCATGGCCACCTTCGCCGAGGCGGGCGTCGCGGAGCGCACGGAAGAGGGCGTCGCGGAGCGCGCGGAAGAGGGCGTGGCGGAGCGCGCGGAAGAGGGCGTGGCGGAGCGCGCGGAAGAGGATGTGGCGGAGCGCGCGGAGCAAGGCGGGACGGGCGCCGGATGACCGGCGGCTGGCTGGCGGCGCGCGGGCGCGAGCTTGGCGCCGCGCTGGGCCTGCTGACGCGCCTGCCGCTGGGGCGCTGGCCCATGCCGGCCGATGCCGCGGGCTTCGCCCGCGCCGCCTGGGCCTATCCGCTGGTGGGCGCGCTGGCGGGCGGCGTCGCGGGCGGGGCGCAGGCGCTGCTGGTGGGGCTTGGCCTGCCGCCCGCCCTGGCCGCGCCCTGGTCGCTGGCCGCCCTGCTGCTGCTGACCGGCGCCCTGCACGAGGACGGCCTGGCCGACATGGCCGACGGCTTCGGCGGCGGCCGCGACCGCGCGCGCAAGCTGGCCATCATGCGCGACAGCCGCATCGGCAGCTTCGGCGCCCTGGCGCTGCTGCTCTCCCTGTTCCTGCGCGGCACGGCGCTGGCGCTGCTGCCCTCGCCCCTGCTCATGATGGCGGCCGCCGGAGCGCTGTCCCGCGCCGCGCTGCTGGTGCCGCTCGGCCTGCTGCCGCCCGCCCGCGCCGATGGGCTGGCGGCCGGGCTTGGCCGCGCGGGCGTGGCGCCGGGGCTGGCCGTGGGCGCAGCGCTGGCCTTCCTGCTGCTGCCGCCGGGTGGGGCGCTTTCCGCCCTCCTCGCGGCGGTGCTGGCGGGGCTGGGCGTCGCCCTGCTGGCGAGGCGGCAGGTCGGCGGGCATACGGGCGACGTGCTGGGGGGCTGCGCCGTCCTCGCCGAGTGCGCGGCGCTCACGGCGCTGCTTCTGGGCCGCTGACTTTCCCCCTCCGGCTTCCGGATGTTCCCGCCGCGTGACAGGGGGCGCATGACAGGAACGGGCGCCGGCGATACAGCTAGGCGCGTGCAGCCCGACAACCTTCCGCTGCGCCGGGGCTGGACCACCGGCGCCTGCGCCACGGCGGCGGCCAAGGCCGCCTTCGCCGCGCTGCGCACCGGCGCCTTCCCCGACCCGGTGGCCATCACCCTGCCGCGCGGCGAGCGCCCGGCCTTCGCCCTGGCCGAGCACGCCCTGCTGCCGGATGGCGGCGCCATGGCCGCCGTGGTGAAGGATGCCGGCGACGATCCGGACGTGACGCATGGCGCCCTGATCCGCGCCACGGTGCATCGGCTGCCGCCCGGCTCCGGCGTGGTCTTCGCCGCCGGGGAAGGGGTGGGCACCGTCACGCTGCCCGGCCTGCCCCTGCCGCCCGGCGAGCCCGCCATCAACCCCATGCCGCGCGCCATGATCCGCGCCGCCCTGGCGGAGGTGGCCGGCGCCGAGGCCGATGCGCTGGTGGAAATCTCCATCCCCGGCGGCGCGGCGCTGGCGGAGCGGACCATGAACCCGCGCCTCGGCATCCTGGGCGGGCTGTCCGTGCTGGGCACCACCGGCATCGTGGTGCCCTATTCCTGCGCGGCCTGGATCCACTCCATCCATCGCGGCATCGACGTGGCGCGGGCGGCGGGCCTCGCCCATGTGGCCGGCGCCACCGGCAGCACCAGCGAGGAGGCCGTCCGCCGCCACCATGCCCTGCCCGAGCAGGCGCTGATCGACATGGGCGACTTCGTCGGCGGCATGCTGAAATACCTGCGGGCGCACCCGGTGCCGCGCGTCACAATCGCGGGGGGCCTGGCCAAGCTGACCAAGCTGGCCCAGGGGCGGCTGGACCTGCATTCCCGCCGCGGCGCGGTGGACCTGCCGGCGCTCGCCGCCCTGGCGCACGAGGGGGGCGGCAGCGAGGCGCTGGCGGCCCGCATCGCCGCCGCCAACACGGCGCTGGAAGCCTTCACCCTGGCGCGGGAGGAGAGCATCGCCCTGCCGGCGGCGGTGGCGGAGCGGGCGCGCCTGGTCGCGCAGCGCGTGGTGGAGGGCGGCCCCATCCGCGTGGATGTCGCCCTGTTCGGGCGGGACGGCGCGCTGCTGGCGGAAAGCGTGGCGCCTGGGTAGAGCAAATCCCGGTCAGGCGGGTTCACCCGATCGGGTGAAGATGCCCGCACAAACCATGAGCCAGAGCATTCGCGGTGAGCATGGGCGAACGGAGAATGCTCCGGCTACTCGCCCCGCCCGCGGAAGCGGCGCTGGTAGTCCGTGCTGTAGAGCGCGCTCTCGCGGAAGCCCTCCGGCGCCAGGGCCGGCCCCACCAGGATCAGCGCCGTGCGCTCGGCCGGGGCCTCCGCCATCCGCGCCACGATGTCGCCCAGCCTGCCGCGCACCACCCGCTCATCCGGCCAGGAGGCGCGCACCACGACGGCCACCGGGCAGTCCGCGCCGTAGAGCGGGGTCAGCGTCTCGACGATCCGGCCCAGCGCGTGGATCGCCAGGTGCAGCGCCAGCGTGGCGCCCGTGGCGCCGAAGGCTTCCAGCGTCTCGCGCGGGGGCATGGCGGAGGCGCGGCCGGAGATGCGCGTCAGCACCACGCTCTGCGCCAGCTCCGGCACCGTCAGCTCCCGCCCCAGGGCGGCGGCCGCGGCGGCGAAGGCCGGCACGCCGGGCGTGACCGTGTAGGGGATGCCGTGCTTCTCCAGCCGCCGCACCTGCTCCGCCATGGCCGACCACACGGACAGGTCGCCCGAATGCAGCCGCGCCACGTCCTGCCCCGCCCGGTGGGCGCGGAGGAGCTCGGCCTCGATGGCGTCGAGGTCGAGCGGCGCCGTGTCCACCAGCCGGGCGCCGGGCGGGCAATGCGCCAGCAGCGCCGGCGGCACGATGGAGCCGGCGTAAAGGCAGACCGGGCAGGCAGCCAGCAGGTCCCGGCCCCGCAGCGTGATCAGGTCCGGCGCGCCGGGGCCGGCGCCGATGAAATGCACGGTCATCGCGTTCCTATTCCTCCACCGAGAGCGCGCAGGTCACGCCCTCCCCGGCGATGCGCGGCAGCGCCAGCCGCCCGCCCAGGGCCAGGGCGCAGCCCTCGGCGATGGCGGCGTAGCCGGTGGCGCGGCGCGCAGTCTCGGATGGGGTGGGGCAGCGGGGCTGCGCGGCGCTCAGCGCCTCCTCCTCCACCCAGTGCAGCGGCAGGCCGAGCGTGGCGGCGGCCTCGGTCAGCGCGGCCACGTCGCGGCGGAACCAGGGGGCGGCCAGGGCGCCGACGCGCAGGCCGGAGCGCTGCTCGGCCTCGCGGACCAGGGCGACCACAGCAGAAGCAGAAACGCCGGGGCGGGCGCCTAACCCCGCCACGGCCAGGGGAGGCGCTGCCTCCCCTGGACCCCACCGCTGGGGAGACAGTGTCTCCCCAGACCCCGCCATCGGTTTCTCAGCCGCGTATTGCGTCACGGTCATGGCGGGGCGGAAGGCGCGCATGGCGCCGACACGGTCCAGGCGCTCCACGCCGAGGCGCGCCAACGCGCCACCCCAGCGGTCCTGGGCGGCGTAGAGCACGGCCTCGGTTTCCAGCGTCACGGCATTGGCCACCAGGCGGCCACCGGGGCGCAGCGCCTCCCAGGCCGCCTCCAGCACGCCGGGCCGGGCGCCGCCGCCGCCCACGAACACGGCGTCCGGCGCGGGCAGGCCGGCGAGACCGTCTGGCGCGGCCTGCCGAACCAGGCGCAGCCCGGGCACGCCCAGCGCCAGCGCGTTGCGCGCCGCCTGCGCCGCCCGCTCGGGCCGGGGCTCCAGCCCGATGGCGCGGTTGGCCGGGTGCCGCAGCATCCACTCGATGGCCACCGAGCCGCTGCCGCAGCCGATGTCCCACAGCAGCTCGCCCTGGCGCGGCGCCAGCATGGCCAGCGTCACCGCCCGCACCTCGCGCTTGGTGATCTGCCCGTCCTGCTCGAAGGCATCCTCCGGCAGGCCGGGCGCCAGCGGCAGCACCCGCGCGCCGGGGCCGGGCACCACCTCCAGCGCCAGCATGTTCAGCGGGTCCGGCGCGTGGGCGAAGCCGGCGGCGGTGGTGTCGTGGCGGCGCTCGCGCGGGCCGCCCATCGCTTCCAGCACCGCCATCCGCGTCGGGCCGAGGCCGAGGCCGCGCAGCAGCGCCGCCACCTGCGCGGGCGTCTCCGCATCGGCCGAGAGCGCCAGGATGCGCGCGCCCGGCTGCAGCAGCGGCACCAGCCGCTCCAGCGGCCGGCCGCAGAAGGACAGGGTGGCGCAGTCCTGCATCGCCCAGCCCAGCCGGGCGCAGGCCAGCGCGAAGGCCGAAGGGGCGGGCAGGCACAGGAACTCCTCCGGCGGAACGTGCCGCGCCAGCGTGGCGCCGATGCCGAAGCAGAAGGGATCGCCCGAGGCGAGCACCGCCGTCGGCCGGCCGCGCCGCGCCAGCAGGGTGGGCAGCCCGGCCAGCATCGGGCTGGGCCAGGGATGGGCGGAGCCGCGGATATGCCCCGCCGCCAGCGCCAGGTGGCGCTGTCCGCCGAACACCGCCTCCGCCCCTTCCAGCAGCGCCCGCGCCGCGGCGGGCAGTCCCTCGACGCCGTCCTCGCCCAGCCCGATGATGGAAAGCCAGGGTGTGCTGTTCATGGCGAGGCGCGATGCGGGTTCTGCTGCTGGGGGGAACGACGGAGGCACGGGCGCTGGCCCGCTCCCTGGCCGGCGATGCGCGCTTCCGGGCCACCCTGTCCCTGGCCGGCGCCACGCGGGCGCCCTTGGCGCAGCCCCTGCCGGCGCGGATGGGCGGCTTCGGCGGCGTGGAGGGGCTGGCGGCATTCCTGCGCGCGGAGGGCATCGGGGCGCTGGTGGACGCCACCCACCCCTTCGCCGCGCGGATGACGCGCAACGCCGCCGGGGCCGCCGCGGTGGCGGGCGTGAAGCTGCTGCGGGTGGCGCGCCCCGCCTGGCGCCCCGGCCCCGGCGACAACTGGGCCGAGTTCCCGGACATGGCCGCCATCGCCGCCGCCCTGGGGGAAACGCCGCGCCGCGTCTGGCTGACGGTGGGGCAGAAGGAGCTGGCGCCCTTCCGTGCCGCGCCCTGGCACCGCTACCTGATCCGCAGCGTCGATCCGCCGGCGCCGGAAAGCCTGCCGCCCCAGGCCACCGTGATCACCGCCACCGGCCCCTTCGCGCTGGACGGCGAGCGCGCCCTGCTGCGCGAGCACCGCATCGAGGTGCTGGTCAGCAAGAATTCCGGCGGCACCGCCACGCAGGCCAAGCTCCTGGCGGCGCGCGAGGCCGGGCTGCCGGTGCTGCTGCTGGCCCGCCCGCCCGATCCGCCGGGGCTGGCCACGGTGCCGGACGCGGCCTCGGCGCTGGCCTGGCTTCACGGGCTGCTCGCCGAGCGCGGCGCGTAGAGCCAGGGGCGCTGGCCCCTCCCGCGCGAAATCAGCCGGCTCTGCGCCGTGCCCACCAGCACCAGGGTGCGCATGTCCGCCCGCGCCGGGTCGGCCTCCGCCAGGGGCTGGATCCCGAGCGCCTCGTCCGGCCGGCTGACGGCGGTGGCGAAGGCCACCGGCACCGTGCCGGGCAGGATGCCGCGCAGGATCTCGAAGGCGCGCCCGAGCTGCCAGGGCCGCGCGCGCGAGATGGGGTTGTAGAGCGCGACCACGAAGCCCGCCTCCGCCGCCGCCTGGAGCCTGCGCTCCACCAGCGCCCAGGGCTTGAGGTTGTCGGACAGCGAGATGGCGCAGAAATCATGCCCGAGCGGCGCGCCCAGCCGCGCGGCGGCGGCGAACATGGCCGAAAGCCCCGGCAGCACCGCGATGTCCAGCGCGCGCCACGCCTCCGGCCCGCTCTCCAGCGCCTCGAACACCGCGCTGGCCATGGCGAAGACCCCGGCATCGCCGGAGGAGACCACCGCCACCCGCGCGCCCTCCGCCGCCAGGGAAAGGGCGTGGCGGGCGCGCTCCAGCTCCTGGCGGTTGTCCGTCCCGTGGCGGCGCTGGCCGGGGAGCAGCGGCACGCGGGCGACATAGGGGCCATAGCCGATGATGTCCGTGGCCTCCGCCAGGGCCGCGCTGGCCTCCGGCGTGCGCAGCGCGCCGGCGCCGGGGCCGAGGCCGATCACCTTCAGCCAGGAGGAGGGCGGCGCGGCGTCGCCCGGCATCAGCGGGCGCCCTGGCGGCCGGGGATGAGGACGAGCGAGAAATAGGGGGCGGGGCTGTCGTCGCGCGCGGCCAGCGGCATCACCACCTCGCCGGGCATGGTGCCGCGCTCGGCATAGATGGCGCGCTCCGTCAGGCCCAGCGCCGCCAGCACGGCGCGCAGCTTGGGCAGGTTGCGGCCGAGCTTCATCACCACCGCCGCGTCGCAGCCGCGCAGCGCCTTGGCGAGCGCCTCCGCCGGCATGGTGGCGGGCAGGACGGAAAGGACATCGTCGCCATGCACCATGGGGGCGGCGGCGCGCGACCAGCAGCCGGACATGGCGGTGATGCCCGGCGTCACCGCGACGGGAAAGCGCGCCCGCAGCCGGTCAAACAGGTACATGGCCGAGCCGTACAGGAACGGGTCGCCCTCGCAGAGCAGCGCCACGTCCTCCCCGGCCGCGAGGCGCGCGGCCAGCGCCCCGGCGCAGTTGTCGTAGAAGGCCGTCATGCCCTCGGCATATCGGGCATCCTCCACCGGGATCTCGGTGGTGTGGGGATATTCGAAGCGCAGCGCCTCGGCCGCCGGATTGAGGTGCGGCGCGGCAATGGTGACGGCATGCCCCACCCGCCCGCGCCGGGCGAAGAAGGCATAGGCCGGCGCCCGCCCCAGGATGCGCGCGGCGCGCAGCGTCACCAGCTCGGGGTCACCCGGCCCGACGCCCAGGATGTGCAGCGTCCCGCTCATTCGCGCTCGGTCGCCAGCGCGTTGACGGCGGCGACCGCCATGGCGCTGCCGCCCTGCCGGCCTTCCACGATCATCCAGGGCACGCGGTTCCACGCCGCCAGCGCCGCCTTCGACTCGGCGGCGCCGACGAAGCCCACCGGCAGGCCGATGATGGCCGCTGGCAACGGCGCGCCGGCATCCACCAGCTCCAGCAGGTGGAACAGGGCGGTGGGCGCGTTGCCGATGGCCACCACCGCGCCGCCCAGCCTTTCCCCCCAGAAATCCAGCGCGGCGGCGGAGCGGGTGTTGCCGATGGCGCGCGCATGCTCTGGCACGCGCGGGTCGTCCAGCAGGCAGAGGATCTCGTTGTCGGCGGGCAGGCGCGGGCGGGTGATGCCCTGCGCCACCATCTTGGCGTCGCACAGCACCGGCGCGCCGGCGCGCAGCGCGGCCTCGGCGGCGGCGGTGAAGCCGGGGGCGAAGCGGATGTGCCGCGCCACCTTCACCAGCCCACAGGCATGGATGACGCGCACCGCCACCCGCGCCTCGGCGGGCGAGAAGCCGGCAAGGTCCGCCTCTGCCCGGATGGTGGCGAAGGACTTCTCGTAGATCGCCGCGCCGTCGCGGATGTAGTCGTAGCCGCTCATTCCGTGTCCCGTTCGGCCGCCGCCCCGGCGCTTTCCAGCTCGGCCGCCGCTTCGGCCAGGGTGAGCCCGGTGCGCCGCGGCGTGTCTCCGGCGCGGGCGTGGCGCAGCAGGGCGTAGCCATCCGGCGCCGCCACCAGCACCGCCGCCGCCGCGCCGGGATGCGCGCAGCCTTTGGCGCAGCCGGAGAGATGCAGCAAGCCCCGCTCTGGCACCGCGCCGCGCGCCAGCAGCGCCAGGGCATCGGCGCGGGTGTCGGCCTGGCCGCTGGCGCAGCCCGCGCTGCCGGGGCAGGCGACGATGCGCAGGCGCGGGTCGGCGGGCTCGGTGATCCAGCCCTGGGCGGCGGCGCGCAGCGCGGCGGGGCGCGTGACGCCCGCCAGCAGGATGGCGCGCCAGGGCGTCAGCCGCAGCGTGCCGTCGCCGAATTCCTTTGAGAGTTCCGCCAGGGCGCGGAGGGCGGCGGCATTCATCTGACCGAACGGAGGGGCGAGGCCGAAGGCGCCGCGCGCCATGCCGGGATAGGGGTGGAAGCCCACGGGGGCGGGCGAGGGCGCTGCCTCGGGCGCGGCGGGAAGGCCGGCGAGGCCGGTGCCGGCGAGGAGGGCCCCGGCGCCGTGGAGGCGCAGCGCCTCACGCAGACGGCGGCCGCCGGTGGCGCGGAAATTTTCTGTCAACCGGGCCAGGGCGGCGGGTGTCACGCCGGGCAGGGGCAGGCCGGGGAGGTGGAGCACGGCCCCGCCATCCGGGGCGAGGCGCAGGGTGATGTCGGACTCCACCCCCGCCAGCGGCAGCACGCCGCCGCCATCCAGCACGGCGCCGAACTTGCCGGGCAGCGGGCCGGATCCGGCGAGGATCGCGGAGAGCGCCGCGTGCCATCCGGGCAGGGCGGGGGAAAGGCTCGGGTCGTCGCCCATGAGCGGGGAGGCGATGATGTTGCGGCGGCCTTCCCGCCCCGGATCGGGATCGGCGAGGCTCGCCGCCACGATGGGCGTGGCCAGGGCGTCCGGCTGCGTCACGCCGCGCAGTTGCAGGTTGCCGCGGTTGGTCAGCTCCACCGGGCCGGGCGCGATCTCCGCCAGCAGCCGCGCCTGGGCCGCCGTGATGCGGTTGCCGAAGGGCTTGACGCGCAGCAGCAGCCCGTCCCCCGTTTCCATCGGCGCGAAGAGATGCGGGCACCACCCCCTGACCGATGGCGGGGTCCGGGGTGACACTGTCACCCCGGCGGGAGGGTCCGGGAGGGCGGCGCCCTCCCGGGGCTCAGACGTCGTTGCGCCTGGCATGCCACAGCCCCCTGCTTCGTGCCTCGTCGAAGCGGGCCCTGAGCGCTTCCAGCGCCTCCGGATTGTGTTCCTCCATGAACCGCACCACGGCCTCGTCCCCGATCGTGGCGTCATGCAGCAGGTCGAACTGCCGGTCGAAGCGCGCGGGCAGGGTGGCGGCGAAGCCGTGCAGCGCCTCGATGGCGCGGGCGATCCCGGCGGCGCCCTGGTGGCCGTGGCGCATCATGCCGGCGATCCAGGCCGGGTTGGCGGCGCGGCCGCGCACCACGCGGGCCACCTCCTCGGGCAGGGCGCGCAGGCGCGGGGCGCCGGGCCGCGCGGTGTCGGCGTGGTAGAGGGCGGGGGCGGCGCCGAGCAGCGAGGCCGCCGCCGCGAAGCCGCCGGCATGGGCGGCGATGTCGGGGCTTTCCAGCAGGTCGGTCTCGGCGTGGTCCTGGCTGTGCAGAAAGGCATCGGCGAGCGCGAGCCGCGCCTGGAGCGCCTCCGGGGCGGCGGTGCCGTCCAGCCCCTGGCCATAGGCGGCGGCGGAGTTCGCGATCCAGGCGCGGCCGAGATCCTCCCGCCGCTCCCACGCACCGCGCGCCAGCATCTCCTCGACGCCCGTGCCATAGGCGCCGGGCGCGGCGCCGAAGACCCGCGCCGTGGCCTGCCGCAGCGCCGCCCCTTCGAGGCCCCGCGCGGCGGCGGCGAGCGGGTTCCACTCCGCTGCCTCGTCGCGCGCGGCGACGGCGCGCACCGCCTCGTCGAACAGCGCGATCTGCGCCGGGAAGGCGTCGCGGAACAGGCCGGAGATGCGCAGCGTGACATCGACGCGCGGCCGGTCCAGCAGGGCCAGCGGGATGATCTCCACGCCGGTGACGCGGGCGGAGGTGTTGTCCCACACCGGGCGGGCGCCGAGCAGCAGCAGGGCGAGCGCCAGGTCCTCGCCGCCGGTGCGCATGGTGGCGCTGCCCCACAGGTCGATCACCATGTGGCGGGGCCAGTCGCCCTGGTCCTGGCGGTGGCGGCGCAGCAGCTCGGCGGCGGCCTTCTCGGCCAGGGCGAGCGCGGAGCGGGTCGGCACGCCGCGCGGGTCGATGCTGTAGAGGTTCCGCCCCGTGGGCAGCACGTCGGCGCGGCCCCGCGTGGGCGCTCCGGCGGGGCCGGGCGCGATGAAGCGGCCATCCAGCGCGTCCAGCAGCGCGGCGCGCTCGGCGGGGGGCGAGGCGTCCAGCCGCGCGGCATCGAAGCCGGGGGTGGCGCGGCACAGGGCCTCCAGCAACAGGGCGCGCCGCTCCGGCGCCGGGGCGCGGCCGAAGACGTGCAGCCCGTCGCGGATCTGCAATTCCTTCACGTCGCAGAGCCAGGCGTCGAGGCGGGACAGCGCCTCCTCCTCCGGGATGTCGCGCGGGATGTGGCCCTCGGCCAGCAGCCCCGCCTCCTCGGCGCGCTCCAGGATGGTCCGGCGCAGCAAGGCGGTGCGGCGGCGGTCCAGCCCGTCGGCGGCGGCATATTCGTCGATCAGGCGCTCCAGCTCGGCGGCGGCGCCGTGGTGGCCGGCGGATTTCAGCGGCGGCGTCAGGTGCCCCAGCGTGACGGCGCCGAGGCGGCGGCGGGCCACGGCGGCCTCGCCGGGATTGTTGGCGATGAACGGGTAGATGACCGGCAGCCCGCCCAGCAGCGCGGCGGGGGCGCAAGCCCCGGAAAGCGCCACGGCCTTGCCGGGCAGCCATTCCAGCGTGCCGTGGGTGCCGAGATGCACCAGCGCATCCGCCCGCCGCCGCAGCGCCAGGTAGAAGGCGACGTAGCCGTGGCGCGGCGGCGTGTCGGGGTCGTGATAGGCGGCGGAACGGTCCAGCGCGCCGCCGCGGTCCGGCTGCACCGCCAGGAGCAGGTGGCCGAGGCGCAGGTGGCGGGCCTGGAAGGCGCCGTCCCGGCAGGCGGGGTCGTCGGCCGGGTCGCCCCAGGCGGCGGTGATCCGGTCCGCGAGCGCGGCGGGAAGTGCGGCGAAGGCGGCGCGGTACTCGGCGAGCGGCAGGAAAGGGGATGGCTCGCCGCGCACCAGGGCATGGGCAAGCGCCGCGGCACCGGGCCGTGCTTCCCCGGCCGTGTAGCCACCGGCGGAAAGATCCTCGAGCAGGGCGGCGAGGCTGGCGAAGGAATCGAGGCCGACGGCATGGCCCGCCTGCCCGCCCACCGCCGGGTAGTCGGACAGCAGCACGGCGATCCGGCGCGCGGCGCGCGGCGTGGCGGCGAGGCGCGCCCAGCCCAGGGCACGGCCGGCGGCGAGCGCGATGCCGGCCTCGTCCGGCGCCAGCAGGGTGCGGGATTGTTCCAGCCCGGGCAGCTTCTCCGCTTCCGCCTTGAAGCCGATGGCGGCGGTGAGCAGACGGCCATCCAGCTCCGGCAGCACCACCTGCATGGCGAGGTCGCCCTGCGACAGGCCGCGCGGCGAGGCTTCCCACAGCGCGCGCGCGGCGCCGGACAGGATGAGCTGGAGGATGGGCGCGCGGGCTGCCTCCAGCGGCGAGGCGCCGTCCTGCCGGGCGGAGAAGGCGGTGGCGTTCAGCACCACGGCGGGGCGCCAGGATGCCAGCTTCTCCCGCGCCAGGGCGGCGGAAGCGGGCTCCTTCAGGCTGGCGACGAAGAGGCCGCGCACCCGCAGGCCCCGCGCGCGCAGGGCGGCGGCGAGCGCCAGCATCGGCGCGATGTCGCCCGAGAGCAGGTGCGAGCGGTAGAAGACGATGACGGCCTGCGGGTCGTGCTCCTCCGCGCCCAGGGCGTGCTCGCCGCAGGAAGGAAGCGGCAGGGGCGCGGCGCCATCGTCCGGGCCGAGGCCGGCCCAGTGCGCGGCGAGGCGCAGCGCCGCCGCCAGGTTGTTCGGCCCGCCGGCGGACAGGAGGGCGTCCATCCGCGCATACGCCGCGGGCGGCACGGTGGAGAGGGCGGCGAGCTTCTCGTCGTCCCGCCCGTCGCCGGGAAGGAGGGCGAGGGGGATGCCTTCGCGGCGGCACAGGGCGGCCACTTCCTCGGCGCCGTAGCGCCAGTACTCCAGTCCGCCGAGCAGGCGGATGACCACGCAGCGGGAGCGTGCCAGCGTGTCCTCGGCGTAGAGGTCCACCGACATGGGGTGGCGCAGCCGCGCGAGATTGGCCAGCCGCAGCGCCGGGCGCGGCTCGGGCAGCAGGGACCAGCCCATGGCGGCGGCGCCGAGATCGCTGTCGCTGAAGGACAGCAACACGATGTCGGCGGGAGCGTGGCCAAGATCCTCGGCCTGCTCCGTCTCGTCCAGACTGCGCGTTTCGCGAAGCAGGAGATGCATGGTTTTCGTTCTTTTTTGGAAAAAAGAACCAAAAAACTTCTGTCAGTTTGGCGCCCGATTGTTATGTGCGTGACGCCAAACTCGAAAAGTCTTTTTGCTTCTTTTTCTTCAGAAAAAGAAGATGCTTACTGCAAGATCGCCTTCGCGATCGCCTCCTGGTCCATCCCCGCCTGCCCGATGACGACGAGGTGCCCGTCGCGGTCATCCTTCCAGGGCTGGTCGAAATGTTGGCGGAAGCGGCGGCCCACGCCCTGCACCGCCAGCCGCATTGGCTTGCCCTTCAGCCGCACGAACCCCTTGATGCGCAGGATATCGTGCCGCGCGGCGACCTCGGGAAGGCGACGCAGCAGTTCGTCGGCGGAATCGTATTCCGGCAGCACCAGCACGAAGCTCTCGAAATCGTCGTGCTCATGCGCGCCGTCCTCCGCGTCGTGATGGGAGGGGCGGCTGGCCAGGTCGTCCTCGGCGGCGGCGGCGAGGCCCAGCAGGACATCCGGCGCGAGCGCGCCCTCCTTCGCCGGCACCACCTTCACCGCGCGCGGCAAGTGGGTGGCGATCTCGGCGCGCAGCGCGGCGATGGCGGCCTCGTCCAGCAGGTCGGCCTTGTTGAGCACGACGATGTCGGCCGCGGCAAGCTGGTCCTCGAACACCTCGGCCAGCGGGTTGTCGTGGTCCAGCGAGGGATCGGCGGCGCGCTGGGCGGCGACGGCCTCCGGGTCGTCGGCGAAGCGGCCCTCGGCGGCGGCGGGGCCGTCCACCACCGCCACCACGCCATCCACCGTGACGCGGGAGCGGATGGCGGGCCAGTTGAACGCCTTGATCAGCGGCTTGGGCAGCGCCAGGCCCGAGGTCTCGATCAGGATGTGCTCGGGCGGGTTCTCGCGGCCGAGCAGCGCCTCGATGGTGGGGATGAAGTCGTCGGCCACGGTGCAGCACAGGCAGCCATTGGCCAGCTCGACGATGTTCTCCGCCTCGCAGCCGGGAATGCCGCAATCCTTCAGCGTCTCGCCATCGACGCCGAGGCTGCCGAACTCGTTGACGATGATGGCGATGCGCCGGCCACCGGCATGCTGCATCAGGTGGCGCAGCAGCGTGGTCTTTCCGGCGCCGAGAAAGCCGGTGACGATGGTGGCGGGCACCTTCTCGAGTGCGCTCATGCGGCGTTGTCCTTTGAGGGTTCGGCGAGGGAGGGAAGGCGGCCCAGCACGGCGCCGCGCAGCGATTCCGGGCGGCGGGAGGGCAGCACGGCGCCGGTGGCGTGCGCCGCATAGGTCTCGCCATAGGCCAGCAGGTCACCGGCCAGGGCGGGGGACAGGTGGCCGAGCAGGTAGCTCCACTTGCCCGGCTGGGTCATCGCGGCGGCGCAGCCCTGGCGGCAGACGGACAGGCAGGTGACGGGGCGCAGCTCCACCGGCGGCGCCGGGTGGGCGGCCAGGGCGTGTTCCAGCGCGTCCAGCATGTGGCGGCCGGGCGGGGTCTCGCCTTCGGCCAGGGGCTGGCCGGCGCGGCAGGTGGTGCAGACCAGCAGGACCGGCTTCGGCAGGTCGTGCTGTGGCGTATCCGGCATCCGAAACCTCAGCCCAGAAGAGGGGCACCCGCAGGGGCCCGGCGCGCATGAGGTGCCGACCGCCCGGGCGGAAAGCGCCGCCCGGGTCGAGGCGCCCGGGGGATGACGCCCGAGCACATCGCCGCCCGCCGGGGCACCCCGCCCGGTGGCACGATCCTATGGGTGATGGCAGGTCTCCTGGCTCGCGGATCAGGCGCGGAGCGCCGGCCTTCCCAGGGCCGGGGCGGCCCTAGTGGCGTGGTGGCGAGCCGCTTTCCGCCTACAGTTGCGGGGGCAGCCGCGGCATGGGGCGCCCCTGGCGTGGCGCCCGTCACCGCATTCCCTTTTCACCTTCCGCAACGGGAAGGACCATCGCGGGTTTGGTAGGCGGCGGAGGGGAGGGAGTCAAACCTTCCCTCCGCCGCCCGGCGCCGCTGCTGTACTTCCTGGCCTGCGCCGAGTTCTTGCAAGCCGGGAGAGCGATTTCATGAATACAGTAAATGAACGGCAGGAGTCCCGCGCCAAAAATAAACCAGGAAAGGTTTTATTTTTCCAAGAAATATACGGGTGGATTTCCGATGTATTCTAAGGCTTCGCGATTTTTTGATTTTATTGGTGATGCGCTTTTCCCGGGAGGATTTGCGGCTTGGGGTGGACAATTTCCCGCGTGACCCCTAGATAGGCCGCACCAGACAAAGGCGGCTGCACAGAAATGTGTCTTTTTCGGGGCGGGCCGGTGAGGCCTGCAGCCCGATTGGCCCGTTCGGCCCATGGCCCGGGCGGGCCCCGCCTTCCGACCAACCCCATGGAGGTGATGCCGGCCGCAAAGGCGGAAGGCAGGCCACGAGGACGCCAGACGACTCATGGAACCAGAAACTCCCCCCCCTTCAGGGGACGATGCCCCGTCCCCGGTGAAGATCGCGCTCCGCAACGTCTTCAAGGTGTTCGGCGACCAGCCGGACGAGGCCATCCGGATGGTCCGCGAGGGCCGCGGAAAGGACGAGATCCACGCCGAGACCGGCTGCACGGTCGGCGTCAACGATGCCAGCTTCGACATCCATGCCGGCGAGATCTTCGTCATCATGGGCCTTTCGGGCTCCGGCAAGTCCACCCTGCTGCGCCTGATCAACCGGCTGATCGAGCCTTCCGCCGGCGAGATCCTCGTCGATGGCCAGGACATCACCCGCATGTCGCGGCGCGAGCTGATCGAGCTGCGCCGGCGCGACATGAGCATGGTGTTCCAGTCCTTCGCCCTGCTGCCCAACCGCACCGTGCTGGACAACGCCGCCTTCGGCCTGGAGGTGGCGGGCGTCGCGGAGGCCGAGCGCCATGCCAAGGCGCTTGCCGCGCTGAAGGGCGTGGGGCTCGAGGCCTATGCGCAGAGCCGCCCCGACCAGCTCTCGGGCGGGATGAAGCAGCGCGTCGGCCTCGCCCGCGCCCTGGCGAGCGAGCCCACCGTGCTGCTGATGGACGAGGCCTTCTCCGCCCTCGACCCGCTGATCCGCACCGAGATGCAGGACGAGCTGCTGCGCCTGCAGTCCGAGCAGAGCCGCACCATCATCTTCGTCAGCCACGACCTCGACGAGGCCATGCGCATCGGCGACCGCATCGCCATCATGCAGCACGGCGTGGTGGTGCAGGTGGGCACGCCGGACGAGATCGTCATGAACCCGGCGAACGACTATGTCCGCTCCTTCTTCCGCAACGTCGATGTGAGCCAGGTGTTCCGCGCCGGCGACATCGCGCGCGAGACGCAGGTGACGCTGATCGAGCGCCGCGGCATGGCCATCCCCGCGGCGCTCGAGCGGATGCGCCGGCATGACCGCGACTTCGCCATCATCGTCGGGCGCGACAAGAAGTACCACGGCATGGTCAGCGCCGAGTCGCTTTCCCGCGCCGCGCGCAGCGGCGAGGCGGACCCCTACCACCGCGCCTTCCTGACCGATGTGCAGCCGATCGACGCCGCCGACACCCTGTCCGACGTGATGGGGCGCGTGGCGCAGAGCCCGCACCCCGTGCCGGTGGTGGACGCCGACCGCCGCTACATCGGCTCGATCAGCAAGTCCGCCCTCCTGATGTCCCTCGACCGCTCCGGCAACTGAGCGCCGAACCCGAAGGATCGCACATCATGCAGGATCTCGACCTGGGCATCGGCGATGGCGCGGATGCCGCCGTCAACTACGTGCTCGACCACTTCACGCCCATGCTGGACGGCATCGCCGCCGGCATCGGCTTCGTCACCGACGGCATCCGCGATGCCCTCACCGCGCTGCCCATGCCGGCGGCGCTGCTCGCCATCGCGCTGCTGGCGCTGTGGCGGGTGGGCTGGAAGTTCGCCATCTTCGCCGTCGCCGCGCTGCTGCTGATCGGCGGCATGGGGCTGTGGGAGCGGATGATGGAGACGCTCTCCCTCGTGCTCGCCGCCACCATCATCGCCATCGCGATCGGCGTGCCGCTCGGCATCGCCATGGCGCGCAGCGGCGCGGTGCAGATGGTGGCGCGGCCGGCGCTCGACCTGATGCAGACCATGCCGGCCTTCGTCTACCTCATCCCGGCCGCCATGTTCTTCGGCCTGGGCGCCGTGCCGGGCACCATCGCCACCGTCATCTTCGCCATGCCGCCGGTGGTGCGGCTGACCAATCTCGGCATCCGCCAGGTGCATGCCGAGTTCATCGAGGCCGGCCTCGCCTTCGGCTGCACGCCGTCTCAGCTCCTGCTGAAGGTGCAGATCCCGAACGCGCTGCCCTCGATCATGGCCGGCATCAACCAGACCATCATGCTCTCGCTGTCCATGGTCGTCATCGCCTCGATGATCGGCGCGGGCGGGCTCGGCAACACCGTGCTCACCGGCATCCAGCGGCTGGATGTCGGCACCGGCTTCGAGGGCGGGCTCGCCGTCGTGGTGCTGGCCGTGCTGCTGGACCGCATCACCCAGAGCTTCGGCCAGGCGGGGCACGGCTTCCGCTTCCGCCAGCTCTTCGCGGGGCGCGGGTGAGAACCCTGCGGGGGGAAGGGAACTTCCCCCGGCGCCCCTTCCTCCTTCTGTCACGTCCCGGGCCGGCTCCGGCCATGTGCCCCAAGCAACAGGAAACACGCATGCTCATCAACAAGCGCGCCCTTCTCGGCCTTTCCGCCGGCCTCGCCACCACCCTCACGGCGCCGGGGCTGCTGCGGGCCCAGTCCGCGCGCGGCGTGAAGCTCGGCTTCGCCCCCTGGACGGATGCCGAGTTCATCACCCGCCTCGCCGCCCGGCTGATCGAGGAGCGGCTCGAAACCAGGGTCGAGCTGATGCAGAGCGACATCGCCCCGCTCTACCAGGGCCTGACCCGCGGCGACGTGGACGCCATGCTGATGTGCTGGCTGCCGGAAACCCATGCCGACTACTGGAAGCGGGTGGAAGGCAAGGTCGAGCGCCTCGGCACGCTGTATTCCGGCGCCAAGCTGGGCTGGGTGGTGCCGCGCTACGTGCCGGAGGCCGAGCTGGCCTCGATCGCCGACCTCGCCAAGCCGGAGGTGCGGAGCAAGCTCGGCGGCCGCGTCCAGGGCATCGAGCCGGGCGCCGGGCTGACCCGCCTTTCCAAGCAGGCGGTCGAGACCTACGGCCTCAAGGACTACACCCTCCAGGAGGCCAGCGAGGCGGCCATGCTGAGCGTGGTGGACCGCGCCATGCGCGGCGAGCGCTGGGTGGTGGCCACCGCCTGGAGCCCGCACTGGATGTTCGGCAAGTACGAGCTGCGCTACCTGGCCGACCCGAAGGGCGCGCTGGGCGCCGCCGAGGAGGTGGTGGCGCTCGGCCGCCAGGGCCTGCGCGAGGCCAACCCCAAGGTCGCCGCCTTCCTGTCGCGCCTGAACATGCCGCTCGACGAGCTGGAGGGCGCGATGCTGGTGGCGCAGGAGAAGTCCTTCGACGAGGCCGTGGGCCGCTACATCGAGAACAGCGCCGAGCGCGTGGACAGCTGGCTGGAAGCGGCCTGACCCCACCGCGCGGGCAGGCGGAACGGCCGGGAGGATCATCCTCCCGGCCTTTTTCGTGCCGCCGCCATCCCGCCCTCCGCCATTCCGCCGGAGGGCGATCTGCCGTAATGAGCTGCCGCATGAGCTTCACCCTCGTCCTGGGCGGCGCGCGCTCCGGCAAGTCCCGCCACGCGGAGGCGCTGGTCGCGCGCCATCCCGCCCCTTGGGCCTACATCGCCACGGCCGAGGGCTGGGACGACGAGATGCGCGCCCGCATCGCCGAGCACCGGGCGCGGCGGGACGGGCGGTGGGAAACGCTGGATGCGCCGCTCGGCCTGCCCGCCGCCCTGGCCGGGATCGGCACCCGCCCGGCGCTGGTGGATTGCCTGACGCTGTGGCTGACCAACCTGATGCTGGGCGAACACGACACCGAGGCCGCCACGGAGGCGCTGGAGGATGCGCTGGCCGCGCGCGGCGCGCCCACCGTGCTGGTGGCCAACGAGGTCGGGCTCGGCATTGTGCCGGAGAACGCGCTGGCCCGGCGCTTCCGCGACGCGGCCGGCGTGCTGAACCAGCGGCTGGCGTCGCGCGCCGCGCATGTGCATTTCATCGCGGCCGGGCTGCCGCTGGTGCTGAAGGGGGAAGCATGACCGGGGACGAGGACGCCGCCCGCCACCGCGAGAAGATGGCGAGGCGCAAGGCCGTGCAGGATGCCGAGGTGGCGGCCAAGACGGTGGAGAAGGGCCTGCTGATGGTCCACACCGGCGCCGGCAAGGGCAAGAGCACGGCGGCCTTCGGGCTGGCGCTGCGGATGCTGGGGCGCGGCCGGCGCGTCGGTGTCGTGCAGTTCATCAAGGGCGCCTGGAGCACGGGCGAGCGCGGCCTGCTGGAAGCCTATGCCATGCTGGAATGGCACAGCATGGGCGAGGGCTTCACCTGGGAAACCCAGGACCGCGCGCGCGACATCGCCGCCTGCCGCCGCGCCTGGGAGCAGGCGCGGCGCATGATGGCGGAGCCCGGCCTCGGCCTGCTGGTGCTGG
Source organism: Teichococcus rhizosphaerae (assembly GCF_002631185.1). Lineage (GTDB taxonomy): Bacteria > Pseudomonadota > Alphaproteobacteria > Acetobacterales > Acetobacteraceae > Pseudoroseomonas > Pseudoroseomonas rhizosphaerae. The sequence goes on along the minus strand of NZ_PDNU01000028.1, from coordinate 35,605 downwards.
ACGAGTTGTGCATCGCGCTGCGCTACGACTACCTGCCGCTCGACGAGGTTCTGGCCGGCCTCGCCGCCCGCCCCGCCGGGCTGCATGTGGTGGTGACCGGCCGCAACGCGCCGCAGCCCCTGCTGGACGCCGCCGACACCGTGACCGAGATGAAGCCGGTGAAGCACCACTTCGCCGCGGGCGTGAAGGCGCAGGAAGGCATCGAGTTCTGAGGGGCCGCATGCGTCCGGGAAGCTGGCGGCCGTGACCAGGGCGGTGATGTTCCAGGGCACCGGCTCCTCCGTCGGCAAGTCCCTGCTGGTGGCTGGCCTGGCGCGGGCGCTGGCGCGGCGCGGCCTGCGGGTGCGGCCCTTCAAGCCCCAGAACATGTCCAACAACGCCGCCGTGGCGGCGGATGGCGGCGAGATCGGCCGCGCGCAAGCCTTGCAGGCGCGCGCGGCGGGCGTGCCGCCCAGCGTCCACATGAACCCCGTGCTGCTGAAGCCGCAAAGCGAGACCGGCGCGCAGGTGGTGGTGCAGGGCCGCGTCCATGCCACGGCCCGCGCGCGGGAATACCAGGCGATGAAGCCGTTCCTGATGCCCTTCGTGCTGGACAGCTTCGCGCGCCTGCGCGCCGAGGCGGACATCGTGCTGGTGGAGGGCGCCGGCAGCGCCTCCGAGATCAACCTGCGCGCCGGCGACATCGCCAATATGGGCTTCGCCCGCGCCACGGGAACGCCCGTCGTGGTGGTGGGCGACATCGACCGCGGCGGCGTCATCGCGGCCCTGGTCGGCACGCGCGCGGTGCTGGAGGCGGCGGATGCGGCGCTGGTGCGCGGCTTCATCGTCAACCGCATGCGCGGCGACCTTTCGCTCTTCGCCGAGGGCATGGCGCAGATCGCCGCGCGCACCGGCTGGGCGCCGCTCGGGCTGGTGCCCTTCTTCGGCGACGCGCGCCGCCTGCCCGCCGAGGACGCGCAGGACCTGATGGACCACCTGCCGCGCCGCCCCGGCGCGCGCTGCCGCATCGCCGTGCCCGTGCTGCCGCGCATCAGCAATTTCGACGACCTCGACCCGCTCGCCGCCGAGCCCGCCGTGGACCTCATCCTGCTGCGCCCCGGCATGCCGCTGCCGGGGGATGTGGACCTCGTCATCCTGCCCGGCTCCAAGGCTACCATCGCCGACCTCGCCGCGCTGCGGGCGGAAGGGTGGGACACCGACATCCGCGCGCACCACCGGCGCGGCGGGCATGTGCTGGGGCTGTGCGGCGGCTACCAGATGCTGGGGATGAGCCTGGACGACCCGGGCGGCGTCGAAGGCCCGCCCGGATGCGTCCCCGGCCTCGGCCTGCTGGCGATCGACACCGTGCTGGCGGGCGACAAGCGGCTGGAGCGCGTGGCGGGCACCACGCTCGCCGATGGCATCCCCTTCCAGGGCTACGAGATGCATATCGGCCGCAGCACGGGCGCGGACACGGCGCGGCCGCTGCTGGCGCTGGAGGGGCGGGTGGACGGCGCGGTCTCGGCCGACGGGCGGGTCGCCGGCACCTATGTGCACGGGCTCTTCGCCGATGATGCGCAGCGGGGGGCGTGGCTGGCGCGGCTGGGTGCGAGCGCCGCGCCGGGAAGCTACGAGGCGGAAATAGAAGCGACGCTGGATGCGCTGGGGGCGCATCTGGAGCAACACGTCGATATCGGTGCGCTGCTGGGGCTCTGAACGAGGAACCGAGGGAGAATGAATTCTCCCTCGGGCTCCCTCGTCTTTTCCCTGTCGGTTCAGGCGGCGGCGCGGGATTCCGGCGCGGCGAGGCCGATCTTCCCGAACTCGCCGAACACATGGTCGGCCCAGCAGGCGATGTCGCAGCCCTGCACGGCCTTCTCCATCCGGCGCATCCGCTCGGCGGCCTCGGCCCGCGGCATGTCCAGCGCCTCGTCCAGCGCGCGGTCGAGGTTGCGCCGGGAATAGGGGTTGGTCAGCACCGCGTCCGGCAGCTCCACCGCGCAGCCGGCGAACTCGGACAGCACCAGCGCGCCCGGCGTGCCGGCCTTGGCCGCCACATATTCCTTGGCCACCAGGTTGAGCCCGTCGCGCAGCGGCGTGGTCAGGCAGATGTCGGCGGCGTGGTAGTAGGAGAGCAGCGTCTCGAAGGGGATCGAGTTGCTGAACAGCACCACCGGCGTCCAGTCCAGCTTCGAGAAGCGGCCGTTGATGCGGCCCGCCGTCGCCTCGATGTCGCGCTGCGTGTCGTCATAGACCTTCATCGAGGCCGCGGCGCGCACGGAGGTGACCACCAGCTTCACCTGCCCGACCAGCTCCGGCCGCCGCTCCAGCAGCCGCTCGAAGCCTTCCATCGCCTCGATCATGCCCTTGGTGTAGTCGGTGCGGCCGACGGCCATGATCATGCGCCGCTCGCCCAGCCCCTCGCGGATCTCGCGCTGGATGGCGCGGCTGGCGGGCTTCTCCACGACGCTGCGGATCAGCGCGGCGTCGGTGCCGACGGGCGCGCTGTCCAGCGCCACGTCGCGTCCGCCCACGCGCAGCCTCACCGGCATGTCGGGCTCCGACAGCGCCTGCCCCATGGCGCCGAAGGCCGGGTCCACCGGCACGCTCTCGGCGATCTCGGCCCCCGCCAGGGCGCGCGCCAGCTCGGCGAAGTTGCGGGCGTAGCGCGGGATGTGGAAGCCCACCAGGTCGCAGGCGAGGAGGCTGTCCAGGATCTCCTGCCGCCAGGGCAGGATGTTGAACACGTCCGCCGCCGGGAAGGGCGTGTGGTGGAAGAAGGCGATCCGCGCCTTCGGCTTCAGCGCGCGCAGATAGGCCGGCACCAGCCACAGATTGTAGTCGTGGACCCAGATGACGGCGTCGTCCTCCGCCTGCGCGGCGGCAGCCTCGGCGAACTTCCGGTTCACCGCGCGGAAGGTGTCCCAGTCCACGTTGTCGTAGCTGAACAGCCAGGGGAAGGAGTGCAGCACCGGCCACAGCGCCTCCTTGGAGGTGACGTGGTAGAAGCTCTCCACCTCTTCCGGCGTCAGCGGCAGGCGGGAGACGGTGTAGCCGCCATTGACGTCGTCGATGTGAACCACTCGCTCGAACGCCTCGCCGGGCCGCGCGTGCTTCCACGCCACCCAGGCGCCGGCGCCCGGCTCGGTGCGCTGGAAGAAGGACTTCAGCGTCGGCACGATGCCGTTCGGGCTGCGGTTGGGGCGGAACACGGTGCGGCCGTCCTCCACCGCCTCCTCATAGGGCTGCCGGTGATAGACGATGACGAGGGAAGACTTCTTCGTGCTCATGCCACGGCCTCCGGCTGCAGGTTGAAATGGCGGATGGCGTCCGCGATGCCCGCGGCGCCCGGCTCTGGCGAGCGGTAGATGCCCTCCACCCCGCGCAGCGCCTCCACAAGGCGCGGCTCGGAATTGCCGACGGCGACGCCCTTCAGCCCCGTCTGGAACAGGGAAAGGTCGTTCATCGTGTCGCCCGCCGTCAGCACGCGGCTGGCGGGCAGGCCCAGCGCCTGCACCAGCCGCAGCAGCGTCGGGCCCTTGGCGATGCCGCGCGGCAGCACGTCGAGAAAGGTGTCGGCGGACAGGATGCAGTCGAAGCCGGCCTCCTCCACCTTGCGCACCGTCCCGGGGCGCAGCACGGCGGGGTCGTAGTAATAGCTCATGCGGTGGCGGAACGGCGTGGGCTGCGGGCGCAGGCCCGGCTCGCCTTCCAGCATGGCGCGCACCCGCTCGCCGGAATCCGCCCAGCGCGCGGCGATCTCGGCTTCCAGCGTCGGGATCGGCCGGAAGGTGGCGCCGTCGAACACCGAGGTGCCGACATCGCCGATGATGTAGCGCGGCCGCGGCATGCCGGGCTGCGCCACCAGCTCGCGGACGAAGCCGATGTCGCGGCCGGTGACGAAGATCAGCAGCGCGTCGTCGCGTGCCGACAGCGCGGCATAGAGCGCGCGGCGCTGCGCGTCGGAGCCGCCGAGGAAGGTGCCGTCGAGGTCGGTGGCGAGGATCAGGCCCAGGTGGTTCATGCGCGGCCCGCTCACGCGAACACCCGCCTCGCCTGCGGCGCGGACAGGGCCGGGTGGGCGATGCTGGCGCGGTGCTCCAGCGCGCGCGGCTCGGCGCGCAGCGGGCCGGTGAGCAGCGCGGCGATGGCGCGCTCCACCGGAAGGCCGCGGTGGACGATGCGGTCCACCGCCTCGCAGATCGGCATCTGCACGCCGAGGCGCTGGGCGAGCGCCAGCACGGAGCGGGCATTGGCCACCCCCTCCACCACCGCGCGCCCGATCGCCCCCTGGGCGGCGCCCGGCGCCCGGCCGGCGCCCAGCGCCTTGCCGAAGGAGAAGTTGCGCGACTGCTCGGAGGAGCAGGTGAGCATCACGTCGCCGGCGCCGGACAGGCCCAGCACCGTCTCTGCCCGGCCGCCCAGCGCCACACTGAGGCGGCTGATCTCGGCCAGCCCCCGCGCCAGCAGGGCGGCGCGCGGGTTGGAGCCCATGCCGCGCCCGGCGATGATGCCGGAGGCCACGGCGAGCACGTTCTTGACCGCGCCGCTGACCTCGACGCCCACCGGGTCGTCGGACAGGTAGGGGCGGAAGGTCTCGCTGGCGAAGGTGACGGCGACGCGGCCGGCCAGGTGGTCCTCGGCGAACAGGTCCTGCGGGCCGCCAGGGCCGGCGGCGGCGATGGTCACGGCGGTCGGCTGGTCCTCCGCCACCTCGGCGGCGAAGCTCGGGCCGGACAGCACGGCCTGCGGGCGGCCCGGCATCTCCTCGGCCACCACCTGGGTCATCAGCGCGCCGCTGCCGGCCTCGACGCCCTTGGAGCAGACGACCACGGGAACGCCAGGCGGCAGCAGCGCCTCGACCCGCGCCGCGACGGCGCGCAGGTGCTGCGAGGGGATCACCAGCACGGCCAGCCCGGCGCCGCGCAGCGCCGCGTCCAGCGCGGTGGTGACGGCGATGGCGCGGGGGATCTCATGGCCGGGGAGGAAGGGGTTGCGCCCGGTGCTGCCGATCTCGGCCGCGGCGCTCTCTTCGCGGATCCAGAGGCTGGTGCTGCGGCCGGCGCGGTGCGCGGTGAGGGCCAGGGCGGTGCCCCAGGCGCCGCCGCCGATCACGGCGACATGGCTGAAGGGGGTGGGGTCGTGAAGGGGGGTGGTCTGGGTGGCGGATCCGGTGTTGGGCAACGGAAGGGCCTCCATGTCTTGGCGGCCGGGACGCGAGGGCGCGAAGGGCCGCGAGGGAGCAGAGCAGATGCGGCCTCGGCCGCTGATGGATGAGATCTCTCGAAAGGTTTGAGGCGATAAGCTGCTGTGCTGCGCCGCAAAAATCAAGTGAAGATTAAGGCAAATCCGAGGCAGAAAGTAAAATCAGAGATGAATGAGGGAATGGATTTGGGGTATATTTGCTGAATGCGGGCCGGATCGGCTTTTCAGGAAGCGGCGCGGCGCGTGGAAGTGAGCGCCATGTTCTGGCGCAGCCTATCCATTTTCTGTCCTGATCTTCGGATTGATCGGCCAAAGTAAGCGCGGCCCGTTTTACAGCCCGCCATTCAGCCGCCGCAGAAAGCGAGAGCCAGGCCGGCCAGCGCCAGCACCGCCGCGCCCTGCGCTGCGCAGGCGCGCCGGTAGAGTGCCAGGGCGCGGCGCAGATCGGCCGGCCTCGCCTCGGCCCGGCCATCCCCCATCCAGCCATCCTCGACACGGGTGGCGCCATAGACGCGCGGGCCGGCCAGGCGCAGGCCCAGCGCCCCCGCCATGGCCGCCTCCGGCCAGCCGGCATTGGGCGAGCGGTGGTGCCGCGCATCCCGCCGCACCGCGCGCCAGGCGCCCCGCGCGTCCGCGCCGCGCGTCGCCGCCGCCGCCAGGATGATCCAGAGCGCGGCGAGGCGCGAGGCGGGCAGGTTCACCAGGTCGTCCAGCCGGGCGGCGGCCCAGCCGAAGGCCTCGTGCCGCGGCGTGCGGTGGCCGATCATGCTGTCGGCGGTGTTGACGGCCTTGTAGAGCACCGCGCCCGGCAGGCCGAGCGCGCCGCACCAGAAGGCCGGCGCCACCACGCCGTCCGAGAAGTTCTCGGCCAGGCTCTCGATGGCGGCGCGCGACACGCCCGCCTCGTCCAGCGTGGCGGGGTTGCGGCCGACGATCATCGCCACGGCGGCGCGGCCGCCTTCCAGCCCCCGTTGCTCCAGCCCCTCGGCCACGGCGGCCACATGCTCGTGCAGGCTGCGCTGCGCCGGTAGGGTGGCGGCCAGCAGCGCCAGCAGGGCCACGGCCAGCGCCAGGGGCAGCGCCGCCAGCAGCGCCGCCTGGGCCAGCGCCGCCGGCAGGCCGCAGAACAGCAGCAGCAGAACCAGCGCCAGCACGCCGCCCGCCTTGCGGCGGGCGAAGGGATGCGCCTCGCGGTTCAGCGCGCGGTCCAGCCGCGCGATCAGCGCGCCCATCCACACCACGGGATGGCGGATGGCGGAATAAAGCGGCCTGGGGTAGCCCAGGGCGGCTTCGAGCAGCAGCGCCCCGGCGAGGATCATCAGGGTGACGTGCAACGGGGCCATGGCGCGGTCCGAGGAAAGGGGCAGGGGCTAGCATGGTGGCGGACGGGTTGGAACATGGCGGGCGGCTCGGCGCGGCGCGGCGGCGGTTTCCCGGCGCGCCGGAGCCGTTCCTGGACCTGTCCACCGGCATCAACCCTATCCCCTGGCCGGTGCCGCCGCTGCCGCCCACGGCCTTCGCCCGGCTGCCGGAGCCGGAGGAGGAGGCGGCGCTGCGTGCCGCGGCCGCCACGGCCTACGGCGCCGTCAGCCCGGAGATGGTGGCCGCGGTGCCGGGCACGCAGCTTCTGATCCAGCTCCTGCCGCGCCTGTTCCCGCGGCCGGCGCTGCGCGTGCTGTCGCCCACCTATGCCGAGCACGCCGCCTGCTGGCGCGCCGCCGGCACGGCGGTGGAGGAGGTGGCGGAGTTCGGCGCGCTGGAGGGAGCAGGGGACAGGGGAGGTGCCGCGCTGCTGTGCAACCCCAACAACCCCGATGGCCGCCGCTTCCCGCCCGGGGCGCTGCGCGCCCTGGCCGAGCGGATGGCGGCGCGCGGCGGCCTGCTGGTGGTGGACGAGGCCTTTGCCGAGCTGGAGCCGGACATGCCGGGCCTGGCCGGGCTGCTGCCGCACCCGGCGCTGATCCTGCTGCGCTCCTTCGGCAAGAGCCATGGGCTGGCGGGGCTGCGGCTGGGCTTCGCGCTGGCCGCGCCGGAGCGGGCGGCGGCGATCCGCGCGGCGCTGGGGCCCTGGGCGGTGTCCGGCCCGGCGATCGCCATCGGCCGTGCCGCGCTGGCCGATGCGGCGTGGCGCGAGGCCGCCGCCCTGCGCCTCGCGCGCGATGCGGCGCGACTGGACGCGCTGCTGGAAGGGGCGGGGCTGCGCGTGCTGGGCGGCACGCGCTTGTTCCGGCTGGCCGAGGGCGATGCCGCCCACTGGCATGACCGGCTGGGCCGCGCCGGCATCCTGGTGCGCCGCTTCTCGGCCCGGCCGCGCTGGCTGCGCTTCGGCCTGCCCGGCGATGAAGCGGCCTGGGCGCGCCTCTCGAATGCCCTAATCTGATGGCGGGGTCGGGGTGACATTGTCACCCCGGCGGGCACCCCGGCGGGGCTCCAGGGGCGGCGCCCCTGGCCTTCCACAGGCCGATCACCGGCCAGAGGATCGCCGTCAAGGTCAGCGCCCACAGCACCACGGACACCGGCGAGGCCAGCAGGATCATCGGGTCGCCGTCGCTGAGCGAGAGGGCGCGGCGCAGATTGTCCTCCAGCAGCCGCCCCAGCACGAAGCCGAGCACGATTGGCACCAGCGGCACGCCCAGCTTGCGGAACATCCAGCCGGCGACGCCGAAGCCCACCGCCAGCAGCAGGTCGGTGCTGGAGTTGGAGGCGGCGTAGACGCCTGCGAAGGACAGCGCGATGACCAGCGGGTAGAGCGCCCAGGCCGGCACCATCAGCAGCCGCGCGAACAGCCCGACCAGCGGCAGGTTCAGCACCAGCAGCATGACGTTGCCGACATACATGCTGGCGATCAGCCCCCAGGCCACTTCCGGCCGCTGGGTGAACAGCAGCGGGCCGGGGGTGATGTTGTACATCAGCAGCGCGCCCAGCAGCACGGCGGTGGTGCCGGAGCCCGGGATGCCCAGCGCCAGCATCGGCACCATGTTGCCGATCTGCGCCGCGTTGTCGGCCGTCTCGGGCGCCGCCACGCCGCGCACGTCGCCGCGGCCGAAGGTGCCGTCCCTCTCGTTCAGCCGCTTCTCGGTGGAATAGGACAGGGCGGCGGCGATGGAGGCGCCCGCCCCCGGCAGCACGCCGATGACGAAGCCGATGCCGGTGGAGCGCAGCATGGTCGGCACGCAGCGGCGGATTTCCGCCAATGTCAGGCGCGCGCCGTGGCCGAGGTGGCTGGCGGCCGCCGCCACCGGGCTTTCCAGCAGCAGCAGGATCTCGCTCACCGCGAACAGGCCGATGGCGAGCACGGTGAAGTCGATGCCGCCCAGCAGCTCCACCGTGCCGAAGGTGAAGCGCTCGACGCCCGTGCCGCCATCGATGCCCACCATGGCCAGCAGCAGGCCGAGGCAGGCGGCCGCCCAGGTCTTGGCGGCGTTGCCCGCCGCCACGGCGCCCAGCAGGGACAGGGCGAAGCCGATCAGCGCCACGTAGTCGGCCGGCGAGAAGCCCACCGCGGCGCGCGACAGCGGCACGGACAGGAAGGTCAGCAGCACCACCGAGAGGGTGGCGCCGGCGAAGGAGCCGATGCCGGAGATGGCCAGCGCCGCGCCGCCGCGCCCGGCCCTGGCCATGGGGTGGCCATCGAGCGTGGTGAGCACGGCGGCGGGCTCGCCCGGCATGTTGAGCAGGATGGCGGCGATGCGCCCGCCATAGCCCGAGCCGTAATAGACGGCGGCGAGCAGGATCAGCGCGCTCTCGGGCGGCAGCTTCAGCGCGAAGACCAGCGGCAGCAGCAGCGCGATGGCGTTGAGCGGCCCGAGCCCGGGCAATGCGCCGATGGCGGTGCCGGCGACGCTGCCGCACAGCGCCAGCAGCAGGTTGAGCGGCGCGAGGGCGACGGCGAAGCCGCCCGCCAGGTGGCCGAAGGCGTCCATGGTGTCCGGGTCCGGGGCGTCAGAATCCGAGGGGGCCGCGCGGCAGGGGCAGATCCAGCACCCGGTCCAGCAGCAGGAACAGGCCAGGCGCGGTCAGCGCCGCGGCCAGCAGGCTCTGCGCCCAGCTCCCCGCGAAGGCGCGGGCGATGACGAGGCAGAGCAGGGCGGTGGACAGGATGAAGCCCAGCGGCACCACGATGAAGGCATAGGCCAGCATGGCGGCGATGCAGACGATCCCGCGCCAGGGCCGCCCGGCGGATTCCCAGCCCAGCCCCGGCCGCAGCAGCAGCGCCAGGGCGGCGAGGCCCAGCACCACGCCGATCACGGTGGGAAACGCCTTGGGCCCCACCGGGTCCCCCGCAAAGGGGACCACGAGCCCCTGGGCGCTCCAGATGGCCAGCGCCGCCAGCAGCAGCAGCAGCAGGGCCAGCGCGCGGTCGGGCAGGGTGGAGCGCGGCAGGGCGCGCGGCGGGTGCGGCGCGGCCTCGGGCAGCGGCGGCGCGGGCATCTCCGTCACTGCTGCTGCACCAGCCCGACCTCGCGCGCCAGGGTGCGGTACTCGCCGGTGCGTTGCTTGGCCAGGGCGGTGAAGGCCTCGCCCAGCGAGTTGTACTCGAACAGGCCGGCGCCGCTGCGCGCCTCGGCGTAGCGCGGGTCTGCCTGCATGCGGCGCAGCGCGTCCACCCAGAACTCATAGGCAGCGTCGGAGGCGCCGGGCGGCATGTAGAAGCCGCGCACGATGGTCCATTCCACCTCCGCGCCCTGCTCGCGCGCCGTGGGGATGTCGGCGAAGGGGCCGGGCAGGCGGTTGGGGGAGAGCACGGCCAGCAGCCGGATCTCGCCCGCCTGGAGCTGGCCCTGCACCTCGGAGGCGTCGCCCGGAAAGACCTGGATATGGCCGCCGAGCAGCGCCGCCATGGCCTGCCCGCCGCCCTCGAAGGGCACGTAGCGCAGCTTGCGCGGGTCGGCGCCCGCGCCCTTGGCGACCAGCGCCGCCTTGGTCCAGTCCTGGCTGCCCACCGCGCCGCCCGCGCCCATGGGCACGCTGCCGGGGTCCGCCTTCAGCGCCGCCATCAGCTCGGAGAGGTTCTGGAACCTGCTGTCCTTGCGCACGGCGATGACGCCGAAATCGGCGCCGATGGCGCCCACCCAGCGCACGTCGTTCTCCGTCCAGCGGCCGAAGCGGCCCTGCGCCAGGTTCACCCAGGAGCCGGTGGACACGGCGACGATGACGTTGGGATCGTTGCGGCGCTGCGCCAGCACCTGGTTCATCGCCACGGCGCCGATGCCGCCGGGCATGTTCTGGGTGCGGATGGCGGGGCCGACGATGCCGTACTCGTTCAGCAGGCGGGCCGTGGTGCGGCAGGTGAGGTCGAAGCCGCCGCCCGGCGCGGCGGGGGCGATGCATTCCGGGTTCTGCGGCGTGAAGCCCTGCGCCCCGGCCGGGGGGATGGAGGCGGCGAGAGCCAGCGCCGCGAGGCAGGCGGAGCGCAGGAGGGATGGCAGCATTGGACGTTTCCCGGGGCGAATGATGGTTGCGGAAACGATGCGGCGAACCGCCGTGGCAGGCAAGCGCCGTGACGCAGGCGGCAAGGCATAGAGAAAGCATGTTGAGAATAATTCTCAATCTCGTCTAAGCTGGCGCACCGCCTCGAAGGGGAGAGAGCCGCCATGTTCCATCACCGCTCCTGCGGCACCACCGCGCTGGTCGCGCTGATGGCCGCCCACCGCGCCGCGCTTGGCCAGCAGGGGAGCCTGCGGCAGCAGGACATCACCCGGCTCGTGGAGGAGGAGCTGGCGGCGCCGGGGCCGGCGAATGGCTGGGCGCCGGGCACCGCGCCGCGGGAGGCCCTGCCGGCCCGCGGCTGAGGCGCCGCACGGCGGGCGCCGGGGAGACCTTGCGCCCTACAGGCAGTCCGAGGCCAGCAGCACCGGCAGGCCGCACCAGACCGTGGCGGCCAGGGCGAGGCCGAGGCCGCCCGTGGCCAGCACGGGCCGGAAGGACGCCTCGGCATCGCCCCAGCGCGTGCCGCGCCAGCTCCGGGCCAGCAGCGCCCCCAGCACCGCCAGATGCACCGCCCAGACGCCGAGCAGCACCCAGCGCTGCAGGCTCAGCCCCATCCAGGCGGGGCGGTCCCAGCCCCAGGCGCAGCCGAGCGAGACGGCCACGTAGAGCAGCCCGAAGGCCAGGCTCCAGAGGATGAAGGCCAGGGTGGCCACCACCACGCCCGGCAGGCGGTCCAGGCCGGTCATGGCGCGGCCATCCAGGGCCAGAACTGCAGCAGCAGCAGCGCGGCCAGCCCGCACAGCGCGGTGTAGCCCTGCCACATCAGGGTGTTGCGCGGCGCCAGGTCGCGCAGCGCCGAGACGTGGCCGCTGCCGCAGCGCGCCGCCGTGTAGGCCGCCATCACCGCGCCCAGCGCGGCGTGCAGCGCCACATAGAGGGCCAGCACCAGCATGGCGGCGGCATAGGCGTGGCTGGTGGGCGGCGCGCCGTGCCGGAGCGGCAGCGCCGCCACGGCGCCCGCTCCCAGCAGCCCGGCGGGAGCGCCCAGCAGGAACAGCGCGGCGCAGGCGCCCATGCGCCCCCGCCGCAGCGCCGCCAGCCCCAGCGCCCCGGCCAGCGGCGCGCCCAGCAGCCCGGCCAGGGCCAGCAGCGCCAGCCAGGGGGAGAAGCCCAGTAGCGCCGGCGGCGGCCAGCCCGGCGCCACCACCCACAGGAACAGCGCGCCGAACAGTAAGGAGCCGAACAGCGCGCCATCGGCCACCAGCAGCAGCGCCATGCCCCACCAGCCGGGTTGCGAGGCCACGCCCGGATGCGGCAGGGCGCTCTCGCCATGGCCGATCGGCAGCGGCGCTGGGTCCTCCCGCATCCCCATCGACCACAGCCAGAACAGGGCGAGGGCCAGCACCAGCGCCGCGCCCGCCCCCACCAGCCAGTACTGCTTCAGCAGCATGGCGAGGAAGCACAGGCCGGTGGCCAGCGCGGTCCAGAGCGGCAGCAGGGTGGGACGCGGCAGCAGGATGATCTGGTCCGGCCGGCCGCTGACGACCTCGACCCCCAGCGTCTCCATCCAGCCATGGCGCGGCGTGGCGAGGTAGTGTTGGCCGGCGGCCAGCGCGCGGCCAAGGCCGGGATGGGCGGCCAGCGGCTCGCGGCTGTCCACGGGCGGCAGGCTGGCGGCGTTGTAGCTGGGCGGCGGCAGGGGCAGGGACCATTCCAGGCTCTCCGCCCCCCAGGGGTTGCGCGGCGCGTGCCGGCCGAAGCGGCGCTGCATCAGCATGTCCACCGCGAACAGCGCGAAGCCGATCGCCGTCATGAAGCCGCCCACGGAGGAGAGCAGGTTCAGCCAGTCCCAGCCGATGCCGGCGGGATAGGTGTAGACGCGGCGCGGCATGCCGAGCAGCCCGGTCAGGTGCATCAGCAGGAAGGTGAGGTTGAAGCCCACGAAGATCAGCCAGAAGGCGGCGCGGCCGAGGTGGTAGATGGGCATCCGGCCCGTCACCAGCGGCATCCAGTAATAGGCGCCGGCCATCAGCGGAAAGACGAAGCCGCCGACCAGCACGTAGTGCAGGTGCGCCACGACGAAGTAGCTGTCATGCACCTGCCAGTCGAAGGGCACGACGGCGACCATGACGCCGGTGAGCCCGCCATTGACGAAGATGAAGAAGAAGCCGAGCAGGTAGAGCATCGGCAGGTCGAGGCGCGGGCGGCCCTTCAGCAGCGTGGCGAGCCAGGCGAAGATCTGCACCGCGGTCGGGATGGCCACCGCCATGCTGGCGGCCGAGAAGAAGCCCTGCGCGATGTGCGGGATGCCGACCGCGAACATGTGGTGCACCCACAGCCCGAAGCTCAGGAAGCCCATGGCGACGAGCGCCAGCACGATGGCGTTGTAGCCCACCAGCCGGTGCCGCGCGAAGACCGGCAGCACGGTGGAGATGACGCCCGCCGCCGGCAGGAAGATGATGTACACCTCCGGGTGGCCGAACAGCCAGAACAGGTGCTGCCACAGCAGCGGGTCGCCGCCGCGCGCCGGGTCGAAGAAGGGCAGGCCGAAGGCGCGCTCCACCTCCAGCAGGATGCTGCCGAGGATGAGGGGCGGGAAGCCCACCAGCATCATCACGGCGGTGACGAGGAAGTACCAGGCGAGGATCGGCATCCGCCGCAGCGCCATGCCGGCGCCGCGCATCTTGAGGATGCTGGCGGTGATCTCGACCGCCGCGCCGATCGCCGAGATCTCGACGAAGGTGATGCCGAGCAGCCAGACATCGGCGTTGATGCCCGGCGTGTGGGTGGAGGAGGAGAGCGGCGTGTACATGAACCAGCCGCCATCCGGCGCGACACCCGCCAGCATGGCGCCGATGATGAAGCCGCCGCCCAGCAGGTAGCACCAGTAGCCATAGGCCGAGAGGCGCGGAAAGGCGAGGTCGCGCGCGCCCAGCATCTTCGGCAGCAGATACATCGCCAGCCCCTCGAACATCGGGATGGCGAACAGGAACATCATCACCGTGCCATGCATGGTGAAGACCTGGTTGTACTGCTCGGGCGGCATGAACACGTGGCCCGGCCGCGCGAGCTGCGCGCGGATCAGCATGGCCAGGATGCCGCCGATGGCGAAGAACACGAAGGCGGTCATCATGAACCGCGCGCCGACGATGCTGTGGTTCACCGCCCCCAGCCGCCCGAGGCCGGGCGGCGTGCGCCAGATGGCGTCGAGCAGGCGGTGCCGGCGGAGCGGGCTCATGGCCGGCTCCGTCGGCGGCGTGGCCGGACCCGTCACGCCCGGTTGCGTCCTGCTCATCGGGCGGTCTCCAGGTAATCGGCGATGCGCGAGAGCGCCGCGTCGTCCAGCGCCGCGTGGGAGGGCTCGCGGCTGCCCGGCTTCAATGTCTCGTGCCGGCGCAGCCAGAGCAGGATGCTCTCCCGCCCCTCGTTCTCCAGCGTGCCGCCGCCGATGCGCCCGCGCCGGGCGAGGCCGGCGAGGTTGGGGGCCGCGCCGTCCTGCCGCGCATCCGCCGCGTGGCAGCCGGCGCAGCTGGCGGCGAAGTCGGCGGCGCCGGGATGCGAGGGGTCCGGGCGCGCCGCCGCCAGCGCCGCCAGCGCCGCCTCATAGGCTCCGGCCGGGTGGACGATGACGCGGAAATCCATCTGCGCGTGCTGCAGGCCGCAGAACTCGGCGCACTGGCCCTCATACACGCCGGGCGCGTCGGCCCGCAGGCGCAGCACGTTCTCATGGCCGGGGATGGCGTCCAGCTTGCCGGTCAGGCGCGGCACCCAGAAGCTGTGGATGACATCGGCCGCGGTGATGTGGACATCCACGGCGCGGCCGGCGGGGATGTGCAGCTCGCCCGCCGTGTGCACCGGGCCGCCCGCCGCGTCGTGCTGGGTGAAGCCCCACCACCATTGCTGCCCCCGCGCCTCGACGCGGAGCGCCCCTTCCGGCCCGGGCTTCGGCAGCATCCCCTCGCCGGTGCGCAGCGCGATGACCAGCAGCACCGCCAGCACGGTGACGGGAAAGGCCACGCCCCAGCCGGCGACGAAGCGGCCCGCATCCAGCCCCCGCCCGCGCCGCTCCCGCCGCAGCGCGTAGAGCGCCACGGCGCAGACGCCGAGCAGGATGGCGCTGGCGGCGAAGAACATCACCCACCACAGCGCCGCCACCGATGCCGCGCCAGGCCCCGCGGGGTCCAGCGTGGAAAGCGGGCCGGAGCAGCCGGCGAGGGCGAGGGCCGCGCCCGGCGCCAGGCGCCGCAACCCCGCGCGCAGGGCACGGTGGAACCCTGCGCGCCCGCCACCACTTACAGCAGCGTCCCGGCCATGGCGCCCGCCAGGCCCCAACCGAGGAGCGCGCAGCGCATGGCCGACCCGATCCCCGAACTCACCAGCCAGGGCGTCAGCTCCAAGGTGGCGGTCGCCGGCCACCCGATCCACGCCATGCTGGTGGCCTTTCCCATCGCGCTGATCATGGCCACGCTGGGCTGCGACGTCTTCTACTGGTGGACGGCCGACCCCTTCTGGGTGCGCGCCGGGCTGTGGGCCAGCGGCTTCGCCTTCTGGCTGGGGCTGCTGGCCGGGCTGTCGGGCACGGCGGAGCTGCTGCTGGTGCGCGGCATCCGCCGCCACAGCGCGGGCTGGACGCACTTCGTCGCCGCCGTGATGCTGCTCTCGGTGGCCGGCGCCAACTGGGGCCTGCGCCTGGCGGGGGCGGACATCACGCCGCTGCCCTGGGGGATGTTCCTGTCGGTGCTGGCGGCGTTCTTCGTGGGGCTGGCGGGCTGGCATGGCGGCAAGCTGGTGTTCGAGCATCAGATCGGCCTCATGCTCTCGAACGACGACTGAAAGATCTCGCGCCCCGCCCCGGGCCGCAGCAGCCAGTCCGGGAAGAGGGAGATGCCGATCTCCGGCTTGCCCAGCACCAGCAGCAGCACGCCGAGGATGAGGATGTTGGCGGTGACGGCGAGCGCGACGGAGCGCCAGCGCGGATAGCAGCGCTCCGGCTCGGCCAGCGCCACCAGCACCAGCCCGTAATACATGTGCAGCGCCACCATGCAGCCGACGACCAGGAGCTTCAGGAACAGCCAGGGCACGAAGACCCGGTAGGCGAAGATCAGCCCCGTGCCGGTGGCGATGGCGAGCACGGCGGCCGGCGAGAGCACCACGCGGTAGCCCACCCAGGTGAAGCGCCAGAGCCGCTTCAGCGTCGGCGTGTCGGGGCGGCGGGCGCGGCCGGCGAACAGTCCGGGCAGGAAGATCAGCCCGGCGCACCAGACGCAGAGCGCGACGATGTGCGCCGCCTTCAGCCACGCCGCCTCCGGCAAGGGCATCAGGCCTTGCCTCCGTCCGGCGCGGGCTCGCGCAGCCCCTGCGCGGCGTGCAGCAGGGCGGCGCCGAGATAGACGAGGCTGGCCGGCACCCACATGATCAGCCCGCCCAGCTGCTGGTCCTGCAACGGCGAGAGGCCCCAGGCCTGCGTCGTTCCGAGGTGCGGTGCGTAGAGCGGGGCGGGGGCGAAGGTGATCAGCGCGCCGAGCAGGCCCATCTGCGCCATCATCGTCAGCAGCGCGGCCAGAAAGGGCGGGGAGGCATCGCGCCGCGCCAGGGCGGCGCTCCAGAACCACAGCCCGGTGCCCAGCAGGCTGGCCTGCATCGCCCAGTAGAGGGCATGGGAGGACAGGGCGGCGGCGTAGAGCGGCGGCGCGTGCCAGAGCCACAGCGCCAGGATGTGCGCGGGCACCGCCAGCCCGAGCGCGCCTTGCAGCGCGCGCCAGGGTCCGGCGCCCGCGCCGCGGGGCGGCGACGCCAGGGCCAGGGCCAGCAGCGGCGCCGCCGCGCCCACCAGCAGCACGTGGTGCGCCACGCGCGACGAGAACAGCGCCGAGCTGAGCGCGCAGAGCGGCGAGACGAAGGCCAGCGCC
Organism: Teichococcus rhizosphaerae; assembly: GCF_002631185.1. GTDB lineage: Bacteria > Pseudomonadota > Alphaproteobacteria > Acetobacterales > Acetobacteraceae > Pseudoroseomonas > Pseudoroseomonas rhizosphaerae. Next base: position 19,082 of record NZ_PDNU01000028.1, on the reverse strand, counting down.
AGCACCAGCCAGCCGCCCAGCGCCGCCCGGCGCGGCAGGCCCGCCGGCCGCAGCGCGGCCCAGCCCAGCAGCAGCGCCAGCAGGCTCAGCAGGTAGGGGTCGAGGTTCCAGCGGCCCCACAGCTCGCCCGGCACGGGGCCCACGCCACAATAGGGAATAGCGCTCCACATCGTCCTCGCCCCTTTTCGCCGACCCTGGAGCGGTCAACACCCCCCTCCCGGCAGGGTTGCGCGACATCCGCACGCGGAGTTGCTATTGAAAATGCGTAACCTGCGCGCCCGCCGGGCCCGGCCCCGCCTCTGCGGCCGCCATGTGCCGGGGCCGGGGCTTGCCGGCGGCATGGGCATTGGCATCGAGGGTTCCGCTTCCGATATGTCAGCCATCTTGCCATGTTGAGTTTCGTTCCAGAGGATTTCCCCGCGCATGCATGACGACGCCCTGCCCCCCGCCAATCCGGCGGAAGCGGCCATCCTGGCGGCGGGCCTGAGGGTGGAGCAGCGCGAGATGCCGCAGCTCATCCGCCTCGTGGCCCGCCGCCTGCCGGCCGATGCCGCGGTGGTGCGGGACCTGCTGTGCCAGGTCCGCCGCAAGGGCTGGATCTCGGCCATGATGGCCATGGCCAGCCGCGCCGGCGAGGTATGGGCCCGCCGCGCCGAGGCCGAGGCCGCCGCCGCCACGATCGACGATCCGGAGCCCTCCGAGGCGCGGCTGCGCGCGGCGCTGGACGAGGCCATCCTGGCCCGGCTGCGCAATGCCGCGCCGCGCCCCGGCGCCGCGCTGGAGGCGGTGGAGGCCGAGCTGGTGGACATCGCCGGCACCGCCCTCTCGGCCGAGCGCCACGCCGCCCTGGCCCGCGCCGTGGCCGAGGCGCATGGGCTGGACGAGGCGGAGACGGCCCGCTTCTCCCGCGCCGCCGCGCATGTCGAGCAGCGGCGGCGCCAGGACCTGCGCGCCGCCGAGGCCGCCGCGCGCGAGAAGCGGCGCGAGGAGGTGCGGCGCCTGCGCGACTGGGAGCGCAGCCTGGTCGGCATCGAGGCGCTGCCCGGCCTGCTCGGCTGCTCGGAGCGCGAGGCGCTGCGCTGGGTGGGCGCCGGGCTGGTGCCCGTGGCGCGCAAGCTGCGCGGGCCGAAGTCGGGTGGCCGCGAGCGTTGGGAGTTCGACCCCGACGAGCTGAAGCCGCTGCGCGCCGAGATCTCCGCCTGGCGCGAGGCCGAGCGCATGCGGCAGCCGGAGCGCGGCGGCCGCGCGCCCCAGCGTGGCGCCTCCGAGCAGGGCCTGGCGCGCGCGGCGGCGCTGGCCGGGCGTGGCGGCCGGCAGGCCAACGCCGCCGTGGCCCGCGTCGCGGCGCTCGACCGCTATGCCGCGCATTTCGCCACCGCGCGGGCGATGATCCGCCGCATCACCATCGTCACCGGCCCCACCAACAGCGGCAAGAGCCACATGGCGCTGGACCGGCTGGCCACCGCCGAGAGCGGCCTGGCGCTGGCGCCGCTGCGGCTGCTGGCGCACGAGTTCCGCGAGGCGCTGGCGGCGCGCGGCGTCGAGGCCGCGCTGTCCACCGGCGAGGAGCGCATCCCCGTTCCCGGCAGCAGGCACCTCGCCGCCACGGTGGAGATGTGCCCGTTCCACACGCCGGTCGATGTCGCCATCATCGACGAGGCGCAGCTGCTGCACGACCGCGACCGCGGCGCGGCCTGGACGGCGGCGCTGATGGGCGTGCCGGCGCGGGAAGTGTTCGTGCTGGGCGCGCCGGAATGCGTGCCGATGGTCAAGCGCATCGCCGAGCTGTGCGGCGACGAGGTCGAGGAGGTCTCGCTCCAGCGCAAGGGCGCGCTGCACGCCTCCACCACCCCCGTGCCGCTCGGCGGGCTGAAGGAGGGCGACGCGCTGGTGGCCTTTTCCCGCCGCGACGTGATGGGGCTGCGCGAGGAGCTGGTGAAGCGCGGCCGCAAGGTGGCGGTGGTCTATGGCGCGCTCTCGCCCGAGGTGCGCCGCGCCGAGGCCGCCCGCTTCCGCTCCGGCGAGGCGGACATCCTGGTGGCCACCGACGCCATCGGCATGGGGCTGAACCTGCCGATCCGCCGCGTCGTCTTCTCCACGCTGAAGAAGTTCGACGGCGAGGAGCGGCGCGACCTGAACAGCCAGGAGGTGAAGCAGATCGGCGGCCGCGCCGGGCGCTACGGCCACCACGAGGGCGGCGTCGTCGCCGTGCTGGCGGGCGCGGGCAACCCGGAGTTCATGCGCGCCATGCTGGAGGCGCCGCACGCGCCGCCGGCCGAGCTGCGCCCGCAGGTGCAGCCCGATGCCGACATCATCGCCGCCGTGGCGAAGGAGATCGGCACGGACAGCCTGTTCGGCGTGCTGGCCCGCATCCAGCGCGCCGTGCTGCGCAAGGATGACCCGAACTACCGGCTTGGCGAGCTGACGCAGCAGATGGCCATCGCCTCGGCCATCGACGGCGTCGCCAACCTGTCGCTGCTGGACCGCTGGACCTATGCCATGTGCCCGGTGGACGAGCGGGACAACGGCATCACCCGCCTCGCCCGCTGGGCGGTGGACCATGGCGCGGGGCGGCCCGTCGCGCCGCCACTGGCCGGGCGGCTGCCGGCGCCGGAGCGCGCCTCGGGCGAGGAGCTGCAGCGCGCCGAGAAGGTGCACAAGCGCCTGGTCGCCTGGCGCTGGCTGTCGCTGCGCTTCGAGGGCGCCTATCCGGACCGGGAGGAGGCCGAGGCCGAGACGGCGCGGCTGGATGCCTGGATCGAGGACGTGCTGCGGCAGCAGCGGCGCGGCAAGGCGGTGGAGAACGCGCCGGAGCGCGCGCGGGTGACCAGCCGCCGGCGCGCGGCCTGAAAGCGCGCGGGGGGCAGCGCCGCCTCCCCCCCCCCCCCCCGCGATCCTCCCCCTCCGGGTGGCGGTGCCGCCCCGGGGGGCGGCGCCGCCTCAGGCCATGGCCACCCGGCGCGAGCGGCCATAGGGGCCGAAGGCCCAGGCCAGGACGAGCAGGAAGCCCGCCACCACGGCCATCATGCCGGCGGCGTTCAGCCCGTGGTCCAGGCCCAGCAGCGCCGGCACCGCGATGGCGGCGCCGTAGCCGCCCGCGCCCATCGCCACGGCGGCGGCGGCGGAGATGAGGAACTGGCCGCGGTAGCTGTCCGTCAGCAGGCGGGCGATGGCGGCGGGCGCCACCAGGGCCGCGATCACCAGGATCGACCCCACCGCCCAGAAGGCCGCCACGCAGGCCACCGAGACCAGCACCAGCACCACCAGCGACAGGCCGCGCGGCGCGAAGCCGATGCTGGCGGCGAAGTCCGGGTCGAAGGCCGCCAGCCGCAGCTCCTTCCACAGCAGGGCGAGGCCGGCGAGGGTGAGCGCCAGCACGCCGGCCAGGGTGCGCGTCTCCTGCGGCATGTCGGCCAGCGCGGCCGGGTCCCACAGCGAGGAGAAGCCGGTGGCGGCGGGCCAGATCAGCGCCTCGAGCTGGCCGTAGAGCACGCAGTCCACGTCGAGGTCCACGGCGCGGGCGCCGCTCACCTCGATCAGCACGATGCCGAGCGCGAACATGCCGGAGAACACCACGCCCATGGCGGCGCCCGCCTCCAGCCGCGCCAGCCGGCGGATCAGGCTGATCAGCAGCGCGGCGATCACGGCGGCGGCCATCGCGCCCAGCACCATGGGCAGGGTGGCGCGCGTGCCGGTGACGATGAAGCCCATCACCAGCCCGGGCAGCACGGAATGGCTGATGGCGTCGCCCAGCAGGCTCTGCCGCGTCAGCAGCAGCAGGTTGCCGAGCAGGCCGCAGGCCAGGCAGGCCAGCACCGCCGCCGAGAGCGCCGCGAAATCCAGTTGCAGGAACAGCGTCATGCCGCCTCCCGCCGCAGCCGGCGCTGGCGCAGCGCGAAGGCCACCACGCCGCGCGCCGGCGCGAAGAGCAGCGCCAGCAGGAACAGCGCGCAGGCCACCAGCGCGATGGTGGCGCCCGTGGGCAAAGCGGGCGCGGCGGCGGAAAGCCCCGCCCCCATCCAGGCCGAGACGGCGCCGAGCAGCCCCGCCAGCGGCACCATGACCGAGAGCCGCTCGGTGGCCAGCCGGGCGGTGGCGGCGGGCACCACCATCAGCGCCACAACCAGGATCAGCCCCACCGCGCGGAGGCCGGCCACCGTGACGGCCAGCATCAGCCCGAGCAGGGCGAGATCGAGCCAGCGCACCGGCAGGCCCACCGAGGCGGCGAAATCGGCGTCGAAGCAGAGCACGGCGAGCGGGCGGAACAGCACCGCGACCGCCAGCAGCGCCGCCACGGCCAGCCAGAGGATCAGCAGCGCGTCGGCCGCGCTCATCCCCGCCGCCTGGCCGAGGATGAAGCTGGACAACCCCGCCTGCCCGCCCACGGGCAGGGACTGCACCACCGAGAGCAGCGCCACGCCCGTGCCGAAGCCGATGGAGATGACCAGCGCCATCGCCGCGTCGTCCCGCAGCCTGCCGCCGCGGGCCAGCGCGCCCACGGCCAGCACGCCGAGCGCCGCCGTGGCCGCGGCGCCGCCCATCAGCAGCGGCAGGGAGCGCGGGTTCCAGCCCAGCGTGGCGGCGAGGATGAAGGCGAGGCAGAGGCCGGGCAGGGTGGCGTGGGCCGCGGCGTCGGCGATCAGCGCGCGGCCGCGCAGCAGCACGAAGCAGCCCAGCGCGCCCGCGGCCAGCCCGAAGGCGGCGCAGCCCAGCGCCACCACCCGCGCGTTGTAGCCGCCGCTGAAGGTCAGCGCCTGGAGCAGCGCCTCCATCACGGCACGGCCCGCAGGGGCTGCCGGAGCGGGGAGGAGGGGCGCAGCGCCGCCTCGTCCAGCATGCTGAGCCGGCCGCCATAGGTGCGCGACAGGTTCTCCGGCGTGAACACCGCCTCCATCGGCCCGGCCGCGACCACCTCGCGGTTCAGCAGGCAGACATGCTCGAAGTATTGCGGCGCGGTGGCGAGGTCGTGGTGCACGGCGATCACCGCGCGCCCATCCCGCCCGAGCCGGTGCAGCACGTCGATGATGGCGCGCTCGGTGGCGGCGTCGACGCCGGCGAAGGGCTCGTCCATCAGGTAGAGATCGGCTTCCAGCGCCAGGGCGCGGGCGAGGAAGACGCGCTGCTGCTGCCCGCCCGAGAGCTGGCCGATCTGCCGCCCGGCGAAGTCGGCCATGCCGACCTCGGCCAGGGCGGCGCGGGCGCGCTCCCGCTCGGCGCGCGGCAGGGGCAGGAACCAGCCGACGCGCGGGTAGCGGCCCATCGAGGCCACCTGCAGCACGGTGGCGGGGAAGTCCCAGTCCACGCTGGCGCGCTGCGGCAGGTAGCCGATGCGCCGCCGCGCCTGGCGCAGTTCCTGGCCGAAGAAGCGCACCTCGCCGGACAGGCGCGGCACCAGCTCCAGCGCCGCCTTCAGCAGGGTGGACTTGCCGGCGCCGTTGGGCCCGACGATGGCGGTGAGGCCGCTCTGCGGCGCGCGCCAGCTCACCCCTTGCAGCACCGGCGCCTCCCGGTAGGCGACCGAGAGGTTGCGCAGCTCGAGGGCGGAGGGGGTGGGGCTCATCGGGCCTCCGCCAGCCGGCCGGCGAAGCCGCGCGGCGGCGCCTCGCCGCCCAGGGCGCGCACCATGGTCGTCACGTTGTGGTCGATCATGCCGGGATAGGTGCTCTCATAGGTGCCGGGCGCGCCCATGGCGTCGGAGAAGAGCGAGCCGCCGATGACGACGCGGTGGCCGCGGGCGGCGGCGCCTTCCACCAGGGCGCGGATGTTGCGGTCCGAGACGGAGCTTTCCACGAATACGGCGGGGATGTTGCGGGCCGCCAGCAGCTCCACCAGCTCCTGGATGCGGCGCAGCCCGGCCTCGGATTCGGTGGACAGGCCCTGGATGCCCATGACCTCCAGCCCGTAGCGGCGGGCGAAGTAGCCGAAGGCGTCATGCGCCGTGACCAGCACGCGCTGCCGGGCGGGGATGGAGGCGATGGCCCGCGCCGCCCACTCGTCCAGCGCCGCCAGCTCGGACTGGAGCGCGGCGAGGTTGCGCTCGAACTCCGCCGCCCCCGCCGGTTCCAGCCTGGCCAGCTCGCGGGCGATGATGCCGGCCGCCTGCGACCAGGCGCGTGGGTCCATCCACACATGCGGGTCGGGGTGCGGGGCGGCGTCCTCGGGGACGAGCAGGCTCTCGGGCGGCAGCGACTCGGCCACCGCCACCACCGGCTTGCCGGCGCGGGAGACGCGCCCGAAGGCCTCGGTCATCTGCCCTTCCAGCAGCAGACCGTTGTAGAACACCAGTTCCGCCTTCAGCAGCCGGGCGATGTCGCCCCGGGTCGGCTTGTAGAGATGCGGGTCCACCCCCTCGCCCATGAGCACGCTCAGCTCGATGCGGGAGCCGCCGACGCGGCGCGCCAGGTCGCCGATCATGGCGGTGGTGGCGAGGACCGGGCGCCTGACGGGCGCCTCGGCCCGCGCCTCGCCCGCCCCGGAACCGGCGGGCGAGGCCGCCATGGCCGCCAGGGCGGCGGCGCCGAGCAGCAGGCGGCGGCGGGAGGGCGGGCAGGCTTCGGTCATGCTGGCGGTCTCCGGGGCTCTCATGGCGCCGCCTTCATCTGGAACCGGCTGCGCCACCTTCAAGCGATGGCGCCATGTTGAAGCCAAGGCTACATTTTGCGCAAGGGGCTCGCCGGCTGCTAGAGCGGCCCGCAGGACAACTTCCCGGCACGACAACGTCATGGGGCATGGGCGCAGGGTGGCGATGGCGGATGACAAGGTGGCGGCCCCGGCCGGCGACGCGACGGGGGAGGCGGCCCGCCACGCCACCGCGCGCTCGGCCCGCGCCAGCGCCCTGCTGCACGACTATGTGGAGCTGATCGCCGACCTGCTGGAGAGCACCGGCGAGGCGCGCCCCACCGACATCGCCCGCCGCCTCGGCGTTTCCCATGCCACCGCCATCAAGGCGATCGCCCGGCTGAAGCGGGAGGGGCTGGCGCATTCCAAGCCCTACCGGGGGGTGTTCCTCACCGCCGAGGGGCAGGCCCTGGCGGCCGAGGTGAAGGCGCGGCACCGGGTGGTGGTGGACGTGCTGCTGGCGCTCGGCGTGCCGCCCGAGGTGGCGGAGATGGATGCCGAGGGCATCGAGCACCATGTCAGCGAGGCGACGCTCGCCGCCTTCGAGCGCTTCCTCGGCCGCGCACGAACCCCTGACTGATGGAAAAAAGATGGGGGGTCCGGGGGGAATTCATTCCCCCCGGCTTTCTGGTGTTCAGTCGATCACCGCCTGATACGTCAGCACCCGCAGCTCCCGCCGGATCGGGTAGGCCGAGGAGGGCATGAGCTGGGTGAGCAGGATCACCGCCATCTCCTCCGCCGGGTCGATCCAGAAGGCGGTGGAGGCGGCGCCGCCCCAGGCATATTCCCCCGGCGTGCCGAGGATCTGCGCCCGCGCCGGGTCCAGCATGACGGAGAAGCCGAGGCCGAAGCCGATGCCTTCCGCCGTGCTTTCCGACCAGCGCGGCTGGCCCATCGCCGCCATGTCGCCGCGCAGGTGGTTGGCCGTCATCAGCTCCACCGTCTTGCGGCCGAGCAGGCGGACGCCGTCCAGCTCCCCCTTGTTCAGCATGAGGCGGCAGAAGCGCCAGTAATCCGCCGCGGTGGAGACCAGCCCGCCGCCGCCGGAGCAGACGCCGCGCGGCCGCAGGTAGCGGCTGGTGGCGGGGTCGTCGATCAGGGCGAGGCTGTCGCCCGGGCCGCGCGCGTAGTTGGCGGCGAGGCGGGGATGCTTGGCTTCCGGGACATGGAAGTCGGTGTCCTCCATCCGCAGCGGCCGCAGCACGCGCTCGCGCAGGAAATCCTCGAAGGGCCGGCCGGAGATGACCGCCACCAGGTGGCCCAGCACGTCGGTGGCGATGCTGTAGTTCCACGCCTGGCCCGGCTGGGCGATCAGCGGCAGGGCACTTGCGCGCTGCACCACCTCCTCCAGGCTGGTCTCGGCGGTCTGGAAGTCCACGCCGTGCTCGCGGTAGAGCGCATCGACCAGGGTCGCCTGCATGAAGCCGTAGGTCAGGCCCGAGGTGTGGGTCAGCAGGTCGCGGAAGGTGATGTCCCGCCCGGCCGGCACGGTGTCGATCTTGCCGCGCCCGCCGCCCACCGCCACGCGCATGTCGCCGAAGCAGGGCAGGAAGCGGGTGATCGGGTCGTCGAGCTGGAAGTGGCCTTCCTCGTAGAGCATCAGGATGGCCAGGCTGGTGAGCGGCTTGGTCATCGAATAGATGCGGACGATGGTCCCGGGCGTCATCGGCGTGGCGCGCTCGCGGTCGGCCAGGCCGGTGCTGTGCAGCCAGGCCACCTGGCCGCGCCGCGCCACCAGCGTCGTCACCCCCGGCAGCCTGCCGCTTTCCACCAGCGCCTCCGCCCAGTGGCCGATGCGGGCCAGCCGCGCCGGGCAGAGCCCCACCGAACCCGGATTCTCCACGATCATGCCGCTCCCCCTCCGCTGTTTCCGGCGGCCGATCCTGGGCCAGGGCTGGCGGCGCGTCGAGAGGGGTGCTTTTTCCGGGCGCGGAATACCATTCTCCATATTGAATGCCTGCGCGGAGGGGTCTAGCCTCCCGCGCGGGCCGGGAGGCCAGGGGAAGGAAACGGGCAAAGGCGGCGAGACGCTGCGCGGCGCCCCGGCCGGCAAGGGCCGGCGGCGAGCGGGCGGATCGCTTCCGGCTCCGTGAGGCCGACCCCCGTTGAAGAGGGATGACGCCATTGCCGGACAGCTCCACCACGCCACAGGGCCAGGTTCTGCCCATGGAGACGCTCTCGGCGCTGCTGGACCCGCGCACGGTGGCGGTGATCGGCGCCTCGGGCGACGCCTCGCGCATCGGCGGCCGGCCGATCGACTACATGACGCAGCTGGGCTACCAGGGCCGCATCCTGCCGGTGAACCCGAAGCACAAGGTGGTTCAGGGGCTGGAAGCCTATCAGAGCATCGGCGCCCTGCCCGAGACGCCGGACGTCGCCATCATCGCCGTGCCGGCCAGCGCGGCGGCGCAGGCGGTGGAGGAGCTGGGCGCGCGCGGCACCAAGGCCGCCATCATGTTCAGCGCCGGCTTCGCCGAGATGGGCGATGACGGCGCGGCGGCGCAGGAGGCCATCCTGGCCAGCGCGCACCGCCACGGCATGCGGCTGCTGGGCCCCAACTGCCTCGGCCTGTTCAACGCCCGCACCGGCTTCTACGGCACCTTCACCACCAGCCTGGAGCGCGGCTCGCCCGTGCCGGGGCCGATCGGCATCGCCAGCCAGTCCGGCGCCTATGGCATGCACCTGTTCGGCCTGGCGCGGGACCACGGGCTCGGCCTGTCCTGCGTGGTGACCACCGGCAACGAGGCCGACCTCAACATCGGCCACATGATCGGCTGGATGGCGCAGGACCCGGGCACCGAGGTGATCGCCGCCTATGCCGAGGGCATCCGCGACGCGGAAAGCTTCCTCGCCGCGCTGGAGCTGGCGCGGCGCAACCGCAAGCCGGTGGTGATGATGAAGGTGGGGCGCAGCGCGGTCGGCAGCGCCGCCGCCCGCTCCCACACCGCCTCCATCGCCGGCGACGACGCGGTGACGGACGCGGTGCTGGCCGAGTACGGCGTGGTGCGCGCCCGCACCACGGAGGAGATGCTGGACATCGCCCGGCTTGCCACCCGGCGGGTTTATCCGGCCGGCAACTCGCTCGGCGTGCTGACCATCAGCGGCGGCGCCGGCGTGCTGATCTCCGACGCGGCCGAGGCCATCGGCCTGCCCATGCCGGAGATGCCGCAGGCGGCCCAGGACGAGCTGCGCGCGGCGCTGCCCTTCTGCGCGCCGCAGAACCCGGTGGACTGCACCGCCCAGGCCCTGAACGACTTCTCGCTCATCGGCCGCTTCGCCAAGTCGCTGGTCGAGGATGGCGGCTACGGCTCCATCCTCGCCTTCTTCACCCATGCGGGCGGCGCCGCCTCCGTGGCGCCCAAGCTGCGCGAGCAGATGCGCGGCGTGCGCGAGGCGCATCCGGACCGGCTCTTCGTGCTCTCCGTGCTGGCGGATCCGCCGCTGGTGGAGCAGTTCGAGGCGGACGGCTTCACCGTGTTCGAGGACCCCTCGCGCGCCGTGGCGGCGATCCACGCCATGGGCCGCTTCGGGGATGCCTTCGCGGCGCCGCCGCGCGAGGCGCCGCCCGCCGGCGGCGCGGTGGCGCTGCCGGCCTCCACGCCGAGCGAGGCGGAGGCCAAGCGCATCCTGGCCGAGGCCGGCATCGAGGCGGCGCCCGAGCGCGCCTGCGCCGATGCGGAAGCCGCGGTGGCGGCGGCGGAGGCGATCGGCTTCCCCGTGGTGATGAAGATCCTGTCGCCCGACATCCTCCACAAGTCGGAGATCGGCGGCGTGCTGCTGAACGTGGCGGACGCGGCCGCGGTGCGCGAGGGCTTCTCCCTGCTGATGGAGCGCGCGGCCAAGGCGGCGCCGCAGGCGCGCATCGAGGGCGCGCTGGTGGCGAAGCAGCTCTCGGGCGGCGTCGAGTGCATCCTCGGCGTGCACCGCGACCCGGTCTTCGGGCCTGTCGCGATGTTCGGGCTGGGCGGCATCTTCGTCGAGATCCTGAAGGACGTGTCCTTCCGCCGCTGCCCCTTCGGCGAGGCGGAGGCGGAGCGGATGATCCTCTCCATCAAGGGCGCGCCGCTGCTGCAGGGCGCCCGTGGCCGGCCGCCGGCCGACATCCCGGCGCTGGCGCGGATGCTGTCGCGCCTGTCCCTCTTCGCCCACCAGGCCGGGCCGCGCCTGTCGGGCATCGACCTCAACCCCGTCTTCGCCATGCCCGCGGGGCAGGGCGCCTTCGCCGCCGACGCGGTGATCGACATCGCGGAGAACGACGCGTGATCAACCACGAGAAGCTGCTGAACTTCCCCATCCCCGAGGTGCGCCAGCGCGTCCGGCCGCAGGACGCGGTGTTCTACGCCCTGTCCGTCGGCATGGGGCAGGACCCCATGGACACGCGCCAGCTCCCCTACATCACCACCCAGAAGGGACCGGTGGTGATGCCGGCCATGGCGGTGGTGCTGGGACACCCCGGCTTCTGGCTGGGCAATCCCGAGACGGGGGTGGACGCGGTGCGGCTGGTGCATGGCGAGCAGCGCATCACCCTGCACCGCCCGCTGCCGGCCGATGGCGAGGTGATCGGCCGCACCCGCGTCACCGGCATCGTCGACAAGGGCGAGGGCAAGGGCGCGCTGCTCTATTCCGAGAAGGAGATCACCGACGCCGCCACGGGCGAGCTGCTGGCGGTGACCGGCAGCACCACCTTCCTGCGCGCCGATGGCGGCTTCGGCGGCCCTTCCGGCCCCGTCATCCCGCCCAACCCGATGCCGGAAGGCGCGCCCGACATCGTGCTCGACCTGCCGACACGGCCCGAGCAGGCCTTCTATTACCGCCTGAACGGCGACGACAACCCGTTGCACACCGACCCCGAGGTGGCCGCCCGCGCCGGCTTCCCGCGCCCCATCCTGCACGGGCTGTGCACGCTGGGCGTGGTGACGCACGCCATCCTGCGCGAGCTGTGCGACTACCGCGCCGAGGCGCTGAAGGGTCTCTCGCTGCGCTTCTCCTCGCCGGTCTATCCGGGCGAGACCATCCGCGCCGAGATCTGGCGCAGCGGCGCCTTCCGCGCCCGCGTGGTGGAGCGCGACGTGGTGGTGGTGAACAACGGCGCGGCGGTTCTCGCATGACCCGCCCCGCTTCCCGCAAGATGACGACGAGGACCGCATGAGCGCCACCCTGCAGGATGAGCGCGACGAAGCCATCCGCATGATCCGCGACAGCGCGGTGGGCATCGCGCCGCGCGCCGGCGACCGCAAGCGCATCCGCGCGCTGCGCTTCAAGTCCCCGGGCTTCGACCCCGCCGTGTGGCGGCAGATGGGCGAGCAGGGCTGGATCGGCCTGCGCGTGCCGGAGGAGCAGGGCGGTGCCGGGCTCGGCATGGGCGCCTTCTGCGCCCTGGCCGAGGAGCTGGGCGCGGCGCTGGCGCCGGAGCCGCTGGTGCCCGGCGCGCTCGCCGCGCGGCTGCTGGCCGCCGCCGGCGCCAGCGCGCCGCTGGAGGCGCTGGTCTCGGGCGAGGCGCTGGTGCTGGCCGCCTGGCAGGAGCGCGCCAACAGCTTCGAGGTGCCCGGCACGCCGGACGCGCCGCGCCTCTTCCTGCCCATGGCGGATGGCGCCCGGTCCTTCCTGGTGCCGGTGCGCGCGGGGGATGGCTTCTCGCTCCGCTTGCAGCCCGCCGAGGGCGCCGACCTGGCGCTGGAGCCGACGCAGGATGGCGGCAGCTACGGCACGCTCCGCCCGGCCGGCGGCGAGGAGGTCGGCACCGTCTCCGCCGCCCAGATGGAGGCGGCGCTGGAGGAGGCGGCGCTCGGCACCGCCGCCATGCTGCTCGGCGTGATGGACCAGGCCTTCGCGATGACGCTGGACTATCTCCGCACCCGCCAGCAATTCGGCAAGCCGATCGGCAGCTTCCAGGCGCTGCAGCACCGCGCGGCCGACCTCAAGGTGCAGATCGCGCTCAGCCGGGCCAGCGTCGAGGCCGCCGCCGCGATCTGTGACCGCGGGGGCGACCGCGAGGACGCGCCCGCCGCCCAGCGCCGTGCCGCCATCGCCCGCGCCAAGGCGCGCGCCGCCGACGCGGCGCTGCTGGTGACACGGCAGGCGATTCAGTTGCATGGTGGCATCGGCTACACCGACGAGGCCGATATCGGCCTCTACATGCGCCGCGCGATGGTGCTGGCCAACCAGTTCGGCTCGGCCGGGCTGCACCGCCGCCGTTTCGCCGCCGCCCAGCCGGAGGTCGAGGCATGACCGACTACAACGCGATGACCGACGACGAATTCCGCGCCGAGGTGCGCCGCTTCGTCGAGAGCGAATACCCCACCCACCTGCGCAACCCGCCCAACCGCCTGCACTGGGACGAGGGCGAGGAATGGTTCCGCATCGTCCAGAAGAAGGGCTGGGTGGCGCCAGGCTGGCCGCGCGAGCTGGGCGGCATGGGGCTCGATGCCTCGAAGCAGATCATCCTGATCGAGGAATACGAGCGGCACGGCGTGGCGCGCCTGCCGGACCATGGCGTGATCATGCTCGGGCCGCTGCTGATCCGCTTCGGCACGGAGGAGCAGCGCGCGCGCTTCCTGCCGCGCATCCTGGCCGGCGAGGACATCTGGTGCCAGGGCTATTCCGAGCCCGGCGCCGGCTCCGACCTCGCCTCGCTGCGCACCGAGGCGGTGCTGGACGGCGACCACTATGTGGTCAACGGCCAGAAGATCTGGACCACGCTGGCGACCGACGCCAACTGGATCTTCTGCCTCGTCCGCACCGACAAGGCCGCCAAGAAGCAGGAGGGCATCTCCTTCCTGCTGATCGACATGAATACGCCGGGCGTCACGGTGCGGCCGATCATCAACCTCGCGCTGCATGACGAGTTCTGCGAGGTGTTCTTCGACAATGTCCGTGTGCCGAAGGAGAACCTGGTCGGCGAGCCCAACAAGGGCTGGAGCATGGCCAAGGCGCTGCTCGGCTTCGAGCGCATCTTCCTGGGCTCCCCGCGCCAGTCCGCCTACGCCCTTTCGCGGCTGAAGACGCTGGCCGAGCGCATGGGCGTGTTCGACGAGCCGGAGTTCCAGGACCGCTACACCAAGCTGCGCTGCGACCTGGAGGACCACAAGGCCCTCTACGAGACCTTCGTCGCGGTGCTGCGGCGGGGCGAGTCGCTCGGCGCCGACGTGTCGATGCTGAAGCTGCACCAGTCGGACCTGTTCCAGCGCATCACCGAGCTGATGCTGGAGATCGGCGGCGAGAATGCCGGGCTGCTGAAGCCGATGGAGGGCAACCGGGACCTGCACCCGGCCGGCCAGTTCATCGAGGCGCGGCCGACCACGATCTATGGCGGCAGCTCCGAGATCCAGCGCGGCATCCTGGCCAAGGCCGTGCTGGAGCTGCCAGGCTGAGGTTCGGGAGACCGCCGGCACAAGGCGGCTCCGGCGGGAGGAGGAAGCAGAGCATGAGCGATTGGAGCAGAAGGCGGGCGATGTGGCTGCCGGGCGGGCTGGCGGCGGCGGCATTGCTGCCGGCCGGCGCGCGGGCCGCCGCCGAGGCGTGGCCCTCGCGCCCGATCCGCATGATCATCCCCTTTCCCCCCGGCGGCACGACCGACCTGATGGGGCGGCTGCTGGCCGAGCGCCTTTCCGCGAAGCTCGGCCAGCCGGTGGTGGTGGAGAACCGTGGCGGCGCCGGCGGCAACATCGGCGCCGATGCCGTCGCGAAGTCGGCGCCGGACGGCTACACGGTGGTGATGTGCTCGATCGGCACGGCGGCCATCAACTACGCCGCCTATGGCGCCAACATGCCCTACAAGCCGCAGGACCTGGCGGCGGTGGGGCTGGCGGTGCGGGTGCCGAACCTGGTGCTCGCCTCGCGCGCCTCCGGCCTCGACAGCTTCGAGGCGATGCTGAAGGCGGCGCGCGAGGCGCCGGGGCGGCTGAACTACGGCACCTCCGGCATCGGCGGCAGCCCGCATGCCTGCATGGAGCTGGTGAAGGCGCGCACCGGCATCGACATCACCCATGTGCCCTATCGCGGCTCCGGGCCGATGCTGACGGAGCTGGTGGCGGGGCGGATCCAGACGGCGATGGACAACATCCCCTCGGCGCTGAACTTCGTGCGCGAGGGGCAGATCCGCGCCCTCGCCGTGACCAGCCGCGAGCGCGTGAAGCTGCTGCCCGACGTGCCGACGCTGGCCGAGTGCGGGCTGGCGGATTTCGACGCCACCGCCTGGTTCGGCCTGCAGGCCGCCGCGGCCACGCCCGCGCCCATCGTCGCGAAGCTGGGCGCGGCCATGGACGAGGTGGTGCGCAGCGCCGAATGGGCCGAGCGCGTGGGCGCCTTCGCGGCGCAGCCGCCGGGACTGACGCCGCAGGGCGGCACCACGCCTGAGGCGTTCGCCGAATTCATCGCCGCTGAGATCACCCGCTGGGCCGAGGTGGCCCGGGCGGGCAACATCAGCGTCCAGTAATCCTGCAACGGCAGAAGGAAGAGCCAGTGAGCATCCGAGGCAAGGCCTGCATCGTGGGCGCCTATGAACACCCGACGCGCAAGGCCGAGAACAAGAGCGTGGCGCAGCTGCACGCCGAGGTGGCGCTCGGCGCGCTGCGCGACGCGGGGCTGACGCGGGCCGACGTGGACGGCTATTTCTGCGCCGGCGACGCGCCGGGCATGGGCCCGCTCAGCATGGCCGACTACATCGGCCTGAACCGGCTGACGCACTACGACTCGACCGATGTCGGCGGCTGCTCCTACCTGGCGCATGTGGCGCACGCGGCCGAGGCCATCGCCATGGGCAAGTGCAAGGTGGCGCTGATCACGCTCGCCGGGCGGCCGCGCTCGGAAGGGGTCGCCACCGGCACCGCGCCGCGCCCGGGCGACCCGCGCCAGCCGGACGTGCAGTTCGAGTATCCCTTCGGGCCGGCGATCGCCAACATGTACGCCATGTGCGCGCAGCGCCACATGCACGAGTTCGGCACCACCTCCGAGCAGCTCGCCTGGATCAAGGTCGCCGCCAGCCACCACGCGCAGCACAACGAGCACGCCATGCTGCGCAAGGTGGTGACGGTGGAGGACGTGGTGAACTCGCCGCTGGTGGCGGACCCGCTGCACCGGCTCGATTGCTGCGTCATCAGCGATGGCGGCGGCGCGCTGGTGGTGACCAGCCCCGAGATCGCCCGCACGCTGAAGCGCCCCGTGGTCACCATCCGCGGCGCCGGCGAGGCGATCAAGCACACCGATGGCGGGCGCATCGACCTGAGCTACACCGGCGCCCGCTATGCCGGCGCGCGCGCCTTCGAGATGGCGGGCGTGAAGCCCTCCGACATCAAGTACGCCAGCATCTATGACAGCTTCACCATCACCGTGCTGATGCAGCTTGAGGACCTCGGCTTCTGCGAGCGCGGCCAGGGCGGCAAGTTCGTGTCCGACGGCAACCTGATCTCCGGCGTCGGCAAGCTGCCCTTCAACACGGATGGCGGCGGGCTCTGCAACAACCATCCCGCCAACCGCGGCGGCATCACCAAGGTGATCGAGGCGGTGCGGCAGCTGCGTGGCGAGGCGCATCCCGCCGTGCAGGTGAAGAACTGCGACCTGGCGCTGGCGCATGGCACGGGCGGCTCGCTCGGCACCCGCCACGGCAGCGCCACGCTGGTGCTGGAAAGGAACTGAGCGCATGTCCGAGACCCGCATCCCGCCCGCGCCCACCCCCGATCCCTCGACCCAGCAGTTCTGGGACGCCGCGCGCCAGGGCACGCTGCTGATCGGCCGCAACACCAAGACCGGCAAGCTGCACTACCCGCCGCGCCCGGTCTGCCCCTTCGACGACGAGGGCGAGGTGGAGCTGGTTCCCGCCAAGGGCACCGGCACCGTCTACAGCTTCAGCATCATGCGCGCCAAGGTCCCCTACGCCATCGCGTATGTGGAGCTGGACGAGGGGCCGCGGATGATGACCAACATCATCGGCGCGCCGTTCGAGAGCATCCGCATCGGCCAGAAGGTCAGGCTGCAGTTCCAGCCGACGGACGGCGAAGGCCCGCCGGTGCCGATGTTCACGCCCGCCTGAACAGGGAATGATGCCGGGGAGCATGCCTCCCCGGCCCGTGTAATGCACAAGGAAGACAACGCATGATGCTTGAAGGCAAGGTCGCGATCGTCACGGGCGCCGGTGGCGGCATCGGGCGCGAGATCGCGCTGGCCATGGCGCTGGCCGGGGCCAAGGTGGTGGTGAACGACATCGGCGCCTCGCTGACCGGCGAGGGCGAGACCTCCGCCACCCCCGGCCAGCAGACCCAGGCGATCATCGAGCAGCGCGGCGGGCAGGCGGTGGTCAACACCGACAGCGTGGCCGACTGGGACAGCGCCAAGCGCATCGTCAAGACGGCCGTGGACGCCTTCGGCAAGGTGGACATCGTCGTCAACAACGCCGGCATCCTGCGCGACCAGATCTTCCACAAGACCTCGCCCGAGGAATGGCTGGCCGTCATCAACGTCCACCTGAACGGCAGCTTCTTCGTCTCGCGCGCCGCCGCCGAGCATTTCCGCGCCCAAGGGTCGGGCGCCTTCGTGCACATGACCTCGACCTCCGGCCTGATCGGCAATTTCGGCCAGGCCAACTACTCGGCGGCCAAGCTCGGCATCGCCGCGCTGTCCAAGTCCATCGCGCTCGACATGCAGCGCTTCGGCGTCCGCTCCAACTGCATCGCGCCTTTCGCCTGGAGCCGCATGACCAGCTCCATTCCGTCGGAAACGCCGGAGCAGAAGGCGCGCGTCGAGAAGCTGAAGCGCATGACGCCGGAGAAGAACGCGCCGCTCGCCGTGTTCCTCGCCAGCGACGCGGCCAAGGACGTGAACGGCCAGATCTTCGGCGCCCGCAACAACGAGATCTTCCTGTTCAGCCAGCCCCGCCCGGTGCGCAGCGCGCACCGCAGCGAGGGCTGGACGCCGGAGCTGATCGCCGAGCACGCCATGCCCGCGCTCAAGGCGCAGTTCATGGCGCTCGACCGCAGCGCCGACGTATTCTCCTGGGATCCGGTGTAAGAAGACTCCCCGGGGGCAAGGCGCCCCCGGTTCCGCTTGGGAGGAGATGGTGGGAATGGGTATCACGCAGGAACTGTCCGCCTTCGCCGCCGGTCTGCGGCCGGAGGCGTTGCCGCCGGAGGTGATGGCGCGGGCCCAGGCCCTGGTGCTCGACCTGGTCGGCAACATTGTGCGCGCGCGGGACGAGGCGGAGAGCACGCCGGCCCTGCTGGCGGCGGTCAAGGCGCTCGGCCTCGACAAGGGCGAGAGCCGCGTCTTCGCCGACGAGGCCACCTACAGCCCGGCCGGCGCCGTGCTGATCAACGCGACCCTCGGCCATTCGCTCGACTTCGACGACACCCACGCGGTGGCCGTGGTGCATCCCGGCGCGCCGGTGATCCCCGCCGCCATCACCGCGGGCGAGATGGTGGGCGCCTCGGGCTCGCAGGTCCTGGCGGGCATCGTCGCCGGCTACGAGGTGGCGCTGCGCCTGGCGCTCGCCCTGCCGGCCGGCGCGCATTACGACCGCGGCTTCCACCCTTCCGCCACCTGCGGCGCCTTTGGCGCGGCGGCGGCGGCGGCGCGGGTCTTCGGGCTGGACGCGGCGCGGATGGAGTCGGCGCTCGGCATCGCCCTGAGCCAGTGCGCGGGCAGCCTGCAGTTCCTGGCCAACGGCGCCTGGACCAAGCGTTTCCAGGTGGGCTGGGCGGGCATGGCCGGCCTTGCCGCGGCGACGCTGGCCCGCGAGGGCTTCAAGGGCGCGGCGGACGCC
This sequence comes from Teichococcus rhizosphaerae, assembly GCF_002631185.1. Taxonomy (GTDB): domain Bacteria; phylum Pseudomonadota; class Alphaproteobacteria; order Acetobacterales; family Acetobacteraceae; genus Pseudoroseomonas; species Pseudoroseomonas rhizosphaerae. The sequence goes on along the minus strand of NZ_PDNU01000028.1, from coordinate 712 downwards.
ATCGAGGGCAAGCAGGGCTTCCTGCGCGCCTATGCGCCGGAGCCGAAGCCGGAGCGCGTGACGCAGGATCTCGGCCAGGTCTGGGAGCTGATGGCGACGGGCGTGAAGCCCTACCCTTCCTGCCGCTGGGGCCATGCCGGCATCGACGCCGCGCTGGCGCTGCGCGCCGAGCACGGCTTCAAGGCGGAGGAGATCGAGGCGGTCACGCTGGGCATCTCGCGCGCGGGCATGCTGCTGGTGGGCGAGCCCGCCGAGCGCAAGGCCAACCCGCAGAACATCGTCGATGGCCAGTTCAGCGGCCCCTTCGTCATCGCGACCGCGCTGTCCACCGGGCAGATGGGCTGGGACAGCTACGCGCTGCTCAACGACCCTTCCATCAAGGCGATGATGCGGCGCGTGCGCTGCGAGAACGACCCCGAGATCGAGGCCGAGTTCCCGGCCAACATGTCCGGCAAGCTGACGGTGCGCGCGCGCGGGCAGGACTTCGTGCGCAAGGTGATCGTGCCGAAGGGCGAGCCGGACAACTTCCTCACCGACGCCGAGCTGCGCGCCAAGTTCAGCGGCCTGGCGGATGCCGTGCTGGGCGCCGAGCGCGCCGCCGCGCTGGCCGACACGATCGGCCGCATGGACCGGCTGAACGACATCTCCTCCCTGTTGCGCAGCCCGGCCGAGGCGGCCTGAAGGACGAACCATGCTGGAGATCACGCCGACC
>NZ_PDNU01000027.1 GCF_002631185.1 Teichococcus rhizosphaerae | reverse complement strand
GTAAGGCGACCCATTGTCCAGAGAACCGGGTGCGGTACAGGAGGGCGCCGGGTTCGACCCTTCCTGCCCGCCTCCGGCAGCAGTTCCTTGCGGCATGACCGCGCGGCTCCACCGCGGCTGGCGTGGCCCAACACCGCCGCCATCGATCTGGCCGCCGCCCGGCCTCACGTATCGATCTCGGCGAGCCGCTTGTAGAGATAGGTCCGCGAGATGCCGAGTTCCGCCGCGACGCGCTTCTTGTTGCCGCGGTTGCGCTGCATCGCCTCGCGGATCTTCGCGCCCTCGAGCGCGGCCATGCTGTCCGCCAGCCGCGCGCCCCGCGGTTCCGCCGCCGTGGGCGGGCGCGGCAGGCCGACGGCGACATCCGGGAAGGCGGCGGGGGTCAGGCGCTCGCCCTCGGCGAAGATCAGCGCGCGCTCGACCGCGTGGCGCAGCTCGCGGACATTGCCGGGCCAGTCGGCCTGGCGCAGCAGCGCCTCCGCCGCCGGGTCGAGCTCGGGCTCGGGCCGGCGGTGGCGCTGCGCCAGCTCATGCAGGAAGTGGCGGGCGAGCAGGGGGATGTCCTCGCGCCGCTCGGCAAGGCCCGGCACCTCGATCACCACCGGGCTGATGCGGTAGAACAGGTCGAGCCGGAAGCGCCCTTCCGCCACCATGCGCTTGAGGTCGCAATGGGTGGCCGAGACCAGGCGGAAATCCACCGGCAGCGGCGCCTCCCCGCCGACCCGCTCGACCGTCCTTTCCTGCAGCACGCGCAGCAGCTTGGCCTGGGTCTCGGGCGGCATCTCGCCGATCTCGTCGAGCAGGATGGTGCCGCCGGCGGCCTGCTCGAAGCGGCCCTTGCGCCCCTTGCGGTCGGCCCCGGTGAAGGCGCCGGGCGCGTAGCCGAACAGTTCGCTCTCGACCAGGCTGGCCGGCAGCGCGGCGCCGTTGACCGCCACCAGCGCGGCGGCGCGGCGCGGGCTCAGCGCATGCAGGGCGCGCGCCACCAGTTCCTTGCCGGTGCCGCTCTCGCCATGGATCAGCACCGGCACGTCGAGCGGGGCGAGCTTGGCGATGTCGCGCTTGAGCCGGCGGATCGCCGCGCTCTCGCCGACGATGTCGTCGAGGCTGCCGACCGTGCCGCCGCGCAGCGCCGCCGCCTCGCGGCGGTAGAAATTCACCTCGCGCTGCAGCGCGTTGACGTGGCGGGCCAGCGCCTCGACCTGCTGCGGCCCCTTGAACATCACCCGCCCGATGGCGCCGACCACGCGGCCCTCGCGCGCGATGGGGATGCGCGAGACCACCCGCTCGGCCCCGCGCATGCGCTGGATCTCGCCGATTTCCGGCTTGCCGGTGGCGAGCACGCGGTCGAGCCGGGTGTTCTCGATCACCTCGCGCACCGGGCGGCCGATGCCGCCGCCGCGGTCGAGGCCGAAGAACGCCTCATGCACCGGCGAGATGTAGGCGACCCGCGCCCGGTCATCCACCACGGTCATGGCGTCGAAGGGGTCGGTGACGACGTGCTCGATGATGTCCCAGGCGAAATCCACCGCGGCGACGAACTCCAGCACCGCATCGCCCGGCGCTTCGCTGAACACGACCAGGTCGGCCCCGTCCAGCGGCATCAGCAGCACCAGGAAGCGGCCGCGCGGGGTGGCCAGGGTGGCGAGCCGGCGCCCGCGCAGCGCCGCCATCCATGCCGGGTCGGCGAGGCAGGCCGCCACCTCGCGCGAGCGCGCGAGGCCATGGGCGGCGATCCTTCCGCCATGCTCGACGATGGCGGCGCCGCATCCCGGCGACACGGCCGGCTGCGTTCGCGGCATGGCGTTTCTTCCCCGCATGAGTGTCCTTGCCATGGACACTAGGCCGGCGCGACTGTCCGCGCCAGGGGCCCGGGGTGGCGGCGCGATGGCGGGCCTCCGCCGGGCCGCGGCTCTGGCACGTCGGATGCAACCCCGGGAACCAGGCGCGGCCCGCCGGCGCGGCGCCGGCCGCCGCGGCGTCGCGGCATGAGGAGGATCGCCCAATGGACCAGGCCGACAAGGTCGCCACCCCCGCACACGACGCCCCGCCCGGCGCCGCGCTGCCGCTGCTCGCCGCCGGGGCGGGCGCCTTCGACCTGCTCGACGGGGTGCGGGTGCTCGACCTCACCACCTCGATCGCCGGGCCGTATGCGGGGATGCTGCTCGGCGACCTCGGCGCCGAGGTGGTGAAGGTGGAGCGGCCCGGCGCCGGCGACGACGCGCGCGCCTGGGGCCCGCCCTTCCTCGACGGCGAATCGCTGTGGTTCGTCGCCGTCAACCGCAACAAGCGCAGCGTCACCCTCGACATCACCTCCGCCGCCGGGGCGGAGGTGCTGCGCGGCCTGATCGGGCAGGCCGACGTGCTGCTGGTCAACCAGCCGGCGCGCAGCCTCGCCAAGCTCGGCCTTGCGCCCGAGCAGCTGCGCGCGGCGCGGCCGGAGCTGATCCATGTCTCGATCACCGGCTTCGGCCTGACCGGGGAACGCGCCGACCATGCCGGCTACGACCTGATCGCCGAGGGCTATTCCGGCGTCATGGACCTGACCGGCACGCCCGAGAGCGAGCCGCAGAAGGTGGGCGCGCCGGCGGCCGACATGCTGGCCGGCCAGGACGCCGCCATGGCGGCGATGGCGGCGCTGTTCGCGCGCGCACGCACCGGGCGCGGGCGCAGCATCGACATCGCGCTGACCGACAGCATGACCCGCTTCCTCACCTGCCGCATCGTCCCCTTTCTGGGGTCGGGGGAGGTGCCGCGCCGCTCGGGCGGGCGGGACAGCGTCATCGCCATCTACCAGGCCTTCGAGACGGCGGACGAGCCGATCACCCTCGGCCTCGGCAATGACGGCATCTGGCGCCGCTTCTGGGAGGCGGTGGGCCGGCCGGAGCGCGGGCGGGATCCGAGCCATGGCAGCAACGCGCTGCGCCGCGCCCATCGCGCCGCGATCGTCGCCGACATCCAGGACATCCTGCGCGGCCGCCCGCGCGCCGAATGGCTTGCCGCCTTCGCCGCCGCGCGGGTGCCGGCGGGGCCGATCAACCGGGTGGACCAGGTGGTGACCGACCCGGCGCTGATCGCGCGCGGCCTGTTCTACCAGGTCGAGGCGCAGGGCACGGCGATGCCGCAGGTCGGCACCGGCATCCTGCTCGACGGCGCGGCGAACCGGCCGCGGCTGCCGCCGCCGCGCCTTGGCGCCGACACCGCGGCGGTGCTCGGGGAATGGCTCGGCCTCGACGCGGCGCGGGTCGCGGCGCTGAAGGCGGAAGGGGCGCTGTAGCCGATGCGGCCCTTCCTCACCCTGCATCATCCGGCTGCCGCGCGGGCGCATTACGAGGCCGGGCTGTGGCGGCGGGAGACGCTCTACGGCCTGCTCGCCGCCCATGCCGAGGCGCGGCCCGAGGCCCCCGCGGCGCGCGACGGCACGCGCACCCTGGGCTGGCGCGCGCTGCGCGACTGGGTGGACGGGGTGGCGGCGCATCTGGACGGGGCGCTCCGCATCGGCGCGGGGGAACGGGTGGCGATCTGGGCCGGCAACCGGCTGGAGACGCTGGTGCTGTTCCTCGCCTGCGCGCGGCAGGGCATCGCCTGCAACCCCTCGCTGCACCGCACCTACACCGCCGATGAGATCCCGCCGCTGCTCGCCGCGCTCTCCGCCCGCGCCCTGCTGAGCGAGCCGGGCTGGGGCGCCGACCGGCTGGCCGACCCGGTGGCGCGCTTCGGCGCCCTGCCCGGGCTGGCCGCGGTGCTGACGCCCGCCGGCTTCCCCGGCCCCGGCGCCGCGCCGGGCCCGGCGGTGGCCGACCCCGACAAGGTCGCCTATCTCGCCTTCACCTCCGGCACCACCGGCACGCCGAAATGCGTCATGCATTCGGACAACACGCTGCTCGCCAATGCCCGCGACCTGGTGCGGGACTGGGGGCATGGGCCGGACAGCGTCATCCTCACCCTGTCGCCGCTGTCGCACCACATCGCCTGGGTGGCGGTGGCGCAATGGCTGGTCGCCGGCGCGCTGCTGGTCACCGACGACCCGCCGGCGGGCACCGGGCGGCTCGACTGGATCCTCGGCAACCGCGCGACCTATGTGCTCGGCGTGCCGACCCATGCGATGGACGTGCTGGCGGCGGCGGGCGAACGCGGCCTCGATGCGCTCGGCGCGGTGCGCTGCTTCTACATGGCCGGGGCGCCGATCCCGCCGGCGGTGGCCGAGGCCTTCGTGCGGCTCGGCGTGCGGCCGCAGAACGTCTATGGCATGACCGAGAACTCCTCGCACCACTACACCCACCCCGACGACCCGACCGAGGTGATCGTCGAGACCTGCGGGCGCGGCGGCCGCGCCTACACGATCGGCCTGTTCGACCCGGCCGATCCGGACCGTCCCGCGGCACCTGGCGAGATCGGCGAGATCGGCGGCCGCGGCGCGGCGCTGATGCTCGGCTATTTCGGCAACCAGGCGGCGACCGAGGCGAGCTTCAACCGCGAGGGCTGGTTCCTCTCGGGCGATCTGGGCATGATCGACGCGCGCGGCAACCTGCGCGTGGTCGGGCGCAGCAAGGACCTCATCATCCGCGGCGGGCACAACATCCATCCCGCGCGCATCGAGGCGCTGGCGCTGCGCCACCCGGCGGTGGCGCGCGCCGCCGCCTTCCCGGTGCCCGACGAGCGGCTGGGCGAGCGCGTCTGCCTCGCCGTCATCGGCGAGATCGGGGCCGAGGCGCTGCTCGCGCATCTCGCCGCCGAGGGGCTGTCGCGCTATGACATGCCGGAATGGTTCCTGCGGCTCGACGCTTTTCCCCTGACCGCGAGCGGCAAGGTGCTGAAGCGGGAACTGGCGGCGATGGCCAGGGCCGGCACGCTGCGGCCCGAGCCGGTGCGCCGCGCCGGCGCGGGCGAAGCATGAACCGCCGCGCGGCGGCGGAACGAAGGAGGGAGCGACCATGACCATGAGGCATGTCACGAGGCGCGCGGCGCTGGCGGCCGGCGGGCTGGCGGCGCTGGGCGCGCCGGCGCTGCGGGCGCAGGGCGCGGTGTCGGACGGCGTGGTGAAGCTCGGCGTGCTGGACGACATGTCCGGCGTCTTCGCCGACCAGCAGGGCATGGGCGATGTCGTCTCGGCGCGCATGGCGATCGAGGATTTCGGCGGCCGCGTGCTCGGCGCGCCGATCGAGCTGATCCATGGCGACCTGCAGAACCGGGCCGATGTCGGGTTCGGCATCGCCCGGCGCTGGTACGACCAGGAGAAGGTGGACGCCATCTTCGGCATCGGCAATTCCGCCGTGGCGCTGGCGGTGCAGCCGCTGGCCCAGGAGAAGCGGCGCATCGCGATCGCCACCGCGCCCGGCACCACGGAGCTGACCGGCAGGGCCTGCGCGCCGCTCGGCGTGCAATGGACCTACGACAACTACGCCCTGGCCAAGGGCACGGTGACGCCGCTGGTGCGCGGCGGCGGGCGGAAGTGGTTCTTCCTCACCTCCGACTACGCCTTCGGCCATTCGCTCGAGCAGAACGCCGCCGAGCTCGTCCGCCGCCTGGGCGGGGAGGTGACGGGCGCGGTGCGCGCCCCGCTGGGCGAGACGGACTATTCCTCCCACCTGCTGCGCGCCGCCGCCTCGGGGGCGAATGTGGTGGGCATCGCGGCGGCGGGGCTCGACCTCGTGAACATCGTCAAGCAGATGGGCGAGTTCGGGCTGGCGCGGCGCGGCATCCAGCCGGCGGCGCTGCTCTGCCTGCTGACCAATGTCCGCGCGATGGGGCTGCAGACGGCGCAGGGGCTGGTCTTCACCGAGGCCTATTACTGGGACCAGAATGACGAGACGCGCGCCTTCGCCCGCCGCTTCGAGGCCATCCACGGCCGCCCGCCGACCATGATGCAGGCGAGCGTCTGGGGCGCGGTGACGCACTACCTCAACGCCATCCGCGACGCCGGCACCGATGCCGCCGAGCCGGTGATGGCGCGCATGCGCGCCACGCCCATCAACGACTTCATGACCCGCAACGGCCGCATCCGCGAGGATGGGCGCGTCATCCGCGACATGTACCTGCTGCGCGCCAAGCGCCCGCAGGACAGCCGCGGCGAATGGGACCTGCTCGAGGTGGCCGGCGCGATCCCCGGCGAGGAGGCCTATCGCCCGCTCGCCGAGAGCGAGTGCCCGCTGGTGCGCCGCCCATGAGCGCGCCGACGCGCGGCGCCGTCGTCGTCACCGGGGCGAGCCGCGGCATCGGCGCCGCCATCGCCGCCGACCTCGCCGGGCGCGGCTTCCGCGTCGTCGGGCTGTCGCGCAGCGGCGTCTGCGCCTCGGGCCTCGGCATCGCCTGCGACGTGACCGAGGAGGAGGCGCTGCGCGCCGCCTTCGCCCGCGCCGCCGAGGAAGGGCCGGTGGTCGGCCTGGTCAACAATGCCGGCGCCGTCCATCACCGCCGCAGCGCCCGGCTGACCACCGCGGAGTTCGAGGCGGTGATGCGCCTCGACGCCACCGCGGTGATGGTCGGCTGCCGCGAGATCCGCCCCCATCTCATAGCCGCCGGGGGCGGGCTGATCGTCAATATCGGCTCCTTCTACGCCCGGCTCGGCGTGCCGGGCGCGCTCGCCTATTGCGCCGCCAAGGCGGCGGTCGGGGCGATCACCCGCTGCCTCGCGGTGGAATGGGCGCCCGAGGGCATCCGCGCCCTGTGCGTCGCCCCCGGCTACATCGAGACCGACCTCAACCGCGAGGCCCTGGCCGGGCAGGAGTTGCACGAGCGGCTGATGACGCGCATTCCGCTGCGGCGCTACGGCCGCGCCGAGGAGGTCGGCCGGCTGGTCGGCACGCTGTTCGAGGGAGGCATGGACTTCATGACCGGCACGACGCTGACCATCGACGGCGCGCACGGGATCGCCGAATGAGCGCCGCCGCCGGGCCGCTCGCCGGGCTGCTGGTGCTCGATTTCTCGACCCTGCTGCCGGGGCCGCTGGCGACGCTGATCCTGGCCGAGGCGGGGGCCGAGGTGGTCAAGGTCGAACGCCCCGGCACGGGCGACGAGATGCGCGGCTACCAGCCGCCCTGGGGGGCGGATTCGGCCAATTTCGCCCTGCTCAACCGCGGCAAGCGCAGCGTTGCGCTCGACCTCAAGGACCCCGCGCAGCGCGCGCGGCTCGATCCGCTGATCGAGCGCGCCGACATCCTGGTCGAGCAGTTCCGCCCCGGCGTGATGGAGCGCCTCGGCCTCGGCCCCGGGCAGGTGATGGCGCGCAACCCGCGGCTGATCTGGTGCTCGATCACCGGCTACGGGCAGAGCGGGCCGAAGCGCGACGCGGCGGGGCACGACCTCAACTACATCGGCGATGCCGGGCTGCTCTCGCTGGGCTTCGGCGACGCCGCGCGGCCGGTGGTGCCGCCGGCGCTGATCGCCGACATCGCCGGTGGCGCCTACCCGGCGGTGATGAACATCCTGATGGCGCTGCACGCCCGCCAGGCGACCGGCAGCGGCCAGCGGCTCGACATCGCCATGACCGACAACCTGTTTCCCTTCCTCTACTGGGCGATGGGGCAGGGCTTCGCCACCGGGCGCTGGCCCGGCAATGGCGACGGGCTGGTGACCGGCGGCACGCCGCGCTACCGGCTCTATCCGACCGCCGATGGCCGGGTGCTCGCCGCCGCGCCGATCGAGGACCGCTTCTGGGCCGTGTTCTGCGACATCATCGGGCTGGAGCCGCAATGGCGCGATGATGCGCGCGACCCCGCCGGCACCGCGGCGCGGGTGGCCGCGCTGGTGGCGGCGCGCGACGCCGATGCCTGGCGCGCCGCGATCGCCGGGCGCGACTGCTGCTGCAGCATCGTCGCCACCGTGGAGGAAGCCATGAACGACCCGCATTTCGCCGCGCGCGGGCTGTTCGGCCACCGCCTCGCCAATGCCGAGGGGCAGCAGATGCCGGCGCTGCCGGTGCCGCTCGCCCCGGCGCTGCGCGGCCCGCCGGGCATCCGCCCCGCCCCGGCGCTCGGCGCCGACAACGCCGCGGTGCTCGCGCCATGAAGGCGGCGCTGCTGACCGACTACGCCGGCCCCGAGGCGATCGTCTTGCGCGAGCTGCCCGAGCCGGCGCCGGCCGAGGGCGAGGTGCTGCTGGGCTTCGAGGCGGCCGAGGTGAACTACCCCGACGCGCTGGTGGTGAGCGGGCGCTACCAGACGCGCCCGCCGCTGCCCTTCATCCCCGGCAAGACCATCGTCGGGCGGGTGCTGGATGCGCGCGGCGCGGCGGCCCCGGCGCGCGGGGCGCGGGTGATCGCGCATGTCGAATACGGCGCCTTCGCCGAGCGCGTGGCGCTGCCCGCCGCCGCCTGCCTGCCGGTGCCCCAGGGGATCGGCGCGGCGGATGCGGCCGCCCTCGGGCTCAACTACCAGACCGCGCATTTCGCGCTGGCCGCGCGCGGCGGCCTCGCGGCGGGGGAAAACGTGCTGGTGCTCGGCGCCTCGGGCGCGGTGGGCGCGGCGGCGCTGCAACTGGCCCGCCCGCTCGGCGCCGCGCGGGTGCTGGCCGGCATCCGCAGCGAGGCGGCGGCCGCCGCCGCCCTGGCCGATGGCGCCGATGCCGCGCTGCGGCTCGACCAGGGGGCGGAATTGCGCGAGCAGGTGGCGGCGGCGACCGGCGGGCGCGGGGTGGATGTGGTGATCGACCCGCTGGGCGATGCCCTCACCGCCGCCGCGCTGCGCTGCCTCGCCCCCTGCGGGCGGCTGGTGGTGGTCGGCTTCGCCGCCGGGGAGATCCCGCAGATCCGCAGCAACTACCTGCTGGTCAAGAATGTCGGCGTGCTCGGCCTGAACTGGGCCGACCACCGCGACCGCGAGCCGGCCCGCGTGGCGGCGGCGCAGGCGGCGATCTTCGCGCTGTTCCTGGAAGGGCGGCTGCGGCCGCGCATCCATCGGCGCCTGCCGCTTGCCGCGGCGGCCGAGGCGCTGGGCCTCGTCGCGCGCGGGGGCCTGCCCGGGCGGGTGCTGCTGGAAGGCTGATCCCCGCCCCGGCCGGAAGCGAATGGCGGGAAGGGGCCGCACCCCGCCCCGCCAGGCGCGGTTCAGCCGAGCGTGGCGCTCGCCTGCATGGCGATGCCGCCATCCGGGCCCACCGCCCAGACCTCGGCGCCCTCGGCGGTCGGCCGGCCGATCACCGTGAAGGGCGCGGTGTCGAACAGCGGCGCGCGCGCCCGCATGGTGAAGCTGCGGATCGCCTTGCCCGGAAGATTGTCGCGCAGCAGGTCGAGCAGGCATTGCTGCGAGAACGGCCCATGCACCACCAGCCCCGGATAGCCTTCCTCCTGCATCGCATAGGTGCGGTCGTAGTGGATGCGGTGCGGATTGAGGGTCAGCGCCGAGTAGCGGAAAAGCGTCACCGTGTCGGGGGCATAGGTGCGCCGCCAGGCGACATCGGTGGGCGCCGGGTCGCGCTTGGGCGCGCGCGCGGGGGCGGCGGGGTCGGCCGCCTCGCGGAACACGGTGTGCTGGTCCTCGGTCACCGCGAGGCCGCGCGGGGTGTAGATCCGCCGCCGCACGGTGGCGAACACCATGGTGCCGGTGCCGCCTTCGCGCAGCTGAAGGTCGGCGAGCTCGGTTTCGCGCCGCAGCTCGTCGCCGACCAGGATCGGCGCGTGGAAGGTATAGGCCTGGCCGGCGAACATCCGCCGCGGCAGCGGCATCTCCGGCAGCACGCCGCCGGAGGTGGGCAGCCCGTCGGCGCCGAGCACGGAGCGCGGCGCGAGCGGCACGAAGAAGCACCAGTGCCAGCCCGGCGGCACCGGGTCGCCCCGCTTGGGCGCGGGCTCGGGCCGCTCGAAGACGACGGTCATGCCGCGCATGGGCGGCAGCGTCGCCTCGTCGGTCTCCTCGATCTTGCGGCCGATATGGCTTCGCAGCGCGTCGATGTCGATCTTCATGCCGGCTCTCCCGGGACAAGGTAGGGCAGGGTGAGGCCGTCCTTCACCGTCTCGAACTCGACGCGCACGGGCAGGCCGATCCGCAGCTTGTCGTCCGGCACGCCGCGCAGCTGCGCCAGCATCCGCACGCCTTCCTCGAGATCGACCGTGGCGAGGGTATAGGGCAGGTCCTCGCGCACGCCGGGGTGGAAGGCGTGGTGGGTGATGGTCCAGCTGTGGATCACGCCGCGGCCGCTGGCCTCGACCCATTCCACCTCCATCGAGTGGCAGGACGGGCACATCGGCCGCGGATAGTGGCGGATCTCGCCGCAGCCGCGGCACTTCTGCAGCAGCAGCTTGCGGCGGTTCAGCCCCTCCCAGTAGGGCGCGCTGTGCGGCGTCGGCTCGGGGACGAGCTTGTTGTAGGTTCCGGTCGCGCTCATCATCCCCTCCGCATGATGGCGACGGAGCCGTCGCCCATGTCGCCATAGCCGGTGACGAGGCCGATCTCGGCGTCGCGCACCTGGGCCTTGCCGGCCTCTCCGCGCAGCTGGCGCACCAGCTCCGCGATGTGGTTCATGCCCACCATGTGCGCCTGGCTGAGCAGGCCGCCATGGGTGTTGACGGGCAGCTTGCCGCCGAGGCGGATCGCGCCGCTCTCGACGAAGGGGCCGCCCTCGCCCTTCTTGCAGAAGCCCAGATCCTCGAGCTGGCACATCACGATGTAGGTGAAGCAGTCGTAGATCTCGGCCACGTCGATGTCGTCGTGCTTGACGCCGGCCATCTCGAAGGCGCGCGGCGCCGCCTTGGCGATGCCCAGCCGCGTCATGTCCGGGCGCTGGGTGATGACGCTGGGCGAATCCGGGTGGCCCTCGGCGACGCCCATCACCACCACCGGCGGCTTGCGGAGGTCGCGGGCGCGCTCGGCGGCGCTGACCACGATGGCGCAGGAACCGTCGCTCTCAAGGCTGCAATCGAACAGCCGGAAGGGGTCGGAGATCATGCGCGAGGCCTGGTGGTCCTCGATCGTCATCGGCTTCGTCATCACGGCGTTGCCGTTGAGCATGGCGTTGGCGCGGGTCGAGACCGCGATCTCGCCGAGCTGCCGGCTGGTGGTGCCGTAGAGCTCCATGTGCCGGCGCGCCATCGGCGCGTAGAGCTGCGCCGGCGCGATGGCGCCGAGCGGCATCTCGAACTCGCCGACCAGGCGGAACTGCGGCATCTGCTGCACCCGCATCCCGATGCGCCCGCCCGAGGCGCCGTTGCGCCCGACCGGGATCAGCACATGGTTGCAGATGCCCGCGGCGATCGCGGCGACGGCGCATTGCACCGCGGCGACGCAGCTCGCCCCGCCAAGCGGCGTCACCGCCGAGAAGCGCAGGTCGGGCAGGCCGAGATTGGTGATGAAATCCTCGGCCACGACCCCGGAATAGGGGATCACGCCGTCGATGTCGGACGGCTTCAGGCCGGCATCCTCGATCGCCTTCAGCGAGGCCTCGAGCTGCAGCGACAGCACGCTGCGGCCCGATTCCCGGGAATAGGCGGTTTCGCCCACCCCGGTGATCGCGCCCTTTTCACGCAATGACATGGCTTTCCTCCTTCAACTTTCGCGGAAATTGCAGGCTCAGGCGGCGACCCAGCCCTGCGCCACCGCCGCGTCGTGCCGGCAGCGCTCGGGCCCGCCGAGGACCTGGCGGTCGAAGGTGATGCGCTTGAACTGGTGGTGCAGGCCGAGCAGGTCGGTGAAGCCCATGCCGCCATGCACCTCGGTCGCCAGGCGGGCGACCTCGCGCCCGACCTCGGCCAGGTGGGCCTTGGCGTGGGCGGCGACCATGGCGGCTTCCTCCGGCACCGCGTCCTGCGCGTAGGCGGCGTACCAGACCATGGCGCGGCAGGGTTCGAGCATGGTCGCCATGTCGGCGCACATGTATTTCACGCCCTGGAAGCTGCCGATGACGCGGCCGAACTGCACCCTCTCCTTGGCATAGGCGACGGCGCGGTCGAGCATGTTCTGCGCGGCGCCGAGCGTGTCGGCCGCCAGCATCACCCGCCCCGCGTCGCGCACCCGCCGCGCCGCGGCGAGCGGATCGTTCGAGGATTGCAGCAGCGCCACCGGCGCCGCACCCGCGAGGTCGAGATCGACCAGCGCGCGGGTGCGGTCCACGCTGCGGCGCAGCGTGGCGGTCACGCCCGGCGCGCCGGCCTCGATCAGCGCGGCGCGGCCATCGGGCAGGTAGGCGAGGAAATGGGTGGCCTCGCCGCCATCCATCAGCCCGTCCAGCGCGCCGGACAGGCGCCCGCCTTCGAGCCGCAGCGCCGCCCGGCCGGTCTGCCCGGCCAGCCCCGCGAAGCCGAGCCCGATGCGCGCCTGCCCCTGCGCGATGCGCGGCAGCCACTGGCGCTGCTGCTCGGCGTCGCCGGCGCTGCGGAAGGCCTGCACGGCCATCACCAGCGCCGCCGCGAAGGGCGCGGGCGCCGCATGGTAGCCGAGCGCCTCGGCCGCCAGCGCGGCATCGAGCATGCCGAGCCCGGCGCCGCCATGCTCCTCGGGCACCAGCAGCCCATGCAGGCCGAGCTCGCCGAGGCCGCGCCACAGCTCGGCATCGAAGCCGGTGCCGGTTTCGGCGAGCCGGCGCAGCGCGTCGAGCGGCAGCCGGTCGGCGAGGAAGCCGCGCAGCGAGCGGCCGAACAGTCCCTGGTCTTCCGTCAATCCGAACCGCATCTCAGTTCCTCCCCGCCGGCACCGCCGCCTTGGGCTCGCGCGGCAGGCCGAGGCCGCGCTCGCCGATGATGTTCTTCTGGATGTTCGACGACCCGCCGCCGATGATGAGGCCGATGTCGTACATGTAGTCGATCTGCCAGGTGGTGGCGGGATCGTCCTCGGCCACCTCGCCCTGCGGCTCATAGAGCAGGCCGGTGCTGCCCATGACGTCGAGCGCCAGCGAGGCGAGCCGGTGCGCGAGCATGGTGCCGTGATACTTCACGATGAAGCGCCCGAGGCCCGAATCCACCCCTTCGGCGGTTTCCGTCAGCAGGCGCATGTTGTGGTTGCGCGCCGCGATCACCTCGCCCTGCAGGCGCAGCAGCCGGTCGCGCCATTCCGCGCGGTCGAGCAGGCGCGCGCCGTCGGCGCCCGGCTGCTCCATCATGCGGCGGATCGCCTCAAGCCGCTGCTGCAGCTTGTTGGGATCGCCGAGCAGCATCCGCTCGTACTTCAGCGTGACGTTGGCGACGTGCCAGCCGTCGCCGCGGCCCATCACGATCTGGTCCACCGGCACGCGCACGTCCGTGAAGAAGGTCTCGTTGAACTCGGCGCGGCCGGTCATGGTCCGCAGCGGGCGCACCTCGATGCCCGGCGCGCTCATCGGCAGCAGCAGGTAGGACAGGCCGGCATGCTTCGACTTGTCGGGCTCGGTGCGGCAGAGCAGGAACATCATGTCGGCGAAATGCGCCGAGCTGGTCCAGATCTTCTGGCCGTTGATGACGAAATGCCCGTCCTCGACCACGGCGCGGGTCTGCGCGGCGGCGAGGTCGGAGCCCGAGCCCGGCTCCGAATAGCCCTGGCACCAGATCGTCTCGCCGCGGATGGTGGGGCCGATCCAGCGCCGCTTCTGCTCCTCGGTGCCGACCTCGAGCAGAGTCGGCACCAGCATGCTGATGCCCTGGTTGTGGATGCCAGGCGAGATGCCAGCGCGGCTGAACGCATCGGCGATGATCGCCAGTTCGATGACGTCGTGCGGCGCGCCGAAGCCGCCGTATTCGCGCGGGATGGTGCGCGCGAAATAGCCGTGCTCGAGCAGCAGCGCCTGCCAGTCCAGCGCCTTGCGGTCGGGCCGCTTGCGCCCGCCGCCCGGGCGCGGCGCGGCGCCGCGATGCGCGGCGATGAAGGCATCGACCTCCTCGCGCAGTGCTCGGTGCTTCGGGGTCAGCGTCAAGTCCATGGAGTTCCTCCGCTCATTCTTCCAAATCCCGCCCGCCGGACCGCCGCATCCCGTGGCGCCCGGGTGGCGCCAGCCCCCCCCGACGCCTCCGGCGCGGCCCGTCTTGCGCGACGTGCCTTGCGCGCGGCGTGCCAGCGTCCTCGCGGCATCGATGCAACGGCCCCGCAGTGTCACGTCGCGCCATCGCCGATTCAAGCCCTCCATAGCGCGATGGCGTTCGCTGCGCGCGGCGCGGACATCATGTCCGCAGCGCCGACAATGCCGGGAAGGGCAGACGCATGCACCGGCCCGGATGCGGCGGCCCGCGCCGCTGGCACATGCATTGCTGCGTTCATCCTCGGAGGCATGGTGCGCGCCGCGACGGCGACGTCCTGCCCCGCGGGAGGAACAGCCATGCGCTCAGATCAGCGCGATGGAGCCGGCGCGCCATGAGCGCGGAGGGTGTCGCGCTGGAGCGCGACGGCGCCGTTGCGGTGCTGCGGCTGTGCCGGCCGGATCGCCTGAACGCGCTGTCCGCGGCGATGCGCCACGCCATCGCCGCGCGGCTGCGCGAGGTCGCCGCCGACCCCGGCATCGGCGTGCTGCTGCTGCGCGGGGAAGGCCGCGCCTTCTGCGCCGGCGCCGATCTCGACGACATGCCCGAGGACGCCTTCGCCTGGCGCGAGCGCATCCTGCTCGCGCAGGCGCAGCACCTCGCGCTGATCCGCATGGACAAGATCGTGGTCGCGGCGGTGCAGGGCGCGGCCTATGGCGGCGGCGCCTCGCTCGCTCTCGCGGCCGACATCCTGCTGCTCGCCGAGGATGCCCGGCTCGGCTTTCCCTTCGTGCATCTGGGCATCGTGCCCGATGGCGGCGCCGCCTTCCTGCTGCAGGCGCGCCTCGGCGGCGCCGTCGCGCTCGACCTGCTGCTGACCGGCGGCACCCTGCCGGCCGAGGAGGCGCGGCGGCTCGGCCTGACGCGGCGGGTGGCGCCGGTGGCCGGCTTCGACGCCGCGGCGCTGGCGCTGGCGCAGGAGGTCGCGGCACTGCCGCGCGAGGCGCTGGCGCTGACCAAGTCGCTGTGCCGCCAGCGCTGGGGCCAGGGCCTCGACAATGCGCTGGCGCATGAGGCGGACGCCTTCGCGCTGGCCACCACCACCGCCTCGCACCGCGCCGCGCTGGCCGCCGCCCGCCGGCGGCAATCCGCGCCGCGCAAGGGATCCTGACATGCTCGCCGGCACCGCCTTCGCGCCCGGGCTGCTCGCCGACCAGGTGGCCTTCGTCACCGGCGGCGGCAGCGGCATCGGCTTCGCCATCGCCTCCGCCTATGCCCGGCTCGGCGCGCGGGTGGTGATCGCCAGCCGCAGGCAGGCAACGCTCGACGCCGCGGCGGCGCGCCTCGCCGCCGAGGGTGCCGAGGTCGCCGCCTTCCAGGCCGATGTGCGCTCCTACGAGCAGGTGCACGAGGCGGTGACGCGCACGGTCGAACGCTTCGGCGCGCTCGACATCCTGGTGAACAACGCCGCCGGCAACTTCTTCTGCCCGACCGCCGACCTCTCGGCCAATGGCTGGAAGACGGTCGTGGACATCGACCTCAACGGCACCTTCCACTGCTGCCGCGCCGCCTATGCCGCGCTCAAGGCGTCGCGCGGCGGCGGGCGGATCATCAGCATCGTCACCATGAACGCGCTGTCGGGCTGGCCGGGCGCGGCCCATGCGGCGGCGGCCAAGGCGGGCATCCTCTCGCTCAGCCGCAGCCTGGCGGTCGAATGGGGGCCGGACGGCATCCGCAGCAACACCATCTCGCCAGGGCCGATCGCCGACACCGAAGGGGTGCGCCGGCTCTATGAGGACCGCGGCGTGGCGGAGCTGGAACGCCGGCGCACCGCGCTCGGCCGCTTCGGGCGGACCGAGGATGTCGCCAATGCCGCGGTGTTCCTCGCCTCGCCGCTCGCCGCCTATGTGACGGGGGAGAACCTCGTCGTCGATGGCGGGCGCTGGCTGAAGCATGTCGCGGCGTGACGCGGAAGGAAAGGGCAAGGCCATGAGCACCGATCCGGGCGGGGAGCTGGTCAGGCGGCGGCGCGAGGGCGCGGTGCTGGTGCTGCGCCTCGACAATCCGCGCAACCGCAACGGGCTCGACGAGCCGATGCGCGTCGCGCTCGGCGCCGCGGTCGAGGAAGCCGAATCCGACCCCGCCGTGCGCGCGGTCTATCTCACCGGCGCGGGGCCGAGCTTCTGCGCCGGCGGCGACCTGCGGATGCTGCGCGAGGCGAGCGACCCCTGGCCGGTGCATCGCCGCTTCCGCCGCCTCGGCCGCTGGCTGGTGCCGCTGATGACGCTGGAGAAGCCGGTGGTGATCGGCGTCAACGGCCATGCGGTGGGTGGCGGGATGGGCCTCGCGCTCACCGGCGACCGGCTGATCGCCGCCGAGGGCGCGATGTTCATGGCCGGCTTCTTCCGCCTCGGCGCGATTCCCGACATCGGCATGATGTACACGCTGCCGCGGCTGATCGGCATGGCGCGCGCCAAGGATTTCCTGTTCGGCGGCGGCAGCCTGACGGCGGCCGAGGCGCTGGCGATCGGCCTGGTCGGCCGCGTGGTGCCCGATGCCGAACTCGACGCGGCGGGACTCGCCGAGGCGCAGCGCCTCGCTTCCGGTCCGGCGGAGGTGATGGGCCTCGCCAAGATCCTGATGGCGCGCAGCTTCGAGAGCAGCCTCGAGGAGATGTTCGCCTATGAGGGGCTGGGCCAGGCGCTGGCCATGTCCAACCCCGAGTTCCGCGAGGGGCTGGCGGCGATGCTCGACCGCCGGCCCGCCGATTTCCCGGCCGCCGCCGCCGCGGCGCGCCGCTGAGCCCGACAGGAACCCGAGAGCATGACCGAAACGCTGCCGAGCCCCGTCGTCAACGCCGATTCCGCCCCCTACTGGCAGGGCGCGCGGGAGGGGCGGCTGCTGATCCGCCGCTGCGATGCCTGCGGCCAGACGCATTTCATGCCGCGCCATTTGTGCCCCGCCTGCTGGTCCGCCGACCTGCGCTGGGTCGAGGCCACGGGCCGCGGCACGGTGCACAGCTTCACGATCATCCGCCGCGCGCCGCTCGCCGCCTTCGCCCCGCGCGTGCCCTATGTGGTGGCGCTGATCGACCTTGAGGAAGGCCCGCGCATGATGGCCAACATCCTCGGCGATGATGCGCTAGACACGGCGATCGGCGATGCCGTCGCGGTCTGCTTCGAGGATCGCGGCGAGGGCGCCGCCGTGCCGCAGTTCCGCCGCGCCGGCGGCCGGGGCTGAGCGATGGATTTCGCCCCCACCGAGGAGCAGCGGCTGCTGCGCGAGAGTGCGGCCGCCTTCGTCCGCCGCCACTGCCCGCGCGAGGCGGTGCGCCGCTGGGACCGCGAGGGCGAGTTCCCCGAGACGCTGCACGCGGCGATGGTCGAGGCCGGCTTCCCGGCGATGGTGGTGCCCGCCGCCCATGGCGGCCTCGGCAGCCCGATGCAGGATTGCGCCATCGTCTATGAGGAGCTCGCCCGCCCGTCGATGGACATCGCCTCGCGCATCGCGCTGATCGCCTGGGGGGCGGCGATCCTCGGCGACTTCGCGTCCGAGGAGATGCGGCGCGCGGTGCTGCCGCGGGTGGCGCGCGGGGAGGCCAAGCTCTCCTTCAGCCTGACCGAGCCGCAATCGGGTTCGGACGCGGCGTCCCTGCGGACGCGCGCGCGGCGCGACGGCGGCGACTGGGTGGTGAGCGGGCAGAAGCTGTTCTCGACCGGCGCCCATGCCAGGGACAACCACATCATCCTGGTGGCGCGCACCGATCCGGACGCGCCGAAGCACAAGGGCATCTCGCTGCTGCTGGTGCCCAACGACGCGCCCGGCATCACCATGCGCCGGCTCGACACGGTTGGGCGGCACATCATCGGGCTGAACGAGATCTACTTCGACGAGGTGCGGCTGCCCGGCTCGGCCTTGATCGGGGAGGAGAACCAGGGCTGGCGCTACGTCACCCGCCACCTGGAGCGCGAGCGCATCACCATCGCCGCCTACAATCTGGGCTGCGCGCTGGCGACGCTGGAGGATGCGGTGGCCTATGCGCGCGAGCGCGAGCAGTTCGGCCAGCCGATCGGGCGCTTCCAGGCGCTTGCCCACGCGCTGGCCGACGCGGCGACCGAGGTGGAGGCGGCGCGCTGGCTGACCGCGCTGGCCGCCTGGCGCTACGACCAGGGGCTGCCCTGCGCGCGGGAGGCGAGCATGGCGAAGCTGCATGCGTCGGAGATGCTGGTGCGGCTGACCACGCTCGGGATGCAGGTGCTGGGCGGGCATGCCTACACCTATGACCATGACATGCAGCGCTACTGGCGCGATGCGCGCAATTCCACGG
This sequence comes from Teichococcus rhizosphaerae, assembly GCF_002631185.1. GTDB lineage: Bacteria > Pseudomonadota > Alphaproteobacteria > Acetobacterales > Acetobacteraceae > Pseudoroseomonas > Pseudoroseomonas rhizosphaerae. The sequence goes on along the minus strand of NZ_PDNU01000027.1, from coordinate 67,563 downwards.
TGGGCGGCGGGACCTCGCAGATCCAGCGCCAGCTGATCGCGCGGGAGATCGGGTTGTGAACGGCGCGACGGGACGCCGCGGCAAGGAAGCGGGAAGATGAGCGAGACGAGCCTGCGGAACCGGGTGGCGATCGTCGGCGTCGGCGAATCCGACATCGGCAAGGTGCCGGGCATGACCGGACTCGGGCTGAATGCCCAGGCGGCGAAGCGCGCGCTGGACGATGCCGGTCTGAAGCCGTCGGACATCGACGGGCTGCTGACCGCCTATTCCTTCACCGAGCCCTATTTCATGCTCGGCTCGGTGCTGTGCGAGTATCTCGGCCTGCAGCCGCGCTTCAACGCCTCCCTCGTGGTGGGCGGGGCGACGCCGGCGGTGATGCTGAAGCACGCGGCCGAGGCGATCGTCGCCGGCCAGGCCGAGGTGGTGCTGGTGACCGCCGGCGAGAACCGCGCCACCGGCCAGAGCCGCGACCAGGCGGTGGCGGCGCTGACCGCGGTCGGCCACCCGTATTTCGAGCAGCCCTACGGATCCTCGATCCCCGGCTTCTACGCCATGATCGCGCGCCGCCACATGCTGGAATACGGCACCACGCGCGAGCAGATGGCCGAGGTGGCCGCGACCACGCGCCGGCACGCGCTGCTGCACCCCAACGCCCACATGAAGGCGCCGCTGACGCGCGAGCAGGTGCTCGCGGCCAAGCCGATCGCCGATCCGCTCGGCATGCTCGATTGCTGCCTGATCTCCGATGCGGGGGGCGCCTTCATCGTCACCTCGGCCGAGCGGGCGGCCGACCTGCGCGCGAAGCCGGCCTACCTGCTCGGCATCGGCGAGTTCCACACGCATGAGCACATCATGTGCGCGCCGAGCCTGACCGAGTTCGGCGCCACGCGCTCGGGCGCCGCGGCCTATCGCATGGCCGGGCTCGGCCCGGCGGACATCGACGTGGCCGAGCTGTACGACTGCTTCAGCATCGTGCCGATCATCGAGGCCGAGGAGCTCGGGCTCTGCCCGCGCGGCGAGGGCGGCCGCTACTGGCTCGACGGGCGGGCGGCGATCGGCGGCGGCGCGGTGCCGGTGAACACCCATGGCGGCATGCTCTCCCACGCCCATGCGGGCGCGGCGGGCGGGCTGTTCGGCATCGTCGAGGCGGTGCGCCAGCTGCGCGGCGGCCTCGGCGCGCGGCAGGTGGAAGGCGCCGAGATCGCGCTGGTGCACAATGAGGGCGGCATCCTGTCCTCCCACTGCACGATGCTGCTCGGCAAGGACAAGGCGTGAGGAGGAACGGAGCATGACCACCGCAGGCAAGCCGCGCGGGATGTATTTCGAGGATTTCGAGATCGGCCAGGAGCTGACGACGCCGGCGCGTACCATCACCTCGACCGACATCGTCAACTTCGCCTGCCTGTCGGGCGACTTCAACGAGGTCCACACCAATTTCGAGTATTGCCGCACCACCCAGTTCGGCGAGCCGATCGCCCATGGGCCGCTGGTCTATGCGGTGATGGGCGGCCTCACCTACGCCAGCGGCATCAATGACGGCACGCTGCTCGCGCTGCTGCAGATCGACGGCTGGAAGATGCTCTCCCCGGTCAAGCACGGCGACACCATCCGCATGGTGGCGAAGGTGGTGGCGAAGAAGGAATCGAGCAAGCCGGACCGCGGTACCGTCACGCTCGACCGGCGCTGCGTGAAGCAGGACGGCACGGTGGCGCAGGAGATGCGCGCGACCCTGCTCTATCGCCGCCGGCCGGGCTGAGCGCGCGATGAACGGCGCCGCCGACCGGATGGAGACGCGCGCGACGCGCGTGCTCGGCATCCGCTACCCGATCGTGCAGGGCGGGCTCGCGCGCGTCGCGCGGGCGGAGCTGGCGGCGGCGGTCTCGGCGGCCGGCGGCCTCGGCCAGATCGCCATGGCCGGGCTGCACCAGCCCGAGCTGCTGCGCGCCGAGATCCGCAAGGCCAAGGCGCTGACCGCCGCACCCTTCGCGGTGAACTTCCCGATCGGGCGGATCGACATCTCGGCGCTGGTGGATCTCTCGGTCGAGGAAGGTGTGCCGGTGCTCTCCTTCACCGCGGGCAATCCGCGGCCCTGGATCGACCGGCTGGCGGGCACCGGCACCCGCACCCTGGTGCTGGTGGCCGGCGCCGAGCAGGCGCGCAAGGCGGAACAGGCCGGCGCCGACGTGGTGGCGACGGTGGGCTACGAGGGCGGCGGCCATCTCGGCCGTTCGGACCTGACGACGATGGTGGCGGTGCCGATGGTCGTGGATGCCGTCGGCATCCCGGTGCTGGCGAGCGGGGGCATCGTGGACGGGCGCGGCCTGGCCGCGGCGCTGGCGCTCGGCGCGGACGGGATCGAGCTCGGCACGCGCTTCGTCGCCACCCGCGAGGCGGCGGCGCATGAACGCTACAAGGCGGCGCTGCTGGCGGCGCAGCCCGAGGACACGCTGGTCATCAAGCAGAGCCTCGGCATGCCCGGCCGGGTGCTGGACAGCGCCTGGACCCGCCGCATCCAGGCGGCGGAGAAGGCGGGGGCGGACCGCGACAGCGTGCTCGCCATGGTGGACTGGGCGGCGAATGAACGCGCCGCGGTCGGCGGCGCGCTCGACGAGGGGCTGGTCTGGGCCGGCCAGGCGGTCGGCCTGATCGACGATTTGCCCCCGGCGGGGGAGGTGGTGGCGCGCATCGTCGCCGGGGCGCGCGCGGCGGCGGGACGCGCGGCGGCGCTGGCGGGCGCGCAGGGAGAAGGATGATGGCGATGCAGGATCCTGGGCGCGATTTCGGCCTGACCGACGAACAGCGCATGATGCGTGACAGCGTGCGGGCGCTGCTCGCCCGCGTGCTGCCGCGCGAGCGCATCCGCACGCTCGACGAGGCCGGCGAGTTCCCCTTCGACGCCTATGAGGCGCTGGCGCGGGACGGCTGGCTCGGCCTGCCCTTCCCCACGGCGATCGGCGGCGCGGGCGGCTCGTTCAAGGACCTCGCGGTCTTCGTCGAGGCCGTCTCCTGGCACAGCGCGCAGATGGCCTCGGCCTGGCTGACCACGGCGATCTATGGCGGGCGGCAGCTGCTCGGCGGATCGGAGGCGCTGAAGGCCGAGATCATGCCGGGCCTGCTGCGCGGCGAGACCCGGCTCGCCTTCTGCCTGACTGAGCCGCATACCGGTTCGGACGCCGCGGCGATCCGCACCCGCGCGGTGCAGGACGGCGAGGACTTCGTCATCACCGGGCAGAAGATCTACATCACCTGCGCCCATGTCGCGCACCACCTCGCGGTGGTGACCAAGACCGAGGCCGATGCCGGCCATCGCGGCATCACCGTGTTCCTGGTGGATGCGCGCAGCCCGGGGCTGACCATCCGGCCGCTGCGCGCGCTGGGGCGGCGGATGATCCATGTGAACGAGGTGTTCTTCGACGATGTGCGCGTGCCCGCCGCGCGCATGCTGGGCGGGCGCGGCCAGGGCTGGAGCAACCTGATGCGCGGGCTCAATGTCGAGCGGCTCTGCCTCGCCGCGGCGGCGAGCGGCAATTGCCAGCGCATCATCGACGACGCCCGCGACTTCGCGCTCGATCGCACCGCCTTCGGCCGGCGGATCACCGAGTTCCAGGCGGTGGCGCACAAATTCGCCGACATGCGGATGATGGCCGAGGCGGCGCGCGCCCTGACCTACCGAGCGGCGGAGATGATGGATGCCGGCCTCGACCCGGTGAGCGAGACCACCATCGCCAAGGTCGTGGCGACCGAGAACAACAGCCGCTGCGCCGACATGGGCATCCAGATCATGGGCGGGGCCGGCTACATGATGGACCACGACATGCAGATGTATTTCCGCGACGCGCGCGTGGGCACCATCGGCGGCGGCACCAGCGAGATCATGCGCGGGATCATCGCCCGCCGCATGGGGCTGTGAGCGGCAGGGGGGCGCGGTCATGCGAACCGCCGAAGGCGCGCTCGATGCCGCCACCGCGGCGATGCTGTGGATCGCCGGGGCGGCGCTGCTGCTGATGATGGTCAACGTCACGCTCGACGTGACGCTGAAATACCTGTTCCGCTGGCCGGTGCCCGGCACGCTCGAGATGGTCTCCTACTACTTCATGGCGGCCACGGTGTTCTTTCCCTTCGCCCATGTGCAGCGCAAGCGCCACCACATTGCGGTGACGCTGTTCACCGAACGCCTGCCGGCGCCCGCGCGCCGCGCGGTGGAGGCGGCGGCGCTGCTGCTCTCGGCCGTCTATCTGGCCGCCTTCGGCTGGGCCGGCGCCGAGGAGGCGTGGGAGATGACGCAGGTCGGCGAGGCCACCGGCGCGGTCGCCTTCGACGTGCTGATCTGGCCGACGCGCTGGGCGGTGCCGCTCGGCACCTGGTCGATGGCGGCGTGGATGCTGCTGCAGGCCGTGCGCGAGGTGGCGCCGCCCCGGGCGCCGGCGCCGTGACGCGCGCCGCGCCCTGGGCGATGCCCGCCGGTTCAGGCGGGAGGCGGGGACAGCAGCGCCTCCAGCTCGTGGCGGCGGATCTTGCCGGTGGTGCTGCGCGGCAGCGCGGCTTCCTCGATGAAGCGGATCTCCTTGGGCACCTTGTAGCCGGCGATGGCGGCGCGGCAGGCGGCGATCAGCTCGGCCTCGGTCAGTGTCTCGTCGCGGCGGGCGACGAAGGCCACCGGCACCTCCCCCCAGCGGGCGTCGGGGCGGCGCACCACCACCGCCTCGCTCACCCGCGGGGAGGCGAGCAGCACGCGCTCGATCTCGGCCGGGTAGATGTTCTCGCCGCCCGACTTGATGAGGTATTTCACCCGGTCCACGAAATCGAGCGTGCCGTCGGGGTTGCGCCGCATCACGTCGCCCATGTGGAACCAGCCGCCGCGGAAGTCGCGCGCATTGGTCTCGGGCGCGCGCCAGTAGCCGCTGAACAGGCTCGGGCCGCGGAAGGCGACCTCGCCGGGCTCGCCGTCGGGCACCTCGCGGTCCTCGGGGTCCACCAGGCGGATGCGGCAGTAGGAGCTCTGCACCTTGGACAGCCGCGCCGGCGTCGCGCCCACCGGGATGCGGCCGCGGCTGGCCGGGCCGGGGCCGGTCTCGGTCGAGCCGAAGGTGTTGCGGAACGGCGCCTGCAGCCTTTCGGTCAGCTCGGCGATGGCGGCCGGCGCGATCAGGTCGGCCATGGCGCCGACCAGCCGGACCCCGCGCGGGCGCGCGCCGGTGCGGCGCAGTTCCTCGAGCAGCGGCTCGGCGGTGCCGGGCATGACCGAGAGCCAGCCGAGCTCCTCGCGCGCCAGCACCGCGACCAGGGCGGCCGGGTCGAAGCCGTCGTGGATGATGACCTTGCCGCCATGCATCAGCGCCGCCAGCGCGCTGTCGGTCGCGCCCATGTGGAACATCGGCGACCAGGCGACGAAGGTCTCCTCGGGGAAGGCGCTCTGGTCGGCGCGGGCGATGATGGCGCGCGCGACCATGGCGCGCTGGCTGATGAGCGCGCCCTTCGGCATGCCGGTGGTGCCGCTGGTGTAGAGGATGACGAGGCCGTCTTCCGGCTCGGCGCGGTCGGGCGGCGGCGCGGCGCTTTCGGCGGCCAGCGCCGCCTCGTAGCGCGGGCCGAACACCAGGCCCGGCAGCGCGCCGCCGCCGGCCTCGGCCAGGCGCGCCTCGAAGCGTTCCGAGACCAGGCACAGGCAAGGGTCGGCAAGGGCGAGGCAATAGGCCAGTTCCTCGCGCGACTGGCGCCAGTTCTGGCAGGCCACGATGGCGCCCAGCGAGGCGGCGGCGAGTTCGGCCTCGACGAATTCGTGCCGGTTCTCCGACAGCACGGCGATGCGCTCTCCGCGCCCGACGCCGCGCGCGGCGAGCGCGCGGGCGAGGCGGTTCACCCGTTCCTCCAGCGCGCCATAGGTCCAGCGCCGACCATCCTGTTCGAGCGCGACGCGGTCGCGGTGCCGCGCCGCGCGGTCGCGGAACAGGTCCGCGACGGTCAGCGCCGCGGCGCCAAGGATGCCGGGCTCGGCGGGGCTTTCTGTCATGGCGTCCTCCTGCTTCTTCGCGCGCAGGCTGCGGGCGGGGCGATGATGCGTCAACGGGGCGCGCGGCACGGGCGCGGATGGGGAGAGAGGCGATGAGCGGCATCCGCAGGCGGACATTGATGGCGGCAGCACTCGGCGCGCCGGCGGCAGCGCGCGCGCAGGAGGCGGCCTGGCCGGCGCGGCCGGTCACGCTGGTCACCGGCTATCCGGCCGGGGCGCTGACCGACACGGCGACGCGCGCGGCGGCCGAGCGGATCGCGCGCGAGCTCGGCCAGCCGGTGGTGGTGGAAAACCGCACCGGCGCGGCGGCCGCCATCGCCGCCGCCCATGTCGTGCGCGCGCGCGCCGACGGCTACACGCTGCTGATGGGCGCGGCGAGCCTCGCCATCGCGCCGGCGCTGCAGCCGCAGCTGGTGCCGCAGGACCCGCTGCGCGAACTGGCGCCGATCGCGCATTTCTACGACACGCCGTTCATCCTGGTGCTCCACCCCGACGTGCCGGCGGCCGACTTCGCCGGTTTCCTCGACCTCGCGCGGCGCACGCCGGGCGGGCTGACCTTCGGCAGCTCGGGCATCGGCGCGGTGAACCACCTGATGATCGAGATGATCCACCGCGCCTCCGGCGCGCCCTTCGTGCATGTGCCCTATCGCGGCGCGGCGCCGGCGCTGGTGGACCTGACGGCCGGGCGGCTGCCCGCCTTCCTCGCCACGGTGTCGGATGCGGCGCCGCTGCTGGCCGACCGCCGCGCGCGCGCCATCGCCGTCACCGCGCGCGAGCGGATCGCGCTGATGCCCGACCTGCCGGCGATGCAGGAGACGCTGCCCGGCGTGCAGGCGAGTTTCTGGCAGGCGCTTTTCGCCCCGGCGGGCACGCCGCAGCCGATCATCGCGCGCCTTGCCGCGGCAATGCGCGCCGCCACCGCCGATCCCGCCTTCCGCGCCCAGTGGGAAGCGCGCGGGCTGGTGATGGGCCAGGGCGGGCCGGAGGAGCTGCGCGCGCTGCTCGCCGCCGACCTCGCGACCTGGGGCGCATTGATCCGCGAAGCCGGGATCAGGGTGGAGTATATGCCGCGGCGCCGCCCGCCTCCCTGCCGCCCCCGGCCCGGAGCCGCCGCATGACCCCGCTGCAGATCGGCTTCGCCGGGCTCGGCGCCGTCTTCGTGCTGATCGCGCTGCGGGTGCCGATCGGCGTCGCCCTCGGCGGCGTGTCGGTCGTCGGCATCGCGGTGCTGCGGAGCCCGCAGGCGGCGCTCGGCGCGCTCGGCGCGCTGCCCTTCGAATTCGCCGCGCATTGGTCGCTCTCGGCGGTGCCGATGTTCCTGCTGATGGGGGCGGTGGCCTACCACACCGGCATGACCGGCAGCCTGTTCCGCGCCGCGCGGCTGTGGCTGGGCTTCCTGCCGGGCGGGCTCGCGGTCGCCACCAACTTCGCCGCCGCGGGCTTCGCAGCCGCCTCGGGATCCTCGATGGCGACGGCGGCGGCGATGGGCCGGCTCGCCATCCCGGAGATGCTGCGCGCGCGCTACGAGCCCGGCCTCGCCACCGCCGTGGTGGCAGCGAGCGGCACCCTCGGCTCGCTCATCCCGCCGAGCATCCTGATGGTGCTCTACGGCATCTTCGCCGAGCAGCCGATCGGCCGGCTGCTGATCGCGGGCATCGTGCCGGGGCTGCTGACGGCGGCGGTCTATGCGGCGATGATCATCCTGCGCTGCTGGCTGAACCCGGCGCTGGCGCCGCGCGCGGAGGAGCCGGCCGGCTGGGCCGAGCGGCTGGCCGCGCTGCGCCAGGTCTGGCCGATCCCGGTGCTGGTGCTGGCGGTGATCGGCAGCCTCTATGGCGGCGTCGCCACGCCGACCGAGGCGGCGGCGGTCGGCGCGCTCGCCGCCTGCGGCATCGCCGCGCTGCAGGGCCGGATGTCGCGCGCGGCGATGGGCGCGGCGGTGATGGAGGCGCTGGAGGGGACCGCCTCGATCTTCTTCATCGCCATCGGCGCGGTGCTGCTGTCGCGCTTCCTGGCGCTGTCGGGGATGCCGGGCTTCCTCGCCGGGCTGATGGGAAGCTGGGCGGTGGATCCGCTGCTGGTGGTGATCGGCGCCTCGCTGATCTACCTGTTTCTCGGCTGCTTCCTCGATCCGCTCGGGCTGATGCTGCTGACGCTGCCGGTGCTGCTGCCGATGTTCCAGGCGCTCAACCTCGACCTGGTGTGGATCGGCGTGCTGGTCATCAAGTATCTCGAGATCGGCCTGCTGACGCCGCCGGTGGGGATGAACGCCTATGTCGTCAGCGGCATCGTCGGCAAGGAGGTGCCGCTGCCGACGATCTTCCGCGGCCTGCTGTGGTTCCTGGCGGCCGAGGCGGTGATCGTGGCGCTGCTGATCGCCTATCCGCAGATTTCGCTCTGGCTGCCGGACCTGATGGGGCGCTGAGGCTGCCGCCCCGCGCGCCACCGGCCATCAACCACAAGGGAGGAACGGAGATGACGAGAAGATCGGGACTGACAAGCCTGCTGGCCGGCGCCGCGCTGGCGCTGGGCAGCCTGCTGCCGGCCGGCGCATCGGCGCAACAGCGGGCGCTGAGCTATTCCAGCTACCTGCCGCCCAGCCACGGCAGCAACCGCGACGGGCTGATCCCGCTGTTCCAGGAGGCGGAGCGCGCGACCGGCGGGTCGCTGCGGATCCAGCTGCACACGGGCGGCTCGCTGGTCGCCGGGCCGGCGACGCTCTCGGCCATCCGCACCGGGCTGGTCGATGGCGGCTTCGTCGTCTCGCTCTACCACCCGAACCAGATCCCGCTGAACACGGCGATGAGCGACCTCGCGCTGCTCGCCGCGGATCCGCTGGCGACGATGGGCGCCATCAACGAGACGGTGCTGCTGAACTGCCCCGACTGCCTGGCCGAGTATCGCCGCAACAACACGGTCTATGTCGGCGCCTACTCGACCACGCCATACCGCCTTATGTGCCGCCAGCCGGTTCGCAGCATGGACGACCTGCGCGGGCTGCGGATGCGCGCGGCCGGCAATGTCTATGGGCGCTGGGCGCAGCGCATGGGCGGCGTCGGCGTCAACATCCCCAATGCCGAGGCTTATGAGGCGATGGAGCGCGGCCAGCTCGACTGCGTCATCGGCTCGGTGGCCTGGCTCGAGACGCTGTCGCTGTGGGACGTGGCGAAGAACGTGGTGGACCTGCCGATGGGGGCGTATTTCGGCGGCGCGCTGATCGCCTTCAACCGCGACAGCTGGAACGGCATCCGCGCCGAGGACCGCGCCGCCTTCCTGCGCCTGGTCCCGCGCGCCCTGGCGCAGGTCGCGGTCGGCTACGTCCGCGACGACGAGACGGTGGAGCGCCGCGCGCGCGAGCGCGGCGTGACGACCTTCCCGCCCGACCCGGCGCTGACCCGGCTGCTCGAGGAATACAACCGCGACGAGGTCCGCAACGCCGTCGCCGTGGCGCGCCAGCGCGGCGCCCGCAATCCGGAGCCGGTGATCGAGGCCTTCCTTGCCAATCTGCGGAAATGGCGTGAGATCGTGCAGCGCACCGGCGTGGACGTGGACCGCTTCGAGCAGGCGCTGCGGACCGAGATCTACGACCGGGCCAGGTTCTGAGAAGGAGGAACGCCATGCCGGCATGGGAGCCGCCCTATCGCGGGCTCAGGGTGCTCGATATCAGCCAGGGGCTCGCGGGGCCGTCCTGCGCCTCGATCCTCGCCCAGCAGGGGGCGGAGGTGATCAAGGTGGAGCCGCCCGCGGGCGACTGGGGCCGCGGCATCGGCTGGGGGCTCGAAGGCAAGTGCGGGCTGTTCATCGCCGGCAACCTCGGCAAGCGGTCCATCGCCATTGACGCGACGCGGCCGAAGGGACGCGAATTGCTGGCGCGCCTCGCCCAGGGCGCCGACGTGGTGGTGGAGAGTTTCCGCCCCGGCGTCGCGGCGCGGCTCGGCCTCGGCTACGCCGACCTCGCCGCGCGCGATCCGCGGCTCGTCTATGTCTCGGTCAATGGCTACGGGCAGGATGGCCCCTATGAGAAGCGGCCCGGATCGGATTCCGTGTTCCAGGCGATGACCGGGCTGATGCGCGTCAACCGCGATGCGAGCGGGACGCCGCGCAAGGTGGGCGTGCTGGTGGCCGACATCTGCACCGGCGTCTATGCGGCGCAGGCGACCGGCGCGGCGCTCTATCGCCGGACCACCACCGGCAAGGGCGGGCATGTGGAGGCGTCGCTGCTCGAAGCCACCACCGCCTTCCAGGCCATGGCGGTGGTCGAGGACGAGATCGCCGGCGGCAAGACGGTGCAGCCCGTGGCGGTGCCGGCGGCGACCTACGCGACCGCCGACGGCTACATCAACGTCACCGCGCTGACCGACCCGATGTTCGCCAAGCTCGCCCAGGCGATCGGGCGGACCGACTGGGCGGGGGATGCGTCCTTCGCCAAGGTCGCCGGCCGGCTCGAACGGCGCGGCGAGATCGATGCCGGGCTCGGCGCGCTGTTCGCCACCGCGCCGACCGCGCATTGGATCGAGCTGCTGAGCCGCCACGACGTGCTGTGCGGCGCGGTGAACAGCTATGCCGAGATGCGCGCCGATCCGCAGGTGCGCCATTCGCGCATCCTGACGGAACTGGACCAGGCGCCCTATGGCCGCATCCTCGTGCCCCGGCTGCCCGGGGTGCCGCCGGAAGCCGCGGCGGCGATCCGGCCCGCGCCAGGCATCGGCGAGCACAGCATCGAGGTGCTGGAAGGACTCGGCGCGACCAGCGCCGAGATCGCCGCGCTGGTCGAGGAAGGCATCGTCCTCGCGGGCTGAACCCTGAAACGGGGGGAGAAGAGAACTTCTCCCCCCGGCCCCCCTCAACCTTCTTTGTCATTTGGGGACCGGCGGCGGCGGCCGGTGCCAATGGTCAAGGAAGGGAGAGGGTTCGGGGGAGGTTCTCCTCCCCCGACCTTCACTTCGCCAGTTCGGCTTCCAGTTCCGGCACTGCCTTGAACAGGTCCGCCATCAGCCCGTAGTCGGCCACCTGGAAGATCGGCGCTTCCTCGTCCTTGTTGATGGCGACGATGACCTTGCTGTCCTTCATCCCCGCCAAGTGCTGGATGGCGCCCGAGATGCCCACCGCGATGTAGAGTTCCGGCGCCACGATCTTGCCGGTCTGGCCGACCTGCATGTCGTTCGCCGCGTAGCCCGCATCCACCGCCGCGCGCGAGGCGCCGACCGCGGCGCCCAGCCGGTCCGCCACCTTCTCGATGATGGCGAAGTTCTCCGCCGAGCCCATCGCCCGCCCGCCCGAGATGACGATCCGTGCCGCCGTCAGTTCCGGCCGCTCGGACTTCACGATCTCGGCGCCCACGAAGGATGACAGGCCGGGGTCGGCGGCGGCCGGGGCGGCTTCCACCGTCGCGTTGCCGCCTTCGGCCGGGACCGGGTCGAAGGAGGTGGCGCGCACCGTCAGCACCTTCTTCGCATCCGCCGACTTCACGGTGGCCAGCGCGTTGCCCGCGTAGATCGGGCGGATGAAGGTGTCGGCATCGACCACGCCGCAGACATCGGACAGCACCTGCACGTCGAGCAGCGCCGCGGCGCGCGGCATCACGTTCCTGCCCGCGGCCGAGGCCGGGGCCAGCAGGTGCGAATAGCCCGGCGCCAGCGCCACCAGCTGCGCCGCCAGCGGCTCGGCCAGCGCCGGCGCCTCGGACCCGGTCAGCACCTTCGCCACCCCCGGCAGCCTTGCCGCGGCGGCCGCGGCCGCGCCGGCCCCTTCGCCGGCCACCAGCACATGCACCTCACCGAGTTTCCGCGCCGCGGCCACCGTGCTGCGGGTGGGCTGGGTCAGCGCGCCGTCCTTGTGGTCGGCGAGAACAAGCACGGCCATGGTCAGATCACCTTCGCTTCGTTGCGCAGCTTCTCGACGAGTTCCTGCACCGAGCCCACCTTCTTGCCGGCCTGGCGCTTCGCCGGCTCCTCGACCTTCAGCACGCTCAGCCGCGGCGTCACATCAACGCCGAGATCGGCCGGCTTCACCGTCTCGATCGGCTTCTTGCGCGCCTTCATGATGTTGGGCAGCGAGGCGTAGCGCGGCTCGTTCAGCCGCAGGTCGGCGGTCACGATCGCCGGCAGCTTCACCGACACCGTCTCCAGCCCGCCATCGACCTCGCGGGTAACCCTGATGGCGTCGCCCTCCTTCTCGACCCTGGAGGCGAAGGTGCCCTGGCCCCAGCCGAGCAGCGCCGCCAGCATCTGCCCCGTCGCGCTCATGTCGTCGTCGATCGCCTGCTTGCCCAGGATGACCAGCGCCGGGCCTTCCCTGCCGACGATCGCCTTCAGCAGCTTGGCCACCGCCAGCGGCTCCAGCACGCCGTCATGCTCGACCAGGATGCCGCGATCGGCACCCATGGCCAGCGCCGTGCGGAGCTGCTCCTGCGCCGCGTTCGGGCCGCAGGACACCGCGACGATCTCCTCCGCCACGCCCTTCTCCTTCAGGCGCACGGCTTCCTCGACCGCGATCTCATCAAACGGGTTCATCGACATCTTGACGTTCGCCGTCTCGACGCCCGACCCATCCGCCTTGACGCGGACCTTCACATTGTAATCGACCACCCGCTTGACGGGGACGAGAACCTTCATCGGCATCTTCCTGGTTTGCTCAAGGGACCGCCCTGCGGCGGCGCGTTCAGTAGGATTTCGGCAGCCCGAGCACGCGCTCGGCGACGAAGCTGAGGATGAGCTGCGGGCTGATCGGAGCGATGCGCGGGATCATGCTTTCGCGCAGGTAGCGCTCGACGTGATATTCCTTCGCGTAGCCGAAGCCGCCATGCGTCATCACCGCCTGCTGGCATGCCTTGAAGCCGGCCTCGGCGGCGAGGTATTTCGCCGCGTTCGCCTGCGCCCCGCATTCGAGCCCGCTGTCGTAGCGCCAGGCGGCGTTCATCGTCATCAGCCGCGCCGCCTCGAGTTCCATCCAGCATTCGGCGAGCGGATGCTGGATCGCCTGGTTCTGGCCGATCGGGCGCCCGAACACCACGCGCTCCTTGGCATAGGCGGCGGCGCGCGAGACCGCGAGATGACCGAGGCCCACCGCCTCCGCGGCGATCAGGATGCGCTCGGGGTTCATGCCGTGCAGGATGTAGCGGAAGCCCTGCCCTTCTTCGCCTATGCGGTCCTCGACCGGAATCTCGAGTCCGTCGATGAACACCTGGTTGGAATCGACCGCCTTGCGGCCCATCTTCTCGATCTCGCGCACCTCGATGCGGCTGCGGTCGAAGTTGGTGTAGAACAGCGACAGCCCCTCGGTGCGCTTGCGCGCCTGCTCGGCCGGAGTGGTGCGCGCCAGCAGCAGCATCTTCTCGGCGACCTGCGCCGTGCTGATCCACACCTTCTGGCCATGCACGACATAGCGGTCGCCGCGCCGCTCGGCGCGGGTCTTGAGCTGGGTGGTGTCGAGGCCGGTATTGGGCTCGGTCACGGCGAAGCAGGCGCGCTCGCGGCCCTCGATCAGCGGCGGCAGCATCCGCTGCTTCTGCTCCTCGGTGCCGAACACCACCACCGGCTGCAGCCCGAAGATGTTCATGTGGATGGCCGAGGCGCCGCTCATGCCCGCGCCGGATTGCGCGATGGTCTGCATCATCAGCGCCGCCTCGGTGATGCCGAGGCCGGCGCCGCCCACATCCTCGGGCATGCAGACGCCGAGCCAGCCGCCCTTCGCGAGCGCCTGGTGCAGCTCGGTCGGGAACCCGCCCTGGCGGTCGCGCATCAGCCAGTATTCGTCGCCGAAATCGGCGCAGATGCGCCCGATGGCCTCCTGCAGCGCCTCGTGCTGCGGCGTCAGAGCGAAATCCACGACGTTATCCCCCTTCATTCCTCAATCGCCATCCGCGGCTATCGGGTCGGACCGGCATCCGTCAAGTCGCCATCCCAGGCTGGCATGGCCCTGCCATTCGCGGAAGCACCTCCGCGAAACCCGATGGCGCGGCGGCGTTCAGCCTGCCCGGCGGGAGCGCAGGCGCATCAGCCAGGCGGGCGGGATGGCGACGACGAAGGCGATGGCGACCAGCAGGAAGCCGTCGCGGTAGCCCATCATCATCGCCTGCGCGGCCAGCATGCGACCGAGATAATCCAGCGCGTAGCCAAGCCGCTGTCCCTCGGCCAGGCCGATGCTCTCCGCTCCGAAGCCCGGGGCGACGCCGCCTTCGGCAATGCCCCCCTCGGCCAGGAGATAGGAAAGAAGTTGCCGCAGCATGTCTACTGTGGCCGGATTGGCGGTGTCCTGGGAGGCGGCGAAGGCATGGGCGTAGAGCTGGCCGCGCCGCTCGCTCATCACGGCGAGCAGGTTGGTCCCGATCGCCCCGCCGAGCTGACGGACGAAGTTGAGCGCCCCCGAACCCTGGCCCAGCAGGTGCGGCGGCAGCGCACGCAGCGCCCCCGCGTTCAGGCTCGGCATGATGAGGGAAAGCCCTATGCGCCCCAGCGCGATCCATATCGCCAGCGACCAGAAGGAGGTATTGGTGTCGAGCCCGGCCATGAGCAGCGAGGACCAGGCGAACAGCAGCAGCCCGGCGGTGATCATCACGTCGGCCGGCAGCTTGTCCGTCAGCCGCCCGGCGATGGGAAAGGCGATGGTCAGGATGAGCCCGGCGGGCATCAGCACCAGCCCCGAGCGCGTCGCGGTATAGCCCTGGATGGTCTGCACGAAGATCGGCACCAGGTAGGTCGAGCCGAAGATGCCGGCGCCGAACACGATGGCGACGATGGAGGCGCCGGAGAAGCTGGGGAAGCGGAACAGCGCGAGGTTCAGCATCGGCGCGGCGGTCCAGCTCTCCCACGCCAGGAAGGCGAGGCCCGAGACCGCGGCGAGGGTGAAGTCGGCCAGCACCATGTGCGACAGCCAGCCATGACGCTGGCCGTTGGACAGCCCGTTGAGCAGCACGAAGAGGAACACCGACAGCAGCGCGAAGCCGATCCAGTCGAAGGGCTTGCGCGGGCCGCTGGACGCGCGCCCGGGCATGAACAGCGCCGAGAGGAACAGCCCGATGACGCAGGACGGCAGCACCAGGAAGAACACGAATCGCCAGTCGAAGTTGTCCACCATCAGCCCGCCGATGGTCGGCCCGAGCGCGGGCGCCAGCACCACCCCGATGCCATAGATGCCCATGGCCGAGCCGCGCCGCTCGGGCGGGAAGACCTGGAAGATGGTCACCATCGCCAGCGGCTGCAGCACCCCCGCCGCGCCGCCCTGTAGCACGCGGGCGAGGATCAGGACCGGCTCGCTGGGCGCGAGGCCGCCCATCGCCGAGGCGACGATGAACACGGCGATGGTGCCGGAGAAGGTGGCGCGCTGGCCGAAACTGTCCACCAGCCAGGCATTGATGAGCATGGTGCCGGTCATCGCGGCGAGGAAGCCGGTGGAGATCAGCTGGGCCTTGTCCTGGCCCATGCCGAATGTCCCCATGATGTCCGGCAGGGCGACATTGACGATGGTCGAGCTGAGCACGGTGCTGATGGTGCCCATCATCGCCGTGATCGTGACATACCACCGGTAGTTGGCCCCCCAGCGCTTCATGAGCGCGGGGAGCGAGCCGGGTGCCGGCGCCTGGTCAGTCACGGATGGATGCCTCGACCTCCACCATCATGCCCGGGCGCAGCCGCCCTTCCTGCTGCGGCACGCGGATCCGCACCGGCAGGCGCTGGGAGATCTTGGTGAAGTTGCCGCTCGGGTTCGGATTGGGCAGCAGCGCGAATTCGCTGGTCGCGGCCTGGCCGATGCGATCGACCGTGCCGTCGAGGACCTGGCCGGGATAGGCATCCACCGTGACCCGCACCCGCCCGCTGGGGCGGAAATAGCGGATGTCGGTTTCCTTGACGTTGGCATCCACGCGCACCGCGTCGGGATCGTGCACCATCAGCAGGCGCTGGCCCGGCGTGACGTATTCGCCCGGATCGACGAAGACGCGGTCCACCCGGCCGTTGAACGGCATGACGATGCGCCGGTCGGCGAGGTCGAGCGCGGCGCGCTCGCGCTGCGCCGTCAGGCTCGCCTCCTCGGCCGACAGGGTGTCGAGCTGCCGTCGCAGCACGTTGAGCTGCTCGCGCGCCGCGATGACCTCGGCGAGCGTGGCACGCGCATTGGTCAGGTCCGCGCGGCGGGCGAGCACCGCCTGCCGCCCGGAATCGAGGGCGGCGCGGCTCTGGTCGAAGCGGGCCCTGGTGCCGGCGCCGGTGGCCACGAGTTCCTGCGCGCGCGCGAAATCCGCCTGGGCGAGCTCGAACTGCGCCTCCGCCCCGGCGAGCGCCGCCTCGGCCGCCTCGATCCGGGCGCGCTGGGCCTCCTCCTGGCTGGCGGTCTGGTGGTCGATCATCACGATGCGCGCCTCGGTCTCGGCGCGGCGGGCGGCCACGCCGGCGAGCTGCGCCTCGACGTTGCGCAGGTCGAGCGAGGCGATGCGCTCGTCGATGGCGATGATCACCGTTCCCCGGGTGACGGAGTCGCCTTCGGCGACGTTGACCTCCGTCACCCAGCCCGGCATGCGGCTGCTCAGCACGACCATGTCGGCGGCGATGCGCGCATCATCGACATGGATATGGGTGAACTGCTTCATCAGCCACGAACCGGCGGCGACCAGCAGGGCCCCGCCGACCACCACCGCGACCGCCCGCCCCACGATCCGCCGCATCACCCGCATCCGCGCAGGCCGGCCGGCCGTCTCCGCCGGGATGCCGCTAGGCTGCCCTATGTCCATTCTCGCAATCCGTCCTTGCCGGCGCGGCGGCGAGATTGGCCGCCACGCGATCGAACACCGCGAGGCAGAGATCGAGCTCCGCCGCGGAGATGCCACTCAGCAGTTCCGACCGCACCGCGGCCGCCGTGTCCTCGATCACCCGCAGCACCGGGATCGCCTTGCCCGTCAAATGGACGGTCTTGGCGCGCCGGTCCTGCGCGTCGCCCACCCGGACGACCATGCCTTCGCGCTCCAGCCGGTCGAGGGTGCGGACCAGCGTCGGCGCGCCCACGCCGACGCGGGCGGCGAGGTCCTTCTGTGTGAGGCCGTCACCACCGCGCGCGAGGTGCAGCAGGGTCACCCAGCGGGCATCCGTCAGCCCGAACTCGCTCAGCCGGCGGTCCAGGCGCGCGCGCCAATGGCGGGCGATCTGTCCGAGCAGCACGCCGAAGCGTTCCTGACCACCGAGCAGGGTTGCATTCACTCTCATCGCAGGCGACTAATTAGCCGGGCAATTAATCTCCTGCAACCGAAAAAGCGGCGATGCGCGGTCCTCGCGGCGGTCCGCCGCCCGAGGCGGCATCCGCCGATGCGTCGCCCGATGGCGAGCTCGTGGACCGCTGGAGAGGTGATTGACGATTGCCGCGCCGGCTGCGCAGACTGAACGCCTGTTCAGCGGGCTGCCACCCGCTGGACAAAGACGCTGGAAAAGCAAACTGAAATAAAAAGTTGAGTGGGGGAAACCATGGAACGACCGAAGGGTGCGGCCTTGCCGCGCCGGCAGGCGCTGATCGGCGGCGCGGCGCTGCTGTCGCCGGCATTGGCCGGCCCGGCCCGGGCCCAGGAATGGCCAATCCGGCCGATCCGCTTCATCGTGCCTTTCCCCGCCGGCGGCTCGACCGACGTGCTCGGGCGCTGCTGGCCGAAATGCTGCGCGACGGGCTCGGCCAGCCGGTGGTGGTCGAGAACCGCGCCGGCGCCGGCGGCAATATCGGCGTGGACGCCATCGCCAAGGCGGCGCCCGACGGCTACACGATGGGCGTCTCGGCGGGCGGGGCGCTGGCCATCAATATCTCGCTGTTCCGCCGCATGCCCTACGATCCGCGTCGCGACCATGAGCCGATCGCCCAGGTCGCACGCACGGCGAACATCCTGGTGGTGAGCGCGCAATCGCCGATCCGCACCCTGCCGGAACTGATCGCCGCGGCGCGGGCGCGGCCGGGCGAGTCGTCCTACGCCACCCCCCGGGGTCGGCTCGTCGAGCCACCTGGCGGGCGAGCTGCTGCGCGTGCGCGCCGGGATCGACATCTTCGCCGTCCATTACGCCGGCAATGCGCCGTCGAACACCGCGATGATGCGCGGCGACGTCGCCTTCACCTTCGAGACCATGACGACCGGCCTCGCCGCGATCCGCGCCGGGCAGTTCCGGGCCCTGGCGGTGACCAGGGCGGCGCGGGCGGCGGCGCTGCCCGACGTGCCGACCATGGCCGAGGCCGGCGTGCCGGACAGCGTCACCGACGTGTTCTTCGCCGTGATCGGCCCGGCCGGGATGCCCCGCGCCGCGGTCGAGCGCAGCTCGGCCGCGCTGCAGCGCGGACTTCGCGCGCCGGGCGTCGAGGAACGCTTCCGCGACACGCTCGGGCTCGAGATCGCCTTCACCTCGCCCGAGGAGACGCGCCGGATCATCGCCTCCGAGATCGACCGCTGGGCCGAGATCGTCCGCATATCCGGCGCCCGCGCGGACTGACCGGCGGGCCGCCAATCGCCAAGGACCAATACCGATGACCACCATGACCGAGACGCGCGCCGCGCCCTCCGGCGCCCCTGGCACCACCTTCGACGCCATCGTGATCGGCGCCGGCATGTCGGGCCTCTACCAGCTGATCCGCCTGCGCGAGCTCGGCCTCAGCGCGCCCGTCTTCGAGGCCGGCACCGGCGTCGGCGGCACCTGGTACTGGAACCGCTACCCCGGCTGTCGCTTCGATTCCGAGAGCTATTCCTACGGCTATTCCTTCGACAAGGACCTGCTGCAGGAATGGAGCTGGAGCGAGCATTTCGCCCCGCAGCCGGAGACCGAGCGCTACCTCAACCGTGTCGCCGACAAATACGACCTGCGCCGCGACATCCAGTTCAATGCCCGGGTCAAGGCGGCCGAATGGGACGAGGCCAGCCGCAGCTGGACCGTCACGCTCGAGGATGGCAGCCGCCACCGCGCGCGCTTCCTGATCACCGCGATCGGCGCGCTGTCGGCGCCGACCATGCCGAACTTCCCCGGCATCGGCGACTTCCGCGGCCAGTCCTTCCACACCGGCCTGTGGCCCAAGGAGCCGGTGGATTTCGCCGGCAAGCGCGTCGCCGTCATCGGCACCGGCGCCTCGGGCGTGCAGACCATCCAGGAGGTCGCCAAGACGGCGCGGGAACTGGTGGTGTTCCAGCGCACGCCGAACTGGTGCGCCCCGCTCGGCAACGGCAGGATCACGCCCGAGGAGATGGAGCAGATCCGCGCCCGCTACGACGAGATCTTCCGGCGCTGCGAGGAGACCTTCTCCTGCTTCCTGCACACGCCGATGGACAAGGGCGCCTTCGAGGTGTCCGAGGAGGAGCGCAACGCGATCCTCGAGAAGCTCTACAATGAGCGCGGCTTCGGCATCTGGGTCGGCAACTTCAAGGACATGCTGACCAGCCGCGAGGCCAACCGGGTCATCTCGGACTTCGTCGCCAACAAGATCCGCCAGCGGGTGAAGGACCAGCAGGTCGCCGAGAAGCTGATCCCGAAGAATCATGGTTTCGGCACCCGCCGCGTGCCGCTCGAGACGAAATACTACGAGGTCTACAACCAGCCCAACGTGACGCTGGTGGACACCCGCGAGACTCCGATCGAGCGCATCACCGCGACCGGCATCCGCACCAGCGAGCGGGACTACGAGTTCGACATCATCGTCTATGCCACCGGCTTCGATGCCCTGCGCGGCGCCTTCGACCGCATCGAGTTCCGCGGCAAGGACGGCGTGGCGCTGAAGGAGATGTGGAAGGACGGTGCGACATCGCTGGTCGGCATGCTGCAGGACGGCTTCCCGAACATGTTCATGCTGCTCGGCCCGCACGCCGCGCTCGGCAACATCCCGCGCTCGATTGAGTTCAACGTGGACTGGGTGACGCGCCTGCTGCGCCACATGCAGGCCAATGGCCTGACCCGTGCCGAGGCGACGCCCGAGGCGATGGCAAAGTGGATGGACCATGTGATGGAGGTCGCCCAGGGGCTGCTCTCCATGGAGGTCGATTCCTGGATGACCGGCGTCAACGTCAATGTCGAGGGCCGGCAGGTGCGCCGAGTCGCGCGCTACACCGGCAGCGCGCCGGCCTATCGCGCATGGGCCGAGGACATCGCCGCGCGCGGCTATGCCGGCCTGGCGCTGAGCTGAGGCCGGGCCCGCCATGGACCGCGCTGCCTTTCCGGTGGTTCCCTCGCCTCCCCGCACCGCGGAGCATGGCGGCTGATGCCGCGGCTGGTCATGCTCGCCTCGGCGCGCGGCGCGTCCTGCGCGAACCCCCGCCCGCAGGAATGGGAACATTTCACGCGGCGCGACTGGGCCGCGCTCGCAGCCGGCACGCCGCCCGCCCTGACGCAAGCCGAGTACGCCGCGCTGTGCGGCTTGAGCGAGCCGGTCTCCTTCGCCGAGGTGACCGAGACGCTGACCCCGCTCGCTTCCCTCATCAACCTCGAGGTGGCGGCGGCGCGGCGGCTGGCGGCGGACAAGGCCGCCTTCCTCGGCCGCGCGGCGGAACGCCGGCCGTTCATCGTCGCCATCGCCGGCAGCGTCGCCGTGGGCAAGAGCACGCTGGCGCGCACGCTGCGCTTCCTGCTGGCGCGCTGGCCCGACCATCCGCGGGTGGATCTGGTGACCACCGACGGCTTCCTGCATCCGAACCGGGTGCTGGAACAGCGCGGGCTGATGCACCGCAAGGGCTTTCCCGAAAGCTACGACCAGCGCCGGATGATCCGCTTCCTCGCCGATGCGAAGTCGGGGCTCGAGGTGCAGGCGCCGGTCTATTCGCACCTCGCCTACGACATCGTGCCCGGCGAGCACCAGGCGGTGCGCCGGCCCGATATCCTGATCTTCGAGGGGCTGAACGTGCTGCAGACCACCGCCGCCGCGGTCGTCGCCTCGGACTTCTTCGACTTCTCGATCTACGTCGATGCCGAGACGGCCGACATCGAGGCCTGGTACCTTGAGCGCTTCCTGCTGCTTCAGCGCACCGCCTTCCGCGACCCGGCCTCCTATTTCCACCGCTACCGCGACCTGCCGCGCGCGGAGGCGGAGACGATGGCGCGCGACATCTGGCGGCGCGTCAACCTCGTCAACCTCCGCCGCAATGTCGCGCCGACGCGCGAGCGCGCGCGCCTCGTGCTGTCCAAGCGCAGCGACCATGCCGTGGGGGAGGTGCTGCTGCGCCGCCACTGACCACGCCTCCCCGCGCCGCGATGGCGCCCCACGCCGCCTGTGCAGCCGGCCCCTGCCTGCACGCCGCCCGAGGCTCCCCTGCCCATGTCCGTCAGCCCCGCTTCCCCGGTTTCCGCCCGCGCCGCCGCCACCGTGCTGCTGTTGCGCGACCGCCCGCAGGGCATGGAGGTGTTCATGGTGGTCCGCCACCATGAGATCGACTTCGCCTCGGGCGCGCTGGTGTTTCCCGGCGGCCGCGTCGATCCGGACGATGCCGCGATCGCCGAGGCCCTCGGCGGTGCTTCGCACGCCACGCCCATCCATGTCGCGGCGGTGCGCGAGACCTTCGAGGAATGCGGCGTGCTGCTGGCCCGGCGGCGCGGCGAGCAGGGGCTGGTCGGCGCCGAGGTGGTGCAGCGGCTGGAGGCGCCGCGCGCCGCGCTGTGCCGGCGCGAGGCCGCCTTCGCCGATATCCTCGCCGCCGAGGACCTGGTGCCGGCGACCGACCTGCTGGTGCATTTCGCGCATTGGATCACGCCGCGCACCCAGCCCAAGCGCTTCGACACGCATTTCTTCCTAACCGTCGCGCCGGAGGACCATCTCGCCCTGCATGACGGCGGGGAGGCGGTCGATTCCGTCTGGATCCGGCCGGCCGACGCGCTGGACGATGCCGCCAACGGGCGCCGCAAGATGATATTCCCGACCCGCCTCAACCTGATGAAGCTGGCGCGCGAGACCACCGCCGAAGCCTCGATCGGCGCCGCGCGCAGCGCGCCCGTCATCACCGTCGAGCCGGAATTCGTGCGCGCCGTCCCCGGCGGGCGCGAACTCCGCATCCCGCTCGCCGCCGGCTATGGCGGCGAGATCTTCCTCGCCCACGACATGCCGGCCTCGGGCGGGGCGCCGCCGCGTTGACCGGCGCGCGGCGATGATCGGACCTTCCATCGAAGGGCGCCCGCCCGCCCAGGTGGGCGGGCGGAAGTGCCGCGGCATGGCGCCCCGGCGGGACACCGGCGCACGCGGAGCCGGTCGGTGAGCGCGGGACGCGGTGCCCCCGTGTCGGCGCGCGCGGCCGGCGGCGGCCAGCCCGCCGCGACCAGGCTGACCGCCGAGCGCCGGGCCCAGATCACCGAGGCGGCGGGCGAATTGTTCGGGCGCCGCGGCTATCACGCGGCGACGATGCGCGACATCGCCCTTCGCGTCGGCGTCAGCCCCGGGCTCATCTACAACTATGTCGAGGACAAGGAGGAACTCCTGCTCCTGGTCCTCGACAGCCTGCTTGATGCCTATGCCAGCAGTATCCCGGCGGCGCTCGCCGGGTTGCGCGATCCGCTCGCGCGCTTCGCCGCCGCGGTGGATACCTATTGCCGGATCGTCGCCGAAAGGCCCGAGGCGACCCTGCTCGCCTATCAGGAATCGCGTTCGCTGCGCCGCTCGTTGCGCGAGCACATCAAGCGGCGCGAGGTCGAGACGAATGCGCTGATCGCCGACTGCATCAGCGACGGCATCGCGCAGGGGCTGTTCCGGCCGGTGGATGCCGAGCTGACCGCCTATCGCGTGGTGATGATGGCGCATGGATGGGCGCTCAAGACCTGGCGGCTGGCGGGGCGGATGACGATCGACGACTACATCGCCGACAGCCTTGAGATGCTGCTCGGCGCGCTGCTCACGCCGCTCGGCGCGCAACGGCGGGCGGAGGCGGCGCGGTGACCATCCAGATCCTCAACGGCCTCGTCTATGGCAGCCTGCTGCTGGTGCTGGCGGCGGGGCTGGCGCTGATCTACGGGCTGCGGCGCGTGGTCAATTTCGGCCATGGCGCCTTCTACATGCTCGGCGCCTATGCCGGCTACACGGCGGCGCAGGCGGGCGGCTTCTGGGCCGGGCTGGCGGCGAGCGCGGTGGTGCTGGCGCTGTTCGGCGCGGTGCTCGACCGGCTGGTGTTCCGCGCCTTGCAGGACCGCGACCCGCTGGTGACGGTGATCGTCACCTTCGGCCTGCTGCTGGTGATCGAGGATGCGGTGCAGTGGATCTGGGGCACCGAGGGCCGCTCGATGGATGCGCCGGCGCTGCTGGCGGGTTCCGTCGCGCTGGGCGGCGACGCCTTCCCGGTCTATCGCCTGGCGGTGATCGCCATGGCGGCGGCGCTGACCGCCGCGCTGCTGGCCTGGCTGCACCGTTCCCGCGCCGGGCTGTTCGTCCGCGCCGCGAGCCTCGATCCGGCGATCACCGCCGTGCAGGGGGTGAACACCGACGCGGTGGCGATGCTGGTCACCGCGCTCGGCGCCGCGCTGGCCGGGGTGTCGGGGGTGATCGCCGCGCCGTTCCTGTCGCTGTCCCCGGCGATGGGCGGGCAGATCCTGGTGGATTGCTTCGTGGTGGTGGTGGTGAGCGGGCTGGGCAGCCTGGGCGGCGCGGCGCTGGCGGCGCTGCTGCTCGGCCAGGTGCAGGTGCTGGGCGCGGTGCTGCTGCCCGACATCGCGGCGCTGATCCCGTTCCTGACCATGGCGGCGGTGCTGCTGTGGCGGCCGACCGGGCTGGCGGGGAAGCGGCTGTGAGCGGGGCAGGGCGGATCGCCGCCGGGGCGCTGGCGGCAGCGGCGGCGGGGCCGGCGATCGCGGCGCTGGTGCCGCCGGGCGTGCTGCTCTCGCTGCTGGCGCAGGCCTGCATCTACGCCATCCTCGCGCTGTCCGTCGGCGTGCTGGCGCGGCAGAACGGCATGGTCAGCTTCGGCCATGCGGCGATGTTCGGCGCCGGCGCCTATCTCGCCGGCATCGGCCTCGGCGCGCCCGGGCTGCTGCCGGCGGAAGCGGCGCTGCCGCTGGCCGTGCTGGCGATGGCGGCGGTCTGCTTCGGCCTCGGGCTGATCGTCGTGCGGGTGCACGGCATCGCCTTCGCCATGCTGACGCTCGCCCTCGGCCAGGCCTGCTTCGAGGCGGCGAACAAGGCGCGCGGCGTGACCGGCGGCGCCGACGGGCTGACCGTGGCCCTGCCGCGCGAGATCTTCGGCCTGCCCGCCGCCACCTTCCAGCGGGCCGAGGGAATGTTCCTCATCGCCTGGCTGGCGATGGTGGCGCTGGCCGCGCTCGCCGCGCTGCTCGCGCGCAGCCGCTTCGGCCTGCTGACCGAGGCGATCCGCGAGAACGAGGAACGCGCCCGCTTCCTCGGCTATGGCACGGTGCTGCCGCGCGCGGCGGTGTTCGCGCTGTCGGGCGGCATCGCCGCGGCGGGCGGCGTACTCTACGTGCTCTACAACGGCTTCGTCTCCCCTGAGACGGTGCATTGGAGCGTCTCGGGCTCGGCGCTGATCATGGCGCTGCTCGGCGGCACGCGCACGGTATGGGGGCCGCTCGCCGGCGCGGCGGTCTATTTCCTGCTGCGCGAGCAGCTGGTCGAGGTGACCGAGCGCTGGCTCGGCCTGCTTGGCATCCTGCTGGTGCTGGTCATGGTGTTCCTGCCGGACGGGCTGTCGGGCCTGCCGCGGCGGCTGCGCCGGCGGCACGGGGCCGAGGCATGAGCGCGCCGGCGCTCTCGGCGCGGGGTCTCGCGCGCCATTACGGCGGCGTCGCGGCGCTGCGCGGCGTCGATCTCGACCTCGTGCCCGGCGAGATCTGCGGCCTGATCGGCCCCAACGGGGCGGGCAAGTCCACGCTGGTGGACGTGCTGTCGGGCCGCGCGCCGGGCAGCGGCGGCAGCGTGCGGCTGTTCGGCCAGGACATCACCGGCCTGGGGCCGGCGGCGCGGCGCCATGCCGGGCTGGCGCGGTCCTTCCAGCGCACCAGCATCTTCCCCGCCCTGCCGGTGGGCGCGCAGCTCGACCTCGCGCTGGTCGGCCCGCCGCGCGTGCTGCTGCTCGATGAACCGGCGGCGGGGCTGACGGCCGAGGAATCCCTCGCGCTGGCGGACCGGCTGCGCGAGCTCGCCCGCGCGCGGGGCGTGACGGTGCTGCTGGTCGAGCACGACATGGAGGTGGTGTTCCGCATCTGCGAGCGCATCACCGTGCTCGAACTCGGGGCCCTCCTCGCCGAGGGCACGCCGCAGGAGATCCGCCGCCACCCCGAGGTGGTGCGCGCCTATCTCGGGAGCGCGGCGGCATGATCCTCGAACTCGACGGCGTGCACGCCTTCTACGGCGAGGCGCATATCCTGCACGGCGTCAGCCTGGCGGTGGCCGAGGGGGAGCGCGTGGCGCTGGTCGGGCGCAACGGCGTGGGCAAGACCACCACGGTCAATGCCGTGCTCGGGCTGGTGCGGGTGCGGGCGGGCGCGGTGCGCTTCCACGGGGCGGCGCAGACGCTGCCGCTGCGGCCCTACCGGGCGGCGCGGGCGGGCATCGCGGTGGTGGTGCAGGGCCAGCGCATCCTGCCCAACCTGACGGTGCGCGAGAACCTCCCGCTCGGCGCCGCGGTGCGGCGGCCGGGGCCATGGACGCTCGCCTCGGTCTGCGCGATGTTCCCCATCCTCGCCGAGCGCGCGGCGACGCCGGGCACCGCGCTGTCGGGCGGGCAGCAGCAGATGCTCGCCATCGGGCGCGCGCTGATGGCCAATCCGGACCTGCTCATCCTCGATGAGCCGAGCGAGGGGCTGGCGCCGGTGGTGGTGGACGAGCTCGGCGAGGCGCTCGACCGCCTGGCGACGCGCGAAGGCACGGCGCTGCTGCTGATCGAGCAGCATCTGGGGCTGATCCGCCGCGCCGCGCGGCAGTTCCACGCGATGGCGAAGGGCAGGATCGTCGCCTCGGGGCCGGTTGCCGGCCTCGACGAGGCGGTGTTGCACGAGCATCTGGGCGTCTAGCGTCAACCAAGGGAACAGGAGGAACGTCATGCGAAGCAGGAGAGAAGCGATCATCGGCGCCACCGCCTTCGGCGCTTCCGCCGCCGGGCTTGCCGGGACGGCGCGCGCCCAGGCGCGGCGCGAGCCGATCCGCGTCGGCGTGCCCACCTCGCAGACCGGCGCCTATGCCGTGCTGGGCGAGGAGGTGATCCGCGGCGTGCAGTTCGCGGTGGATGAGGCCAATGCCGCTGGCGGCATCGACGGCCGCCAGGTGGAGTTCCGCATCGGCGACGAGCAGAGCAACCCCGACGCCGCGCGCCGCGCCGCCGAGCGCCTCGCGCTGGGCGGCCACGGGCTGCTGATCGAGGCCATCTCCTCGGCGAGCGGGCTTGCCATCGCGGGCCAGCTCGATCGGTGGAACGCGCTCTACGTCTCGACGGTCAACAAGGCCGACCGGCTGACGGGCGAAGCCTGCGGGCGGCGGCTGTTCCGCGCCAACCATTCGGATGCGATGGACCTGATGGTGGTGGGGCCGTGGCTGCGCGGCCGGCCGGAACGCAAATGGGGCATCTGCGCGGCGGACTACGTCTGGGGCCGCGATTCGGCGGCCGGCTTCACCCGCGCGGCGCAGGAAACCGGCAAGGAGGTCGCGCTCAGCGTCTTCCCGCCGCTCGGCACCCGCGACTACGCGCCCTACATCTCGCAGCTCAAGGCGGCCGGGCTGCAGGGGGTGTGGGTGGTGCTCTCGGGCGGGGACGCGATCAACTTCGCCAAGCAGGCGCGGCAGTTCGGCCTGGCGGCGGAGCTGACGATCGTCGGGCACGCCTATATCGTGCCGACGACGCTGCGCGCGGCGGGCGAGGACGTGGTCGGCTCCTATGGCGTCATCAACTACGACGCCTCCCTCGACACGCCGCAGAACCGCCGCTTCGTCGAGGCCTGGCGCCGCCGCTTCAACCAGGACCCCGGCGAATACGAGGCCGAGACCTATACCGGCATGCGCCTGATCTTCGAGGGCGTCCGCAAGGCCGGCAGCACCGATGCGGACAAGGTGGCGCAGGCGATGAACGGCCTGGAGTTCGAATCGCCCTTCGGCATGGTGCGGATGCGCGCCGAGGACCACCAGCTGGTGATGCCGAACCTGATGGGCCGCGTGGTGCGCGACGGCGGGCGCGTGCACCGCGCGATCGAGATGACGGTGCCGGCCGCCGAGGCGACGCCGCCGCCATCGGCGGCCTGCCGGATGGGCTGAGGCGCCCGCAGAAGGGAAGGAAGGAATCAGGATGTTCGAGGTCGAGCGGCGCGAAGGCGTCGTCGTGATGACGATGAACCGCGCGCCCGCCAATGCCATCAGCGAGGAGTTCCTCGCCGGCTTCAACCGCGTGCTCGACGGGATCGAGCGCGAGGGCCTGCCGCGCGCGCTGCACATCCGCAGCGCGCTGCGGTTTTTCTCGGCCGGCGCCGATCTCAAGGAGATCGGCGGGCGGTTCGGCGCCGAGGATGGGGTGCGCGACATGCTGCGCCATGTCGCCGCCTTCCATCACCTCTATGACCGTATCGAGCGGCTGCCGCTCGTCACCATCGCCGAGATCAACGGCCCGGCGCTCGGCGGCGGGCTGGAACTGGCGCTTTCGTGCGACCTGCGGATCGCCGCGCAGGAGGCGCGGATCGGGCTGCCGGAAGCCGGCATCGGCCTGATCCCCGGCGCCGGCGGCACGCAGCGGCTGACCCGGCTGTGCGGGCCGGGCGTCGCGGCGCGCATCATCCTCGCCAACGACATGGTGGACGGCGCCACCGCCGAACGCCTGGGCATCGTCCAGTGGGCGGTGCCGGGCGCCGAATTGCCGGCGCGCGCGCGCGCGCTGGCCGACCAGGTGGCCGGCCTCGCGGGGCCGGCGCTGGCCGCCTGCAAGGCGTGCATCCGCGCCTCGACCGACCGTGCCCCGGACGGCTACGCGATGGAGCACGACGCGACGCGGCGGCTGATGACCACGGAGGAGGCGCGCAAGCGCGTCTCGGCCTTCCTCGAAAGCAGACGAAAGTAGGAGCGAGAGATGAAACTCAACGACAAGGTGGCCGTGGTGAGCGGCGGCGCCTCCGGCATCGGGCGCGCCACCTGCCTGGCGCTGGCGCAGGCCGGCGCGCGCGTCTTCATCGGCGACCTCAACCTCGAGGGCGGGCGCGAGACCGCCGCGCGCATCGCCGCCGCCGGCGGCCAGGCCGAGGCGCTGCCGCTCGACGTCACCAAGCCCGAGGCGGTCGCCGCCTTCGCCGCCGCGGTGCACGAGAAGGTCAAGCGCGCCGATGCGGTGATCAGCACCGCCGGGTGGGACCGCATCGAGCCCTTCGTGAAGAATCCGCCCGAGTTCTGGGAACAGATCGTGCAGATCAACTACCTCGGCTGCGTGCGCTTCGTGCGCGCCTTCCTCGACCCGATGATGGAAGGCGGCGGCGGCAGGGTGGTGACGGTGGCGAGCGACGCCGGGCGCGTCGGCAGCATGGGCGAGACGGTCTATGCCGGCGCCAAAGGCGGCGTCATCGCCTTCACCAAGTCGCTGGCGCGCGAGATGGCGCGCCACGAGATCACCTGCAACGTGGTCTGCCCGGGGCCGACCGACACGCCGCTCTTCGCCGCCCAGCCCGAGCGGATGCGCGAGGCGCTGGCCCGAGCCATCCCGCTCAAGCGCGTGGCGAAGCCCGAGGAGATCGCCGACGCGATCCTGTTCTTCGCCTCCGACCGCTCGCGCTACATCACCGGCCAGACGCTCAGCGTCTCGGGCGGGCTGACCATGTCGTGACGGGTGCGGGGCCGCCGCGCCCCGCGCCTTCCCTTCTCGCCCATCTCCAGGAGAACACACCGATGGACTACACCGACATCCTCTATGCCGTGGAGGATTCCACGGCGATCATCACCATCAACCGGCCCGACCGCTACAATTCCTTCCGCGGCCGCACGGTGGAGGAGCTCATCAATGCCCTCCAGCGCGCCTGGGTGGACCAGAAGGTCGCCTGCGTGATCCTGACCGGCGCGGGCAGCAAGGCCTTCTGCACCGGCGGCGACCAGAAGGAATACGTCGAGACCGGCGGCTACGGCACCAGCGCCAACGGGCTGTGGGAGGTCGAGACGCTGCAGACCACCATCCGCGACATCCCCAAGCCGGTGATCGCGGCGGTGAACGGCTTCGCCATCGGCGGCGGCCATGTGCTGCATGTGCTGTGCGACCTGACCATCGCATCCGACAATGCCCGCTTCGGCCAGGCCGGGCCGCGCGTCGGCTCCTTCGACGCCGGCTGGGGCACGGCGCTGCTGACGCGCATCGTCGGCGAGAAGAAGGCGCGCGAGATCTGGTTCCTCTGCCGCCAGTACACGGCGGAGGAAGCGAAGGAGATGGGCCTCGTCAACAAGATCGTGCCGCAGGCCCAGCTGATGACCGAGGCCAAGGGCTGGGCGGCGGAGATCGCGGCGCTGAGCCCGACCGCCATCAAGTTCCTGAAGTATTCCTTCAACGCCGATTCGGCCCATGCCTACGGTACCACCAAGATGGCGATGGCCGCGCTTGACGGCTTCGGCCACACCGAGGAAGCGATGGAAGGCAAGCGCGCCTTCGTCGAGAAGCGCAAGCCGGACTTCTCGCCCTTCCGCTGAGGCGCGACGGCGGGAAACCGGACCATCACGGGCGCGGGCGGACCACCGCCCGCGCCCGCCACAAGGCAGGGAGGAGGCGGCGATGAACAACAAGCACAATCCTGGCATCTCGCGCCGGTCGCTGATGGCCGGGATGGGCGGCGTGGCGCTGGCGGCGCCCGCATCGGCGGCGTTTCCCGACCGCCCGGTGCGTCTTGTCGTGCCCTATGCCGCGGGCGGGGGCACCGATGTCGTCTCCCGTCTCGTGGCGCAGGCGATCACCGCCCGGCTCGGCCAGCCCGTGGTGGTCGAGAACCGCACCGGCGGCGGGGTCGTCGGTGGCTCGGAATTCGTCGCGCGCGCGGCGCCCGACGGCTACACGCTGCTGGTGGCGACCACCAGCCACACGGTCAACCCGACGCTGCTGCCCTCCCTGCCCTACGACACCGAGCGCGACTTCGCCCCGGTGGCCATGTTCAGCGAGGTGCCGATGGCGCTGATCGTCCACCCGGCGGTGCCGGCGGCGGATGCGCGCGCCTTCCTGGCGCTGCTGCGCGCGCGGCCGGGCGCCTTCACCTATGGCTCGGCCGGGGTGGGCAGCACGCCGCACCTGGCGGGCGAGCTGCTGCGGCTGCTGGCCGGGGTGGACATCCTGCACGTCGCCTATCGCGGCAACGGCCCGGCGCTGCAGGATCTGGTGGCGGGACAGATCCAGTTCATGTTCGACCCGGTCTCCACCGCCTCGGCGCTGGTGCGTTCGGGCAGCGTGCGGGCCCTCGCGATCAGCACCCGCACCCCTTCGCCGGTCTTCCCCGGCGTGCCCACGCTCGAGGAAGCGGGCGTCGCGGGCTTCGACTGCCGCACCTGGAACGCGGCGCTCGCGCCCGCGCGCACGCCGCCCGAGGCGGTGGCGCGGCTGAACGAGGCCATCATCGCCGCGCTGGCCGAACCGGCGCTGCGCGCGCGCTTCGCCGAACTCGGCGCCAATCCGGGCGAGCCCATGCCGCCGGCGGCGATCAGCACCTTCATCACCCACGAGATCGAGCGCTGGGGCGATGTCGTCCGCCGTTCCGCCATGCGGCCGGCATGACCGGGCGGCGCCAGCGCAGGAAAGGCAGGAACCCATGAACCCTATCTTCGAACGCCTCGAACGCCGCCGCGGCTGGACCGCCGAGGAGACGCTGCTGCTCGACCAGGTGCGCCGGCTCTGCGCCGAGCACATCGCCCCGCGCGCGGCCCATCACGACCGCAGCGGCGAATTCCCCTGGGACAATATCCGCCGCATCAACGAGCTCGGCCTCAACCGCATCTTCCTGCCCGAGGCCCATGGCGGGGTGGGGCTGCGCTTCCGCACCTATCTCGAGGTGGTCAAGATCCTCGCCGAGGCCTGCGCCTCCACCGCCATCATCTATGCCACCAACTACCATGCGCTCGGGCCGCTGATGGATTTCGGCTCCGAGGAGCTGAAGGCGCGCGTGCTGCCGCGCATCGCCGAGGGCGCGCTCGGCGCGCTCGCCATCACCGAGGCGGCCGGCGGCTCCGACGCCACCGCCATGACCACGCGCTTCCGCCCCGAGGGCGACGAGATCGTGGTCGATGGCGGCAAGGTCTTCATCACCAGCGGCGACGTGGCCGATTTCCTGCTTCTTTTCGGCAAGTGGGAGGGCATCGCCGACCCCAAGGGCGCGATCAGCCTGCTGGTGATCGAGCGGCAGGCGGTGCAGGGCTACAAGGTGCTGCGGCTGGAGGAGAAGCTCGGCCACCGCGCATCCTCCACCGCCGCGCTCGCCTTCGAGGGCTGCCGCGTGCCGCGCGCCAACCTGATCGGCGCGCCGGGGGAGGGGCTGAAGCTGCTGTTCGCCGCGCTCAACCGCTCGCGCCCCTCGGTGGCGGCGCATGCGCTCGGCATCGCGCGGGCGGCCTTCCGCGACATGGTCTCCTATGCCAATGACCGCCGCTCCTCCGGCCGGCGGATCGTGGATTTCCAGGCCAACCAGTTCACCATCGCCGATGCCGCGACCGACCTCGCCATGGCCGAAGCGTGGCTCGACTACCTGTGCGGCGTGATGGAGGACGGCGAGGAGGGCTACGGCCTCGAATCCTCCATGGCGAAGATGCGCGCCTCCGACCTCGCCATGCGGATCGCCACCGACGCGATCCAGATGCATGGCGGCTACGGCTACATCCAGGACTACCGGGTCGAGCGCCTTTTCCGTGACGCCAAGATCACCCAGATATGGGAAGGTACGAACCAGGTGCACCGCCAGCTGATCGGCCGGAGTTTCGCCCGGCGCGACTGACAGGGCAGGCCCCCAATCAACGGAGGCAACGTCCATGCAGTTCGACCCGATCCTGCCCGAATCCCGCATCCGCGCCATGCGCGCGGCGGGGCTGTGGGGCGACCATCTGCTGACCGACAGCCTGGATGCGGCGGTCGCCGCGCAACCGGGCGCGACCGCCATCGTCGGCCGCAACAGCCTGACCGGCGAGCGCGCCTCGCTGACCTATGCCGAGCTCGCCGCGCGGGCGGAACGCATCGCGCTCGGCCTGTCGCGGATGGGGGTGGGGCGCGGCGACGTGGTCTCCTTCCAGCTGCCCAACTGGTGGCAGTTCACCGCCCTGCACCTGGCGTGCCTGAGGATCGGCGCGGTGACCAACCCGCTGATGCCGATCTTCCGCGAGCGCGAGCTCGGCTTCATGCTCGCCCTGGCCGAGAGCAAGGTGTTCATCGTGCCGCGGCTGTATCGCGGCTTCGATCACGCGGCGATGGCGCGGACGCTGCGCCCGCGCCTGCCGCGGCTCGCCCGGCTGCTGGTGGTCGGCGGCGAGGGCGAGGAGGATTTCGAACAGCTCCTGGCGCGGCAGCCCGGGGCCGATGCGCGCGCGATCTTCGCCGCCGGCCGGCCGGCGGCCGGCGGCCGACGATGTGGTGCAGATCCTCTTCACCTCCGGCACCACCGGGGAACCGAAGGGGGTGATGCACACCTCCAACACGCTGTTCAGCAATGTCCGCGGCTATATCGGGCGCATCGGCCTCGGGGCGGCGGATGTGCTGATGATGTCCTCGCCCATGGCGCACCAGACCGGCTTCATGTACGGGCTGATGGCGCCGATCCTGCTCGGCGCCAAGGTGGTGCTGCAGGACATCTGGCAGCCGGAGGAGGCGGCCGACCTGATCGAGGCCGAGGGCGTCACCTTCACCATGGCCTCGACGCCCTTCCTGTCGGATCTCGCGGAGGTGGGCGCGCGCCGGCCCGCCTCGGTCCGCAGCCTGCGGATGTTCCTTTCGGCCGGGGCGCCGATCCCGCGCGTGCTGGCGCGGCGCGCCGCCGAGTCGCTCGGCGCCACCATCATCTCCGCCTGGGGCATGACCGAGAACGGCGCCACCACCACCACCCGGCCGGACGACCCGCCCGAGAAGGCCTTCGAGACCGATGGCTGCCCGCTGCCCGGCGTCGAGCTGCGGGTGGTGGATGCGGAGGCCAGCCGCTGCCGGCCGATCAGGAGGGCCGGCTGCAGATCCGCAGCGCCAGCAATTTCGTCGGCTATCTGCGCCGGCCGGAATGGTTCGCCACGGACGCCGAGGGCTGGTTCGAGACCGGCGACCTCGCGCGCTTGGATGCGGACGGCTATGTCCGCATCACCGGCCGCGCCAAGGACATCATCATCCGCGGCGGCGAGAACATTCCCGTCGTCGAGGTGGAGGGCCTGATCTACCGCCACCCCGCCGTGCAGGAGGCGGCAGTGGTCGCCATGCCGGATGCGCGGCTCGGCGAGCGGGCCTGCGCCTTCGTCGTGCCGCGCCCCGGCGCCGGCGCGCCGAGCCTCGCCGAACTCAACGCCTTCCTGCTGCGCGAGCGGATCGCCAAGCAGTACCTGCCCGAACGGCTCGAAGTGGTGGAGCAGATGCCCAAGACGCCCTCGGGCAAGATCCAGAAGTTCCAGCTGCGCGAGCGGGCCAAGAGCCTGACGCCCGAGCAGCGGCAGGGCATCAGCCCTGCCGCGCGTATTGCACCGCGACGCGGCCGATCTTCTCGCGCGCGATCACCAGCTTCATGATCTGCGCGGTGCCGTCGCCGATCTCGAGTCCCATGACGTCGCGCAGCCGCTGCTGGTGCGGCAGGTCCTTCGAATAGCCGGCATGGCCGTGGGTCAGCAGGCATTGGTGGATCACCTCCACCGCCGTCTTGGGGGCGAGCCACTTGCACATCGCCGCTTCCGAGGTGTGCGGCAGGCCGTGGTCGCGCAGCGCCAGGGTCTGGTAGCAGAGCATCCGCGCCGCGGCGAGCATGGTCTCCCCCTCGGCGAGGGGGAAGGTCACGCCCTGGTATTGCGCCAGCGGCGCGCCGAAGGTCCGGCGTTCCTGGATGTAGGCCCAGCTCTCGTCGAGCGAGGCCTGCGCGGCGGCGATGCATTGCAGCCCGATCAGCGCGCGGCTGTAGTCGAAGCCCTGCATGACCTGCACGAAGCCGCGGTTCTCCTCGCCGAGCATGTGGTCGGCCGGCACCTTCACGCCGTCGAAGAAGACCGAGCCGCGGCCCACCGCGCAGGTGCCGAAATCGTCGAAGCGCGAGCGCGAGATGCCCGGCGCGTCGAGCGGCACGAGGAAGGCGCTGATGCCGCGCGCGCCGTCCTCGGGGCGGCCGCTGCGGGCGAAGACGACGATCCCCTCGGCCTGGTCGGCGCAGCTGATCGAGGTCTTCTCGCCCGACAGCACCCAGCCATTGCCGGCGCGCTCGGCGCGCAGCGCGAGGTTGGCCGCATCCGACCCGCCGCGCGGCTCGGTCAGGCCGATGGCGACGATCGCCTCCCCGCCGACGATGCGCCGCACCCAGTCCTGCGCCAGCGGCGGCGCCGCGTGGCGCAGGATGATGCTGCCCATCAGCGAGCCGAGCAGCTGGACGTAGCTGACATTGATGTCGGCATGGGCCACCGCCTCGACCACCAGCCCCGCCGTCACGCAGGACTGGCCGAGGCCGCCATGGCTCTCGGGCATCTCGGGCGCGATCAGGCCGAGGCCGCCCATCTCGCGCAGCAGCGCGCGATCGAGCGCGCCGGCCTGTTCGCGCGCGCGGTAGCCGGGCGCGAGCCGGCTGGCGGCGAAGCGGCGCGCGGCGTCGGAGATCGCCTGCTGCTCCTCGGTCGGTATGAAGCTCATTCGTGGTTCCCTCGCGGATGTCCCGCCCCTGGTCGCGATCAGCCGTGGCCGGCGGCGGCGCCCGCCCGCGCGCGGTATTTGGCGAGCGAGCCGGCATGCATGACATGCCCGCCGAGCGGACGGCCGATGATGCGCTCGGCGAGGCGCGCCGCCTCGATCAGCTTCTCGAGGTCGAGGCCGGTCTCGATGCCCATCTCGTGGCAGAGGAACACCATGTCCTCGGTGCAGATGTTGCCCGCGCCGCGGCTGTCGCCATGCCCCGCGAATGGGCAGCCGCCGAGCCCGGCGATCGAGCTGTCGAACAGATCGACCCCCATCTCGAGCGCCGCCAGCACATTCGCCGCGCCGAGCCCGCGCGTGTCGTGCAGGTGCAGCCCGATGCGGGTGGCGGGCAGCGCCTCGCGCAGCATGCCAACCAGCCGGCGGACCGATTGCGGATTGGCCCAGCCCATGGTGTCGGCGAGATAGACCTTCGGCAGCACGATGCCGCGCTCGGCGCAGGTGCGGTGCGCCCAGACCAGCTCGTCCACCGCGCGGGCCGGCGGGATCTCGCCCTCGAAGTTGCAGCCGAAGGCGGCCATGACCAGCGCGCGCTCGACCTTCAGCCCCGCCTCGGCATAGAGGTCGAGCCAGCGCAGCACGCGCCCGCGCATCTCCTCGGCCGAGCAGTTGTTGTTGCGCCGCGCGAAGGCGTCGGAGGCATAGAGGCTGATCTTGCCGGCGAGATCGACGCCGGGCGTGGCGCGGGCGCGCTCGAAGCCCTGCTCGTTCAGCCAGACCGCCTCGTAGCGCACGCCAGGGCGGCGGCGGATGGCGGCGAAGAGCGCCTCGGAATCCGCCATCTGCGGCACCGCCTTGGGCGAGACGAAGGAGGCGACCTGCACCGCCTTGAGGCCGGTCTCGGCCAGAGCCTCGACCAGCGCGGCGCGCTGTTCGAGCGGATAGACCTGCGGCTCGATCTGGAAGCCCTCGCGCGGGCCTTCCTCGTGGAACTCGACGCGCTTCGGCAGATCGGACATGCGTCCTGGCCTCCTCCCCATTTGCGCCGGCGCGTTGCGCCCGCCGCGCCATCTTGCGGCATGAGGGCGGTATCGCGCCAGCCGTCTCGGCATCCTTGACAGCCCTGTTCCGGCGCTCAATGATTGGACCACAAGAACAAGGCACGCGGCGCGACGCAGCCGCGGCCATGGGTGGGGAAGTTCAGGATGACGACTCGCTTGCGGGCCGCGCTGCGGCACGACGGCGCGGGCCGCGTATCGCGGCGCGCCATGCGGGGCGCTTCGCGCCGGTGGGCGCGGCGCCCGTGACCCTCGGTTCCTGGCCGGCGGCCGCCACGGTCGCGCCCTTCTTCAATGCCCGTTCGGTGGCGGTGATCGGCGCCTCGGCCGACCCGCTCAAGATCGGCGGCCGCCCCGTCGCCGGCCTGATCGAGGCCGGCTTCGAGGGCCGCATCCTGCCCGTCAACCCGAACTACCCGACGGTGCAGGGCCTGCCCGCCTACCGCTCCATCGCCGATGTGCCGGGCGAGGTCGATCTCGCCATCGTCTCGGTGCCGACGCGCGACGTGCATGGCGCGATCGAGGCCTGCGCGGCCAAGGGCGTGCGCGCCGCGGTGGTGTTCAGCGCCGGCTTCGCCGAGGTGGACGAGGCGGGACGGCAGGCGCAGGACAGCCTGGTCGCGCTGGCGCGCCGGCACGGCATGCGGCTGATGGGGCCGAACTGCATGGGCACGATCAATGTGCGCCGGCGGCTCATCGCCTCCTTCACCTATATCGTCTCGGGCAATTGGCCGAAGCCGGGCGGGGTCAGCATCGTCAGCCAGTCCGGCGCCTTCGGCTCCTATTGCCTCGGCCTCGCGCGCGACCAGGGGATCGGCCTCAACCTCTGGGCCACCACGGGCAACCAGGCGGATGTGGATTTCACCGACACCCTGGCCTATGCGCTCGAGGATCCCGAGACGC
Organism: Teichococcus rhizosphaerae; assembly: GCF_002631185.1. Classification (GTDB taxonomy): domain Bacteria; phylum Pseudomonadota; class Alphaproteobacteria; order Acetobacterales; family Acetobacteraceae; genus Pseudoroseomonas; species Pseudoroseomonas rhizosphaerae. Next base: position 30,896 of record NZ_PDNU01000027.1, on the reverse strand, counting down.
GCGTCGTGCTCGCCTATATCGAGGGCTGCGGCCGGCCGCAGGCGCTGGTGGGCGCGCTGGAACGCGCCCGCGCGCTGGGCAAGCCGGTGGTGATGATGAAGGTCGGCGCCTCGGATGTCGGCGCCGCGGCGGCGGCCTCGCACACCGCCTCGCTGGCCGGCGCGGACGAGGTCTATGACGCGCTGTTCCGCCAGTACGACGTGCACCGCGCCCGCTCGCTCGAGGAGTTCCTCTCGATCGGCTACGCCTGCAACCTCGGGCGCTTCCCGACCACGCCGGCGCTCGGCGTGCTGACCATCTCGGGCGGGGCGGGCGTGCTGACCGCCGACACCGCGCGGCGCGAGGGGCTGGACGTGCCGGAACTGCCGGCCCCGGCGCGGGAGGAGCTGCGCGCGCTGGTGCCGGCGGGCGGGCTTCGCAACCCGGTGGACCTGACCGGCGCGGCGCTGCACGATTTCTCGCTGTGGCCGAAGTCGCTGCGGATCCTGATGCAGCAGGGCGGCTGCCCGACGGCGGTGCTGTTCATGGCGCATCTCGGCCGCAACCCCGTTTTCGTCGAGCGCCTGCGCCCGATCTTCGAGGCGCTGTCGGCCGAGTTCTCGGACCGCGTCTTCGCGTTGGCCATGGATGCCGCGCCGGAGGTCCGCCGCAGCCTCGAGGAACGCGGCATGCTGGTCTATCGCGACCCGGTGGAGGCGACGCGCGCCATCGCTGCGCTGGTGCGCTTCGGGCGCGCCTTCGCCGAGCGCGGCGCGGCCGAGGCGCCGCCGGTGCTGCCGCCGCAGCCGGACCTGCCGGCCGGCCCGCTCGATGAGCGCGCGGCCAAGGCGATCCTCGCCGGCGCCGGCATCCCGATGGTCCCCGACCGCATCGCCCGCACGGCCGAGGAGGCGGCGGCGGCGGCCGAGGCGCTGGGCTTCCCGGTGGCGATGAAGATCCTCTCGCCCGACATCGCCCACAAGACCGAGGTGGGCGGCGTGGCGCTCGGCCTCGCCTCCGCCGCGGCGGTGCGCGACGCCTTCGCGCGCATCGGCGCCTCGGCGCGCGAGAAGGCGCCGGGCGCGCGCATCGAGGGCGTGATCGTCTCCCCCATGGTCGGGCGGGGCACCGAGATGATCCTCGGCGTCCACCGCGACCCGGTCTTCGGCCCGGTGGTGATGGCCGGGCTCGGCGGCATCCATGTCGAGGCACTCGGCGATGTCAGCTTCCGCGTGGCGCCCTTCAGCGAGGCCGAGGCGATGCGGATGCTGCGCGAGCTGCGCGCTTGGCCGCTGCTCGAAGGCGCGCGCGGGGCGCCGCCGGCCGATGTCGAGGCGCTGGCCGCCGCACTCGCGCGGCTGTCGGTCTTCGCCGACCGCCACCGCGACCGGCTGCTCGGCGTGGACGTCAACCCCTTCATCCTGCACCCGCGCGGGCGCGGCGGCGTCGCCGTGGACGCCCTGATCCAGACGCTCTGACCGACACAACGAACGAGGAGACGCGCATGCTGTTCACCGAGGAACACGAGGCCATCCGCCGCACGATCGCCCGCATCGTGAAGGAGGAGATCAACCCCCATGTCGATGAGTGGGAGAAGGCCGGCCGCTACCCCGCCCACCAGGTGATGAAGATCCTCGGCAAGGCCGGGCTGCTCGGCATCACCCGCCCGCCCTCCTTCGGCGGCCTCGGCCTCGACTATTCCTACGAGACGGTGATGGCCGAGGAGCTCGGCCATGTCGCGGCGCAGGGCGTGTCCACCTCGATCGGCGTGCAGACCAACATGTGCTGCCCAGCGCTGGCCAAGCATGGCTCGGACGAGCTGCGCCGCGAGTTCCTGGTGCCGCTGATCGCCGGCGACATGGTCGGCGCGATCGGCGTCAGCGAGGAAGGCGCGGGATCGGACGTGGCGAGCATCCGCACCCATGCGCGGCGCGACGGCGACGACTACGTCATCAACGGCGGCAAGATGTGGATCACCAACGGCGCCCAGGCCGACTGGATCTGCCTGCTGTGCAACACCGGCGAAGAAGGCGCGCCGCACCGCAACAAGTCGCTCATCGTGGTGCCGATGAAGACCAAGGGCGTGACGGTGGCGCGGGTGCTGGACAAGCTCGGCCTGCGCTGCTCGGACACCGCGCAGATCTTCTTCGACGAGGTGCGCGTGCCGGTCCGCAACCGCATCGGCGAGGAAGGCAAGGGCTTCATCTACCAGATGGAGCAGTTCCAGGAGGAACGCCTCTACGGGGCGACGCGCAGCATCACGCAGCTCGAGGACGCGGTGGCGATGACGGCCGAATACACCGGCCAGCGCCAGGCCTTCGGGCAGGCCCTGCTCGACAACCAGTGGATCCAGTTCAAGCTGGCCGAATGGCAGACCGAGATCGAGGCGCTGCGCTCGCTGATCTACCGCGCGGTCGAGATCTATGTGAATGGCGGCAACGTCACGCGGCTGGCCTCGATGGCGAAGCTCAAGGCGGGCCAGCTGCTGCAGGTGATCCCGAGCGGCTGCCTGCAGTTCTGGGGCGGCCAGGGCTTCATGTGGGAGAACCCGGTCTCGCGCATCTACCGCGATTCGCGCATCAGCTCGATCGGCGGCGGGGCCAATGAGGTGATGCTGCAGATCATCGCCAAGGACATGGGCCTGTCGCACCGGCAGCGGAAGCGGCATTGAGGCGGCGGGAGGTCCGGCAATGCCGGTGATCGAATCGCGGCTCGACACCGCAGCGCCCGCCTTCCACGACAACCGGGAGCGGATGCTGGCGGAGATCGCCCGCTTCCGCGCGCTCGAGGACAAGGTGCGGCAGCGTTCGGAGCGCGAGCGCGAACGCTTCCGCCGCCGCGGCCAGCTGCTGCCGCGCGAGAGGGTCGAGCTGCTGCTCGACCCCGGGGCGCCCTTCCTTGCCCTCTCGACCCTCGCCGGGCTCGGCATGCATGACGATGACGGGGTGGAGGAGGTGTTCGGCGGCGGGCTGATCGTGGGCATCGGCCAGGTCGCGGGCACGCGCGTCATGGTCATCGCCAATGACAGCGCCATCAAGGGCGGCACCACGGTGCCGATGGGCACCGAGAAGGCGCTGCGTGCGCAGGACATCGCCCTGCGCGAGAAGCTGCCGCTGATCCAGCTGGTCGAGAGCGGCGGCGGCAACCTGTTCCGCCAGGAGGAGACCTTCGTCCGCGGCGGCCGCAAGTTCTTCAACCAGGCGCGGCTGTCGGCCGCCGGCATCCCGCAGGTGACGGTGGTGCATGGCAGCTCGACCGCCGGCGGCGCCTATGTGCCCGGCATGTCGGACCATGTCATCATGGTGCGGCGGCGCGCGCGCGTCTTCCTCGCCGGCCCGCCGCTGCTGCGCGCCGCCACCGGCGAGATCGCCGACGACGAGGAGCTCGGCGGCGCCGACATGCACGCGACCGGGCCGGGCACCACCGAATACCTCGCCGAGGACGACGCCGACGCGATCGCCCTGGCGCGCGAGGTGGTGGAGAAGCTCTATTGGAACGACCGCCGGCCGAAGATCGAGGTGCCGCCGGCCCGCCCGCCGCGCCATGCGGCCGAGGAGCTGCTCGGCCTGGTGCCGCCCCGCCACCAGACGCCCTACGACATGCGCGAGATCCTCGCGCGCATCCTCGACGATTCCGACTACCTGGAGTTCAAGGCCGCCTTCGACCCCTACACCATCTGCGGCCGCGGCCGGATCGAGGGCCACCCCTGCGGGCTGATCGGCAACAACGGCCCGATCACGCAGCGCGGCGCGGTCAAGGCGGCGCAGTTCATCCAGCTGTGCTGCCAGTCGGGCATCCCGATCATCTACCTGCAGAACACCACCGGCTACATGGTGGGGCGGGAGGCCGAGACCGAGGGCATCGTCAAGCACGGCTCGAAGATGATCCAGGCGGTCACCAACGCCACCGTGCCGCAGATCACCGTCATCGTCGGCGGCAGTTTCGGCGCCGGCAACTACGGCATGTGCGGGCGCAGCTTCGACCCTCGCTTCCTGTTCTCCTGGCCCAATTCGCGCATCGCGGTGATGGGCGGCGAGCAGGCGGCGGGCGTGCTGTGCACCGTGACCGAGGCGAAGCTGCAGCGCGCCGGCAAGCCGGTGGACGAGGAGCGGATCGCCACCCTGCGCCGCGAGATCATCGAGAAATACGACCGCGTCTCCACCGCGCTCTATGCCACGGCGCGGCTGTGGGACGACGGCATCATCGACCCGCGCGACACGCGCCGGGTGCTCGGGCTCTGCCTGTCGATCTGCCGCGAGGGCGCGCTGCGGCCGCTGAGCCCGATCACCTTCGGCGCGGCGCGCCTGTGACGACGGAGAGACGAGAGATGGAGATCGCCACCGGTCAGCATGAGGCGCTGGCGCTTGCCCGCCGCGGCATGCGGCTCGACGTGCTGTTCACCCGGCCGGAACGCCGCAACGCCATGAGCGCCGCGCTGAACCGGGAGATGCGCGCGCTGTTCGCAGCGCTGGCCGATGACCGCTCGGTGCGGCTGGTGGTGCTGCGCGGCGCCGGCGGCTGGTTCTGCTCGGGCGGCGACATGCGCGAGCGCGACCAGAGCCTGCACGACCAGGCCGCGGATCCGCGCGTCGCGGCGCGCGAGCGCAACCGCCTGGGCGGGGAGCTGTTCCGCGCCGTCAACCACGCGCCGCAGGTGGTCGTCGCGGTGGTCGAGGGGGCGGCGATGGGCGGGGGCTTCGGCCTTGCCTGCGCGGCCGACATCACCCTGGCGCGGCCCGACGCGCAATTCGCCATGCCGGAGGCGAGCATCGGCGTCGCCCCGGCGCAGATCGCCCCCTATGTGGTGCGGCGGCTCGGCCTGTCGCAGGCGCGCCGGCTTGCGCTCACCGCCGCGCGGATCGACGGGCGGGAGGCGGCGTCGCTCGGCCTCGCGCATCACCTGTGCGAGGACGATGCGGCGATCGAGGCGCGCCTCGCCGAGATCGAGCGCGCAGTGCGGCGCTGCGGGCCGGGGGCGCTGGCGGGCACCAAGCGGGTGCTCAACGCCGCATCGCTGCTCGACGACGCGGCGATGATCGAATTCGCCGCCGAGGTCTTCGCCGATTGCGTCACCACCGAGGAAGGCATCGAGGGCACGAGGTCCTTCCTGGAAAAACGCCGCCCGGCCTGGGCCGGCGAGGCATAGGGGGCGCCGGTGGCGGGTTTCTCCAAGATCCTGGTGGCCAATCGCGGCGAGATCGCCGCGCGCATCATCCGCAGCGCGCGCGCGCTGGGCTATCGCACGGTGGCGGTGCACAGCGCCGCCGATGCCGGCGCGCCGCATGTCGCCCTGGCCGACGAGGCGGTGGAGATTGGCCCCGCGCCGGTGGGCGAATCCTACCTCTCGGTGCCGCGGCTGCTTGAGGCGGCGGCGCTGACCGGCGCCGACGCGCTGCATCCGGGCTACGGCTTCCTGGCCGAGAACGCGGAATTCGCCGCCGCCTGCATCGCCGCGGGGCTGACCTTCATCGGCCCGCCCCCGGCCGCGATCCAGGCCATGGGCAACAAGCGCGAGGCCAAGGAACGGGCGGCGGCGGCGGGCGTGCCCTGCCTGCCCGGGCTCGAATGCCGCGGCCTCGACCAGGCCGGCATCCTCGCGGTGGCGCGCGGCCTCGGCCTGCCGCTGATGGTCAAGGCGGCGGCGGGCGGCGGCGGGCGCGGGCTGCGCTTCGTCGAGCGCGAGGCCGACCTCGCCCCCGCCCTCGCCCTCGCGGCGGCCGAGGCGCAATCCGCCTTCGGCGACGACGAGCTGATCCTCGAACGCGCCGTGCTGTCGGGCCGCCATGTCGAGGTGCAGGTCTTCGCCGACACCCATGGCAACTGCCTGCATCTGGGCGAGCGCGACTGCTCGGTGCAGCGGCGCCACCAGAAGATCATCGAGGAAGCGCCCTCCCCGGCGGTGGACCCGGCGCTGCGCGCGGCGATGGGGCAGGCGGCGGTGCGCCTCGCCCATGCGGTGGGCTATGTCGGGGCCGGCACGGTGGAGTTCCTGCTCGACGCCGAGGGCGCCTTCTGGTTCCTCGAGATGAACACGCGCCTGCAGGTCGAGCACCCGGTCACCGAATGCGTCACCGGCCTCGACCTGGTGGCGTTGCAGATCGAGGTCGCCGCCGGGGCGCGCCTGCCGCTCGCGCAGGATGAGGTGGCGCTGCGCGGCCACGCCATCGAGGCGCGGCTCTATGCCGAGGATCCGCGCCAGGGCTTCCTGCCGCAGACCGGCCCGGTGCTGGTCTTCGACCCGCCGGCGGGGCCGGGGCTGCGCGTGGATGCCGGCATCCTGGCGGGGCAGGAGGTGACGGCCTTCTACGACCCGATGCTTGCCAAGGTCATCGCCCATGGCCGCGGCCGCGAGGAGGCGCGGCGGCGGCTGGTGCGCGCGCTCGAGGAACTGGCGCTGCTGGGGCCGACCACCAACCGCGACTTCCTGCTCGGCATCCTGCGCGATCCGGTCTTCGCCGGGGGGCAGGCGACCACCGACTGGGTGGACCACCGCCTGGCCATGCCGCCGGCCCCGGCGCCGGACGACGCGGCCTGGGCGCTGGCGGCGGTGCTGCTGGAAGGGCGCGAGGGCGCCGGGCAGGGCTGGTGGAGCGCGGGGCGGATGCGCCGGCCGCTGCGGCTGCGCCATGGCGAGACGCTGCGCCATGCCCGCATCGCGCGCGCCGATGGCCATCTCGCGGTCAGCCTGGGCGAGGGCGCGGCCCCGCCGGGCGATGACGCGCCGGGGCTGGCGGTGGCGCTGTTGGCGCGCGAGGGCGACCGGCTGCGCTTCCGCATCGGCCCCGTGCAGGCGACGGCCCGCCACGCCTTCGACGGCGAGGCGCTGCTGCTCGACCTTGGCGGGCGGGTGCTGCGCTTCGAGCCGGCGCCGCTGTCGGATGCGCGGCTGCAGGACGGGGCGGCGGGCGGCGAGGTGCTGGCGCCGATGAGCGGGCGCGTCGTCGCCGTGAAGGTCACGGCGGGGGAGCAGGTGGAGAAGGGCGCGCCCCTGCTGGTGCTCGAGGCGATGAAGATGCACCTCGCGGTCACCGCGGCGGCCGCCGGCAAGGTTGTCGAACTGCGCGTCGCGGAGGGCGAGCAGGTGCGGCCGCGGCAGTTGCTCGCGCGGCTGGAAGTGGCGGAGACGGTGGGCGCCTAACTTGCTGCGCGCTGGCCGTCGCCGGCCGGAAGCGCGATGATGCGCCACGGGGCGGGGCGATGGCGGTACGGCCGGACCCGCAGCCGGGGAAAAGAAGAACAAGGAAAAATGGGGAGGAAGCAGATGGGTTTGTTGTCCTTTACGCGCCGCAGTCTTGCCGCCGGCATCGGCGCGCTGGCGGCAGGCCCGAGCCTGGGCCGCCCGGCGCTGGCCCAGCAGGGCGGCGCGCAGCGGCCGGTCACCATCGTCGTGCCCTTCGCCGCCGGCGGCAGCACCGATGTCGTCACGCGGCTGCTGGCCGAGCGCATGGGCCAGCTGCTCGGCCAGACCGTGCTGGTCGAGAACCGTCCCGGCGGCAATACCGTGATCGGCGCCGAATCGGTCGCCCGCGCCAGGCCGGACGGCCAGACGCTGCTGATGGGTGCCGGCACCACGCTGACCATCAATCCCGTGATCGTGCCGAACCTGCCCTATGCGGTGGCGGATTTCGCGCCGATCTCGCTGGTCTCGACCTTTCCCTTCGCGATCATCGCCCAGAATGACGGGCCGGCCGACATCGCCGCCATGGTGGCGGCGGCGCGGGCGCGGCCGGGGCAGATCACCTACGGCACCAACGGCCCGACCACGCTGACCAACATGGCGATGCTGATGGTGCTCGAACGGCTCGGCCTGCAGATGCAGGACGTGACCTATCGCGGCGATGCCGGGCAGCTCAACGACTTCCTCGCGCGCAACCTCGACCTGATGGTGGTCGCCGGCAGCACCGCGCTGCCGGTCTATCGCAACCGGCAGGGGCGGCTGCTCGGCTGGACCAGCGAGCGGCGCGTGCCCACGACGCCGGAGATCCCGACCTTCGGCGAGGTGACGCCGGGCCTGGTGGCGCAGAGCTGGTTCGGCCTGGTGGCGCCGGCGCGCACGCCGCAGCCGGTGATCGACCGCCTGCACGGCGCCACGGTGGAGGCGCTGCGCGACCAGAGGATCGAGCGGCGCCTGACCGAGGAGGCGCAATTCCTCGCCGGCAGCACGCCGGCTGAATTCAGCGCGTTCATGCAGGTCGAGGCGGAACGCTGGCGGCCGATCCTCGCCCGCATCGCCGCCCGCCAGGGCTGAGGCCGGAATCAAGGGGTTCGGCGCTGTCGCGCCGCAAGCAAGGGAGGAAGCGTAGATGGCCTATGGGACCATCACCCGCCGCCGCGCGGTTCTCGCCGCCGGCGCAAGCCTCGCCGCCCCGTCGGTGCGCGCGCAGGCGCCCTATCCAGCCGGCCAGTCCGTGGCCCTGGTGGTGGCGCTGGCGCCGGGCGGCGCCTCGGACGTGATCGGGCGGATCGTCACCCAGGGGTTGCAGGAACGGCTCGGCGGCACCTTCTTTCTCGAGCACCGGACCGGCGGCTCGACCTCGATCGCGGCGCGCCATGTCGCGCGCGCCCGGCCGGACGGCAGCACGCTGTTCCTCGGCAGCGTCTCGACCTTCGCGCTGACGCCGCTGACCATGCGGAACCCGGGCTATGACCCGATCAACGACTTCACCCACATCACCCAGGCCTGCGACAGCCTGTTCCTGCTGGCGGCCAATCCGCGCTGGCCCAGCCTCGAGGCGCTGCTCGACGCGGCGCGGGCGCGGCCGGAATCGATTTCCTACGCGACCTGGGGGATCGGCACCACCTCGCATCTGTGGATGGAGGATCTGTGCCGGCGGGCGGGCGTGCGGATGCTGCACGTCCCCTATGCTGGCTCGCCGCCGGCGATGATCGACACCATCGCCGGGCGCACCGATTGCCTGCCGGCGCTGCTGGCCGCCTGCAAGGGGCATATGGAGGCCGGGCGGCTGCGCGGCCTCGCCGTGCCGACCGCGACGCGGCCGCCCCAACTGCCGGACGTGCCGACCTTCATCGAGAAGGGCTTTCCGGATTTCGTCTCGACGGTCTGGTATTCGGTGCAGGGGCCGCCGGGCATGCCGGCGCCGATCGCGGCGCGGATCCGCGACGCGCTCGCCGAGCACTTCGCCGATCCCGCGGTGCAGGCCTTCATGGCGACCCAGGGGATGCTGCCGCCCGAGATCGGCGAGGGGCCGCTGCTGGCCCGCATCCGGCGCGAACTGGCCCTGCACCGGGAGCTGATGGCCCGCTCGGGTGTCGAGCCATCATGAGCCGCGGGCACCGCTGAGCGGGCCGCCGGGGCCCCGAGCGACCGCCTGAGGAAGGGAGAGGATGACCATGAGACAGATGAACATCACGCGCCGCGGCGCGCTGGGGGCAGCCGCGGCAAGCCTTGCCGCCCCGGCTGCCCAGGCGCAGGCGCCCTATCCGGCCGGGCAGTCGGTCGCGCTGGTGGTGACCTATGCGCCGGGCGGCGCCTCCGACGTGATCGGGCGCATCGTGACCGACGGGCTGCAAGCGCGCCTGGGCGGCAGTTTCATCATGGACCACAAGCCCGGCGCCTCGACCTCGATCGGGGCGCGCTACGTCGCGCGCGCGCGGCCGGACGGGCTGACGCTGCTGCTCGGCACCATCTCGACCTTCACGCTGACGCCGCTGGCGCTGCGCAACCCGGGCTACGACCCGATCACCGACTTCACGCACATCACCCAGGTCTGCGACAGCCTCTATCTGCTGGTCGCCAATCCGCGCTGGAACAGCCTTGAGGAATTGCTGGCGGCGGCGCGCGCGCGGCCCCAGTCGATCTCCTATGCCACCTGGGGCGTCGGCACCACCGCGCACATGGCGATGCTCGACCTCTGCAATCGCGCCGGCATCGAGATGCTGCACGTCCCCTATGCAGGTTCGCCGCCGGCGATGACCGACACCATCGCCGGGCGCACCGACTGCATGTTCGCCCTGCTCGGTGCCTGCAAGGGGCATATCGAGGCCGGGCGGCTGCGCCCCCTGGCGGTGCCCACAGCCGCGCGGACCGAGCAATTGCCCAATGTGCCGACCTTCATCGAGAAGGGCTTTCCCGGCTTCATCTCGACCACCTGGTATTCGGTGGAGGCCCCGCCGCGCACCCCCGCGCCGATCATCGAGCGCATCCGCGGCGCCCTGGCGGAGCATTTCGCCGATCCGGCGGTGCGGGCCTTCATGGCCACCCAGGGCATGGCACCGCCCGAGATCGGCGAGGCGCCGCTGGTCGAGCGGATCCGCCGCGAACTGGCAACGAACCGCGAACTGATGGCCAAGGCCGGAATGGAGCCGACCTGAAGCGGGGGCGCGGGCGGCGGGCGCGTTCCGCCCGCCGCCCGGCCTGCCGTCAGGCAGAGAGGGCGAAGCCCTCGTAGTCCTTGCGCGCGACCTCGTCGCAGATCGCGCGGTAATGGGCCATGCCGCCCGCATAGGGCATGAAGACGCGCGGCTTGCCCGGCACGTTGGCGCCGAGATACCAGGAACTGCCGGCCTCGGGGAGCAGCGTCGCCTCGGCCGCGGCGTTCACCTCGCGCACCCAGGCCTGCGCGGCTTCGGGCTGCGCCTCGATCCGCCTCAGCCCCTTCGCGCGCATTCCCGCGATGCAGTCGGCGATCCAGTTGGCGTGCTGCTCGATCGCCACCGGCATGTTGCACAGCACCGAGGGGCTGCCCGGCCCGGTCATGGTGAACATGTTGGGGAAGCCCGGCACCTGCAGGCCGAGATAGTTGACCGGCCCCGCTTCCCACGCATCGCGCAGGGACCGGCCGCCGCTGCCGCGGATGTCGATCCGCAGCAGCGGCCCGGTCAGCGCGTCGAAGCCGGTGGCGAAGACGATGATGTCGAGCGGATATTCCGCATCCTTCGTCTTGATGCCGCGCGGCGTGATGCGTTCGATCGGCGCGGCGCGCAGATCGACCAGGGTGACGTTGTCGCGGTTGAAGGCCTCGAAATAGCCGCTGTCGATCGGCGGGCGCTTGGTCGCATAGGGATGGTCGATGTTCGACAGGATGGCCGCCGTCCTCGGGTCCTTCACGATCGAGCGGATCTTGGCGCGCAGGAACTCCGAGGCGGTGTCGTTCGCCGCCTTGTCCGCCAGCAGGTCGCGGAAGGTGGCGCGGAACTGTAGCCCGCCCTTGGCCCAGGCCTGCTCATACAGGCGCTGGCGCTCCTCCTCGCTCACCTCAAGCGCGGAGCGGTCCTCGATGTGGAAGGGATGACCGTTGGTGTTGGTGGTCATCACCTGCCGGATATCCTCGCGGTGCTCGCGGATCCAGCGCTTGGTCTCGGGTGACAACGGGGCGTTGTGGGCGGGCACGCTGTAATTGGCGGTGCGCTGGAACACCCACAGATGCCCGGCGGTCTCGGCGATCACGGGCACCGCCTGGATGCCGGTCGAACCGGTGCCGATCTGGCCCACGCGCTTGCCGGTGAAGTCCACGCCTTCATGCGGCCATTCGCCGGTGTGGTACCATTGGCCGGCGAAATCCTCGAGGCCCGGGATCTTCGGCACATTGGCGGCCGACAGGCAGCCGACCGCGGTGATGAGGAAGGGCGCGCTGAGCGTCCGGCCCTCGGCGGTCGTCACATGCCAGAGGTTCGCCGCCTCGTCGAAGCGGGCCGCGCTGACGCGGGTGTTGAGCGCGATGTCGCGCCGCAGGTCGAAGCGGTCGGCGACGTGGTTGAGGTAGCGCAGGATCTCGGGCTGGGTGGGGTAGCGTTCCGACCACTCCCATTCCTCGAGCAGTTCCTTCGAGAAGTAGTAGCAGTAGGAATGGCTCTCGGAATCGCAGCGCGCGCCGGGGTAGCGGTTCCAATGCCAGGTGCCGCCGACGCCGTCGGCGGCTTCCAGCACGCGCACCGACAGCCCGAGCTGGTCGCGCAGGCGGTGCAGCAGATACAGGCCGGAGAAGCCGGCGCCGATGACAATGGCGTCGAAGTCGCCGCCATGGGCCGGTGCTCCGGCGCCTGAACCGGGCGCGATGTAATTCATGGCAGTCACTCCCTTCCGTTTTGTTCTCAGCGGATGCCTCCGGCGCGTGCAGCCGCGCCGGGGGCTTCGGGCGCGGCGGCCGGGGGCAGCCGGCCGCCGCGCCGCGATTCCTCGGCCGGCGGGCTAGGCCAGCGTGCAGCCGCCCTCGGCCAGCGGGCGGAAGGCCTGGTCCGCCGCGGTGGTCTGCAGCAGCTTGTAGTAGTCCCAGGGGCCGCGGCTTTCCTCGGGCTTCTTCACCTCGAACAGATAGGCCGGGTGCAGCTTCCGCCCGTCGGCGCGGATCGAGCCCGGGCCGAAGCAGTCGTCGTCGGTCGGCATCGCCTTCATCCGCGCCACCGCCGCCGCGCCGCTCGCCTTGGTCGCCGCCACGCCCATGTCGGACGCCGCCTTGAGGTAATGGAGCGCGGCGGAATAGCAGCCCGTATGGCCCATGCCGGGGAGGTTAGTGGGGGTGATCGCGCGCACCTTCTCGGCGAAGCGGCGCGTGCGGTCGTTGAGATCCCAGTAGTAGGTCTCGGTCAGCACCAGGCCCTGGGCCACCTGTAGGCTGAGCGCATGGACATCGGAGATGAACATCAGCAGCGAGGCGAGCTTGGTGCCGCGCCGGGTGATGCCGAACTCGGCCGCCTGCTTGATGCAGTTGATCGTGTCCGCGCCGGCGTTCGCCAGCCCGATCACCTTGGCGCGCGAGGCCTGCGCCTGCACCAGGAAGGAGGAGAAATCCGTGGTGCCGGGGAAGGGCGTGCGGACCGAACCGAGGACGCGCCCACCCGCGGCGCGCACGAAGCCGCCGGTCTGCTGTTCCAGCGTATGGCCGAAGGCGTAGTCGGCGGTGATGAAGAACCAGCTGTCGCCGCCCGCGCGCACCATGGTCCCGCCGGTGGAATTGGCGAGCATCCAGGTGTCGTAGGTCCAGTGCACGGTGTTGGGCGAGCAGCGCGGCCCGGTGAGGTCGGTGGTCGCCGCCGAGCTGTTGAGATGGACCTTGTTCTTCTCGCGGCAGACCTCGTTGACCGCCAGCGCCACCGAGGAGGTGCCGACATCGATCAGCGCGTCCACGCCGTCGCGGTCCAGCCACTGCCGCGCCATGGCCACGCCGACATCGGGCTTGTTCTGATGGTCGCCGAAGACCAGCTCGACATTGATCCCGCGGCCGGCGAATTCCTGGATGGCGAGCCGCGTGGCGGCAACCGAGGTCGACCCGGTGATGTCGCGATAAGTGCCCGACATGTCGATGATGAGGCCGAGCTTGACGGTATTGGCCGCCTGCGCCTTCGCGCTGCGCCACGGCAGCGCGCCCGCGGTGCTGGCCGCCGCCGCGGTCTTGAGAAGGCTGCGCCTGTCAATGGTCATTGATTGTCCCTGTCCGTTCCTCCGGTTGCGGTGACTCCGCGCCGGTCCCGCGCATCAGCCTCGCGCCCGCGGCGCGACGCCCGGCGGGGATCACGCCGATCCGCCCGCCTGCCCATGCTCGCGCGTGAAACTCTCGCGCAGCATGAATTTCTGCACCTTGCCGCTCGGCGTCATAGGCAGTCCCGGCACCAGCCTCATATGCTCGGGCAGTTTGTATTTTGCCACACCGCGCGCCTCCAGGTGGCGCACCAGCTCCGCGAGGTCGGGCGCGGCATCGCCGCGCGGCACCACGAAGGCGCAGCCCTTCTCGCCGAGCCGGTCATCGGGCACGCCGACCACCGCCACCTCGCGCACGGCAGGGTGCAGCAGCAGCATCTCCTCCACCTCGCTGGCGCTGACCTTCAGCCCGCCGCGGTTGATGATGTCCTTGCGCCGCCCGGCGATGCGGATGTAGCCCGCCGCGTCGAGGGTCGCGAGGTCGCCGGTGAACAGCCAGCCCCCGGGGGTGAAGGTCTGCAGCGTCCGCTCCGGGTCGTTGAGGTAGCCGAGCGCGACATGCGGGCCGCGGGTCGCCAGTTCCCCCACCTCGCCCGGCGGCAGGATGCGCTGGCGGTCCTCGTCGAAGATGGCGACCTCGGTGCCCGGCATCGCCCGCCCATCGGTTCCCCACAGCCGCTCATCCGGGTCATCGGGGGGGGAGGCGGTGCCGACGAAGCATTCGGTCATGCCCCACATGCCGATCAGCGTGCAGCCGATGCGCTCGCGCGCCAGCGGCCCGAGGTGGCGCGGGATCGGCGCCCCGGCGGTGGCGAAGATGCGGAAGCAGGCAAGGTCGCGGCTGGCCGCCGAGGGCTGCTCGACCAGCATCGCCGCGAAGGGCGTGGCGCAGAGGGTGAAGGTGCAGCGATGCGTCTCGATCAGGCGCAGCGCCTCCTCCGGGTCCCAGGCGTCCTGCAGCGCCAGCGTGCCGCCGATGGTCAGCGCCTGGCGCATGCCCCACAGGAAGCCGTTGCCATGCGCGATCGGCGAGGGCATCCAGACCACGTCATCGGCGCCGAGGCCGATCAGCCGCGCCATGGTGCGGGTGGCGTACATCGTCGTGTCGTGGCTGTGCATCACGCCCTTGGGCGTGGATTCGGTGCCCGAGGTGAAGATCAGCGCGGTGATCTCGCCGCTGTCCACCCGCGCCGGCGGCGGGGCCGCCGCCCCGGCGCGCAGATCGGCGAAGCCGACCATGCCCGGCGCCTCACTGCCCATCACCACGACCGCGCGCAGCCCCGGCAGCCCGGCCGCCAGCGCGGCATACATCGGCGGATAGTCGAAGCCGCGGTGCCGTGCCGGGATCACCGCCACCTTCGCCCCGCCATGGCGCAGGATGTAGCCCAGCTCCTTCGCCCGGTAGTTCGGCAGCAGCGGGTTGGTCACCGCGCCCAGCCGGCTGATGGCGAGGTGCAGGCAGACGAACTCGGCGCAATTGGGCAGCTGCAGCGCCACCACGTCGCCCGGCCCCACCCCCAGCGCCGCCAGCCCCGCCGCGAGGCGCCCCGCCTCGGCGTCGAGCTCGGCATAGGTCATGCTTACCCCGCCGGGGGCGACCACGGCGGTCTTGCCCGGCGTCCGGCGCACCGCCTCGGCCAGCGCGTCGAGGATGGTGACCCCGGCCCACCAGCCGGCCTCGCGCCAGCCCTGCGCGGTGGCCTCGTCGGGCAGCGCGGCGCCGATCATGGCGCGCCCGCCGCGGCGCGGCGCACCACCAGCGCGTCCACCGCCAGCGCCCCGCCGGGGCCGAGGATGACAGGGTTCACGTCGATCTCCTCGATCTCGTCCGCGAGGTCGCAAGCGAGCCGCGACAGCCGCCCGACGATCTCCGCCAGCGCCCCGGTATCGGCGGCGGGCAGGTTGCGGTAGCCGGTCAGCAGCCGGTGGCCGCGCAGCGAGGCGATCATCGCCCCCGCCTCGCGCGCGCCGACCGGGGCGAGGGCGGTGGCGACGTCGCGCGTCACCTCCACCGCCACGCCGCCGAAGCCGCAGGTGATCAGCGGGCCGAACTGCGCGTCGAGCCGCGCGCCGACCATCATCTCCGCCCCCGGCCGCGCCATCTGCTGCACCAGCACGCCATCGACCCGCGCCCCGGGCACGCGCGCCGCCGCCGCCAGGATCGCCGCATGGGCGGCCCTCAGCGCGGCCTCGTCGGCGATGCCCAGGCGGATCACGCCGGCCTCGGTCTTGTGCGGGATGTCGGGCGAATCGGCCTTGAGCGCGACCGGGAAGCCGATCCCGCGCGCCGCGGCGACCGCCGCCTCGACATCGCGCGCCAGCACCTCGCGCGTCACCGGGATGCCGTAGGCCGCGAGCACCTCCTTCGACAGGCGCTCGCCCAGGGTCCGCCCCGGCGGGGCGGCGGCCAGCACGGCGCGGGCCGCCGCCGCGGCGCCGGGCGGGGCGGCGGCCGGCGCGTCCTCGCGCAGCAATTCCGCCCGCCCGGCATGATAGGCATTCCAGCGCGCCAGCGCCGTGATGCAGCGGGCCATGGTCCGGAAGGTCGGCAGGTTCTCGCAGCCATCGTAGATCTCGCTGCCCGGCCCCTGCAGCCACTCGTTCAGCCACACCACGCACAGCGGCACCGGCAGTTCCGGCGCCAGCTTCGCCATGTAGTGCGCGCGCTCCACCGCGCCGGGCAGGTGCACCGACATCATCGGCACCACCACCGCGCCATAGCCGGGATCCTCGGCGAAGGCGCGGATGCAGGTGCCGTACATCGTCACGTCCTTGACCGATTCGGCGGTGATGTCGCTCGGGTTGGCGCTCGATCCGAATTCCGGGATCACCGCCTCGAGCTTCGCCGAGGTCTGCGGCTGCGGCGGCGGCAGCGACAGGCCGACGCGCTCGGCCTCGTCGGCCGCCATCACCGCCGCCCCGCCCGAAGGCGCCATGACGCCCACGCCCGGGCAGCGCGGGGCGCCAGCGCGGGCGAACAGGGTGGCGGTCTCCAGCACCTCCTCCCAATGGTCCACGATCACCGCCCCGGCGCGGCGCAGCGCGGCGCGATAGGCCTCGTCGGCGCCGACCAGCGTGCCGGTGTGCGACATCGCGGTCTGCCGGCTGATCTCGCTGCCGCCGAGCTTGTAGACCACCAGCGGCTTGCCCGCCCGCAGCGCCGCCTGCGCCGCGCCGAGCAGCCGCGCCCCGTCGCGCACGCCTTCGAGCATGCAGGCGATGACCCGCGTCTGCTCCTCCTCGACCAGGTAGTTCACCAGGTCGCAGACATCGACATCGCAGGAATTGCCGGCGGTGAGGTAGTGCGAGAAGCCGATGCCGCGCTCCATCGCCTGCAGCACGACATAGCCGAGCGCGCCGCTCTGCGAGACCAGCCCGACCGGGCCGCAGACCCGCCGCATCTCGAAGAATTTCGGCATGAAGGTCAGGCCGGCCGGCAGCGTCAGGTTGGCGATGCCGGCGCAATTGGGACCGAGGATCCGCAGGCCGGTGCGCGCGGCGATCTCGGCCAGGCGGCGCTGCGCGGCGACGCGCTCCGGCCGCCCGACCTCGGCATAGCCCGAGCTGTAGAGCATCACGCCGCCGGCGCCGATCGCCGCGGCGCGCTCGACCAGCGGCTCGACATGCTCGCGCGGGACGGTGAGGATGACGCAGTCCGGCGGCTCGGGCAGGTCCTCGAGCGAGGCGTAGCAGGGCCGGCCGAACATCTCTCGGTAGCGCGGGTTGACCGGCAGGATGCGGCCGGGGAAGCCGATGTCGAGATTCTCGATGGTGCGCCGCCCGAACGACCCCGGGGTCTCCGAGGCGCCGACCACGGCGACCGAGCGCGGGTGCATCATGCGGCGCAGCTCGGCCTGGCCGAACAGCGCGCGGGGGCCGGGCACGTAGCCCACCTCGGTGTCGTCCATGCCGGCTCAGCCCCCCTGCGCCGCACCGGGGAAATCTGGCTTGCGCTTGTCGATCATCGCGCCGATGCCCTCGCGGAACTCGGGATGCGTCATGGCGAGGATCTGGCCGAGCCCCTCATAGCCGAACATGTCGAGCAGGCTGGTCTCGAAGCTGCGGGCCATGAACTGCTTGCCCAGGCCCATCGCCGCGGTCGGCCCGGCGGCTAGGCGCTCGGCGCGGGCGAAGGCCTCCTCCTGCAATTGCGCGTCGGGCACGACATGGGCGACGAGGCCGATCTCATGCGCCTCGCGCGCCGTCATGGTGGCGTTCTCGAACAGGAAGCGCTTGGCGCGCGCCATGCCGATCAGCCGCGGCAGGTGATACATCACGCCGATGTCGGGGATGACGCCGAGGCGGAAGAAGCCGGCCATGAACACCGCGCTCTCGCCGGCCACCAGCAGGTCCCCGGTGAGCGCGAGGCCGAGCCCGCCGCCCACCGCCTGGCCCTGCACCGCCATCACCACCGGGCGGTCGAGCCAGATCAGCGGGAACAGCCATTGGGTGAAGCGGCGGAAGCGCTGGTGCACGTTCCATGGCGCGCTGTCGTCGCGGATGGATTCGAGGTTGCCCCCGGCGCAGAAGGTCGGGCCCCTGGCATTGACCAGCACCGCGCGCACCGAGCGGTCGGCCTCGGCCTCGGCCACCGCCGCGCCGAGCTGCGCGCGCAGCGGGTTGGTCAGGGAATTGCGCGTCGGCGGGTCGTCGAGGGTGATGACCATCACCCCGCCGCGCCGCTCGGTCCGCACCAGGGTTGGGGTGGCTTCGGCTGCGTTCATCTCGTTGTTTCCTCCTGTGGCGGGGCGGGGGCGGGTCTCAGCCGGCACGGATGCCGGCGCGCGTCACCACCTCCCGCCAGCGGGCGGTCTCCTCGGCGATGAATCTGCCGAAGGCGGCGGGCGATTCCGACCCCTGCGGCTCGACGCCGAGGGCGAGCAGCCGCTCGCGGCTCTGCTGCTCCTCCAGGACGGCGAGGAATTCGCGGTGCAGGCGCTGCACCACCGCAGGCGGCGTGCCCGCGGGCGCCAGCATGCCGAACCAGCCGGTGACGGAGAAATCCGCGAGGCCCGTCTCGGCCAGGGTCGGGATGTCCGGCGCCAGCGCCGAGCGCCGGCGCGAGGCGATGCCGATCGCGCGCACCTGCCCGCCGCGCACCGCCGGCATGCCGACCGCGAAGGTGGCGAGCAGGGCCGAGACGCGCCCGGCGATCACCTCCTGCAGCGGCGGCGCCTCGCCGTTGAAGGCCACATGGGTCAGGTCGACATTCCCCCGCGCCTTCAGCAGCTCCATCCCGAGATGGGAGATGGTGCCGATGCCGGCCGACCCGAAGGTCAGCGCGCCGGGCTGCGCCCGCGCCATGGCCAGGAAGGCGTTGATGTCGGCGGCCGGGAAATCCGGCCTGACCACCAGCATCACCGGGAACTCGACCACCTGGGTGATCGGCGCGAAGTCGCGCAGCGTGTCGTAGGGCAGGCGGGCGAAGAGCGAGGCATTCACCGCCATCGCGCCCTGGCTGGCGATGATGATGGTGTAGCCATCCGGCGCCGAGCGCGCGACATGCTCCATGCCGATGATGAGCCCGGCGCCGGGCTTGTTCTCGACCACCACCGGCTGGCCCATGCGCTCGGTCAGCCGCAGCGCGAACAGCCGCGCGAGGATGTCGGTCACCCCGCCGGGCAGGATCGGCGCGATCAGGCGCACCGGACGCGCCGGATAGGCCTGGGCAAGGGCCGCCGGCGCCCATGCCGGGGCGATCGCCGCGCCAGCGCCCGCGATCAGGGCGCGCCTGTTGATGGCCATCTTCCGTCCTCCCGTTTGTCCCGATGTCCGGCGGCCGGCGCGCCATGCGCCGGCCGGCCGGCGTCAGGCTGATTCCGTCTGCCGTCCCATGCGCTCAAGCGTCTCGAGATACTCGGTCTGCATCCGCAGCATCACCTCGCGCACCGTGGTCTCCTCCCGCACCATGCCGATCACCTGACCGACCGGATAGGAATAGAGGTCGTCGCGCTGGGCGCGGTCGATGCGGCTGCGGGCGTATTCGTAGAGCACTTTCTGCATCGGCGGCGCCAGCGTCGCCGGGGCGCCCGCGGCCGACCACGCATCGGTGTAGCGGCTGCGGTTCATCCGCACCGGCTTGCCGGTCATGCTGCGGCTCTGGAGGGTGTCCTGGCTGCGGCACTTCAGCAGCACCGCCTTGTGGTTGGGCAGCAGGTCGCTCTCGCGCGTCACCAGCCAGACCGAGCCGCACCACACGCCATCCGCGCCGAGCGCCATCGACGCCGCCATCTGGCTGCCGCGGGCGATGCCGCCGGCGGCGAGCACCGCGGCGCGGCCCTTCGCCACATCCACCACCTGCGGCACCAGCACCATGGTCGAGATCGTGCCGGTATGCCCGCCCGCCTCGCTGCCCTGCGCGACCAGCACGTCCACGCCCGCCGCGCATTGCCGCTCGGCGTGCTCGGGCGCGCCGCAGACGCCGCCCACCAGCATGCCGCGCTCATGCGCCTTGGCGATGATGTCCGCCGGCGGCACGCCGAGCGCGCTGACCAGCAGCTTCACCTTGGGATGGCGCCAGACCACATCGACCAGGGCGCGCACGCCGTCGCGGGTGATGTAGCGCTCGCGGGCGGCCATGGTGGCGCGGCGCTCGCGCTCGACCTCCTTGGGCAGCGGGGCCACGCCCTCGCGCGCCAGGACCTCATCGACGAAGCGCAGCTGCGCCTCGGGCAGCGAATCGGCCAGCGGCCCGGCCACCTTCTGCGTCGATTCGTCGTAGTTGGAGGTCATCAGGATATCGACGCCATAGCTGCGGTCGCCGACATGGCGGTCGATCCAGTTCAGCTCCTGGTCGAGCTCCTCGGGCGAGAAGAGGCTGCTGCCCAGCACCCCGAAGCCGCCGGCCCGGGTACATTCCACGACCACGTCGCGGCAATGGTTGAAGGCGAAGATCGGCGCGTCGTAGCCGAGCTGTTCCTTGAGTTTCGCAGTCATCGCATGGCCTCTTGGCGCTGGGTTTCGCAGTCGGACATGTGGCCGAGCCCCGCCTCGGCCAGGATCTCGCGCGTATGCTCGCCGAGCGCGGGGGCGCGGCGGGCCGCGAACTCCGTTTGCGGAAGGCCGGGGCAACGCACGGATGGCAGGGGCCATTGCCCCGCATAGGCAACATCTTCCACGAGGTTCACCGCACGCACATGCGGGTCCTGCCGGAAGCGGCCATAGGTCAGCAATTCCTGGCAGGGCAGCCCCGCCGCGCCCATCGCCGCCACCCAATGCGCGGTGGGCCGCAGGCGGATCGCCTCGGCGATCAGGCCGCGCAGCGCCGCCTGATTGGCCAGCCGCGCTCCGGGCTCGGCGAAGCGCGGATCGCTCCGCAGGTCGGCGCGGCCGACGACGTCGAGCAGGATGCCGAAATGCCGCTCCTGCACGCCGGCCACCACCAGGTGGCCATCGGCGGTGGCATAGGTGCCGATGCCCGCGACCAGCTCGCGCGGCTCGCTGCCCGCGGGGCCCGCCGCCTCGGCCAGCTTGTAGGCCTGCAGCGCGGCGGAGACATGGGTGAGGTTGATGTCGAGCAGCCCGCCCCGCCCGGTGCGGGCGCGCAGCAGCAGCGCCGCCAGCACCGCCTGGCTGGCATAGATGCCGGCGCCGACATCGACGATGCCGAAGCGGATCCGCAGCGGCTCGCCGGTGGTGCTGGCGCCGTGCGGCAGGCCGGTGAAGGCCTGCACGATGGAATCGGTCGCCGGCCGCTCGGCATAGGGGCCGTCCTGGCCGAAGCCGCTGACCGCCACGTAGATCAGCTCCGGCCGCCCGGCCGACAGCGTGGCATGGTCGAGGCCGAGCCGCCGCGCCACGCCGGGGCGGTTGCTCTCGATCACCACATCGGCGCGCGCGGCGAGCGCACGCGCCGTCTCGCGCGCGCTCTCCTGCCGCAGGTCGAGCACGATGCTGCGCTTGCCGCGGTTGAAGCTGTGGAAGGTGGGCCCGACCTCCCCCGGCGCGGCGCCGAGGCGCCGGCCCCAGTCGCCCTCGGGCGGCTCGACCTTCACCACATCGGCGCCGAGGTCGCCGAGCAGGCAGGCGCCATGCGGCCCCGCGATGCCCTGGCTGAGATCGAGCACCCGGATGCCCGCCAGCGTGCCGGCAAGTCCCATCATCGTCGTCATGCGTCCTTCCGTCCGTCGTTCATGGCGGGAAATAGCCGCCGCGGCCGCTGGCCAGCGGCTCCGGCCCCTCGCCATAGACCATCGCCTCGGCCACCGAGATGCGGCGCCCGAGCTTGAGCGCGCGGGCGCGCACCCGCACCGTGCCGCTGACCACCGGGCGATGGTAGTCCACATGCATGTAGGCGGTGCCGATGGCGCTGCCGCCCGCCGCCAGCACGGCATAGAGCCCGGCGGTGTCGATCAGCGCCGCCACCACCCCGCCATGCATGATGGGCGGGTCGGCGCGGCTGATGATCTCCTCGCGCCAGGGCATGATGAGCTCGACGCCGGTCGCGTCCGCCGACGCGACCTCAAGGCCGAGCCAGCGGTGGAAGGGCGCCCTGACGATGCGTTCGGCGAGCGTGTCGCGGTCCATGTCCCTCAGATCTTCTCGGTGGGTTTGCAAAGCCGGGCGATCGCCTCGACATCGAGCCCGGCCTCGCGCAGCACTTCCTCGGTATGTTCGCCGAGAAGCGGCGCGTGGCGGCGGATGGAGGGCGGCGAATCCGACCATTCCGACGGCACCGCGAGGCCGAGGATGGCGCCCTCGCTCGGATGCTCCATCTCACGGAAATAGCCGATCGCGCGCAGGTGCTCGTCCTCGAGCAGGTCGGGGATGGCGGCCATGCGCGCCACCGGCACGTCGGCCTCGGCCAGCAGCGCCAGCCATTCCTCGGTCGAGCGCGCGGCCAGCGTCTCGGCAAGAAAGCCATAGACCACGTCCACATGCCGCATCCGCTCGGCATAGGTGGCGAAGCGCGCATCCTCCATCAGCTCGGACCGGCCGATGCAGCCGAGGAAGCGGCGCCACTGCGCGTCGTTGTAGAGCAGCAGGCAGACATGGCCGTCGGCGGTGCGGAAGGGCCGCCGCTCCCGCGACAGGCTGCGGGCATGGCCGAAGGGCCCCTCCGCCGGGCGGAAGGCAAGGCCGGCGAGATGCTCCCCCAGCACGAGTTCGAGCAGCCCCTCGAACATCGGCACGTCCACCCGCTGGCCGCGCCCGGTCCGCGCCCGGTGCAGCAGCGCGCCGAGCACCGCATTGGCCAGTTGCAGCGCCACCACCCGGTCGGCCAGCACCAGCGGCGCGTAGCGCGGTTCCCCCGCCGCGATCGCCGACAGCGAGGCGATGCCCGCCATGCCCTGGATCAGGTCGTCATAGGCCGGCCGGTCGGCATAGG
Source organism: Teichococcus rhizosphaerae (assembly GCF_002631185.1). Classification (GTDB taxonomy): domain Bacteria; phylum Pseudomonadota; class Alphaproteobacteria; order Acetobacterales; family Acetobacteraceae; genus Pseudoroseomonas; species Pseudoroseomonas rhizosphaerae. The sequence continues at coordinate 8,214 of NZ_PDNU01000027.1, read as the reverse complement.
GGCCGCGCTGGCTGAAGCCGAAGGCGCCCGCATAGACGATGCCGGGATTGACCGCGGCCACCGCGTCGTGCCCGAGCCCGAGCCTGTCCATCGCCGCCGGCCGAAGGTTGTAGATCAGCGCATCCGCCCCGCGCGCGAGCGCGAGCACCGCCTGCCGCCCTTCCTCCCGCTTGAGGTCGAGCACCACCGAGCGCTTGTTACGGTTGGCATGGAGGAACATATGCCCCATCCCCGCCCCGCGCCCCGGCCCGGAGTTTCGCATGATGTCGCCGTCCGGCGCCTCGACCTTGATGATGTCGGCGCCGTAGTCGCCGAGGATCTGCGTCGCATAGGGCCCGACGATCAGCGTGCTGAGGTCGAGGATCCGCATCCCCGCCAGCGGGCCGGACGCGGCGGCGGGCGTGCTCATCGCCCCGGCATCCCCGGCGCGGCGGCCCCGCGCCCCTTCAGCGCGCCGAGGTAGTGACGGTGCACCGCGCGCAGGCAGCGGACCAGCTCGGCCACGGCGCTGTCCTGCCGCCCGGCGCGCAGGTGGCGCAGCAGCCGCCGGCGGGAGGCGATGACGTCCATCTGCGTCACCGGCCCGGCGCGCTGGGCGAATTCGCGCAGGATGTCGAGCAGCGCCTTCATCATCACCACCAGCACCGTGTTGCCGGTCAGGGTGGCGAGCAATTCGTGGAAGCGGATGTTCAGCGTCACCTTGGCGGCGTTGTCGCCCGCCTCGGTGGCGCGCTCGGCGGCGGCGACGTTGTCCTCGAGCAGCGCGAGCCCGGCCTCGTCGAGTCTGCCGCAGACGAGCCGCAGCACTGCCGTCTCGATCTCGAGCCGCGCCTCGGTCAGTTCCGCCAGCGAGATGCCGCCGACATAGAACATGCCGCGCATCGCCTCGGCCACCGCCTCGGGCCGCCCGCCCGAGACGAAGGCGCCCCCGGTCGCCCCCTTGCGGAGATGCAGCAGCCCGACCGATTCCATCGAGCGCAGCGCCTCGCGCACCGCATGGCGGCTGACCGCGAAGGCGTCGGCGAGTTCGCGCTCATTGGGCAGGCGGTCGCCCGCGCGCAGTTCACCGCGGCGGATCCGTTCGGTGATCTGGCTCGATATCGCCTCGAAGGCGCGCTGCGTTTTGACTTCGGTCAGCCGCATCGACGTCCACCCATCACGCCGCGGCGCCGCCATGGGCACCGCGGTCAATTATTGGAGCAATCAGGATCGCATGCGCCCCGGCACGCGGCAAGGGGCGCGGCGGCGGCTATTCCGGGCGGATGTCGGCGCGGCGGATCAGCTCCGCCCAGCGCTCGCGCTCGCGCTGCATGTAGGCGCCGGCCTGCTCCGGGCTCAGCTCCGTGCGCGGCTCGGCGCCGAGGGAGAGGTAGTAGCGGCCCGCCTCCTCGGTCCGCGCCACCCGCGCGGTCTCGGCGTGCAGCCTGGCGACGATCTCGCCGGGCATGCCGGCGGGGCCGACCAGCGCGATCCAGGAGAACACCTCATAGCCGGGCACGCCGGCCTCGGCGATGGTCGGCACCTCGGGCAGCACCGCGCTGCGCGCGGTGCCGGTGACGCCGAGGGCGCGCAGCCGCCCGGCGCGGATCGCCTCCACCGCCGGCGGCAGGTTGCTGAACATCATCTCGACATGGCCGCCTATCACGTCCGACAGCGCCGGACCGGTGCCGCGATAGGGCACATGCGTCATCTGCACCCCGGCGGTCACGTTGAACATCTCGCCCGAGAGATGCTGCGACTGCCCGATCCCCGCCGAGGCGAAGCGCAGCGCGCCGGGCCGCGCCTTGGCCAGCACCACCAGCTCGGCGACGTTGCGCGCCGGCACCGCGGGGTTGACCACCAGCACGTTCGGATAGACGGCGACCAGCGAGACCGGCGCGAGGTCGCGCGCGGCGTCGTAGGGCAGGCGCGGATAGAGGCCGGGATTGATGCCCAGCGGGCCGATATTGCCCATCAGCAGCGTGTGTCCGTCCGGCGCCGCGCGCGCCACATGCTCGGTGCCGACGATGCCGCCCGCGCCCGGCCTGTGGTCCATCACGAAGGGCTGCCCCCAGGCCTGCTGCATCGCGTCGCCGACCAGCCGCACGAAGCCGTCGGTCAGCCCCCCGGGCGCCGAGGGAATGACCACGCGCACCGCGCGCGCGGGATAGGCGGCGGCCGTCTGCGCGAGGCCGGCGCGCGCCGCGGCAAGGCCGGGCATGGACAGCAGGATCGCGCGTCGCGACGGGTGCATGGCAGGTTTCCTCTCCGCATTGGCTGGCGCGTCGCGCGCCGCGCCTGCACACTACGGAAGCCGGCGCGCGCGCGTCCAGCGTCGCCGCCGGCCTGCATCAGGGGAAGGAAGACTCCATGGCCGTTGCGGCGCTCGACGGTATTCGCGTGCTCGATCTCTCCTCGGTCCTGATGGGGCCTGTCGCCGCGCAGATCCTCGGCGACATGGGCGCCGACGTGATCAAGGTCGAGCCGCCCGAGGGCGATTCCGTGCGCGGCATCGGGCCGATGCGGAATCCCGGCATGGGGCCGCTCTTCCTCAACGCCAACCGCAACAAGCGCAGCCTCGTGCTCGACCTCAAGCGCGCGGAAGGCCGGGCCGCGCTGCTGCGTCTCGCCGGGCGCGCCGACGTGCTGATCACCAACATCCGCCCCGCGGCGATGGCGCGGCTCGGCCTCGGCGCCGAGGCGGTGCGCGCGGCCAATCCGCGCCTCATCTACGTCGCCGCCGTCGGCTTCGGCCAGGACGGCCCCTATGCCGCGCGCCCGGCCTTCGACGACCTGATCCAGGGCATCGCCTCGGTCCCCTCGCTGATCGCGCAGGCGGGGGATGGCGTGCCGCGCTACATCCCGCTCGCCATCATGGACCGCCATGTCGGCGCCACCGTCGCCAATGCCGCGCTCGGCGCCCTCGTGCATCGCGGCCGCACCGGCGAAGGCCAGGCGATCGAGGTGCCGATGTTCGAGACCGTCACCCAGCTCGTGCTCGGCGACCACATGGGCGGCCTCGCCTACGACCCGCCGGCGGGCCCGCCGGGCTATCCGCGTTCCCTCGCGCCCGAGCGCCACCCCTACGCGACGACCGACGGCTTTGTCTGCGCCATGGTCTATACCGACCGCCACTGGCGCAGCTTCTTCGAGCTGGTCGGCCGGCCCGAGGTGATGGAGCGCGACCCGCGCTTCGCCAGCCTGACCAGCCGCACCATCCATGCGCGCGAGATCCACGCCATGCTCGAGGATGAGCTGCGCCACCGCAGCACCGCCGAGTGGCTGGCCGCCTTCGAGCGCGCCGACATCCCGGCGACGCCGCTCAACACGCTCGAGACGCTGCTCGAGGACCCGCACCTCAGGCAGGTCGGCATGTTCCGCTGGACCGACCACCCGAGCGAGGGGCGCGTGCGCGCCATGCGCCCGCCCGCCGCCAACTGGAGCGCGAGCCCGCCCGCGATCCGCCGTCACGCGCCGCGCCTCGGCGAGCACAGCGCGGAGCTGCTCGCCGAGCTCGGCTACACGGAGGAGGAGATCGCCGCCCTCGCCGAGGCCGGCGTCACCCGCCTCGCGGCGCCTGCCGGCGCGCCTTGAAGGCGCGCACGCGATCGGCGAAGTCGGGCATGTCCTCGAGCACCGCCATGTGCGAGGACACCATGTCGAGATGCGCGCGCAGATCCATCCGCATCCCCTGCTGCACCGCGCGCTTGGTGAAGCGGATGGCGGCGGCGGGCTGGCGGGCGATGCGCGCGGCGAGTTCGCGCGCCTCGGCCAGCGCCTGCCCGTCGGCCACGGCGCGGTTGACCAGGCCGATGCGCTCCGCCTCCTCCCCGGTGATGGCATCGCCGGTCCACAGCAGTTCCAGCGCCTTCGGCACGCCGACCAGGCGCGGCAGGAACCAGCTGCCGCCATCGCCCGGCATCAGCCCCATGGCGATGTAGCTTTCGGCCAGCAGCACGCCGCGATCGGCGATCCTGATGTCGCACATCAGCGCCATGTCGAGCCCGGCGCCGCGCGCCGTGCCGTTGAGCGCGGCGATCACCGGGCGGTCGATGCGCTCGAGCGTCAGCGCGATCGGGTGCACGCTGTCCCACAGGAAGCCCTTGCGTTCCTCCGAGGAGGCATCGAGGAAGGATTCCAGCTCGTCCATCTCGCCGCCGGCGCAGAAGGCGCGGCCCGCCCCGGTCACCACCAGGGCGCGGATGGCGCCGTCGCGCTCGACGCGGTCGAGGCATTCGCGCCAGCGCAGCAGCATCGGCCGGTTGAAGGCGTTGAAGCGTTCGGGGCGATTGAGGGTGAGCGTCGCCACCCCGCTCGCCGCATCCACATCGAACAGTATCGGGTCCTTGTCGTCCACGCTCTCACTCCTTCGGCGCCGGGGCGGCGCCATGCGGGATCCTGAAATAGTCGGGCCGGCCGATCGGCCAGGGGTCGCCCCAGAGCTGCTGCCCGCCATCCACCGTGACCACCTCGCCGGTGACGAACTTGCCCGATGGCGCGGCGAGGTAGCAGCACGCCTCGGCGATGTCCTGCGCGTCGCCGGCGCGCAGCATCGGGTTGGATTCGTAGAAGGTCGCGCTGCCTTCCGGCGGATAGAGGCTGAAGGCCGTTGTCTCGACGCAGCCGGGCGCGACGCAGTTCACCCGGATGCGGTGCGGCGCCCATTCCACCGCGACGCTTTTCGAGACATAGACCACGCCCGCGCGCGCGGCGCAGGTATGGGCGATGCCGGGCATGCCGCGCCAGATGTCGGCGACGATGTTGACGATGGCGCCGGGCCGCTTGGCCGCCACCCAGGCGCGCGCGGCCGCCTGCATCATGTACCAGGTGCCGTTGAGGTTGGTGTCGATGACCGCGTTCCAGCCCTTGGGCGTGTAGTCGAGCGCGGCCTGCGGGAACTGCCCGCCGGCATTGTTCACCAGCAGGTCGAGCCCGCCCGCCTCGGCCCAGACGCGCTCGATCAGCACCTGCACCTGGTCGGGGTCGCGGATGCTCATCGGCACCGCGATCACCTCGGCGCCGAGGCCGCGCAGCAGCGCCGCGGCGGCCTCCAGCCGCGCCGGATCGCGCCCGCAGATCGCCAGCCGCGCGCCGAGCCGCGCGAACAGCGCCGCCACCGCCTTGCCGAGCCCGCTGCCGGCGCCCGAGACCAGCACCGTCTGCCCGGCGAACAGCCCCGGACGGAACACCGTCGGCTGCGCCAGCAGCTCCGCGTCGTCGAAGCCGTAGCGTCGTGATGTGGCGGAAGTTTCCATGCCTGTGTTCCTCATTCGACCCTTGCGCCCGAGATGCGGACCATCTCCTGCCAGCGCGGCAATTCGCTCTGGATGAAGGCGCGCGTTTCCTCCGGCGTGGTGGCGCGCCAGTGCGCCCCCACCTCGATCGCGCGGCGTTCCATCTCGGGGCCTGCCGTCAGCTCGCGCACCAGCTCGGCCAGGCGCGCGACGATGCGCGGCGGCGTGCCGGCGGGGAAGCTCCAGGTGCTCCAGGGCATGATGACGAAATCCGGCACGCCGGCCTCGGCCATGGTCGGCACATCGGGCAGGGTGGGCCAGCGTCGGTCGGAGGTGATGGCGAGCGCGCGCACCTTGCCCTCCTGGATCAGCGGCATGTAGGAGGCGAGCCCGTCGATGGCGAAGTGGATGTCGCCCGCGAGCATCGCCGGGATGGTCTGCGCGGCACCGCGGAAGGGCACATGGGTGGCCGCGATCCCGTTGCGCGCGGCGAATAGCGCCCCGGACAGGTGGATCGTCGTGCCGACGCCCGAGGAGCCATAGGAAATGCCGCCGGGCCGCGCCTTCGCCCAGGCGACGAACTCGGCAAGCGTCCGCGCCGGCACATGCTGCGCCGGCACCACGGCGACGTTGGGGAAATCCCACACCAGGCTCGCCGGGATCAGGTCGCGGTCCGGGTCGAAGGGCAGCCGGGCATAGAGGAAGCGGTTGATGGCGTAGATGCTGATCGGCAGCATCGCGATGGTGTGCCCGTCCGGCGCCGATCGCGCGAGCGCCTCGGCGCTGATGTTGCCGCCCGCGCCGGGCCGGTTCTCCACCACCCAGGCCTGCCCGGTGCGCGCCTGCATGCGTTCGGCGAGGATGCGCGTCAGCACGTCCACCGATCCGCCCGGCGGGAAGCCGACGATGACGCGCACGGTGCGCGAGGGCCATTCGGCGCCCTGGGTGCGCAGGCCGGGCGCGGCGAGGCAGCCCGCGGCGGCGAGCAGCAGGCTGCGGCGATGGGTCATGACGCTCTTGCTCCCTTGACCTGGTTGGCCGGCCTGCGCCGGCAAGGCATGAGGGCGGCGGGCGGGCCGGCGCCGCGTTCCGAGGCGCGCGCCGCCGCCTCGCGCAGCAGCGCGGCCAGCCGCGGCATCTCATGCCCGAAGCGGTCGGCCGGGGCGCCGAGCAGCAGCGCGCGCGAGACCCCGCCATCGGCGTCGAAGACCGGCGCGGCGCAGCCGGCCGCCCCGCGCACGGTCTCGCCCACGGTCACGCTGATGCCGTCCCGCCGCGTCCGTTCGAGGATGCCCCGCAGCGCCGCCCGGTCGGTCACGGTCAGCGGCGTCAGCGGGCGCAGCGGCGTCGTTTCCAGGTAGTGCTCGCGGAACGCCTCGTCCTGGAAGGCGAGCAGCAGGCGGCCCGCCGCCGAGCAATGCAGCGGCCGCGTCGAGCCGGCCGGCACCACGTAGCGGACCGGCTGGCGGCTGTCGATGCATTCGGCATAGACCACCAGCCCGGCCGCGCGGTCGATGGAGGTGAGGATCACCGTCTCGCCGCTGCGCTCGGCCAGCCATTCCATCGCCGCGCGCAGCTGCTCGGGCAGCCGCCGTGCCGCGAGCATCGCCGCGGCGAGGCGGAAGGCCCCCGGCCCCAGCCGGTAGCGCCCCGCGCCATGCAGCAGGAAGCCTTCCTCGGCGAGGGGACGCAGCAGCGCGAGCAGGCTGCTTTTCGGGCTGCCGAGCGCGGCGCTGAGTTCCGCCAGCGGCAGCCCATCCGGCGCCGCCGCGACGGCGGCGAAGATGCCGAGCGTGCGGCCGAGCGCGCGCGGCGGCCCCGCCTCCTCGGCGGCTTCGCGACCGTGGCGGGGCGCGGCGGGCACCTTTCCTATTCGATCCGCAGCCCGGTGGCGCGGATGATGGGTTCCCACTTGGCGCGCTCGCTGCGGATGAACTCGGCCGTGCGCGCCGGCGTGCTGTCGGGCGTCGGCTCGACCGAGACGCTGCGGAGGAAGGCCTGGAACTCCGGCTCCGCCGCCACCTTGGCGGTGGCCTCGGCGAGCTTGGCGATCACCGGCGCGGGCGTGCCCGCGGGCGCGAGCAGGGCATTGTAGGTGTTGGCGAGCATGTCGGGCACGCCCTGCTCGATCGCGGTCGGCACGTCCGGCGCGGCGGCCGAGCGCCGCTCGGCGAAGGCGGCGAGGATTCGCAGCCGTCCGGCGCGGTGGTGCTCGAGCGTGGTGGCGAAGGTCTCGACCACCAGCGGCACATGCCCGGCGATGGCGTCCTGCACGGCGGGGCCGCCGCCGCGGTAATGCACCAGGTTGGCGCGCAGCCCGCCCGCCTGGTGCAGCAGCAGCTCGGCGGCGAAATGCGCGATGCCGCCATTGCCGGAGGTGGCGAGCGCGATCTCCCCCCGCGACGCGCGGATCTTGCCCAGCGCCTCGGGCAGGTCGGCGGCGAAGGCGGGATGGGCGCCGAGCACCATCGGCACCACGCCGATCAGCGCCACCGCCGCATAGTCGGCCACCGGGTCGAAGCCCGGGCGCACCGCGAGGGTGGCATAGATGGCATGGCTCGAGGAGGTGGCGAGCATCAGCGTGTAGCCGTCCGGCCGCGCGCGCGCCACCTCGACCGAGGCGATCGCGCCGCTGGCGCCGGAGCGGTTCTCCACCACCACCGGCTGGCCGAGCACCGCGCCGAGCCGGTCGGCGAAGCGCCGGCCGACGATGTCGGTCGGCCCGCCGGCGGCGAAGCCGATCAGCAGGCGGATGGGCCGGTCGGGATAGACGCCCTGCGCCCGGGCCGGGGCGGGCAGACCCACCGCGGCGCCGATGGCCAGCGGCAGTCCCAGCATGTTGCGGCGGTTCATCATCTTGCACCCTGGTCGCTTGTCGCGCCGGCTCACTCGACCCGCAGGCCAAGCGCGCGGATCACCGGCGTCCATTTGTCGTATTCCGAACGGATGAAGGCCATGGTTGCGGCCGGCGTCGGGTCGGGCACCGGCTCCGCCGAAAGGC
>NZ_PDNU01000026.1 GCF_002631185.1 Teichococcus rhizosphaerae | reverse complement strand
CGACCCGCTGGCGCCGGAGCGGTTCTCCACCACCACCGGCTGGCCGAGCACCGCGCCGAGCCGGTCGGCGAAGCGCCGGCCGACGATGTCGGTCGGCCCGCCGGCGGCGAAGCCGATCAGCAGGCGGATGGGCCGGTCGGGATAGACGCCCTGCGCCCGGGCCGGGGCGGGCAGACCCACCGCGGCGCCGATGGCCAGCGGCAGTCCCAGCATGTTGCGGCGGTTCATCATCTTGCACCCTGGTCGCTTGTCGCGCCGGCTCACTCGACCCGCAGGCCAAGCGCGCGGATCACCGGCGTCCATTTGTCGTATTCCGAACGGATGAAGGCCATGGTTGCGGCCGGCGTCGGGTCGGGCACCGGCTCCGCCGAAAGGCCGCGCAGGAAGGCGCGGAATTCTTCGGTCTGCGTCACCGCGCGCATCGCGCCGTTGAGCCGCGCGAGCACATCGCCCGGCGTGCCGGCGGGGGCGAGGAAGGCGGCATAGGTGTTGGCGACTGCGCCGGGCACGCCGGCCTCGATGGCGGTCGGCACTTCCGGCGCCATCACCGAGCGCCCTTCGGACATCACGCACAGGATCCGCAGCCGCCCGTCGCGATGATGGGCGAGCATGGGCGCGAAGGTGTCCACCACCACCGGCACATGGCCGGCGATGCAGTCCTGCACCGCCGGGCCGGCGCCGCGATAGGGGATGTGTTCCATCCGCAGCCCGCCCGCGTCGCGCAGCAGGAGTTCCATGCCGAGCTGCATGACGCTGCCCGCCCCGCCGGTGCCATAGGCGTAGCGGCCCGGCGCGGCGCGCACCATCGCCAGCAGCGCGGCCAGGCTGTCCGCCGGCACGGAAGGGTGCACGGCGATCACGGTGGGGGAGACGGTGATGACGCCGATGCCGGCGAAATCCGCCACCGGGTCATAGGGCGGCCGCGCCACCAACTGCGGATAGACCGCATGGGCCGAGGAGGCGGTGACCAGCAGCGTGTAGCCATCGGGCCGCGCCCGCGCCACATCGGCCCCGGCGACGGTGCCGCTGGCGCCGGGGCGGTTCTCCACCACCACCGGCTGGCCGAGCGCGGCGCCGAGACCCTCGGCGAGCCGCCGCGCATAGAGATCGGTCGGCCCGCCGGCGGCATAGCCCACCAGCACGCGGATCGGCCGCTCGGGGAAGCCGGCGGCCCGCGCGCCGGCGAAGGGCCCGGCGCCGGCCGCCAGCGCCGCGAGTCCCAGCACGCCGCGCCGCCCCGCCCCGGCGGCCGACGCCGTGCCCGCCATCATTCGATCCTCAGCCCGGTGGCGCGGATCACCGGCGTCCAGCGGCGGAAATCATTGTGCAGGTAGGTCGTCAGCTCGGCCGCCGTCATCTGCCCGCCCGCCGCCGCGCCGTAATTGGCCAGGAAGGCGCGATAGGAATCCGAGGCGGTGACGCGGCGGATCGCGGCGCTCAAGGTCTCGATCGCCGGGGCGGGCGTGGCCGCCGGGGCGACGACGGCGTTGTAGACATCGGCGATGGCGTCGGGCACGCCGCTCTCGATCGCCGTCGGCACATCGGGCGCCGCGGCGACGCGTTCCTGCGCCAGCACGCACAGCATCCGCACGGTGCCGCTGCGATGCTGCTCGACCATGGTGGCGAAGGCATCCACCATCAGCGGGATGCGGCCGGCGAGGAGGTCCTGCGCCACCAGCGCCGCGCCGCGATAGGGCACATGCACCAGCTGCAGCCCGCCCGCCTTCTGCAGGAACAGCTCCATGCCGAGCTGCGTCACCGTCCCCGCGCCCGCCGAGCCGTAGGCCAGGGCGCCGGGATTGGCCCGCGCCTGCGCGATCAGCCCGCGCACGTCGCCGCCGGTGAAGCCCGGGCCGGCGACGACCGTGACCGGCGTGTTGGCGACCATGGCGATGGGCGCCAGGTCCTTGAGCGGATCGTAGCTCGGCCGCGCCGCCACCTGCGGATGGATGGCGAAGCCCGAGGGATTGATGAACATCAGCGTGTAGCCGTCGGGCCGCGCCCGCGCCACTTCGCTCACCGCCACCGAGCTGCCCGCACCGGGCCGGTTCTCGATCACCACCGGCTGGCCGAGCTCCGCGCCCAGGCGCTCGGCCAGGCCGCGGGCGAAGATGTCGGTCTGCCCGCCCGGCGTGTAGCCCACCAGCAGGCGAACCGGCCGCTCGGGGAAGCCCGCGGCCCGCCCCTTGGCCAGCGGCAGCGCGGCGGCGGCAAGCGCCGTGGCGCCACCGCCAAGCAGCCGGCGCCGGGCGAGCGGAAGGCGTGGTTTCGTCGTGTCGGTCATCATTCTATTCTCAATCCGGACGCCTGAATGATGGGCGTCCATTTGGCGTATTCGCCGCGGATGTAGGCGGCGGTGCGTTCCGGCGTCATCCCGCTCACCGGCTCGGCCGAGATGGCGTGCAGGAAGGCGCGGAACTCGTCGTTCTCGGTCGCCTGGCGAGTGGCGCGGCCGAGCGCGGCGACAGCCGCCTCCGCCATGCCCGCCGGGCCGAGCAGCGCATTGTAGGTGTTGGCGACGGCGCCGGGGACGCCGTGCTCGGCCGCCGTGGGCACGTCGGGCGCGACGGCGGAGCGCTGCTCAGCCAGCACGGCGAGGATCCGCAGCCGCCCCGCCCGGTGATGCTCGATCATCGGCGCGAAGGTGTCCACCACCAGCGGGATGTGGCCGGCGACGCAATCCTGCACCGCCGGCCCGGCGCCGCGATAGGGCACATGTTCAAGCCGCAGCCCGCCGGCCTGGTGCAGGAACAGCTCCATGCCGAAATGCGTGATGGTGCCGGCGCCGCCCGAGCCGAAGCTGAAGGCGCCGGGCCGGGCGCGCACCAGATCCATCATCTCGGGCAGGCTGCGCGCCGGGAAGGAGGGATGCGCGGCGAACACCACCGGGGCGATGGTGACGAGGCCGATGGGGCTGAAATCGGCCAGCGCGTCATAGCCCGGCCGCACCGCGATCTGCGGGAAGATCGCATGGGCCGAGGGCGTGGTGAGCAGCAGCGTGTAGCCATCGGGTCGCGCGCGCGCGACCTCGATCGCGCCGACCGACCCGCTGGCGCCGGAGCGGTTCTCCACCACCACCGGCTGGCCGAGCACCGCGCCGAGCCGCTCGGCGAAGCGCCGGCCGACGATGTCGGTCGGCCCGCCAGGCGCGAAGCCCACCACCAGCCGCAGCGGACGGTCGGGGAAGCGGTCCTGCGCCCGCGCCGCGCCGGCCATCCCGGCAAGGGCGAGCCCGCCGGCCATCAAACCGCGTCGCCGCATGCGATCCTCCTCCCTGTTGCCGCGCCCGCCGCCGCGGCGGCGGGCGCTTCATTGGCCGGCGGCGGCTCAGCCGCCGGCGAGTTCCGCGATCTCGGCCTCCGCCAGCCCGGCCTCGCGCAGCACCTCGGCGGTGTGCTCGCCCAGGCGCGGCGGCAGGCGCCGCACCGCGCCCGGCGCCTCGGAGAACTCGACCGGCACCGCGGTGACCAGCATCCGCCCTTCCGAGGGATGCTCGACGCGCTGGAAGAAGCCGGTCTCGGCCAGGTAGTCGTCCTCCAGCATGTCGGCGAGGCCGAGCACCGGCCCGTTCGGCACATCCGCGGCATCGAGCCGCGCCTGCCATTCGGCGGTGCTGCGCGTTCGCATCACCTCCTCGACGATGGCATAGAGCGCGCCGATGTTGACCGCGCGCTGCGCGAGGCGGGCGAAGCGCGGATCCTCGGCGAGGTCGGGCCGGCCGAGCGCGCCCAGCAGCCGCTGCCACTGGTCGTCGGAATTGGCCATCAGGCACAGATGCCCGTCGCTGGTCGGGAAGGGCCGGCGATAGGGCGTGAACATGCGCCCGTAGCCGAGCCCCAGCGAGGGATCGTCGAGCACCCCGCCCCACAGATGCTCGCCGAGGTTGAAGGAGAGCATGGTCTCGAGCATCGGCACATGCACCTCCTGCCCGCGCCCGGTGCGCTCGCGCCGGTACAGCGCCATGGCGACGGCGGAGGCGAGGACATGGCCGCAGAACTTGTCGGCGATGGCGCTCGGCACATAGCGCGGCTCGCCGCCGTCGCGCATGGCGTTCAGCGCGGCAAGGCCGCTCATGCCCTGGATCACGTCGTCGAAGGCCGGGCGGTCGCGGTGGCGGCCATCCTTGCGGAAGCCGGTGGCGCTGGCATGGATCAGGCGCGGGTTGCGCGGCGCCAGCGCGGCATAGGACAACCCAAGCCGCTCGGCGGCGCCGAGGCGCATGTTGTGCACCAGCACGTCCGCGCCCTCGATCAGCCGCAGCAGCGCGGCGCGCGCCGCCGGCTGCTTCAGGTCGAGCACCACCGAGCGCTTGTTGCGGTTGATGTTGAGGAACATCACCGCCATGTCGGGCCCGCGCGTCGGGCCGACCTGGCGCATGGTGTCGCCCTGCGGCGGCTCCACCTTGATGACGTCGGCGCCCATGTCGCCGAGAATCTGCGTCGCCACCGGGCCGAGCACCGCGCTGGTCAGGTCGATCACCCTGACCCCGGCGAGCGGCCCGCCGCCGGCCTCGCTCACGCCTCGGGCCCGCCGGCGCTGCGGCACTTGACCATCCGCAGCGGCGTGTAGGTCAGCACCACCGTGCCGTCCTGCTTGACCACGCGGTTGCGGGTGCGGACCAGGCCGCGGCCGGGACGGCTCTGCGACAGCCGCGCCTCGATCACCTCGACCTCGACATGGATGGTGTCGCCGGCGAAAAGCGGGTTCTCGATCTTCAGCTCCATGCCGAGGAAGGCGAAGCCGGTGTGCTGCATGGTCGCCTGCACCAGCAGACCCTCGGCGAAGGTGTAGCCGAGCGCGCCGGGGGCGACGCGGCCCCTGATGTCGCTCTCCTTCTCGAGGAAGTCGAGGTTCATGAACAGCACCTCGGCCATGCCGGTCGTATTGATGAAGTTGACGATGTCCGACTCGGTCACCGTGCGGCCGATGGTGCGGAAGGCCCGCCCCATGGTCAGGTCCTCGAAATAAAGGCCCAGACCCACATAGGGCAGCCCGCCCGTTTCCTTCGCCATGCCCGTCACTCCGCCTTGCCGATCAGGTTGCGCGCCACGATGTTGCGCTGGATCTGGTTGGTTCCCTCGATGATCTGCACCACCTTCGCGTCGCGGAAGTAGCGGTTGATCGGGAACTCGTTCGAGATGCCGGAGGCGCCGAAGATCTGCACCGCGTCGGTCGCTACCTTCATCGCCATGTCGCTGGCGAAGCACTTGGCCGAGGCGGCGAGGCTCGCCATCGCGGCGCCGGTGGTGCCGGCATCCACCGCCGCCGCGGCGGCGTAGGTCAGCTGCCGCGCCGCCTCGATCTGGATCGCCATGTCGGCGATCATCCAGCGGATGCCCTGGTAGTTCGCCACCGTCTCGCCGAAGGCGCGGCGGCCGCGGGCGAACTCGATCGCGTGGTCCATCGCCCCCTGCGCCAGGCCGACGGCGCGCGCGGCGACGATCGGGCGCGACTTGTTCAGCGCCTCCATCACCGAGCGGAAGCCGCCCGCCCCGCCGCCGAGCAGGTTCTCCTTCGGCAGCCGCACATCGTCGAAGAACAGCGCCGAGGAGGGGACGCCGCGGGCGCCCATCTTCTCCTCCTTGCGGCCGACGCGGAAGCCGGGGCGGTCGCGCTCGACGATGAAGAAGTTCACCTCGCCCGGGCCGTCGCCGCGTTCGAGCCGCGCGCCGACCAGCACGAAATCCGACACCGCGGCGTTGGTGCACCAGATCTTGCCGCCATTGAGCACGAAGCCGTCGCCATCGGGCCGCGCGCGGGTGCGGATGCCGGCGACGTCGGAGCCCGATTGCGGCTCGGTCAGCGAGAAGGCGGCGCGCAGCTGGCCCGAGGCGAGGCCGGGCAGCAGCCGCGCCTTCTGCTCGGGCGTGCCGCCGGCGAGGATGGTGCCGAGCGGCACCCACTGCACCACCAGCAGGTAGCCGGTGTTGTAGCAGACCCGGCCCAGCTCCTCGACCGCGAGGCAGCCGGCCAGGGTGCTGCCCGAGCCGCCATATTCGGCCGGGAAGGGCAGGGTGAACAGGCCGAGTTCGCGCAGCAACTCGAACATGTCCTGCGGGTATTCGCCGCTGGCGTCGATCTCGGCGGCGCGCGGCGCCACCTTCTCGCGCGCAACCCGGCGCACCAGGTCACGGACCTGGATCTGCTCCTCGGTCAGGGCAAACGACAAGCCCGTTTCCTCCTCGGTTGTTCCCGGCTGCGGAATTGGCCCGCGCGGGTGCGCCTTGGACCGGCGCCTTGTTTTGCATGCTGAACGTCGTTCGGGCAGACTGTCAACACGGCGGCTTGACGGCGCGCCCGCCGCCGTGTCGGCTGTTCCCGAACGACGTTCGGAAATCCGGCCCCCGGCCGGCCGGCGTCGCGGCAAGCACGAGGAGGAAACAGATGGGGCCGTTGGCCGGTTTGAAGGTGGTGGAACTCGCGGGCATCGGCCCGGGGCCGATGGCGGCGATGCTGCTCGCCGACATGGGCGCGACGGTGCTTCGCATCGACCGGCCGGACCCACCCGAGCTCGGCATGAGCCGGCCGCTGAAATACAACCTCACCCTGCGCGGGCGCCGCACCCTCGCCCTCGACCTCAAGCAGCCCGCCGCGCGCGAACTGGCGCTGCGGCTGGTGGACGGGGCGGATGCGCTGATCGAGGGCTTCCGCCCCGGCGTCGCCGAACGCCTCGGCCTCGGCCCCGACGACTGCCTCGCGCGCAATCCGCGCCTCGCCTATGGGCGCATGACCGGCTGGGGGCAGGACGGGCCGCTCGCCCCGGCCGCCGGGCACGATCTCAACTACATCGCGCTGACCGGGGCGCTGCACCATATCGGCCGCCAGGGCCAGCCGCCGACGCCGCCGCTCAACCTCGTCGGCGATTATGGCGGCGGCGCGCTCTACCTCGCCTTCGGCCTCGTCTGCGCGGTGCTCGAGGCGCGCGGCTCGGGCCGCGGCCAGGTGGTGGATGCGGCGATCGTGGACGGCGTGGCGCATCTGATGACCGGCATGTTCGGCCTGTTCGGCGCCGGGATGCTGCCCGAGGGGCGCGGCGAGGGCGTGCTCGACGGCGGCGCCCCCTATTACGACTGCTACGAATGCGCCGATGGGCGCTATGTCTCGGTTGCGCCGATCGAAGGCCGCTTCTTCCAGGAATTGCTGCGCCGGATCGGCATCGACCCGGCCGATTTCCCCAAGCAGTCGGACCGCGCCCGCTGGCCCGAGGCGAAGCGCCGCCTGGCCGAGATCTTCCGCCAGCGCCCGCGCGATGCCTGGTGCGAGCTGCTGGAAGGCACCGATTCCTGCTTCGCCCCGGTGCTGACCCCGGCCGAGGCGCTGCGCCACAAGCACATGGCCGCGCGGCGCACCTTCGTCGAGTTCGACGGCGTGGCGCAGCCCGCCCCGGCGCCGCGCTTCAGCCGCACCGTGCCGGAGCTGAGCCTGCCGCCGCAGCCCGCCGATCCCGCCGGGGCCGAGGCGGCGCTGGCCGGCTGGCTGCCCGAGGCCGAGATCGCCGCGCTGCGCGCCGCCGGCACGCTGGGGCAGGCCGGCTGAATCCAGGCGGCGGCATCGCATCAATCTGCCAAGGGAGCGCCCACATGACCAGCCTGCATCCCAGCGCCCGCCGGGTGCTCGACCTGATCCGCGACTCCGGCCGGCCGCCCTTCGAGGCGATGACGCCCGCCGAGGCGCGCGTGGCCTATGCCGCCGCGCGGCAGGTGCTGCAGCCCGAGCCGCCGGCGGTCGCCGAATGCCGCGACCTGTCCTGCCCCGGCCCCGACGGGGCGGTGCCGCTGCGGCTTTATCGCGGGCTCGGCGCCGGCACCGGGCCGCAGCCCTGCCTGCTGTTCCTGCATGGCGGCGGCTGGGTGGTCGGCGACCTCGACAGCCATGACCAGCTCTGCCGCGAACTGGCGAACCGGCTGGCCGCGGTGGTGGTCGCGGTGGATTATCGCCTGGCCCCCGAACACCCCTTCCCGGCGGCGGCCGAGGACGCCGCCGCCGCGTTGCGCTTCGTGGCCGGGCAGGCAGGGGCGCTCGGCATCGACGCGGCGCGCATCGCGGTGGGCGGCGACAGCGCGGGCGGCAACCTCGCCGCCGCGCTGTGCCTGATGGCGCGCGACGGCCAGGCGCCGATGCCGATGTTCCAGATGCTGTTCTACCCGGTCACCGACCTCGCGGCGGAATCGCCGGCCTATGGCCGCTTCATCAAGGGCTATGTGCTGAACGCCGCCTCGATGCGCTGGTTCATCGGCCATTATGTGCCGGACCCGGCGGCGCGGGCCGATTGGCGCGCCTCGCCCGCGCGGGTAGGCAGCCTTTCTGGCCTGCCGCCGGCCTTCGTGATGACCGCCGGCCACGACCCGCTGAGCGACGAAGGCATCGCCTATGCCCGGCGGCTCGAGGCCGAGGGCGTGCCGGTCAGCCACCTGCACGTCTCCGACCAGATCCACGGCTTCCTCACCCTGGGCAAGGCGATCCCGGCTTCCGCCGTGACGCTCGGCCAGGCGGCGGCGGCGTTGCGCCTGGCCTGGGAGGGGTGACGGCGCGGCGCGCGCGGGGCCATTCCCGGCACCGCCGGGCGTCAGGGACCGGCTGAGGCCGCCGGCGCCCGCGCGCCCAGCCACAGCCCGCTGGCCAGCATCTCGCGCGCGCAGTCGCGCAGCAGGCCGGCGGCCGCGACCGCCGCCGGCGACGGTTCCCGCCCGCGGGGCATGACCAGCAGCCGGGTGATAGCGAGCGCGCCGAGCGGCACCGCGCGCAGCCGCCCCTCCAGGATCTCGGCGCGCACCATCGAGGCGACATCGACCATCGGCCCGAGCCCGGCGAGCACGAGCCGCTTGGCGAGGGCGACGGTATCCGCCTCGGCCGCCACCTCGATGCCGAGCGCCTCCTGGCCCAGCGCGTCGCGCAGCGCGCGGCGCACCCAGCTGTCGGGCCGGCCGGCGAGCACCAGCGGCACGCCCGCCAGCGCGCGCAGCGGCACCGCCGCCCCCTCGAAGCGGCGGTCCGCGGCGGCGCAGATCAGGCACAGCGGCTCGGCGAGCAGCGGCTCCGCCGCCAGCCGCGCCGAGGCGCCGGGCCCGTTCAGCATGGCGGCGTCGATCGCCCCTTCCTCGAGCTGCTTCTCAAGGTCGTGCATGAAGCCGATGGCGAGCCGCAGCCGGATCTCGGGGAACTGCCGCGCGGCGCGGGTGGCGAAGGCGGCGCCGATGATGTCCGACACGCCGGGCGACAGGCCGATCGTCACCGCCCCGCGCGGCCGGTCGGCCTGGCCGCGCGCGTCGCGGCGCATCGCATCCGCCTCGCCGAGCAGCCGCTCGGCGCGGTCGAGCAGCGCGAGCCCTTCGGCGGTCAGCACCGCCCCGCGCGGCCGGCGGTCGAACAGCCGCACGCCGAGTTCCGCCTCGAGCTGCTGGATCTGCCGGCTGACCGCGGGCTGGGCGATCCGCAGCGCGCGCGCGGCCTGGCCGAAATGCCGTTCCCGCGCGACGGCGGCGAAATAGCGGAGCTGGCGCAGTTCCACGCGCTTCCACCCTCCCTGGCCGTCTCGATGCCGCTGCGGCATCGGCGCCTTGCCGCTAAAGTGTTAGACGCGCCTCCGCCCCGGCACAACACTTCCTCCCGTTGAACAAGAAAGCCCGGCCGGCGCGGCCGAGGAGACGGAGGAAGCGTCAGGCGCACCCGGCAAAGACGGGGGCGCCATCGCATCGCGGCATGGCCGCCTCCGCATCCACGCACCGCGTCCGGTCCGGTCCGGCATCCGGAGGTGATGAGGACGTGAGCAACGGCGCCTGGGCCCTGCCCGAGGAATTGAAGATGCTGCGCGATACCGCGCGGCGCTTCATGCAGAACGACGTCAAGCCGGCCGAGGACCGCGCGCCGCACGACGCCTGCGAACTGCCCGTGGCGGATCTGGCCCCGCTGCAGAAGAAGGCGCGCGACCTTGGCCTGTGGTGCTACCGCACGCCGACCGAATATGGCGGCGCCGGGCTCGACCTGCTCGGCCAGGCGGTGATCGCCGAGGAGGCGTCGAAGTGCCGCATGGGCGCCTATATCCCGGCCTGCGGCGCCTTCGGGGCCGATCCGCCCAATGCCATCTGGCTCGGCAACCGCGACCAGATCGAGCGCTTCGGCATCCCCGCGGTCGAGCGCGGCCAGAAGGTCTTCGTCGCCATCAGCGAGCCCTCGGGCGGCGCCGACCCGGCGCGCGGCATCCGCACCCGCGCCGAGCGCCGCGGCGACCGCTACGTGCTCAACGGCAGCAAGATGTGGATCTCGGGCGCGGGCAGCGCCGATTGGGGCCTGCTGTTCGCCCGCACCGGCGCGCAGGGCGAACGCGGCGGCATCACCTGCTTCATCATCGACGGCAACCCCAAGGGCCTGACCAAGCGGCGGATCGGCGTGATACGCGCCTGGTCGCCCTATGAGCTGCACCTCGAGGATGTCGAGGTGCCGGTCGAGAACCGCCTCGGCGAGGAAGGCCAGGGCTTCCAGCTGTGCGAGAAATGGCTGGTCGAGGGCCGCGTGCCCTATGCCGCCGCCTGCGTCGGCATCGCCCAGGCGGCGCTCGAACTCGCCATGGACTGGGCCCGGCAGCGCGAGGCCTTCGGCTCGAAGCTGGCGGACAAGCAGGCGATCCAGTGGATGATCGCCGACAGCGAGATGGAGCTGCGCGCCGCCCGCCTGCTGGTGTGGCAGGCGGCCTGGACCGCAGCACTCGGCGGCGACCTCAAGACCGATGCCTCGGTCGCCAAGGTGGTGGCGACCGAGACGGCGGGGCGCGTGGTGGACCGCTGCGTGCAGATCTTCGGCGGCCTCGGCGTCGCGCAGGAGATGCCGCTCGAACGCTGGTACCGCGAGATGCGGATCAAGCGCATCGGCGAGGGGCCGTCCGAGGTGCACCGCATGGTGCTCGCCCGCACCCTGCTCGGCGGGAAGGGGCGGCGCTGATGTCTATCGACCTCGACATCGATGCCGAGGGCATCGCCACCATCACCATCAACCGGCCGGAGCGGCGCAACGCGCTCGATGCCGCGCACTACGCCGGGCTGACCGACGCCTGGATGCGCGTGCGCGACGACCCGGCGGTGCGCTGCGCGATCGTCACCGGCGCGGGGGACAAGTCCTTCTCGGCCGGCGCCGACATCAAGGACTTCATCGGCCGCCGGCAGGAACTGTCGGACCACTGGCTGACGCAGAAGGGGCAGCTGCTGAACCGCGGCCTTGAGGTGTGGAAGCCGGTGATCGCCGCGGTCAACGGCTTCTGCGTGGGCGGCGGCATGACCCTGCTGCTGGCCACCGACATCCGCATCGCCGTCCCGCACGCCACCTTCGGCCTCAGCGAGGTCAAGCGCGGCGTCATCGCCGGCAATGGCGGCACCCAGCGGGTGATGCGCCAGCTGCCCCACGCGATCGCGATGGAGATGCTGCTGACCGGCGATGCGATCGACGCGGCGCGGGCGGAACGCTGGGGCCTGGTCAATGCCGTGGTCCCGCCCGAGGAACTGATGCCCGCCGCGCGCGCCTTCGCCCGCCGCATCGCGGCGAATGCCCCGCTCGCGGTGCAGGCGGCGAAGGAGCTCGGGCTGCGCTCGCGCGACATGCCGCTCGCCGACGGGCTGCGGCTCGAGCAGATGGTCAGCCGCATCCTGCAGGGCAGCGAGGACGTGAAGGAAGGCCGCGCCGCCTTCGCCGAGAAGCGGCCGCCGCGCTTCGAGGGACGCTGAATGTCGGCAGGACCGCTCGCCGGCGTCACCGTTCTCGATCTGACGCAGATCTACAACGGCCCCTATGCCACCTTCCTGATGGCCATGGCCGGGGCCGAGGTGATCAAGATCGAGCCCCCCGGCGGCGAGCAGCTGCGCCGCCGGCACGGCGATGGCGGGGCCACGCTGCCCTTCGCCATGCTCAATTCGGGCAAGCGCTGCGTCGTGCTCGACCTCAAGGCCGAGGAGGACCGCGCGGCGCTGCTGCGGATGGCCGCCGGGGCGGATGTGCTGGTCGAGAACTACCGCCCCGGGGTGATGGACCGGCTCGGCCTGTCGCGGGACGTGCTGCGCGGGGTCAATCCGCGGCTGATCTGCGCCTCCGGCTCGGGCTATGGCGGCAGCGGCCCCTATCGCGACTACCCGGCGATGGACCTGGTGGTGCAGGCGATGAGCGGGGTGATGAGCATCACCGGCGAGGCCGGCGGCCCGCCGCTCAAGGCCGGGCCGGCGCTGTGCGACTTCTTCGCCGGCATCCACCTCTATGGCGCCATCGTCACCGCGCTGTTCGAGCGCGAGCGCGGCGGGCCGGCCCGCGCGGTGGAGGTGGCGATGCTGGAGGCGGTCTATCCCTCGCTGACCTCCAACCTTGCCCTGCTGGCCGACAAGGGCAGCGCCTTCCCCGGCCGCACCGGCAACCGCCATGGCGGGCTGTCGGTCTGTCCCTACAACGTCTATCCGGCGGCGGACGGGCATGTCGCCATCATCTGCAACCATGACGGCCATTGGCGCGCCGCCGCGCGCTATTTCGGCCATGCCGAGCTGATCGACGACCCGCGCTTCCTGCGGATGACCGACCGGGTGGCGAACATGGACCTGCTCGACGGCATGGTCGCCTCCTGGACGGCGGCGCTGCCGAAGGAGGAGATCTTCCAGGGCCTGGCCGCGGCCGGCGTGCCCTGCGCGCCGGTGCGCGAGCTGGCCGAGGTGGTGGCCGACCGCCACCTGCACGAACGCCGCGCGCTGCTCGACATCGAGCATCCGCAGTTCGGCGCGATGACCGTGCCGACCAGCGCGCTGTGCTTCGAGGGCATCGAGCGCGGCCTGCGCTGGCCGAGCCGTCCGCTCGGCGCCGACCAGGCGCTGGTGCAGCGGCCCGGGGGGGAGGAAAGCCCATGATGCGACTGATGCGACGGTCCCTGCCGGCGCTGGCCGCCGGGCTGGCGGCCCCGGCGCGGGCGCAGGCGCCCTTCCCGAGCCGGCCGGTGGTGATGATCGCCCCGGCCGCGCCGGGCGGGCCGACCGACGTCGCCGGCCGGGTGCTGGTGCAATACATGCCGGCGCTGATCGGCCAGCCGGTGGTGCTCGAGAACCGCAGCGGCGCCGCCGGGCAGATCGGCATGCGCCATGTCGCGACCGCAGCGCCGGACGGGCACACGCTGGTGATCGGCAATACCGGATCGGTCGGCATCAACCCGTCCTACTACCGCGATCCCGGCTACGACATCGCGCGCGACTTCACCCCGGTCTCGATGCTGATGATCGCGCCGGTCTCGCTGGTCGTGCCGGCCGACCTGCCGGTCCGCACCCCGGCCGAGCTGGTCGCGCATATCCGCGCCGCCGGCGGGCGCTTCACCTTCGGCTCCTCCGGCACCGGGCAGTCGCCCCATGTCGCGGCCGAGCTGTTCCGCCACGCGGCGGGGGTGGAGTTCGAGATCGTGCCCTATCGCGGCGCGGCGCCGGCGGTCACCGACATGCTCGCCGGCACGGTGCAGGCGATGTTCGACAGCACCAGCTCGGTGCCCTTCGTGCGGCAGGGCCGGCTGCGCGCGCTGGCGGTGGCCAATGTCGAGCGCTCGCCGCTGATGCCCGAGGTGCCGACCATGGCCGAATCCGGCTTCGCCGGCTTCGACATCAGCTCCTGGTATGTCGCGCTTGCCCCGGCGGGCACCCCGGCCGAGGCGGTACTCACGCTCAATGCCGCCATGAACCGGGTGATGGCCCGTCCCGACGTGGCCGAGCGCCTGGCCGCGATCAACGCCGTGCCGATGCGGGGCAGCCCGGCGGATGCCGCCGCCTTCGTCGGCCGGCAGCTCGCCTATTGGCGCGAGGTTCTTGCACGCGCGGGGATCGGCGAGGCGCGGTGACGATGGGCGGCGGGCCCGCGGCCAGCCGGCTCGAACAGAGGGGAGGATGGTCATGATGCGACTGCGGCGCCGGGCCCTGCCGGCATTGACCGCCGGGCTGGCGGCCCCGGCCTGGGCGCAGGCGCCCTTCCCGAGCCGGCCGGTGGTGATGATCGTGCCCGGCGCCCCAGGCGGGCCGACCGACGTGGTCGGGCGGCTGCTGGTGCAGCACATGCCGGCGCTGATCGGCCAGCCGGTGGTGCTTGACTACCGCGCCGGCGCCGGCGGGCAGATCGGCATGCGCTACGTCGCCGGCGCGGCGCCGGACGGGCACACGCTGGTCATCGGCAACACCGGCTCGGTCGGCATCAACCCGTCCTACTACCGCAATCCCGGCTACGACATCGCGCGCGACTTCGCCCCGGTCTCGATGCTGATGGTCGCGCCGGTCTCGCTGGTCGTGCGGGCCGACATGCCGGCCCGCACCCCGGCCGAGCTCGTCACCCGGATCCGCGCCGCCGGCGGGCGCTTCAGCTTCGGTTCCTCCGGCACCGGGCAGTCGCCCCATGTCGCGGCGGAGCTGTTCCGCCACGCCACCGGGGCGGAGTTCGAGGTGGTGCCCTATCGCGGCTCGGCCGAGGCGGTGACGGACCTCATCGCCGGCACGGTGCAGGCGATGTTCGACAGCACCACGACCATTCCGCATGTGCGGCAGGGCCGGCTGCGCGCGCTGGCGGTGGCGACGCCCGAACGCTCGCCGCTGATGCCCGAGGTGCCGACCATGGCCGAATCCGGCTTCGCCGGCTTCGACATCAGCTCCTGGTATGTCGCGCTCGCCCCGACGGGCACGCCGCCCGAGGCGGTCGCGAAGCTCAACGCGGCGATGGGCGAGGTGCTGGCGCGCCCCGAGGCGGCCGAGCGCTTCGCCGTCTTCAACGCCGTGCCGATGCGGGGCAGCCCGGGCGATGCCGGCGCCTTCCTCGGCCGCCAGCTCGCCTATTGGCGCGACGTGCTGGCGCGCGCCGGGATCGGGGAAGGAAGGTCATGATGCGCGGGAAGTTCGTCATCGCGGGGGTCGGCCACACCGCCTTCGGCACCCTGCCGGGACGGTCCACCGTCTCGCTGAACGTGGAGGCCTGCCGCCGCGCGCTCGAGGACGCCGGCATCGAGAAGCAGGCGGTGGACGGGGTCTTCGTCAAGACGCCGACCTCGGCGCGCGAGATCCTGTATGGCCAGACCCTGTCCGAGGCGCTGGGCCTGCAGCCGCGCATCGGCATCGCGCTCGACCAGGGGGGCGCGGCCAACATGTCGGGCGTCGCCTTCGCCTGCCTGGCGATCGAGGCCGGCATGTGCGAGGTGGCGCTGGTCTGCTACGCCGACAATCCGCGCAGCGGCAGCCGCGCCACCTATGCCCGCCCGCGCGGCGACGACGCCGCCTTCGGCTGGTTCTCGACCGCCGCCGGCTACGCCATGATCCACCGCCGCCATGTCGCCGAATACGGCACGCCCGAGGCCGCCTTCGGCGCGGTCGCGGTGGCGGCGCGGCGGCACGGCGCGGCCAACCCCCACGCGCAGCTCCGCAAGCCGCTGACGCTCGACGGCTACCTCGCCACCCCGCCGCTGGTCGCGCCGCTGCGGCGCGACGACTGCGCGCTGATCTCCGACGGCGCCGCCGCGCTGGTGGTGATGTCGGCGCGCCGGGCGCGCGAGCTCGGGGTGAAGGCGGCGGTGCCGATCCTCGGCATGGGGCAGGCGCATACCTCGTGGGAGGTGACGCAGCGCCCCTGCCTGACCAGCACGCGGGCGAAGGACGCGGCGCGCGACGCCTTCGCCATGGCCGGGCTCGCCCCGGCGGACATCCAGGTGGCGCAGATCTACGACTGCTTCACCATCACCGTGCTGATGACGCTGGAAGATTACGGCTTCTGCCCGCCCGGCCAGGCCGAGGGCTTCGTGCGCGAAGGCCGCATCGAGCACGGCGGCGACCTGCCCATCAACACCGCCGGGGGCCTGCTGTCGGAAACCGGCATGCCGGGGCTGCAGCTGGTGATCGAGGCGGTGCGCCAGGTCCGCGGCACCGCCACGCTGCAGGTGCCCAGCGTGCGCCACGCGCTGGTGAGCAACCAGGGCGGCACCATGCACACCCACGCGACCCTGATCCTCGGAGGCTGACATGACCCTGCCGACACCGGAGGTCACCCCGCTGAACGAAGCCTACTGGGCCGGCCTCGCCGCCGGGGAGCTGCGCTTCCAGCACTGCCCGCATTGCGGCCATCGCTGGCTGCCCGCGCGGCGCGAATGTCCCGCCTGCCTGCGTGAGGGCGCCGGCTGGGAGAAGGCCGCGGGCACCGGGCAGGTGATCAGCTGGGTGGTCTATCACACCGCCTACCACGATGCCTTCCGCGACCGCCTGCCCTACAATGTCGCCATCGTCGAGCTCGACGAGGGGCCGCGGCTGATCACCAACATCCTCGCCCCGCACGACAGCATCGCCGCGGGGATGCGCGTGCGCCTCGAGGTGCAGTCGGATTTCGGGGTCAACCTGCCGCGCTTCGCCCCGGCGGGGACGCCATGAAAGGGCGGGCGGCGGCGCGCCCGATCGGCCTGATCATGGCCCTCGGGCCGGGCAGCGGCAGCGAGGTGCACGCCAGGCTCTAAG
>NZ_PDNU01000025.1 GCF_002631185.1 Teichococcus rhizosphaerae | reverse complement strand
TAAACTAGAGCTATCCCACCCAAGGTTGAGAGCATGAGTCTTGCTTATTTTGTTTTTGTCGGAGAATTGCAATTCTTCCCAAACATCTGTTCTAAGGTATATTACAGGATTTATATGCCCTCCCACCTTCTCACTGTCTCTCTTAATTTCTCTGGCTGCTATTATAAGACCTATGATCATTTTGTTCCTAGCAGCATCCAGAACTTGCATGCCTTGATCTAGTTCATCAAAATGTAAACTAAGCGGTTCAAGTTGACTTTCCTGAGATATTTCCATTACGGCGTCGATAATAGACGATGTTAGTGCATTAAGTTCAAGACCGAGCTTGTGGTCCTTTGGGCCTCTCTCAAGATCAATACCGCCTAATTGGTTTCCCATAATAGAAGGCTGAAGCGAAAATTTAGTTAAACGTAAAGAACTAGGCATCAATATTTCAGATATTTTAGGATGGGTCCCACCATAGTTATCCTTTAGAAAGTTCTCTAAAGCTGATTTATTTTTACTTTGAAGCGTTCTCTTATCAGCCATTACAAGTGTGGCCAATTCTACCGCGATCAAATATTTCCAAGAAGAAACGTAAGCTTCGATGTCAGAAGCACCATAATCTATACGGTTTGCATGTACCGACCAAGGGTATCCACGCAAATTCAAAGACTGAGATAGCACCCCAGAAGGCTGCTCTGAAAAATGGCGAACTATTGCCGTTTTTCCAGTTCCTTTTCTACCCAAAACAAGAAAAGCTTTGTTTGTTCTTATTTTTTCAACGGCATTAGTGGACAAAAAATACTCTAAAACTGCGTCATCTTCAGCTGCAACATCTCCAAAACTATCCAGCAAGAATAAGGAAAATGTCTGCTTCATTACCGCCCCCAGGAAATTTTCCCATTAAGATATAGTGTATCTACTAGCAAACGAGAAAGGCTGAATGCCATCTATCAGACCATCCCAAACATCCCGTGGAACCTTCCCAAAAAGCTCCGCAACCTCTCGCTCTCCGGGTTCCCGAACACCGCCTCCGGCGTCCCCGCCTGCGCCACCCGCCCCTGGTCCATGAACACCACGTGGTGCGAGACCTCCCGCACAAAGAGCATCTCGTGGCTCACCACCAGCATGGTCATGCCGCTCTCGGCCAAGCCCTGCATCACGCCGAGCACCTCGGAGACAAGCTCCGGGTCCAGCGCGCTCGTCACCTCGTCGAACAGCAGCAGGCGCGGCTCCATCGCCACGGCGCGGGCGATGGCCACGCGCTGCTGCTGCCCGCCCGAGAGCTGGTAGGGGTAGTGGCCGCGCCGCTCGGCCAGCCCCACCCGCCCCAGCCAGTGGGTGGCGATCTCCCGCGCCTCGGCCTTCGGCTTGTTCAGCACCTTGGTCAGGCCCAGCATCACGTTCTCCTCCGCCGTCAGGTGCGGAAAGAGGTTGAACTGCTGGAACACCATGCCGATCCGCGCCCGCTGGGCGGAGATGGCGGTCTCGCTCAGGCGCCGCCGGCGGCCGCCCTCCACGCGGTAGCCCACCGGGTCGCCGTCGAGCAGGATCTCGCCGCCGTCGTGCTCCTCCAGCAGGTTCACGCAGCGCAGGAAGGTGGTCTTGCCGGAGCCGGAGGCGCCGATCAGCGAGACCACCTGCCCCTGCCGCACCTCCAGGTCGATCCCCTTCAGCACCTCCACGGCGCCGAAGCTCTTTCGCACGCCCTGGGCGCGCAGCAGCACGTCATCGGCCATGCGGCCTCCTGGCTGGGTGTGTTGGGTCATCGCCGCCGGCATCCGCGCGCTAGTAGCGGAGATAGGAGAAGCGCCGCTCCAGCCGCGCGCCAAGGGCGGCGATGGAGGCGTTGATCATCAGGTAGAGCAGCCCGGCGAAGAGGTAGAAATCGACGATCAGGTAGTTGCGGGCGACGATCTGCTGGTTGGTCAGCAGCAGCTCCACCACACCGATGATGGACAGCAGCGTGGTGCCCTTCACCACCTCGAGCCCCGTGTTCACCCAAGGGGGCAGCATCCGCCGCAGCGCCTGCGGCAGGATCACGTAGCGCAGCCGCTGGAGGAAGCGCAGCCCGATGGCCTTGCCCGCCTCCATCTGCCCCATCGGCACGGATTCCACCGCGCCCCGCAGCGTTTCCCCGATATGCGCGGTGGCGAAGGCGGAGAGCGCGATGACACCCGCCCAGTAGGCCGGCACGTTGATGCCGAACAGCGCCAGCCCGTAATAGGTGAACAGGATCAGGACCAGCACGGGAATGCCGCGCATGAAGTCCACATAGAGCCGCGCCAGCAGCCGCAGCCACCACCAGCCATAGGCCAGCGCCGTGCCCACCGCCACGCCGAGGATCGTGGCGAAGAGGATGGTCAGCGCCGAGGCGCTCATCGTCACCCAGATGCCGCTCAGCAGCGAGAAGCGCGCCTGCCAGGCCTCGAACCAGAAGGTGCCGGGGACGAAGGAGAAGTCGAGCATCGCGGCGCCTCAGCGGATGGTGGCGTAGCGGCGCTCCACCTGCCGCAGCAGGGTGGCGAGCAGCCAGGCGGTGGCGAGGTAGAGGGCGCTCGCCGTCAGCCACACCTCCATCACGCGGAAGGTGTTGGCGTTGATCTGCCGCGCCACGAAGGTCAGCTCCGGGATGGCGATGGCCGCCGCCAGCGAGGTGTCCTTGAACAGCGAGATCAGGTTGTTGCCGATGGAGGGCAGGGTGATGCGGAACATCACCGGCAGCACCACCCAGCGCTGCCGCTGCCAGGGCCGCATGCCGATCGCCTTGGCCGCCTCCACATACTGCCGCGGGATGGAGGAGAGCCCCGCGCGGAACACCTCGCTCATATACGCCCCCGCATAGAGCGAGAGGGTGAGGACGAAGCTCTGCGTCTTGTCCATGAAGTAGATGCCGAACTCGGGCAGGCCGAAATAGATGAAGAAGATCAGCAGCAGCAGCGGCGTGCAGCGGATGACCTCCACATAGGCCCAGACCGGCCCCGACAGCCACTTGTTGCCCGACACCCGCGCATAGGCCGCCGCCAGCCCGATGACGCAGCCGATCAGCAGCGACACCACGGCGAGCCCCAGCCCCAGCGCCAGGGCCTCCAGGAACCTGTCCCAGTTGCGGGTGATGACGCTCCAGTCGAAGTTGTAGTCGATCATGCGGCGTCCTGACGGCGGGTGGCGGTTTCCCCGGGGGGATGCCGGAGCGGCGTGGCCGCCCCGGCGGGAGCGTCAGGGGGCGGCGCCCCCCTGCCCCGGCGTCAGGAGAACTCGGCCGGATAGCCGATCTTGGGCATCGGCAGCTCGATGCCGAACCACTTCTTGTAGGAGGCGGCGAAGTAGTCGAAGTCCACCCCCATCATCGCCTCCTTGTAGACGGTGTTGACCCAGTTCAGCCAGACCGGGTCGCCGGGCTTGACGGCGGAGGCGTAGGAGTTGGGCATCCAGCCATAGCCGGCATCGGCGAAGCGCCCCGGCGCCTGCTGCATCAGCCAGCGCGCCGCCGACTGGTCGGCCATGTAGGCGTCGATGCGGCGGGCGTTGAGCGCCTGCAGCGTGGCGTCCGGGCTCTCGAAGGCGTCCACCTTGGCCTGGGGCAGCGCCTTGCGCACCCATTCCTCCATGAACACGTTCTGCATGCCGCCCACGGTGACGGCGCTGCCGGCGGCCTTCATCGCCTCGTGGTTCTGGTACTTGGCGCCGCGCGCCAGCACCAGCAGCGTGACGCCCTCGCGGTAGTAGGGGATGGTGAACTCCACCTGCTGCGCGCGGCCCGGCGTCACCGTCATCCACTGCACCACGATGTCCACCTTGTCGGTGACCAGCGAGGGGATGCGGGCATCCGAGCCCTGGAGCACGAACTCCACCTTGTTCGGGTCGTCGAAGATCGACTTGGCGAGCAGCCGCGCCAGGTCGATATCCATGCCCTGCAGCTTGCCGTCCGCGCCCTCGAAGTGCCAGGGCGGGTTGGTGCTGCCGGTGCCGACGATGAGGCGACCGCGTTCCTTGATCAGTTGCAGCCTGCTCCTGCCCACGGCCTGGGCAGCGGCGCTGCGGGGCGCGAAAAGGGCGGCGCCGCCGCCCAGCATCGCGCCGAGGCCGAAAAGGCCGCGCCGCTCCAGGCTGGCCTTGTCTTTCCTGTGGTCCATGGTCGGTCCCCTGCTAGCTCCCTCGCACGCCTTGGCGGCGCGTCCGGAACGAAGCTGAGCAAGAAACGCGCCGCTTGTCACGCCACCGCGGCGAAACCGCCGCGGCGCCCGTCGATGATCTCGGCGATGCGGTGGCCCGAGCCCGCGCCCATGGTCCAGCCCGTATGGCCATGGCCGGTGTTGAGGTAGAGCCCGCCCAGCCGCGTCGGGCCGATGCGCGGCAGCCCGTCCGGCACCATCGGCCGCAGCCCGGCCCAGCACAGGGCGCCCGGCGCCGAATCGGCCTTCTCCAGCGCGGGAAAGAGCTGCGCCACGCCGCGCATCAGCGCGCCAATGCGGGCAGGCGCGGGCGTGGTGTCGAAATCCGCGATCTCGGCCGAGCCCACGATGCGGTAGCGCTCGCCGAGCGGGGTGAGGGCGAACTTCCGGCCGTCGTCGAGGATGGCGTTGCGCGGCCCTTCCGGCCAGACGGCGCGCGGCACGGTGACGGAAAGCCCCTTCACGGGATGGATCGGCACATGGATGCCGAGCGGCCGCAGCAGGGCGGCGGAATGCGGCCCGAGCGCCACCACCACCGCGTCGCACTCCATCTCGCCGGCCATCTCGCCCGCCGCCGTCGCCACCGCCGCCACGCGGCCGCCGCGCTGGATGAGGCCCGTCACCGTGGTGCCGTAGTGGAAGGCCACGCCCCGCGCCGCGCACCACGCCGCCAGGCCCTGGCTGAACCTGCTGCAATCCCCCACCTCGTCCTGCGGGAAGTGGAGGCCGCCCGCCACCTTCTCCGCCACGGGGGCGAGCGCCGGCTCGCGGGCGATGCAGGCCGCGCGGTCCAGCCGCTCCGTCACCAGCCCGTGCGGCGCCAGCGCCTCATGCGCGCGGGCGGCGGCCTCCCACTCGGCCGCGGTGCCGAAGGTCTTGAGCACGCAGCCGCCGGCATGGTCGTATTCCACCCCCGTCTCGGCGCGGATCCCGGCCATGCAGCGCGCCGAGTGCAGCGCCAGCTCCAGGTTGGCCAGCGCCCCCGCATTGTGCGCCGCCGCGCGCGAGGCGGCGAGGAAGCCCAGCCCCCAGCGCCACATGCGCGGCAGGGCGGAGGGGCGCAGCAGGAAGGGCGCGTCCTCCTGCCCCAGCCACTTCAGCACCTTGAGCGGCATGCCCGGCGCCGCCCAGGGCTGCACGGAGCTGACATGGATGATGGCGCCATTGCCCCAGCTCGTTTCCAGCCCCGCCGCCTCGCGCCGCTCCACCACGCTCACCTGGTGGCCGGCGCGCATCAGCCAGTAGGCGCTGCTGACGCCGATCACCCCGGCGCCCAGGACAATGATGCGCATATCCCTGCCTCACTCCTTCTCCGCCAGCGCAGCGTCACAGAGGCGGGCCACGGCGGCAAGGTCGTCCGGCGCCGGCACGGCGTGGATGCGCGCGGGCATCTCCTGATAGGCGCGGCCATCCTTGAAGCCGTGGCCGGTGATCAGGCACACCACCACCGCGCCCCGCGGCACCAGCCCCTCCGCCAGCAGCCGCGGCAGGGCGGCGATGGGGCTGGCGCCGGTGGGCTCCGCGTAAAGCCCCTCGCCGCGGGCCAGCAGGCGCATGGCGGCGCGCAGCGCGTCGTCGCTCACCGCCACCGCCGTGCCGCCGCTGCGGCGCACCAGCCGCAGCGTGCGGGTGCCGTCCCGCTCATAGCCGATCAGCGGGTCGCTGATGCCGGAGGCGATGGTGTCGGGCATCCCCCAGGCCGTGACCGCCTCGGCGCCCTCCTCGAAGGCCCGCACGATGGGCGCGCAGCCCTCCGCCTGCACGGCGACGAGGCGTGGCGGCCGCGCGGCGCCGGCGAAGCCGCGCGCCACCCCCTCCACCAGCGGGCCGCTGCCGGTGGGGATCAGCACCATGTCCGGCACCCGCCCGCCGAGCTGCGCCCGGATCTCGGGCCCCACCAGCTTCAGCCCGTCCACCGCCCAGGGGTTGATGAAGGTGGTGGTGAGGTTGGCGTAGCCATGCCGCTCCGCCAGCGCGGCGGCGAGGTCGTAGGAGCGGCTGTAGTGCCCCGGCACCTTCAGCAGCACCGCCCCGTGCGCCGCGATCTGTGTCACCTTGCCGTCCGGCGTATGGGCGGGCACGATAATGATCGCCCCCATCCCCGCCCGCGCCGCATAGGCCGCGACCGACGCCCCCGCATTGCCCGAGGAGGCGCAGACCACCCCCCGCGCGCCCAGCTCGATCGCCTTGCTGATGCCCGCGCTGATCGCCCGGTCCTTGAAGGAGCCGGACGGGTTGCGCGTCTCGTCCTTCAGCCAGATCTCGCCCTCGAAGTCCGGCAGCGCCCGCTCGATGCGCGGCGCGCGCAGCAGCGGCGTCTCCCCCTCGCCGAGCGAGACGATGGCGGCGGGGTCGGTCACGCCGAGGCGGGCGGCGTGGCGCCACATGCCGGCGGGCAGGCCGGGCGGGGGCTCCAGGCCGCTCTCGCCCACCACCTCCAGGATGCCGCCACAGGCGGCGCAGGCGTAGCGCAGGGTGGGAGGGAAGGTGTGGGCGCAGTCGAGGCAGCGGAGCTTCATGCAATTCTCCCGGAAGGCCGGGGGAATGGATTCCCCCGGGCCCCCTTCTTTTTTCTTCAGGTCAGGACAGCATGCGGGTGTCGCCGTCGACGCTGATGGCCTGGCCGGAGATGGTGCGGCCGCGCGGGCTGCACAGGAACAGGATCTGGTCGGCCAGCTGCCGCGCCGTGACGTAGTCCTTGATGGAGGTGAAGGAGAAGGCGAGGCGCTCCATCTCGGCGAAGGAGATGCCCTTCTGCTGCGCCTTGGCCTCCAGCACGCGCCGCTGCCGGTCCCCCGCCACCAGCCCGGGCAGGATGGCGTTCACCCGGATGCCGTCGTCGCCCAGCTCGATCGCCAGGGATTTCGTCAGCCCGATCACGCCCCACTTGGCCGCGGCATAGGGTGCCCGCAGCGCGAAGCCGTGCTTGCCCGCCGCCGAGGACAGGTTGACGATGCTGGCATTGGCCGACTTCCGCAGGTGCGGGATGGCCAGCCGGGCGCAGTTGAACTGGCTGGTCAGGCACACCTCCAGGCAGCGGTCCCAGTCCTCGGGGTTGATCTCGTCGAGCTTTCCCGTGGGGCCGGCGATGCCCGCATTGTTCACCAGCACGTCGAGCCCGCCAAGCTCCGCCAGCGCCGCCTCGAACAGCGCCGCCACCGCGCCACGGTCCGCCACATCGGCGCGGCGGCGGCCGATGCCCGCGGGCAGCGTCGCCAGCCCCGCCTCGTCCAGGTCGCAGGTAAAGACCCGCGCCCCCTCCTCTGCGAAGGCCTCGGCGATGGCGCGGCCAATGCCCGCCGCCCCCGCCGTCACCAGCACGCGCGCGCCCTGAAGTCCGAGATCCATCCTGTCTTCCCCCCTGTCCCGGGCGGCTCAGCCCTCGGGCAGCCCGCCCTTGTCGATGATGAAGTCCGCCGCCCGCGCGATGTCCTCGGCGATGGCCGCGCGCGCCGCTTCCGCGTCCTGCGCGCGGATGGCGCCAAGGGCCGCGGCATGGCAGCGCAGCGCGTGCCCCGCCGTCAGCCGGTCGCGCGAATGGCGCAGGTCGAGATTGATCACCGGCCCCGCCTTCAGCCACAGCCCGCCGATCACGTCGAGCAGCGTGGGCAGGCCGGCGGCCTCGTAGAGGGCGAAATGGAAGTCGCGGTTCAGTGCCACCGCGTCGCCGAGATCGGTGGTGCCGCTGTTCTCGCGCAGCGCCGCCTCGGCCTCCTCGATGGCGCGGAGCTGCGCCGGCGTGCGCCGCAGCGCCGCGCGGGCGGCGGCCAGGCCCTCCACGCCCGCGCGCGTCTCGGCCAGCTCGCGGAACTGGGCGCGCGTCATCACCGGCACGCGCACGGCGCGGTTGGGCGCCACCTCCAGCGCCCGGTCGGCGATCAGCCGGCTCACCGCCTCGCGCACGGGCATGACCGAGACGCCCAGCGCCTCCGACAGGTCGCGCAGCGAGAGCCGCTCCCCCGGCGCCACCCGCCCCGAGGCCAGCAGGTCGCGCAGATGCGCATAGGCCGCCTCAGACAGGGTGCGGCGCTCCAGCAGCGGCAGGCTGGCGATGGCGTGGTTCACGCATTCCCCTCTGGACAATCCGTTGCGGATGCGCAAGCCTTCCTGTGATCACAGATCACGACAAGGGATCGGATCGCGGCAGGGGCGAAACAACGCCCCGCCGGACAGGTTTGGAGAGGAACACGAGAATGACCGAGCTTCCCCGCGTCACGCGGCGGGGCGCGCTGCTGGGCGCCGCCACGCTGCTCGCCGCTCCCGCCATCTCCTACGCGCAATCGGACACCATCCGCATCGGCCACCTGACGCCGCGCACCGGCTTCCTCGGGCCGCTCGGCGAGTTCGCGGTGCAGGCGGGGCAGCTCGCCATGGACGAGATCAACGCCGCGGGCGGCATCCTCGGCCGCAAGCTGGAGATCACCTTCGAGGACAGCGTCAACCCGCAGACCGCCAGCGCCAAGGCGGAGCGCTACATCCAGCGCGACCGCGTCAGCTGCATCGTGGGCGAGATCAACTCCGCCTCGGCGCTGGCCATCGGCCAGGTGGTGCAGCGCGAGCGCGCCCTCTTCATCAACACCGGCGCCAACTCCGACGCGCTGCGCGGCAGCGACTGCCGCAAGTTCATGTTCCACATCGAGGGCCAGAACTCGATGTATGTGAAGGCGGTGGGCCGCGTGCTGGTGCAGCAGGGGCTGATCAGGGGCAAGAAGGCCTATGCGCTGACCGCCGACTACGCCTTCGGCCACGACCTGCTGCGCGTGGCCAAGCGCTTCCTCGGCGAGAATGGCGGCAGCTTCTCGAACGAGGACCTGATCCCGACCGACCTCACCGACTTCTCGCCCTTCCTGCTCAAGATCCGCCAGGCGCGGCCGGACGTCATCATCGCCAACCTCGCCGGCGCGCAGATCACCAACTTCCTCAAGCAGTACTCGGAGTTCGGCCTGCGCTTCCCCGTGGCGGGCTTCGGCTTCGACACGGCGCTGGCCTGGGGCGCGGCTCGGGCAACTTCCTCGGCACCTGGCCCACCATGTGGCACCACCGGCTGGACAACCCGGCGGCCAGGAAGTTCACCGCCGACTTCCGCGCCCGCTTCGGCCGCCCGCCCGAGAACCAGGCCTGGGGCGACTACAACGCGGTGAGGATCATCGCCCAGGCGATGGCCGAGACCAAGGGCACGGACGGCCCGCGCATCGTCGAGTACCTGGAGAGCGGCGCCAAGTTCGGCGTGCAGAAGGGCCGCGAAAGCTATTTCCGCGCCCGCGACCACCAGATCATGACCGAGATGTACGCCATCACCGCCCTGCCCGCCGCCGAGCAGAAGGACCGCTACGACATCTTCACCTCCTCCCCCGCCGTGCCGGGGCCGGAGGAGAGCCTGGAGGCCATCGCCGCCACGCCGGAAGAGAACAGCTGCACCTTCCCGTCCTGACGCGCGCCGCATGACGCAAGCCCGCGCCGCGCCGCACCCCGCGCGGCGCGGGCACCCTGTCGGCGCAGGAGCCTCCGGCCTTGGAAATCGTCTTCCTCATCGAGCAGATCCTCAACGGGCTGCTGATCGGCGCCTATTACCTGCTGATCGCGCTCGGCCTGTCGCTCATCTTCAGCCTGGGCGGCATCGTCAACCTGGCGCATGGCGCCTTCTACGCCATCGGCGCCTACCTCACCGTGGCGCTGGCCCCGCATATCGGCTTCGGCGGCGCCTTCGTGGCGGCGCCCGTGCTGGTGGCGCTGCTCGGGCTGGTGATCGAGCGCCTCCTGCTGCGCCGCTTCTACCGCGCCGACCCCATTCTCTCGCTGCTGCTCACCTTCGGCCTCGCCATGGTGGCGGAGCAGACCCTGCGCATGGTCTTCGGCGCGCCGCCCCTGCCCTTCTCCATCCCCGCCGCGCTGCGCGGGCAGGTGTTCATCGGCGAGTTCATCTATTCGCGCTACCGGCTGATGATCCTGGGCGTCGCGGCACTCTGCGTGCTCGGGCTGTGGCTCCTGCTGCAGCGCACCCATTTCGGCCGCGTGGTGCGCGCCGGCGTGCAGAACCCCGACATGGTGGGCGCGCTCGGCATCTCGCTCCGCCCCTACATGTCGGCGGTGGTGATGATCGCGGTGGGGCTCGCGGCGCTGGCCGGCGTCATGCTGGCGCCCGTCATCGGCGTGCACCCGGCCATGGGGGCCGAGATCCTCACCTTCGCCTTCGTGGTCGTCGTCATCGGCGGCCTGGGCTCCTTCTGGGGCGTGGTGGTGGCGGCGCTGATCGTGGGCGTGGTGCGCGGCATCGCGGCCTATGCCTACCCGCCGGCCACCGAGGCCTCCGTCTATCTCCTCATGCTGCTCGTCCTGCTGCTGCGCCCGCGCGGCCTGTTCGGCGAACGCATCGCGAAGTTCGAGTGAGCGCCACG
Source organism: Teichococcus rhizosphaerae (assembly GCF_002631185.1). Classification (GTDB taxonomy): domain Bacteria; phylum Pseudomonadota; class Alphaproteobacteria; order Acetobacterales; family Acetobacteraceae; genus Pseudoroseomonas; species Pseudoroseomonas rhizosphaerae. Next base: position 96,611 of record NZ_PDNU01000025.1, on the reverse strand, counting down.
CCATGATGACCCGCGAACTCCGCCCCCTGCTGATCGCGCTCGCCGCGCTGCTGCTGCTGCCGGTGCTGCTGCCGGCGCTGGGCCTCACCCTGAAGTCGGCCACCGACGTGGTGGTCTTCGCCATCGCCGTGATGGGGCTGAACATCCTGGTGGGCCATACCGGCCTCGTCTCCTTCGGCCACGGCGCCTGGTTCGGCATCGGCGCCTATGCCGCCGGCATCCTGCAGCGCCACCTCTTCCCCGGCGACATGCTGCTGCCCGTGCTGCTGGGCCTGGCGCTGGTGGCCACCATGGCCACGCTGGCGGGCCTGCTCATCCTGCGCCGCAGCGGCGTCTACTTCTCGCTGCTGACGCTGGCGCTGACGGCCATGCTGTTCACCATCGCCTTCCGCTGGACCGAGCTGACGGGCGGCGAGGACGGCTTCGGCGGCATCGCGCGCTACGCCTTCCTCGACGACCCGCTGGCCTATTACGCGGTGGTGGCCGCCATCGGCTTCCTGGTGGTGTTCGCGCTGTGGCGCTTCCACCACGCGCCCGTGGGCACGGTGCTCGTGGCCATCCGCGAGAACGAGCAGCGCGCCCGCTTCGTGGGCTACAGCACCTACCGCTACAAGGTGCTGGCCTTCGCGCTCTCGGCCAGCGTCACCGCCCTGGCGGGGATGCTCTCCGCCTACAACCACCGCTTCGCCTCGGCCGAGCCCATCGCCATCGCCTTCTCGGGCGAGCTGCTGGCCATGGTGGTGATCGGCGGCATGCGCTCCTTCCTGGGCCCCGCGCTCGGCGCGCTGTTCTACATCCTGTTCCGCGAGTTCCTCTCGATCTACACGGCCAACTGGCTGCTAGTGTTCGGCCTGCTCTTCGTGGGCTTCATCGTCTTCTCGCCGGACGGTCTGGTGGGGGTGGGCGGCCGGCTGCTGGCGCCGTTCCGCAAGCGGGTGGTGGAGGACGCGGCGATGTCCGCCCGCCGCACCGCGGCGCCGACGCCGGTGCCGGTGCGCTTCATCCGCCCCGGCACCGCGGCCGGCCCGGTGCTGGCGGCGGGCGGGCTGCGCAAGAGCTTCGGCCGCGTCCAGGCCGTGCGCGGCGTCTCCTTCGCGGTGCGGGACCGCACGCTGCACGCGCTGATCGGCCCCAACGGCGCCGGCAAGACCTCGGCCTTCAACCTCCTTTCCGGCATGTTCCCGCCCGATGCCGGCACCGTCACGCTGGACGGGCGGGACGCCACCGGCCTCAGCCCGCAGGCCATCACCCGCGCCGGCATCGGCCGCTCCTTCCAGATCACCAACCTCTTCCCCGGCCTGTCCATCGCCGAGAACCTGCGCCTCGCCATCCAGGCCCGCCACCCGGCCCGCTTCGGCCTGTGGCACGACGCGCGCTCCTATGACGACATGGCGGACGACACCGCCACGCTGCTGCACTGGATGGGGCTCGCCGGCATCGAGCGGGCCGAGGCCGGCGCCCTGTCCTATGGCGGGCAGCGGCTGGTGGACATGGCGGTGGCCGTCGCCACCCGCCCGCGCATCCTGCTGCTCGACGAGCCGCTGGCGGGGCTGGCCACCGCCGAGCGCGTCCGCGTCGGCGAGCTGATCAAGCGCGTCTCCGCCGACATCCCCGTGCTGCTGGTGGAGCACGACATCGACCGCGTCTTCGCCCTGGCCGACCATGTGACGGTGATGAACGACGGCGAGGTGCTGGTGGACGGCACGGTGGAGGATGCGCGCACCGACAGCCGCGTGCAGGCCGTCTATCTCGGCTCCGGCAGCAGCGCCATCGCGGCCAGGGAACGCGCCTCGGCGATGACCGGCGAGGTGCTGCTGAAGCTCGACGGCATCAACACCTTCTACGGCAAGAGCCACATCCTGCAGGGCGTCTCCTTCGAGGTGCGGCGGGGCGAGATCCTGGCGCTGCTCGGGCGCAACGGCGCGGGCAAGTCCACGCTGCTGAAATCCATCATGGGCATCGCCCGGCCGGCCTCGGGCAGCATGACGCTGGCGGGCGAGGAGATCGCCGGCCTGCCGTCGGACCGCATCGCCCGGCGCGGCGTGGGCTTCGTCCCCCAGGGGCGCGGGCTGTTCGCCGGCATGTCGGTGGCGGAGAACCTGGCGCTCGGCCGCCTCAAGCGCCTGACCGGCGCCGGCGGACACTGGGAGGAGGAGAAGGTGCTGGAGTTCTTCCCGCGCCTGAGGCAGCGCTGGCGCACCCCGGCCGACGCGCTCTCGGGCGGCGAGCAGCAGATGGTGGCGGTGGCCCGCGCGCTGTCGGGCGACACCCGCCTGCTGCTGCTGGACGAGCCCTTCGAGGGCCTCTCGCCGGCGGTGACGGAGGAGCTGTTCGAGGCCTTCGACAGGCTGCGCCGGGAGATCTCCATCATCATCGTGGACCACAACCTGGACCTGGCGCTGGCGCTGTCCGACGAGACGGTGGCGCTGGAGCGCGGCGCCGTCACCTGGACCGGCGCCTCGAAGCTGCTGCGCGATGACCTGGAGCTGCGGCGCAAGGTGCTGTGGCTGTGAGGCGGATGGAAGCTGGAGAGGGCGGCGTCCTTCCCGGCACGCACAACGGAAGGAAGCGATGAGCACGCACCACTCCAAGGTCGCCATTGTCGGCGCCGGCCTGATCGGCCGCGCCTGGGCGATGGTCTTCGCCCGCGCCGGATGGGCGGTGGCGCTGCACGACCCCGCCCCCCGTGTCGCGTCGGAGGCCGAGGGGCTGTGCGCCCGGGGCCTCGCCGACCTCGCCGAGCAGGGGCTGTGCGAGGATCCCGGCGGCGCCGCGCGGCGCATCCAGGCCGTGGGCAGCCTCGCCGAGGCGGTGTCGGACGCGGCCCTGGCGCAGGAGAACGGCCCGGAGCGGCTGGAGGTGAAGCGGGCGCTCTTCGCCGAGATGGACCGGCTGGCGCCGCGGGGATGCATCCTGGCCTCCTCCTCCTCCGCCATCCGCGCCTCGCTCTTCACCGAGGCGCTGCCGGGCCGCGCGCGCTGCCTGGTCGCGCATCCGGTGAACCCGCCGCACCTGATCCCGCTGGTGGAGCTGTCCGGCGCGCCCTGGACCGCGCCGGAGACGGTGGCGCGGGCGCGGGAGATCTACGCCGCCATCGGCCAGGTGCCGATCGCCGTGCTGAAGGAGGTGGAGGGCTTCGTCCTCAACCGCCTGCAGGGCGCGCTGCTGGCCGAGGCGTTCCGGCTGGTGTCGGAGGGCTACGTCACGCCGCAGGACCTCGACCACACGGTGAAGGACGGGCTCGGCCTGCGCTGGTCCTTCATGGGGCCGTTCGAGACCATCGAGCTGAACGCGCCGGGCGGCATCCCCGACTACTGCGCGCGCTACGCCGGCTTCTACAGGCGCCTCGCCGCGGAGGCGGCCGGGCCGGAGGTCTATGAGGCGCCGGTCATCGGGCGCATCCTGGAGGAATGGGGCGCGTCCGGCGACCTGCCGGAAAGGATGCGCTGGCGCGACCGCCGGCTCGCCGCGCTGCGCGCGCACAAGCTGACACAAGAGGAGGGCTGACATGGCCAAGCGGAAAGTCGTCATCACCTGCGCCGTCACGGGTGCGATCCACACGCCGAGCATGTCGCCCGCGCTGCCCGTCACCGCCCAGCAGATCGCCGATGCCGCGATCGGCGCGGCGGAGGCGGGCGCCGCCATCGTCCACCTGCACGCGCGCAACCCGGTGGATGGCCGCCCCGACCAGTCGCCCGAGGGCTTCGCCCCGTTCCTCCAGGTGATCAAGCAGCGCTGCGGCGCGGTGATCAACATCACCACCGGCGGCGCGCCCACCATGACCATCGAGGAGCGGGTGCGCCCGGCCGCCACCTACCGGCCGGAAGTGGCCAGCCTGAACATGGGCAGCATGAATTTCGGCCTGTTCGGCATGCTGAACCGGTTCAAGGAATTCAAGCACCCGTGGGAGAAGGACTACCTCTTCGACAAAAGCATCATCTTCCGCAACAGCTTCGCCGACATCGAGTACATCCTGACGACCTGCGCGGAGAACGGCACCCGCTTCGAGTTCGAGTGCTACGACACGGCGCACCTCTACAACCTGAAGTATTTCTTCGACCAGGGCATCGTGAAGGGCCCGCTCTTCATCCAGACGGTGTTCGGCCTGCAGGGCGGCATCGGCGCCCACCCGGAGGACGTGATGCACATGAAGCGCACGGCCGACCGGCTGTTCGGCGACAACTACCGCTGGTCCGTGCTCGGCGCCGGGCGCAACCAGCTCCCCATCGCGGCCATGGCGGCGGCCATGGGCGGCAATGTGCGCGTCGGGCTTGAGGACAGCCTGTGGGCAGGCCCCGGCCGCCTGGCCGAGAGCAACGCCGAGCAGGTGCGGCTGGCGCGGCAGATCATCGAGGGGCTGGGGCTGGAAGTGGCCTCGCCGGACGAGGCGCGCGAGATCCTGGCGCTGAAGGGCGGGGACAAGGTGGGCTTCTGAGGGAAGCGCGCGCTCTGCATCGGAACAGGGGCGCAGGAGAAGGGGCGCCGGAGAAAGGGCACCGGAACGGGTGCGCCGGAACAGGAAGGCCGGGGAGCGGTTCCCGGCCTTCCTCGGGGAGTTGTGGCCGGGCCTTGCTCAGCGCGCGGTCAGCGCGCCGCCGGCGGCGCCGATGCCGCCACCCACCAGGGCGCCGGTCCCGACATTGCCGCCGGTCAGGGCGCTGACGCCGGCACCGGCACCGGCGCCCAGCAGGCCGCCCGAGACGGCCCGCCCGCCCGGGCTGGAGCCGCAAGCGGCAAGGGAAAGACCGGCGAAAACCAGGGCCGCCAAGGTGGTGCGTGACATGTGATCCTCCTCTGACGCCAAGCGGCTTCCGGCTTGGCGGGAGGGAAAAACGCAAGGGGCGGCGCGGTTTTTGATGCGGCGACTCAATTTCACGCGGCTGTTTCACGGGCCGACCCAGGCCCGCCCCCGCCGCCGCTCACGCCACCCACAGGCCCCGCCGGCGGTGCCATTCCTCGATCGACTCCTCCGGATAGGCGTCGAAGCAGGCATCCCCCTGGCCGATCTGCGGCTCCACCCAGGGGGCCTTGTCCTTCAGCATCAGGTGGACGCGGCTGGGCGGCACCGGCAGCGGCGTGTCGATGGCCGAGGCGAAGGGGTGCACCAGCCCGGGCCAGGAAGGATCGGCCATCCAGAGGGCGCTGGCGCAGCGGGGGCAGAAGTGCCGCTCGCCGCTGCTGGTCTCGCAGCGCCCGTCATCGGCGCGGATCTCGGCGCGGTAGATGGCGGTGCGGCCCTGGCGCTTCAGCGTCTCCGCCACGCCCATGATGTTGATGGCATAGCCCCCGCCCCCCGCCGTCTTGCGGCAGATGCTGCAATAGCACCGCTGGTAGGGGTGCGGCGTGTGGCTGGCCACCGAGAAGCAGATGGTGCCGCAGCGGCAGGAGCCTTCCAGGGTGATCGGCATGGGCTGGTCCTCCTGCCGGGGGCAACGCCGCGGCGGCGGAGAGGTTCCCGCGCCATCCCCCGCCCCTTCCCGGCCGGCAGCCATCCCCAGCGGCGCCCCCCGGTGGCGGCGCCTTGGCCGCGTCGCCAAGCCTCTTGCCGATGCGCCGCGCGATCCGTATTGCTGCGCGTTCAGGCTGGCGCAGCAGAGGGAACCCCATGGCCGAGGTGAATCAAGAGATCGACTTCGTCGAGGTGAAGTCCGAGGACATCCTCGCCGAGCGCACCCATGGCTGGGACATGTTCACGAAGGCCACCAAGTGGAGCATTGGCGCCATCATCGTCCTGCTGCTCTTCATCTACGTCTTCTGGGGCTGAGTCTTCCGGGGCTGAGCCCCCGCGCCCGGGCTTCCGCCAGGGCGCGCCCGGTGGAAGCCGGGCATGGAAAAAGGCGGCCCGCCGGAGCGGACCGCCTTTTTTTGCTGCCGGCGTCCGGGCCGGCCGGAGGCGGGGGGCGGAAAACCCCCCGCGCCCCCTCAGCCGACGATCTCGGTGCCGGCGAAGAAGAAGGCGACCTCGCGGGCGGCGGCCTCGGGGCCGTCCGAGCCGTGCACGCTGTTCGCCTCGATGCTCTCGGCGAACTCCTTGCGGATGGTGCCCGGGGCGGCGTTGGCCGGGTTGGTGGCGCCCATGATCTCGCGGTTGGCGGCGATGGCGTTCTCGCCTTCCAGCACCTGCACCACGACGGGGCCCGAGGTCATGAAGGAGACCAGGTCGTTGTAGAAGGGGCGCGCCTTGTGCTCGGCGTAGAAGGCGCCGGCCTGCGCCTCGGAGAGCTGGATGCGCTTCTGCGCGACGATGCGCAGGCCCTTCTCCTCGAACTTGGCGTTGATCTTGCCGGTCAGGTTGCGGCGGGTCGCGTCCGGCTTGATGATGGAGAGGGTGCGCTCGGTGGCCATGGGAATGATCCTTACGGATTGGGGGCGGTTGCCGCCGCCGGATAGGCGGGCTGGCCGATCGGCGCAAGGGGGCCGTGCCCCGGCGGCGCGGCGCGGGCCCGGCCGCCCGCTTCCCGCAACCCCTGCCGCGCTCAGGCTTTAACCGCCCGGCTTCCCCGCCCGGGAAGCGCGCCGAGGAGCCCCGGAATGTCGCGCAGGACCGTCTCATTGCTCGTTCTGGGGGGCGCGCTGCTGCTGCTGCTCTGGATGTTGCCCGAGGTGCCGCTGCTGGTCTTCGCCGCGGCGCTGCTGGGGGTGTTCCTGCATGCCGGGGCGCGGCTGCTGCGCCGCGTGCTGCCGGTCTCGCACGGCGCGGGCGTGATGCTGTTCCTGCTGCTGCTGCTGCTCGTCACCGCCGGTCTCGGCCTGCTGGCCGCCCGCCCCATGGCCGAGCAGCTCAACGAGCTGTGGCGCCAGGTGCCGGCCGCCGCCCAGCGCGTCTCGGAAACCCTCTCGCGCTACGGCTGGGGGCAGGAGCTGCTGGAGCGGGTGAAGCCCGGCAACATGGAACTGCCCAGCGGCGGCGGCAGCACCGCCTTCTCGGCGCTGAACACCACCTTCGGCGCGCTGGCCAACGTGGTGCTGGTCTCCTTCCTCGGCCTCTACTTCGCGCTGGACCCGAAGCTCTACCGGCGCGGCATCGAGGCGCTGGTGGCGCCCTCTCTGCGCCCCCGCGCGCGGCTGATCTGCGAGGAGGCGGCCGTCACGCTGCGCAACTGGCTCGGCGCGCAGATGGTCTCCATGGCGGTGGTGGGGCTGCTCACCGGCACGGGGCTGTGGCTGATCGGCGTGCCCCTGGCGCCGGTGCTGGGCGTCATCGCCGCGCTGCTGGCCTTCATCCCGACGCTCGGCCCGGTGCTGGCGGCGGTGCCCGCGGTGCTGCTCGGCCTGGCCGACGGGCTGTCCGGCGCGATGTCCGTCATCGGCGTCTATCTCGTGGTGCAGTCGGTCGAGAGCTACCTGATCACCCCTTATGTGCAGAAGCGCGGCGTGGACCTGCCGGAGGCCGCGACCATCATCGCGCTGGTGGCCTTCGGGCTGATGTTCGGCTTCCTCGGCATGCTGCTGGCGACCCCCATGGCCGCGCTGACGCTGATGCTGGTGCGCCGCCTCTATGTGGAGGGCTACCTGGACCATGAGCCGGCGGAGGAGCAGCCGGTGGAGCGGCCGGTCATCCTGCGCGGCTGAGCCCGCCGCCGGGGCGGCGCGCGCTCAGCGGTAGATGATGCGGTAGTTCACCGTGAAGGCCAGGGTGGTGCTGTCCCCCTCCATGTCCGCCGTGAAGGCGGGGCCCACCTGGTCGCGGAACAGCGACAGCGCCGCCGCGTCCAGCCAGCGGGAGCCGGAGCGGCTGGTGATCTGCACCGCCTCGATGCGCCCGTCCCGCGCCACCGTCACGCGCAGCACCACGGGGCCGTCCTCGCCTGCGGCGGCGGCCTGCGGCGGGTAGAAGCCGCGCGACTGCACCCAGGCCTGGAAGGCCCGCCCCCAGCTCAGCCCCGGCTGCGCACCGCTGACATGCACCATCGAGTTGTTGCCGCGAAAGGCCGGCGGCTCCGGCGCCCGCGAGCGCTGCGGCACCGGCCCCACCGCCATGTCGAGCTGGCCGGGCCGGGCGGGCGCCGGGCGGGGCTGCGGCGCGGGCGCGATGGGCCGCGCCGCCATGGGGCCGAGGTTCAGCGTGCCGGCCAGCGGGTTGGGGCGGGGCGGCGCCTCCTCGGGGGGCCGGGGCGGCGGCGGCGGCGGGCGCGGCGGGTTCAGCCGCAGGGGGGTGGGCGGCGCCAGCGCGGCCGAAAGGTCGGGCAGCGGCGCGGGCGGCGGCGTGGGCAGCTCGCCTTCCGGCGCGGGCGGCGCCTCGGCCATCCGGGCGGGCGCGGGCGGCGCCACGGGTGCCTCGGAAGGAGCGGGCGGCGCTTCCGCCACGGGTGGGGCGGGTGGCGCGGGCGGGGCTTCCGCCAGGGAAGGCAGGGCGGGCGGCGGCGCGGGCGGCGGGTTCGCGGGCGGCGCCTGGGATGGGGCGGGCGGCGGCGCGGGCGCGGCCATGACCGGAGGAGGCTGAACAGGCGGCGACGGGACAGGCGGCGGCTGGACAGGAAGCGGCTGGACAGGAAGCGGCTGGACAGGAAGCGGCTGAACAGGGCTGGGCGGCGCCGAAATGTCGGGCGGCGCCAGGGGCGTCGGCACGCCGCCCGGCGTCTCGGGCGCGCCCACCGGCTCCTGCGGCTGCGGCAGGGCCGGCCCCGCCTCGCCCATGGCCGATTCGAACACCACCGGCACGCTTTCCGCCTCGGAGGGCTGCGGCAGCGGCTCCGGCTCGTGCGACCACAGCAGCCACAGCGCCAGCGCCGCGTGCACCAGCAGCGAGGCCGCCAGCCCCCGCCCCAGCGCCAGGCGCGGCGGCCCGGGCCGTCCGCCGGGGGGCGGGGCGGTCACGCCTGTCAGGCTCGTGCTCATGCGCGGAAGGGAAAGGGAAAAGGCAAGGGCAAAGGCGATCCTGTCTGCCGCGCCGGGCGGCGGCGCGGGGCCGCCCGAGCCTAGAGCAGATCGCGCCCGGCCGGAACGCCCGACGCCACGGGCCGCCCGGCAGCACCCCCCGGCCGCGCTCCCCGCCTCGCCCGCCCCTTCCCCCTTTCCCTTCCCCGCCGGAGCAGCCTGTGGCCAGCGCCGCCATTCGGCGCCTATGCTCGCCCCCGCAACCAGGGGCCGGCCGATGCAGCCGCCCCGCGCCTTGGGAGAAACCGAGAATGACGCGACGCCCCCTGCTGGCGGCGCTGCTGGGCCTCGCCGCCCTGGCCGCCCCGCTGCTGCCCCGGCCTGCCGCCGCCTACCCCGAAAGGCCGGTCACCCTCGTCACCGGCTACGCCCCCGGCGGCTCCACCGACATCGCCGCCCGCCTGCTGGCCGAGCGGCTCGGCCAGACCCTGGCCCCCGCCGGCGGCGAGATGGCGCGGGTGGTGGTGGAGAACCGGCCGGGCGCCGCGGGCATCGTCGCCAGCGAGTGGCTGCGCCGCCAGCCGGCGGATGGCTACGTCATCATGCTGGTGGAATCCGGCTCGCACGGCATTGCGCCCAATGCCCTGGTCGGCGGCACGCGCTACGACCCGGTGAAGGACTTCACCCACCTCGCCGTGCTGGGCACCGGGCCGCTGGTGGTCATCGCCAGCCCCGCCTTCCCGCCGCGTGACGCGAGGTCGCTGCTCGCCACCCTGCGCGAGGCGCCGCCCGAAAGCATCACCTACGCCTCCTCCGGCGTGGCCACGCCGAACCACCTGACCTCCGAGATGCTGGCGGTGGTGCTGGGCAACCGCTTCGTCCACGTGCCCTACCGCAGCGGCGGGCAGCAGGTGCAGGCCATCCACCAGAACCAGGGCCAGTGGGGCGTGGCGGTGCTCGCCTCGGCGGCGGGGCAGATCCGCGGCGGGCTGGTGCGGCCGCTGGCGCTGACCGGGCTGGAGCGCTTCCCCACCTTCCCCGACATCCCGACCCTGGCCGAGAGCGGCCTGCCGGGCTTCGACCTGCAGACCTGGAACGTCATCCTGGGCCCGCCCGACATGCCGCCCGCCGTGGTGGAGCGGCTGAACCGGGCGATCAACGCCGCCCTCGCCGAGGAGCCCTTCCGCAACCGGCTGATCGAGAGCGGCGTGGCGCCCTGGCGCCGCAGCAACACCCCCGCCGACGCCCGCGCCTTCATGGAGGCGGAGGTGGCCAAGTTCCAGGAGGTGGTGAAGCGCACGGGCGTGAAGCTGGAGCAGTAGCGGCGCCGGCCACAGGCCGCTTCCGCCGGGGGGGGCGGATGCTCTAAACCCCGGCCCATGACCGTCCTCGCCATCCGTGACCTGACCATCCGCATCGCCGGCCGCCCCCTGCTGGAGGGGGCGGAGCTGGCGGTGGACCCCGGCCGCAAGATCGGGCTGGTGGGGCGCAACGGCGCGGGCAAGTCCACCCTGCTGCGCGCCGTCACCGGGCAGCTCCAGCCGGATGGCGGCGAGATCCGCCTCGCCGCCCGCGCGCGCATGACGCATGTGGCGCAGGAGGCGCCGGGCGGCAGCCGGAACCTGCTGGACACGGTGCTGGCCGCCGACACCGAGCGCGCGGCACTCCTCGCCGCGCTGGACACCGAGGCGGACGGCGCGAGGCTCGCCGAGATCCATGAGCGGCTGATCGCCATCCGCGCCGACAGCGCGCCTTCCCGCGCCGCCATCGTGCTGGCGGGCCTGGGCTTCGACGCGCAGGCGCAGGCGCGCCCCGTGGGCGAGTTCTCGGGCGGCTGGCGGATGCGCGTGGCGCTGGCCCAGGCGCTGTTCCTGGAGCCCGACCTCCTGCTGCTCGACGAGCCCACCAACCACCTCGACCTGGAGGCGACGATCTGGCTGGAAGGCTGGCTGTCGCGCTTCTCGGGCGCCGCCATCGTGGTCAGCCACGACCGCGGGCTGTTGCAGCGCTGCGTCGACGCCATCGCCCATCTCGACCGGCAGAAGATCACCCTCTACCCCGGCGGCTTCGACAACTTCGTGCGCATCCGCACCGAGCGCGCGGCGCAGCTCGCGGCCCAGGCGGAGAAGGTGGCGGCGCAGCGCGCCCACATGCAGTCCTTCGTGGACCGCTTCCGCGCCAAGGCCACCAAGGCGCGGCAGGCGCAGAGCCGCCTCAAGGCGCTGGAGAAGCTGCCCGCGATCGAGACGGTGGTGGAGGACGCGCCCACCCGCTTCGCCTTTCCCGAGCCCTCCGAGCTGGCCCCGCCCATCCTCGGCCTCTCGCGCGTCGCCATCGGCTATGACGGGCGGCCGGTCCTGCGCGAGCTGAACCTGCGGCTGGACCAGGAGGACCGGGTGGCGCTGCTCGGCGCCAACGGCAACGGCAAGTCCACCCTGGCCAAGCTGCTGGCCGGGCGGCTCGCGCCGATCTCGGGCGAGGTGCAGCGCGACCGCCGCCTCAAGGTCGGCTACTTCGCGCAGCACCAGGCGGAGGAGCTGGACCTTTCCGGCACGCCGCTTTCCCACATGCAGGACGCCCTCGGCCCCAAGGCCACCGAGACGCAGTGCCGCGCCCAGCTCGCCCGCTTCGGCCTCGACGAGGAGCGCGCCACGACCCGGATCGGCGCCCTGTCGGGCGGCGAGAAGGCGCGGCTGCTGCTGGCGCTCTGCACCCGCGACGCGCCGCACCTGCTGATCCTCGACGAGCCCACCAACCACCTCGACATCGACGCGCGCGACGCGCTGGTGAAGGCGCTGGCCGGCTTCGGCGGCGCCGTGGTGCTGATCACCCACGACCCGGACATGGTGACGCTGGCCGCCGACCGGCTGTGGCTGGTGGCCGATGGCAGCGTGTCCCCCTTCGAGGGCGACCTCGACGACTACCGCGCGCACCTGGCCGAGCGGGCGCGCGCCGCCCGTGCCGGCGGCGCCCCTGCCGATGCCGGCGCCACCCGGCGCGACGAGCGGCGCGAGCGGGCCGAGAGCCGCCAGGCCCTGGCCCCGCTCCGCCAGCGCGTGGCCAAGGTGGAGGCGGAGATGGCGAAGCTCCAGAAGGAGGCCGCGCTCCTGGAGCGCAAGCTCGGCGACCCCGACACCTATGCCCGCTTCAAGGCCGAGGACATCGCCTGGGCCACCCAGCGCCAGGGCGCCATCGCCAAGCAGGTGGCGGCGCTGGAGGAGGAGTGGCTGGAATTGCAGGAGAAGCTGGAGGCGGCCTGAGGGGGCGGCCTGAGGGGGCGGCCTGAGGGAGCGGCCTGAAAGGGCGGCCCGAGCAGGGCGGGGAGGCGGCCTCCCCCTTGGCGGCGGCGCCCCGCCATGGGAAGCAGCGTGCAAGGACGGCCGCAGGGCCGGAGCCATGGAAAAGAGGGAAACGCCGCCATGCAACGCCGCACGCTGCTGCATTCGGGTCTCGCCGCCGCCAGCCTCGCCACCCTGGGCCTCGCCCGGCCTGGGCTGCTCCGCGCCCAGGCCTCGCAGGCGCCGCTGCGCATCATCGTGCCCGCCCCGCCCGGCGGCCCCACCGACATGCTCGCCCGCCTCCTGGCCGAGCGCGCCCAGCCCGCCCTCGGCCGCCCCGTGGTGGTGGACAACCGCGCCGGCGCGGGCGGCATCATCGGCACCGAGGCCGCGGCGCGCAGCGCGCCGGATGGCGACACGCTCGTGCTCGGCCACAACCAGACCCATGCCAGCAACCAGGCGATGATGGCGCGGCTGCCCTACCACGTCTCGGACAGCTTCGCCCCCGTGGCCAAGCTGGCCACCGTGCACCACGCGCTGGTGGTGCCCGCCGGCGCGCCCGACAGGACGCTGGCCGACCTCGTCGCGCGCGGCAAGCGGGGGCGGCTCACCTACGCCTCCTCGCAGGCCGGCTCGGCCAGCCACGTCATCGCCGAGACGCTGGTGCGGCGGGAAGGGCTGGACGCGACCCACGTCCCCTATCGCGGCGCCGCCCCGGCGGCGACCGACACGGTGGCGGGCGTCGTCGATTTCTACGTGGCGACCTTCCCCTCCGTCTCGGCGCTGGTGCGGGAAGGGCGGCTGCGCGCGCTGGAGATCGGCGCGCCGGCGCGGCTGGCGGACTTCCCGGATCTGCCCACGGCGGCGGAGGCCGGCGCGCCCTACCTGGCGGTGGATGCCTGGTTCGGCCTGTTCGCCCCCGCCGGCACGCCGCCCGAGGCGATCGGCCGCATCGCCCGCGCCATGCTGGACGCCCTGGCCGAGGGCGAGGTGGAGGCCCGCCTGAAGACCGCCGGCTTCACCGCCGACCCGCTGCCGCCCGGGCCCTTCGCCGCCTTCCAGCGCCAGGAGATCGCCCGCTGGGCGGAGATGGTGAAGCTGACCGGCGTCACCATGGAGGGCTGAAGCACCGAGGGAAGGCCGAGGCTAGGGGGAGGCGGCGCCCTCCCCCAGCCCCCCCCTGCCGTCATGCGCGCAATGCGGCCAAGGGCGGTGGCGATCCCGCTCCCCCCCTGCTATACCGCCGGCCGCAGACACCGCCGGCCCCCGCTTCGGCGGCGAGAGGGATTCCTGGATCATGGCGCGACGCCGGCAGCTCTATGAAGGCAAGGCGAAGGTCCTGTTCGAGGGGCCGGAGCCCGGCACCCTGGTGCAGTACTTCAAGGACGATGCCACCGCCGGCCACGGGACCAAGAAGGGCATCATCACCGGCAAGGGCGTGCTGAACAACCGCATCAGCGAATACCTGATGACGCGGCTCGGCGAGATCGGCGTGCCGACGCACTTCATCCGCCGCCTGAACATGCGCGAGCAGCTGATCCGCGAGGTCGAGATCATCCCGCTCGAGGTGGTGGTGCGCAACGTCGCGGCCGGCTCGCTGTCCCAGCGCCTCGGGCTGCAGGAAGGCACCCGCCTGCCGCGCTCCATCGTCGAGTACTATTACAAGAACGACGGCCTCCAGAACCCGATGGTCTCCGAGGAGCACATCACCTGCTTCGGCTGGGCCTCGACCCAGGACCTGGACGACATGGTCGCGCTGACGCTGCGCATCAACGACTTCCTGTGCGGCCTGTTCCTCGGCGTCGGCATCGTGCTGGTGGACTTCAAGATCGAGTTCGGCCGGCTCTACGAGAACGACGAGATGCGCATCGTCCTGGCCGACGAGATCAGCCCCGACAATTGCCGGCTGTGGGATTCCAACACCGGCGAGAAGATGGACAAGGACCGCTTCCGCCGCGACCTCGGCAAGGTCGAGGAAGGCTACCAGGAAGTGGCGCGCCGCCTCGGCATACTGCCCGAGGCCGGGCTGCGGGACATGAAGGGCCCGGAGCTGATGCAGTGAGCCGCCCCGCCCCCATCCCTGCCGTGGAGCAGACCATGAAGCTGATCGTCACCGTCATGCCCAAGAACGGCGTGCTCGACCCCCAGGGCAAGGCCATCGAGCACGCGCTCGGCACGCTGGGCTTCGAGGCCGTGGGCGAGGTCCGCACCGGCAAGGTGATCGAGCTGGAGCTGGCCGAGACCGACCCGGCCCGCGCCCGCGCCCAGGCCGAGGAGATGGCCCGCAAGCTGCTGGCCAACACCGTCATCGAGAGCTTCCGGGTGGAGCTGGCCTGAGGGCCCGCCCCGCCCCTCGCCGGAGTTCGCGCGGATGATCAAGGCCTCCCTCTTCATCATGGCCCTGCTCACCGTGCTGATCGGCATGGGGCTGCGCTGGCGGCAGGAACGGCTGGACCCGGTCGCCCGGGCCGAGGCCCGCGCGCGCGACCGCCGGCGCGGCCTGCTCGCCCGCGGCAAGGCCCGCATCGACCTCTGGATCACCGCCGCCGCCATCGCCTCCGCCGCCACCATCCTGCTGATGGGCGGCCTGCACTGGATCCGGGTGTGGCTGCAATGACCCGCCGCCCCTTCCCCCCCGCTCACCTCCTTCCGCGCGCCGAGGCCGTCACGCCATGAACGCCGTCATCCTCCTCTTCCCCGGCACCAACCGCGAACGCGACATGGCCATCGCCCTCCGGAAGGCGACGGGGCGCAAGCCCGCCATCCTGTTCCACCAGGAAACCAGCCTGCCCGCCGGCACCGACCTCGTGGTGCTGCCCGGCGGCTTCAGCCATGGCGACTACCTGCGCTGCGGCGCCATGGCCGCCCGCTCCCCCGTCATGGCGGCGGTGCGGGACTTCGCGGCACGCGGCGGCCATGTCCTCGGCGTCTGCAACGGCTTCCAGATCCTGACGGAGGCGGGGCTGCTGCCGGGCGCGCTGCTGCGCAACGCCTCGCTGCGCTTCCTCTCGATGGACTGCAACCTGCGCGTCGAGACCACGGACAGCCCCTTCACGGCGCGCTGGCGGAAGGGCGAGACCTTCCGCGCCCCCATGGCGCATGGCGACGGCAACTATTTCTGCGACGACGGGACCCTGGCCCGCCTCCAGGCGGAGGACCGCGTGGCCTTCCGCTACGCCGACGCGCAGGGCGAGGCCACGGCCGAGGCCAACCGCAACGGCGCGCGCGACAACATCGCCGGCATCCTCAGCGAGAACCGCCGCATCCTGGGCATGATGCCGCACCCCGAGGACCTGGTGGACCCGCTGATGGGCGGCACGGACGGGCTGCCGCTGTTCGAGAGCATCGCCGGCGCCCTCGCCACCGCCTGAGGAACGCGCCGGCACGGGCTGGAGCGCGGCGGCCGCCGGCCAGGGCCGCGCCCCGCCGCCCCGCCCGGCGCCTTCAGCCCGGGCCTTCCTCTCCCGGCGCTCCCGCCACCTCGAAGGCGGCCACCACATGCGCCAGGTTCACCGTGGCGCGGGGCCGCCCGGCGGGGGCCATCAGCACCGGGCCCGGCGCCACCACCCCTTCCGCCTCCAGCAGCATCTCCACATCCAGCAGCACCTGGCCGCCGGGCGCGAGATGCACCGCCTCGATGCGGCTGATCAGCATGGTCTGCCCGGTGGAGAGCAGCAGGCCGAACTTCCACTCATCCGCCAGCATGCGGCCGGCGAACCATGCCGGCATCACCTCGCCGAGGCGCAGGTCGTTCGGACCGTCAATGGTTGTCCAGCTCTCGTCCATGCACAACCTTAACTTGCGATTTATGGCGGAACAATGCCCTGATCTTGGGCATCTCAAGACATTTTCGCAGCTTCCTGCCCTGATCGGCGTTGTCCCCGCACCACCACCGACCGAGGACATGCCCGATGGGCCAGAAGACCCTGCACGACCTTTCCGAGCGGATGCGGCAGATCGACATCGCCATGCTCGCCACCCACACCGAGGGCGGCGCCATCGCCAGCCGGCCGATGAGCAACAATGGCGACGTCGAGTATGACGGCCGGTCCTACTACTTCTCCTATGGCGATGCCCGCACCGTCAGCGACATCGAGGCCGATCCGAAGGTCACCCTCTCCTTCCAGGGGCCGAAGCGCTTCGCCGTGGCCGTCGAGGGCATGGCCGAGCTGATCCGCGACAAGGGCGCCTTCCGGGAGCACTGGACGCCGGAGCTGGACAAGTGGTTCGACCAGGGCATCGACACGCCCGGCATCGTGCTGATCAAGGTCACCGCCGAGCGCATCCACTACTGGGACGGCACGGAGGAGGGCGAGCTGACCCCCTGAGCCCAGGCCGGCGCCCCGCCGCCCGGCGGGCGCCCCGCCCCACCCCGCCAGACCGGAGCCGCCCCATGACGCGCAACATCCCCGCTTCCCGCCGGGACCTCGTGCGTGGCCTCGCCGCCGGAGGCCTCGCCGCCGGCACCCTGGCCAGCGCCACTCCCGCCGCCGCCCAAACACCTCCCGCCCAAACACCTCCCGTCCAGGCGCCCCCCGCCGCCCAGCCCGCGGCCGCCGGCGCGCCCGTGCTGTCCAACCCGCGGGACCGCTTCCCCAAGCCGCCCTTCCCGGCGCAGTCCCAGCCCTGGCCCGCCCTGCAATCGCGGATGAACCCCGTCCCCGATTGCGGCGAGACCTCCTATCGCGGCTCCGGCCGCCTCGCCGGGCGGCGGGCGCTGATCACCGGCGGCGATTCCGGCATCGGCCGCGCCGCCGCCATCGCCTATGCGCGGGAAGGGGCGGATGTCGCGATCAACTACCTCCCCGCCGAGCAGCCGGACGCCGAGGACGTGGCGCGCCACATCCGCGAGGCCGGCCGCAAGGCGGTGCTGATCCCCGGCGACCTGCGCGACGAGGCGTTCTGCGCCCGGCTGGTGGAGGAGGCCCGCGCCCAGCTCGGCGGGCTCGACATCCTGGTGAGCAACGCCGCCTACCAGCACGCGCAGCAGAAGCTGGCCGACATCACCACCGAGCAGCTCGACCAGACCATGAAGACCAATGTCTACGCCATGTTCTGGCTGACCAGGGCGGCGCTGCCGCACCTGCCGCCGGGCGCGGCCATCATCGTCACCTCCTCGGTGAACGCGGACCGCCCCTCGCAGTTCATCCTCGACTATGCCTGCACCAAGGCGGCCAACGAGGCCTTCGTGAAGGGGCTGGCCAAGCAGGTGATCGAGCAGGGCATCCGGGTGAACGGCGTGGCCCCTGGCCCGTTCTGGACGCCCCTCCAGGTGGGCGGCGGGCAGACGGAGGACGGGCTCAGGAGCTTCGGCTCCACCACGCCGATGGGCCGCCCCGGCCAGCCGGCGGAGCTCGCCTCCACCTATGTCGAGCTGGCCGCCGCCAGCTCCAGCTACATCACCGGCCAGATCTACGGCCAGACGGGCGGCGTAGGCTGGCCCTGAGCCGCGCGGGGTGCGGGCGCCGCCCCGTGGCGGCGCCCCGGCCCCTCACTTCGCCAGGATCGCGGCGATCTCCTCGGCCGTGTGGTTGGTGAGGTCCTTCGCCAGCGTCCCGACCATCGCGGCCTCGACGGTCTTGTGCAGCAGCGGCCGCACCTGGCCCAGCGTTTGCGGGTCCGCCACCAGCACCAGCGCCTCATAGGCCTGGCGCTCCTTCATCTGGAACAGCGCCTGGGCGAGCTGCTTGCCGAAGGTGGCCTCGTCCGTCTGGCGCGGCGTCTGGTCCTCGGGGCGGGCGCCGGCGGGGCCGTCCTCGGCCAGGTTCTTCGGCGTCAGGCGCGACTCCTCGCGCAGCGCAATGGCGCTGCTGTCCTTCCCCGTGTTGCGCAGCAGGATGGCCTGGGCGCCATCGGCGACGACGACCAGCGCGTTGTGCGGAAGGTTGTGGGGCATGTGTGCGACCTTTTCCAAGGATTTGGCCGGGCGCAGTGGCCCGGCGATGGGGGTGCAACGCTGCGGACAGGAAGAAAGTTCGCGTCTCGGGAATCAGACCGAGTCGAGAGATATCTGTGATTTTATTATGGAAAGAGAGAATTTGTTGTCTGTTCCCTTCCGATTAAGCATTCTTACGGTTTGTATTGACTGCGCCAAATCTGCTGTAGGACCAATGACAACTTCGACCAAGGGCATTTTCGAGTAAGGCCTATTTTTATAGTTCAAGGGGCATATTTCAACGTATGGAATAACCCTCTTACCAGAGACACGGAAATCTAGACCGTTAATTTTCGTGAATTCGTTTTCTCGATAAATTACAGGCGGTGCAGATAATGCATAATATATAATCCGCCACTCTCTTTCCTCTGAAAAATATTTACTTTTAAAAGTTAATCCTAATTCCATAGAAAGTCCTGTCAGTATATGACCTAGCTCGAAGCTAAATTGTTCCATTCCAGGCTTGGCATTGTCATCCGATAGCGCCTACAAAAATTTATTTACCCATTCTATTTGATAGTCTTTATCATATATTATTTTTCTGAAAAAAATTTCTTTGGCGGCTTCATCATTTTTATCTATGGAATTTGCTTCGAAAAGATCGCTTTTCTTGAATCCCAAGGCATAACCTGCGCCTGATCCGGCATATGATCGCCACTGGGAAAGCAAATTCCCATCTTCACAAAAACACAAAACAAACACGCCATCTATATCTGAATTCTCAAGCCAGCTATTGTGATAATTAGAAATTTTTTCTAGTAATTTCTTTTTGGTATCATCTATTTCTTGAACTGATTCTTCAAATAAATCTCTTACATAAGAGAACTCTCTTCTGTCGTTTAAGAAATTAACATTTGTTGCCCAAAGTGATTCATTTTTCATTATGCCTATCAGGCCATTAGCGTCAGTGTAATGATACACATTTTTCCCAGAATTATTTTCTTTTTGTTTTGTATTGATGTTATCTTCCTTTGCATTTGTTTCATGCCAGGATACCCATTCTTTGAGTACCCCATAGAAACAAGGAAATTTGTCTTCGTTGGCATATGAGAACCACGGAGCCGCCTGCCGCCTTTTGTGCACATACATCTCCTGCGCATCCAGAGGTTTGAGCCAGATCTGCTTGGTAGTGGCCCACCAAGCAATGGTTTGGCGTGAGAGCAAAGTTTCTCAAGGTCTATGGGAAAATTTGCCTATTCCAAATTTTCCTGTTACGATCCGCGCATGCCCCACCCCGCCCCCACCCCCCGCCGCTCCCCTCCCCTCTTCGCCGGGATCAGCGACCAGGAGTGGCTGGCGCTGCTGCCCTATCTCCTGCACCGCTCCCCCCAGGGCCGCCCCCTGAAGGAACTGCGCAGCCGGATGGAGGGCATCTTCCACATCGCCGCCAGCCACGCCCCCTGGCGGGAACTCCCGGAGAGATTCGGCCATCCGGGTACCGTGGCGCGCCATTTCCGGCGGCTGACCCATGCGGGGCTGTGGCAGCGGCTGTTGGAGGCGCTGGCCGAGGCCGGCCCCCGCCATCCGCTCCAGGGGCTGCGCACCGTCATCTGCCGCGCCTGCCGCCGGGCGCTGCGCATCGCGGGGCCCTCGCTGATGCTGCTGGCGCGGCGGCTGGGCCTCCGCCAGGCCCTGCCCGGCCCGCCCTGGCTGCTGCCGGACCCGGATTTGTCCGAAACCTGCGCCCGGGCCTTCCGCCATCTCGCGCGCCCCGGCGCCCCGCCCGGTGCGCTCGCCGCATCCCTGCCCAGCCTGCGGCGACTGGCGAGAAACGCCGCCGGGCGGCGCCGCATCCCACGCTGCGTACGGCTGGGCTGGGCCTGATGGAACATCCTCTGGACAAGCGCCGCGCGGGTGACGACAAGGCCCCCATGTCCAGCCCCGCCGACCGCCCCACTGGCCGCCCCCTCCCCGAATTGCTGGCCCCCGAGCGCGCCAGCCAGCTCGCCGCCGAATTCGGCCTGAAGCCCGAGGAGCACGAGCGCGCGCTCGCCATCCTCGGCCGCCAGCCCTCCCTCACCGAGCTTGGCATCTTCTCGGTGATGTGGTCCGAGCACTGCTCCTACAAGTCCAGCCGCGTCTGGCTGCGGCAGCTCCCCACCAAGGCGCCCTGGGTCATCCACGGCCCGGGCGAGAATGCCGGCGTCATCGACATCGGCGAGGGGCTGGCCGCCATCTTCAAGATGGAGAGCCACAACCATCCGAGCTTCATCGAGCCCTACCAGGGCGCGGCCACGGGGGTGGGCGGCATCCTGCGGGACGTGTTCACCATGGGCGCGCGCCCCATCGCCAACCTCAACGCGCTGCGCTTCGGCGATCCCTCGCTCCCCAAGACCCGGCAGGTGCTGGACGGCGTGGTGCGCGGCATCGGCGGCTACGGCAACTGCGTGGGCGTGCCCACGGTGGGCGGCGAGGTGAACTTCCACCCCGCCTACAACGGCAACCCGCTGGTCAACGCCATGACGGTCGGCATCGCGCCGAGGGACCGCATCTTCCTCTCGGCGGCGGCCGGCATCGGCAACCCGGTGGTCTATGTCGGCTCCAAGACGGGGCGCGACGGCATCCACGGCGCCACCATGTCCTCGGCCGAGTTCTCGGCGGATTCGGAGGAGAAGCGCCCCACCGTCCAGGTCGGCGACCCCTATGCCGAGAAGCTGCTGATCGAGGCCTGCCTGGAGCTGATGGCGACCGACGTCATCGTGGCCATCCAGGACATGGGCGCGGCCGGCCTCACCTCCTCCTCGGTGGAGATGGCGGGCAAGGGCGGCGTCGGCATCGAGCTGGTGCTGGACGACGTTCCCCAGCGCGAGACCGGCATGTCCGCCTACGAGATGATGCTCTCCGAGTCCCAGGAGCGCATGCTGATGGTGCTCAAGCCGGGGCAGGAGCACGTGGC
The DNA here is from genome assembly GCF_002631185.1 of Teichococcus rhizosphaerae. Lineage (GTDB taxonomy): Bacteria > Pseudomonadota > Alphaproteobacteria > Acetobacterales > Acetobacteraceae > Pseudoroseomonas > Pseudoroseomonas rhizosphaerae. The sequence goes on along the minus strand of NZ_PDNU01000025.1, from coordinate 75,685 downwards.
CGAGGCCATCTTCCGCAAGTGGGAGCTGGACTTCGCAGTGATCGGCCACCTGACCGACACGGGCCGCATCGTCATCCGCCACAAGGGCCGGCTCGAGGCCGACATCCCGCTGGCGCCGCTGGAGAGCGAGGCGCCGCTCTACCACCGCCCCACCGCCGAGACGCCGAGGCAGCCGGTGCTGGACGCGGCCACGGTCGCGGACCCGGCGGGCATCGCGCCCGCGCTGCTGACGCTGGTGGGCTCGCCCGACCTCTGCTCCCGCCGCTGGATCTGGGACCAGTATGACAGCACGGTGGGCGGCCAGACGGTGAAGCGCCCCGGTGCGGCGGACGCCGCCATCGTGCGGCTGGAGGACAGCGCCCGCGCGCTGGCCATGACCACCGACTGCACCCCGCGCTACTGCGCCGCCGACCCGGAGGAAGGCGGCCGCCAAGCGGTGGCCGAGGCGTGGCGCAACATCACCGCGACCGGCGCCCTGCCGCTCGCCATCACCGACAACATGAACTTCGGCAACCCCGAGAAGCCGGAGATCATGGGCCAGTTCGCGGCCGCCGTGCGCGGCATGGCGAGCGCCTGCACCGCGCTCGACTTCCCCGTGGTGAGCGGCAACGTCTCGCTCTACAACGAGACCGAGGGCCGCGGCATCCTGCCCACCCCCGCCATCGGCGCGGTGGGCGTCATCGAGGATGCGGGCAAGGCGGTGGGCTACGCGCTGCGCCCGGGCCAGGAGATCGTGCTGGTGGGCGAGACGCGCGGCTGGCTCGGCCAGTCGCTCTGGCTGCGCGAGATCGCCGGCCGCGAGGAAGGCGCGCCGCCGCCGGTGGACCTCGCCGCCGAGCGCCGCCATGGCGACTTCGTCCGCGCCCGGATTCTGGCGGGCAGCGTGGCCGCCTGCCACGACCTGGCCGATGGCGGGCTGCTGGTGGCGCTGGCCGAGATGGCCATGGAGGGCGGCACCGGCGCCACGCTGGAGGCCGCGCCGGAGGGCATCGCCCCGCACGCCTTCTGGTATGGCGAGGACCAGGGCCGCTACCTGCTCGCCACCACGGACGCCGCCGCGCTGCTGGAGGCCGCGAAGGCCGCCGGCGTGCCGGCCCGGCGCATCGGCCGCGCAGGCGGGGAGGACTTGGTTGTGCCGGGCGCCGACGCCATATCGGTGGCCAGCCTGCGGGCGGCGCATGAGCGCTTCCTGCCCGCCCTGATGGCCCGCTAACCTGTGGCCCGCTGACCTTGCGCAGCCCCGCAAACAAGGAGACCCCGCATGGCGATGCCGGCAGCCGAGATTGAAGCCCTGATCAAGGCGGCCCTGCCGGACGCGCAGGTGACGATCGAGGACCTGGCGGGGGATGGCGACCACTACGCCGCCACCGTGGTGTCCGAGGCGTTCCGCGGCCGCTCCCGCGTGCAGCAGCACCAGCTCGTCTACGCGGCGCTCCAGGGCCGCATGGGCGGCGCGCTGCACGCCCTCGCCCTGCAAACCTCCGCCCCCTGAGGAACACCCCGATGAGCAACCCGACCTTCGACCGCATCCAGGCCGAGATCACCGAGAACCCGGTGGTGCTCTACATGAAGGGCACGCCGGTCTTTCCGCAGTGCGGCTTCTCCGCCCGCGTGGTGCAGATCCTTTCCCATGCCGGCGTGCCCTTCAAGGGCGTGAACGTGCTGGAGGACGCCGAGCTGCGCGAGGGCATCAAGTCCTTCACCAACTGGCCGACCATCCCGCAGCTCTACGTCAAGGGCGAGTTCGTCGGCGGCTGCGACATCGTCATGGAGATGTTCCAGAACGGCGAGCTGACCGCCCTGCTCGACGAGAAGGGCATCCCGCACAGCGCCGCGGCCTGAGGCGGTGCGGCGGGGCCCCTTGCCGCCCCGGCCTGGATGCGAGGCGCCCGCCCCGGCGACGGGGCGGGCGTTCTCATGTCCGGAACCCGCCCTCACCAACCGGCCAACCCGCCGCCATCTCGGGCGTTGCCCCCCCGGACAAAACGCCCCAGGCAAGACGCCCCAGGCAAGACGCCCCAGGCAAGACGCCCGATTTAAGACGCAAGCCCCGGCCGCCCCGGCGCCCTGGGGCGCACACCGCACCGGAAGGCCCGCATGACCCGCGACGACACCCGCACCCTGCTGAACCTGGTGCTGCCCATCCTGCAGCCGCTGGCGGGCGCCATGGCGCCGGTCTTCGGCATCGGCCACACCATGGCCGAGATGTCGGCCCGCAGCCAGACGCCGGTGGTGCCGGCGGGCTATGCCTTCTCCATCTGGGGGGTCATCTTCGCGCTCGGCATCGCCTGGGGCATCTGGCAGCTCCTTCCCTCGGGCGGGCGGGACAGCCTGGCGGCGCGCCGGCTGGGCTGGCCGCTGGCCGCCGCCTTCGCCTGCGCCAACCTCTGGATGGTGGTGGCGGCACTCACCGAGAATGGCTGGCACCTGGTGCTGATCATCCTCGGCATGCTGGCCGCGAGCCTCACCGCCTTCTTTATCAACCGCCGCCTGCCGGCCAATGCCGGGGGCCCGGTCTGGCCGGAGCGCTGGATCATCCGCCCGCTGCTGGGGCTGATGGCGGGCTGGGTCTCGGTCGCCACCTTCGCCAACATCGCGGGCGCCGCGCGGATGAGCGGCGCCATCCAGCCGGACGGCGCGGCCGGCACCCTGGCGGCGGTGCTGATCCTGCTCGCCGTGGGCGGCCTCGTGCTGGCGGTGCTGTGGGCGGCCCATGGCTCGCCCTGGTACGCGGCGGCGGTGGCCTGGGCGCTGGTCGGCATCCTCTACGCCAACACGGCGGAGCGGGAGTTCAACGCCGCCGTGGCGGCGGTGGCGGCCGGGCTGCTGGCGGTGGTGCTGGCCATGGCCTGGCAGCGGGCGCGCTTCGCCCGCACGGGCCCGCTTCACACCCCCTGACCCCACCCTTGCGTGGCGCGCCCCCCCTCCCCGGCGCGGCCGCCTGACGCGGTTCCCTGGCGCGGACGGGGCGCACCCTTCCGGTGGGCGCGGTCCCGGCTCCCGGCCAGCGCCCCGCCGCGCGGTCGCGGGGGAGAGGATGCGGCCCCCCGCCTGGAGAGACGGATGATCGACCCCCTCACCCTCGACCAGCTTCGCGTCCTGGTGGCCGTGGCGGAGACGGGCAGCTTCTCGGCGGCGGCGCGGCGGCTGCGGCGGGTGCAGTCGGCCGTCAGCCAGTCGATCCAGGCGCTCGAGGGCACGCTGCGGCTTTCCCTGTTCGACCGCACCGGCCGCCGCCCCCTGCCCACCGAGGCGGGGCGTGTCATCATCGAGGATGCGCGGCTGATGCTGCGGCAGGCCGAGGTGCTGCGCGCCCGCGCCGACAGCATCGCCGGCGGGCTGGAGCCGGAGCTGACCATCGCCATCAACCCGCTAATGCCGCCCGCCCCCGCCATGGAGGCGCTGAAGGCGCTGCGCCAGGAATTCCCCAACCTGCCGGTGACGCTGCTGACCGAGGGGCTGGGTTCGCCCGAGCGGCATCTGCGCGAGGGCACGGTGCGGCTGGCCATCTACCCGGTGGAGGCGGTGGGGCCGCTGGAGCTGGCGGTGGAGTTCCTGATGAACGTGCCGATGGTTCCGGTGGTGGCCGCCGGCCATCCGCTGGCGCGGGCGGAGGGGCCGCTGGCGCGGGAGCAGCTGGCCCGCCATGTGCAGCTGGTGCTGACCGACGGTGCCCCCAAGAGCAACTGGTCGCGCGGCGTGATCAGCCCGCAGCACTGGCGCTTCGCCGACCTCAACACCCGGCTGGCCTTTCTGCGGGAGGGCTTCGGCTGGTGCTACATGCCGGAGCACATGGTGGCCGCCCTGATCGGCGAGGGATGCCTGAAGCGGCTGCATCTCCTGGAGGAGAGCGGCTTCAACATCCCGCTGCACGTGGTGCATGAGCGCAGCCGCCCGCCGGGCGTCGCGGGGCGGTGGCTGATCAACCGGATGCGGCAGGCCCTGGCGCCGCATGACGCCCCGCCTCCGGGCGCCGCCTGAGCGGCCCGCAAGCGGAAGGGGCACCCCGCCAGCCGGCAGAGCGCCCCTTCCCATCGGAACAGGCGGCGGGCCGGACCCCGGGGTCCGGCCAGGCTGTCAGCCCCGGCGGGGACCGGTGCCGAAGCCGCCGCGGGCGGAGGCGCTGTTGCCCACCAGGCCCGGCACGCCGCTCGAAGCATTGTGGCGCTCGGTGGTGCTCACCGACGTGGCGAGCGGGTTGCCATTGGCCGAGGCGCTCTGGCCGACATTCTCGGGCAGGCCCTGCGCGGCGGCCTGGGTCGTCGCCATGGGGTAGGCGAAGGGGCTGCCGGTGGCGGGCGTGTTGTTGACGCTGTTGTACAGGTCCGCGGCCATCGACAGGCCCGGCGCGGCCACGGTCAGGCCGGCGGCGAGGAACAGAGCGCGGAAGGCGGAAGTGCTACGCATGATCTTTGAACTTTCTTCTTCTTGAGGTTGACGGAACAGCTCGTCCCGCCGTTGAGGCAGGAGATAGGTGCCCCCAATCATCTCCGAAACCGCGGAAGAACTGATCGAACCCATCAGATTTGCCGATACAACGCAGGGCATGGCTGCGCCGTTCCGGCCTGTCGGCGCCATTTCTCCAGGCGCTGTCTCTCCGGGCGGCGCTTCCCCTCAGGCCGTGCCGCGCACCTGCCAGACGCCCCGCCGCACCGAGGCGGCGGTGACGGCGCCATAGGCGGTGATGCCGAGCGCCACGCCCAGGAAATGCCCCTCCATGCCAAGCCCGAGCGGCCCGGCCAGCAGCCAGCCGCCCCCCACCGCCACCGCGATGCGGGAGATCGCCGCCAGCACCGGTCCGGTCATCCGCCCCGCTCCCATGGAGGCGAAGTAGAGCGCCATGCCCAGCCCGAAGCCGCCAAAGGCCGGGCCCGTATAGGACAGGGCGGCGGCGGCCACCGCCACCACGGCCAGATCCCCCGTGAAGGCGCGGGCGAAGCCCTCGGGCCACAGCCCCACCGAAAGCCCCGCCGCGCCCGTCACCAGCAGCGCCATGGCCGCGCCCGCCCAGGCGGTGCGGCGGGCCAGCGCCCATTCGCCCGCGCCGGCGGCGCGCCCGACCAGCGCCGTCAGCGCCGAGCCGACGCCGAAGGCGAGCGGCACGGTCAGGAACTCCAGCCGGGCGGAGATGCCATAGGCGGCCACCGCCACGGGGCCATAGGCGGCGAGCTGCCCCGTCACCAGGATGGTGGTGGCGTTGGCGATGGTGGCCAGCGCGCAGGCCACCAGCCCCACCGACAGGATGCGGTGGAACAGGGTGGCCGAGGGCCGCAGCCGGAGCCGCGGCAGGAAGCCCGCGCCGCCGCGCGCCACCACCGCCGCCATGGCCAGCGCCGCCGCCCAGAACACCATGGCGAAGCCCGCGCCGAGGCCCGCCAGCCCCATGCCCAGTGGCTCGGCCAGCAGCCAGCCCAGCGGCGGATAGGCGCACCAGGCCAGGGCCAGCACCCGCGCCGCCAGCGCGTGCCGCCCGCCGCCGCGCAGCACGGAGGCCAGGGTGTTGGCCAGCCAGACCGGCACCGCCCCCGCGCCGAACAGCCAGGCCGCATAGGGCGCGGCCGCCGCCGCGGCATCGGGGCCGGCGATCGGGGCCAGCACCGCCTGGGGCGAGATGACCAGCAGCCCCGCGAAGAGCAGCCCGCCGCCCAGCGCGATCAGCACCGCGTGCAGCACCAGGTCCGCCGCCTCGGCCGGGCGGTTGCCGCCGAGCGCGCGGGCAATGGCGGACACCACCCCGCCTCCCATGGCGCCGGTGGACATCTGCTGCAGCAGCAGGGCGAAGGGCAGCACCACGGCCCAGCCGGCCAGCGCCGCCGTGCCCTGCCGCGCCGCCAGCCATGTCTCCAGGAGCTGCGCCACCGCCTGCAGCAGCGCGATCAGCGTCGTGGGTGCCGCCAGCGCGGCGATCCGCCGCAGCAATGTCCCCGTGCTCGGCTGCGTCGTCCCTGCGTCCACGGTCGGATTCTCCCTTGCGGCGGGAAGGATGCCGGGAAAAGCCGCGCGGATGAATTCCCCCTGCCGCTTTTTCGCCGCGCTCCCGCCGGGGCTTCAGCCCCAGAAGACGAGGATCAGGGGCGTCCCCACCGCGAGGCAGAGCAGCGCCAGCGGCGTGCCCAGGCGCGGATAGTCCTGGAAGCGGTAGCCGCCCGGCTCCATCACCAGCGTGTTGGACTGGTGGCCGATCGGGCTGAGGAAGGTGCAGGAGGTGCCGATGCACACCGCCATCAGCACCGCGTCCTGCGACAGGCCGGCGGCCTCGGCCAGGCCAAGCGCCAGGGGCGCCATCAGCAGCACGGTGGCGTTGTTCGCCATCACCTCGGAGAGCAGCATGCAGGCCAGCATGAGGCCACCCACCAGCGCCCAGCCCGGCAGGGCGCCCGCCGGCCCGGCCAGGCCCTCCACCAGCAGGGCGATGGTGCCGCTGCGCTCCATCGCCTCGCCCAGCGGGAACAGCGCGCCGAGCAGCATCACCACGGGCCAGTCCACCGCCGCATAGGCCTCGTCCGGCTTCATCACCCGCGCCACGATCATCGCCGCCACCACGCCGGTGAAGGCGATGTGGGCCGGCGCCAGCTCGAACAGCACGGCCAGGATGCCGGCCAGGAACAGCCCGCCCGCCAGCCAGGCATGCTGTGGCCGGCCCAGCGCCACGCTGCGCTCGGCCAGCGGCAGCAGGGAGAGCGCCTGGAAGGCCTCTGCCCGCTTCTCGCGCCGCGCCTGCAACAGCACCACGTCGCCGCTCCGCAGCACGATCTGGTTCATCCGGTCGGCCACGCGCCGCCCCTGGCGGGACACGGCCAGCAGGTTGATGCCGTACTGGCTGCGCAGCCGCAGCGCCGCGGGGGAGCGGCCGATCAGCGGCGAGCCGGGGCGCAGGATCGCCTCCACCGCCTCCAGCTCCTCCGCCACCAGCGCCGTCAGCCCGCCGCGCGCCTTCCCCTCCCCTCCCGCCTCGGTGAGCGAAAGGCCGGCGAGCTCCACAAGGTCGCGCAGCGCGTCGGCGCTGCCTTCCAGCAGCAGCACATCCCCCGCCCGCAGCCGCGCCTCGCCGGGCGGCGCCAGGGTGCGGTTGGGGCCGCGGAACAGCCCCACCACCGTCACATCCCCCTCCGCCATGCTTTCCAGCGCGCGCAGGGGAACGCCGATGGCGGGACTCTTCTCGCCCAGCCGCGCCTCGGCCACGTAGTCGCCCGCATCCACCTCCTGCCGGGCGCCCCGCTTGTCGCCGAGCAGCCGGCTGGCCAGCACCACATAGGCCACCCCCAGCACGGCGATGGGCAGGCCCACCCAGGCGAAGTCGAACAGCGCATAGGCGCCGAGCTCCGTCCGCTCCTGCCGGATGGCCGAGATGATGAGGTTGGGCGGCGTGCCGATCAGCGTCACCAGCCCGCCCAGCACCGAGCCGAAGGCCAGCGGCATCAGGGCGCGGGAAGGGGCGTAGCCCTCGCGGTAGGCGTTGCGCAGCGCCACCGGCATGAACAGCGCCAGAGCGCCCACATTGTTCATGAAGGCCGAGAGGCCGGCGCAAAGGCCGGTCTGCGCCGCCACCTGCAGGCGGGGCCGGCCGCGCATGCCGCCCAGGCGGCGCAGCAGCAGGTCCACCGTGCCCGCCAGCTGCAGGCCCCGGCTGATGGCCAGCACCGCGATCACCGTGGTCACCGCCGGCTCGGCGAAGCCGAGGAACGCCTCCTGCGGCCCCACCTGGCCGGTCAGCACCAGGGCCAGCAGCAGCAGCAGGGCCACCGCGTCGTAGCGCACGGGCTGCAGCACGAATCCCGCCAGCGCCAGCAGCGTCAGGGCGGAGACGATCATCTGGTCGGAGGTCATGCGCGGTTCCGGGCGGCGTGACGGGCATAACCGCACGGCGAGGCGCAAGGTTGCCTGCCCCCCCGCCGCGCGGGGCGGGACCCGCCCGCCCGGGCCGCCAGGCATGAAAAAGGCCGGGGGCGCGAGCGCCTCCGGCCGGAGCAGCCGGCGGGGACCCTGCGGCCCCCGCGGAAACGGATCAGCGCGAGTAGAACTCGATGACCAGGTTCGGCTCCATCTGCACCGGATAGGGCACGTCGGAGAGCTTGGGCGCGCGCAGGAAGCGGCCCTTCATCTGGCGGTGGTCGATCTCGAGGTACTCGGGCACCTCGCGCTCGCCGGACTGGGCGGCGTCGAGCACGGCAACGAGCTGCTTGGACTTCTCCTTGACCTCGATCACGTCATTGTCGCGCACGAGGTAGGAGGGGATGTTCACGCGCTTGCCATTGACCGTGATGTGGCCATGGTTGACGAACTGGCGGGCGGCGAAGGGGGTCACGGCCAGCTTCAGGCGGTAGACCACCGCGTCCAGGCGGCGCTCCAGCAGCTCGATCAGGTTCTCGGAGGTGTCGCCCTTGCGGCGCACGGCCTCCTGGTAATACTTGCGGAACTGCTTCTCGCCGATGTTGCCGTAGTAGCCCTTCAGCTTCTGCTTGGCCATCAGCTGCACGCCGAAGTCGGTCGGCTTCTGCTTGCGGCGCTGACCGTGCTGGCCGGGGCCATACTCGCGCTTGGCGACCGGGGACTTGGCGCGGCCCCACAGGTTGACGCCGAGGCGGCGATTGATCTTGTACTTGCTTTCCGCGCGCTTCGTCATGCGGCGGGCTCCTTGCGTGTTGTGCGTACCGTTCGGGTATCGCTGGTGTCCCGGTAGTCCCAGGGCGGGCATGCCAAGGGCGGGACGCAGGACGGGCCTGCATCCGCTTTCCCGGAAGGGAGCGCGCCTTTAGCCCCGCGCCAGGCGGCTTGTCAAACGCCGCGTGGTCCAGGGGCCGGCGCGGCGCCCGCCCGGGCGCGCATGCCGGAGACGGTTGCCAGGAGGGGGTGCCCCCGCCTACTCCGCATCCTCATGGTGACACGCGCGGAGATCCTGATCCTGGGGCTCAAGGCCGGGGTGACGGGCAGTCTGGTGGGCGGGCTGATGCTGGGCATCGGCCTCGGCCTTGTCGTCAACAACGCGCATGCGGGCTGGGTGCTGGTGCTGCCGGCGGCGCCGGCGGGGGGCCTGCTCGGCTACTGGCTGGCGAAGCGCCTCGCCCGGCAATTGCCGCCCTGACCCATGCCAGGCCGACCGGGCGCCGCGCCAGGCGGCGCCGGCCCGGCCAGCGGCCTGCCGAGCCGCGGCATCACCCGCGCCGCGTGCCGCAACCGGGCCTGGCACCCGCATCCGGCGAGGCGCCGATCCGGCCCTTCCACCACACACCTTTTGTTTGCCGAAGAAAAGAGCCCGAGCAGCCCAGGTCACGCCATATTGTTTCGACCTGACAATATAATCCACAAATCCTGCCTTCCTCCGGAGTCCTGTCCCGCATCGCGGATTCCGATCACAGGGGAGGTTTTTAAGATATGGCGAGAGAACAGTCCTCATCCGCCGCCGTGGCGGATGCCGGCGCCGCATCCCGGATGCGGTTCTTCGAAGATGGCATCACCCTCGACATCGATGCCGAGCTGCGAAAGAAGCACGCCTCCGACATCACCATCCCGGTGTTCCGGTTCGACGCGGACCCCGTCGAGGGCTTCAATGTCGACAAGGACAGCTACTATGTGAGCGGCACCAACAAGCAGGTGCTGGGCTTCTTCCGGGATCTGCTGTCCACCTCGCTGGGCTCGCAGAACGGCGGCGACGTCAGCGGCTTCGAGACCGGCCGCGCGCTGGGCACCAAGGAGATCATCGTCAGCATCGGCGACGACGTCTTCGTCTACGCGCCCGGCAATGCGCGCACCATCAATGTCAGCGCGCGCGACGATGTCTTCGTCTATGCGCCGGGCAACAAGGGCAACGTCATCGCGCGCGGCGACGACGTCTTCATCTTCGCACCCGACAATGACGGGGGGCTGAACGCCTTCGCGCGCTCCGTCGCCGATGCGGCGGCAAAGGCGAAGGGCTCGGCGCCGAACGCCAGCAACATCGTCGGGGCCGCCAAGGCGGAGGCGGAGGCGGACGCCTACACCTTCATCTACGCCAACAACAATGACGGCCGCATCCACGCCTCCGCCGATTCGGACGCATCGGCCAGGGCGGAAGCCGATGTGCTCGCGCAGCGCGGCGACGCCAAGGCGGTGGCCGTGGCGGTGGCGGATGCGGAGGCGAAGATCCTGGTCTACGCGCCAGGCAGCGGCACGGTGACCACCAGCAACGACGCCGATGCCACGGCCAACGCCTTCGCGGTGGCGGAAAGCCGCCAGGCCGACGCCACGGCCCTGACGGACTCGATGGCCATCGCCTCGGCCGAAACCAGCGTCATCCTGCAGGGCGGCGGCTACGACCACTTCTTCTTTGCCTGACCAGGAAGCGCGCCGCCGGACCGGGGCTCTGGCCCCGGCCCGGCGGGACGGTTCGGCAGGACGGCCGCGCGGCAAAGGCGCGCGGAAAGGTCAGCGGGACGGCAGGGTGAAGCGGGTCCAGCCGGGCAGGGTCGCCTCCATGTCGAACTCGCGCCATTTCGGGTGGCGCGGCGGGCGCCGCAGCGCATCGGCATTGGCCAGCAGGCTGCGGGTGAAGCGGGCCAGCCGCACATGCCGCTCGCTGCCCTGCGGCCAGGCATAGACCGCCAGCACCGCGCCGAGGGAGAGCGTCTCCACCGTCTCCACCGTCTCCCCCGCCTCGATCAGGCGCGGATAATCCTCCGGGGACAGGACGGCGCGCTGATAGGTGCTCAGCATCTCGGAGGTGGCGGGCAGCGGCAGGAAGCGCAGCCCCGAGCCCGCCTCGATGCCCGAGAACAGCCGCGCCGGCTTGCCGGCGACATAGATCATGGCCGCGATCTCGCCGCGCCGGAGCTGGTCCAGTGCCACGTCCTGCGGCGCGTGCGCCAGCTCGGCGCCGACATCGAGCATGCCCAGCAGCACCGAGGCCGTCATGGCCGTGCCGCTGCCGCGCACGTCGACATTGACGACCCGGCCGCGCAGCTGGTCGAGCCGGTCGATGCCGGGACCGGCGAGGAGATGGATCTCCTCGTCATACAGCTTGGCGATGTAGTGGATGCGCTGCGCGATGTTCGGGTGGAGGCGCTGGCGCAGGGCGAAGGCCAGCACGTCGGACTGCACGATCGCCATGTCCACGCCGCGCAGATACATCAGGTCGGAGATGTTCTGCAGCGAGCCCTTGCCCAGGATCGGCAGCACGCGGAGCCGGTCGCCATCGTCCAGTTCGGCGGCGAGGTCGGAGGCGACGCGGATATAGGTGCCATCGACGCCGCCGGCGATCAGGCCGAGCACGCCGTTATTGGCGAGATCGACCGGGCTGCGGCGCACCGTCTGGGTGATGGTGGCCCGGCCCGTGCCCTGCGTCCCGCTACCCTGGGCCTGCGCCCCGCGGGCCAGCAGGCCCGCGCCGGCGCAAAGGGCCGCCAGCGCGGCCAGGCCGCGCCGGCCGATCCCGCCAGCCATTCCGCTCACCGCGCGGCCGGTCCGGCGGCGCCGGGCGAGGCCGGCAGGGCGGCGTGATCGGCCTCCGGCGCGAATTGCCGCTGCTCCGCCGCGACGCATTCCGCGAACAGGGCGCGGATGGCGGAGGGGGTGCTGTCGCAGCCGGCGGGGTTGCCATTGGCGCGGCCGAGCACGGCCGAAGGGCGCGCGGGGGGCGGCGAGCGGTCGGCCTGGGCGGGGGTGGGCCGGGCTTCCGCCGGGCGGGTCTCCACCGCGACGGTGCGGAGCCGCGCGGCACGGCGCGGCATCTCCTCCGTCTGCTGCCGCGCCGCCGGCGCCGCGGCGGGGGCACCGCCGCATTCCGGATAGCTGGCGACGTTCAGCCCGGGCACCTCGCAGAAGGCGGGGCGGGGCGCCGCCAGGCTGGCGCCGCGGAAGCCGCCGGGCGCGGGATTGCCATTGACGGGGGGAGCGGGCTGGGCCGGCGGCACCGGCGGCAGCGCGTTGGGGGGCAGGCCGGCGCTGGGCGAGGGGATGAGCTGCGAGGCGGTGGCCGTTTCGGGATTGGAGCCGGGGGTCAGCGCGATGGGCACGCCGCCATCCCTGATGCAGGGGCGGCCGATGCGGGCGGCCGCGACGCGGAAGGATTCGACGCCGCACATGATCTCGCGCGCCAGCGCCTCGTCCTTCAGGGCGGAAACGGTGAGCGCCACGTTGTTGCGGATCTGGCATTCCTCGTCGATCGTGCTGAAGGCACCCGCGACGCCGAAGAGCGGCATGGTGGCGCCCACGGAGACGCCGGTGGCGCAGGGGTTCAGCCCGTAGATGCTGCCGAGGCCGATGGAAGGGGCCTGGTGGTGGTTGCGCGGCAGGCCATAGTTGTAGACGTCGTTGCGCTGGTAGAATTCCTGCCGCTGCACCTCCTGGGCCGCGGCGGGAAGGGAAGCGAGGGCGGCCATGGCCGCCCCCACCCCGAGGAAGACGCAGAAGCGCCGGATCATGCTGTTCATGGTCATGTCTCCTGCGTCCTCCAGGCTTGGATCAGCGGCCGCCCCAGCCGCCGTAGGAATTGGCCTTGGCGAACCCGCCACCATTGGTGGTGGAGCCGATGAAGCCGTTGGAGGTCTTGCCGATCGCGCCGCTCGCCGTGGTGGTCGAGGTGCCGGCGCCGCCACGGCCCGCGAAGGAGCCGGTGCTGGTGAAGGCGCCGGTGGCGCCGGCCGCGAAGCCGAACTTGTTGCTTTCGATGGTGGAGGTGGAGGAGCCGCCCGAGCTGGCCACGGCAGAGCTGCCCGAGGGGCCCCTCGCCAGAACCGGGCTCGAGAGAGCGACCGCCGCAATGGTAGCCAGGAGGATCTTACGCATGTTATGTTTCCTCTGTCCTAGTTCGCGCTTCGCTTGAGCGAAGCTGGGATGGGGCTTTCGCCCCGGCGTAGGCGGCTGGCCGTCAATCGTGACAGCGCCTGGTGGCCAGCCGCCAACCTCTTGCCGCGCCCTGGCCCTGGGCCTGGCGCGGAAGACCGGTATGGAGCCGAGGGCGCGGGCGGGCCGCGCATCGCTCACTCCCTTATGTGCCGGAGATCGTCGTCGCGAAGGCGCTCAGCCCGGCCGCGCTTCCAGCGCCGGGCGCGGCGCTCGCCGCACCGCGCAGCACCAGCACGCTCCAGCCGCCGCCGCCAAGGGCCATCGCGCTTGCCTGGGCGGTGGCGCTCGCCACCCCTTGCCCGGCGCAGGATGACGCAGTGGCGGCGCCGCTGCTGGCCGTGACATCACGACTCCTCATCGCTTCCCTCCTTCGCCCTCCATTCTGGAGGACCGTCCCTTCCGCTCGTGGCGTGCCGCCCTTTCGCTTCGGGGCATTTATATTTTTATACTGAAACGGTATTTCGAGGCGGGTTGGTTGGGAAGTCCAGATTTCCTTTCCGGGATCACAAGAAAGGGATCGTCTTCCGTTCAAAGGAACCCGAGATCCAGCCCCGGCAGGTGCCAGCCAAAGCCCGGCTCCTCCTCCAGCGGCGGCGTGTAGCCGGGGACGTCCGGCGGCATCCCCTCCCCGGCGCCGCCAGCGGAAGCCTCCGCCTCGGCATGCTGGTAGAAGTCACCCCTGTCCGACCCGCCCTCGATCGAAACCGTGGCGGAGGAAAAGGCGAAGCTGCCGCCATCCCCGCTCGCCGAGGCGCTCGCCTCGACGCTGGCCGACTGGTCGGCCGCCCCGCTCGCGTTCCCTTCCGCGAAACTGGCGAGGCTGTGACTGGTCATCCTGACCTCCTCGGGTGTTTCATTTTCATATCGTATCTATATCAGCGGGCCGTCCCTTCCAAATGACATTTTCTTACCTTTTGCCCGCTGCATGGCACAGCCGCGTGATGCGGCGAAGGAGCCCCGCCCATGCCACGAATCGCCGCGACGATCGCCACGCTGGCCCTGCTGCTCGGGAGCCTTGCCGGGGCCGCCCCCGCGGCGGGGGATGAGGAGTGGCAGCTCTGCCAGGCCGGCGGCATGGCGCGTTCGAGCTGCAGCGTCAGCTGCAACGGCGAGAGCCGGCGCCAGAGCTGTGGCAATGGGGAGATCTGCGAGTGCCGCTGCGCGCCGCGGCCGCAATGCCGCTGCCGGGCGATGGACGGGCAGGCCACGGAGGAACACACCGATGGCGGGAAGGCCGTCCGGCCCGGGGTGCCGGCGGGCCTCGCGGCCGGCGGGCACCGGACGGGCCGGCAGGGCTGAGGGTGGAAGGCAGGGCTGAGGGTGGAAGGCGGGGCTGAGGGTGGAAGGTGGGGCTGAGGGAGAAAGGTGGGGCCGCCCCCTTGGCGGGGGCGGCGCTCAGGCGGCGACCTGCAGGGCCTCGGACTGGCGGCGCACCATCTCCTGGTAGGGGCCGGGGCGGCGCATCAGCAGGTCGGGCGCGCCATCCTGCACCACCTGGCCGTTCTCCATGACGATGATGCGGTCGAAGTTCGTCAGCGTGGCCAGGCGGTGCGCCACCGCGATCACGGTCCGGCCCTGCATCAGCCCGTCCAGCGCCACCTGCACCTCGGCCTCCGACTCGGAGTCGAGGGCGGAGGTCGCCTCGTCCAGCAGCAGGATCGGCGCGTCCTTCAGCAGGGCGCGGGCGATGGCGAGGCGCTGGCGCTGGCCGCCCGAGAGCTTGGCGCCGCGGTCGCCCACGACCGTGTTGAAGCCCTCCGGCAGCGCCTCGATGAAGTCGCGGCAGCGGGCGGCCTCGGCGGCGCGCAGCACCTCCTCGTCGGTCGCGTCGGGGCGGGCGTAGCGGATGTTCTCCAGCACCGTGCGGTGGAACAGCGAGACGTCCTGCGGCACCACCGCGATCATGTCCGCCAGGCTCTCGCGCGTCGCGCCCGCGATGTCCTGGCCGTCGATCAGCACGGCGCCGGCCTGCGGCGCGGCGTGGCGCTGCAGCAGGGTGAGCAGGGTGGACTTGCCGGCGCCCGAGCGGCCGACCACGCCCACCTTCTGGCCCGGCTGGATCGCCAGCTCCAGCCCGCGCAGCACCGGCGCGCTGCCCTCGGGGGCGGAGGGGTAGCTGAAGGTGACGTTCCGGAACACCACCTCGCCGCCGCGCGCGGCCAGGCCATGGGCGTTCTCGGCGTCCGGCATGTCGTGCGGCACCAGCAGGGCGGCCAGCGCCTCGCGCATGCGGGCCACATACTGGGTGAGGTCGACCAGCGCCATGGCGAGGTCGCGGCTGGCGTGCAGGATGGTGAAGCCGAGCGTGCAGACCAGCACGATGTCGCCCGTGGTGGCGCGGCCCTGCTGCCACAGATGCACCACCCAGCCGAGCAGCAGGGCGGTCAGCAGGGCGGTCGCGGCGCCGTGCACCAGGCGCAGCTTCTCCAGGTAGCGCAGGCTGGCGCGGCGCGCCGCGCTTTCCTCGGCCAGCGCCGTGTCGAGGCGGGTCGATTCGCGGCCGAAGGCGCCGAAGGCCCGGACCAGCGAGAAGTTCTGCACCACGTCCACGAGCTGGCCATCCACCATGGCGGCGCGGCCGGCGAAGCGGTCGTGCAGCGCCTCGCCGCGGCGGCCGAGCCAGGCGACGCCGATGGCCAGCGCCGCCGCCACCACCACGAGGCAGCCCGCCATGAGCGGGTCGACGCTGGCGAGGAAGCCGATGGACAGGGTGACGGCCACCGCCGGCGGCACGGTGTGCCAGGTGAAGTTCTGCAGCACGGTGAAGGCCGCCGTGCCGGTGGCGCTGATGCGCGCCGCCAGCGTGCCGGCCGAGCGGTTGGCGAAGTAGCCCGGCGAATGGCCGGCCAGGTGGCGGAACAGCTCGGCCCGCATCGAGGCGGTGGCGCGCGGGAAGCGGTCCGCCGCGATCCAGCCGCCGACGCGCCAGAGCATGTTGTCGGCCGTGATGATGCCGGCGAGGATGGCGAAGGCCATCCACACCGCCGCGGCCGAGGCCTGGGAGGGACCGCCCGAGAGCGTGTCGATCAGGTTCTTGACCGCGTAGTTCGCCCCCACCGAGCAGCCGACCGCGCCCAGCACCGCCACCAGGACGGCCGCGTGGCTGCCGGCCTGCGGCCGCAGGTGGCGCAGCAGGAACCCGACGGGGCGCCGGGCGAGGCGCAACAGGTCGCTGTCGTCGGCACGGGTCATGGGCGGTGGCCTCTCACTTCCGGAGCACATGACCGTGAGGACACGGCGCATCTGCGTTCATGCGGAGGGAACGCCAGCAACAAGACGAAATCGTGGCGAAGGTTGCCGAATCTAGACCGCATTCGGGTGCCAGAAGAGGCTCAGAGACAACGGAGATCGGAACCCAATGCGTATCGCGCAGATCGCTCCCCTGACGGAGGCCGTTCCGCCGAAGCTGTATGGCGGCACCGAGCGCATCGTGTCCTACCTGACCGAGGAGCTGGTCGAGATGGGCCATGAGGTGACCCTGTTCGCCAGCGGCGACTCGGTCACCAAGGCCAGGCTGGCGCCGGGCTGCCGCAAGGCGCTGCGCCTCGACCCCTCGGTGCGCGACCCCAACGCGCCGCTGACGCTGATGCTGGAGCAGGTCTACCGCCGCCGGCACGAGTTCGACCTGCTGCACTTCCACCTGGACTACCTGCCCTTTCCGCTGTTCTCGCGGCAGAGCGTGCCCTTCGTGACCACGCTGCATGGCCGGCTGGACCTGCCGGAGCTGCAGCCGGTGTTCGACACCTTCAACGAGGTGCCGGTGGTCTCCATCTCAGACAACCAGCGCCTGCCGCTGCCGCAGGCGAACTTCGCCCGCACCATCTATCACGGCCTGCCCGAGCGGCTGCTGGCGCCGCGCCCCGGCGTCGCGCCCTCCTACCTCGCCTTCCTTGGCCGCATCGCGCCCGAGAAGCGCTGCGACCGCGCCATCGAGATCGCCATCGCCACCAACACGCCGCTGAAGATCGCGGCCAAGGTGGACCGGGTGGACGTCGACTACTTCGAAACCAAGATCAAGCCGATGCTGGCGCACCCGCTGATCGAGTTCATCGGCGAGATCGACGAGACGCAGAAGCCCGACTTCCTGTCGGGCGCCATCGGGCTGCTGACGCCGATCGACTGGCCCGAGCCCTTCGGCCTGGTGATGATCGAGGCGATGGCCTGCGGCACGCCGGTGATCGCCTTCCGCCACGGCTCGGTGCCGGAGGTGATCGACGAGGGCGTGACCGGCTTCGCGGTGGACAGCATGGCCGAGGCGATCGCCGCCGTGGGCCGGCTGAAGACCCTGCCCCGCGCCGCGGTGCGCGCCCGGTTCGAGCAGCGCTACACCGCCCGCCGCATGGCGCAGGACTATGTGGCGCTCTACGAGGAGCTGGCCCGCCGCGGCACCTCCAGCCTGCTCGCCGCCGCCGAGTAGGGCCGGCAGGCCGCAGGCGGGGGGAGCCCGCTCCCCCCCTCCGGCGCCCGTCCCTCCCCGCCTCCTTCCGCGCCGCCGGCCCCCGTGGCAGGCGGCGCGGAGCGCGTCGGCGGCCCCCGCGGCGCCCGCCGGGCCGCGCGGCTCCTGGCGGCGGAACGCCCAGCGGATGCCCCTGCCGCTTTGATTCCGGCGCCGCTTGCCCTATTGGCAGGGGCCGAACCACGGCGGGTAACCCTCCGCCCCGATCGCCGCCGGAAGCCCATGACCAACACCCCCCTGTCGCGCATCCGCAACTTCTCGATCATCGCCCATATCGACCACGGGAAATCCACCCTGGCCGACCGGCTGATCCAGGCCACCGGCGCCATCTCCCAGCGGGAGATGAAGGAGCAGATGCTCGACAGCATGGAGCTGGAGCAGGAGCGCGGCATCACCATCAAGGCCGCCTCCGTCCGGCTCGACTACAAGGCCAAGGACGGCAACGACTACGTCCTGAACCTGATGGACACGCCGGGCCATGTGGACTTCGCCTATGAGGTGAGCCGCAGCCTGGCCGCCTGCGAGGGCTCGCTGCTGGTGGTCGACGCCTCGCAGGGCGTCGAGGCGCAGACGCTCGCCAATGTGTACCAGGCGATCGACGCCAACCACGAGATCGTCCCCGTCCTCAACAAGATCGACCTCCCCGCCGCCGAGCCGGAGCGGGTGAAGCAGCAGATCGAGGACGTGATCGGCCTCGACGCCTCGGACGCGGTGGAGATCTCGGCCAAGTCCGGGCTGAACATCGAGGGCGTTCTGGAGGCCATCGTGCACCGCCTGCCGGCGCCGGAGGGCGACCCGGACGCGCCGCTGAAGGCGCTGCTGGTGGACAGCTGGTACGACCCTTATCTCGGCGTCATCATCCTGATCCGGGTCAAGGACGGCACCATCCGCCGCGGCCAGAAGATCCGCTTCATGGCGGAGGGCACCACCCAGACGGTGGACAGCGTCGGCGTGTTCCGCCCCAAGATGACGCCGGTGGACTTCCTCGGCCCGGGCGAGATGGGCTACCTCAACGCCGCCATCAAGACGGTGGCCGAGACCAATGTCGGCGACACCATCACCGACGACCGCAACCCCGCGGCCGAGCCGCTGGCCGGCTTCAAGCCCTCCATCCCTGTGGTCTGGTGCGGCCTCTACCCGGTGGACGCGGACGATTTCGAGAAGCTGCGCGATTCGCTCGGCAAGCTGCGGCTGAACGACGCCTCCTTCCATTTCGAGGCGGAAAGCTCGGCGGCGCTGGGCTTCGGCTTCCGCTGCGGCTTCCTCGGGCTGCTGCACCTGGAGATCATCCAGGAGCGCCTGTCGCGCGAGTTCGACCTCGACCTGATCGCGACCGCCCCCTCGGTGGTCTACAAGCTCACCACCAACAAGGGCGAGCAGATCGACCTGCACAACCCGGCCGACATGCCGGACCCGACGCTGATCGACAAGATCGAGGAGCCCTGGATCAAGGCCACCATCATGGTGCCGGACGAGCATCTGGGCGCCATCCTGACGCTCTGCTCGGAGCGGCGCGGCCAGCAGGTGGAGCTGACCTATGTCGGCAACCGCGCCATGGCGGTCTATCGCCTGCCGCTGAACGAGGTGGTGTTCGACTTCTACGACCGGCTGAAGTCGGTCTCCCGCGGCTATGCCTCCTTCGACTACGTGATGGACGGCTATGACGAGGGCGACCTGGTGAAGATCTCCATCCTGGTGAACAACGAGCCGGTGGACGCGCTCTCCTTCATGGCGCACCGCACCCAGGCCGAGCGGCGCGGCCGCTCCATCTGCGAGAAGCTGAAGGAGCTGATCCCCCGCCAGCTCTTCAAGATCCCGATCCAGGCGGCGATCGGCGGCCGCGTCATCGCCCGCGAGACGATCTCGGCCATGTCCAAGGACGTCACCGCCAAGTGCTATGGCGGCGACATCACCCGCAAGCGCAAGCTCCTCGAGAAGCAGAAGGAGGGCAAGAAGCGCATGCGTCAGTTCGGCAAGGTGGAGATCCCGCAATCGGCCTTCATCGCCGCGCTCAAGATGGACAGCTGAGGGCCGGCCAAGCCGCTGTTTTTTGGCTGACCTTACAGAAGGGAAACGCTAATCGGGGTGGATCGGCGCGCCGGGCCGGTGACGGGCGGGGGCCGATTCGCCCCGCCTTCGCTTCCGGCGCGGCCCAGACGGGAGAGAATATCCACATGATCCGCCGCCATCTGCTGGCCGCGCTGCCGGCCCTCGCCGCCGGCCTCGGCACATTCGGCGCCGCCCTGCTCGGCGCCGCCCCCGCCGCGCAGGCCCAGGCGAGCTATCCGAGCCGCACCATCAGCATCGTCGTGCCCTTCGCCGCCGGCGGGCCGACCGACACCGTCACCCGCCTGGTGGCGGAGGTGATGGCGCGCGACCTCGGGCAGTCCGTGGTGGTCGAGAATGTCGGCGGCGCGGGTGGCACGCTGGGCGCCGCCCGCGTCGCCCAGGCGCGGCCCGATGGCTACACGCTGCTGCTGCACCACATCGGCATGGGCACCACCCCCACCCTCTACCGCCGCCTGCCCTACGATCCGGTGGGCGGCTTCGAGCCGATCGGCCTCGTCACCGAGGTGCCGATGACGGTGATCGCCCGCAAGGACCTGCCCGCCGCCAACCTGGCCGAGCTGGTGGCGCTGGTGCGCAAGGAGAAGACCGGGATCAACTACGCCAATGCCGGCATCGGCGCCGCCAGCCACCTGTGTGGCCTGCTGCTGCAGAAGGCGATCGACGCGCCGATGACCACCGTGCCCTATCGCGGCACGGGCCCGGCCATGACCGACCTGATCGCCGGCACGGTGGACGTGATGTGCGACCAGACCACCAACACCACCAGCCACATCCGCGCCGGGGCGGTGAAGGCCTATGCCGTCACCACCGAGCAGCGCCTCGCCTCCCTGCCCGAGGTGCCGACCAGCGCCGAGGCCGGGCTGCGCGGCCTGGAGGTGACCATCTGGCACGGCCTCTACGCGCCCAAGGGCACGCCCGCCGAGATCCAGGCCCGGCTGTCCAAGGCGCTGCAGGCGGCGCTGCGCGACGAGCGGCTGGTCCAGCGCTTCGCCGACCTCGGCACCGAGCCGGTGTCGCAGGACCGCGCGACACCCGCCGCGCACAAGGCGTTCTGGGAAGCCGACATCGCCAAGTGGCGCCCGGTGATCCAGGCCGCCGGCCAGTATGCCGACTGAGCGGCCCCCCGGCTGACCGGTGCGCCGAATGACCGCGCGGTCCCGCTGACCACGCAGCCGGTCCAGGCGGGGCGGGCCCAGGCGGGGCAGGTCCAGGTGGGCCAGGTCCAGGTGGGCCAGGTCCAGGTGGGCCAGGTCCAGGCGGGGCGGACCCGCCTGGGCGGCCCTTGTGCGCCGGCGGTGCCCGGCGCATGAAACCTTACCATGACCCGATCCCGGCCACCGCGAGGAGCAGCATGACCGGACCGGTTCCGGACCGGAACCCCACGGTTCGCCTGCACCTGCTGCTGATCGCCCTCGCCGCGCTGCTGCCGGTCTGGGGCCTGGCTGGCCATGTCGCGGGGCGGATGGCGGATGCGGAGCGCACGCGCATCATCACCGCCGCCCAGAGCGCCAGCCGCGATCTCGCCTTCATGCTGGAGCGCGACCTGCTCACCCTGCAGGCGAAGCTGTCCGCGCTCGGCGCCACGCCGGGCCTGCAGGAAGGCGACCTCGCCGCCTTCCATGCGCATGCCTTCGTCCTGCCGCTGCGGCGCAAGGCCCGGCTGCGGCTGGCCGACGCGGGCGGCCTCGTGCTGGCCGACACCGCCTTTCCGCCCGGCGCCCCCGGCATGCCCCCGGCCCTGCCCGCGCCGCCCCGGCGCGGCATCTCCAGCCTGCAGCCGCCCGACGGGCCGGGCGCGCCGCAGCGCATCGACATCACCCAGCCGGTTCCGCAGGGCGGTGGCGGGTCGCCCGAATACTTCCTGGTGGCCAGCATCGACCCGGCCGAGATGTGGGCCGGGGAGATGGAATGGTCGCGGCTGCCGCAGCACTGGTCCGGCATGGTGGCCGACATCGGCGGCAACGTGGTCGCCCGCACGCCGAGCCAGCCGGAAACCGCCGGCATCGTGCTGCCGGAGCCCGAGGCGGCGCGCCGCGCGCTGCTGGAAGGGGAGCCGCTCGGCTGGACGCGCGACCGCGCCCCCGATGGCCGCGCGTTCTACGTCGCCTGGCACCGCGTGGATGGCGCGCCATGGATGGTGCTGGTGGGCCTGCCCGGCCAGCTCGTCGATGGCGCGCTGCTGCGGCTGCTCTCGCCCGTGCTGCTGGTGGGCGGCGGGATGCTGCTGCTGTTCACCGGCGCCCTGGCCTTCTGGGTGGACCGCCGCATGGCGATCCCGCTGGAGCGGCTGGGGCGCATGGCGGTCGCCTTCGGGCGCGGGGCCGCGCTGCCGGGCTTTCCGGCCACCGGCCTGCGGGAGATCGACAGCGCCGCCGCAGCACTGGCCGGCGCCGCCGCCGAGCGGGACGCGCTGGAGGCGGAGCGCGCCGCCCTCACCACCCGGCTGCAGACCGTGCTGGAAAGCACGCATGACAGCGTGCTGGTGCTCGACCGCGACGGGACGGTCCTCTACATGAACGGCCGCGCGCGGGCGCAGCTCGGGCCGGGCGGGCCGAGCACCGGCCGGCCGCTGCGGGAAAGCTTCCCCGGCTGGGAAAGCGGCCCCTTCGGCGCCGCCTGCCAGCGCGCCACGGCGGAAGGCACGCCGCAAAGCGCCACGGCCTTCCACCCCGCGCTCGGCCGCTGGATCGCGGCCGACATCTATCCCTCCGCCGAGGGGCTCTCCCTGTTCTTCCGCGACGTCAGCGACGAGCGCGCCGCTCAGGTGGCGCTGCGCGAGAGCGAGGCGCGGCTGAAGGCGGTGCTGGAGAACGTCTCGGTGGGCATGCTGCTGGCGGAGGCGCCCGGCGGGCGCATCCTGCTCGGCAACCGCCGCATGGAGGAGATCCTGCGGCGGCCCATCCCGCTCTCCGCCGGCGTCGAGAGCTACCGCGAGGACTGGGAGTGCTACCACCCGGACGGGCGGCGGCTGGACGGCATGGAGTTCCCGCTCGGCCGGGCGCTGCTGACCGGGCTGCCGGCCAATGGCGAGTTCCAGATCCGTCGCGGCGATGGCAGCATGGTCTGGCTGCGCGCCGCCGCCGCCCCGGTGCGCGACGCGCGAGGCCGCGTCACCGGCGCCGTGGTGGCGCTGTCCGACATCGATGCGGAGCGCCGCGCGGCCGAGGCGCTGCGCGAGAGCGAGCTGCGCTTCCGGACGCTCGCCGAGGCGATCCCGCAGATCGTCTGGTCCACCCTGCCGGATGGCCGGATCGACTACGTCAATCCCCGCCTGCAGGACTTCACCGGGCTGCCGCCGGGCATCGCCATGGAATCGCTCGCCCGCATCGTCCATCCGCGCGACCAGGGGCGGGCCGAGCGCGCCTGGCAGCGCGCGCTGCGCCGGGGGGAGGCCTTCTCGGCCGAGCTGCGGCTGCTGCGCGCCGAGGGCGGCTGGCGCTGGTGCGTGGCGCGCGCCCTGCCCGTGCGCGCCAGCGACGGCACCATCCTGCGCTGGATCGGCGCGGTGACGGATGTCTCGGAACTGGCCGAGGCGCGCGAGGAGCTGGCCCGCCAGGTGGCGGCGCAGACCGCCTCGCGCGAGGCGGCGGTGCGCTCCGCCGCGGCGCTCGCCGCCTCCGAGAGCCGCTTCCGCCGCTTCGCCGAGGCCAGCCCGGACGTGATGTGGATGACCAATGCCGAGGGCACGCAGGTGGAGTTCATCAGCCCCGCCTTCGAGCAGATCTGGGGCATCCCGCAGGAGCGGCTGCTGGCGGACCACGACGTCTGGATCGAATCGATCCACGAGGCCGACCGCCCGCGGGTGCGGGAGGAGCGGAACGCCGCCGCCCTGACCGGCCGGATCGATTCCGAATACCGCATCCTGCGCCCCGATGGCGGCATGCGCTGGATCCGCGACATCGGCTTCCCCATCCTGGACGCGCGCGGGGTGATGACGCGGCGCGGCGGGCTGGCGCGCGACGTGACGGCGGGCAAGGCCGCCGAGGCGCGGCAGATCCTGCTGCTCGGCGAGCTGAACCACCGGGTGAAGAACACCCTGGCCACGGTGCACTCCCTGGCGCTGCAGACCGCGCGCACCGCCGGCGACAGCCCGGACGCCATGCCCCGCTTCCTGAAGGACTTCCAGGCGCGGCTGCTGACCCTCTCGCGCGGGCACGACCTGCTGACCGCCCGCACCTGGCGCGGCGCCACGCTGGAGGACACGGCGCGCGCCGCCCTCGCCCCGTGGCAGGCGGCGGCCGAGAGCGGCGAGGAGCGGCTCACCGTCAGGGGCCCGGCCGTGTGGCTGGCGCCGCGGCAAACCCTGGGCCTGGCCCTGGCCTTGCACGAACTCGCCACCAATGCGACCAAGCACGGTGCCCTGACCCGTGCCGAAGGCCGCGTGCTGGTGTTATGGCAGGGGCTGCCGGATGGCATGGTGCAGCTGCGCTGGCAGGAGCGGAACGGCCCGCCGGCCCGCTCCCCCACCCGCCGCGGCTTCGGCAGCCGCCTGCTGGAGAGGGGCCTGCCGGCCGAGCTGGGCCCCGGCTCCTCGGTGACGATGACTTACGCGGAGACAGGATTTGAGGCCGTGATTCGCTTCCGCCCCGTGAACGGGCCCCAGGTTGAGGAGGAGACCGCATGAGCGGACTGAACGGCCGCCGGATCCTCGTGGTCGAGGACGAGGCCCTGATCGCGATGCTGGTCGAGGACGCGCTGCTCGAGGCCGGCGCCCTCGTGCTCGGCCCGGCCGCGACGGTGGAGGAGGCGATGGCGCTGTTCGACTCGGAGCAGCCCGAGGCCGCCGTGCTCGACATCAACCTCGCCGGCCAGGCCTCGATCCCGGTGGCGGACCGGCTGGTGGCGCATGCCATCCCCTTCGTCGTCGCCACCGGCTATGGCGCGGCGGGGCTGCCGGAGCGGCACCGCAGCGTGCCGGTGCTGGCCAAGCCCTATGACCCGCGCGACCTCATCGCCGCGCTGGAACAGGTCTGCTGCTGACGGGAAGAGCCGGGAGAGCCACCCCTCCCGGCTTCCGGCGCGGCCGGGGAAGGCGCTGGCCTCAGCCGCGCAGCACGCGGCCGGCCACCGCGTCCAGCCTCGCCATCAGCGACGGGTCGCGCTTCTCGGGCGGGGTGACGATGGCGTATTCCAGCGCCCGGTCGCAGCCCGCCGGGCAGGCGCCGCGGGGCTTGCCCAGCATCGGCACCACGGCCTTCACCAGCGCCTTGGCGCGGCCGGCGTTCTCGTACATCACCTTCACCACGGCCTCGACCGAGACATGCTCATGGTCCGGGTGCCAGCAGTCGAAGTCGGTGACCATGGCGATGGTGGCGTAGCAGAGCTCCGCCTCGCGGGCGAGCTTGGCCTCCGGCATGTTGGTCATGCCGATCACGTCGCAGCCCCAGGCGCGGTACAGCTCGCTTTCCGCCTTGGTGGAGAACTGGGGGCCTTCCATCACCAGGTAGGTGCCACCGCGCTTGTGCTTCACCCCGATCCGGCGCGCCGCCTCCTCCGCCGCGTCGCCGAGGCGCGGGCAGACGGGGTGCGCCACCGAGACATGCGCCACGCAGCCCGTCTCGAAGAAGCTCTTGGCGCGCGCGAAGGTGCGGTCGATGAACTGGTCGACGATGACGAAGGTGCCGGGGGGCAGGTCGCCGTTCAGCGAGCCCACGGCGGACAGGGACAGGATCTCGGTCACGCCCGCGCGCTTCAGCACGTCGATGTTGGCGCGGTAGTTCAGCGCCGAGGGCGGCACGCGGTGGCCGCGCCCGTGGCGGGGCAGGAAGACGCAGCGCACGCCCTCCAGCCGGCCGAACAGCAGCTCGTCCGAGGGCTCGCCCCAGGGGCTCTCGACGCGGCGCCATTCGCGCTCCTCCAGCCCGTCGATGTCGTAAAGGCCGGAGCCGCCGATCAGGCCGATGACGGGTTCGATGGTCTCGCTCATGCGATGCATTTCCCTGAATGGAAAAAGGGCCGCCTGGCGGGCGGCCCTCGGGAAGGTCCGGCAGGCGGCGGGGCCGCGCTGGCCTAGTGGACGTCGGCCCAGATCTTCCGCTTCACGGCATAGGTCAGGCCGCCCAGGATGATCAGGAACAGGATGATCCGCACGCCCATGGCGCGGCGGGTTTCCAGCTCCGGCTCGGCCGCCCAGGTCAGGAAGGCGGAAACGTCGCGGCTCATCTGGTCCACCGTGGCGCGCGTGCCGTCGGCGTACTGGACCTGGCCGTCGCTGTTGATCGGCGGCGCCATGGCGATCTGATGGCCGGGGAAGTACTTGTTGTAGTGCATCCCCTCCATCACGGTGACGCCGGCCGGCGGCGGGTCCTCGTAGCCCACCAGCAGCGCGTGGATGTAGTCCGCGCCGCCGACGCGGGCCTTGGTGATCACCGACAGGTCGGGCGGCAGCGCGCCGTTGTTGGCCGCGCGGGCCGCCGCGTCATTGGCGAAGGGACGGCGGAAGCGGTCCGAGGCGCGGCCGGGGCGCTCGAACATCTCGCCATCGTCGTTCGGCCCGTCCTGGATCTGGTAGCCGGCCGCGACCGCCGCCACCTGATCCTCGGACAGCCCGATGTCGCGCAGGTTGCGGTAGGAGAGCAGGCGCATGCCGTGGCAGGCGGCGCAGACCTCCTTGTAGACCTGGAAGCCGCGCTGCAGCTCGGCGCGGTCGAAGGTGCCGAACAGCCCGTCGAAGGCGAAGCGGGTGTCGGGGATCTCGATGTGCCCTTCCGCCGCCTGGGCGCCCGGCGCCGCCATCAGCCCGAGGGACAGGGCGGCAGCCAGGGCTGCCGCTTTCAGGGTACGCACCGGCATCACGCCTTCTCCATGGGCTTGGCCACGGCGGCGCCGGGCAGGGGTCCGCCGCCGCGCAGCACGGCCTTGGCGATGCTTTCCGGCAGCGGCAGCGGCCGCTCGATCTTCGCCAGCAGGGGCAGGATCACCAGGAAGTAGCCGAAGTAGTAGGCCGTGGAGAGGCGGCTGATGGTGACATAGGGCTCCTCGGCCGGCATGCCGCCGCAGTACATCAGCACGAAGAAGTTCACCGTCCAGAGCAGGAACAGCCACCTGGCGATCGGGCGGAAGCGCATGGAGCGCACCGGCGAGCGGTCCAGCCAGGGCAGCACGAACAGGATGGCGATCGAGCCGAACATCATCAGCACGCCGCCGAGCTTGTTCGGCACCGCGCGGAGGATGGCGTAGAAGGGCAGGAAGTACCACTCGGGCACAATGTGCGCCGGCGTCACCAGCGGGTTGGCCGGGATGTAGTTGTCCGGGTGGCCCAGGTAGTTCGGGCTGAAGAACACCAGGAAGGCGAAGACGATGAAGTAGACGATGATCCCGACGCTGTCCTTGACGGTGTAGTAGGGGTGGAAGGGCAGCGTGTCCTGCGGGCCCTTGGGCTCGATGCCCAGCGGGTTGTTGGAGCCCGTGATGTGCAGCGCGGCGACATGGAGGAACACCACGCCGGCGATCACGAAGGGCAGCAGGTAGTGGAGCGAGAAGAAGCGGTTCAGCGTCGGGTTGTCGACCGAGAAGCCGCCCCACAGCAGGGTCACGATGCTGTCGCCCACCAGCGGGATGGCGGAGAACAGGTTGGTGATGACCGTGGCGCCCCAGAAGGACATCTGGCCCCAGGGCAGCACGTAGCCCATGAAGGCGGTGGCCATCATCAGCAGGAAGATGACGACGCCCAGCATCCAGAGCAGCTCGCGCGGCGCCTTGTAGGAGCCGTAATACATGCCGCGCCAGACGTGGACGAGGACCACGATGAAGAACATCGAGGCGCCGTTCATGTGAACGTAGCGGATCAGCCAGCCATAGTTCACGTCGCGCATGATGCGCTCGACGCTGTCGAAGGCCAGGCTGGTATGCGCCGTGTAGTTCATCGCCAGGAAGATGCCGGTGGCGATCATGACCATCAGGTTGATCATCGCCAGCGCGCCGAAATTCCAGAAGTAGTTGAAATTCCGGGGAGTCGGGAAGGTCCCGTACTCCTTTTGCATCATGGTGAACACCGGCATGCGCTGGTCGATCCAGCGCACCACCGGGTTGCTAAAGCTGCTGTCGTGCAGGCCGGATGCCATGGGGTGCGGTCCTCAGCCGATGCGGATCTGGGTATCGGAGGTGAAG
Source organism: Teichococcus rhizosphaerae (assembly GCF_002631185.1). GTDB lineage: Bacteria > Pseudomonadota > Alphaproteobacteria > Acetobacterales > Acetobacteraceae > Pseudoroseomonas > Pseudoroseomonas rhizosphaerae. The sequence continues at coordinate 48,231 of NZ_PDNU01000025.1, read as the reverse complement.
CTGTATTCCGGAACCGCAAGGTTCGTCGGCGCCGGGCCGCGGCGAATTCGGCCGGACGTGTCGTAGTGGCTGCCGTGGCAGGGGCAGAACCAGCCGCCGAAATCGCCCCGCGCATCGGTCGGGCGCTGGCCCAGCGGCACGCAGCCGAGATGGGTGCAGACGCCCAGCACCACCAGCCAGGGCTTGCGCTCCACGCGGTCGCTGTCCGCCTGCGGGTCGCGCAGCTCGCCCAGCGGCACCGCCTCGGCCTCCTGGACCTCCTGCGCCGTGCGGTGGCGCACGAAGACCGGCTTGCCGCGCCACATCACGGTGACGGCCTGCCCCTCGGCGATGGGGGCGAGGTTCACATCGGTGCTGGCGAGCGCCAGCACGTCCTTGGCGGGGTTCATCGAGTGGATGAACGGCCAGACAATGGCGCCCACGCCGATCGCCGCGAAGGAGCCCGCCGCCAGTTTAAGGAAGTCCCGTTTGGTGCCCTGTTCGGGGCCATGGGCACCAGCCCCATGGGCGCCACCCATACCGGGGGAGCTGCTGCTCGGCGCAAGCGTATCGGCCATGCCTCATCGTCCCTTTTGGCGGCCGCCCCGATATCCTGGCAGGCGGGCCGACCGCTAATCCCTGTCCGCAGAACTGCGGCAGCGACGGCCACGCGCGAAGCCGCGCTGCAACACCGTGCGCCGGCGCCATATAAAGGCAGGCATAGCAGGGTGGCAATTGCCGCAGGCGCCGCCGCGCGACATGCGGCGCCCTTCCCGCCCTCCCGCCGCCCCGGTTGCGGCGGCCGGGCCGCCGCGCTAGCCCCATCGCGGCCGGCGCCCACGCCGCCCGCCGGCCCGCCCACCCGCCGCCCGCCGCGCCCCGCGCGGGCCGCCGCAGGAGCCTCCTTCCCGCCATGCCCGACACGCCGCCCTCCCCCTCCCCCGACGCCCATCCCCTGGCCGCTCCGGCCCGCGCCTGGTTCGAGTCGCTGCGCGACCGGCTCTGCGCCAGCTTCGAGGCGATCGAGGACGCGCTGGCGGAAGGGCCGCACGCCGCCCTGCCCGCCGGGCGCTTCCAGCGCAGCGCCTGGGAGCGCCCCAACGGGAACGCGCCCGGCGGCGGCGGCGTGATGTCCGTCATGCGGGGGCGGGTGTTCGAGAAGGTGGGGGTGAACGTCTCCACCGTCTGGGGCGAGTTCAGCCCGGAGTTCCGCCGGCAGATCCCCGGCGCGGAGGAGGATCCGCGCTTCCTGGCCACCGGCGTCTCGCTGGTGGCGCATATGCGCTCCCCCCGCGTGCCGGCGGCGCACATGAACACGCGCTTCATCGCCACAAGCCGCGCCTGGTTCGGCGGCGGGGGGGACCTGACGCCGATGAACATGACGGCGCCCGAGTCGCTGGAGGACGGCGCCAGCTTCCACGCCGCCTTCCAGGCCGCCTGCGACCGGCACGACGCGGCCTACTACCCGCGCTTCAAGGCCTGGTGCGACGAGTACTTCTTCCTCCCCCACCGCAACGAGCCGCGCGGCCTGGGCGGCATCTTCTACGACTGGCTGGGGCGGGACGAGCCGGAGGGGGAGAAGCTGGGAGATCACTTCGCCTTCACCCGCGACGTGGGCGAGGCCTTCCTGGCCGCCTACCCCGCCATCGTCCGCCGCCGCATGCACGAGCCCTGGACGGAGGCGGAGCGCGAGCACCAGCTCGTCCGCCGCGGCCGCTACGTGGAGTTCAACCTGCTGCACGACCGCGGCACGCTGTTCGGGCTGCGCACGGGCGGCAACACCGAGGCGATCCTGATGTCCATGCCGCCCGAGGTGCGCTGGCCCTGAGCGGCGCCGCCCCCTCCCGAAAGGGGGGGGACTGGCGCGGCCGCGCCGCTTTCCGGCATCCTCCGGCCCAGGAACACCGACACCGGAGGATTCGCCCCATGACCACCCGCCGCGCCCTGCTGGGCGCCGCCCTGGCGTCGCCCGCCCTCGCCGCCCCCTTCCTCGCGACCCCGGCCCGCGCGCAGGGAAGCGCGGCCTCGGGCACCGGCGCCTGGCCGGACCGCCCGATCCGCATGATCGTCCCCTACCCGCCCGCCGGCTCCACCGACCTGCTGACCCGCCTGCTCTGCGAGCGGCTGTCGCAGAAGCTGGGGCAGAACTTCGTGGTGGAGAACCGGCCCGGCGCCGGCGGCAACATCGGCATGGACGCCGTGGCCAAGGCCGCGCCCGACGGCTACACCTTCGGCGCCTCCACGATCGGGCATTTCTCGATCAACCAGTACCTCTACAGCAAGATGCCCTGGGACATCGACCGGGACTTCATCCCCGTCGCGCTCACCTGGGAGTTCCCGAACGTGGTGGTGGTCTCCAGCCAGCACGTCCCGGCCACCACGCTGCAGGATTTCATCGCCTGGGTGCGCAAGCAGCCCAACGGCGTCTCCTTCGGCTCGCCGGGCGTCGGCACCACGCCGCATCTTTCGGGCGAGATCTTCCGCAACCGGCTGAAGCTCGACGCCACCCACGTGCCCTTCCGCGGCGCGGCGCAGACCATCCCGGCCATGCTCTCGGGCGACGTCACCTTCGCCATCGACAACCTCGCCTCCTATGTGCCGGTGATCCAGGAGGGCCGGATGCGGGCGCTGGCCGTGACCGGCGCGCGGCGCTGGCCCACGCTGCCCGACGTGCCGACCATGGCCGAGGCGGGGATGGAGGACTTCGTCATCACCTCCTGGGGCGCCTTCGTGGCGCCGGCCGCCACGCCGCGCCCGATCATCGACCGGATGAACGCCGCGCTGCGCGAGATCTCGGCCGATGAGGGGCTGAAGCAGCGCTTCCTGCAGGCGGGCGGCACGCCGCTCTGGTCCACGCCGGAGGAGGCCATCGCGCGCGGCAAGGCGGAGCGGCCGCTGTGGGAGGCGGCGGTGAAGTCCTCCGGCGCCCGGGCGGACTGAGCGGGGGCGGACTGAGCGGGGACGGACTGAGCGGGCCGGGCCGAGCGGGGCCGATTGGGCGGGGCGGGCTGAGCGGGGGGGCCGCGCTCCGCCATGCGCCGGGGGCGGGGCTGGAACATCCGGCCTTGGCGCGGGGCGGGCGCGGCGCCATACCCCGCAGCATGGCGCAGGACCTCACCACCCCCGCCGGGCGGCGCGCCGCCTGGTTCAACAGCCTCCTTGTCGACCACGCCGTGCTGCGCCTGGCCTGGCGCAACTGGGGCGTGGTGGCGCCCGGCCGCCTTTACCGCTCCAACCACCCCTCCCCCTTCCAGATGCGGCTGGCGGTGAAGGGGGCGGGCATCCGCAGCATCGTCAACCTGCGCGGCCACCGCGAAAGCTGCGGCTCCGACGCGCTGGGCCGCGCCATGGCGGCTGAGTTGGGGCTGGAGCATGTGGACGCGCCGCTGGAATCGCGCGGCGCCCCGCACAAGGACCGCATGCTGCGCCTGGCGGAGATCTTCGCCCGCCTGCCGGAGCCGGTCCTGATCCACTGCAAGTCCGGCGCCGACCGCACCGGCCTCGCCGCCGGGCTGTGGCTGCTGCTGCAGGGCGAGCCGGTGGAGGCGGCGATGCGCCAGCTTTCCTGGCGGCACGGCCATGTCTCGGCCAGCAAGACCGGCATCCTGGACGCGTTCTTCAGGGAATATGCCCGCTTCCTGCGCGCGCATGGGCCGAAGCCCTTCCTGGACTGGGTGCGCGAGGACTATGACGAGGACGCGCTGCGCGCCGCCTTCCGCAGCCGCGCCTGGGCGGACCGGCTGGTGGACGGCATCCTGCGGCGGGAATAGCCGCGCGGCTCACGCCGCCGCGAAGGCCTGGGTGCGCACCATGCGGGCATAGAGCCCGTCCCGCGCCACCAGCTCGGCATGGCGCCCCTGCTCGACGGCGCGCCCGTCCCGCATCACCACGATGCGGTCCGCCTGCTGCACGGTGGCCAGGCGGTGCGCCACCACCAGCGTGGTGCGCCCCTTCCGCAGCCCTTCCAGCGCGCGGCCGATGGCGGCCTCGTTCTCGGCGTCCAGCGCGGAGGTCGCCTCGTCCAGCAGCAGCACGCGCGGGTTGCGCAGCAGGGCGCGGGCGAGCGCGATGCGCTGCCGCTGCCCGCCCGAAAGGCGCGAGCCGCCCGGTCCCAGCACCGTGTCGTAGCCGCGCGGCAGGGCGGTGATGAAGTCGTGCGCGGCGGCGGCGCGGGCGGCCTGCTCCACCTCGGCGCGGCTGGCGCCGGCGCGGCCATAGGCGATGTTGGCCAGCGCCGTGTCGTCGAAGATCACCGCGTCCTGCCCGACATAGGCGATGGCGGCGCGCAGCGAGGCCAGGGTGACGTCGCGGATGTCGGCGCCGTCGAACAGGATGCGCCCTTCCGTCGCGTCGTAGAGGCGCGGCAGCAGGGTGAGGGCGGTGGACTTGCCGGCGCCGGAAGGGCCCACCAGCGCCACGGTCTGCCCCGGCTCGGCGGCGAAGCTGAGGCCGGACAGCGCCGGCTGCCCCCGCCCCTCCCCGTCATAGTGGAAGCCCACATCCTCGAAGGCCAGCCGCCCCGCCCCCTCGGGCAGCGGCGCGGCGCCGGGGCGCTCGGTGATGCGCGGGGCGCGGTCCATCACGGCGAAGACGCGGATCAGCCCGCCGAAGCCCTCCTGCAGCGCCGCGTTCAGCGAGCCGAGCGCGCGCATCGGCCGGGTGGCCAGCAGCAGGGCGGTGATGAAGCCGGTGAACTCGCCCACCGTGCCGCGGCCGGTGCTGACCTTCCAGCCGACATAGGCCAGCACGCCCGCCACGGCGATGCCGCCCAGCGCCTCCAGGATCGGGTCCAGCTTGGCGCGGGTGCGGGCGATGGTGAGCAGCGCCTGCCGCAGCTCGGCGAAGGCGCGGGCGGCGCGCGCCTCCTCCTGCGGCTCCAGCCCGTAGCTCCGCACCACCCGGGCGGCGGCGAAGCTCTCGGTGAGGATGGCCGCCGTCTCGCCCACCCGCTCCTGCATGCCGCCCGAGGCGCGGCGGATGCGCTTGCCGAGCCGCAGCACCGGCACCACCGCCACCGGGTAGAGCAGGGCCAGGATCAGGCTCATCTGCCAGTCGAGCCAGATCATCGAGGCGGCGAGGCCCACCACCGTCAGCCCGTCCGCCAGGCCGTTGATCGCCTTGGTCAGCGCCTCGCGGATGGCCTGGGCGTCGGCGGTGAAGCGGGCGGCGTAGCGGGCGGGCGCGTCCTGCGCCACCAGCGCCAGGTCGGTGCGGGTGAGGGAGCGGAACAGGTCGTTCTGCAGCGCCTCGATGACCCGCAGCACCACCGCCTGCACCGAGACCGCCTGCCCGTACTGCGCCAGCGACTTCAGCGCCGTGATGACGATGATGACCGGCGGCACCAGCCAGACGATCCGCGCGTCGCCTTCCGTGAACAGGTCGAAGGCCTGCTGGATGACCACCGGGTAGAGCGCGGTGAAGCCCGCCAGCGCCACCGTGCAGAGCACCGCCAGCAGGATGCCGCCCCGGTGGTGCCGCACATAGTGGCGCCACAGGCGGGCGAGCAGGGCTTTGCTGGTCTCGGGAGGGGGCAGGGCTTTGGCCATGCGGGGCGCTTAAAGCGGATCGGCGCCGGGTGGAAGCGCCGGCGGCGCTGCCCGGCGCTGGCGCGCGGAAGGATGGCGGGGCCGGCCCGCGCGGCGCCTGTTCTTGCAAATGATTATCATGTCGAAGTCATTGACAATCAATCGCAGTATTACTCGCGAAATCTCTACCAGCGTTACTGGAACGATTCATGCCGCCATGCACTATCCTGCGGATCCCTTCCCTGGTCGAGGAAACCAAGACATGTCCTTCGCCGATGCCACCCATGCCGCCTGCACCCGCTGCAAGTTCTTCGACAACCACGCCGCCATGGCCACGGCCGAGGAAGGGCTGTGCCGCTACAACCCGCCGGTGAACCAGCCGAGCCCGGAAGCGCATGGCCTGTGGCCGGTGGTGTCGTCGCGGGACTGGTGCGGCCATTTCAGCCAGGACGCGATGAGCGGCGGCGTGGCCGACTGAGCGCCGCCTCCCCTTCCGCGCGGAAAGGGCGCCATCCCGGCCGGGGTGGCGCCCTTTCTCCGTTTCCCCGCCCGCCCGTCGCGCGGCTCAGCGGGCGTGGCCGCCGGCCGGCGCGGGTTCTGGCGCCAGGCTTCGCGGGGCGCGACCGTTCGCCACCAGCGTCGCGATGCCCACCAGCGCCACGGCGGCGACATAGTGGGCGGGGCCCAGCCGGTCGAGCGCCAGCAGCAGGGTCAGCAGCGGCGGCGTGATGCCGGCGCAGATGGCATAGGCCATGTTGTAGGCGAAGGAGACGCCGGTGAAGCGGATGGCCGGCGGAAAGGCGTGGATCATCACATAGGGCACCACGGCGATGACACCGATGGTGGCCCCCGCCAGGGCGTAGAGCGGCACCAGCAGGTCCGGCCGGAGGCCCGCCCCGATATAGAGCGCATAGGTCGCGCCCATCATCGCCAGCGCGCCGGCGACGCCCACCCTGAGGCTGCCGAAGCGGTCCAGCAGCCAGCCGCAGAGCATGGCGGAGACGGTGAGGCAGAAGGTGGCGGCCAGGTTGCCGCGCAGCGTTTCCGCCGGGCTCAGCCCGTGCAGCCTTTGCAGATGGGTGGGCGCCAGCAGGATGACCACGACGATGCCCGCCGTCAGCATCCAGGTGGCGAACATGGAAACGGCGACGCCCCGGCGGTGCCCGGCCAGCACCTGCCGCAGCGGCAGGCCGCGCGCCAGCCCGGCGCGGCGGCGCATCTCCTCGAAGACCGGCGTCTCGTGCAGGAAGCGGCGCAGATACATGGCCAGGAAGCCGAACACGCCGCCCACCAGGAAGGCGATGCGCCAGCCCCAGGCGGCGACCTCGGCCGGGGCGAGCGCGGTGTTGATGGCGGTGGCCATCAGCGAGCCCAGCATGATGCCGCCCGTCAGCCCGCCCGTCAGCATGCCGACGGCGAGGCCCACGCGGCCCGGCGGCACATGCTCGGACACGAACACCCAGGCGCCCGGCCCCTCGCCGCCGATGGCCGCGCCCTGCATCATGCGGAACACCAGCAGCAGCACCGGCGCGGCGTAGCCCAGCGTCGCGTAGGTGGGCGTCAGGCCGATCAGCAGCGTCGGCACCGCCATCAGGAAGATGGAGAAGGTGAACATGCGCTTGCGGCCGAGCTTGTCGCCGAAATGCGCCATGACCAGCCCGCCCAACGGGCGCGCCAGATAGCCGGCGGCGAAGATGCCGAAGGTCTGCAGGTCGCCCAGCCAGTCCGGCGTGCCGGGCGGGAAGAAGAGGTGGCTGATGGTGGCTGCGAAGAAGACGAAGATGATGAAGTCGTAGAATTCCAGCGCGCCGCCCAGCGAGGCGAGGACCAGGGTGCGCACGTCCCGCCGGCTCAGGGATTTCGGGGAGGCGGGAACGCGGTGCTCGGTCATCACTCTCTGCCTGCGGCCCTGCCGCGGCAGTTCGTTGCGCGGCTTCACGGTGCCACGCAATTTTGGATCTTACGGCCGCATTGTCGCGGCGAGATTGCTGGATGCTGCATTGCAGCAGCGGCGGAGCTCCGAAGCGCGGGAAAGACGATCCGGCGGGAGGGCGCGCCTCAGACGCCGGCCCGCTCCGCCGCCCCGCGCAGGAAGCCGCCCAGCGCCGCATGGAACTCGGGCTCGTCCAGCAGGAAGGCGTCGTGCCCCTTGTCGGACTTGATCTCGACAAAGGAGACATTGGCGGCCGCGGCGTTCAGCGCCCGCACCAGGGCGCGGCTCTCGCTGGTGGGGAACAGCCAGTCCGAGCTGAAGCTGGCCACGAAGAAGCGCGTGGCGGTGCCCCGGAAGGCCGCCGCCAGCTCGCCCCCGTGCTCCGCCGCCAGGTCGAAATAGTCCATGGCGCGGGTGATGGTGAGGTAGGAATTGGCGTCGAAGCGGTGGACGAAGGTGCTGCCCTGGTGGCGGAGGTAGCTCTCCACTTCGAAGGTGTCCTCCAGGAAGGTGAGCGCCGAGGCGCCGCGCAGCCGGCGGCCGAACTTGCGCGCCAGCGCCTCCTCCGAGAGGTAGGTGATGTGCGCCACCATGCGCGCCACCGACAGCCCCTTGGCCGGGATCAGCCCCGGCTCCGCCCAGTAGCGCCCGCCCCGCCAGTCCGGGTCGGAATGGATGGCGGCGCGGCCCACCTCGTGGAAGGCGATGTTCTGGGCGCTGTGGTGCGTGGCCGTGGCGATGGGCGCGCAGGCATGCACCATGCGGGGAAAGGTGGCGGCCCATTCCAGCGCCTGCATCCCCCCCATCGAGCCGCCGACCACGGCCAGCAGGCGCTCGATGCCGAGGTGGCGCACCAGCTTCTCCTGCGCCCGCACCATGTCGCGGATGGTGATGTTGGGGAAGTCGGTGCCCCAGGGGCGGGTGTTGCCCTCGCTGTCGGTCATCGGCTCGCGCGGGCCGGTGCTGCCCATGCAGCCGCCCAGCACGTTGGCGCAGATGACGAAGAAGCGGCTGGTGTCGATCGGCTTGCCGGGGCCGACAATGGCCTCCCACCAGCCGGGGCGGCCGGTGACGGGGTGGCGCTCGGCCAGGTACTGGTCGCCGGTGAGGGCGTGGCAGACCAGCACGGCGTTGCTGCGCGCCGCGTTCAGCGTGCCATAGGTGCGGTAGGCGACGTCGAGCGGCGCCACCCAGGCGCCGCAATCCAGCGCCATCCCCTCGGGGAAGCGCGCCCGCTGGTGCTCCACCGGCGCGGCGTCGGCGGCGCTGGCGCCAGGCGGGGCACCAGGCGGGACGGCGGGGCGGGCGGGGGAGAAGGACGGCTCGGTCATCTCTGTTCCTGCGGGGCGCCCGCAGGAATAAGGGCGCCGCCGCCGCAGGTCCACCGCCGGCTTGGAATGGCGCCCATCCCTTGCCGCCGCCCGGGGAAGGGGCGCCGCCGCCGCCCGGTTGTGCCTTGGCGGAAGCGCGGGCGCGCTCTATTGCTGGGGCGCCGCCATGCCCGACCTCGCCCCCCCCGACCTGGCCTCCCTGCGCACCGAGATCGACCGGATCGACGACGCGCTGCACGACCTGCTGATGCGCCGGGCGGACCTCGTCGCCCACATGGCCGCCAGCCGCGTGAAGCAGGGCGCCCCCACCTTCCGCCCCGGGCGCGAGGCGGTGATCCTGCGCCGCCTGCTCGGCCGCAACCGCGGCGCCCTGGCGCGCCCGGCGGTGCTGCGCTTCTGGCGGGAGATCATCGCCTCCTCGCTGGCGCAGCAAGGCAACTTCACCGTGGCGGCCCTGGGGGCGGCCCCGCAGGCAACCCTGGGAGCAACCCTGGGGGCCGCGCCGGGAACTCCGCAGGGCAACGGGGCGGGAAACATGCCGGCGGACGGTCCGGCGGAGCTCGGGCCGCCCATGGCACGGCTGGCACGCGCCCATTTCGGCCTGCTGACGCCGCTGCGCCTGCACCCCACCCCCAGCCGCGTGCTGGCCAGCGTGGCCGGCGGCGAGGCCGCCGTGGCCGTGCTGCCCGCGCCCGGGGAGGATGAGCGCCCGGAGGCCGCCTGGTGGGCGCAGATGGAATCGCCCAGGCTGCACGTCGTGGCCGCCCTGCCCTTCCTTGCCCCCCGCCATGGCGGGCAGGAGGCGCCGCCCCAGGCCCTCGTCGTCTCCCCCCTGGCGCCCGACGCCACGGGGCGGGACCGCAGCCTGCTGCGCTTCGAGCCGGCGCCCGGCCAGTCCCGCGCCCGCATCCGGTCCATCCTGGACGGCGCCGGGCTGGCGCCGCGCTGGCTGCTGTGCCGCGACACGCCGGCGCCGTTGGCGCTGGCCGAGATCGAGGGCTTCCTGGCCGAGGGCGACCCGCGGCTCGGCGCCCTGCCCTTCCCCCGCCTGCAGATCCTCGGCGCCTATGCCGAGCCCGAGCCGGAAGAGTGACCCCGATGACCGTGCAGCCCCGCCCCGCCATCCTGTCGATCGATCCCTATGTCGGGGGCGAATCGAAGATCCCGGGCGTGAACCGGATCATCAAGCTGTCCTCCAACGAGGGCGCCTTCGGCCCGCCCCCCGCCGCCATCGAGGCCATCACCCGGGCCGCGCGCGAGGCGCACCGCTACCCCGACGGCAACGCCCGCGCGCTCCGCGAGGCGATCGGCGCCCGCTTCGGCCTCGACCCCGCGCGCATCATCTGCGGCAACGGCTCGGACGAGCTGATCACCCTGCTCTGCACGGCCTATGCCGGCGAGGGCACGGAGGTCATCATGTCCGCCTATGGCTTCATGATGTACGACATCTCCGGCCGCGCCTCGGGCGCCCAGGTGCTGAAGGTGCCCGAGGTGCCGGCCGAGGGCGGCGGCATGAAGGCCGACATCGACGGCATCCTGGCCACGGCGGGGGCGCGCACCCGCATCGTCTTCCTCACCAACCCCAACAACCCGACCGGCACGCTGCTGCCCAGTTCCGAGGTGGCGCGGCTGCGGGCCGGGCTGCGCGACGACATCCTGCTGGTGCTGGACAGCGCCTACGCCGAATACGTCACCGCCCCCGGCTACGACCCGGGCGAGGCGCTGGTGGACGCGGCGGGCAACACCATCATGCTGCGCACCTTCAGCAAGATCTTCGGCCTGGGCGGCATGCGCGTGGGCTGGGGCTACGCCACGCCCGCCATCATCGACGCGCTGAACCGCGTGCGGGGCCCGTTCAACGTGGCCAGCGCCTCGCAGGCCGCCGCCGTGGCGGCGCTGGCCGAGCCGGGCTGGGTGGAGACCTGCGTGGCGCACAACACCGCATGGCGCGGCAGGGTGGCGGCCGCCCTCGCCGCGGCCGGCCACGCGGTGTGGCCGAGCGAGACCAACTTCCTGCTGGTGGATTTCGGCTCGCCAGAGGGCGCCGGACAGGCCGATGCGCGGCTGAAGTCGCGTGGGCTGATCGTGCGCGGCATGGCGGGCTACGGCCTGCCGGGATGCCTGCGCATCACCATCGGCACCGCCGAGGAATGCCAGATGGTGATCGACGCCATTGGCGCGGCCTCTCCCGCGCATGGCTGAGCCGCCGGTCTTCCGCCGGCTCTGCATCATCGGGCTCGGGCTGATCGGCTCCTCCATCGCGCGCCTCGCGCGCGAGCGCGGGGACATCGCGGAAACCCTGGTGGCCTGCGACAGCGGCCCGGGCGTGGCGGAGCGGGTGAGCGAGCTGGGCCTGGCCGATGTGGTGGAGACCGATGCCGGCCGCGCCGTGCGCGACTGCGACGGGGTGATCCTCTGCACCCCCGTCGGCACCTTCGCCGGGCTGATGGCGGCCATCGCCCCCCACCTCGCCCCCGGCGCGGTGCTGACCGACACGGGCTCCACCAAGGGCTCGGTGCTGCGCGACCTGCTGCCGCTGCTGCCCCCCGGCGTGCATCTGGTGCCCGGCCACCCGATGGCGGGCACCGAGCATTCCGGCCCCGATGCCGGCTTCGCCACCCTGTTCCAGGGCCGCTACGTCATCCTGACGCCGCTGGAGGGCACGGAGCCGGCGGCGCGGGCGAAGGTGGAGGCGCTGTGGCGGCGCGCCGGCGCCATGATCGAGACGATGGACCCCGCCACCCACGACAAGGTGGTGGCGATCGTGTCCCACCTGCCGCACCTGATCGCCTTCACCATCTGCTCCACCGCCGACGACCTGGCGCAGGAGACGCGCGAGCAGGTGCTGAAATTCGCCGCCTCCGGCTTCCGCGACTTCACCCGCATCGCCTCCAGCGACGTGGACATGTGGCGCGACGTGTTCCTCAACAACCGCGAGGCGCTGCTGGAGATGCTGGCGCGCTTCTCGGAGGACGCCCATGCCCTGGGGCGCGCCGTGCGCTGGGGGGAGGCGGGGTTCATCGAGGACCGCATCCGGCGCGGGCGCAAGATCCGGCGGACGCTGATCGAGCTGAAGCAGGCCTGAGGAGGAAGGCGGCGGCGGGGAGGCCCCGGCGCCGCCCGCTCCGCCTCAGCGCCCCTCGAAGACGGGGCTGCGCTTCTCCATGAAGGCGCGGACGGCGTTCTGGAAGTCCCGCGTCTCGGCATAGCGGCCGGCGGCCTCGATCTCCTCGGGCGGGACCGGCATCGGGCCGCGCAGGCTGCGCAGCGCGCGCTTGTGGAAGCGGTTGGACAGCGGCGCGCCCTCGGCGATGCGCCGCGCCAGCGCCGTGGCCTCCTCGAACACCGCCCCGTCCGGCACGCAGCGCGTCAGCAGCCCGCGCGAGAGCGCCTCGGCGCCGTCCAGCGTCCGCCCCTCGATCAGCAGCTCGCAGGCCACCGCGTAGCCCACCACCGCCTGCAGCGCCTCCAGCGCCACATAGGGGTACCAGATGCCGAGCTTGCGGGCGGGAATGCCGAAGCGCATCCCCTCGCCCCCCACGCGGAAGTCGCACACCGTGGCCAGCCCGGCGCCGCCGCCCATGCACCAGCCGGAGATGGCCGCCACCACCGGGTGCGCGCAGTCGCGGATGTTGACCAGCGCCCCATCCAGCCCGGCGGCGTAGCGCCGGTCCTTGTCCCGGCCGCCATAATCCTCGCCGAAGCCGCCGATGTCGGCGCCGGCGCAGAAGGCGGCGTCTCCCGCGCCGCGCAGGATCACGCAGCGCAGGCTCTCATCGGCCGACAGGGCGGCGAAGGTGGTGCCCATCGCCTCCCACATCGGCAGGTCCATGGCGTTGCGCTTCTCGGGGCGGTCGATCAGCACGGTGGCGATGTTTCCATCGCGGCTGACGCGGAGCTTGGGGTGCATCATGGTGCCGGAACGGTGCGGGCATGGCGCGCCCCTGTCAACGCCATGGAAGGCGCCCGATGAAGCCGCCCCATGGAAGCTGCCCCATGGAAGCTGCCCCATGGAAGCCGCCCCATGGAAGCCGCCCCATGGAAGCCGCCCTGAGCCTCCACCGGGCAACCCTCCCTCCCGGCCGGGGTTGAAGCCGGAGAATCACGACCGGAGGACGCCCCATGCAGACGGACCGCGACGAGGTCGGGATGCGCGCCAAGGTGCGCGACATGATCGGCGACATCGGCACCGCCATCTTCACCACCATCGACCAGCAGGGCCGCCTGCGCGGCCGCCCCATGCGCACCCAGAAGCCCGACCCGGACGGCCGCACCCTGTGGTTCTTCACCCGCGCCGACAGCCCCAAGATCGCCGAGCTGGAAAAAGATTCGCGCGTGCTGCTGGGCTATGCCGACACGCGCAACCAGGACTACGTCTCCCTTTTCGGCCGCGGCCGGGTGGTGCGGGACGCGGCGAAGAAGCGCGCCCTCTGGACCGAGGGCCTGCGGAGCTGGCTGCCCGAGGGGCCGGACAGCGACGAGGTGGCGCTGATCGGCGTCGAGATCGAGGGCGCGGAATACTGGGACGGCATCTCCTCCAGCCTGCGATTCGCCTTCGGCTACGCCCAGGCCATGATCAGCGGCAAGCCGGACAGCAGCGGCGAGAACGCCAAGGTCAGCTTTTCCGGCTGACCGCCCTGTCCGGGCAGGCAAACCGGAGAGGAACAAACCAAAAGGTTGAAAATCTTCTCCTCTCCGGGAAAGATGCCTCCGCCGCCAGCGCGCGGCTTTGGAGAGGCAGCGATGACGGCATGGCTTCCCCGGCTCCTGCGCCAGACCGGCCGGGAGCGGGACGAAACCCCTCCCGCCCCTTCCGCCGGCTTCGCCGAGGCGCCGGTGCGGATGGAGGAGGCGGGGCTTGGCGACCTGGGCAGCGCGCTGGAGCCGCGTGACCTCGGCTATGCGCTGCGCCCGCCCCGCCCCGAGGCCCTCCGCCCCGAGGCCCTGGCCCGCCCCGGCGCCCCGCCCCGTCCTGACGCCCCGCCCCGCCCTGATGCCCCGCCCTTGCCCGACGGTTCCGCCCCTCCCGCCACGCCCTTCCAGGGCACCGGCCCGCAGGGCCATCGCGGCCGGATGCGCGACAAGCTGCTGGAGCGCGGCCCGGACGCGCTGGCCGACTACGAGCTGCTGGAGATGCTGCTCTTCTTCGCCTTCAAGCAGGGCGACACCAAGCCGCTGGCCAAGGCGCTGATCAACCAGTTCGGCAGCTTCGCGGCGGTGCTGGCGGCGCCGCAGAAGGTGCTGATGGAGACGCGCGGCCTCGGGCCGCACAGCGTGGCGGCGCTCAAGCTGGTGCAGGCGGCGGCGCTGCGGCTGGCCAAGGCGGAGGTGATGGAAACCCCCGTCCTGAACAACTGGGACCGGCTGATCACCTATCTCAACGCCGCCATCAGCCGCGAGAAGGTCGAGCAGTTCCGCATCCTGTTCCTGGACAGCAAGAACCGCCTGATCGCCGACGAGCCGCAGGCCAGGGGCACGGTGAACCACACCCCCGTCTATCCGCGCGAGGTGATGAAGCGCGCCCTGGAGCTGCACGCCACGGCGCTGATCCTGGTCCACAACCACCCGAGCGGCGACCCGACGCCGAGCCGCGCCGACATCGAGATGACGGCCGAGATCAAGCAGGCGGGGCAGTTCTTCGCCGTGGTGGTGCATGACCACCTGATCGTCGGCAATGGCCGCTATCTGAGCTTCCGGCGGGAAGGGCTGCTGTAGGGGCGGCGCCCCGAGCGAAGGGCTCCTGGAGCAGGTCCCGATCAGATACAGGCATCCGATCGGGTGAGGATGCTCGCAAAAACAGAAGGCTGGAGCAGTGGACGTGAGCCAAGGCGAACGGAAACGGCTCTAGCGTCCCAGCGCCAGGGCGCGCGCGGCGCGGATCTCCATGTCGGAGCGCTCGTCGGTGAGCGGCCCGTGGCCGGCGGCGAGGCGGGCGCCATCCTCCAGCGTGGGGGCGAGCCGCCGCGCGGCGGAGCGGGCGCCCTCCGGCGCGGCGCGCAGCCGGGCCTCGGCGGCGGCCACGTCCATGGGCTCGTTCCAGGCCAGCAGCAGGGTGTTGCCGCTGGCCGAGCGCGCCGCCAGCACGGCGGGAAAGGCCTCGCGCAGGCTGGCCGCCAGGGGGCCGGCGATGCTGTCCGGGTCGCCCGCGCCGAACACGTTCATCGCCACCACCCCGCCCGGCGCCAGCCGCGAGGCCAGGGCGCGGAAGAACTCCACCGTGGCCACATGCGCCGGTATCTGCCCGGTGGCGTAGAGGTCCACCACGATCACGGCGTGCCGGCCGCCATCCTTCGCCACGAAGCGCCGCGCGTCGTCATGCGCCACGGGGATGTCGAGGGCGAAATGCGCACGGGCCAGCGCCGTCACGCCCGGGTCGATCTCGACGCCGAAGGGGCGCAGGGCGGGCCAGGCCCTCTGCGTGGCGGTGATGGCCGCGCCGCCCGCCACGCCCAGGAACAGCGCGCTGCCGCCCTCCACAAGCCCGGGGCGGGCCAGCGCCGGCACCGCCGCCAGCAGCTCCCAGTAGGAGCCGGTCTCCCCCCCGTCATGCCGCAGCACGGATTGCGCCACGCGGGTGGTGTTCAGCATCAGCATGGTGGCGTGGCGGTCCCGCCAGACCATCACCGTGTTGTAGGGCGTCTCCACATAGGCGGCGAAGGGGCGCATGCGCTCCCGCTCGGCCCACGCCCCCGGCAGCAGCGGGGCCAGCGCCAGCAGGGCGTGCAGCGGGCGCAGCCCGGTGGCCAGCGCCGCGGCGGCGGCCACCAGCGCGGCCAGCGCGTAGCCGCCGGTCAGGCCCAGATAGGGGATGGCGACAAAGGCCGCGAAGAAGGTGCCGCCGATGCTGCCCGCCGCCTGGCAGGCCGAGACCAACCCCGAGGCGCGGCTGGCCCCCGAGAGCGGCGCCAGCCGCGCCACGCAGAGCGGCGAGGCGGCGGCGAGCAGGAAGGCGGGTGGCCCGATCAGCAGCATGGAGGCGCCGACCGCCCCGGCCAGCGGCCCCAGCGCGGCCTCGGCCGTGGTGGCGATGGCGCGCCCGATCCAGGGGGTGAGGGATGCGAGGAGGGCGGCCGCGCCCAGCAGCAGCGGCAGCGCCCGCGCGCCGCCGGGCCGCGCGCCGAGCCGGCCGCCCAGCGCGTAGCCCGCGGCCATGAAGGTCAGGGCGGTGCCGATGATGGCGCCCCACTGGTGGATGGTCTGGCCGAAGGCCGGCGCCATCAGCCGGCCGTCGAGCATCTCCAGCGCCATCACGCTCCAGCCCGCGGCGAAGGCCGCGAAGCCGGTGGCGAGCCGCTCCCGCCGCGCGCCAGGGGCTGGCGCGGCGGCGGCGCTCACCGCGTGGGCTTCGGCGGGGTCTGGCTGTAGTCGTAGAAGCCGCGGCCCGACTTGCGGCCGAGCCAGCCGGCCTCGACATACTTCACCAGCAGCGGCGAGGGCCGGTACTTGCCGTCGCCCATGCCCTCATGCAGCACGCGCATGATGGCGAGGCAGGTGTCGAGCCCGATGAAGTCGGCCAGCTCCAGCGGGCCCATCGGGTGGTTGGCGCCGAGCTTCATCGCCGCGTCGATGGAGCGGACATCGCCCACCCCCTCATGCAGGGCGGTGGCCGCCTCGTTCAGCATCGGCACCAGGATGCGGTTGACCAGGAAGCCGGGGAAGTCCTCCGACACCGCCGTGGTCTTGCCGAGCCTGCCCGCCAGCGCCGAGACCGCCTCGAAGGTCTCGTCGGAGGTGGCGAAGCCGCGGATCACCTCCACCAGCTTCATCACCGGCACCGGGTTGAAGAAGTGCATGCCGATGAAGCGCTCCGGCCGGTCGGTCGCCGCCGCCAGCCGGGTGATGGGGATGGAGGAGGTGTTGGAGGCGAGGATCGCCCCCGGCCTCAGCAGCGGGCAGACGGCGCGGAAGATGGAGAGCTTCACCTCCTCCCGCTCCGTCGCCGCCTCGATCACGATGTCGCTTTCGCCGAGCAGCGCCATCTCGGTGCCGGTGGACACGCGCGCCAGGGCGGCGTCGCGCTCCCCGGCGGAGAGCGCGCCCTTCTGGACCTGCCGGTCCATGTTTTTGCGGATCGTGGCCAGGGCCTTGTCCAGCGCCTCGGCCTTCACGTCCACCAGCGCGACGGAGAGCCCCGCCAGCGCCGCCACATGGGCGATGCCATTGCCCATCTGCCCGGCGCCGATGACGCCGACCGAGCGGATCTCCGTCGCGGCCATGGAGTCAGCCCAGCTCCTGCTCGAGCTCGGGCAGCAGCTTGAACAGGTCGCCCACCAGGCCATAGTCGGCCACCTGGAAGATCGGCGCCTCCTCGTCCTTGTTGATGGCGACGATGACCTTGCTGTCCTTCATGCCGGCCAGGTGCTGGATGGCGCCCGAGATGCCCACCGCGATGTACAGCTCCGGCGCGACGATCTTGCCGGTCTGGCCCACCTGGTAGTCGTTCGGCGCGTAGCCGGCATCGACCGCGGCGCGGGAAGCGCCGATGGCGGCGCCCAGTTTGTCGGCGATGCCTTCCAGCAGGTGGAAGTTCTCGGCCGAGCCCATGGCGCGGCCGCCGGAGATGACGACGCGGGCCGCGGTCAGCTCCGGCCGCTCGCTCTGCGCGATCTCGGCGCCGACAAAGGAGGAGACGCCCGGGTCCTCGGCGGCGGGAGCGGCCTCGACGGCGGCGGCGCCGCCCTCGGCCGGCGCCGGGTCGAAGGAGGCGGCGCGGACGGTCAGCACCTTCTTCGCATCGGCCGTCTTCACCGTGGCCAGCGCGTTGCCGGCATAGATGAAGCGGCGGAAGGTGTCCGGCCCCTCCACGGCGGCGATGTCGGTGATGATCTGCACATCGAGCAGCGCGGCGACGCGCGGCATGATGTTCTTGCCCATGGCGCTGCCGGGGGCCAGCAGGTGGCTGTAGCCCGGGGCGAGCGCCACCAGCAGGGCGGCGGCGGGCTCGGCCAGGCCGTGCTCATAGGCCGGGCCGTCGGCCTGGATCACCTTGGTGACGCCGGCCAGCCTGGCCGCGGCCTGCGCCGCCTCCGAGCCGCCGAGGACGAGCACATGCACGTCGGCGTCGATCCGGGCGGCGGCGGCCACGGCGCTGCGGGTGGGCTGGCTGACGGTCGTGCCGCTGCGGTCGGCGAGAACGAGGACGGCCATGATCAGATCACCTTCGCTTCGGTCTTCAGCTTGGACACCAGTTCGGCCACGGAGGCCACCTTGACGCCGGCCTGGCGCTTCGGCGGCTCCTCCACCTTCACCACCGTCAGGCGCGGGGTCAGGTCGACGCCGAGATCGGCGGGCTTCACCGTCTCGAGCGGCTTCTTGCGGGCCTTCATGATGTTGGGGAGGCTGGCATAGCGCGGCTCGTTCAGCCGCAGGTCGGTGGTGACGATGGCGGGCAGCTTCAGCTGCACCGTCTCCAGCCCGCCATCGACCTCGCGCGTCACCTTGGCGCCCTCGGCCGACAGCTCGACCTTGCTGGCATAGGTGCCCTGGCTCCAGCCGAGCAGCGCCGCCAGCATCTGGCCGGTGGCGTTCATGTCGTCGTCGATGGCCTGCTTGCCGAGGATGACGAGCTGCGGCTGCTCGCGCTCCACCAGCGCCTTCAGCACCTTGGCGACGCCCAGCGGCTCGGCGCCGTCGGCCTCGACCAGGATGGCGCGGTCGGCGCCCATGGCCAGCGCCGTGCGGAGCTGCTCCTGCGCCTGGGCCGGGCCGATGGTGACGGCGACGATCTCGGTGACGGTCCCCTTCTCCTTCAGCCGCACCGCCTCCTCGACGGCGATCTCGTCGAAGGGGTTCATCGACATCTTCACGTTCGCGGTCTCGACGCCCGTGCCGTCCGCCTTCACGCGGACCTTCACGTTGTAATCGACCACCCGCTTGACGGGGACGAGGAGCTTCATCGCCGGGCCGTGTCCTGCTTTCTGGGTTTCAACCTGAGTGCCGGGTGGCGCCACGCCACCCGCCCCCCTTCCGGGAGGCATTGTGCAGTTGCGGCAGGAACCCTAGGCGCCAGCGCCGGCCGAGGCAAGGTGACCCCTCCCCTCTCCGGCCCTCTCCGGCGCCCCAAAGGCCGGGCTCCGCTTGCGGGTGCCGCCGCCCGCTCAGCCGCGCATCACGAGCATCAGCGCCACGAACAGCGCCAGCGAGACGCCCTGGAGGATGACCCGCCAGCGCATCAACCGGTTGGAGCGGGCGCCGTTCCCGTCGCCCCGGGCGAGGCCGAACATGCCGGCGAACATCACCCCCAGCGTGGCGAGCATGGCGAGGCCGAGCAGGATGGAAAAGACGGTTTGCATGCCCGGCACATAGCGCCGTTCCGGAAGCGTGCAAGCCGGCGCCCGCCAGAACTCCGCCCGCCATGGCTCCGGCGGGCGGCGGGAAGCGGCGCGCGCCTCAGCGCCCGCCGCGCACCCACAGCGCGCCGGCGAGCGAGCAGGCGGCGCAAAGCAGGAAGCCGCCCAGATAGGAGCCCGTGCCCGCCACCAGCCCGGTGAAGGCCACCGGCATCACCACCTGCACCAGCCCGAACACCACCCCGAGCGCCGCGGTGGCGCCGCCCACCCGGCCGGCGGGGGCGATTCGCGCCACCTCGCCCAGCAGCACGCCGTTCCAGCCGATGCCGGTGGCGCCCAGCACCATGCCCGCCAGCGTCACCGCCACCCCCGGCCATTCGGGGCCGGCCAGGGCCAGCGCCACGCAGCCCAGCACCGCGCCGGCACCGATCATCACCAGAACCGGCACGGGCCCGATGCGGTCGGCCAGCAGGCCCCAGAAGACGCGCCCCGCCACCCCGGCGCCCTGCGCCAGCGCCATGCGCAGCCCCGCCTCGGTGAGCGGGGTGCCCAGCGCCTCCACCTGCCAGGCGACGAAGAAGGCGGCGAAGCAGAACTGCGAGACGCCGAAGCCGGCGGCGGCGCAGGTGAGCGCGCGCAGCCGCCGGTCCTGCCGCAGCAGGCCGAGGCTGCCCACGGCGTCGCGCCAGGCGGCGCGGGGCCCGCCGGCGGCGGCGGGGTCGCGGTCGGCGTCGAGCGCGGCGCGGAGCGGCTGCAGCGCCAGCGCGGCCAGCAGCGCCAGCGCCGCCATGGTCAGCGCGCCGGCCCGCCAGCCGAACGCCACCCCCACCGCCGGCGCCAGCGCCGCCGTCAGCATGGAGCCCGCCGGCACGCCGCACTGCTTGAGGCTGAAGATGAGGCTGCGCTGCCGCGCCGGCGCCCGCCCGGCCAGCAGGTGGCTGCCCGAGGGGGTGACCGGCCCGTGCCCCAGCCCCGCCAGCAGCGCCGAGGCGGCCAGCGCCAGCGGATGGCCCAGCGCCGCCAGCGCGATGCCGCAGCCGATCAGCACCAGCGCCCCCTGGCAGACCCGCACCCCGCCATGCCGGCGCAGCAGCAGCCCGGTGAAGGGGCCGGACACCAGCGCGCCCGCATAGACCAGCCCCGTGTGCAGCCCGACCAGGCTCGGCGGCAGCGCCAGCTCCCGCGCGATCAGCGGCGCCAGCACGGGCAGGGTGAGGAAGGCGCCCATGCCGGCGAGATGCACGCCGATCAGGGCGACCATGACGGTCCAGACGGTGGGAGCGGCAAACATTCGGCCGTCATCCTGGACCGCGCGGCGGGCGGCGTCCATGGGGTGGCGAAAAGCCAAAGCAAGGCTTGACCGGCGGCGGAGCTTCGGCTTCGGGTGGGCGCCATGCGCTCCCTGCACGTCCTGCTGCTGTTGCTGTGCGCCTGGGCCATGCCCGCCCTGGCGCAGAATGCCGCTCCCTCCCCAGCCCCCGCCCCCGCCCCCGCACCGGCCGCCGCCATGCCGGCGGGCGAGGCGGCGCGCCTGCTGAACCTGCTGCGCGACGAGGCGCGGCGGGCCGAGCTGCTGCGCACGCTGGAGGCGCTGGCCGCCGCCGAGCGGCAGGCGGCGGCGGGCCGGGCACAGCCCGCCCCCGCCCCCGCCCCCGCCTCCGCACAGCCGCAGGCCCAGGCCCAGGCACCGGCACTGGCACCGGCACCGGCACAGCCCGCCCCGGCGGTGCCGGCGCAGCCGCAGGACCCGGGCCAGGGGGTGGAGCAGCTCCTCGCCCCCAACACGCTGGGCGGGCAGCTGCTGATCGGCGCCTCGCAGCGGCTGGAATGGCTGTCCAGCCAGATCGTCAGCACGGCGGAGGCGGTCACCGACCTGCCGGGGCTGCTCGGCTGGTTCTCCTCCCTGGCGCGCGACCCGGTGACCCAGGCGCGGGTGGCGGACGCCTCCTGGAAGCTGCTGCTGCTGCTCGGCCTCGGCATCCTGGCGGAATGGCTGGCGCATCGCGGCCTGCACCGCCCGCGCGAGCGGCTGGACGCCATGGCGCCGGAGGCCGGCAGCGCCTGGACCTGGCTGCGCCGGGTGCCGCTGGTGCTGGCCCGGCTGGTGCTGGACCTGCTGCCGATCGCGGCCTTCGCGGTGGTGTCCTACGGGCTGATCGGCGCGGTGCAGCCGCTGCCCACCACCCAGCTCGTGCTGCTCACCGCCAACAACGCCTACATCGTCGCGCGCCTGATCATGGCGCTCAGCCGGATGCTGTTCTCGCCCGCCTCATCCCATCTGCGGCTGCTGCCCTGCTCGGACCTGACGGCCGCCTATGTGACGGTGTGGCTGCGGCGCATCGTGGTGGTGATGATCACCGGCGGCGCCATCGCCGAGGCGGGGCTGCTGTTCGGCCTGCCCTGGGGCGCCTATGACGCCATCCTGCGGCTGGTGCTGCTGATCGCCTCGGTCTTCCTCGGCATCGTCGTGCTGCAGAACCGGGTGGCGGTGGCGCAGGTGCTGCGCGCGCCCGCGCTGAAGCCGGGCGACGTGCCGAACCGCTCCCGCGCCGCGCTGCGCCGCTTCCGCAACTGGCTGGCCGAGGTGTGGCACGTGCTCGCCATCCTCTACCTGCTGGCGCTGTGGGGCGTCTGGGCGCTGGAGATCCGCGACGGCTTCACCCGCCTGCTGCGCGCCAGCCTGCTCACCCTGCTGGTGCTGGCGCTGGCCAAGGGGCTCGACATGCTGCTGCGCCGGGCGCTGGCCGGCAGCTTCCGCATCGCCCCCGACCTCGCCGGCCGCTACCCGGCGCTGGAGATGCGCGCCAACCGCTATGTGCCGCTGCTGAAGGGGGGCATCTCGGGCTTCCTGACGGTGCTGACGCTGCTCACCCTGCTGGAGGTGTGGGGCATCGACTCCTTCGCCTGGTTCGCCCCCGGCGAGCTGGGCAGCCGGGTGGTGCGCTCCGCCCTCTCGGTCGGCTTCACCGCGGTGGTGGCGGTGGTGGTGTGGGAGGCGGTGAACGCCGCCATCCAGCGCCACCTCGACCGCCTCTCGCGCGATGCCGAGGCCGCCCGCAGCGCCCGCGTCCGCACCCTGGTGCCGATGCTGCGCACCACCCTGTTCGTGGTCATCCTGCTGTTCGTGGCCTTCAACCTGCTCACCGAGCTGGGCGTGAACGTGGCGCCGCTGCTGGCCGGCGCCGGCGTCATCGGCCTGGCGCTGGGCTTCGGCTCGCAGAAGCTGGTGCAGGACGTGATCACCGGCATCTTCCTCTTGTTCGAGGACGCCATGGCGGTGGGGGACGTGGTGAACCTCGGCGGCAAGGGCGGCGTGGTGGAGAAGCTCTCCATCCGCTCCATCACGCTGCGCGACCTCGACGGCAGCGTCCACATCATCCCGTTCAGCACCGTCACGGCCGTGACCAACATGACGCGGGACTTCTCCTTCGCCCTGCTCGACGTGCAGGTGGCCTACCGCGAGAACACCGACCGGGTGGTGGAGCTGCTCCAGGCGCTCTGCCAGGAGATGCGTGGCGAGGCGAAGTGGGGCCTCGTCATCCGCGACGAGATGGAGGTGCTGGGCGTGGACCGCCTGTCGCCCGACGGCCCCGTGATCCGGGTGCGGATCAAGACCGAGCCGATCCAGCGCTGGAACGTGATGCGCGAGATGAACCGGCGCATCAAGCAGCGCTTCGAGGAGCTGGGCATCGAGATCCCGGCGCACCGGCAGAAGCTGACCTTCGAGGGGGCGCCGCCGCCGCCCGGCTTCCCGCCCGCGGCAGTGCCGCAGCCCTGAGGGAAGCGGCGTCGCGGAGCGAACGGGCTTGCCTCGCGGAGCGAACGGGCTTGCCTCGCGGCGCGGGGCGGGCCTATCCTGCGGCCATGCGCCGTATCCGGAACATCGGGATCGTCATTAGCGGCCCGGCCGCCTGAGCGCCCTGCGGGGGGCAGCGGCCGGGATCACCCCGCGCGACCATCCCCACCGAATGTTCCGGAAGCCGTCCCGATGTCCGACCTCCCCTGCGCCCTTACGGCCGCCCGCTTCACCGTCCTCTCCGAGGCCTATCCCGGCCTCCTGTCCCGCGTGCTGGAGCCCTTCGCCAAGCGCGACCTGACGCCCGACCGCGTCCGCTCGCAGCGCGAGGGCCAGCTGCTGCGGACCGAGGTGGCGCTCGACGCCATGCCGGTGGAGATGCTGCACCTGGTGGCCGGCAATCTCGGCCAGATCATCGGCGTGCTGCGGGTGGAGGCCATGGAAGGCCGCCACATCCGCCTGGTCGCCTGAAGGCAGGCCCAACTGAGGCGGGCCATCTGGGGCGGGCAGGGAAACGCCGGCGGGCGCTCCCCCCTCCCCACCCCGGGCACGCCCCCCTCAGGCGGTGGCGAAGAGCTGGGCCGGCATGGGCTGGGTGTTGTCCACCACCCCCTTCACGCCGGGCACCTGGGCGGCCAGCACCTTGAGCCCGCGCAGCACGGCGGGGCTGCTACTGAAGCCGTGCAGCTCCACCATCCCGTCCTTCACGTCCACCAGGGTGAAGAAGGTGTCCGCCCAGGGCTCGCGCCGCATCGCGGCCAGCACGGCGCGGCGCAGCCGGTCGTCCGAATACTCGCCCGTCTCCGCCACCGGCTCGACCAGGGCGCGCAGCAGGTCGGCGCGGCTGACGATGCCGAGCAGGCGCTTCTCCCGCGTCACCAGCACCCGGCGGATGTTCCTCTCCTCCATCAGTGCCGCGATCTCCGGCACCGGCCGGTCCGGGGAGACGGTGATGACGTCGCGCGTCATCACGTCGGCCGCGGTGGCGCCGTGGCTGGCGGCGTAGCGGTCGGCCAGCCGGTCCATGTCGGTGAAGAACTGGCGAAGCAGCCCCATCGGCCTGCCCTCGCCCCCCGTCAGGCGGCGGATCAGGTCGGCCTCGGTGACGATGCCCTGCAGCATGCCATCGGCGCCCAGCACCGGAACGGCGGAGATGCCGCGCTCGGCCAGCAGGCGGGCCATGGCCGGCACCGGCGTCTCCGGCGGCACCGTCACCACGTTCTCGGTCATCAGCTCCCTGGCGGTCAGCACAGTCATGGCGGCGGCTCCTTTCCGATGCCGCCACCCTGCGCCCTCCGCCCCGCCCCCGCCTTGATGCGCATCAAGCGCGCGGCCCGGATGGCGCTTCCAACGCGGCGCGCGCGCGGGATAGGGTGCGGGAACAAAATAAAATCCAGGGAGGATTCCGATGCACAGCCTCGCACGCCGCAGCATCCTGGCAGGGCTTGCCGTCTCGGGCGGCCTCGCCGCCCTTGGCGCCCGGGCACAGGGCAGCCAGCAGCTTTCCATCGCCACCGGCACCACGGGCGGCGTGTACTACCCGCTGGGCGGCGGGCTGGCCAACCTGCTCTCGCGCAGCATCCCGGGCCTTTCCGCCACGGTGGAGGTCACCGGCGGCTCGGTGGCCAACCTCCAGCTCCTGGGCGCCGGCCGCGCCGACCTCGTCTTCAGCCAGGTCGACGCAGCGGTGGACGCGGTGCGCGGCAATGACCGCTTCAAGGGCCGCCCCGTGCCGGCCCGCGCCATCGCCGTGCTCTACACCAACCGCATGCAGGTGGTGACCACGGCGGCCAGCGGCATCACCAGCCTGGAAGGGATGAAGGGCAAGCGCATCTCCACCGGCGCCCCCGGCTCCGCCACCGAGGTGATGGCCTTCCGCCTCCTGGAAGCCGCCGGGCTGGACCGCGACAAGGACTTCCGCGCCCGCGAGCGCCTTTCCCCGGCCGAAAGCACCAACGCGGTGAAGGACGGCAAGCTCGACGCCTATTTCTTCGTCTCGGGCGTGCCGACCAGCGCCATCACCGATCTCGGCGCCTCGCCCGGCGTGCAGCTGGTGATGGTGGACCATGACCAGTACGTGCCGAAGATCGTCGAGAAGCACGGCCCGGTCTATTTCCCGGAGGTGATCCCGGCCGGCACCTATCCGGGGCAGCAGACGGACAACCGGCAGATGTCGGTGGCCAACATCCTGGCGGTGCGCGAGGACATGCCGGAGGCGCAGGTGGCGGCGCTGCTCAAGGCCGCCTGGGAAGGGCGGGAGGAGCTGGGCCGGGTGCATGCCGAGGGCCGCAACTTCGGCCTGGCCGCCCAGAAGAGCGCCGCCGCCGGCATTCCCTGGCACAAGGCGGCGGAAGCCTTCTGGACGGCGCAGGGCGCGAAGCTGGCATGAGGCGGCGCAACCGCGGCCCGCGCGGCGGGGGCGGCTGAATGAACGCCCCCCACCACCTGCCCCCCGAGATCGACCCGGCCGCGCTCGACTCCGCCGCCTTCGACCGCGGCACCGCCGCCCGGGTGGAGCGGCTGATCGAGGAGGAGGAGGGCGTGCAGAACCGCTTCGGCGGGCTGCTCGGCCATGCCGCCACGGCCCTCGCGGTGGCGATGAGCCTGTTCCACCTCTGGGCCGCCTGGGACATCGTGCCCACCACCACGCTGCGCTTCGTGCATGTGGGCTTCGCGCTGGCCATCGGCTTCTTCCTGTTCCCCGCCTCCCGCCGCTTCCGCGACCGGCTGATGCCGTGGGACCTGGCGCTGATCGGCGCCGGGATGTTCTGCACCTGGTACCTGATCGCGGGCGGCGACGACCTGCTGGACCGCTACGTCTTCCCCGAGGCCCTGGACCTGGTGGTGGGCTGGCTGCTGGTGGCGCTGGTGCTGGAGGCCACGCGCCGCACCACGGGCTGGATCATGCCGGCCGTGGCCATCGCCTTCATGCTCTACGCCTTCTGGGGCAACCACCTGCCGGCGCCCTGGACGCACCGGGGCTACGACAGCATCCGCCTCATCCCGCACCTGACCATCACGCTGGACGGCATCTTCGGCACGGCGGTGGATGTCTCGGCCACGCTGATCATCCTGTTCACCATCTACGGCGCCATCCTGCAGGGCACGGGGGCGGGCAAGTTCTTCGTCGATTTCAGCTTCGCGCTCACCGGCGGCAAGCCGACCAGCGCGGGGCGCACCGTGGTGCTCTCCTCCTTCCTGCTGGGCGGCCCCTCGGGCTCGGGCGTCGCCACCACCGTCACGCTGGGCACCGTGGCCTGGCCGATGATGAAGCGGGTGGGCTACCGCCCGGACGACGCGGGCGGGCTGCTGGCGGCGGGCGGGCTCGGCGCCATCATCTCGCCCCCCGTGCTGGGGGCCGCGGCCTTCCTGATCGCCGAGTACCTGAAGCTCGGCTATCTCGACGTGCTGCGCATGGCCGCGATCCCGACCGTGCTCTACTACGCCTCCCTGCTGTTCATGGTGGAGCTGGACCAGCGCCGCCTCGGCGCCATCCCGCCGATGGAGGCCATGGCGGTGACGCCGGCCGGGGCGCTCGCGCGGCGCTACGGCTTCCACTTCTCCTCGCTCGTCGCCATCGTGGTGTTCATGGCGCTGGGCTACAGCGCGACCATGGCGGTGCTCTACGCGATGGGCGTGGCGGTGCTGCTCTCCTTCCTGCGGGCGGAAACGGCGATGACGCCGCGCCGGCTGGTCGCGGCGCTGGCCTCGGGCGCCATCCAGGCGGTGGGCATCGCCGCCACCTGCGCCTGCGCCGGCATCATCGTCGGCTGCATCACGCTGACCGGGCTCGGGCTGAAATTCTCCGAGATTGCCATCCAGGCGGCGGGCGGCAGCCTGGTGGTGACGGCGCTCTACACGGCGCTGATCGTCTGGATCGTCGGCCTCGCCGTGCCGGTGACGGCCAGCTACATCATCTCGGCCGTGGTGGCGGCGCCGGCGCTGATGAAGCTCGGCGTGCCGGACTATGCGGCGCACATGTTCGTCTTCTACTACGCCGTGCTGTCCGAGGTCTCGCCGCCCACCGCGCTCTCGCCCTTCGCCGCCGCCGCCATCACCGGCGCGGGGCCCTACCGCACCACGCTGCAGGCCTGGAAATACACGCTGCCGGCCTTCGTGCTGCCCTTCGTCTTTGTCACCGACCCGGAAGGGGTGGGGCTGCTGCTGTCCCTCACGCCGGGGATGACCTGGCTGGACGTGGCATGGCAGGTGCTGCTGGCCGCGCTCGGCCTCGCCGCCCTGGCCGCCGGCTGCCAGGGGCAGGCACGCCGCGCGCTGGCCCTGCCCGAGCGGCTGGGCTTCGTGGCCGCCGGGCTGCTGCTGGTGTTCCCGGCGCTGCTGGAGGGGCTGCTGCCGGCGCCGCACTGGATCGGGCTCGGCCTGGGCGTGGCGCTGCTGCTGCCGCAGCTCCGCGCTCCGCCAGCGGCGGCGCATTGAGGCATCCGGGGGAGGCGCTGCGCTTCCCCTGGAACCTCCTCCGGCTCCTTGCCCGCGCTTTTTCCGCGAACCTTTTCTCCGTGGGCCCTTTCTCCGTCGGCCGTTTCTCTGGCGCCGGGCGGCAGGGGAATCTAGGATCATCACATTATTGTGAGATCAAGGCTTCCCATGCGCCCCCTGCTCCTCCTGCTCCTGGCCCTTCCCGGCTGCGCCATGCCCGGCTTCATGGGCAAGGCGCTGGGGCTCGGCGGCGAATCCCTCCCCCTGGCCGAGCCCGACACGTCCCTGCCGGCGCCGGATGACGGCACGCCCGCGCTGCGCCTGCGCTGGGCCAAGGGCCAGGCGGTGGCGCTGCTGATCGAGCAGCATGGCGAGACGCGGATGTGGCGCAGCGCGGGCGGGCTGGTGGTGGCCACCGATGGCGCGCGCGTCACCGCCACCGCCGGCCTCCGGGAATGGGTCGCCGGCAGCCGGATCGACGGGCCGGACCCGCTGGACGAGCCGCGCAGCCTGCTCGGCCGCACCGCCACGCTGCGCCGGCAGATGGACCTGATGCGGGCGGACCGCGCGCCGCAGGGGATGCGCTTCGGCCTTTTCCTCACCTGCCGCGTCAGCGCCGCGCCACAGGGCCAGGCGCTGCTGGTGAGCGAGCAATGCCGCGGCGGCGGCACCGCCTTCACCAACCGCTACTGGGCGGACCCGGCAACAGGCGGCATCTGGCGCTCCGAGCAATGGGTGGGGGAAGCGGGGCTGCTGCGGCTGGAGGTGGTCACGCCGCCTTCCAGCTGAGGCCGGCGCGGCGCACCCGGGCCGCCACATAGGCCAGCCAGGCGAGCTGCACGGCCAGCGGCGGCAGGATGACCAGCGGCTTCAGGTCCGGCGTCAGCCGCAGGAAGAGCAGCGCCAGCGCACCGTGAAAGGCCGCGAAGCCCCAGTGCAGCGCGGCCACCGCGCGTACGGAAAGGCCGCTGCGCTGCGCCATCTGGTAGAGATGGGTGCGGTGCGGGGCGGAGACGCGCTCGCCCATCCAGGCCCGGCGCAGCAGGGTGAAGCCCGTGTCGAACAGCAGCGCGAAGAGCAGCAGCGGCACCAGCAGGAACGAGACCTGCGCCGCGTCGAGCCCCGCCGCCGCGACACCCAGCACCGCCAGCACGAAGCCCAGGAACTGGCTGCCCACATCGCCCATGAAGATGCGCGCCGGGTGCAGGTTGAAGGGCAGGAAGCCCAGCACCCCGGCGCCCAGGATCAGGCAGGCGGCGTAGATGAACCAGGCGCCCTGCCACACCGCCACCAGCCCGAGCCCCAGGCACACCACCAGCACCGTGCCACCCACCAGCCCGTCCAGCCCGTCCATGAAGTTGACGGCGTTGGTGCAGGCGACGATCCAGAACAGCGTGGCCAGGGTGCCGAGCGGGCCCAGCTCCACCACCCCCAGCCAGGGAATGGCCAGCCGGTCCACCACCAGCCCGGAGGCCACCGCCACCAGCGCCGCCAGCCCCTGCGCCGCCAGCTTCACGATGAAGCGGAAGTCCCGCATGTCGTCGAGCAGCGCCACCACGCCGATCGCCACCGCCGCCAGGATGACGCCGATGAAGCGGTCATCCGCCATGCGGGCGAAGCCGGCCACCCGGTAGAGCACCAGCATCCCCAGCACGAAGGCGCAGACGATGCCGACGCCGCCGCCCTTGGGCGTGGGGCGGCTATGCGCCTTGCGGTGATCCGGGTGGTCCAGGATCGGGCACGCGATCATCAGCCGCACCAGCAGCGCCGAGATTACGGCGAGGCCGGCGCCGAAGGCCAGGTGTTGCAGAAAAGCGTGGAGGGTCATTCAACAGGGTGCCTGGATGGTCGCCGGGGCCTCGTGAAGCTGGCGGAAGGCCGGGTCAAGGTCGGGGGAAGGAATTCCCCCGAACCCCCATCTTCTTTCTGTCAATTCTCAGGAGCGGAGGCGGCCGGGTTCCAGCGTGGCATAGACGTCGCCGGAATTGGCCGCATCGGGCAGCGCCTCCAGCCAGCGCGCCAGCGTGCCGGCATGCACCGGGCCGGGCAGCGCGAAGCGCGCCTCCTCGCCCAGGCAGGCGTTGAAATGGTAGCCGCCCAGCGCCTCCACCATCGCCAGCGCCTCCAGCGCCACGCGCCGCTGATGGGTGGTGAACTCGAAGGACAGGCCGCGCACCGGGGTGGAAAGCCCGGCCAGGGCGCTGGCCTCGAAGCCCTCCACGTCGATCTTGACGAAGTGCGGCACGCCATGGGCGCCGATCAGCGCGTCCAGCGTGGTGACGGGCAGGCTGATGGCGCCGTCCCAGACTTGGCCGCGCCAGGTCTCGGCCCCCGCCGCCGCGGCGATGAACGCCTCCGACGCGCTGGCCACGGTGGGGTTGGCGCTGTTCAGGCGCAGCCGCCCTGTGCCCGGCTGGCTGCCGACCAGGACCTCCTCCACCGCCACCCCCCGGTCCCGGCCGAACAGGCGGCGCAGCAGCCGGGCGAGCGCCGGCTGCGGCTCCACCGCCACGGCGCGGGCGCCGAGCCGGCGGAAGCTCGCCGTGCGGTCCCCCACATGGGCGCCGATGTCGAAGCCCAGCTCCCCGCGGCCCAGGAAGCGGCCGAGAAAGCCGTCCAGCACCGCCGCCCGGCCGGGAGCGTAATAGGTGCGCAGCGAGCGGCCGATGGCCTTCGCGCCCGGCGCCAGGGTGGGCCCGAGGCTCATCCGGCGAAGACCAGGGCGGTGCCGCCGGCAAGCTCGGGGGGCACCATCAGCCCGCCCGGAACGGGGCGCAGCGCGTCGCCCGCGATGCGGCGGATGGCGGCGTTGCCGTCGTCCGCGCGCAGCACGCAACCGGCCAGGAAAGGCAGCGCCGGCGCCTCCACCCCCGGCAGCACCCGCCCCAGCGCCCCGGGCGGCAGGATGCGCAGCCGGCCCTGCGGCAGGGGCAGGGCGTAGCCGCCGGCCGGGTCCGGCTCCAGCGCGTGGCCCGTCAGGCGCGACAGGGCGGCGGCGCTGTCCGCGGGCTCCGGCGCCACCAGGATGGCGGCCTCCAGCGCCACGGCGCGGTTGGGGTGCTCCAGCCAGCGCTCCTGCCAGAGCAGCTCCGGCGTCAGGTGCTGGATGAGCTGGAGCCGCCCTTCCGGCGCGTCCGGCAGCGGCAGGCGGGAGAAGCGGGCGCGCGGCCCGTCGGGGTCGTCCACCGGGCGCTCCAGATGCGACACGCCGGGGATGTCGAGGCCGGCCTGGCGCAGGCGCCGCAGCTCCGCCTCGGCATCCTCGATGCCGAAGGCGACGATGTGCATCCCCGCGTAGCGGGCGAGGAACGCGCCGATGCGGTTGTCGAAGCGCTCCGGCTCCAGGATTGCCAGCAGCTCCAGATAGCCCTGGCGCAGCATGGCGCAGCGGTTGCCCGTGGCCAGCGGCTCGACCGGCGCATCGGGGCGGCGGCGGCCGGATTGCCGTGCGAGGGGGGTGAGGTGGAAGCCCAGCGCCTCATAGGCGGCCCAGAGCCCCGGCCCGTCGCGCGTGCAGACGCCGATATGGTCGAGCGTCCTGGCGCCGGTGGCGCCGCCCGATGACCCGCCGCTCATGCGGAAGGGGCCTGCTCGTACTTGTCGAGCCGCCAGGCGGCGGGCTCGGCGGCGGCCTCGTCATACCAGCGGCGCATCAGCGGATGCGCGCGCACGGCCTGGACATAGGCGCGGCTGACCTCCGCCAGCGCCGGCTCCCAGGTCAGGAAGCGGCAGGCCACGGGGGCGAACATGGCGTCCGCCGCGCCGAACGCCTCGCCGAACAGGAAGGGGCCGCCGGATTTCTCCAGCGCCTCGCGCCAGATCGCCTCGATGCGGGCGATGTCGGCCAGCGCCTCGGGCGTGCGGCCCTGGCCGGGGAAGCGGTTGAGGATGCTCATCGGCATGGCCATGCGCAGTCCGCGGAAGCCGGCATGCATCTCGGCGGCGATGCTGCGGGCATGGGCGCGCGCCGCGCGGTCCGCCGGCCACAGGCCGGGCGCCAGCTCGGCGCAGTATTCGGCGATGGCGAGGCTTTCCCAGATGCGCGCCCCGCCATGCTCCAGATACGGCACCAGCCCGGCGGGGGTGGCCTGCTTCACCGCCTCGGTGGCGCCGCCGGCCAGCGGGATCACCACCTCCTCCACCGCCAGCCCGGCCAGCCGCACGGCCAGCCAGCCGCGCAGCGACCAGGAGGAATACATCTTGGTGCCGATGACGAGACGGCCTTCCGCCATGCGCTGCGCCCCTTGCTCGCGAGGAATGGGCGCGCAGCCTAGGCCGGGCGGCGGGCGAGGTGAAGCGGCCCCCCCGCCCCGCCGCCGCCCGCGCGGGATCACTCGGCCGGGACGCCCTTGGAGGTGCTGTACTCGAAATGCAGCGCCTCGCCGGGGAAGATGCGCGGATGGATGGCGTGCGCCGCCATCGCCGCCTCCGAGAAGCCCTGCAGGATCAGCTTCAGCTTGCCCGGATAGGTCGCGATGTCGCCGATGGCGTGGATGCCGGGGATGTTGGTCTCCAGCGTCGCCGGATTGACGGTGACGTGGCTGCGCTCCAGCCCCAGCCCCCACTGGGCGATCGGGCCGAGCTCCATGGACAGGCCGAAGAAGGCGAGCAGGTGGTCCGCCGCCACCGCGCGCTCCTCGCCCTTCAGCGTGGCCAGCACCACCTCGGACAGCGCGCCCCCCGCGCCGCGCAGGCCATGCAGCTGGTAGGGGATGGCCAGGTCGATCTCGCCGCGCGCGGCGGCCGCCTCCAT
Source organism: Teichococcus rhizosphaerae (assembly GCF_002631185.1). GTDB lineage: Bacteria > Pseudomonadota > Alphaproteobacteria > Acetobacterales > Acetobacteraceae > Pseudoroseomonas > Pseudoroseomonas rhizosphaerae. The sequence goes on along the minus strand of NZ_PDNU01000025.1, from coordinate 16,188 downwards.
CTGCGCCACGCTCTCGGGTGCCGCGCGGAACTTCGGGCGGCGGTGCACCACCGTCACGCGCTTGGCGATGCCCTTGAGGCTCAGCGCCCAGTCCACCGCCGAGTCGCCGCCGCCGGCGATCACCACGCGCTTGCCGCGCAGCTCCTCGCGCCGCGCCACCATGTAGCGCACGGCGCCGGTGGCCTCGTAGCTGTGCAGGTCGTTCAGCGGCGGGCGGTTGGGGCCGAAGGCGCCGGCGCCGGCGGCGATGATCACGGCCCGCGCCCGCACCGCCTCGCCCTTGCTGGTGCGCAGCTCGAAGCCGCCCTCATGCGGGGCGAGCGCCTCCACCCGGCGGCCGAGCAGGTAGATGGGCGCGAAGGGCGCCGCCTGCTCCTGCAGCTGCTCGATCAGCGCGCCGCCCGAGATGGCCGGGTGGGCGGGGATGTCGTAGATCGGCTTCTCGGGATAGAGCGCGGCGCACTGGCCGCCGATCGCCTCCAGCGTGTCGATCACCACGCATTTCATCCGCAGCATGCCGCATTCGAACACCGCGAACAGCCCGGTCGGGCCGGCGCCGATGATGGCGACATCGGTCTCCACCGCGACATGGGGGGCGGCATCCTGGTGCGTGGCGTCGGCCATGGGCGTGATCTCCGCAAACGGGGCGCGCAGGCATAGAGGCTTTGCGGCGCGCCGGCAAAGAGGGCGGCGGAATTTCCCCAGGGGCCCCGGCGCCGCCCGGCCGCGCGCGCCCACGGCCCCGGCCTTGTGCCGACCCCCGGGGGGATGGATATTCGCCGCCCATGCCGCCCGAGACCCTGACCCTCCGCCTGCCCGACCTCGCCGCCACCGAGGCGCTGGCCGCCCGCGCCGCCGCCCTGGCCCGGCCGGGCGACGCGCTGCTGCTGGAAGGCCCGCTCGGCGCCGGCAAGTCCGCCTTCTGCCGCGCCTTCCTGCGCGCCGCGGCGGCCGACCCGGCGCTGGAGGTGCCCTCCCCCTCCTTCACCCTGGTGCAGGGCTACGAGCTGCCCCAGGGGCCCGCGCACCACTACGACCTCTACCGCCTGTCCGGCCCCGAGGAGCTGGAGGAGCTGGGCTGGGAGGAGGCGCGCGAGGGCATCGTGCTGGTGGAATGGCCCGACCGGCTCGGCTGGCTGATGCCGGAGGCGGCGCTGCGCATCGTCCTCGCCCCGCTCGCCGGGGGCGAGGCGCGGGAAGCGCGGCTCAGCGGCTGGGGCGGGCGGCTCGCCGCGCTCGCCGCGCCTGCCGCGGACCTGTGAGCCCAGCCCGCCGCCGCGTTCCGCAACCGCGCCCGAACCGCCCCCTTGGCGCAATCGGCGCTTGGCAAGCGGCGCCGGCTGCGTCACCACCTGCCCGCAGCATGACCGCCCCCGCCCCGCCCTCCCCGATGGATTCCTTTCTCGCCGCCCAGGGCTACGGACGGGCCGAGCGCCTGCCGCTGCCGCAGGATGCCGGCCACCGCCGCTACACCCGCCTGCGCGGCGGGCCGCGCCCCGCCCTGCTGATGGACTGCGCCGAGGCGCCGCGCGTCGGCCTGACGCCGGAGGAGGACCTGCTGCCCTTCCTGCGGCTGGCGCGGCACATCCGGGGCATCGGCCTTTCCGCCCCCGCCATCCTGGCGGAGGACGCGGCGCAGGGCCTGCTGCTGGTCGAGGATCTCGGCGAGGACACCCATGCCGCGCTGCTCGACCGCGGCGCCGACCCCCAGGCGCTCTACGCCGAGGCGGCCGAGGCGCTGGCCGCGCTGCACGCCGCGCCCCCGCCGGCAGGCCTGCCGCTGTGGGAGGCGGAGCGCATGGCCGCCACCGCCGCCGCCACCTTCCTCGACTGGTGGTGGCCCGCCAGCTTCGGCGCGCCCCCGGGCGAGGCGGTGCGCGCCGGGTTCGCCGACGCGATGCGCGAGATGCTCGCCCCCTTCGCCGGCGCCGGCTGCCTGGTGCACCGCGACTACTTCCCCGCCAACCTGATGCGCCTGGAAGGCCGCGACGGGCCGCGCCGCACCGGCATCCTGGACTTCCAGGACGCGGCGCTCGGCCACCCGGCCTACGATCTCGTCAGCCTCGTCGAGGACGCCCGGCGCGACGTGGCGCCCGAGGTGCGGGAGGCGGCGCTGGCGCGCTACCTGGCGCTGCGCCCGGAGTTGGAGGCGGTGCGGTTCCACGCCGCGCTGGCCGCCATGGCGGCGCAGCGCCACCTGCGCGTCGCGGCGCTCTGGGTGCGGCTGGACCGGCGGGACGGCAAGCCGCGCTACCTGGCGCATGGCCCGCGCTGCTGGGCGCTGCTGGAGCGCGCCCTGCGCCACCCCGCCACCGCCCCCCTCGCCCATTTCCTCGACCGGCATGTGCCGCCGCCCCTGCGGCGCAACCCGGACGCCGCTCCTTCCGCCGCTCCCTTTGCCAGCCCCACCAAGGACCCCGCCGCGTGATCACCCTGAACTCCGCCATGGTGCTGGCGGCCGGCCTCGGCACCCGCATGCGGCCGCTCACCGAGGCGACGCCGAAGCCGCTGCTGAAGCTGTCGGGCCGCAGCCTGCTCGACCACGCGCTGGACCGCATCGACGCCGCCGGCATCGGCAAGGTGGTGGTCAACGCCCACTGGTTCCCCGGCCAGGTGGAGGCGGTCTGCGCCGCGCGGCCGCACCCGCCCCGCGTGCTGCGCGAGGAGCCGATCCAGGAAACCGGCGGCGGCATGCGCGACGCGCTGCCGCATCTGGGCGCCGACCCCTTCCTGGCGGTGAATGGCGACGCCTACTGGCTGGACGGCCCGACGCCCACCATCGAGCGCCTCGCCGCCACCTTCCGCCCCGACGAGATGGACGCGCTGCTGCTGATGGTGCGCGCCGCCACGGTGGAGGGCGAGGTGGGGCGCGGCGACTTCCTGCTCGACCCGCTCGGCCGCGTGCGGCTGCCCAAGGAGCGCGAGATCTCGCCCTATGTCTATGCCGGGCTGCAGATCGTCCATCCGCGGCTGCTGGAGGGCGCGCCGGAAGGGCCGTTCGGCACCATGCTGCTGTGGAAGCGCGCCATCGAATCGGGGCGGCTGTTCGGGCTGGTGCATGACGGGGCGTGGTTCCACCTGTCCCGCCCCGTCGACCTGCGCCGGGCGGAGAGCGCGCTGGCCACGGGGCTGGTGCGGGCGCTGTTCTGAGGGCACGCCTTGGAGGGCGCGGCTACTCCGCGCAGGCCAGCAGCGGTCCGAGCTGGCCCACCCGCCGCCGCACCGTCGCGGCGCGCTCGCGCAGATAGGAGGTGGGCGCGGCGGCGGACCATTGCAGCGGCGCCGGCAGCACCACGGCGAGCTGCGCCGCCTGCTGCGCCGTCAGCGCGGCGGCGGAGCGGTTGAAGTGGGCCCGCGCGGCGGCCTCGGCGCCATACACGCCGGGGCCGAACTCGACGATGTTGAGATACACCTCCAGCACCCGCCGCTTCGGCCAGAGCAGCGCGATCTGCGGCGTCAGCCACACCTCCAGCGCCTTGCGCAGCGGGTCCCGCCCCGGCCAGAGGAACAGGTTCTTCGCCACCTGCATGGTGATGGTGCTGGCCCCGCGCGGCCGGTCCCCCTCCAGCGCCGCCTCCACCTGTCCGCGCAGCGCCCGGAAGTCGAAGCCGAGCGCCTGCTCGCAGAACAGGTTGTCCTCGGCGGCGATGACCGCGCGCGGCAGGGCGCGGTCGATGCGGTCATAGGCCACCCAGTCCTTGGAGAGGCCATGGCCCTGCACGGCGCGGATCAGCATCAGCGGCGTGGCCGGCGGCGGCACGAAGCGGAACAGCAGGATCAGCGCCGGCGGCGCCAGCAGCAGCGCCAGCGCCGCGCGGCGCAGCCAGCGGCCCCACCCCTTCCGCATGCCGCTCAGCGCCCGCAGGCGCCGGCGCGGTCGCGGTGCGACCACGGATAGGTGAAGCGCCCCGCCCAGGCACCGGCCTTCTCGGCCTTGGCCTCCGCCTCCAGCGCGGCGTAGCGCCCCTTGGAATAGCGCGGGCAGTCGAAGGCCAGGCCCGAGCGCACCATGGCGGCGTTCAGGTCGATCTCCCGCCCGCCCTGCCGCACCGAGCAGACGGCCACGCTGCGGCCATGCGTTTCCGTGCCGTCCGGCACGCAGGTGACGGCCTGGCCGCCGATCAGCTCCACCAGCCGCTCGCGCGCCTCGCGCCCGCAGGCATAGCGCCCGCCGGGGCGGTTGCACTGCTGGTCGCCCTCCAGCGCATCGATCCCCTGCATGCGCACGCGGATGCCCTCCACATCCAGCGTGTCGCCGTCGATGACCCGCGGCTGGCCGGAGAAGGCCTCGCCGGCGGGGGCCTGCCGGCGGCGCGGCGCCTCGTCCTCTTGCAGGGTGGCGACGACGCGCCACACGGCGCGGCCGAGGCGCATCCAGTCCGCCTCGGAGATCTGCGTGGCGCCGAGCAGGCCGGCGATGGCGGCGGCAAGCGCCACCCAGGGCGTGGAGGAACGGCGGCGGCTCATCGGCCGGCATCCGGCGGAAGCGTGGTCATGGCGCATGCCCTATCGGGCCGGCCGCCGGATGAAAAGAGATTCATGCGGCCCCGGCTCGAGGAGCGGGGGCCTCATGCGGGCGGGGCATCGCGCGGCGGGGGCAGGCCGATGAGCGGGCGCTCCGGGATGTCCGCGGCGGCCGCCGCCTCTTCCGGCGCGGCGGCCGCGCGGCCGCGCGCGTGCCAGGCCTCGGCGTCGCGGCAGATGGCGTAGGCCTTGGTGAACTCCGCGCCCAGCAGGAAGATCTGCGCCGAATAGTAGATCCACAGCAGCACGATCACCGCCGAGCCGGCGGCGCCATAGGTGGAGCCGATGGCGCTGCTGCCGAGATAGAGCCCGATCAGCGTCTTGCCCACGTTGAACAGCAGGGTGGTGACCACGGCGCCCACCAGCACGTCGCGCCATTCCAGGCGGCGGTCGGGCAGGAACTTGTAGATGGCGGCGAACAGCGCGCAGATCAGCGCGAAGGAGATGACGGTGTTGGCCAGCCGCACCAGCAGCGCCACCGCCGGCAGGTGCTGGTCCAGCAGGTCGCCCAGCGCCGCCAGCGCCGCGCTCACCACCAGCGAGACCAGCAGCAGGAAGCCCAGCGTCGCCACCAGCCCGAGGCTCGCCGCCCGCGCGCGCAGCAGGCGGGAAACGGTGTCGCCCTTCAGCTCGGCGCGCCAGATCATGTTGAGGCTGGCCTGGATCTCGCCGAACACGCCGCTGGCGGTGATCAGCAGGGTCAGCACGCCGAACACGCTGGCCAGCATCCCCGAGGTGGGATTGGAGGCGCTGAGGATGATGCTCTGCACCATCTCCGCCCCCGCCGGGCCCATCAGCCCGCGCAGCTGGCCGACGATGGCGCCGCGCGCCGCCTCCTCGCCGAAGGCGAGGCCGGCGATGGCGATGGCGATCAGCAGCACCGGCGCCAGAGAGGTGACGGTGTAGAAGGAGATGGCCGCGCCGCGGCTCAGCGCCTCATCCTCGATGAAGTCCAGCACGCTCTGCCGCACCAGCCACCAGGCCTTGCGCATGCTTCCTCCTCCGCCGCCCTCCTTGCCGGCGCGGCCGGAGAACAGAACGGCCCGCGCCGAGGACCGGTTGCCTCGCGCCACCGCCCCTCCCCGGCGGGGGAGGGCGAGGCTGGGGGCGGCTAGGCGGCGCGCGCCTCCTGCCCCAGCAGGCAGAACATCAGCTCGTGCTTGTTGTGCGCGCCATGGAACAGCAGCGCGCCGGGGATGGCGGCGAAGGCGGCCGCCGTGTCGTGGTCCGTCCCGCCCTGGAACTTGAGGGTGCAGACGAAGTTCCGCGCCGCGCCCGCCGCCATCCAGCGCCGCACCAGCACCAGCAGGCGGGAGGGGTAGCAGATGATGTCGCTGAACAGCCAGTCCACCGGCGGCAGCTTCTCCGGCTCCAGCCCGAAGGCGCTCTCGGTGCGGATGGCGACATTGGGCAGGGCCGCCACGGCCGGGTCCATCGCCGCCTTGTCCACCGCCGTCACCTGGCCGCCGAGCCGCGCCAGCGCCCAGGTCCAGCCGCCCGGCGCGGCGCCGAGGTCGAGGCTGGTCTCGCCCGGGTCCGGCCAGCGGCCGATGCGGGTCAGCGCCTCCCACAGCTTGAGGTAGGCGCGCGAGGGCGGCCCCTCGCGGTCCTCCTCGAAGCGCACGGCGCCGCCGACGAAGGGGCTGGTCTTGGTGGGGCTGACCAGCATCAGCTCGGGCGAGAGCAGCGTCCAGCCGCCGAGATGGCCGGTGGGCGCGGGTTCGGGGAAGCGCAGCGCGCGCGCCTTCACCGGCGGCAGCGCCGCCTCGATCAGCGCCGCGCGGCGGTGGTGCAGCACCGGCACCTGCGACCAGTTGCGCTGGATGGCGCGCAGCGCCGAGGCGCCGGCCTTGATCGAGGGTACCGCGACCTCGCGCGGGTCGGTCCAGACGTCGAGCGCCCAGGCGGCGGGCACGGGCGGGGCGGCGCAGAGCGCCAGCGGCCCGTGCCAGCGGCCGATGGAGACGCCGGCGCGCCGCAGCTCCTCCTCCAGCTCCGGCTCGAAGCCCGGGGCGGCGAGATAGGCGCTGGCCACGCGCATCCCCCCGCTCATGGCACGGGCTTCCGCAGGGCGGCGGCCGCCAGCAGCAGCCAGCCCAGCATCAGCAGCGTGCCGCCCTGCGGCGCGATGCCGAGCGACCAGCCGCGCAGCACCAGCCACCACACGGCGCCGCAGAAGCCGAGGCTGCCCAGCACGAAGCAGCCGCCGGCCAGGTGCGGCAGGCGGGCGCCGGGGCGGCGCTCGGCCAGCAGGCCCACGGCCAGCAGCGCCAGGGCGTGCCAGCCCTGCATGGTGAGCGCGCTCTGCACGCGGCGGTGATCCGCCTCGTCCAGCACCAGGCCATGCGCGGCCCAGGCGGACAGGGCCACGGCCACGAGGCCGGACAGGGCGCCAAGGACAAGCCAGAGGCGTGGCATGGGCAACAATCCTTCGGGAAGGCCGGCGGACGAAGCTCCGCGGGCGCCTTCTTCATCGCTGTCGGTTCAGGGGGCGGTATAGGCAGCGGCGGCAGGCAGGGCCAGACCGCGCGGCGCGATGCGCCGGCACGGCGCCCTCACGCATGCTGTGGATGGCGCCGCCCCCCTCCGCCGCGCTAGAAGGCGCGCATCGCAGGAGGTTTCCACCATGCTGTCCCGCCGTTCCTTGCTGCTCGCCTCCGGCGCCGCCGCCATGGCGCCCGCCGGTGCGCATCTCGCCATCTCCCCGGCCGCCGCGCAGACGCCGCCGGGCGTGCTCGTCTTTGCCAAGCAGATCGACGACATCATCTCGCTCGATCCGCACGAGGCCTTCGAATACACCGCCTCCGAGCTGGCCGGGAACGTCTACCAGAAGCTGGTGACGACGCCGAACAGCAACCCCGCCAGCATCCAGGGCGAGCTGGCCGAGAAGTGGGACGTCTCGCCGGACAACCGGACCTTCACCTTCACCCTGAAGGACGGCCCGAAATTCGCCTCCGGCAAGCCGGTGACGGCGGAGGACGTGGCCTTCTCGCTGACCCGCGCGGTGGCGATGAACAAGGCGCCCGCCTTCATCATCAACCAGTTCGGCTTCAACAAGGACAACGTCGCCCAGCGCATCCGCGCCACCGGCCCGCGCACCGTGGTGCTGGAAACGGCCGAGCCGACGGCGCCCTCCTTCCTGCTCTACTGCCTCTCGGCCGCGGTCGGCTCGGTGGTGGAGAAGGCCGCCGTCATGGCGCGCGCGCAGAACGACGACTGGGGCAATGGCTGGCTGAAGCAGAACAGCGCCGGCTCCGGCAGCTACGCCGTGCGCCAGTGGCGCGCCAGCGAGAGCGTGGTGCTGGAGGCCAACCCGCACAGCAACGCGGCGCCGCAGGTCAAGCGCATCATCATGCGCCACGTGTCCGACCCCTCCGCCCAGCTCCTCGGCCTGACCAAGGGCGACTACGACATCGCCCGCAACCTCGGCGCCGACCAGATCAGGCAGCTTGAGGGCGATGCGCGCTTCACCGTGCAGTCCGCCCGCAAGGCGAGCCTGATGTATCTCAGCCTGAACCAGAAGAACCCGCATTTGGCCAAGCCCGAGGTGCGGCAGGCCATCAAGCTGGCGCTGGACTACGAGGGCATCCAGAAGGCCATCGTGCCCACCACCTTCGCGGTGCACCAGGCCTTCCTGCCCGCCGGCCTGCCCGGCGCGCTGACCGAGCAGCCCTTCAAGCGCAACATCGCCGAGGCCAAGGCGCTGCTGGCCAGGGCCGGGCTCGCGGAAGGCTTCGAGCTGGGCTTCGACTATTCCTCCCCCGCCCCCTTCTCCGACATCGCGCAGGCGATCCAGGCGAACCTCGCCGAGATCGGCATCCGGCTGCGCATGCTGCCGGGCGAGCAGCGCGCCGTCATCACCAAGACCCGCGCCCGCGCGCACGACATCGCCATGGTCCGCTGGGGCTCGGACTACTTCGACCCGCACAGCAACGCCGAGGCCTTCAGCATCAACACCGACAATGGCGACGACGCGCGCAACCGGACGCTTGCCTGGCGCGCGAGCTGGCTGATCCCCGAGCTGTCCGCCCGCACGGTGGCGGCGCTGAAGGAGCAGGATTCCGAGAAGCGCACCGCGCTCTACGAGGCGCTGCAGCGCGACCACCAGCAGCAGTCGCCCTTCGTCGTCATGCTGCAGGAGATCGAGATCGCCGTCTCCCGCGCCGGCGTGAAGGGCTTCGACATGGGCCCGATGAACGACCGGCACTCCTACACCAACATCACCAAGGCATGACGGAACACGACACTTCCCGGGCGGCGTCCGCGCCGCCCGGCGCATCGCCCGTGGTGCCTTCCGGCGCCACGGCAACCACGCTCCCCCCCGCGCGCCCTCCGGCCCGGGCCCGCGCTTCCGCCGCGCGGCTCCGCCTGCGGGCCCTGGCATCCACCGCGGCCAGCGTGCCCATCACCCTGTTCGGCCTCGCGCTCGTCACCTTCCTGATCGGCCGCGTCGTGCCGATCGACCCGGTGCTCGCCATCGTGGGCGACCGCGCGCCGCAGGACGTGGTGGAACAGACCCGGCTGGAGCTGGGGCTGGACCAGCCGCTCCACATCCAGTTCTGGAAGTATCTCGGGCAGATCGCCAGCGGCGACCTCGGCCGCTCGGTGATGACCTCCAACCCGGTCACCCAGGACATCGCCCGCTTCTTTCCCGCCACGCTGGAGTTGGCCACGGTGGCCATCATCGTCGCCGTGCTGGTCGGCGTGCCGCTCGGCGTCTGGGCCGCGACGCGGCAGGGGACGTGGATCGACCAGGGCGTGCGGCTGTTCTGCCTCGCGGGCCATTCGCTCCCCGTGTTCGTGCTGGGGCTGATCTCGCTGCTGCTGTTCTACGCCACGCTGGAGATCGCGCCCGGCCCGGGCCGCCAGGGCATCTACTTCGAGGGCATGATCGACGAGCGCACCGGCATCCTGACGCTCGACACCCTGCTCGCCGGCGACATCCCCGCCTTCCGCGACGCGCTGTGGCACCTGGCGCAGCCGGCCGGGGTGCTGGCCTTCTTCTCGCTCGCCTACATCGCGCGCATGACGCGCGCCTTCATGCTGGCCGAGCTGAAGAGCGAATACGTCACCACCGCGCGCGCCAAGGGCCTGTCCCGCGCGCGCATCGTCTGGGGCCATGCCTTCCGCAACATCGCCGTGCCGCTCGTCACCGTGCTGGCCATGACCTATGCCGGGCTGCTGGAGGGCGCGGTGCTGACCGAGACCATCTTCGCCTGGCCCGGCCTCGGGCAATACCTCACCGTGTCGCTGCTGAACGCCGATATGAACGCGGTGCTGGGCGCCACGCTGGTGGTGGGGCTGGTCTATGTCGCGCTGAACCTGCTGGCCGACCTGCTCTACCGCCTGCTCGACCCGAGGGTGCGCTGATGAGCGGCACGACGACACGCGACTGGCTGCTCTCCGACACCCCCTACTCCCGCGCCCAGGCGCGCTGGGGCCGGCGCTACCAGCTCTGGCTCGCCTTCCGCCGCAACGGGCTGGCCGTCGCCGGCCTCGCCGTGGTGCTGGCCATGCTGGCACTGGCACTGGCCGCGCCGCTGCTGGCCACCCACGACCCCGGCGCGCAGAGCCTGGCAAACCGCCTGGCACCGCCTTCCGCCGAGCACTGGCTCGGCACGGACGAGCTGGGGCGCGACACCTTCTCCCGCCTCCTTTATGGCGGGCGCGTCACGCTGGGCATGGTGGTGGCCGTCGTCATCCTGGTGGCGCCGCTCGGCCTCGTCGTCGGCTGCGTCGCGGGCTACGCGGGCGGGCTGCTCGACAAGGTGCTGATGCGGGTGACGGACGTGTTCCTGGCCTTCCCGCGGCTGATCCTGGCGCTCGCCTTCGTCGCCGCCATGCGGCCCGGGGTGGAGAGCGCCGTGATCGCCATCGCGCTCACCGCCTGGCCGCCCTATGCGCGGCTGGCGCGGGCCGAGACGCTCACCATCCGCAACACCGACTACATCGCCGCCGTGCGCATGACCGGCGCCTCGCCCTGGCGCGTCATCTGGAAGCACGTGGCGCCGATGTGCCTGCCTTCGCTCACGGTGCGCGTCACGCTCGACATGTCCTCGATCATCCTCACCGCGGCGGGCCTCGGCTTCCTCGGCCTCGGCGCGCAGCCGCCGATCCCGGAATGGGGCACGATGATCGCCACCGCCCGGCGCTTCATCCTGGAGCAGTGGTGGGTGCCGGTGATCCCGGGGCTGGCCATCTTCACCGCCTCCCTCGCCTTCAACCTGCTGGGCGACGGGCTGCGGGACGTGCTGGACCCGAAGCAGCGGTGAGCGGCATGAGCAACGGCAACCTCGTCGAGATCCGCGACCTGCGCGTGGATTTCCCCAACCCCTCGGGCTTCACGCCCGCGGTGCGCGGCGTGTCCTTCAGCCTCGGGCGCGAGAAGCTCGGCATCGTGGGCGAGAGCGGCTCGGGCAAGTCGGTCACGGGACGGGCGCTGATGCGGCTGCTGCCGGAGGCCGCGCGCGTCCGGGCCGGCGCGCTGCGCTTCGACGGCATCGACATCCAGGCCGCCAGCGAGCGGCAGATGCGCTCCCTGCGCGGCGGCCGCATCGGGCTGATCATGCAGGACCCGAAATATTCCCTCAATCCGGTGATGACGGTCGGCGCGCAGATCGCCGAGGCCTGGCGCGCCCACAACAAGGGTGGAAAACGGGAAGCCCGCGATGCGGCGCTGGCGCTGCTGGAACAGGTCAGGATCCGCGATCCGGCCCGCGTGCTGGACAGCTACCCGCACGAGGTCTCGGGCGGCATGGGCCAGCGCGTCATGATCGCCATGATGCTGGCGCCCAACCCGGACCTGCTGATCGCCGACGAGCCGACCAGCGCGCTCGACGCCTCCGTGCAGGCCGAGATCCTGAAGCTGATCGAGGACCTCGTCTCGGCGCGCGGCATGGGTCTGATGCTGATCAGCCACGACCTGCCGCTGGTCGGCCGCTTCTGCGACCGGGTGGTGGTGATGTATGCCGGCCAGGTGATGGAGGAGCTGCCGGCGCGCGACCTGCACCGCGCGCAGCACGCCTACACGCGTGGCCTGCTGGACTGCATGCCGAGCCTCGGCCAGAAGCGCGCGCGCCTGCCCACGCTGAGCCGCGACCCCGCCTGGCTGGAGCCCCGCGCATGAGCGCCGCCTTTCCGGCCGGGAACCCGATGATCGAGGCCGCCCACCTCAACGTGCATTTCGGCAGCAACCACGTGGTGCGCGACATCGCCTTCCGCGTGGCGGCGGGCGAGACCTACGGGCTGGTGGGCGAGAGCGGCTCCGGCAAGTCCACCGTGCTGCGCACCATCGCCGGGCTGATCCCGGGCTGGGACGGCACGCTGCGCGTGGCCGGCGAGCAGCTCGGCCACCGGCGGGACCGCGCCTTCTTCCGCCGCGTGCAGATGGTGTTCCAGGACCCCTATGGCTCGCTGCACCCGCGCCAGACGGTGGACCGCATCCTGGCCGAGCCGCTGGAGGTGCATGGCATCCCTGAAGCCGAGGCGCGCATCGCCCGCGCGCTGGAGGAGGTGGCGCTGCCCCGCGCGGCGCGCTTCCGCTACCCGCACCAGCTTTCGGGCGGGCAGCGCCAGCGCGTCGCCATCGCCCGCGCGCTGATCGCCGATCCGTCCGTGCTGCTGCTGGACGAGCCCACCAGCGCGCTCGACGTCTCGGTGCAGGCGGAGGTGCTGAACCTGCTGGCCGAGCTGCGGCAGGCGCGGCAGCTCACCTGCATCCTCGTCTCGCACAACCTCGCCGTCATCGGCCATCTCTGCGGGCGGCTCGCCGTGATGCAGGGCGGGCGCATCGTCGAGGAGCTGACGGAGGCGCAGCTCCGGGCAGGCCAGGCCAGCCACCCGCACACGCGCGACCTCATCGCGCTGTCGCACGCGCTGGAAGGCTGAGCCGCCGGGAGGGGCGCCACCCCTCCCGCGACCCCTTCCGCCCAAAAGCACGAATGGCTTCCCACCCCCAGATTCGGGGTAGCGGCTCCTCCCTTCCGCCGCCAGACTGCGAACTGTCGACGATTTGGCACAAAAGAAGCCGGACTGGGGAAACGATCCATGACGCTGCACCGCCGCGCCCTGCTGGGCGCCGCCACCGCCCTCGCCCCCTCTGCCCTGATCAGGGCCGCCCGCGCCCAGGACAGCTATCCGAGCCGCGCCATGACCATGCTGGTGGGCTTCGCGCCCGGCGGTGGCACGGACATCATCGCGCGCCTGCTCGCGCCCTCCCTGCACGCGGAGCTGGGCCAGCCCGTCACCATCGAGAACCGCCCCGGCGCCAGCGGCACCGTGGCCGCCGCCGCCACCGCCCGCGCCCGTCCCGATGGCTACACGCTGCTGATGGGCACCGTCTCCACCCAGTCCGTCGTCGGGCCGCTCATGCGCACGCCGCCCTATGACCAGGACAAGGACTTCACCCCCATCACCCTGGCGGGCACCGTGCCGCTGGTGGTGGTCGTGCCGGCCAACGCCCCCTACAAGGACATCGAGGGGCTGATCGCCTTCGCCCGCGCCAATCCGGGCAGGCTGAACTACGCCTCCTCCGGTGTCGCCACCCAGCAGCACCTGGCGGCCGAGATGCTGTGCCAGGCCGCCGGCATCCAGATGACGCATGTGCCCTACCGCGGCACCGGGCAGGTGGTGAACGACCTCATCGCCGGCACGCTCGACCTCGCCATCGACACCATGCCGACCCACCTGCCGCACATCCGCAGCGGCACGACCCGGGCGCTGGCCACCACCCTGCCGCAGCGCGTGGCGGCGCTGCCGGAGGTGCCCACCGTGGCCGAGAGCGGCTTCCCCGGCTACGAGATCAATGTCTGGTACATGCTGCTGGGCCCGGCGGGGCTGCCCGAGCCGGTGGTGCGGCGCTGGTCGGCGGCGATGAACAAGGCGCTTTCCGACCCCGAGATCCGCCGCAAGCTGGAGGAGGCGGGCTTCATCCCCGGCGGCGGCTCGGCCGAGGACGCGGCCCGGCTCGTGCGGCGCGAGGCGGAGCGCTACGGGGCGCTGGTGCGCCAGGCCAATATCCGCATCGAGTGAGGGAGGGGGAGAAGCCCTGGCGGCGCTTCCCGCACCTGCCGGCCACCGCCGCCCGTGGCGGCGGATGGCCTGGCCAGGAGGCGGCCGCGGGTTGAATTCAGCGTGAAAGCGACCGCCCCCTGGGGTGACGTGGGCGACTGGAAGCTTCCTGGCGAACGCGCCGCGGCCGCCTGCCTTCGGCCAAGCAACTGTTTTCCGCAGCCTGACCCCATGGTGCCAGCCATGGCGAAGGCTTCTGCCGCCAGGTTGACGTCTCATTAATAATCATGAGGATCGCTTCCTAAGCCGCCTCGCACTTCCTCATCCTCCGCAGCGTCGGCTCCAGGGAAGGCTGGACAATGCAGGCTACCTCTTCGCGCGGCACCTATGTCTTCGCCGCCACCGATGGCGGGAACGGCAACGAGCTGTGGATCGCCGGGGCGGGGCTGAGCGCTCCCCGTCTCCTGAAGGACATCAGGCCCGGTTTGGACGGCGCCGCCCCCGGCGATTTCACGCCGCTCGCTGATGGCCGCCTGCTCTTCGCGGCGGATGACGGCCTCCATGGCCGGGAGCTCTGGGTGACGGACGGCACGGAGGCGGGGACGCGCCTGTTCCGCGACGTCATGCCCGGAGCGGCGGGCTCCGCGCTGGACATCGTGGGCGCGGCCGGCAGCGGGACGCTCCTCGCGGTGGATGCCGCCGGCGGCGGCCGTGAGCTCTGGATCACCGACGGAACGCCGGAAGGCACCAGGATGCTGGCGGGCCCCGCCTTCGGGGCGGCCGGCACCACGCTGCTGGACTTCAACAGGATGGCCGACGGGCAGTGGCTGTTCGTCGCGAAGGAACCGGACAACAGCCAGGATGTCTGGGTGACGGACGGCACGGCCGGGGGAACCCGCATCCTCGCCGACAGCCCGGTCAGGAACGGCACGCCCAAGCGGGACATCATGCTCTCGCCGGATGGGCAGGACGCCTACATCACCGATGGCTCCCTGATCTGGCGGACGGACGGCACGGCTGAGGGGACCACCTATCTCGGCGGCGGCGAGGCCCCGCTGAACGGCGGGAAATGGTTGGACACGGACTGGTTCGAGGGCTCCAAATACGTCAACTTCATCCTCCGCGACGGCACGCCGGAGGGGGACACGCGGCTCTTCAAGCCGTTCGGGAATTGGAGCGTCACATCCTTCGGGGATGAGCGGTCCCTCATCTACTCCGCGGGAGGCCTGACGGTCACGGACAGCACCGCCGAGGGAACCCGGCACTACTTCGGGGGCGTCAGCTACTATCCCTCCCTGCAGCTCACCGACTTCATGTCGCTGGGCGACGGCCGCATCCTCTTCACCGAGATGCTGGGCGGCCTCGGCAGCTGGGATTCCGCCGAGGTGTGGGTCACGGACGGCACGGCCGGTGGCACCTACCAGATCGGGGCACGGTCGGCCGACCTGCCGAAAAGCCTGCCCGACAGCTCCGGAACAAAGTGGCCAGCCACGGCCAGGGCGCTGAGGTAGTCACGGTAAGCCCGGAGTATGCCCTCCTGGCCGTCCAATTGGCGGCTGCCTTGAATGCATTTCTGGTCGCGAAGCATGCCAAGAAGGTCGACAAACCGGTCCAGGATGAGGAAGACCTTGATATTCCGTTCTGAAGGATTGGTGGGAACCGGATGTACCACATCACCTCGAACAACATCCGCCTAAGCCTCTGGCTTCCCATCTCGCCGAGAGCCATCTGCGAGCGTATCGGGAACGTCAACGGTCGCCGAGTAACCTTTGCCGAGATTTTTAACCTGCGCCGCAACGGTAAGGCTTCTGGCGTCCAGGTTCGCTGACTTGGCAAGGTCGGCGGACCTACAAATATAGGATGCCCATGAGGACCTATGTTCCCGTGCGCTTCAGGTGAGGAAGGCGTCCGGTAAGCCATGGAAATTGAGAAGCCTTCAAGGCAGCGACCGACAGGCTACAATGTCTACGTCGTAGATGGCCTCCAGCCAGTTCAACACTTGGTTCGCAGATGATGAGCTAGGGCTGCGATAGCTCTCAATGGAAGCCCGCTGAAAGGCCTCGGTGGACATCATGTTCAAGCACTTGTTCATGAACCGGTCCTGGTGACCATTCCAGGCGTAGACAAATAGGAAGGCCACACCGAGCAGCGTGACTAGGAGCTTCCAAGACATGGAGGCCTCGCGATTACGAACTAATACTACAGTTGCTTTTTCTTGTATGATTTGAGATGAGCAGCACGTGCGGCGGCCTGATGCCGTCGTCGCCAGAGGGACCACTCCAGCAGCAGTTCGCGCACAGGGGCGACGGCGAGCACGAGGCGGGCAAGCAGGTGCCTGATCTCCGGAGCGGAGAGCGGCGGCAGGTGTTCCGGCGGTCTACGCCCTGGTCCTGGCTTCATGCGGCCACGGCCACGGCGCCTGGACTCGTTTCGTTCGGTTTGCCGGCCGCGCCGCGGACCAGTTCAGCCCGGAGCCGCGCGAGGAAGGCCAGCGCTGCCATGCACAGCGTCATGTGGCGGTGCCAGCCATCCCAGGAGCGTGCCTCACAGTGGTCGAGACCGAGTTCCTCCTTGGCGGTGCCGAAGCAGGTCTCGATGGTCCAGCGCAGCCCGGCCACGCCGGCCAGTTCGGCGAGCGTGGTCTCCATCGGTGCG
>NZ_PDNU01000024.1 GCF_002631185.1 Teichococcus rhizosphaerae | reverse complement strand
TAATACTACAGTTGCTTTTTCTTGTATGATTTGAGATGAGCAGCACGTGCGGCGGCCTGATGCCGTCGTCGCCAGAGGGACCACTCCAGCAGCAGTTCGCGCACAGGGGCGACGGCGAGCACGAGGCGGGCAAGCAGGTGCCTGATCTCCGGAGCGGAGAGCGGCGGCAGGTGTTCCGGCGGTCTACGCCCTGGTCCTGGCTTCATGCGGCCACGGCCACGGCGCCTGGACTCGTTTCGTTCGGTTTGCCGGCCGCGCCGCGGACCAGTTCAGCCCGGAGCCGCGCGAGGAAGGCCAGCGCTGCCATGCACAGCGTCATGTGGCGGTGCCAGCCATCCCAGGAGCGTGCCTCACAGTGGTCGAGACCGAGTTCCTCCTTGGCGGTGCCGAAGCAGGTCTCGATGGTCCAGCGCAGCCCGGCCACGCCGGCCAGTTCGGCGAGCGTGGTCTCCATCGGTGCGAAGACGACGTAGTAGGCCTGGTCGGAAGCATCGCGCCGGCTGCGCCGCACCAGCAGCCAATGGTCCCAGGGCGGCTGCTGCAGGCGCAGCAGGCGGACCCGCGCCCAGTCGTAGAGCCGTGGTCCCTTGGCTCCCTCGCCCGCCGCGTGACGATGCCAGGCGGAGGAGGGCAGTGCGGCGGCGATCTCGGCGGCATCGCGGGTCGCGCAGCTGCCCTCGGTGGTCATCAGCCGCTCATTGCTGCGCACAGCGAGCATGTAGGGCTGCTCGCGTCCCTCCAGCATGACCCGCAGCCGCTTGTCCGATCCGTACAGCGCGTCGGCCAGCACGAAGGCACAGGGCAGCCCGGCATCGAGCCCCGTGGCGATCATGTCAC
>NZ_PDNU01000023.1 GCF_002631185.1 Teichococcus rhizosphaerae | reverse complement strand
CCGGGAACCGAGCGGCGGGGCGCCGGCCTGCCCCGCCTGGTTCGGCGGGAGCCCCTTCAGTTCATCCGCATGGGCCGCTCGCCGGGCGGATCGCCGAGCGGCGGGATGTCGGGTGCGTCGGGCGTGGGCTGGTCCTGGCCCGGCGGCTCGTCGATGGGCGGCTCCGGCAGGTCGGGCCCGGGCGGTTCGGTGGGCGGCGGCATGGGCGCCGGCGGATCACTGGGCGGGATCGGAAGCTGCGCCCGCCTGCCGATGACAGGGAAGTCGGGGGCGCGGAAATCGGGGCTGCGCATGGGCCCTCCTCATGGATGGTCTCGTGAGGACAAACGGGCAGCCGGGCGCTGGTTGCCGGAGGGCCATGAATTCGCCCCGCGTGCCGTGAAGCGCAGCCATGACGCTTCTCATGTTGCGATGCACAAAATTCATCCGATAGGTTGAAGAAAGGAAAGGCAGTGCACGGCCCCTGCTGACGGAGAGTCGGGATGCGATGTAGGGAATTCTTCCGCCATGCCTCGGCCGGGCTGCTGGCGGCGCCGGCCATCCTGGCCCCGGGCCGGGCGCGGGCGATGGAGCCGGTGGATGTCGAGCTGGCGCTGGCAGTGGATGTCAGCCGCTCGATGAGCGCCGAGGAGCAGGAACTGCAGTTCCGCGGCTACGCGGCCGCCTTCCGCGACCCGCGCCTGACGGATGGCATCGCGCGCGGGGCCATCGGCGCCATCGCCGTCTGCTTCTTCACCTGGTCCGACTGGAACGTGCAGGAACTGCTGGTGCCCTGGACGCGGATCGACGGCGCGGCCAGCGGCGGGCGCTTCGCGGCGGCCATCGACGCGGCGCCGCGCCGGGCGCACCTCTACACCTCCATCTCCGCCGCCATCGACTTCGCGGCCTCGCTGTTCGGCCAGGGCTACGAGGGCACGCGGCAGGTGGTGGACATCTCCGGCGACGGGGTGAACAACTCCGGCCGCCCCCTCGCCGAGGCGCGGGCCGAGGCGCTGGAGAAGGGCATCGCGCTGAACGGCCTGGCCGTGCTCGACCGCACCCCGCCCCCGCCGCAATTCGCCGACCTGATGCCGCCGCTCGACGACTATTACCGCGACGAGGTGATCGGCGGCACCGGCGCCTTCCTGATGGTGGCCGAGGGCTTCCCCGCCTTTGAGGGCGCGGTGCGGCGCAAGATCATCCGCGAGATCGCCAGCAACCCGCCCCCCGGCCCTCTGGTGGAGCGTGCCTACGCCTGAAGCCGCCCTACCTTGCCCTGCCCCGCCCTGCCCTGCCTTGCGCTGGGCGATGGTGGCTGCTCCCCCGGGCATGGCCGAGGGGCGGCGTCAGCCCCTGGCGCCCGGCCGCGCCCGGGCGCATGGTCGGCCTTTCTGCCCCACAGGAGGAAACGGCGCCGGATGCAAGAGGAAAACGATGGCCTGCCGCAGCCGCAGCGGCTCTGGGCGGTGCTGGCGCTCGCCGTCTCCATCGCCATGGCGGTCATGGATTCATCCATCGCCAACGTCGCCCTTCCCGCCATCGCGGCCGACCTGCGCGTGCCGCCCTCCGATGCCATCCTGGTGGTCAACGCCTACCAGATCGCCGTGGTCATGGCGCTGCTGCCGCTGGCCTCGCTGGGCGAGCTGATCGGGCACGAGAAGATCTACCGCACCGGCCTCGCGCTGTTCGTCATCGCCTCCCTGTTCTGCGCCATGGCGGACAGCCTGGCCGGCCTCGCCACGGCCCGCGCCGTGCAGGGGCTCGGCGCCGCCGGGCTGATGAGCGTCAACACGGCCCTCGTGCGCTTCATCTATCCGCAGCGGCTGCTGGGCCAGGGGGTGGGCGTCAACGCGCTGGTGGTGGCCATCTCCTCGGTGCTGGGGCCGAGCGTGGCGGCCGCCATCCTGAGCGTGGCGCACTGGCCCTGGATCTTCGCGGTCAACATCCCCGTGGGCGCGCTGGCGCTGCTGCTGGCCATCCGCTTCCTGCCCGCGACACCCCGTGCGCGCCGCCCCTTCGATGCCGCCAGCGCCATCCTCAGCGCCGCCACCTTCGGGCTGGTGATGACGGCGCTGGAGCAGTTCGCCCGCGGTGCCCCCGCCTGGCAGGCGGGGCTGATCCTGGGGAGCGGCGTGCTGGCCGGCATCGCGCTGGTGCGCCGGCAGGCCGGGCGCGCGGCGCCGCTGCTGCCGGTGGACCTGCTGCGCATCCCCGTCTTCGCCCTTTCGGTCGTCACCTCCATCTGTTCCTTCGCGGCGCAGATGCTCGCCTTCGTGGCCCTGCCCTTCTTCCTCCAGCACGGCCTCGGCCGCAGCCAGGTGGAGACGGGGCTGCTGATGACGCCCTGGCCGCTGGTCCTCATCATCGTCTCGCCGCTCGCCGGCCGCGCCTCCGACAGGCTACCGGCCGGGCTGCTCGGAGGCCTGGGCCTCGGGCTGATGGCCACGGGGCTGGCGCTGCTGGCCTGGCTGCCGGACGCCCCCACCGCCCTCGACATCGGCTGGCGCATGGCGCTGTGCGGCCTGGGCTTCGGCCTGTTCCAGAGCCCCAACAACCGCGCCCTGCTGTCCTCCGCCCCGCGCGAGCGCAGCGGCGGGGCCAGCGGCATGCTTTCCACCTCCCGCCTGCTGGGCCAGACGAGCGGCGCCGCGCTCGCGGCCTTGACCTTGCGGCTGGCGGGGGAGAATGGCGCCATGCGGGGGCTGGGCGTGGCCGCCGCCATCGCCGCCGCGGCGGCGCTGATCAGCTTCTCGCGCCTCACCGCCAGGCCCCGCTGAGTTCTTCCCGACCGGAGTTTTGCCCATGTCCGCCGAGCCGAAACGCCCTTCCCCCGAGATGCTGGGCGAGGAGATCCTGCGCCAGACCGCCGCCTGCGGCCCCGGCAAGTCGGTCTGCCCGAGCGAGGTGGCGCGCGCCCTGGCGCCGGACCCGGTGTGGCGCGGCCTGATGACGCCCATCCGCCACGCCGCGCTGAGGCTGCAAAAGGAAGGGCGCATCGAGATCCTGCGCAAGGGCAAGCCCGTGCCGGCCGAGGAGGTGCGCGGCGTCATCCGCCTGCGGGCTTCCGGCGCGGGCGCGGAATGAGCGGAGGCGGGGCGGCGCCACGGCCCGGCCGCTTCGCAAAGCGGGCGGCACAGCCCATGATGCCGGCCCGAACCGCCATGGAAGGAACTGGCCCATGACCGCCGTGCTGCAGCCCGCCATCGACCATGTGGTGATCAATGTCGGCGACCGGCTGGACGAGGCCGCGGAGCGCTATGCCCGGCTCGGCTTCCAGCTCACCGAGCGCGGCCATCATTCGCTGGGCTCCAGCAACAACCTCGCCATCTTCGGCACGGACTACCTGGAGCTGCTGGGCTTCGAGCCGGGGCGCGCCGCCGCGCGGCCGGAGCTGCTCAGCATGCCGGCCGGCCTGGGCGGCCTGGTGTTCAAGCCATCGGCCGATGCCGGCTTCCGCGACCGGGTGGCCGCCGCCGGCCTGCCGGTGCAGGAATCCCGCGAGTTCGTCCGCCCCGTCGCCCTCCCCGATGGCACCAGCCCCGAGGCGCATTTCCGGGTGACGCATCTGGGGCCCGAGGTCACCTTCGGCGGCCGCGTCTTCTTCTGCCACCACTTCACGCCCGAGCTGGTGTGGCGGCCGGAATGGCAGCGCCATGCCAATGGCGTTACCGGCATCGCCGAGTTCGGCATCGTCAGCGACGACCCGGCGCGGGCCGTGGCGCCCTACCGCGCCCTGTTCGGGGACGAGGCGGTGGCGCCGGTGGCGGGCGGCATGGCGATCCGCGCGGCGGAGGGCACGGTGCTGGTGCTGCTGCCCGAGGCGGCGCGCAGCCATTGGGGCGAGGCGCTGCCCACCCTCCCCGGGAAGGGCGAGCGCATGGTGGCGCTGGGCTTCCGCACCGGTGACCAGGACGAGGGGCGGAGCGGCGGGCTGGACGCGACGCGGGCCACGCTGCAGGCCGGCGGCGTGCCGATGCTGGAAAGGCCCGGCCGCATCCTGGTGCCGGCCGGCGAGGCCTGCGGGGTGGCGCTGGCCTTCCTGGGCTGAGGCGGCGTCATTCGCCGGTGAAGTGGCCGGGCTGGGCCGCGCGCAGCGCTTCCGCCCGGCCCAGCGTATCGGCCAGGTGGCGCCGCAGCGCGGCGGCGGCGGCGGCGCCATCTCCGGCCATGATGGCGGCGGCGATCGCCTCGTGCTCGCGCAGGATGGTTTCCGCCTTGCCGGGCGCCGGCAGGTGCAGCCGGCGCAGCCGGTCCAGATGCCCGCTGCGGCCGCGCACCAGCGCCCAGAGCGGCGAGATGCCCGCCGCCTCGTGGAGCGCCTCGTGGAAGGCGTCGTCGGCGGCGGACAGGCCGGCATGGTCCTCCCGTGCCACCAGCGCGGCCTGCCGGGCAAGCTGCGCGGCCAGCGTCTCGCCCAGCGTGGCAGAGGGCGCGGCGGCCAGGGCCTGCACCATCTCCAGCTCCACCGCGCGCCGCAGGAACTGCGCCTGCCGGGCGCTGGTCAGGTCGATCGGCGCCACGCGGGTGGAGGCGCTCGGCACCACCTCCACCAGCCCCTCCGTTTCCAGCCGCATCAGCGCCTCCCGCACCGGCGTCTGGCTGAGGCCGAGCTGCGCCGCGAGCGCCGCGCGCGAAAGCACCGCTCCCGGCGGCAGGGCCAGGGACAGGATGGCCTCGCGCAGGCTGGCATAGGCGAAGGCGCCCGCCGAGGGCGGGCGGCCAAAGGGCTGCAGGGGCGAGGCGGGGGCCGGCTCGATGAGGGACATCATGCGGGACCTATACCGCAGTCCGGCGATATCCGAAATATCGGCTGCTTGCCTGACAAGCTGATGTCCGGTATCGAAGGAACAAGGCCGTCCCCTCAAACGGCCGGATCAGGGAAACGACCATGGCCCCAGCCCCGCCTCGCCTTCTGGTGGCGCGCCGCCTGACCCCGGCCGCCACCGAACGCGCCCGCCGTGATTTCGACGCCATGCTGGCCGGGCACGACATGACGGCGGAGGAGGCCATCGCCGCCGCCGCCGCGCACAGGGCCGAGGCCATGCTGATCGGGCCGAAGGTGCGGCTCGATGCCGCCGCCATCGGCCGCCTGCCGGAGCATGTGCGGCTGATCGCCAACAGCAGCGTGGGCTACGACCACATGGACGCCGCCGCTGCCCACGCGCGCGGCATCATCGTCACCAACACGCCGGACGTGCTGACCGACTGCACGGCCGATCTCGCCTTCCTGCTCATCCTCGCCGCCTGCCGCCGCGCGCATGAATACGAGGCGCTGATGCGGGCGGGCTGGCGCCGTGGCCTCGGCCTGCCGGACATGCTGGGGGTGCGGCCCTCCGGCAAGACACTCGGCATCGTCGGCATGGGGCGCATCGGGCGGGCCGTGGCGCAGCGCGCGCGCGGCTTCGGCATGCGCGTCCTCTACCACAACCGCACGCGCCTCACCCCGGATCTGGAGCAGGGCGCCGAATACTTCGCCAGCCTGCGGGACATGCTGCCGCACTGCCAGATCCTGTCGCTGCACCTGCCGGGCGGCGCGCGGAACGGCGTGCTGATGGACGAGGCCGCCTTCGCCGCCCTGCCGCGCGGCGCCGTGTTCGTGAACACCGCGCGCGGCTCGCTGGTGGACGAGGACGCGCTGATCGGCGCGCTGACATCCGGCCACCTCTTCGCCGCCGGGCTCGACGTGTTCCAAAGCGAGCCCGACTATGACACGCGCTTCGCCGCGCTGCCCAACGTGTTCCTGACCCCGCACGTGGCCAGCGCGACGATGGAAACGCGCGACGCCATGGGCCTGCGCGCCCTCGACAACGTGGCCGCCTTCGCCGCCGGCCGCGGCCCTCTCGACCCTGTCTGACCCGGAAGCCCCGCCATCATGAGCGAATCCCCCGACGGCTCCCCCCTGCCCCGCGTCAAGCCGGCCGAGGAGCTGCGCAGCCGCCGCTGGTTCGGCCCCGCCGACCTGCGCTCCTTCGGCCACCGCTCGCGCGCCATGCAGATGGGCTACGCGCCGGAGGAATGGACCGGCAAGCCGATCATCGCCATCCTCAACACCTGGTCCGACCTCAACCCCTGCCATGCGCACTTCAAGCAGCGCGTCGATGACGTGAAGCGCGGCGTGCTGCAGGCGGGCGGCTTCCCGGTCGAGCTGCCGGCGATCTCGCTGGACGAGAGCTACCTCAAGCCCACCAGCATGCTCTACCGCAACCTGCTGGCCATCGAGGCGGAGGAGCTGATCCGCAGCCACCCCGTGGACGGCGTTGTGCTGATGGGCGGCTGCGACAAGACGACGCCCGGCCTGATGCTGGGCGCCACCAGCGCCAACGTCCCCGCCATCTACCTGCCCGCCGGCCCGATGCTTCGCGGCAACTGGGCGGGCAAGGTGCTGGGCTCCGGCTCGGACAGCTGGAAGTACTGGGACGAGCTGCGCGCCGGCAAGATCACCGACAAGGACTGGCTCGGCGTCGAGCAGGGCATCGCCCGCTCCTACGGCACCTGCATGACCATGGGCACCGCCAGCACCATGACGGCGATCGCGGAAGCCGCCGGCATGTGCCTGCCCGGCGCCTCCTCCATCCCGGCGGCGGACGCCAACCACATCCGCATGGCCTCCGCCTGCGGCCGCCGCATCGTCGAGATGGTGTGGGAGGACCTGACGCCGCAGAAGATCCAGACGCGCGAGGCCTTCGAGAACGCCATCGCCGTCGCCATGGCGATGGGCTGCTCGACCAACGCCATCATCCACCTGATCGCCATGGCGCGCCGCGCGGGGCAGGATATCGGCCTCGAGGATTTCGAGCGCTACAGCCGCAAGGTCCCCGTCATCGGCAATGTGCGCCCCTCGGGCAGCACCTACCTGATGGAGGACTTCTTCTACGCGGGCGGCATTCGCGCGCTGATGGGCAACATCCGCGAGCACCTGCACCTGGATTGCCTGACCGTCACCGGCCGCACGGTCGGCGAGAACATCGCCGACGCGAAGGTCTACAACGACGACGTCATCCGCCCGCTGTCCAACCCGATCTATGGCGAGGGGTCGCTCGCCGTGCTGAAGGGCAACCTCGCCCCCTCGGGCTGCGTCATCAAGCCCGCCGCCATGGACCAGAAGTTCCTGAAGCATGCCGGCCCGGCCGTGGTGTTCGACGACTATCCGTCGATGAAGAAGGCGGTGGAGGACGAGAGCTATCCCTTCACTGCCGATTCCGTGCTGGTGCTGCGCAACGCGGGCCCGCAGGGCGGCCCGGGCATGCCGGAATGGGGCATGCTGCCCATGCCGAAGAAGCTGCTGAAGGAAGGCCACCGCGACATGCTGCGCCTCTCCGACGCGCGCATGTCCGGCACCTCCTATGGCGCCTGCGTGCTGCATGTGGCGCCGGAAAGCTTCGTGGGCGGCCCGCTCGCGCTGCTGCAGACGGGCGACATCGTCGAGGTGGACGTGCATGCGCGCAGCATCAACATGCGCGTCTCCGACGAGGAGCTGGAGCGCCGCCGCGCCGCCTGGAAGCAGCCCGCCGCCCGCTACGAGCGCGGCTATGGCTGGATGTTCACCAGGCACATCCGCCAGGCCGACGAGGGCTGCGACTTCGACTTCCTGGGCACCGAGTTCGGCGCCCCCGTTCCCGAACCCGTCATCTACTGAGCGAAGGCGACACCGCCATGGCCCTGAGCCCCGAGACCCGCGACAAGCTGAAGCAGGTGAGCACCGCGACGCTCGCCACCGCGCTCTACAAGCGCGGCTTCCGCACCCAGATGATCCAGGACGTGCGCCCGCTGCACCCGATGACGGAAAGCATGGTGGGCGAGGCCTTCACGCTCCGCTACATGCCGGCGCGCGAGGACCTGAACCAGCTTTCCGTGTTCCGCGACCGCGGCCACCCGCAGCGCAAGGCGATGGAGGACTGCCCGCCCGGCGCCGTGCTGGTGATGGACAGCCGCAAGGACGCGCGCGCCGCCTCGGCGGGCGGCATCCTGGTGACGCGGCTGCAGCAGCGGGGCGTCGCCGGCGTCGTCACCGATGGCGGCTTCCGCGACAGCGCCGAGATCGCGACGCTCGACATGCCGGCCTTTCACAGCCGCCCCTCCGCGCCCACCAACCTGACGCTGCACCAGGCGATCGACATCAACGTGCCGATCGGCTGCGGCGACGCGCCGGTCTTCCCGGGCGACGTGATCGTGGGCGACAATGACGGCGTCATCGTCATCCCCGCCCACCTCGCCGACGAGATCGCCGCGGAGGCCACCGAGATGACCGCCTTCGAAGATTTCGTCACCGAGCGCGTGCGTGGCGGCCAGAGCATCCTCGGCCTGTATCCGCCGACCGACGAGAGCAACCTCGCCGCCTTCGCGGAATGGCGGAAGGCGAACGGCCGGTAGCGCTCCTCCGCCTTCAACGACGTCCAGGGAAACAACAATGACGAACCGTCGCACCATGCTCAAGCTGGGCGCGCTCGCCGCGCCCGCCCTCGTCCTGGGCCGCGCCGCCCGGGCGCAGGAATGGCCGAGCAAGACCGTCACCATCATCGTGCCCTTCGCCCCCGGCGGCTCCTCCGACATCATCGGCCGCGCCGTGGCGCAGCGGATGACGGAGGCGCTCGGCAAGCCGGTGGTGGTGGAGAACCGCCCCGGCGCCGCGGGCGAGATCGGCGCGCGCGCCCTGGCCCGCGCCACGCCCGATGGCCACCTGCTGATGGCCGCGCCCATCAGCACCTTCGCCATCAACAAGGCGCTGC
This sequence comes from Teichococcus rhizosphaerae, assembly GCF_002631185.1. Taxonomy (GTDB): domain Bacteria; phylum Pseudomonadota; class Alphaproteobacteria; order Acetobacterales; family Acetobacteraceae; genus Pseudoroseomonas; species Pseudoroseomonas rhizosphaerae. The sequence continues at coordinate 79,022 of NZ_PDNU01000023.1, read as the reverse complement.
GCCCGAACCTGGGCTACGACCCCGAGACGGACTTCACCAACCTCACCCTGTCCGTCACCACGCCCAACGTGCTGGTGGCGAACCCGAAGCAGGTCGAGGCGAACGACCTGAAGTCGCTCATCGCCTGGCTGAAGCGCAGCGGCGCGCGGGATTCCTATTCCACCAGCGGCGTCGGCTCCTCCGACCACCTGACGATGGAGCTGTTCAAGCAGCTCACCGGCACCGGCATCGCGCACATCCCCTATGCCGGCGGCGCGCCCGCGACGACCGACCTGATCGCCGGCAACGTGCAGCTCTCCTTCCAGAACCTCGGCTTCATCACGCCCTTCATCCGAGACGGCCAGGTGAAGCCGATCCTGGTCACTTCCGAGCGGCGCCACCCGCTGCTGCCCGAGGTGCCGACCGCCGCCGAGGCGGGCCTCGCCGACTTCGTCGTCTATTCCTGGCAGGCCATGGCGGCGCCGCCGAAGATGGAGCCCGCGCTGGTGAGGCGCGTGCATGCCAGCATCGTCGAGGCGCTGAGGCATCCCTCCACCGTGGCGCAGATGGACCGGATCGGCTTTTCCATCGTGGGCAACAGCCCGGAGGAGTTCCAGGCGTTCCAGCGCCGGGAGATCGCGCGCTGGACGGAGGTGGTGAAGAAGGGCGGCATCGAGCCGGCCTGAGGGTCCGGCGGGGGAGTGCCCCTCCCCCGCCTCCTCGCCTCAGTCGAAGCTGAGGAAGCCCGGCATCTCGCTGATCGGCCGCGCGGCCTTGAGCTTCGCCAGATCCGGCACCGGGCGCGCCAGCGCGGCATCCCCCGCCGTCGCCGCCTCGATGGCGGCCGCCACCGCGATCACCAGCGCGTCGCCGCCGCGGGGGCCCACGATCTGCAAGCCGAAGGGCATGCCGGCATTGTCCACGCCGAGCGGGATGCTGATGGCGGGGTGGCCCACCAGCGTCACCGCATAGGCCAGGGCCAGCCAGTGGAAGTAGTTCTTGGTGGGCTGGCCGTCGATCTCGGACGGATACAGCTCGCTCCACGGCCGCGGCGAGAGGGTGATGGCCGGCGTGATGATCACGTCCACGCCGCTCTCGAAGAAGCTTTGCCAGGCGCGGTACATCCGCGTCTGCGCCACGCTGGCGCGGGCCACGTCGCTGGCGCTGTAGCGCAGCCCTTCCTCGACATTGGCGCGGACATTGGGGCCCACATCCTGCGGCCGCACCCGCACCTTCTCCTCATGCGCCGCCAGGAAGTTCAGCGCGCGCAGCACGGCGAAGCTCTCATCGGCGCCGGCGCAGTCGGGCGTGCGCTCCTCGGCGCCGGCGAAGAAGGGCGACAGCGCCTTCACCCGCTCGGCGAACACGGCGCGGATGTGCTTCTCGGTCGGCGCGAAGCCGAAATCCGGCGTCACGGCGACGCGCAGCGTGGACAGGTCCACCGCCTCGTGCAGCGGCAGGCCGCGCCGCACGTCACGGTCCGGCAGGGTGTAGGCCAGCGGGTCCAGCCCGTGGTCGGCGGCCATGGCGGAAAGCATCAGGGCGAGGTCGCCCACGTCGCGCGCCATTGGGCCCAGCACCGGCAGGTTGGACCAGCCGAGCAGGCGCCGCTCCGCCGGCACCACGCCGGAGCTGGGGCGGAAGCCCACGATGCCGTTGAAGGCGGCCGGGTTGCGCAAGCTGCCGCCCGTGTCCGAGCCGCTGGCCAGCGGCACCATGGAGCAGGCCAGCGCCACGCCCGAGCCGCCCGAGGAACCGGCCGCCGAGCGCGACGGGTCGAAGGGGTTGCCGGTGGCGCCATAGACGGCGTTGCGCGTGTTGGCGCCGGCGCCGAATTCCGGCGTGTTGGTCTTGCCGAGCACGATGCCGCCCGCCACGCGCAAATCGGCCACCATGCTGGAATCATGCGCCGGCACATGGTCGCGGAAGATCGGGCTGCCGAAGGTGGTGCGCAGCCCGCCCGTCTCGTCGAGATCCTTGATGCCGAGCGGCAGGCCGTGCAGGGGGCCAAGCGCCTCGCCCTGCATCACCGCGGCCTCGGCCTGCCTGGCGCCTTCCCGCGCGCGCTCCTCGTCCAGCGCCACCATGGCGTTCACGGCGTGGTTCACCGCCCCGATGCGCGCGAGGCAGGAATCGAGCAGCTCCACGGGCGAGAGCTTCTTCTCGCCGATCAGGCGGCGGGCGGTGACGGCGGAAAGGTCGCAGGCTTCGGTCACGCGGCAGGTTCCCTTTGATGCAGTCCAGGCAACGGAAGTGCACGGCGGGGCGTGCCGGCCCCGCCGCATGGCGGCGTCAGTAGCCGAGGGCGCAGCCATCCTTGCGCGGGTCGGAGCCGCCGACCAGCACGCCGCGCGCATGGTCGATCAGGATCGCCTGGCCGCCGCCATGCGGCTTCTCGATCAGCGCGCAGTCATGGCCCAGGCGGTTCAGCCGGTCGATCACGGAGGCCGGGATGCCGCGCTCCACCTGCACCTTGCCCTGGTAGGGGAACAGGCGCGGCAGATCGAGCGCGGCCTGCACGTCGAGGCCGAACTCGAAGTGGTTGGACAGGAACAGCGTCTGGCCCATCGGCTGGAAGTGTCCGCCCATCACGCCATAGGGCATGATGGCGCGGCCATCCTGCATCACCATGCCGGGGATGATGGTGTGCATCGGCCGCTTGTTGGGCGCGATGCAGTTGGGGTGCCCCTCCTCCAGCCGGAAGCCGAAGCCGCGGTTGTGCAGCATCACGCCGCTCTTCTCGGCCAGGATGCCGGAGCCGAAGCTCTCGAAGAGGGAGTTGATGAAGGAGCAGGCATTGCCGTCGGCGTCGACGACGCAGAGATACACCGTGTCCTTGTGCTTCGGCAGCATCTCGGCCATGCCGGCGGGCGGCAGCTCCGGCATCGCCGCGTCGTCGCGGATCAGCGCGCGCAGCTTGCGGGTGTACTCGTCGCTGGTCAGCCTCGCCACCGGCACCTCGACCTGCGAGGGATCGGCCAGGAAGCCGTCGCGGTCGCGGTAGGCGAGGCGCGCGGCCTCCACATGGCGGTGCAGGCGCTCGGCCGAGAGCGGCCCCTGCTCCGGCGTCTCGCACTGGCCGAGCACGCCCAGCATCTGCAGCACCAGCAGGCCCGAGCCGTTGGGCGGGCACTGGAAGATGTCGAGCCCCTTCCAGCGCGCCTGGATCGGCGTGACGAACTCGGCCACGTCCAGCCCGGCGGCGAAGTCGGCCTCGGTGTGGGTGCCGCCCGCGGCGCGCAGCGTGGCCACCATGTCGGCCGCGATCTCGCCCTCGTAGAAGGCGCGCGCGCCCTTCTCCCCGATGGCGCGCAGCGTGCGGGCCAGCGCCGGCTGGGCGAAGCGGTCGCCGATGGCGTAGGGCTTGCCGTCCTTCAGGAAGTGGCGCGCGGTGGCCTCGTGCTTGCCAAGCTTCGGCGCGGCGTCGGCCCAGTCGGCCGCCACGCGGGCATGCACGGGATGGCCTTCCTCGGCGAACCGGATGGCGGGTGCCAGGATCTGCGCCAGCGGCAGCCTGCCATGCGCCTTGTTCAGCTTCTCCCAGGCGGAGATGGCGCCCGGCACGGTCACCGAATGCACCGAGGTGTTGACCATGGCGGTCAGCCCGTCGGCGCGTAGCTTCTCCGGCGTGGCGCCGGCGGGGGCGCGGCCGGAGCCGTTCATGGCGATCACCTTCCCCGTGCCGGCCGGCGCGTAGAGGCAGAAATTGTCGCCGCCGATGCCGGTCGATTGCGGCTCGATTACGGCCAGCACGGCGCAGGCGGCGATCGCCGCGTCCAGGGCGTTGCCGCCCTGGCGCAGGATGTCGATGGCCGTCAGCGTGGCCGCCGGCATGGAGGTGGCCGCCATGCCATGCGTGGCCAGGACGGGGCTGCGGCCGGGGGCGTGGAAGTCGCGCATGATGGTCCTTCGGAAACAAGCGTCGGTCGGCAGGCGGAGGAGCGGCGGGTGCCCGGGACGGGGGCGCCCGCCTTCGGCGGCGCAGCACTCCCTCGGGCGGGCCCCGGCGGCTCCTCGCGGGGGCAACGACGCTGGCACGGCTGGCGCGCCGCGTAAATCCGGCCACTTCCACCGCCGCCCCCGCTGCGCTATCGGATGAGGATGGAAGCCACCGCGACGATCGAAGATTTCGACCGCCTCGACATCCGTGTCGGCACGGTGGTCGATGCCCAGGTGCTGGAGGGCGCGCGCAAGCCGGCCTTCCGGCTGGAGATCGACCTCGGGCCGGAGATCGGCACCCGCCTCTCCTCGGCGCAGATCACCGTGCACTACAAGCCGGACAAGCTGATCGGCCGGCAGGTCCTTTGCGTGGTGAACTTCCCGCCCCGCCGCATCGCCGGGTTCGAGAGCCAGGTCCTGACCCTGGGCCTGCCGGACGCGGATGGCGCGGTGGTGCTGCTCCGACCCGATTTCGCCGTCCCGAATGGCGGCAGGATGTTCTGAACAATGGCGCCGCGCTACTACACCGTCAGCTGGGACCAGCTTCACCGCGATAGCAAGGCCCTGGCCTGGCGGCTGGTCGAGAAGGGCCCCTGGAAGGGCATCGTCGCCATCACGCGCGGCGGGCTCATCCCCGCCGCCATCGTGGCGCGCGAGCTGGATTGCCGGCTGATCGAGAGCGTCTCCGTCATCACCTATGACGAGGAAGTGCGCGGCGAGCCGCAGGTGGCCAAGCCGCCCGTCGCCGCGGGGGATGGCGATGGCTGGCTGGTGCTGGACGACCTGGTGGACACCGGCACCACGCTGAAGGTGGTGCGCGGCCTGCTGCCCAAGGCCCATTTCGCCACCGTCTATGCCAAGCCCGCCGGCAACCCGCTGGTGGACACCTACATCACCGAGGTGAGCCAGGACACCTGGATCCTGTTCCCCTGGGACACCGAGCCGCAGTTCATCGCCCCTATCGCGCGCTCGGCCGCCTCGAAGTAGCGGCAGCCCGCCCGGCGGGAGCCTTCGCCCCAGCCAGGCCCAACCCGGCCCAGCCAGTGTGGCCGGACCGGGCGCCGCCTCAATAGCCCCGGCCGGGAAGCACGCGGTTGGGCATGGGCTGCCCGGCCCGCGCCGCGCGCAGGTTCTCGAAGAAGATGTCGAGGCTGCGGTCGTTGTAGGTGGCCGGGTCGTCGGACGACATGTGCGGCGTGACGATCAGGCCCGGGGTGCGCCACAGCCGGCTTTCGGCGGGCAGCGGCTCGGGCACCGTCACGTCGGTCACGGCACCGCCGAGATGGCCGCTGTCCAGCAGGTCGCACACCGCCTCCTGGTCCCAGAGCGGGCCGCGGCCGATATTCACCACCTTGGCGCCCTGGGGCAGCAGGGCGAGGCGCCGGCGGTCGATCATGCCCTGGGTCTGCGGCGTCAGGGGGCAGGCCAGCACCAGGAACTCGGCGCGCGGCAGCACGGAATCGATATCGCCCTGCGCCACCACCTCGTCGCACGACTCGTGCGGGGCGGCACTGCTGCGGACGCCGATGACGCGCATGCCGAATTGCCGCGCCCGCGCCGCCACCGCCCCGCCCAGCGAGCCGAGGCCCACCACGCACACCGTGCGCCCCGCCAGCACGGAGGCGAAGCGCGGTGCCCAGCGGCCTTCACGCGCGTCATGGGTGAACCACGGCACATGGTTGGCCAGCATCAGCAGGGCCATGATGCCGAACTCGCCCGCCTTGGCGGCATGGGTGCCACGGTTGTTCAGCAGCGCCACCGAATCCGGCAGCCAGTCGAAGGGGGCGAGGCGGTCCAGCCCGGCGGAGGTGCAGAAGATGGTGCGCAGCCTCGGCGCCACGCCGGGCAGCGCTCCCTTGGCAAAGCGGGCATGCACCACCTTCGTCCAGGTGACGATCGCCTCCGCCTCGGCCATGGCGGCGGCGAAGCCGGCATCGTCGTCGGCGAAGCTCACCCGGAGGTCCGCCATGTCGGGCGCGCGCGAGACGGCCGCCTCCCATTGCTGCGGAGTGATCGGAAAGACGGTCTCGTCGGCGGGATTCTGGACGTGGATGCGCATGGGCGGGAGCGTCGCAGGATGGCGCGCGGCGTCAAGACGCTCCCGCACCGATTGACAGGCTCCCGCGTTGCGCGCCCGATAGACGCCCCCCCCCGCCATGAAGGCCGCCCCATGCGACGCATCCGCCAGCACCGCGCCCCGTCCGCTCACCGCTCCCCTGGCCTCGCCGCCGGCGCGCTGGGCCTTGCCCTGCTCGCCGCGCAGCCGCTGGCGGCGCAGAGCCTGGTCGTCGGCATGCAGGGCGAGCCGGGCACCATGGACCCGCAGTTCAACCTGCTCGGCACCAACACCTCGGCGCTGCGCAACATCTACGACACGCTGCTCTCCCGCGATCCCTCGCTTCAGCTCCGCCCGTCGCTGGCGGAATCCTGGAAGGCGGTGGACGACACCACCTGGGAGTTCCGCCTGCGCGGGGGCGTCACCTTCCATGACGGCAGCCCGCTGACCGCCGAGGATGTGCGCTTCACCATCGAGCGCGTGACGCGGGTGGCCAACAACCCCAACAGCTACGCCACCTACATCCAGGGCATCCGCGAGGTGCAGGTGGTGGATGCGCGCACGGTGCGCTTCCTCACCGAGGGGCCGGTGCCGCTGCTGCCCGTCAATCTCTCCAACATCTTCATCATCTCCTCCGCCAAGGGCGCGCGCGGCACGGGCGAGTTCAACAGCGGCGCGGCCGCCATCGGCACCGGGCCCTACCGCCTCGTTTCCTGGCAGCCGGGGCAGCCATTGGTGCTGGAGCGCAATGCCACCTACCATGGCACCGCGCCCGCCTGGTCGCGCGTCACCTTCCGCCCCATCCCGAGCGACGGCGCGCGCGTCGGCGCCCTGCTGGCGGGCGATGTGGACTTCATCAACGCCGTGCCGCTGCAGGACGTGGCGCGGCTAGAAAAGACCGAGGGCGCGCGGCGGCTGCGCGTGTTCAGCGGCCCCTCGGCCTATGTCTACATGCTGTTCCCCGAGCTGGAGAAGGAGCCGCTGCCTGGCGTGCGGGACGCGCAGGGCCAGCCGCTGGCGCGGAACCCGTGGAAGGACCCCAAGGTGCGCGAGGCCGTCTCCCTCGCCATCAACCGGAACGCCATCGTCGAGCGGCTGATGGAGGGCCGCGCGCGGGCGGCCAATCAGGCGGTGCCGGAAGGCTTCTTCGGCCATTCGGGCAGGATCGCCCCCGCCCGCCACGACCTGGAGCGCGCCCGCGCCCTGCTGCGGGAGGCCGGCTACCCGAACGGCTTCCAGACCAGCCTCGCCTGCCCGAACGACCGCTTCGTCAATGACAGCAAGATCTGCGAGGCGGCGGCGCAGCAATTGCAGCGGGCGGGCATCCGCGTCGATCTCAACGCCATGCCGCGCGCCACCTTCTTCCCCGCCCGCGCGCGGCGCGAATGGCCGCTGCACGCGGCCGGCTGGGGCAGCCTGACGGGCGAGAGCAGCTACTTCCTCACCAGCCAGATCCACAGCCCAAACAGGGAGCTGGGCCTCGGCGCCATCAACTATTCCGGCATCGGCACCCCGGAGCTCGACGCGCTGATCCAGCGCGCCCGCCGCACGCTCGACGAAGGCCAGCGCCGCGCCCTGCTGGAGGAGGTGATGGAGAAGACCATGGCCGACAACCTCGTCATCCCGATCCTCACCTTCGAGGCGGTGTGGGCGGGACGCGCGGACAAGGTGGACTTCACCCCGCGCGCCGACGAGGAGACGCTGGCCATCGAGGTGACGCCCGTGGGCAGCCCGGCGCGCTGATGCCGCTCGCCATCGATCTCGCGGGGCGGCGCGCCCTCGTCACCGGCGCGGGCACGGAGGGCATTGGCCGCGCCGCCGCGCGGCTGCTGGCCGAGGCCGGCGCCCGCGTGGCCATCCACCACCATGCCGAGCCGAAGGCCGCCGCCGCGCTCGCCGCCGAGACGGGCGGCCCCGCCCTGCAGGCGGATCTCGGCGATCCCGTGCAGGCCGCCGCCCTCGCCCACCGCGCCGCCGAGGCGATGGGCGGGCTCGACATCCTGGTGAGCAATGCCGGCGTGCTGCTGCGCAAGCCGCTGGACGAGACGACCGATGCCGAGTTCGCCCGCGTCCATGCCGTCAACCTCGGCGGCCCCTTCGCGCTGGCGCGGGAGGCGGCGGGGGTGATGCGCGCGGCCGGCCAGGGCGGGCGCATCGTCTTCACCTCCTCGGTCAACCAGTGGATGCCCAATCCCGGCCTCGTCGCCTATGGCAGCTCGAAGGGCGGGCTGATGCAGCTCGCCCGGCAGATGGCGCTGGAGCTTGCGGCGGAAGGCATCACCGTGAACCTCGTGGCGCCCGGCACCATCGAGACGGACTTCAACCGCGCCGCGCGGGCCGACCCCGGCTGGCGCCCGGCGAAGCTGGCCCTGATCCCCGCCAACCGCACCGGCACGGCGCAGGACGTGGCGGGCGCCATCCTCTACCTGGCCAGCGACCTCGCCGGCTATGTCACGGGCAGCACCATCACCGTGGATGGCGGCCTTTCGCTGATGGGGATGCGGCCATGAGCGGCGCCTCGCGGGAACCGGTCTGGCAGGCCCACGCCATCCGCTTCGCCAGCGACCCGGCGCGGCGCGCGGCGCAGACCTTCCTGGGCGGCGCGGGTGGCGACGCGCCGACGCCCTTCGCCTACCACGCCTACCTGCTGCGCGGCCCGGAGGGCTGGGTGGCGATGGACACCGGCGCCAGCCCGGAAACCTGCGCCGCCTTCAACAAGCCCACCGACGGCACCCTGCCCGCCGCCATGGCGAGCCTCGGCGTCGATCCCGGCGCGGTGCGGCAGGTGGTGCAGACGCATCTGCACTGGGACCATGCCGGGCAGCCCGGCCTGTTCCCCGCCGCCACCTTCCACATGCAGGCGCGCGAGATGGCCTATGTGAACGGCCCGGCCATGCGCCATGCCGTGCTGCGCGCCGGCTACCGGCCCGAGGACATCGCCGCCCACACCGCGCTGCTGCATGAGGGGCGCCTGGCGCTGCATGACGGCGTGGTGCAGCTCGCTCCCGGCCTGGAGCTGCACCATGCCGGCGGGCACACGGACGGGCTGCAGTTCGTCCGCCTCCACACCGCGCGCGGCTGGATGGTGCTGGCGAGCGACACGGTGGCGCTGCGCGCGCATCTGGAGCGGCGCGTGCCCTTCCCTGCCCTCTACCATGTGGGCGACGCGCTGGCCGCCTTCGAGCGCGTGCTCGCCCTGGCGGATGCGCCTGAACTGGTGGTGCCATCCCACGACCCCGCCGTCAGCGACGGCGCGACTGGTTTCGTGGTTCCCCTTTAACGGACAGAAAGAAGATGGGGGTCCGGGGGAATTCTTTCCCCCGGCCTTCGGAGATGTTCTCGATGAGCCAAGCCGTCGCCGACCACCTGATCGCGCAGAAGGACGCGATCCTTGACCGCCTGATGGCCCTGCTGCGCCTTCCCAGCGTCAGCACCGACCCCGCCTATGCCGAGGGCATGGAGGCCACGCGGGCATTCCTGCTCAACCGCCTGACCGAGCTCGGCCTGGAGAATGTCCGGCTTCTCGACGGCGGCGGCCAGCCGGCGGTGTATGGCGAGTGGCTGGGCGCGCCCGGCAAGCCCACCATCGTCGTCTATGGCCATTATGACGTGCAGCCGCCGGACCCGCTCGGCCTCTGGGTGACGCCGCCCTTCGAGCCCAGCATCCGCGACGGCCGCCTTTATGCGCGCGGCGCCTCGGACGTGAAGGGCTCGACGCTGATCGCGGTGGAGACGATCGGCGCCTTCCTGGCGGTGGAGGGCGGCTGCCCCGTCAACGTGAAGTTCTTCCTGGAGGGCGAGGAGGAAACGGGCAGCCCCAGCATCCGCCGCATCATCGAGACGCACCGGGAGCTGCTGGCCGCCGACGCCGTGCTGTCCGCCGATGGCGGCCGCGCCAGCACCAGCATCCCGACGCTGAACACCGGCTCGCGGGGCCTGTGCAAGCTTGAGGTGACGCTGCGCGCGGCGGGCAAGGACATGCACTCGGGGCGCTATGGCGGCGCCGTGCGCAACGCCATCCACGAGCTGTCCCGCCTCGTCTCCACGCTGCACGACGCGCAGGGCCGCATCCTGGTGCCGGATTTCGACAGCGACGCCACGCCCCTCACCAACCGCGACCGCGCCGATGCCGCCGAGCTCGCCGGCGACGACGGCGCCTTCTTCGCCGGCCCCGCGGCCCTGCCGCATGGCGACCCGCTCTACAGCGTGCGGGAGCGCGTCACGCTGCGGCCCTCGATCGACGTGAACGGCATGTGGGGCGGCTACACCGGCGCCGGCAGCAAGACCGTCATCCCGGCCGAGGCGCATGCCAAGATCACGGCGCGGCTGGTGCCCGGGCAGGACGCGGACCGCGCCCGGCAACGCATCGTCGATCACCTCCGGGCGCATTGCCCGGAGGGGGTGGTGCTGGAATTCAGCCCGCCCGGCGGCAACTCCCCCTCCTCCACCCTGCCGGACGGCCACCCGCTGCTGGTGGCGGCCGAGGCGGTGGTGCGCGAGGCCGCGGGCCGGGCGCCGGCGCGGGCGCGCATTGGCGGCACGCTGCCCATCACCGGCATCTTCCAGGAGATGCTGGGCATCGACACGCTGATGTTCGGCTACGCCATGCCGGACGAGGATGTGCACGCGCCCAACGAGTTCTTCCGCCTGTCCTCGCTGGAGGACGGGCTGCGCGGCTGGCCCGCCCTGCTGTCCCGCCTGGGCGGGCAGGATGCCGCGGCCTTCGCCCCCTGGCGCAAGGCTCCCACCGCTTGACAGGCCGCGCGGGCGCGGCGCATGGTCCAGGCATGACCAAGGCCGCGCCCTCGCTGCGATCCTATTATCCGCTCTCCCCATAGAGAGCGGCCCGGTCGACCCTGCCAGATCGAACCATGCCGCCGCCGGGCGGCATGTGTGTTTCAGGAGCATCCCCTCGGCGTCGGCGCCAGCCCAGCCCGAGGTTTCCATGTCTCCCCTCTCTCGCCCCTCCATCGGCCTGATCGGCCTCGGCGCCTTCGGCGCCTTCGCCCGCCCGCATCTGGAGCGGCTTGGCTCCGTGCTGGGCCATGATCCGGCCCGGCCCGGCGGCGCCACCCTGGCCGAGGCGGCCAGCCAGCCCGTGGTGGTGCTGGCCGTGCCGGTGGCGCGGCTGGCGGAGGTGGCGCGCGCCATCGCGCCGCATCTGCGCCCTGGCGCGCTGGTGGTGGAGGTGTGCTCGCTGAAGCTGCGGCCGCTGGCGGCGCTGCGCGCGGCGCTTCCGGCCCATGTGGAGATCCTCGGCACCCATCCGCTGTTCGGGCCGCAAAGCGGCAAGGACGGCATCGAGGGGCTGCGGGTGGTGGTCTGCCCGGGCGGGGGCGCGCCCTTGCGGCTGGCGGCGCGGATGCTGCGCCGGCTTGGCCTCCAGGTGGTGCGCATGACGCCGGAGGAGCACGACCGGCAGATGGCCTGGGTGCAGGGGCTGACGCATCTGCTGGGACGCGTCGTGGCGGGGCTGGAGATGCCGGCGCTGCCGCACACCACCTCGAGCTTCGATCAGCTGATGCGCGCCACCGCCATGGTCTCGCAGGACTCCGAGGCGCTGTTCCGCACCATCACGGAGGAGAACCCGTTCGTGGAAGAAGTGAAGATGCGACTCAGGGAAAGGATGGAGGAGATCCTCGGCCCGAGCGCCATGCCGCTCGCGGCCTGAGGGTGAGGCACCGGGCAGGAGAAGGAATTCTCCTCCCCGGAGCCCCTCCTCCTCTTCCTTCCGTCAGTTGGCGGTGGCCTTCCTGCGGGCACCGTTGCGCTGGAGCAGGAACTCGCGGCCAAGCTTCACGCGCGCCACGCCGTCATAGGCCACGATGTCGGCCGTGGCGTAGGTCTCGCTCCAGGTGTTGGGGATGAAGCTGCCGGTGCCGACCACGTCGATCGGCGCGCGGGCCTCGTTCATCACCCGGCACTTGGTCACGCCAAAGCCGGAGGAGGCGACGATCCGCACCTTGGGGAAGCCCGCCCCGTCCAGCGCCTCACGGATGCGCCAGATGGCGGCGGCCGAGACGCCCGTGCCCACCAGGTGCCGCAGCTCCGTCTCGGAGCGGTAGCGGCGGATGGCGCCGGGCACATGCCGCTCCAGCACGGCGTAGGACTCCGCCGGGTCCAGCCCCTCCAGGAAGCGGCCGCCATGCGTGTCGAGCCGCACCGCGAGGCGCCCGCTCTCCGCCAGCTCGGGGAAGCGCTGGCAGACGCCGAGGCTGTCCGTCACCTCGCGGCCGAAATAGTCGACCAGCACCGTCAGCGGCTCGTCCGGATAGGTCTCGTGGAACATCTCGGCGGCGCGCACCGTGCTGCGGGCGTAGCCGATCAGGGCGTGCGGCATGGTGCCGTAGCCATGGCTCTTGCCGAACCAGTGGGCCGTGGCGTCGTTGGCGTTGCCGATGAAGCCCTTGGCGCCTTCCCGCTGCGCGGCTGCGCTGCCGACGGACGCGGCATAGGCCATCATCTCCTGCATCTCGGCGCCGGCGCAGTGCCGGGCCTCCATGGCCAGGAAGGCGGCGTTGGGAAGCTCCAGCGCCATCTGGTAGGCGTTGTGCGCCGCCACGCAGGCGGGGCCGAGCTTCTGGAGGTAGAGCGTCTCCAGGTCCGACAGCGCGTGGAAGGAGCCGGTGAGGTAGATCATCGGGTCACCGGCGCCGACCCACTCGCCTTCCTTGTGCATCAGCTCGATCTCGAACGGCGTGCCGCGCGCCGCGGAAACCTGCTCCAGCCAGTCGATCATCAGCCGCGGCGCGGACACCACGGGGCGGCGCATGAACACCGCATAGGTGACCCGCGCATCCCCGAAGCGGCCGACGATCGCCTTGGTCCGGTTGAAATAGGCGTCCGTCTGGCGGGCGATGGCGGTGTCATCCACCATCGCCGGCTTGGCATCTCCGCTCACTGGGCGGCGATCAGGGGCAGCGCCGCGCCTTCCGGGCGGCGGGCCTTCAGCTCCTCCGCCACCAGGAAGGCCAGTTCCAGCGCCTGCTCGGCGTTCAGCCGCGGGTCGCAGAAGGTGGCGTAGTTGGCGGAAAGGTCGGCTTCCGTCAGCCGGTGGGCGCCGCCCACGCATTCGGTGACGTTGCTGCCGGTCATCTCCACATGCACGCCGCCGGGCCAGGTGCCCACCTCCTGGTGCGCGTCGAAGAAGCCGCGCAGCTCGGCCAGGATGGCGTCGAAGGAGCGGGTCTTGTAGCTGCCGGCGGTGTGGGTGTTGCCGTGCATCGGGTCGCACAGCCACACCACCTCGCGCCCCGCCTTCTGCACGGCGCGCAGCAGCGGCGGCAGCGCCGAAGCCACCTTCTGGGCGCCCATGCGGCTGATCAGCGTCAGGCGGCCGGGGATGTTGTCGGGGTTGAGCAGCTCGCACAGCCGCACCAGCTCGTCGGCGTCGGTGGTGGGGCCGACCTTGAGGCCGAGCGGGTTCTTCACCCCGCGCAGGAACTCCACATGCGCGCCATCCGGCTGCCGCGTGCGGTCGCCGATCCAGAGGAAATGGGCGGAGCAGGCATACCAGTCGCCCGTGGTGGAATCGACGCGGGTCAGCGCCTCCTCATAGGGCAGCAGCAGCGCCTCGTGGCTGGTGTAGAACTCCGTCTCGCGCATCTGCGGCGCCGAGGCCACGCCGCAGGCGGCCATGAAGCGCAGCGTCTCGTCGATGCGGTTGGCCAGGTCCTGGTAGCGGTCCGCCAGCGGCGAGCGGGCGACGAAGCCGAGGTTCCAGCGATGCACCTCGTGCAGGTCGGCATAGCCGCCGGTGGCGAAGGCGCGCAGCAGGTTCAGCGTGCCGGCGGACTGCATGTAGGCGAATTCCATCCGCGACGGGTCGGGGATGCGCGCCTCGGCGGTGAATTCGGGACCGTTGATGATGTCGCCCCGGTAGGAGGGCAGCGTCACGCCGTCCTGCGTCTCGGTGTCCGAGGAGCGGGGCTTGGCAAACTGGCCGGCCATGCGGCCGAGCTTCACCACCGGCAGCGAGGCGCCGAAGGTCAGCACCGCCGCCATCTGCAGCAGCACCCGGAAGGTGTCGCGGATCGGGTTGGCCTTGAAGTCGGCGAAGCTCTCGGCGCAGTCGCCGCCCTGCAGCACGAAGGCCCGGCCCTGCCCGGCGAGGGCCAGGGCCTGCTGCAGCCTGCGGGCCTCGCCTGCAAAAACCAGCGGGGGAAAGCTCGCGAGCCTGGCTTCCATGTTGTTCAGCCTGGCCTGATCCGGATATTCCGGAACCTGCCGGATCGGCATTTCCCGCCAGCTTCCGGGCTGCCACCCGCGCACCGTCATGACACTCAGCGTCCTCAGACTATTTCTTGGCCCGCCAGGATAGACCGAGCGCGCCGCCCAGTGCTACGCCCGAAGCATCCCCAGGGCGCATGAAAGCCGCGACCCAGGCCGGACGCAAGGGCATGGCACCCCAACCGGAGCGCGCCCGCCCGCCCCCCTCAGCGCAGCAGGGGAAGGATGCTGGCGGCCAGCAGCAGGCCCATCACCAGGTTGAAGATCCGCCACGCCCGCGCGGTGCGCAGCGCCCGGCCAGCGCCGGCGCCGAGCGCCGCCCACACCCCCAGGGCCGGCATCGAGACCAGCCCGAACACCGCCGCGATGCGGATGCCGCTCCCCAGCAGGCCCTCGCCCGGCGCCGAGAAGGCGGCAATGGCGGCGAGCCCCACCAGCCAGGCCTTGGGATTGACCCACTGGAAGGCGGCGGCGCCCCAGAAGCCCATCACCCGGGCCGAGGGGCCGGTTTCGGGCGGCGGCGCCGTGGCGACGCGGAAGGCCAGCCAGAGCAGCCACCCCGCCCCCACCCAGCGCAGCACCGCCTGGGCCGCCGGGCTGGCGGCCAGCGGCGCCGCGAGCCCCAGCGCCGCCACCAGCAGCAGGACGGCGAAGCCCAGCGAAATGCCGAACATGGCGGGAAGCGGCGCCCATGCGCCCCCGCGCGCCGCCATGGCCGCCACCATCAACGTGTTCGGCCCCGGCGTGACGGAGGCGGCGATGGCGAAGCCCAACAGGGGAAGCAACGTTTCCATGACCGCAACTAAACCCCTCCCGCGAATTAGGTCAATATTGCTGACTCAACAGGGGCGCCTGCCCCGGGCCTTCGTTCCGGTTGGCTTGTGGATGGGGCTTCCCTTACAAACCATCACAAGAAAATCCCGGAGGAACGAGCCCATGCCTTTCCACCGACGCGCCGCCCTGCTCGGCATCGCCGCGCTTTCCTTCGGCGCCTCCCTCCGTGCCCCCCGCGCCCAGCCGGCCGGGGCCTCGTTGCAGGGCGGGGAACGCGTGGCCCTGGTGGGCGCACGCTATTTCGACGGCACCGCCCTGCGCGGCCCGGCGACGCTGCTCCTGGCCGGGGACAAGATCCACGCCATCCAGCCGGACGGCACCGCGACGCTGCCCGAGGGTACGCGGCGGGTCGACCTCGATGGGCAGGTGGTGCTGCCGGGGCTGATCGCCGGGCACAGCCATATCGGCCATGTGGTGGGCACCGAGGCGGGTCGGCACCTCTTCACGCGGGAAGGGGTGGAGGCGCAGCTGCAGCGCTACCTGTCCTTCGGCCTCACCACCGTCGTCGCGCTCGGCATGGGCCCGCCGCCCTTCCACGCGCTGCGGCGGGAAAGCCAGGAAGGCCGGCTCCGCGGCGCCACGCTCTATGGCGCGGGGCCCGGCCTCAGCCTGCCCGGCGGCGCCCCGCCCCCCGCCCTGATGAAGCTGGACGAGGACCAGGTGATGCGCGCCAGCGACCCGGCCGGCGCCCGCGCCGCGGTGGACCGCATGGCCGGGCTGGGCGTGGACGCGGTGAAGCTCTGGATCGAGGATGCCGGCGGCCAGTTGCCGATGATGCCGCCCGAGATGGTGCGCGCGACGGTGGAGGCGGCGCACCGGCACAACCTGCCGGTGGTGGCGCATATCCACGACGTGAAGCACGCCCACATCGCCGTCGGTGCGGGGGTGGACATCCTCGGCCACGGCATCCGCAACGCCGAGGCGGATGCGGCGCTGGTGCAGGCCATGCGGCAGGCCAACACCGGCTACATCCCGACCATCCAGATCGACGAGGCGGAATACCTCTATCTCGAGCGGCCGGAGCTGGCCCAGGACCCGTTCTTCCGCGCCGCCACCACGGAGGAGCTGCGGGCGCGGATGGGCGAGGAACCCTGGAAGGCGGCGCAGCGCGCCAAGGCGGACCGGCACCGCGCCTCCGTGCGGATGAACCAGCGCAACCTGATGATCCTGCGCGAGGCCGGCATCCGCATCGGCTTCGGCACCGATTCCGGCGGCACGCCGCTGCGCCTGCCGGGCTTCGCCGAGCATCGCGAGCTGTCGCTGATGGTGGAGGCCGGCCTGCCACCGGCCGAGGCGCTGCGCATCGCCACCGAGGGCACGGCGACGCTGTTTGGCATGGAAGGACGCGGCGTGCTGCGCGAGGGCGCGCGGGCCGACCTCGTGGTGCTCTCGGCCGACCCGCTGGCCGATATCGGCAACAGCCGGCGCATCGCCGCGGTGTGGCAGGCGGGGCGGCAGGTCTCCACCGGCCCCGCCTGACGGGGAACAGCGCGGGGAGGGGCCGCCCCTCCCCGCCCGCCTCAGCGGTTGCGGGTGACGAGGCGGCCCGGCTTCTCGCCCGTTTCGCGGCCCTTGGCGAAGGTGGCCACGCCATTGGCCCACACCTCCTCGATGCCGACGCTCATCTGCACCGGATTCTCGAAGGTGGCGTTGTCCATCACCGTGTTCGGGTCGAACAGCACGAGGTCGGCATAGGCGCCCTCGCGCAGCACGCCGCGATCGACCATGCCGAACACCTGCGCCGCGCGGCCGGTCATCTTGTGGATGGCGGTCTCCATGTCGAACAGGCCGAGCTGGCGGGTGTAGAAGCCCAGCACGCGCGGGAAGGTGCCCCACAGGCGCGGATGCGGCTTCTCGTCATGCGGCAGCCCGTCCGAGCCGATCATGGAAAGGGGGTGGCGCATGATGCGGCGCACATCCTCCTCATCCATCTGGAAGGTGACGGCGCCGGCCGGCGTCAGCCGCTCGGCGGCGGCGCGCAGGTCGGTGTTCCAGCCGCGCGCGATCTCCGAGAGGTCCTTGCCCGCCATCTCCGGATAGGGGACGGACCAGGTGATGATGGTGCGGAGATCATCCCGCACCCGGTCCGGCATCAGCACGGTGGAGCCGGCCGGATAGGGATACATGTCGAAGGCCACCTCCTGCATCGAGGCGGCGGCCTGGATCAGCGCGAGCGTCTGCACCGAGCGGCCATAGTTCTCCGGCATCGAGCATTTGTGGTGGCTGATATGGGCCGGCACGCCGAGGCGGCGGGCGATCTTCAGCGTTTCCTCGATCGAGGCGCAGACCTTGTCCGCCTCGTCGCGCATGTGGGTGACGTAGAGGCCGCCCGTGCTCCGCATCGCCTCGCCCACCGCGATCACCTCCTCGGTGGAGGCCTGGGCGTTGGGCGCGTAGTAGAGGCCGGTGGAGAAGCCGGAGCCGCCCTCGGCCAGCGCCTGCTTCAGCCGCGTCTGCATGCGCAGGATCTCGGCGTCGGTCGCCGCACGGTAGGGGTCGCCGCCCATGGCCTCCACGCGCAGCGTCTGGTGGCCGATCAGGGCGTAGGTGTTCACCTCGCTGCCCTTGGCCTTCAGCGCGTGGGCGTAGTCGCCGAAGCTGTCGAAGGTCCACCACTGCTCGTCGCCCAGCAGGTCGAGCGGCGCGGGCGGGCGCTTGGCGGTGTGGCGCATGGGCGAGAGGCTGATGCCGCAATTGCCCACCACCACGGTGGTGACGCCCTGGCTGATCTTGCAAAGCGTGCATTGCGGGCCGCACAGCACGGCGCGGTCGTCATGGGTGTGCGCGTCGATGAAGCCCGGCGCGATGGCCTTGCCGGTGCCGATCACCTCGCGGTCGGCGCTCATGCCCCCGAGGTCGCCCACGCCCACGATGCGGTCGCCGGAGACGCCCACATCCCCCACCCGGCGCGGCCCGCCGGTGCCGTCGAAGATGGTCGCGTCTCGGATGATGAGGTCGCAGCGGAGCGCCATGGCGAAACAGATCCTCTTGGCAGGCGGCGGGGCGGTCGATCATGCCTCCGTCCGGCGCGCTGATCCAGGCCCGGGCCGTGCGGCGGGCGGCTTTTTCCCCTTCGCTCTTGCGCCATGGCCGCGGCGGCCCCAAGACGCCCCGCACAATGTGAGGGGCCGGCGATGGCGGAGGACAGGCTGTTCGTGCAATCCCTGCAGAAGGGACTGGCGCTGCTGGAGGCCTTCTCCCGGCAGCCGGGCGAGCTGAGCCTGAACGAGCTGGCCGCCATCTCGGGCATCGACCGCAGCTCCGCCCAGCGCATGGCGCACACCCTGCTCAAGCTCGGCTACCTGGAGCGCGGGCACAATGGCCGGGGCTACACGCCGGGCCGCAAGATCCTCGACCGCAGCTTCGACTTCCTGCGCAGCCGCCCGCTGGTGGAGCGCGCCACGCCGGTGGTGATCGACCTGCAGCGCAGCACCGGGGAGCGCGTCGATCTCAGCCTGTTCGACGGCACCAGCATCGTCTACGCGCTGCGCCGGCAGACCAAGCGGGAAACCTTCTTCGCCACGCTGGTGGGCCGCCGCCTGCCCAGCTTCAGCGCCGCCGGCGGCCGCGCCTGCCTGGCGCACCTCCCGCGTGATGAGGTCGCCGCGCTGCTCGACCGCGCCGAGCTGCGCCCCGTCACGCCCAAGACGCTGCTCGACCCGGACGCCATCCTGGCCCGCATCGAGCTGGCGCGGCGCGAGGGCTACTGCCTGGCGCAGGAGGAGATGCTGATCGGCGAGGTGGTGATCGGCGCCGCCATCCTCGACCAGCAGGGGCGGCCGGTGGGGGCGATCCATGTGGCCGGCTCGCTGGCCGAATGGCCGGCCGCGCGTTTCGCCGCGCGCTTCGCGCCGCTGGCGCTGGAGGCGGCACGGGCGCTGAGCGGCGGCAGCGGCCGCTGAGGGCGCAGTCCGGCTGGACGGGGCGGCAATCGCACACCGATACCGCCTTGTCCATCCAGGGTTTTGCCCGGATTGCGCGGCGGGCATCGGGCTTCTAGCCTCGCGCCCACGCGCTGCCAGGGACGCTGTGACCGATGACTGAGACCACCTCCACCGAGCCGCTGCTGCGAGACGAGCGGATTGCCGTGGCCGGGCTGCGGCAGCCCGCCTCGATCCATGTGGACCGCTGGGGCATCCCGCATCTGCGGGCCGAGAACGAGCACGACCTGTTCCTGGCGCAGGGCTTCAACGCGGCGCGCGACCGGCTGTGGCAGATCGACCTCTGGCGCAAGCGCGGCCTCGGGCTGCTCGCCGCCGATTTCGGGCCGGGCTATCTCGCGCAGGACCGCGCCTCCCGCCTGTTCCTCTACCGCGGCGACATCGAGGCCGAGTTCGCCGCCTATGCCCCGGATGCGCGCGCGATCTGCGAGGCCTTTGTGGCCGGCATCAACGCCTATGTGGCGCTGGTGGAGGCCGAACCGCGCCGCCTGCCGCCCGAGTTCGCCGCCATGGGCACCCGGCCGCAGCGCTGGTCGGCGGAGGATGTGGTGCGCATCCGCAGCCACAGCCTGACGCGCAACGCGCTGTCCGAGGTGCTGCGCGCCATCGTGCTCAGCCGCGCCGACCTCGCCACCGACCTGCTGCGCAAGAACCTGGAGCCGATGAAGGAGCCGGCGCGCGCCGCGGGGCTCGACCTGTCCGCGCTGGGCCTCGAGGTGCTGACGCAGTTCAAGCTCGCCACCGCCGGCGTCACCTTCTCGCCCGAGCGCCTGGCCGCGCCGCTGGAGGCGTGGCGGCGCTGGACGGGCGTCACCGACCTGGGCGAGATTGTGGAGGGCGCCGAGATGGAGGGCTCCAACAACTGGGCCATCCATGGCAGCCGCACCGAGAGCGGCCGGCCGATCCTGGCCTCCGACCCGCACCGGGCGCATGCCGCGCCCTCGCTGCGCTACATCGTCCATCTGGAAAGCCCGGGCTTCAACGCCATCGGCGCCGGCGAGCCGGGGGTGCCCGGCATTTCCATCGGCCATAACGGCACCGCCGCCTTCGCGCTGACCATCCATGGCGCGGACCAGGAGGACGTCTATGTCTACGAGATGGCGCATGACATGCCGCGCCACTACCGCCACGGCGACGGCTTCGAGGCCATGGAGGTGGTGGAGGAGCGCTTCGCGGTGAAGGGCCACCCCGAGCAGGTGCTGGAGCTGTGCTTCACCCGCCACGGCCCCGTCATCGCCGAGGATCGCGCGGCGCGGCGGGCGGTGGCCATCCGCACGGTGTGGTCGCAGCCGGGCGCGGCGCCCTATCTCGGCAGCCTCTCCTCCATGCGCGCGCGCAGCCTGGACGAGTTCCGCGACGCGCTACGCCGCTGGGGCACGCCCTCGGTCAACAAGGTCTATGCCGATGTGGGCGGCACGGTGGCCTGGGCGCCGGCCGGCTTCGCGCCGCAGCGGCCGAACTGGGACGGGCTGCTGCCCGTGCCGGGCGACGGCAGCCACGAATGGTCCGGCATGCTGGACCCGGCCGAGTATCCGTGGCGGGTGGACCCGCTGGAAGGCTTCGTCCACAGCGCCAACGAGCAGAACATGCCGGCCGACTGGCCACACGCGACGAAGACCTTCGGCTATGAGTGGACGGAGGCGTCCCGCGCCCGCCGCATCCGCGAGGCGCTGACGCGCGGCCCGTTGCTGACGCTGGCCGATTCCACCGACCTGCAGACCGACGTGACCTCCCTCCCCGCCCGCCGCCTTTGCGCGCTGCTGCTGGCGCTGCCGCGCGGCGCCGAGCCGGAGCTGTGGGCCGCCCGCACGCTGCTGGAGGATTGGGACCACCGGCTGGAAGCCGACAGCGCCGCCGCCGCGCTGTTCGAGGTCTTCCTCACCAAGCACCTCAAGCCCCGCCTGCTGGCCGCGCTGGTGCCGGACGCCACGCTGCGCCCGCTGCTGCTGCCGCAGGACATGGAGAGCCTGCTGCGCGCGCTGGAGCGGCCCGATGCGCGCCTTGGCCCCGACCCCGCCCGCGCGCGCGACGCGCTGCTGACCGAGTGCCTGCTCGCCGCCTTCCGCGACTGCGAGGCGCGCATGGGCGTCTCTCCCGCCGGTTGGCAATGGGGCCGGCTGCACCAGGGCTATTTCAGCCACGCGCTGATGGGCGTGGCGCCGGAGGCCGGCAACCTCGATGTCGGCCCCTTTCCCGTGGGCGGCAGCGCCTCGACGCCGATGCACACCGGCTACCGGCCCGGCGATTTCCGCTGCACCTACGGCGCCTCCGTCCGGCTGGTGATGGATGTGGGGGCCTGGGACAACAGCCTGTGCATCAACGCCCCCGGCCAGTCCGGCGACCCGGCCTCGCCGCACTACGCCGACCTGGCGCCGCATTGGGCGCGCGGCGAATACGTGCCCCTGCTCTATTCGCGCGAGGCGGTGGACGCGATGGAGATGCAGCACATCGTGCTGGTTCCCGCCGGCTGAGCCGCCAGGAGGCGCCCGGGGCAACCGCCGGCGCGGCGGGGCATCTCCCCTCATGCGCGGGCCGCGCATCCGGCGGTTGGCGGCCCCTGCAAGGCCGGCCTGCTCGCCGGTGGCCGCCGGCGCGCCAGGATGCCGCGCCGGTGCGGCGGGAGATCCCCGCCGCCCTCCGGGCACGCTGAAGGTGCGGGCCCTGCCGGCGCCCGAGGCCCCCATGACCTGACCGGCGGAGAAGGATGAGGCGGGGGGGGAGAGGCCGCCAGCCCTCGCCGCCGCCTCAGAACTCCAGCCCTGGCCGCCACAGCGTCGGCGCCGCGCCGCGCACGCCGCGGATGGCCGCCTGCACCTCCGTCTCCAGCGCCGACAGGAAGCGCGACCTGTCGGCGGCGGCCATCGGCGCCGGCCCGCGCGTGGCGGCGCCGATCTCGCGCAGGTGGCGCGCCACCTCCCGCCCCGCCAGGGCGCTACCGATGTTGTCGGTGGTCCAGACACGGCCGTTCGGCGCCAGCGCGCGGGCGCCGCGCTCCAGGCAGCGCGAGGCCAGCGGGATGTCGGCCGTGATGCAGAGATCCTGCCCGCGGATCCGTTCGGCGATCCAGTCATCGGCGGCGTCCGCCCCTTCGGCCACGATGACGCGGCGGATCCAGGGCGCCTCCGGCAGCCGGATGCCGCGCGCCCCGTTCGACACGACGTGCACCACAAGGTTGAGCCGGCCGGCCACGCGGAAGACTTCCTCCCGCACCGGGCAGGCATCGCCATCCACCCAGATTTCAGGCGCTTGCAGGCCTTGGTCAGTCATGGCGAGTACTCTCCTTACATTGCCTCACTAATGATTCCATGAAAACGAATTTTTGATCGGACAACGAATTAATTAACAACGTATAAAAAACCGTCAGTTCCGACGAATTTCTGGAAAGCGCCTGCTGGTTCGGGGGAATCATGTCCATCAACACCACAACCTTCAGCTTTCGTCTGACCGAGGCGACCATCGTGCAGAATGGCGGCGTGGTCACCATCCGCGGCCCGGGCGGCGAGCGCACCGAGCTTGCCGCGGGCGGGCGCTATGTCTTCGCCGACGGCACGGTGGACGACACGAATGGCGACCTGCTGGTCGATGACCTGCTCTACTACAGCCGCAACCACGATGTGTGGCTGGCCGGGCTGGACGCGGATGGCCACTACGCTTCCCATGGCTGGCGGGAAGGGCGCGACACCGGCGGGCTGTTCGACGCGAAGGCCTATCTGGCCGCCAACCCGGATGTCGCCGCCTCGGGCATGGACCCGCTGACGCATTACCGCGTCTTCGGCTGGCTGGAGGGCCGCGACCCCTCCCCCTTCTTCGACACGGACGCCTATTTGGCCGCCAATCCGGATGTCGCCGCCTCCGGCATCAACCCGCTCGAGCACTACATCGCCCATGGCCGCTTCGAGGGCCGCTCCGCGACGCCGGGGTCGTTGCAGGTGATGGGCTTCGACGCCGAGTACTACCTGGCGCGGAACCCCGATGTCGCCGCCTCGGGGATGAGCCCGCAGCAGCATTACGTGCTGTTCGGCCGCGCCGAGGGCCGCGCCGCCAACGCCGTGTTCGACCGCGACCACTACCTGTCGGAGAACCCCGACGTCGCCGCCTCCGGCATGGACCCGCTGGAGCATTACCTGCGCTTCGGCTGGCGCGAGCAGCGCAACCCCTCGCCCGAGTTCGATGCCGCCAAGTACCTGGCCGACAACCCCGATGTCGCCGCCGCCGGCATCAACCCGATGCTGCACTACCTGGAGCACGGCATCCGCGAGCAGCGCTGCGCCCGGCCCGTCCACGAGGCGCCCACCGAGATCACCCTGACGGGCGAGCGGGTGCTTCAGGAGGCGCGGCCCGGCGCCGTGGTGGGCCTGGTGGAGGCGCGGGACCCGGATGGCGACAGCTTCGCCTGGTCCGTCGATGACGAGCGCTTCGAGGTCGTGGACGGCGTGCTGAAGCTGAAGGACGGCATCGCCCTCGACTTCGAGGCCGAGCCGGCGCTGCGCCTCGCCCTCACCGCGACCGACGCCACCGGCCTGTCCGTCACCCGCGCCTTCGACCTCGCGGTGTGCGACATCAACGAGGCCCCTGCCGCCCTCGCCCTCGACACGGTCCCGCTCCACGAGAACCTGGCCGGCGCCAATCTCGGCCGGCTTTCCGCCACCGACCCGGATGCCGGCGACAGCCTGTGCTTCAGCACGGAGGATGCGCGCTTCGAGGTGGTGGACGGCAACCTGCTGAAGCTGCGGGACGGCGTCTCGCTCGACTTCGAGGCGGAGGCGGAGATCACCGTCTGCGTGAAGGCGACCGACTCGCATGGCCTCGTCACCGAGCGGAGCTTCACCCTGCCGGTGCTGGACAGCAACGACTCGCCCTCCGACATCCGCCTGAGCGGCCACAACCTGTGGGAGAACGCCGCCGGCGCGGTGGTCGGCACCCTCGCCGCGATCGACCCGGATGCGGGGGACACCCATGCCTTCAGCGTGGATGACGGCCGCTTCGAGGTGGTGGGCAACCTGCTGAAGCTGCGGGACGGGATCGCCCTCGACCATGAGGAGGCCGCGACCGTCAGCCTCAACGTCACGGCGACGGACCGTGGCGGGCACGGGCTTTCCGTCGTCACCCCCTTCACCCTCAGCGTGAGCGACCTGCCGGAGGCGCCCACCTTCGGCGGCCTCAGCACCGGCACGGTGGTCGAGGACGACATCGCCACCGCCTTCGGCACGCTGACCATCCACGACCCGGACCGCTGCCAGTCCTATTTCCAGGAGGATGTCGTGGAGAGCGCGTATGGCAGCCTCTACATCTCCCGCGAGGGCGACTGGATCTACACCTTCGCCGGCCATGACCGCCCCGAGGTGCAGGCGCTGGAGGAAGGCGACAGCCTGACCGACACCGTTACCGTCCGCGCGGCGGACGGCACCGAGACGCAGATCGCCATCACCATCGCCGGCACGGACGAGGCGCCGGGCATCGACTTCACCTTCGAGGACGGGCTGCAGGGCTGGGAAAGCTTCGGCACCGTGATGGACGCCAACGACCTTCCAGCCGGGGAAGTGCTGATGTCGGCCATTCCGGGCCTCGTGCCGGGCGCCGATCTCGCGGGGCTGACGGCCTTCCTGGGCGGCACCGAGATCGTCGTGCCGGCGCCTCTCCATCTGGAGGCTTCCGCCGTCAAGACGACGGTGCAGCTCGAGGCGGGGCAGACCGTGTCCTTCGATCTCTGGCTCGCGAACGACGTACCCGGCGGCTACGAGACCCTGGGCCTGATCTCGCTCCAGAATGACGACCACGCCCAGATCTACGTGGTCGCGGAAACGGGCGGCGACTGGAGCAACCTCTACTTCACCGTGGAGGAGAGCGGCACCTACCAGCTCGGCTTCGCCGCGGTGATCTTCAGCGAGGAGGAAGCGCCCGTGTTCGGCCTCGCCGACCTGTGGCTGGACAACGTGGCCTTCGGCGCGCCCGTCAGCATCGTCTGAGAAGGCGTGGGCCGGGATGGGATGCCTTCCCGGCCCACGCTTTCAGCCCGCGGCCTCGGCCAGCCAGTGCGTCACCACGGCGCAGGCTTCCGCGAAGTCCTCCATCCGCATCGCCTCGTGCGGATTGTGGCTGCCATTCTGGTTGCGCACGAACAGCATGGCGGCCGGGATGCCGGCCGCGCCGAAGGCCGCCGCGTCATGCCCGCCGCCCGAGGCCATCTCGCGGTGCCGCACCCCTGCCGCTTCCGCCGCGCGGGCGAGGGCGGCGCGGAGGCCCGCATCCATGGGCGAGGCCAGCGAGCCGGTCTCGGCCCCCAGATCGAAGCGCACGCCACGCCGCGCCTCGATCTCCGGCACCTTGCGCGCGAGCGCCGCGAAGATGGCATCGACGCTGGCCGGGTTCACGCTGCGCACGTCCAGCATGAAGGTGGCCTCGCCGGGGATCTTGGTGAAGCCCGCCTCCGCCGTGGTGGCGAGCGTGCAGAAGGTGACGACCAGGGTGTGGCCGCGCGCCTCCAGCAGCGCCCATTCCTCGTCCAGCGCCACCGCCAGCTCGGCCAGCGCGATGGCGGCGTCGCGGCGGTAGCGGCGCGGCGTGCCGCCCGAATGGTTGTACTCGCCGAGCACCCGCCCCTGGCGCAGCCGCCGGCTGCCCGGGATGCCGGTGACGATGGCCACGGGGATGCGCTCCGCGTCCAGCACCGGCCCCTGCTCGATATGCAGCTCCAGGAAGGCGGCGGTGTTCTCCGGCGTCAGCACGCGCTCGCCGCGCGCGGCGAAGTCGGGGTCGAAGCCTTCCTCGCGCATGTGCTCGGCCAGCGTGCGGCCGCTGTCCTGGCGCCGCACCTGCAGCTCCTCGGGCTTCAGCCGGCCCAGCGCGCCGCGGCTGCCGGGATAGGAGGTGGGGAACCAGGCCCCCGCCTCCTCCGCCCGCGTCGCCATCACCACGATGTCGCGCCCCGGCGTGAAGCCCGCCCGCTTCAGGCCCGAGACGGCGGCGAGGCCCGCCAGCACGCCGGCCGCGCCATCGTAGTTGCCGCCATTGGGCACGGAGTCGAGATGGCTGCCGAGCAGCACGCGCGGCGCCGCCCGGTCGCGCCCGGGCAGGGTCATGTAGAGGTTGCCGACCGGGTCGGCGCTCACCTCCAGCCCCAGCGCCTCGGCCTCGCGCCGGGCGAGGGCGTGGGCCATGCGCTCGCCGGGGCCATAGGCCTCGCGCGTCACGCCCTCGCCGTCGCGGCTCCTTTCCCGCAGCTCGTCGAACATGCGGGCGGCCAGCTCGACATCCGGCACCAGGTTCAGGCGGGTGGCCATCTCAGACACAGCGGACGGCCCCGCCATCGATGATGTGGATGCGGCCCGTGGTGTAGGCGGCCTTGTCGGAGGCAAGGAAGGCGGCCATCGGCCCGAATTCCGGCGGTTCGCCATAGCGGCCGGCGGGAATGGCGGCGGAACGCTCGGCCACCAGCGCCTCGATGCTCTTGCCCGTCTTGGCGGCGGCGGCGGCCAGGGTCTCGGCGGTGCGGTCGGTCGCGAAGGCGCCGGGGGCCAGGATGTTGCAGGTGATGCCCTCGCCCGCCAGCTCGGCCGAGAGGGTCTTGTTCCAGCCGACGATGGAGGCGCGCAGCGTGTTGGACAGCGCCAGGCCGGGCAGCGGCTGCACCATGCCGGTGGAGCCCACCGCCAGGATGCGGCCCCACTTCCGCTCGCGCATGCCGGGGATCAGCCGGTTGGCGATGCGGATGGGGGAGAGCACGATGCGCTGGAACCAGGTGACCAGGTCCTCCTGCTTCATCTCCAGCGCCGAGCAGGTCGGCGGGCCGCCATGGTTCAGCACCAGGATGTCCACGCCGCCCAGCGCCGCCACGGCGGCATCGGCCAGGCGGTCCATCTGCGCGCCCTCGGCCACGTCCGCCGGGATGCCGACCGCCTTCGGCGCGCCGAGCGCCTGCAGCTCGGCCGCCACGCGGTCGAGGCTCTCCTGGTTGCGGCCGGAGACGGCGACGGCCACCCCCTCCGCCGCCAGCGCATCGGCGATCGAACGGCCGAGGCCCTTCGAGGCCCCCATCACCAGGGCGCGACGCCCGCTCAGGCCCAGATCCATGGTCCACACACTCCCGACAGGAAAGGGCGCGGACGGTGAACCCTTCCCCCGCCCCTGGCAAGACGGCCATTCCGGGCAGGGTGGGGCATTCCTGGGAAGGGGGGTCTGGCCAGGGCCGGGGACGCGGTTAAGCTACCCGCAAAACACGGGAGTTCAGGAAGCCATGTCCGCACAGAGCGCGGCAGCGCGCCATCGCCTCGTCTCGGTCCGGCGCATGCCGCCCGCCATCACGGCCCGGGCGGCGGCGGAATATGACGGTGCCATCGCGGTGGAGCGGGATTTCGGGCGCGAGGAATCGCTCGACCTGCTGCGCGGCCACGCCGCCGAGGCCCTGCTGTTCAGCTCCGGCTTCCGGCTCGATGCCGAATACATCGCCGCCCTCCCGCCCCAGGTGAAGGTGGCCGCCACCTGCTCGGTGGGGTTCGACCATGTGGACGTGGCGGCGGCCAAGGCGCGCGGCCTCATCGTCACCAACACGCCGGACGTGCTGACCGGCTGCACCGCCGACCTCGCCTTCTCCCTGCTGCTTTCCGCCGCCCGCCG
The DNA here is from genome assembly GCF_002631185.1 of Teichococcus rhizosphaerae. Taxonomy (GTDB): domain Bacteria; phylum Pseudomonadota; class Alphaproteobacteria; order Acetobacterales; family Acetobacteraceae; genus Pseudoroseomonas; species Pseudoroseomonas rhizosphaerae. The sequence continues at coordinate 51,431 of NZ_PDNU01000023.1, read as the reverse complement.
CCTGCCGGAGGCCGATGCGCTGATGCGGCGAGACGCCTGGGGGCCACGCAGCATGGGCGACTTCCTGGGCGTGCGCGTCTGGGACAAGACGCTCGGCATCCTCGGCATGGGGCGGATCGGGCGGGCGGTCGCGCGGCGCGCGCGCGGCTTCGACATGCGCGTGCTCTACCATGACGTGGCCCCGCTGCCGCCCGCCATGGAGGAAGGCGCGCACTACGTGGCATCGCTGCACGACCTGCTGCGGCAGAGCCAGTTCCTCTCGCTCCATTCGCCGCTGACGCCCGCCACCCGCCATGTGCTGAACGGCGAGACGCTGCGCCTGCTGCCGCGCGGCGCGGTGGTGGTGAACGCCGCGCGCGGCGGGCTGATCGACGAGGAGGCGCTGATCGCGCTGCTGCGCGACGGCCACATCGCCGCCGCCGGCCTCGACGTGTTCGAGGGCGAGCCGCGCTTCGACCGCCGCTTCATCGAGCTGCCCAACGTGGCGCTGTCGCCGCATGTCGGCAGCGGCACGGTGGAAACGCGCGACGCCATGGGCCACCGCTGCCTCGACAACATCGCGGCCGTGCTCGGCGGCCGCCCGCCCATCGACCCGATCTGGAGCTGATCCGCATGAGCAAGCCCGCCCTCCTGCTGACCCGCCGCTTTCCGGACGCCGTCGAGGCGCGGGCGCAGCGGGACTACATCACCATCCCCAACCCCGCCGACGTGCCGATGACGGGCGCGCAGATCGCCGGGGCGGCGGCGGAGGGAGGCGCGGCGGGCATCCTCTGCGCCGCCGGCGACCCGATGAAGGCCGAGAGCATCGCGGCCCTGCCGGACAGCGTGAAGGTCATCGCCACCTTCAGCGTCGGCACCGACCATATCGACCTGGCGGCGGCGGCGGCGCGCGGCATCACCGTGACCAACACGCCGGACGTGCTGAGCGTGGCCACGGCCGAGATCGCCATGCTGCTGATCCTGACCGCCGCCCGGCGCGGCGGCGAGGCGGAGCGGCTGGTGCGCGCCCGTGGCTGGACCGGCTGGGCGCCCACCCAGCTCATGGGCGTGACGCTGGAGAACAAGCGCCTCGGCATCCTCGGCATGGGCCGGATCGGCCAGGCGCTGGCGCGGATGGCGCGCGGCTTCGGGATGGAGATCCACTACCGCAACCGCAACCGCCTGCCCGAGGCGGAGGAGCAGGGCGCCACCTACCACGCCGACGACACGGCGTTCCTCGGCGCCATCGACGTGCTCTCCATGCACATCCCCGGCGGCGCGGCCACGCGGCACTGGCTGGATGCGCGGCGCATCGCCCTGCTGCGGCGGGGCGCCATCGTCGTCAACACCGGGCGCGGCACCACGGTGGATGACGCGGCGCTCTGCGCGGCGCTGCAATCGGGCCACCTGCGCGCCGCCGGCCTCGATGTGTTCGACGGCGAACCGAACATCTTCGAGGGCTACCACACCACGCCCAACCTGGTGCTGCTGCCGCATCTCGGCAGCGCCACGGTGGAGACGCGGGATGCCATGGGCTTCCGCTGCCTCGACAACCTCGACGCCGTGCTGCTGCGCGGCGAGCCCGCCCCGCACAAGGTGGGCTGAGACAGCCCCTCCTCCCTTTCTCCGGAAACAATCCCGCATGCTGTTCGATTTCGAGACGATCCCGACCCGCGAGGCCTACAAGCTGATGGTGTCCACCATCGTGCCGCGCCCGATCGCCTGGGTGGTGACGCAGGATGGAGCGGGCGTGGTGAACGCCGCGCCCTATTCCTTCTTCAATGCCTTCGGCGACAAGCCGCCGGTGGTGGGCTTCTCCTGCGGCCCGCGCCCGGAGAAGGACGCGCCGGTGAAGGACACGCTGGCCAACATCCGCGCCACCGGCCAGTTCGTCGTCTGCCTGGTGAACGAGGCGCTGGGCCCGGCCATGAGCGCCACCGCCACCGACTTCCCCCCCGGCGTGGACGAGCTGGACGAGGTGGGGCTGGAGAAGGCGGCCAGCACGCGCGTGGCGCCGCCGCGCATCGCGGAGAGCCCGGCGGCGATGGAGTGCGAGACCTTCCAGCTCGTGCCCGTCGGCCACCACACGCTGGTGCTGGGCCGGGTGCTGGCCCTGCACGTCCGGGACGATTGCGTGCTGAACCCCGAGAAGTACTACATCGACACGCCGAAGCTCGAGCTTCTCGGCCGCATGCATGGCAGCGCCTGGTACACCCGCACGCGGGACCGGCTGGAGATCCCCCGCACCACCGTGGCGCAGTGGGAAGCGCGCAAGGCCGGCGCCACCGAATAGGGCGCGGCCACGGACCCGCCCCGGAAGCGCCAGGGGGCGCCAAAAGAGGGGCGGGTTTGCTTTGCGCCGGAGGGGCAGTGGTGCTAATCGCGGCTGAAAGGCAGTCGCATTCGCGTGTCAGTCACCACCCTCCCCTCTTCCCGTCCGGCCACGCAAGCGGCCGCTCCGGCCCCGCAGCCATCCCGCGGCCGCGTGCCGCCCTGGGCGCGCGCGGGCTGGCTGGTGGCGCTGCTGGTGGCGCTGCCGGTTCTGGCGGTGCTGGCCGATGCCGTGGCCCCGATCTTCGGCGGCGGCGGAAGCCAGGTCTGGCACCACATCCTGCGGACCAGCCTGCTGCCCTATCTGGGCAACTCGCTGCAGCTCGGCGCGCTGGTGGCGCTGATGGCGGCGGTCACGGGGGTGGCCTGCGCCTGGCTGGTCACGGCCTGCCGCTTCCCCGGCCGCCGCTCGCTGGAGATCGCGCTGCTGCTGCCGATGGCCATGCCGGCCTATGTGTGCGGCTATCTCTACACCTGGCTGCTGGATGGCGCGGGCCCGGTGCAGACCGCCCTCCGCGGCGCCACCGGGCTGCGCTGGGGCGAGTACTGGTTCCCCGAGATCCGCAGCCTGCCCGGCGCGGCGCTGATGCTGGCCGCCGTGCTCTACCCTTACGTGTACCTGCTCTGCCGCGCCGCCTTCCTGCAGCAGAGCACCTGCCTGATCGAGGCTTCCCGCACATTGGGGCTTTCGCTGCCCCGCGCCTTCCTGCGCGTGGCGCTGCCCCTGGCGCGGCCGGCGCTCGCCGCCGGCACCGGCCTCGTGCTGATGGAGACGCTGGCCGATTTCGGCACGGTGGACTACTTCGCCGTCCGCACCTTCACCACCGGCATCTACGAGGCCTGGTTCGGCATGGGGGATCGCGGCGCCGCCAGCCAGCTTGCCGCCTGCCTGCTGGGCGTGGTGGCGCTGCTGCTGCTGGCCGAGCACGCCTCGCGCGGCGGCCGGCGCTTCCACTCCACCACCACCCGCCAGCCGCCGCTGCGCCCGGTGGAGCTGCGCGGCATGAAGGCCTGGGCCGCCACCGCCTTCTGCGCCCTGCCGGTGCTGGTGGGCTTCGCCATTCCGGCGGGCGGGCTGCTCTGGCTGATGCTGGAGCAGGGCGACGCGCTGGCGCCCCACCGCTATCTGCCCTTCGCCCGCAACTCGCTGCTGCTGGCCGGCACCACGGCGCTGATCGGCGTGGCGCTGGCGGCGCTGCTGGGCTGGGGGCTGCGGCTCTACCCTTCCCGCCTTTCCGGCATCGCCAACCGGGTGGCGGGGCTGGGCTACGCGGTGCCGGGCTCGGTCATCGCCGTCGGCACGCTGGTGCCCTTCGGGCTGGCCGACAACGCGCTGGATGGCTGGATGCGGGCGCAATTCGGCGTCTCCACCGGGCTGCTGCTCTCGGGCAGCATGGTGGCGCTGGTCTTCGCCTATCTGGTGCGCTTCCTGGCGGTGGGGCAGTCGGCGGTGGAAAGCGGGCTGGCACGGCTGAAGCCCAGCCTGTTCCAGGCCGCGCGCACGCTGGGCTGCGGCCCGGGCGCGGCCATCCGCCGGGTGGAGGCGCCGCTGGCGCGCGGCGCGCTGCTCGCCGCGGCCGTTCTGGTGTTTGTGGACACGATGAAGGAGCTGCCCGCCACCCTCATCGTCCGGCCCTTCGACCTCGATACGCTGGCCGTGCGCGTGCACAACCTGGCATCCGACGAGCGCCTGGCCGAAGCCTCCACGGCGGCGCTGCTGATCGTGGCGGTGGGGCTGGTTCCCGTGCTGGTCCTGGTCCGGGCCATGCGGCGGGGAGGATGAGAAAAGGCCGGCGGGCACCGCCCGCCGGCCGATCGGGAGGAAGCCGCGCGGGGGAACGCCCGTCCCCCGCGTCCCGCCTCAGGCGTTGACCGCCCGCAGGCGCAGCTTCTTGGCCGCCTCGATCAGCTGCTGGTAGACGGAGACGTAGTCCTCCGCCATGCGGCGGGCGGTGAAGCGCTCCTCGAACCGCCTGCGGATGCGCGCGCGGTCCAGCTCCGCGATGCGCGGCACGGCGGCCACCGCCTCGTCCTCGTTCTCGATGATGAAGCCGGTCAGCCCGTTCTCCAGCACCTCCGGCACCGAGCCGCGGCGCATGGCGATGACCGGCGTGCCGCAGGCCATCGCCTCGATCATGACCAGGCCGAAGGGCTCCGGCCAGTCGATCGGGAACAGCAGGGCATGGGCGCCGGACAGGAACTCCGGCTTCTGGCTGTCATTGATCTCGCCGATATACTCGACATGCGGCTGGTTCATCAGCGGCGAGATCTCGCGGTTGTAGTAGGCGCGGTCCGCGTCGTCGATCTTGGCGGCGACCTTCAGCTTGACGCCGGCGCGGGCGGCGATGCGGATGGCGCGGTCCAGCCCCTTCTCCGGCGAGACGCGGCCGAGAAAGGCGAAGTACTTCTGCTCCACCGGCTGCGGCGTCAGCCGGTCGGCCGGCATGCCGTGCAGCACGGTGCGCGCCCAGTTCAGGCGGGGGATCGGCAGGCGCTGGTTGTCGGAGATCGAGACGAAGGGCGTGTGCCCGTAGGTCTCGTAGATCATCTTGAATTCCGGCAGGTCGAGCCGACCATGCAGGGTGGTGAGGAACGGCGTGGCCTGCCGGTCCAGCAGCCCGAGCGGGAAATAGTCGATATGGGAGTGGATGATGTCGAACTCGCCGGCGCGCTGGGCGATCTGCTCGACCATCTTGTAGTAGTGCGCCACCCAGTCCTTCACGGTGGGGTCGAGGCGCAGAGCCTGGTCGCGCATCGCGGCGAGCCGGGCGGCGGTCACGGAGTCGCCGCTGGCGAAGAGCGTGACGTCGTGGCCCATGGCCACCAGCTCCTCGGTCAGGGAGGAGACAACGCGTTCCGTCCCGCCATACAACTTCGGCGGAACCGCCTCGAACAGCGGCGAAATTTGCGCGATACGCATGAACGCGATCCCTTTTCTCAGGCAGATCACAAGTTTTATTTGAGTGCAGGGCCGTTGATATTGAAAAATCCGGTCGGCGCCTTTACTTCGACCGTGCTTGTACAAATCCATTATGGCGAAAAGTAGGCTGCTTTGACCGCAACCCCCGCGCCATCTTCCTCCGCCTTCGGTTTCCTCTTCCGCTATGCCCGGCGCCGGCCGCTTGGCCATGCGGTGGTGTTCGGCGCCGTGCTGCTGGCGGTGCTGTGCTCCATCTCGGCGCAATACGGGCTGAAGCACCTGATCGACATCGTGGCGGCGGGGCCGGAGGCGGCGGCCGGCCGCGTCTGGCCAGCCTTCTTGCTGCTCTGCGCCATCATCGCGGCGGACAACCTGCTGTGGCGCGTCGGCGGCTGGGCGGCGGCGCGCAGCTTCACCGCCGTCACCGGCGACATCCGGCGCGACCTCTTCGCCCATCTCGCCGGCCACACCCCCGGCTACTTCGCCGACCGATTGCCCGGGGCGCTCGCCGCCCGCGTCTCCGCCACCGCCCAGGCCGCCTTCACGGTGGAGAACACCCTGGCCTGGAACGTGGTGCCGCCCAGCGCGGCCGTGATCGGCGCCATCCTGTTCACCGGCATCATCCACCTGCCGCTGGCGCTGGTCCTCTCGGTCGTGGCGCTGGCCATCGGGCTGCTGATGCACCGGCTGGCGCGGCGCGGCGTGTCGCTGCACCGCCAGCACGCCAGCAGCGCCGCCGCCATCGATGGCGAGCTGGTGGATGTGGTGGGCAATATCGGCGTCATGCGCGCCTTCGGCGCCACGCTGCGCGAGCGCGCCCGGATCGCCGAGGCGGTGGGCGCCGAGATCGGCGCGCACCGGCGCAGCCTGCTCTACATGGAGAAGCTGCGGACGATCCACGCCGTGCTGACCGTGCTGATGGCGGGCGCCGTGCTGGCGGCGGCGCTGCTGCTGTGGCAGCGCGGCCAGGCCTCGGTGGGGGACGTGGCGCTGCTGGCCACCCTCTCGCTCACCATCCTGCACGGCACGCGCGACATCGCGGTGGCGCTGGTCGAGCTGACCCAGCAGCTCGCCCGGCTGGAGGAGGCCACCGGCGCCCTGCTGGTGCCGCACGCGCTGGAGGACCGCCCCGGCGCCGTGCCGCTCGTCCCCGGCGCGGGCGAGGTGCGGTTCGAGGCGGTGCGCTTCGCCTATCCCGGCCGCGGCGCCGTGCTGGAGGCGTTCGACCTGGTGGTGCCGCCCGGCCAGCGGGTCGGGCTGGTGGGCTTCTCGGGCGCGGGCAAGTCCACCGTGCTGTCCCTGCTGCAACGCTTCTACGACCCCGATTCGGGCCGCGTGCTGATCGACGGCCAGGATCTGCGCGACGTGACGCTGGAGAGCCTGCACACGGCGCTTGCCGTGGTGCCGCAGGACACCGCCCTGTTCCACCGCAGCGTGCTGGAGAACATCCGCTACGGCCGCCCCGGCGCGACCGAGGAGGAGGTGCTGCGCGCCGCCGGGATGGCACATTGCCGCGCCTTCATCGAGGCCCTGCCGGAAGGGTTCGGCACGGTGGTGGGCAACCGGGGCGTGAAGCTCTCGGGCGGCCAGCGGCAGCGCCTGGCCATCGCCCGCGCGCTGCTGAAGGACACGCCCATCCTGCTGCTGGACGAGGCCACCTCGGCGCTGGACAGCGAGAGCGAGCGGGCCATCCAGGCGGCGCTCGACAGCCTGATGCGCGGCCGCACCGTCATCGCCATCGCGCACCGCCTCTCGACCCTGCAAAATTTCGACAGAATCATCGTGATGAATCACGGCCGGATCGTGGAGGACGGACCGCCCTCCGAGCTGGCCCGCCGCCACGGCCCGTATCGCGAATTGCTGCGCCAGCAGCACTCCGGGAACCTGCCGGAGCTGCCGGAGGCGGCGTGAAGGGGTGTTGCGCGCATGTCGCGACTGGTCGTGGTTTCCAACCGTGTGGCCCCCATCACCGAGGGCGAGGCCACCGCGGGCGGCCTGGCGGCCGGCGTGATGGACGCGCTGCGCCACACGGGCGGCCTGTGGTTCGGCTGGTCCGGCCAGACGGTGCCGGACGTGGTGCCGCCCGAGAGCCTGCCGCCGGGCCTGCCCCCCGCCGTGGCGCGCAGCGGCCCCGTCACGCTCTACACCACCGACCTGACGCAGCGGGACTACGACGACTACTACCGCGGCTTCGCCAACGGCACGCTCTGGCCGATCCTGCACCACCAGACCGGCCTCGCCCGGTTCGACTGGCAGGAATTCGAGGGCTACCGCCGCGTCAACGCCCATTTCGCCCGTCACCTCGCCGACCTTGTGGCGCCGGACGACGTCATCTGGGCGCATGACTTCCACCTGCTCTGCCTGGCCGGGGCGCTGCGGGACCTCGGCCTGCAAAACCGCATCGGCATCTTCCTGCACACCCCCTTCGCGGCGCCATCCGTGCTGATGACGGTGCCGGTGCATGCCGAGCTGGTGCGCGCCCTTTGCCAGTACGACCTGATCGGCTTCCAGACGGAGGGCGACCGCACCGCCTTCGCCGACTATGCCTGCCGCGAGCTGGGCGGGACGGCGCTGGAGGGCGGCGCGGTCTCCGTCGAGGGCCGGCTGGTCCGCACCGGGGTCTACCCGATCGGCGTCGATGTCGATGCGCTGCGGGCCGAGGCGGTGGCCGGCGCGGGCGAGCCGCAGCTCGCCGCCCTGCGCTCCGGCCTCGCCGGCCGCGCCCTGATGATGAGCGTGGAGCGGCTGGACTATTCCAAGGGTCTGCGCCAGCGCTTCGCCGCCTATGAGCGCTTCCTGGCCAGGCACTCCGAATGGCACCGGCGGGTGGAATACCTCCAGATCGCGCCGCCCTCGCGCACGGATGTGGAGGCCTACCAGGCCATCCGGCGGGAGCTGGAGGGGGAGGCCGGCCGCATCAATGGCCGCTTCGCCGACCTGGACTGGATGCCGCTGCGCTACCTCAACCGCTCCTTCCCCCGCCGCGCGCTGATGCCGCTCTACGCCGCCGCGCGGGTCGGGCTGGTGACGCCGCTGCGCGACGGCATGAACCTCGTGGCCAAGGAATACGTCGCGGCGCAGGATCCGGCCGATCCGGGCGCGCTGGTGCTCTCGCAATTCGCCGGCGCGGCGCGCGAGCTGGACGCCGCCCTGCTGGTCAACCCGCATGACGAGGCGGGCGTCGCCGCCGCCCTGGCCCGGGCGCTGGCCATGCCGCTGGAGGAGCGCCGCGAGCGCCACGCCGCCATGCTGCGGGTGATGCGCCACAACAGCCTGGAACGCTGGCGCGACCGCTTCGTGGACGACCTGCGCGCCCTTTCCACGGGGGAACGGGGCGCCGCCTGAGCCCTGCTGGCCAGCGCTCCTCCTGGCCAGCGCCCGCCCGGCGGGGCAGATTGCGCGCCATGCGCATCTACCTCGCCGGACCCGACGTCTTCCTCCCCGATGCCGCGGCCATGGCGGCCGCCAAGAAGGCCATCTGCGCCCGCCACGGCGCCATCGGCGTGTTTCCCACCGATCCCATCGAGAGCGCCGCCGCCGATGCGGCCACCGAGCGCTGGCTCGAGATCTACCTCCGCAACGAGGCGCATATCCGCGCCTGCGACGCACTGGTGGCCAACCTCACCCCCTTCCGCGGCCCCTCGGCCGATGCGGGCACCCTCTACGAGCTCGGCTTCATGCGGGCGCTGGGGCGGCCAGTGGCGGGCTACAGCAACAGCGGGCAGGGCTTCCTCCAGCGCACCCGCCACTTCCTGGGCGCCGGGCTGCGGCCTGGGGCCGAGGGCGGCTGGGCCGATTCGGAGGGCCTCGCGCTCGAGGATTTCGGCTGCCACGACAACCTGATGATCGATGGCGGCATCGCCGCCGCCGGCGGCGTCCTGGTGGCGCGCGAGGTGCCGGAGGCCAGCCGCTGGCGGGATCTCGAGGGCTTCGAGGCTTGCGTGGCGGCGCTGATGCGGGGGAGGCTGCCTGGCTGAAGGCGCCCGCGCGGCCGGACCATCTCCCCGGCGCGGCAGGAAGCGCCGTGCATGGAGGGAAACGCATGTCACGAATCGCCATCCTGGGCTGCGGCGCCATGGGCTCGGTCTATGCCGGGCTGTTCGCCGCCGCCGGCCATGAGGTCCTGGCCATCGACGCCTGGGAGGCGCATGTCGCGGCGATGAACCGAGACGGGCTGCGGCTGGAGGGCGCCTCGGGCGACCGCACCGTGCGCCTGACGGCCGCGACCAGCACCGAGGGGCAGGCGCCGGTGGACCTGGTGGTGCTGGCCACCAAGGCGCGGGACGTGGCGGAGGCCGCCCGCGCCATCCCGCCCCTGCTGGGCCCCGGAACCACGGTGCTCACCATCCAGAACGGCCTTGGCAGCAGCGCCGTGCTGGCCGCCGCGCTGGGCCGGGAGCGCGTGGTGGCGGGGATCGCGGGCGGCTTCGGCGCCTCGCTGCGCGGGCCGGGCCATGCCCACCACAACGGCATGGAGGTGGTGCGGATCGGCGAGCTGGACGGGCCGGCGACACCGCGCCTCGCCGCCATCGCCGCGCTGTGGCGGGGCGCCGGCTTCCGCGCCGAGGCCTGCGACGACATCCAGGCGCTGACCTGGGAGAAGCTGATCTGCAACGTCACCTTCTCCGGCCCCTGCGCCCTCACCGGCCTGACCATCGGGCAGGTCATGGACGACCCCGACCTCTGGCCCCTGGCCCGCGCCTGCGGCATGGAGGCGTGGGAGGTGGCGAAGGCGCGCGGGGTGAGGCTCTCGGTCGAGGACCCGGTGGCGCACATCACCGCCTTCGGCCGCAAGATCCCCGGTGCCCGCCCTTCCCTGCTGCTCGACCACATGGCCCGCCGCCGCAGCGAGATCGACGCCATCAACGGCGCCATCCCGCGCGAGGCGGCGCTGGCCGGGCGGGAGGCGCCGGTCAACGCCACCGTCACCGCCCTGGTGCGCCAGCGCGAGCGGGACTTCGCCTGAGGGCGGGCGCCGCGGCGAGATGACGAAAGGGTCATGCCGGGAGGGGGCGGTTTCCGGCACCTTGCCCGCCACCATGCCGAATCCCTCTCCCCCTTCCGCCTTCTCGCCGCTCCGCCACCCCGCCTTCCGCCTGCTCTGGCTGGCCAACCTGGCCAGCAACACCGGCATGTGGGTGCAGAACACCGGCGCCGGCTGGCTGATGACCAGCCTCGACCCCTCGCCGATCATGGTCAGCCTGGTGCAGGCGGCCTCCATGCTGCCGGTCTTCCTGCTGGCCCTGCCGGCCGGCGCCATGGCCGACATCGTGGACCGCCGCCGCTACCTGATCTTCGCGCAGGCCTGGATGTGCCTGATGGGCCTCATCCTCTGCCTGCTGACGGCGGCGGGAGCGCTGGGGCCGTGGGGGCTGCTGGCGCTGACCTTCGCCATCGGCGCCGGCAGCGCCATGAACTTTCCCGCCTGGGCCGCCACCACGCCGGAGCTGGTGCCGCGCGCCGACCTCACCCAGGCCATCGTGCTCAACGGCATCGGCTTCAACCTGTCGCGCGCCGTGGGGCCGGCGCTGGGCGGCTTCATCATCGGCCTCGCCGGCACCCAGGCGGCCTTCGCCTTCAACGCCGCCTGCTTTCTGGTGCTGATTGTGGCGCTGGTGCTCTGGCGGCGGGAAGCGCCCGCCACGCGGCTGCCGAAGGAGCACTTCCTGTCCGCCATGCGCGCGGGCGTGCGCTTCGTCGGCGCCTCGCCGGCTTTGCGGGTCATCATCCTGCGGGCGGTGGTCTTCTTCTTCTTCGGCGCCGCCATGTGGGGTCTGCTGCCGCTGCTGGTGCGCCAGGGGCTGGGGCTGGGGCCGGAAGCCTTCGGCCTGCTGCTGGCCGCCATGGGGGTGGGCGCCGTGGGCGGCGGGCTGCTGCTGCCGCGTGCCCGCGCGCTGCTGGACCGGAACGGGCTGATCGTGGCGGCCTCGCTCCTCGCCTCGGGCGCGCTGCTGCTGCTGGGGCTGGTGCCGCACTGGGCCGCGGCCGGAGTGGGCATGGTGATCTACGGCGCGGCCTGGATCGGCGCGGCCAGCACCCTCCAGGCATCGGCGCAGCTTGCCTCGCCGGCCTGGGTGCGGGCGCGCGCCATCGGCATCTATCAGCTTTCCTTCTTCGGCGCTCTGGCCTTCGGCTCGGCACTGGCGGGCTGGGTCGGCACCGTGGCGGGGGTGGGCTGGGCGCTCGGCGGCTTCGGCGCCTGTGGCGCGGTGGCGGCGCTGGTGGCGCGCCGCTGGCGGCTCAGCCAGCCCGGCCCCGCCGAGGCCCCCGCCCCCGCCATGCCGCAGCCCGAGGCGCCCGCCGCCGAGCTGGCGCCCCTGTTGGCGCAGGACCGCGGCCAGGTGCTGGAGATGGTCCGCTACCGCATCGACCCCGCCGACCGCGCCGCCTTCCTCGCCGCCATGGCCGATCTGCGCCGCGCCCGGCTGCGCAGCGGCGCGCTGTCCTGGCGGCTCTACGAGGATGTGGCGCATCCCGAGCTCTGGATGGAGGTCTGGTCCGTGGAAAGCTGGACCGAGCACCTGCGCGAGCACGACCGGCTTCAATCCGCCGACCGCGCCGCCATCGCCCGCGCCGCCGCGCTGCACCACGGTGAAACCGGCCCCGGAAGCGCGCGCTACATCCACCATACCCTGTGAGGACGCGCGGGGAGGTGGCAAACGGGAGGGGAAACCCCATCCTAAGCGTCAGCATTACTTTCGCCGAATCAGGAGGACTGAGAATGGCCCTGCGCAACACCCGCAACGACCTTGGCGAGAACACCAAGAAGGTGTCCGTCACCGTGCTGAACGGCACGCTCACCGACATGATCGACCTGACCAACTCCGTCCGCATGGCGCACTGGACGATGCGGGGGCCGAACTTCATCGGCCTGCACGGGATGCTGGAGACCTTCTACAACGAGCTGTTCGCGACCGCCGACGAGGTGGCCGAGCGCCTGGTGCAGATCGGCGGCACCCCGGATGGCACCAGCCAGATCGTGGCCGAGAAGAGCCGCCTGCCCGCCTATTCGCAGGCCACCGTCTATACGCTGGACCATGTGAAGGAGCTGGCGGACCGCTTCGCCAGCCTGGCGCGCTCGGTGCGCGAGGGCATCGACAGCACGGACGAGGCGGGCGATGCCGACACGGCCGACCTGCTGACCGGCCTGTCCCGCGACCTCGACAAGAAGCTGTGGATGCTCGAGGCCCATCTCGAGGAGAAGTAACTGGAAAGGCTGGGGGAGCCGGCTCTCCCAGCCCCGCCGGCCCGCGCCTTTCCGGCCCCTCGGGTCGTGAGGAAGGGTTGCGGCGCACCCCCTCCCTTGGCTAGTTTGCGGGCTGAGGGTGTGAACAAGACATGAACGATCTCTTCGGCGGCCGTGGCGCCAAGGCCACGGCGGCGGCTTCCTATTCCGCCAAGGACATCGAGGTGCTGGAGGGGCTCGAGCCCGTCCGCCGGCGCCCCGGCATGTATATCGGCGGCACCGACGAGAACGCGCTGCACCACCTCGCGGCCGAGGTGCTGGACAACGCCATGGACGAGGCGGTGGCCGGCCATGCGGACCGCATCGAGGTGACGCTGGAACAGGGCAACTGGCTCACCGTGCGCGACAACGGGCGCGGCATCCCGACCGACCCGCACCCGAAATTCCCCAAGCTTTCGGCGCTGGAGGTGATCCTCACTACCCTCCATTCGGGGGGCAAGTTCTCGGGCAAGGCCTATGACACCTCGGGCGGCCTGCACGGCGTCGGCTCCTCGGTGGTAAACGCCCTGGCGGAGCGGCTGGAGGTGGAGGTGGCGCGCGACCGCACGCTCTTCACCCAGGCCTATGCGCGCGGCAAGCCGCTCGCCAGGCTGAAGAACGCGGGGGCCGTGCACAACCGGCGCGGCACCACCATCCGCTTCAAGCCCGACCCCGAGATCTTCGGGCCGCTGCAGTTCCAGGCCGCGCGGCTGTTCCGGCTGTGCCGGTCCAAGGCCTACCTGTTCCGCGGCGTCGAGATCCGCTGGAGCTGCGATCCGGCGCTGGTGCCGAAAGGCCAGGAAGCCGAGACGCCCTCCCAGGCCACGCTGCACTTCCCGGGCGGCCTGTCGGACTTCCTGGCCGCCGCGCTGGAAGGCCGCACCCCCGTCATCCCCGCCCCCTGGGCCGGCGAGGCGACCTTTCCCCAGGGCGCCGGCCGCGCCGAATGGGCGGTGAGCTGGCTGGAGCAGGGCGAGGGCTTCCTCAACACCTACGCCAACACCATCCCGACGCCGCTGGGCGGCACGCATGAGGCGGGGCTGCGCAACGCGCTGGTCAAGGGCCTGCGCGCCTATGGCGAGCTGCGCAAGGAGAAGCGAGCGGCCAATGTCACGGCCGAGGACCTGTTCGGCGGCCTGGCGGGGATGCTTTCGGTGTTCATCCGCGAGCCGCAGTTCCAGGGCCAGACCAAGGACAGGCTGACCAGCCCGGAAGCCGCGAAGCTCGTCGAGCAGGGCCTGCGCGACCATTTCGACCATTGGCTGGCGGGCGATCCCGCCACCGCCGGCAACCTGCTGACCTGGGCGATCGAGCGCGCCGAGGACCGCCTCCGCCGCCGCGAGCAGAAGGACACACCGCGCAAGAGCGCCACGCGCCGCCTGCGCCTGCCCGGCAAGCTGGCCGACTGCGCCCGCGAGGCGGCCGAGGGCACCGAGCTGTTCCTGGTGGAGGGCGATTCCGCCGGCGGCTCCGCCAAGCAGGCGCGCGACCGCGAGACGCAGGCCGTGCTGCCGCTGCGCGGCAAGATCCTGAACGTCGCCTCCGCCAGCGCCGACAAGCTGCGGCAGAACCAGGAGCTGAAGGACCTGATCGAGGCGCTGGGCTGCGGCGCCGGCGACAAGTTCGACATCGCGCGGCTGCGCTATGGCCGCGTCGTCATCATGACGGATGCCGACGTGGACGGCGCCCACATCGCCGCCCTGCTGATGACCTTCTTCTACAAGGAGCTGCCAGAGCTGGTGCGGCAGGGCCGCGTCTATCTGGCCCAGCCGCCGCTCTACCGCCTCGCCACCGCCGGCAAGACGGTCTATGCCATGGACGACGCGGAGCGCGAGAAGCTGCTGAAGAAGGCCTTCAAGCCGAACCAGCGCGTCGAGGTCAGCCGCTTCAAGGGCCTGGGGGAGATGCCGCCCGCCTCCCTCAAGGAAACCACCATGGACCCGCGCAAGCGCACTTTGCTGCGCGTGGTGCTGCCGCCCGAGGAGCGCGCCGCCACCTCCGAGCTGATCGAGGCGCTGATGGGCCGCAAGCCCGAACTGCGCTTCCGCTTCATCCAGGAGAATGCCGCGCGGCTGGAGCTGGAGGCGGTGGACGCCTGATTATAGGCGCGCACCAAACGGGAGACTCCGGCGCCATTCAGTAGACTGGCGCTCTCCTAACCCGTTGCTTTCATTGACAAAGGGCGCGGAATCCTCGCGCCCTTTTTGCTTGCCGAAACGCGGCGAGACCCTGCGCAAGCAGAGTCACCCGGCGCTGGCCTTCCGCCCAAGGAAAACGACAGGATTCACCCTGCGCGCGCTGCAACCTGCGCCAGAGTCTCCCGTTTACCTTGCGTTATGGGAAGCAGCTCTGAACCCGGCGCCGTGATCGCCAATGAACTCGACGCCCTGCTCGCCAGCGTCCCCCCGCTGTTCGCCGAGGGCATCTCGACGTTTGCTTATGAAGTGGTCGAGCTCGAGATGGAGCAACTGGCTGCAGCGCGGGCGAAGGCGACGGCGTGGCTTGAGAAGGCACGCATCCGCAACGACGGTAACGATGTGGCATGCATTGCGGCGATTGCGGTCCTGGATGCCCGACAGGCACGAGTTATGGAGGGGCTCCGCACCCTATTGCGGCTGCAAGCGTACCTCGAGCGCAGGCGCGACCACATTGTGCCGCCATCGTCGGTGTCGCCCAAGAGCAAGCCTGACAGCAAGAACAGCCGCGTGCGAGATCGGGTCGCCGCCATCCTTGCAGAAGGCGGCCCGACACACCGGACGGAGCTCCTCAAGGTCGTACTGGCGGACGGTCTCCTGGGTGCGGAGCAACGCCCCATGAATCGACTGGCATCAATTCTGGCCAGCAATGGCCACCTATTCGGCTCCGACTCCAGGGGGACATACTTCCTGTTGAGCCCCGAGCCCGAGGAACAGACCCGGTCGCCTAGTCGTACCGGTCTGTCAGCGGGACGCCGCCCGGCGTTTCCCACGTCGCAACCGGAGCAAGGAGATGATGGCCATGCGAGCGCGTGCGCCGTTTATAATACCTAAGGCGGGCCTTCCCGCCTGAAATCCAGACTGTAGCCGCAGACTGAACGCAAGAAGGCACCCCTACCTGGATCTGACCATCCAGGTAGGGGCACCTCTTGTCTTAGCGCCTAGTCGCACCGTCATCAGAACGTGGCCAGGATCCCTTGGGTTGCACAGATGGCACCGGCAACCCGGTTCCTGAGGTTCTCCGGACAACCTGACGCGCCACCTCAATCATGTGGTGACTGCACCTCGTCCCATCTTCGCTGCCGCAGCCCGGCCCGCTACTCGCGCCAGTACGCCCAGGCGAGCCACAACAGCCCGGCTATTCCGCCCGCCGTCGCCGCCGACCCGGCCACCGTGAACACCACCACGGTCGCGGCCTGCCCCACGGTGGCGCCCGGATCCACGATGCCGTCCAGCCAGCCAGCAGGCATTGGCTCACCGCCGAAGACCAGAATCGCAGCGGCTAGCGCTGACACAGCCGCCATCTTCAGTGTGTAGGTTGCCAGCCCCATCGGTCGCTCCCTTGCCCCTGGCATCGAAACGTCCGGGCAGCATAGGAGGTTCATTGCCGCTTGCCAGGGCTCATGGCACCGGGGCTAGGCTCGGTCCGCAGGAGGACCGCCCATGCCGCCCTACCCAAGTGACCCAGCCATCCAAGCCGAGGCCCGGCGCCTCGCCTCCGAAGACCTGGACCGTGACCTTGGCGCCGTCGCCGAGATGCTGGCCGAGCGTGGCCATCATGGTCCCGATGGCAGGCCATACGCCGCACGCACCGTGGCCAACTTGCTCGACGAGGAACTCGTCCATAGGCGCGAGGACCGACAGCGGGCGCTCAGGGCCGAGGCAGGTGCCGACTTCAACCGCTGGCTTGCCCAGCATGGCCAGGGGTTCGTCGCGGGTGGTGCGGATGCCTTCCTTCAGAAGGCAGCCTCGCCCGAGCGCTGATTTCCTGACCTCCGACGAGGCCCTTGTCTGGCGGCGTGACCATCCCGTCCTGCACGATCTCGTCGCCGGTCGACTGGTCCGCCTGCCAGGTACGAAGCAGGCCGAGCTCCGGGAGGTCCCGGCCACCCTCGCCGCCGCGGTGTGGATGGTGGCGAGCCACCTCACGGCGAGCCGTCGGTGGGTGGCGCGGCCAAAGGACGAGTTTGGCGCCGTGCCACTCGGCGTGGCGGCGAAGGACTGTAGCGGTCTCACGCAGTTGCTGCGGTTGCCGGAGGCGATCTGGCCCGGCTGCACCGCTCCAACCCCGTTATGGCGCCGTTCGAGGTAGGCTTCCCGGGCGCCAGCTTGCTACGGGACAGCGGACGCTTTGCCGCTGTGGAAGTTCACCGCCGCTAACGAGTCGAGACGCTTGCGCCTTCGGCTCCGATGACGAGGGTCACACCCTCAATCAAGCGAGTACATCGTCATCGTATCCCTAGCGGACGCCTTCACCTCCAAGCTTAACCTCGAGCTCGCCACGAAGGAACGAATGACCCGCTTGGCAAACTCCTCATCCTCGAAGCCGTCCCGATAGAGCGCGCCAATCGCGGTCACGGCCATGATGGACTTCGCAGAGGGGCGGGAGACGCCGACGTCTGACATGCGCCATTCAAAGCTTGTCTGCGAGCCGTCTATCGCCGCCTGCAAAGTGGCGTCGTCACCATCCCGCTGCACCACGAAGATCTCGCTCCAAAACTCGTTCGCAGCGGCGAAGGCCCGAGGATACTTGTCCTCGCCCTTCATGAGGGACCCAATCACGTCCAGCATCTACACCTTCCAACGGCTCAGCCCAAGCAATGGAGATGGGGGGCAGCTTTGGCGCTTTCAATGAACACGTGCGCGACGGGCAAGTCTTCACATGGTCCAGTCTGGGCCACCTTCTGCTTCCGGAGGGTACGACCTCGTACTCGGCTCGTGCTCCTCGCTCGCGCCTCTTCAACAGCGTGGGGCAGTGAACCCAGGCATCGGTGACCGATGCGTGCGGTGCGGCCTATCCGGGCGCCGGATCCGCCCGGTTCCCCCTCGACACAATGAGCATGTCGGCATCCGGCAGTGGCCTCTGGAGTTGCTGGGCGACATCCCAGGGCGCCATCCACCTCAAGGCGATGCCGGTGATGCTGACGACACCGGACGAGATAGACACTTGGCTGCAGGCGCCGTGGGGGATCGCCCGCGAGCTGCAGCGACCATTGCCGGACAACGACATGCTCATCGTGAGCAAGGGTAACCGCAAGGATCCGGCCTAGCCTGGCGCGACCTGATTGGCGGGTCGTCTGGCTGGCAAGCGGCGACTGCACCTCCACACCACCCCTCGGTCATCCACGGATTCCGATTCGGCCCGGCTCTCAGGCGAACGCACCTTGAAGGTAGCAGTCAACGCGGCAGGAACAGGCCCTTGATGCAGGCGGAATTGCAGACGGCAATCTGGGTATGGGTCTTCAAGTAAAAGCCTCCGTCCGGGTAGACGGGCTCGCCTTCGGTGAGGAGACCGCGGACGGTGTCGAACGGGCCCGGCTTCTCGCTTCCGGCAGGCAGATCGTAATCCTCCTCCAAGATGGCATGGAGGCGGCGGATCACGGCGCAGTCCAGGTTGCGGAGCAGCTTGTCGTTGGTCGTGCTGCCCCTGACATCCCTATTACGAGGCAGCGCCTGCCCGCTCTTCTCCCGCGTGGCCACCAGACTGTCATAGGCGTTTCTCAGGAGATTGAGGTTCTCGCGGACCAGAAGGTCCAAGCAGTTGCCCAGGTCGATGACGGCACCCAGAACAAAGGGCTTCTTGTAATCGCCACGGGCGACCTTGTCCTCGGCCCACTCCAGTGCGCGTCCGGGATCGCCCTCCCAGAAGTAAACACCGGGGCCGAGCCAATCATAATCTTTCTCACTCCGCAGCAGGTTCACCTCACCTGCAAGGGCCTTCCTGCCCACCTTCTCATCGCAGTCGTGGTAGCCCAATACGAAGGAAGTGGCGTAGCGACTCAACTACGAGCTGCGGTTGGCTTCTTCGACGGCTTCTTCGGCGCCGGGCCACCGTATTCGGGGGCAAGACGACCATCGGCCGTCCGGATGCCCTCGCGGACCAGCGCTTCACGGGCAACGGCACGGGTGGTCGTGTTCACCTCGGTGTACCGCCTCGCCATGATCTCGAAGGTCTTGCGCTGGGCTTCCGTCATCTACCGCTCCTGTTGCCGGATAACCTAGTGCGCCCCAAGGCTTGAAACGACATCCGCGAGGCTTCCCCCGCAGCCCCACTCCGGGCGCAGGCGGTAACGGGCGTGCAAGGTATAGGACTGATTCAGCGGTGTCTCGCGCCATCCCAGGCGCCAGAGTCGCCCATCACTGTCCAATGTAGCCTTGATACCTCGCCCTCCAAGGCATAGGGTTCCGACATGTCGAAGGAACCCACCCTCCGCGCCGTCGCCCGCCCTTCCCCGGACTTCACGGACCGGGCCTACTGGGCCGGGACCATCAAGATGGCGCTCAGCCGTTTCTTCGTCCTCCAGGTGCTGCACGACGGCCCGGCGCACGGCTACGACATCGCCCGTGCCGTCGAGCGGACCACCAACGGCTGCTGCTCGCCCTCCGAGGGTGCCCTCTACCCGACGCTGCGCGAGTTCGAGCAGGGCGGCTACCTGACATCCGCTTCGGAAATCGTCTCCGGTCGCGAGCGCAAGGTCTACACGCTGACCGACAGGGGCCGCGACGCCTTCAAGGTCGGCCTGGAGGCATGGATGGACGCCACGGCGGCCCTGACCGAGACCGACCGCGCCGCTGCTGCCCGCGACCAGGCCAAGGGTGCCTGCCGATGCTGACCGTTGGCTTGCCCACATACATCGCCCACCGAGGCATACCCAAGGGGAACGTCAAATGACGTCTTGCTGCTCCGCCACGCCGCGCCCTCAGAACAGGGCCTCTGAGGGCCACGCCGCCCTCGGATCGCTACCTGTCGCCATCATCGGCGGCGGTCCGGTCGGCCTCGCCGCCGCAGCGCATCTGCTGGAGCGTGGCCTCGAGCCGGTCATCCTGGAAGCCGGTCCCTCGGTCGGCACGGCGCCGCTTGCCTGGGGCCACGTCCCCATGTTCTCCCCCTGGCGCTACAACATCGACCGGGCGGCCCAAGCCCTGCTGGAGCGGCACTGCTGGATGGCGCCTGACGCCGATGGCTTCCCGACCGGACGCGAACTCGCCGACGACTACCTGGCGCCGCTCGCCGCGCTGCCGGAGATCGCTGGCCGCCTGCGCCTGAACACGCGGGTGACCGGCGTCGTCCGGCAACGCGTGGGCAAGGTCCGCGACGCCGGGCGCGAGGACCAGCCCTTCGAGGTCAGGTTCCAGGCCGACGGACGCGAGGGCCGCCTCCTCGCTCGCGCCGTCATAGTGGCCACCGGCACCTGGGGCAGTCCCAGCCCGGCCGGTGCCTCCGGTATGCCCGCCGTGGGCGAACGCGAGGCCGCCGAGCGAATCCGCCACGGCATGCCGGACGTGCTGGGCGCCGACCACGGCCGCTACGCGGGCAAGCGCGTCCTCGTCGTCGGGTCGGGCCACTCGGCCGTTGGCACCCTCATCGACCTCGCCCGCCTGGCCGAACAGGCGCCGGGCACGGCTGTCCTGTGGGCGGCCCGCGGCGCCGACCTGACGCGGGCCTACGGCGGTGGCGCCGCCGACCAGCTGCCGGAGCGCGGCGCCCTCGGCCAACGGCTGCGGCGCCTCGTGGAGGCCGGTGCCGTCGAGCTGCTCGCGCCCTTCGCGGTGGATGAGGTTCGCCGGGGCACCGGTGGTTCCCTGCAGGTCAAGGGTCTCGAAGGCAGGACGGTGGCGGCGGACGAGATGGTGGTCGCCACCGGCCTACGGCCCGACCTCGGAATCCTTGGCGAGGTCCGCCTGGACCTGGACCCGGCGCTGGAGTGCCCCCGCCTGCTGGCGCCGCTGATCGACCCCAACCTGCACTCCTGCGGCACCGTCCGGCCGCACGGCGCCTTCGAGCTCCAGCAGCCGGACAGCGGGCTTTTCCTTGCCGGGATGGCCAGCTACGGGCGGGCGCCCACCTTCCTGCTGGCCACCGGCCACGAGCAGGTGCGCTCCATCGCCGCCTTCCTCGCGGGCGACCTCGAGGCCGCGCGCCGTGTCGAGCTCGATCTGCCGGAGACCGGCGTCTGCAGCTCGAGCCGCGTGCTGCCCGGCGCCGCCGACGTGGTGTCCTCTTGCTGCGCTCCCGCGGCACCCCCGGTCGCCTGCTGCTCCTCGCGGCCGGAGCAGGAGCTGGTCAAGGAAACGACGTGCTGCGGGACCAACACCGCGCGGGCGACCGTACCGTCCGAGCCCGCCGAATGAGCCAGGCCACGACACCGGGAAGCGCCCTTGCCGGTGCGGCAGCAGGCCGCAACCGGCTGACGGTCGTCTCGGCCATCGGCGTCGGCCAAATCCTTGCCTGGGGTTCCTCCTACTACCTGCTAGCCGTCCTGGCCGGACCGATTGCCGCGGACACCGGCTGGCCGCTCACCTGGATCATGGGCGCCCTGTCTATTGGCATGCTGGTGTCCGGCTTGGCTTCGCCGCGCATCGGCCACCTGATTCACCGGCACGGCGGCCGCCCCGTGCTCGCCGCCAGCGCCGTCCTGCTCTCCGCGGGCCTGCTGCTGCTCGGGCTGGCGCCGAGCCTGCCGGTGTTCGTAGTCGCCTGGGTGGTGCTCGGGCTGGCCATGGGGGCCGGGCTCTACGACCCGGCATTCTCGACGCTGGGGCGTCTCTGTGGCGAGCAGGCGCGCTCGGCCATCACCCACGTCACCCTGTTCGGCGGCTTCGCCAGCACGGTCTGCTGGCCGCTCAGTGCCTTCCTGGTTGACCACCTGGGCTGGCGCGGCGCCTGCCTGACCTACGCCGCCATCCACCTCGCCGTGGTGCTGCCGCTCTACCTGTTCGGCGTGCCGCGCGAGTTGGCCAAGCCCGCTGCGGCACCCACGGCCGCCAAGGCTGCCGTGGCGCCAGGCCATGTGCAGGCGGGCCAGCGCTACGCCTTCGTCGTGCTGGCAGCGGGGTTCACCCTGGCGGCGGTCATCATGACCGTCATCTCCGTCCACCT
Organism: Teichococcus rhizosphaerae; assembly: GCF_002631185.1. Taxonomy (GTDB): domain Bacteria; phylum Pseudomonadota; class Alphaproteobacteria; order Acetobacterales; family Acetobacteraceae; genus Pseudoroseomonas; species Pseudoroseomonas rhizosphaerae. Next base: position 29,901 of record NZ_PDNU01000023.1, on the reverse strand, counting down.
GCTGACACTGCTGCAGTCGCAAGGGCTGGCGCTGGCGGCGGCCGTCGCCTTGGGCACGCTGATCGGCCCGGCGCAGGTCGGCGCCCGCGTGCTGGAGATGCTGTTCGGCAAGAAGGCGCATCCCATCTGGAGCCTGGTCGCGTCCGCGGTGCTGGTGGCGGTCGGCCTGGGCATGCTGGTGGGTGCGCCCGGCGTCGTGGCCGCAGGCATCGTCATGTACGGCATGGGCAGTGGCGTCCGCTCCATCGCCCGCGACACGGTGCCCTTGGCCCTGTTCGGCAAGGAGGGCTACGCCGTGCTGATGGGCCGCATCGCCATGCCGACCCTCATCGCGCAGGCAGCCTCGCCCTTTCTCGGCGCCTGGCTGCTGGACAGCTTCGGCACGCAGGCGACGCTGGCTATCCTGTGCGGGGCAGCGATGCTGAACATCCTGATGGTGCTGGCACTCGTGCCCAATGCGCTCCGGCGTTCCTGACAGTCATCCTCCATCCAAGAAAACGAGGTTCCCGTGCCTGAACTGATCACAACCGCCCTCACCAATCAGCCCGCCGAGGTGACCATCCGGCCTGCCAGAGAGGCCGACATGGACGCTGTTGCCACCATCTATCGGCACCACGTGCTCCATGGCACCGCCACCTTCGAGACAGAGGCACCGACGGCCGAAGATATGCGGCAGCGACGCATCGCCATCACCGAACGCGGGCTGCCCTACCTGGTGGCCGAGGACACCGATTGTCGCGTGCTCGGCTACGCCTACGCGGGCGCTTATCGGCCCAGGCCTGCCTACCGGAATACACTCGAGAACTCGGTCTACATCAGCGAGGAGGCCCGAGGGCGCGGCATCGGCCGCCGCCTGCTCGAGGCCCTCATCCAGGAGTGCGCCGCACTCGGCTACCGGCAGATGGTGGCCGTCATCGGCGACAGCGCGAACGAGGCGTCCATCCGCCTGCACAAGGCGTTCGGATTTCAGCCGATCGGCACCTTGCGCTCGGTTGGCCGCAAGCACGGGCGATGGCTGGATACTGTGCTGATGCAGTTGGCTTTGGGGGACGGTGACGAGACGGCACCCGAGGTGGAGTAAGGGCCTTCCCCCTGACATCCTTCGCCAGCAAACTGGCGAAGGCGGTACTCGGCATGGTGGGAACCAGCCTCCGCATCAGCAAATGCAGATCAGCTTGGCGACGCTGCCGATTTGGCCGCTATGCCCGACGCAATGGCCGCCACGACCACTCACAGCAATCGACTGCTAGCCCATGGCCCTCCTTGCGCTGCGCCTAGGTAGTGGCCGCTGTTCCCGACAAGGTCTCAATCAGTGGGCATGTGGCCTGCTCCCCGGATTGACATTGCTGCACGGCACCATCCAGTACACGCTCCATCGCCTGGAGGTCGGCAATTCGGGAGCGGACATCCGCGAGGTGTGCTGCGGCGATGCCATGGACCTCGGTGCAGGCGCCTGCACCAAGTTCGAGGAGCGCGCCCACCTCGTTCAGGGTGAAGCCAAGCTCCCGCGCGCGCCGCACGAACCTCAGCCGCCTGATGTCCTCCTCACCGAAGAGGCGGTAGCGCCCCCGGCGGGCCGGTATTGGAAGCAAGCCAATCCGCTCGTAATAGCGGATCGTCTCGATGTTGCAGCCCGTCCGCCGCGAGAGTTCACCGATGGCAACGCCGCTCTGCCCCATCCCATGCGCCTCCTCAGAAAGGACTTGAGTCTGTAGTCGCTACAGACGGTAGGTAGGCTGCATAGCTGAGACAAGGAGGCCGACCGTGTCCGACACCCAAGTGAATGCTACCCCGGCACATGGGGCGGTCCAGGAAGCCGGTGCGATGGTGCTGACGACGACGGGCATCGCCGCAGCCTTCGGTGCGGCCTCCTGCTGTGCGCTGCCGATGCTTCTTGGCTCCCTCGGGCTGGGAAGCGCTTGGCTCTTCGGGCTGGCGGTCCTTCTGGGGCCGTACCGCACGATCCTGCTCGCCGCCGCAGCCGCGTGCCTGGCTGGCGGAGCGGTCCTGCTCTGGCGCCAGCGGGCAGCGGTTGCCTGCGAGCCGGGCTCCGCCTGCTCCCCCAACCCAGCCCTCCGGCTTGTCGTTCCGGCAGGTTTGGCGGTCGGGATCATCCTGTTGGTGCTCGGTTATGCGTACGTGTGAGGACCCGATGATCCTGGAGTCGACAATCACCTGCCCGCACTGCGGCACGGCGAGAACCGAGACAATGCCGACCGATGCCTGCCAGTACTTCTATGACTGCACCGGCTGCGGAACGCTGCTCCGGCCCAAGCAGGGCGACTGCTGTGTGTTCTGCTCCTACGGCACGGTGCCGTGCCCGCCTGTCCAGGTGGACGGGAAGGGTTGTTGCCACGCGGAAGATCCGCCGCCAGCGGCTGGCTGACCCTTTCCCCGCGTGGTCGGCAACGGCGGGATGACCGTCACTCCGCAGCAAGGCCGGGGTTGGCGGGCACCAGCCTCGGCACCCAGCGGATGTAGACCAGCATGGCGACGAGTTCGACGAGCGTCTGCGTCACCACCGCGGCAGGCAGCAGCGCACCGGCTTCCGGGATAGCGAAGGCCAGCGGCAGGACGACCAGGGAGTTCCGGGTGCCGCCGCTGAAGGTGACCGCCCTCGCCGCGCCCGCCTCCAGGCCCGCATACCTGGAGATGACGCTACCTACGACCGGCATCAGCGCGGCGAAAGCGACGTAGACCGGCACCAGCATGGCGACGGAGCCTGCCTGGGCCGCCACGTTCGGGGCAACGGCCGCGATGACCACCAACAGCACCACGGCCATCAGGGGAACGGGCAGCCATCCCATGGCGTCCGCGACCGCCTTCCCGGCGCCGAAGCGCGCCGCCCACGCCTGAGTGGCCGCGGCGAGAGCCAGGGGCACGGCGATCAGCCAGACGAAGGCTTCGATGAAGGGACCGGGCTGCATCATCGCCATGGCCCGCTCGCCGATGAACAGGCCGAGGTAGACGGGGAGCAGCAGCATCTGCGCCACCAGCAGCACCGGCGTCGCCGCCAGGATGAGGCGGGCGTCCCCGCGGCCGAGGTGGGTGAACACGACCACGTAGTCGATGCAGGGCGCCAGCAGCACCATCAGGACACCCAGGCGCAGCACCCATTGCTCGCCGGGCAGCATGGAAGCCAGGGCGAACGCCACCAGGGGCGCGGCAACGAAGTTCACCGCCAGCAGCGTCAGCAGGAAGCGCCCGTTGGCCAGGCTCCTTCGCAGGTCCGCCAGCGGCACCTGGAGGAAGGTCACGTACAGCAGGGCCGCGAGGGCGGGGTTGATGACCGCCCCCCACGCCGCGCCGGGCGCGGCGACGGCCGCGATCGCGCCCGCCACGACGGCGGCGAAGTAGATGGCGACTTGGTTCTCTTCCAGGCCGGTGCGGGTGATGGCCAAGTTGTCGGCTCCTCCGTGGTGAGCGGGCAACCGATGTCACGCCGCGGGTGTGGTGACGTGGTTAGGCTCGCCAGCCGCAGCAGGCAGCCCGCTTTGCAAGGACCGGAACGGAAAGGTCTTCCAGGAAGGTGCACCGGCTGGCCGGGCCCCGGCGCAAGCCGCCGTGCCATACCCCAGGAAGCCGCGCCCTCGCTGTGGCGCCTGCCCACCTGCTGCTCCTGCCAAGGGCAGCAACGATGGGCAGCGCCGTTATCATCATGCCTGTTGCATGCACCACCAAGCAGGCAAGCTGATAAGTTGATGGCGGCTATCGGTCGGACTGCTGTTCTCCCTGGCCTGCCTTATCAAGGTCGCTACGAGCATCACGGATGATTGCCCAGGCGGATTGCAGGAACAGCCCGGCGATGACGAACGCCACGGCGAGGTCTGGCCACGCAGTTTCGGTCCACCAGACCAGGCCCGCCGCGACCACCACGGCCAGGTTGCCGATGGCATCGTTGCGACTGAACAGCCAGACGGCCCGGACGTTGGCGTCGCCCTCGCGGTGCGGCATGAGGACCGCTGCGGAGGCCACGTTCACCACCAGCGCGACGGCGCCGAAGAGGCCCATGAGCTCGGCCTCGGGCTGGTTCAGCACCAGCACCCGATAGCCGGTGGTGGCGAGCACGCCCACGCCAAGCACGGCAAGAAACAGGCCCTGAATGAGGGCGGAGCGGGCACGCCAGGCGAGGCTCCAGCCGATCGCCAGCAGGCCAAGGAAGCTGATTAGGCCATCGCCGAGGAAGTCGAGGGCGTCCGCCTTGAGCGCCTGGCTGCCGGAGATGAAGCCGCCGACCATCTCCACCAGGCCATAACCGACATTGAGGCCGACCACGATCCAGAGCGCCCGGCGGTAGGCGGGCGTGATGTGGGCGAGGTCCTTGGGCAGGTCGTCGTCGTCGCTCATCCGATGCTCCCGAGCCAAGACCGTACCGATACGTTCAGGGGGTGCCGGATCTGAAATAGCGGACCGGCGCGGCGCCCATGGCCATCAAGATGTCGCGTGCTACGAGGTGACGGGCGCCTTTCGTACATTGGAAAGACCTCAGCACCGCCACCCAGATGCACGGCCCAAGATGACCGTGAGCTCAATGCTGGGATCGCTGGCCGCTTCGGAGAGGCCGTCCAAAACCGGCCGATCATTCTGCGTCCATCGCCCTGGCAGCGCTCGTTCGAAAGCGGTCAATCGGCAGCTTCAGGTATGAGGTGCCATTCGCTTCCGGCTTCGGCAGACGTCCGCCGCGGAGGTTCACTTGCAATGCAAAGAGCATCATCGCTGGCAGAGGAAGCGTTCGATCACGTTCCTCCCGCAGCCGAACGAACCCGTCCTCTCCGCCGCTGTCCCGTAGGTGAATGTTGGTTGCCCGCTGCTCCGCTACGGTGGACTCCCAACGCGGTTCGCGCCCGCCCGGACGGTAATCGTGGCCGGTGAAGAGGCGTGTCGTCGGTGGCAACGCGAGGATGCTCTGGATGCTGCGGTACAAGGCCCGCGCGTTACCACCAGGGAAGTCGGCTCGTGCCGTGCCCGCATCCGGCATGAAGAGGGTGTCATGCACGAACGCGGCGTCGCCAACGACGTAGGTGACCGAGGCCGCGGTGTGGCCTGGGGAAAAAATCACCCTCACTTCCGAGGCGCCAAGATTGAAGCAGTGACCATCTGCAAACATGTGGTCCCAATAGTCGCGGCCACCGACCTCGAGATCGGGGATGTTATAGATGTCCGACCAGATCGCCTGAACTGCGAGGGTCTGTTCGCCAATGCCTGTTGGCACGCCAAGGCGCTCGCCCAGGTAGGCGACGGCAGAAAGGTGGTCAGCATGCGGGTGGGTGTCGAGCACCCATTCCGGGATCAGTCCGCGCTCCCGGATATGGGTGGCAATCTCGTCGGCTGGCTGGGTCGCAAGGCTGCATGAATTGCGGTCGAAGCTTAACAAGGGATCGATAACCGCGCATTTCTTTGTTTGCGGATCCGCCACGACGTAGGAGACGCTTCCGGTCTGATCATCGTAAAAGCCCCGTACGATCGGCTGAGACGGCATTCTGTTCTCCCTGTTTTTGCGCGGTGTCGCGGAAGCCGCGATGGTGGCCACCTTGGGACACCGAGCACGATGTCTTTCGGCAAGGGCGCACCCGGCGAGGGCCGAGGAGCGCTAAACCCAGCCGGGCGGAGTTGCATGCTTCGCGGTGTGGCTGACGGCGTATTAGGCGCGCTTCTTAGAATCCGCGGCGCCGCTCATCCGATGCTCCCGAGCCAGGGGAAGAGTTGGAGCATCAGGATGGCGAAGTCAGTCAGGTGGCCGGTAATCATTGCCACCCCCATCGCCACCATGATGCCACCCGCCACGATCTGAAGAACGCGCCCGACGCGTCGCAGGCTGCGGAACGGGCCGCGTAGAAAGGCGTCGGCGAAGGCGGCCACCAGCAGGAAGGGCACGCCCAGCCCGGCCGCATAGGCGGCCAGGAGCATGATGCCGAGGTGGCTGATTTCGCTGGTGGCGGTCAGCGCCAGGATGGCGCCCAGCACCGGACCGATGCAGGGCGTCCAGCCGAAGGCAAAGGCCAGCCCGAGCACGTAGGCGGAGAGCGGCGTGCCGCCGCTGAGAGTCGGCATGAAGCGGAGGTCGCGTTGTAACGGCATCAATCGCAGAACACCCGCAGTCATCAGGCCGAACAGGATAACGACCACCCCGCCCACGATCCCAGCCTCGTAGCGGTAGCGCAGCAGGGCTTGGCTCAGCGCCGAGGCGCCCGCGCCCATCGCCACGAAGACGGTCGCGAAGCCCAGGACGAAGCAGAGGCCGAGGCCGACCGTGGCGAGGCGATCCGGCGCGGTGCGCTCGGCGGCGACCGAGCGCCCGGCGACATAAGAGACGTAGCCGGGCACCAGCGGCAGCACGCAGGGCGAGAGGAAGGAAACCATCCCCGCCAGGAAAGCGGTCAGGAGGCCGGACATCTGGAGGAGCGGGTTCACGCCGGTCCCGCCCTCAGGGTCGCGCCACGGAGGTCGGCGCGCCCGCCGGTTCGCGCCGCCCGCTGACGAGGAGCAGGAGCGCAACGCCGACGAAGATCGCGCTGTCGGCGAGGTTGAAGGCGGGCCAGTGGTAGCCAGCCACGTGGAAGTCCAGGAAGTCCGTCACGGCGCCGTGCCGCAGCCGGTCGACGACGTTTCCCAGGGCGCCACCGACGATGAACCCGATCGAAGCCGCCATCCCGGGGCGCCGGTCGCGCGTCGTCCAGACGACGAGGCCTGCGATGACGGCGAGCGCGAGGGAGGACAGGAGCCAGGGCGTCGCGGGGTGGTCCGCCGACAGCAGGCCGAAGCTGACGCCCCGGTTCCATGCCAGCACCAGGTTGAAGAACGGGGTGACGGGGATGACGCGGGGCGGATCCATGAGATGGGCCAGCACCCACCACTTCGTCGCCTGGTCCAGCGCGAAGGCCAGCGCGGCCGTCCCCGCGCCCCAGGTCCAGGCGAGCCGCGCCCTAAGCAGGCCCTCAGCCATGCGCCATGCCCTTGAAGCGGTACCCGAGCAGGCGCATGGCGTTGAGGGTCACCAGCACCGTGGCGCCGGTGTCGGCCAGCACGGCGGGCCAGAGGCCGGTGATGCCGACCACCGTCGTCACCAGGAAGACCGCCTTGAGGCCGAGGGCGATGGCCACGTTCTGGTGGATGTTGGCCAGAGTCGCGCGCGACAGCCCGACCAGGGCGGCCACGTCCACGACACGGCTGTTCAGCAGCGCCGCGTCGGCGGTCTCCAAGGCCACGTCGGTCCCGCCACCCATGGCGATGCCGACCGAGGCGGCGGCGAGCGCGGGCGCGTCGTTGATGCCGTCGCCGACCATGGCCACGGGCGCCTTTGCCTTGAGGGCGCCGATCTCGCGCAGCTTGTCCTCCGGCAGCAGCCCCGCCTTCACCTTGAGGCCGAGCGCTCCGGCGATGGCCTGACCCGTGCGGACGTTGTCGCCGGTCAGCATGACGGCCTCGACGCCGAGGGCGTCGAGCGCCCGGATGCCCGCGGCCGCGTCCGGCCGGGGCTCGTCGCGCACCGCGACCAGGCCAGTGGGCGCGCCGTCCACAGAGACGACGACCACGGTCTTTCCTTGATTCTCCCACTCGGCGACCGTCCGCGTTGCGTCAGCCGTGAGCGGCGCCTGAGCGGCAGCGTGGGTGGGTGAGCCGACCGTCACGCGCTTGCCGGTCACGACGGCTTCGACGGCCTTGCCGGGGATGGCGCGGGACTCCTTGGCCGGGCGGAGCGGGATGCCGTCCGCGTCCGCCCGCTCCAGGATGGCGCGGCCGAGCGGATGGCTGGAGCCGTTCTCCACCGCGGCGGCGAGGCCAAGCATCGTGCGTTCCGAGCCAGACAGGGCGAGGAGGTCGGTCACGCGCGGGCGTCCCTCGGTCAGGGTGCCGGTCTTGTCGAAGGCGACGGCGCGGATCCGGCCGATGGTCTCCAGGGCGCCGCCGCCTTTCACCAGCAGGCCCCGCCGGGTGCCGACGGCGAGGCCGGAGGCGATGGCCGCGGGCGTCGAGAGGACGAGGGCGCAGGGGCAGGCGACCAGCAGCAGCGCCAGGCCGCGGTAGATCCAGGTGTCCCAGTCCGCGCCGACGATAAGCGGCGGCGCGACGACAACCAGGGCCGCCACGGCAACTGCGATCGGCGTGTAGATGGCCGAGAACCGCTCGATGAAGCGGGCGGTCGGCGCCTTGGCGTCCTGCGCCTCCTCCACCAGGCGGATGATGCGGGCGATTGTGTTGTCGGAGGCAGGCTTCGTCACCCGGACCTGGAGCGCACCGGAGGCATTGATGCTGCCCGCGAAGACAGGGGCGCCCTCCGCCTTGGGAACGGGGATAGACTCACCGGTCACCGGGCTCTCGTCGACCTCGGATTCGCCCTCGGCCACATCGCCGTCGGCGGAGACGCGGTCACCCGGGCGGACCAGGACGAGGTCGCCGACCTTGAGGCTGGCGGCGGGCACCTCCCGTGCCGTGCCGTCTTCGATGCGCAGCGCGGTCCTCGGCACCAGGGCGCCGAGCGCCTCGATCCCCGCGCGGGCGCGCCCGGCCGCGATGCCCTCCAGGAGTTCGCCGACAGTGAACAGGAACACCACCACGGCCGCCTCGGAGGTTGCTCCGATGGCGATGGCGCCGACAGTGGCGATCGACATCAGCATCTCGATGCTGAAGGGCGAACCGGCGCGCGCCGCGGCGATGGCCTTCCTGCCGAAAAAGACGAGCCCGATCAGGGCGGCGGGTACGTAGGCCCAGTGGTCCAGCGACGGGACGGCGAGCGAAGCGGCGAACCCGGCCACCATGAGGGCGCTGATCGCCGCGGCAAGCCGCGCCTTCTTCCCCTTCCACCAGGGCTGGCGTGGGCGAACGAGCGGTACGTCGGCGGCGACCGCGCCAGGCTCGCCCGCGACCACCCGCGGCGCCTCGACCGGGGCGACGCCGTAGCCGAGCTTGCGGATCCCCTCCTCGACGGACGAACGCGGGGTCGCCGCCTCGTCCAGCCGGAAGGCCAGGACCTGGCTGTGGTAGTTGACCCGGATGTCCTCGGCCCCGCCGAAGCGGCCAACGGCAGTTTCGATCTTCGAGGCGCAGGACGGGCAGTCCATGCCCTCCACGTGGTATCGCAGGGCCGCCCTGGACTTGGGGGCTAGTTGAGCCGTTCCGCCGTCAGCCATGGCTGTCATCCTGTTCCTGTTGGTTACGCCAGGGCCGCGACACCGTAGCCCAGACCGCGGATCTTCTCCTCGACGGCCGAGCGTGGCGTGGTCGCCTCATTCAGGCGGAACTCCAGGGTCTGCGTCTTGTAGTTGACCTGGATGTCCTCGGCGCCGCCGATCTGCTCGACCGCACCCTCGATCTTCAGGGCGCAGCCGGAGCAATCCATGCCCTCCACCCGGTAACGCAGGTCGACCGATGTTCCTGCTGCCGTGTCACCATTCGCCATCGCTTGCCTCCTTCGCAGGTGGGTCCCCGCTGGTTGCGGGGAACTGATGACGTCTTATATAGACCCTGTAGTCGCTACAGGGTCAAGGTGATGTCTTTGGAGAACTTGCTGAACATCGGCGCTCTCGCCAGGGCGACCGGGACGAAGGTGGAAACCATTCGCTGGTATGAGCGTGTGGGGCTGCTCCCGGCCCCGGCCCGCAGCGCCGGGAACTACCGGACCTACGGCGAGGCCCACCTTGGCCGCCTGAGCTTCATCCGGCGTGCGCGGGACCTCGGCTTCTCGCTGGATCAGATCCGCACACTGCTCGACTTGGCCGAGGACCGCGAGCGCTCCTGCGACGCGGTGGACGTCATCGCCAGCGAGCACCTGGAGGATGTGGACCGGAAGATTGCCGACCTCCAGGCACTGCGCCGCGAACTGGATTCCCTCATCGGACAGTGCCGCCACGGCAAGGTGGCGGAGTGCCGCATCATCGAAGCCCTCGGTCCCAGCACTGGCGCCTGACCGTTCACACGGCTCTTCCCAGCCGTGTCCACTCCGGGCCGTTTCAGCGGTTGCCCGCCGGAACGGCCATGATCTTAGGCGCGGATCAGGCTCACCGTGTCACCGTTCGGGTCCTCGGGCGCCGGGGCCGGAGGCTGGCCCTGGGCAGGACGCGGCGCCGAGCGGGCTTTGTTGCTGACATAGGCGAGCCCCGTGCGCCGATCCACGGCCACGGTGTTCGGGTGCGTGCCGGTCTGCAGGCTCGCCAGCACGGTCAGCGCGCGCGTGTCCACCAGGCTGACCGTGCCAGCCCCACGGTTGGTGACATAGGCCAGCGCACCGTCGGTCGAGAAGGTGACGGCCAGCGCGCCCGCACCTGTCTCCAGCACCTTGACCGGCTGGCCGGACGCGGCATCCAGCACGGCCAGTTGGCCGCTCTTCTGGTTGGTGCAGAACAGGCGCCCGCTGGCGGCGTGGAAGGCCAAGTTGATTGGCCCGTCCCCGCCGGAGGCGAAGCGGCGCACCCCGGCGCGGCGGGCAAGGCTCACTTCCACCACCTCGTTCGTCTGCAAGGCGGCCACGAAGACCCGGTCTCCCGCAGGGTCATGGGTAAGGCCCGAGATACCCCCTTCCAGCCCTTCCGTGATGACGCTGGCGAGGGTGTTGGCAGCCGTGTCCACCACCCACACGGCGCTCGGCTTCTCCCGGAAGCCGAAGTTGGAGACGAAGGCGCGGTTGCGCGCCTCGTCCACGACGACCTGCCGCGGATGGTTGTTCTCGCCCTCGCCGATCTCCGTCTTGACCTTGCCGGTGCGGAGGTCAATGGCGAGCACCCTGCCTTTGCGCGTGCCGGTGCCGAACAGCATGCCGGTGCTGTCGTTCACGCCGAGGCCGAAAGCTGTGTTCGCGCCGAGCTCGATGGTGGAGCGGACCTCCAGGGTACGCGGATCCAGGCCAAGGATCTTGGCGTCGTCGGCGCCGCGCGGGCCGGTGCTCGCCACATGCACAAGGCCTGTGGTGGTGCTGACAACCAGTTCGCAGAGGCCGGGCGCCAGCTTCACGCTCTTCTCCACCGCGGCGGCACGCGCCGGTGCAGTCCGCAGGGCAAAGCCAGCCGCGCCGAGCAGCGCGAGCGCGTGGCGGCGGCGAAGCGTGGGCATGGCGGGATAGGTGACGGAGTTCGTGTTTGTCATGGCGGGCCTTTCCCGGTGGACGGGTAGCTGAGATTAACTCTCGTTAACAATAACGCGCCGCACCAACAATCCTGTCAGCTACCTGAGCCCGGCCTTCTCGTGGGCTTGGTGTCAGTGGAAACGTCTTTATCCGTTCACGAGCAGAGGTTGTCCTCTCTTGCCTACTGTCCGCACGAGAGCTCCAGCGCCTATCCGACGGCGCCCGAGAGCTTAGCCAAGTCCGCCTTGGCCTGCTTCTCCGCCCGCTCCTTGCGCTCGCTGTAGCGGTCGGTCAGGTGGCTCGAAATGTCACGAGTCAGCAGGGTGAACTTCACCAGTTCCTCCATGACGTCGACGACGCGGTCATAGAGCGGCCCCGGCAGCATGCGTCCCGCCTCGTCGAACTGCTCATGCGCTTTGGGCACGGAGGATTGGTTGGGGATGGTGATCATCCGCATCCAGCGCCCGAGCAGGCGCAGGGTGTTGACGCTGTTGAAGCTCTGGCTGCCGCCGGAGACCTGCATCACCGCCAGCATGCGCCCCTGGGTCGGACGGACGCCGCGGCTCTCCAGCGGCAGCCAGTCGATCTGGTTCTTCAGGATGCCGGTGACGGCGCCGTGCCGCTCCGGGCTGCACCAAACCTGGCCCTCGGACCACAGGGACAACTCTCGGAGTTCCGCCACCTTGGGGTGGTCGGCGGGTACGCTGTCGACCACCGGCAGGTCGCGGGGGTCGAAGACCCGCGTCTCGGCGCCGAGGCGGCGGAGGATGCGCACGGCCTCCAGCGTCAGGAACCGGCTGTAGGACCGCTCCCGCAGCGAGCCGTAGAGCAGCAGGATGCGCGGTGGGTGCGTGCTGGCGCCGGGAATGCCGAGCCGGGTGAGATTCGGCATCTGCAGATGGTCGTCGGCAACGTTGGGCAGCGTGAGGTCGAGGTCGGATGGCATTAGGGTCTCCCCGTCGTCAGGAACGGACGGATGGCGCGCTTGGTCGTGTTGCTCACGGCGTACCCACCACGGGCAGCCAAAGCGCCAGGGCGGCCAGCACGGCCAGAAGCACCGGAGGCGTGATGACGAGGCCGACCTTCATGTATTGCCCCCAGGTGATGGTAGTGCCCTTGCGCGACAGCACATGCAGCCAGAGCAACGTCGCCAGGCTGCCGATGGGGGTGAATTTGGGCCCCAGGTCGCAGCCGATGACGTTGGCGTAGACCATCGCCTCGCGGATGGCGAGCGGGATGCCCCGCGCCTGCTCGATAGCCAGGGCGCCCACCAGCACGCTCGGCATGTTGTTCATCACGGAGGAGATCAGCGCGGCGCCGACGCCCGTGCCGATGGTGGCGGCCCAGAGGCCATGCCCGGCCAGCCATTCCAGTGCGCCAGCCAGATGGTCCGTCAGCCCGGCGTTCCGCAGGCCATAGACCACCAGGTACATGCCGAGCGAAAACACGACGATCTGCCAGGGAGCCTCGCCTAGTACCTTGCGGATGGAGACAAGGGCGCCCTGCCCTCCCCGGTGCCAGCGCCCGGCCAGCACCAGCAGGAGGAGCGCTGCGGCGCCGGTCACGGCCGCCACCGGCACGCCGAGCGGTGCCAGGACGAAATAGGCCAGCAGCAGCACCGCAAGCAGCGGAAAGGCCGCCCGGAAGACGAGGTGGTCGCGGATGGCGGCGCCGGGCCGCTCCAGTCGGTCCAACGCATAGCTCGCGGGCACCTGGCGGCCATAGTAGGCCCAGAGCACGCCGAGTGTTGCCACCAGCGCCACCAGGTTCACCGGCACCATCACCGCCGCATAGCGGTCGAAGCCGATGCCGAAATAGTTGGCCGAGACGATGTTGACGAGGTTGGAGATCACCAGCGGCAGGCTGGTGGTGTCGGCCACGAAGCCGCAGGCGACGATAAAGGCGAGCGTGGCGCCTGCGGAGAAGTTCAGCCGCAGCAGGATGGCCATGACGATGGGCGTCAGCAGCAGGGCGGCGCCGTCATTGGCGAAGAAGGCAGCGATGAGCGCGCCCAGCACCACGACAAGCGGAAACAGCCGCCGCCCGTTTCCGCCGCCCCAGCGCGCCACGTGCAGCGCGGCCCACTGGAAGAACCCGGCCTCGTCCAGCAGAAGCGAGATGATGATCAGCGCCACGAAGGTGAAGGTGGCGTCCCAGACGATGTCCCAGACCACAGGGACATCGGCCCAGCCGATGACGCCCGTCAGGAGCGCCAGCACGGCGCCGCCCATGGCGCTCCAGCCGATGCCGATACCGCGTGGCTGCCAGATGACCAGGACGAGAGTGAGGACGAAGATGGCCAGGGCCAGCATGAAGGGCGTGTTCTCTCGGGCGTCAGGGCGCGCCGGACCATCCGCTGTCAGCGATGGTCAGCGGCTTGGCTCGTCGGTCCCCGGAATGGGAGGGCGCGGGCGCCCGACTCAGATCAGGCGGTGGCCCGGTTCACCGACGACCTTCTCGCCGTCCTCCTTGGTGAAGGCGCCCTGCTGCGGGTTCGGCAGGATGTCGAGCACCGCCTCGGACGGCCTGCACAGCTTCGCGCCGAGCGGTGTCACCACGATGGGACGGTTGATGAGGATGGGGTGCGCCACCATGGCGTCGAGCAACTGGTCATCGGTCAGGGACGGATCACCGAGGCCAAGCTCTTCGTAGGGTGTGCCCTTCTGGCGCAGGACGTCGCGCACCGGGACGCCCATGCGCCGGATGAGGTCGGCCAGCACCTCCCGCGTCGGCGGCGTCTTCAGGTACTCGATAACCTTCGGCTCCTCGCCGCTGTTGCGGATGAGGGCCAGCGTATTGCGGGACGTCCCGCAAGCCGGGTTGTGGTAGATGGTGACGTCGCTCATGGGGTGGCCTTCTCGGGCGGGCAGCAGGGAAGCAGGTCGGCGACCAGGGGCTGGCACAGGTCGGCGCGTCCGCCGCAGCAGTCCTTGACGAGGAACAGCATCATCTCCCGCAGGCGCTCGGCATCGGCCCGGTAGACGATGGACCGGCTGTGGCGCTCGGAACGAAGCAGGCCAGCGCGCGTCAGCACCGCCAGGTGCGTGGACATCGTGTTTTGGGGAACCTCGAGCTGTCGGGCGACCTCGCCCGCAGGCAGGCCCTCGGGCTCATGGCGCACCAGCAACCGGAAGGTCTCCAGCCGGGTCGACTGTGACAGGGCGCCAAGGCACGCGAGGGCGTCTTCCGATTCCATATATCGAGTATCGCCGATATGTTGGCGCAGTCAAGCTCATGCGGAGTGCTTCGCCGCATGAAGCAGGTGTCTGCTTCCCAGGCGAGCCTACCCCGGAAGCGGCCTGTCCGTGCCCGGCCAGACCCGGCCATGACGGCTGTGCGCCCACAGCAGCCGGACCTTCAGTGCAAGCCACTTCCCAGAAACCGACATGGCTCACCCTGACCGGCACGAACGCCTTCGGGGCGGAGGGACGGCGCTCCAGGACGATGAGCGGGAAGTGCCGCCACTCAAGCATGTCGCCACGCCGGAGCCACCGAGCGCCACGCCCCAGGCCCAACGGAGCCATGGTGCTCGCGTGGTTCTCCTGGGGAGGCAGACGCAGTTCAAGCAAGGACCACAGGTACCCGCGTTCATACGGGTTTAAGGGGGATTACTTGCGCTTGGGGGCCTCACCTCTTGACGCTGAGGCTAACTGAACATACCTTCAGACTGCACTTGGAACGCTGGTTTGAGCCACTTGGTTCAATCCTAACGGGTGCCCCAGCCTGTGGAAGCAGGTATCTGCGGCACTATCGCGGATCAAATTGGGTATCTATTTACACGGAAGTGTTGCGGAGGGGTCAGGCCGACGGGTCTGGCCCCAAAGCTTTTTCGGGCTATCTGACGCCGTAGAGCTGTCCCGTCTGACGCGTCCTATGAGCAATGTACGCGAAGTTCTCCTCTCTCCCGCCCTTTATCGGGTCGCCGGTGAGGTAAGACGTTTCCACGCTAGCGATAGCGCAGCCGTTGGGCGGGCCAGGCATGAACTTCAGGAAAACGATCCAAGTGTGCGAAATGCCAGGCAGCTTTGTGTGGAGTACCCACTGATAGTTGTTGATGGGCGCCAAGCGCCCGCTCATGGCGCTTCTCAACGTTTCCTTCAGGTTCCGGCTGGCAAACCAGCGAACTGGACACAGGCGCCGCCTCTCTTCCGGCCGCTCGCTTTCAACCACAAGGTCTCCCAAGCCAAGCCTTGTCGAATCCTTGTCCGTGCAGCAGTGATAGCTGAACTTGAAGCAAATGGGCATCCGAACCTTCTCACTGCCCGCCGAACCTTCAGGGCCGGGTGAGCCGGGCGCCAAGATGGTGGTGTTCCATGGCTGGAGATGGGTCAGGTCGTAGACCCCTCCATCGTATCTCGGCTGGCTCTGCCAATAAGGCATAGGCTGCGACAAGGTGCGCTCCGTCGACGACGTTTCCCTAAACCCTCGGGCAAACGGCGCCTGACAGCAGGGACTCAGCCGTTATCAGCAAAGCCAGCGGCCTTGCACCTTGGTCGGAAGACGAACTTGGCCGCGGAAAATACACGACGGAATCGTCACTACAAGTTGATATCTGAGCCTCCTCCACTTTCAGGGGGGGTGCCTGAACAGAGCCTACCGCCAGGCTGGCTGCACCCAGATTGTCGAGGTTCAGGGATTGGGTGGGCAGGTCGCTTCCTGGATCAACCCCGCCTTAGCCCGGTCACCTGTAGCGCGATCTGTCCCCCTCACGGTGAAGGTTTGAGTGGCAGGCTGGACACCGTGCCGCTGTGGGCAGGCCCATGTCACGAACCGCGCTGCGCTCCCTCACCTGAAATATCTTGTCACACTTGGGCAATCTCGGGCTCGCACTCGGAGGCCATCTTGGCCGCATCGAGTTCACGCGGCAGGCCACCGACCTGCCCCTGCTTGCACAGACCGGGGAAGCTCACCGATGCGCCTTGCCACCTCCATCGCGGCCGCCATCCTGGCCGCCATCGCTGCGGCCCAGATTCAGCCTGCCTCTGCGGACTCGGCCTACCAGGCATTCGGCACCCGTGGCCGTGCCCAGGACGTCAGGCGGACGATCGACATCGTCATGCGGGACAACAGCTACCAGCCGCAGCGCATCCAGGTCCGGGCCGGGGAGACCGTCCGCTTCCGGGTGCGCAACGCTGGCGAGCTCCTGCACGAGTTCAACATCGGCACCGCCGTCATGCACCAGCAGCACCAGCGCGAGATGCGGGCCATGTTCGACAGCGGCATGATGTCGGCGACCAGCAAGGATGCCATGGCTGGCATGGACCACTCCAGGATGCCGGGCATGAACCATGGCGCCATGGGACACGGCGGCATGGATCACGGCGCGATGCGCCACGATGACCCGAACGCCGTTCTGGTCGACCCCGGCAAGACGGGGGAGATGGTCTTCAAGTTCACCAGGGCCACCAGCCTGGAGTTCGCCTGCAACATCCCGGGCCACTACGAGTCCGGAATGGTGGGCAACGTCACCTTCTCGCGCTGACCGGCAAGACCAGCCCGCAGTGGACGTGGCCAAGGGGACCGAACGATGACCAATGACAAGCTGAGCAGGCGGCGGGCCCTGGGCCTCGGGGTCGCCGCCCTGGCGTTCCCGGCCGCGCCCGGCGCCTTGGCGCAGCCCGCCGTCGGCCGGGCGATGCCGCGCGAGTTCAACCTGACCCTGTCGCACGTGACGGCCAACATCACCGGGCGCCGCCGCCCGGCAATGTCCATCAACGGGCAGATCCCGGGTCCCGTCCTGCGCTTCCGCGAGGGCGAGGAGGTGGTGATCAACGTCACCAACCGGCTGCGCGAGCACACCTCGATCCACTGGCACGGCCTGATCCTGCCGAGCGGCCAGGACGGCGTGCCGGGCATCAGCGACGGCTTCCAGGGCATCGACGCGGGCGGGACGCACCAGTACCGCTTCCCGCTCGTCCAGGCTGGCACCTACTGGTACCACAGCCATTCGGGCGTGCAGGAGCAGTCCGGCATCTACGGCTCCATCGTCATCGACCCCGCGACGCCGGAACCCTTCGGCTACGACCGCGACTACATCGTCCAGTTGTCGGACTGGACGGACGAGACGCCGAGCCACGTCATCGCCAACCTCAAGCGCGATCCCGGCTACTACAACTACAACAAGCGCACCCTGGCCAGCCTGGTCGGCGAGCTCCGCCGCGCGCCGGACGGCGCCGCGCGCTCGGCCATCGTCTCCGACCGCATCATGTGGGGCGACATGCGGATGGACCCGACCGACATCGAGGATGTCGGCGGCTACACCTATCTGGTCAACGGCCACACCCCGGCACAGAACTTCACCTCACTGTTCCGGCCGGGCGAGACGGTCCGCCTGCGCTTCATCAACAGCGGCGCCATGACGCATTTCGACGTGCGCATCCCCGGGCTCGAGATGACCGTGGTCCAGGCGCACGGCAACAACGTCCGCCCCGTCGCTGTGGACGAGTTCCGCATCGCCCCGGCCGAGACCTTCGACGTGCTGGTGCGTCCCCGCGACGGGCGCCAGTACCAGGTGCTGGCGGAATCCATGGGCCGCCAGGGCTTCGCGCAGTTCAGCCTGGCCACGCGGGAAGGCCTGCCCGCCCTGCCGCTGCCGCCGCACCGCCCGCGCCCTGTCCTGACCATGGCCGACATGGGCGTGAACTACGGGCCCAGCGGCCTCGACCGCGGCACGCCGCTGCCGGAGGTGGACGCGCCTGGCCATGTCGCGCCGATGGACATGGGTGGCATGGACCACTCCTCCATGCAGGTGCCCGCCGGGGGCTCCGCGGGCATGCAGCAAGGTTCCATGGGCGGCATGAACCATGGAAGCATGGCGGGGATGGAACACTCGAGCATGGCCGGGATGAACCATGCCGGGATGGCTGGCATGAACCATGGCGCCATGGGCGGCATGCCGGGCATGGACCACAGCAGCATGCCCGGCAGGAACCATGGTTCGACGGGCGCCGGTGCGACGGGCGGCATGGACCACGGTGCCATGGGCCATGGCGGCATGGCGATGCCGGACCCCCTGGTGAACGACGTCGGCGCCCTGCCGGGCGCCCGCGTGCTGTCCTACCGCGACCTGCGGGCCGCCAAGCCGCTCTACCCGGTGCGCGAGCCCACCCGCGTCATCGAGATCCGGCTGACCGGCAACATGGAACGGTACTTCTGGTCCATCAACGGCAACAGCTTCAGCCAGGCGCAGCCCATCCAACTCCATCTCGGCGAGCGGGCCCGCTTCCGCTTCGTCAACGAGACCATGATGAACCACCCGATGCACCTGCACGGCATGTGGATGATCCCGCAGGTCGGCAACGGGGCCGAGAACCCCTTGCTGCACACGGTCAACATCAAGCCCGGCTCGACGGTCGATGTCGACATCGAAGCGGATGCGCCCGGCGGCTGGGCCTTCCACTGCCACATGCTCTACCACATGGAGACCGGGATGATGCGCAAGGTGTCGGTCGTCGCGGCGCGGCAGTCGGTCTCGGCGCGGTGATGGCCATGAAGACCAAGAGCATCCAGACCGCCGCCGCCCTGGCCGTCCTGAGCTTGGCCGCCCTCCAGGCCGCACCGGCGTACGCGCAGGCGATGCAGCACAGCACGGAGCCCCCGTTCAGCCACGAGGTGTTCACCGGCGCCGTGCTGTTCGAGAAGCTGGAGTACGGCTGGGGGCTGGACGGCCCCAACATCGGCCGCTGGGACGGGCAGGCTTGGTATGGCGGCGACGTCAACCGGGTTTGGCTGAAGACCGAGGGCGAGATGGCGCGGAACGGCCGGGTCGAGAGTGCCGAGATCCAACTGCTCTACTCGCGCCTGGTCGGCTACTACTGGGACTTCCAGGCCGGTGTCCGCTACGACATACGTCCCCAGCCGGACCGCTTCTACGGCGTCATCGGCCTGCAAGGGCTGGCGCCCGGCATGTTCGAGGTCGACCTCCAGGGTTTTGTCAGCGAGCGCGGCGACCTGTCGGCACGCGCGGAGGTGTCCTACGACGCCTACATCACGCAGCGCCTGGTGCTCCAGCCCAACATCGAGGCCAATTTCGCGCTCCAGAAGGTGCCCGAACTTCACGTCGGCAGCGGCATCAACGACGTCGAGGCCGGGCTGCGCCTGCGCTACGAGGTCACCCGTGAGATCTCACCGTATATCGGCGTCGGCTACGAGCGGAAGCTCGGCGACACGGCTCGGTACGCGCGCAACGAAGGCGAGGATGTCGGCGGCTGGACCTTCATGACCGGCATCCGTCTGTTCTTCTGAGGCCAACCATGATGATCCGCACGACCCTCGCCGCGCTGCTGATGATGACCGGGACGGCCGCCGCCGCGGATCCCGCCGTGACAGTCCGGGAGCTGAACCGGGGACCCGCGGCAGGCGACACCTTCGCCTACGACCCCGCCCTGGTGCGGGTCCCGGTGGGCGGCTCCGTCCGCTTCGAGCCCACCGACAAGGGTCACAACGTCGCCGCCATTCAGTCGCTTTGGCCTGCGGGCGCGCCGCCGCTCACCGTGCCGTTCAACAGCGAGGCAACGGTGACCTTCGAGCGGCCCGGCGTTTACCCCGTGCAATGCACACCCCACACTGGGTTGGGCATGGTGGCCCTGATTGTGGTGGGAGACGCTGACATGACCGAGTTCGCAGCGAAAGCTGCATCGGCCCCTGGCCTGGCGCCGAGGGCGCGGGCGAAGCTGGGTGTCCTCGCCGGTGCCGCCGGTCAGTCCTGACAGCGAGCGGGAGGGCCGGGGCAGTACGCTCCCCCTCGAGGCCCACATCCTCGTCGTCGAGGATGACGGGGAGATGCGCACGCTCATCGCCAAGCTCCTGCGCCAGAACGGCTTCCGGGTGACGGGCGCGCGGAACGGCGCGGAGATGTGGGACACCATGTCGCTGTCCCCAGTGGACCTCGTGCTGCTGGACGTGATGCTGCCGGGTCAATCGGGACTCGACCTGTGCCGGATGCTCCGCGCCAAATCGGAGGTCCCGATCATCATGGTGACCGCCCGCGGCGAGGAAACCGACCGGGTCGTGGGCCTCGAGCTCGGCGCCGATGACTACCTCCCCAAGCCATTCAGCCGTCCGGAACTCCTGGCCCGCATCCGGGCCGTCCTGCGACGTGCCCAGGGCGGTCCAGCCCGCACGGGAATGGTCACCGGCGACCGCATGGTGTTCTCCGACTGGGTGCTGGATACGCGAAGGCGCGAACTGGCGGCGCCCGACGGCTCGGCGGTCGACCTGTCCAGCGGCGAGTACGACCTGCTGCTGGCCTTCTGTGAGCACCCGCAGCGCGTCCTGTCGCGGGACCAGTTGCTGGACCTCGCCCGCAACCGCATCTCGGACAGCATCGACCGTTCGGTGGACGTGATGGTCAGCCGCCTCCGCCGCAAGCTGGAACCGCTGCCGGACAGCCCCGCCATCATCAAGACGGTCCGGGGCGCCGGGTACATGTTCGTGCCAGCGGTGACGCGCCAATGAGGCGGCTGCTGCCCAGCACTTTGGCTGGCCGCATCATCCTGGTGCTGCTGGTCGGCCTGATGGCCTTCCATGTCGGCAGCTTGTGGCTGCACCAGACTGGCAGCGACATCCTCCTTGGCAGCACGCAGCAGAAGGTGACCAGCGAGCGGGTCGGCGCCGCCGCCCGCGCTGTCGGCATGGTGCCGCCGCATGCCCGCGGTGCCGTGGCGCAGGCCTTGTCTTCACCGGGGTTCCAGGTGCGCTGGCAGGCAGGCCCCGCCACAGGGGCCATTGGCATCCAGGACCTCCCCCATACGGGCCATCTGGAGGCTGAAGGCGCGGTCAGCCTGCCGGACGGCAGCCATCTCTGGTACCACGCCGACCCGCTGCAAGCGCAGCCGGAGCATGCGACGCTGCTCTCCACCACTGCCATGGCCCTGGGCATCCTGGTGTTGGGGCTGCTGGTGGTGCGCCTCATCGCGCGGCCGTTGCGGGAACTTTCAAATGCGGCCGACCGCATCGGCAGGCCCGGGCAGACGGTCACCGTGCCCGAGGAGGGACCTCGCGAGGTCCGGCAGGCGGCGCAGGCCTTCAACCGCATGCAGGCGCGCATCGACCGCCTCATTGCCGACCGGACACAGGCGCTCGCGGCCGTCAGTCATGACCTCCGGACCCCATTGGCACGGCTGCGCCTGCGCGCGGGCTTCCTGGACGACGCCGAGGCGCAACGGCAGATCGACGCCGACCTCGACGAGATGGATGCCATGATTGCCTCCACGCTGGCCTACCTGCGGGGCGACGAGGAGCAGGAGGAGGTCCGTTCCGCCGATATCGCGGCGATGCTCCAGACGCTTTGCGGCGACGCCGAGGACATGGGCAAGACGGCGAGCTACGAGGGGCCGTCCCAGGCGCGCCTGCCCTGCCGGGCTATCGCGCTCAAGCGCGCATTCGCCAACATCATCGACAACGCCGTCAAGTACGGCACCTCAGTCCGGGTGGCACTCACCGACCTGGGACGGGAACTCGTGGTCCACGTCGACGATGCGGGGCCCGGGGTACCCGAGGAGCAGTTGGAGAGCGTCTTCCAGCCGTTCTACCGGCTGGAGCAGTCCCGCAACCGTGGGACCGGCGGCTCGGGCCTCGGCTTGGCCATCGCCCGGCAGGCGGTCAGCCGCCATGGCGGGTCGGTGACCCTCGAGAACCTCGCGGGCGGAGGCCTGCGGGCCAGCATCCGCCTGCCCAGGCCAGCCTAGGAGCGCGAGCATGCACACTCTCACCACCCGTCGCGGACTGATGCTCGTCTCGATGTCGGCAGCCCTGCTGCCAGCGGCCTGCGGCGGCCCGCCCAAGGTGGAAGCCTGGCGGGACCGCACATGCGGCTGCTGTGGCGGCTGGGTCGAGCACCTGCGGGCCGAGGGCTTCGAGGTCGACGACAAGGTCGTGGATGCGGTCGGGCCATACCGGCAGGCGCTCGGCACACCCTCGGATCTGCTCTCCTGCCATGCCGGGAAGATTGGTCGTTACGCCATGGAAGGGCATGTCCCCGCCGCGGCAATTCGGCGCCTGCTCAAGGAAAGGCCCGAAGCCGTTGCTGGGCTTTCCGTGCCCGCCATGCCGATCGGTGTTCCGGGTATGGAAGTACCGGGAGAGCAGCCATCCACCTACGACGTCGTCGCCTTCACACGTGACGGCGCTTGGCGGCCCTGGATGCGCTTCCGAGGACTGGAGGTCGTATGAGCACACCTTCCGCCATCTCCACTGCAACATGCTGCCTCGAAGCATGCTGCCGTTCCACGTCATGCAAGGCGCGCCGGTCACCCCCTGTGAACGCCTGCTCGCCGTGCAACGTCGTCGCTCCAGCCCGCCGCGGCGGACCGGGGCGCCTGCCGAACCCCTGCCATCTCAAGGAGGACACATGGTCCAAATGACTTCAAAGGCGATCGGGAAGGTCGCATTGGCTGCAACGCTGCTGCTCGGCGTGGCCGCCTGCGCGCAGCCCGGCGGCCCGCCTGCGGCGACCCCGACTTCGTCTCAGATGTCCTTGCCTCCGACATCCACGACGCCGCCGGGCTCGTCCGCCGCCCAGGGCAGCATGGGCTCCATGCAGGGTCACAACATGGGGGGCATGAACATGCAGCAGATGATGCAGCACTGTCAGCAGATGCGGGCGCAGGCCCAGCAGGGCTCGCTGTCGCCGCAGATGCAGCAGATGATGCAGCACTGTCAGATGATGAACCACTGACGAGATGGAGGCGGGGCGTCCCCGGGGGTGCCCCGCCCCGCACGGAAGCCGGGGTGCAGTTCCGCTGACACCAATTGATAAGATGGCGTAAGCGGGCTGACACAGTGGCGGCCCATCCTCTCCAGGTGCCGGACGAGAAACGGCAAACCTGATTGAGGATCTCGCTATGACACCCCGCTTCCAATCCGCGCTTTTCGCCCTCTCCCTGTTTGCGGCGATCGGCACTTCCGCCGCGGTAGCGCACGCCAACGGGCCCATCGAGGTTGTTGGGCAGGGCGAGAACTTTGCCGTGGTCTACCCGCCCGGCCATGACGAGAACGTCGTGGGTGGCGGGCGTGTCGCCGTTGCCGGGGGCGGGGAAAACCTGAGGATTCGCTACCTCGATCCCGGCGCCGCGCACCCGGTCCCCGGCGTTCCGGTTCCGACTGGCGGAGAATCGAGCGGCGTCGCCTACATCCAGCCCGACCACCACTACGGTGCGAAGACGGCCGAGGTGATGAGCAACCCGCACGTCCGGCATCACATGTAGCACCGGCCGACGCTGGCGCAGGACGGCATCACAGTCGCCGGAGCAGCCTGCTCCGGCTACGGTGTCCGGCGCAGCTCGTTGCCGGGAAGCTCAGGCGGGCACGGGCTGGTTGGCGTAGCCCGCTTCCTGGATGGCCGCGGCGAGCTCCGTCTGGGATACCGAGGAGATCACGGTCACCCGCCTGTTCTCCACGTCAGCGCTGAACTCGGCAGCGGTGTCCTTGGCCTTGATGGCGCCCTCTACCTTCTTGGCGCAGCCACTGCACTTCATGCCGGGAACGTCGAAGCGGTACATCGTGCTCTCCTCCTCAATGACCGTCCAACAGGTGGGGCTTTCCACTATGGGAAGGTCAAGGCCAGCAGGGTGTCCGATCGGCGCCCTTGACCTTCCCACAATGGGAAACCCCACCTCCTAGAGCACCGAACGTCGAGCACAGCAGTCTTGGAGGAGTCCCGCAGATGGGAGAGCATCACCACCATCACCATGGTCACGGCGCTCATACGCCAGCTAACGACGACCAGACTCTGGTGCGCGACCCGGTCTGCGGGATGACGGTTGACCCTGCCAAGACGCCGCACCACGCCCAACATCACGGCACTGCCTTCCACTTCTGCTCGGCAGGCTGCAAATCGAAGTTCGAGGCTGACCCGGACAGGTACCTGAAGCCGGAGAAGGCTGTCGCGCCGACGGCTGCGCAGAAGGCCGCCATCTACACCTGCCCCATGCACCCGGAGATCCGGCAGCAGGGCCCGGGCAACTGCCCCATCTGCGGCATGGCCCTGGAGCCGCTGGAGATTACTGCCGAGGCCGCGCCCAACGAGGAACTCGCCGACATGACGCGGCGGTTCTGGATCGGCCTGGTGCTGACCCTGCCCGTCCTCGTCCTGGAGATGGGCTCGCACATTCCTGGCCTCGACTTGCACCACCTGGTGCCGCCCAGGGTCTCCGTTTGGGTCCAGTTCCTGCTCGGGACGCCTGTCGTGCTCTGGGCGGGCTGGCCCTTCTTCGTGCGCGGCTGGCAGTCGTTCAGGAACCGCAGCCTGAACATGTTCAGCCTGATCGCCCTCGGGACCGGCGCCGCCTACCTCTACAGCCTGGTCGCGACCTTCGCGCCCGGCGTCTTCCCCGAGGGCTTCCGCGGCATGGACGGCACCGTCGCCGTCTACTTCGAGGCGGCCGCCGTTATCACGGTGCTCGTCCTGCTCGGCCAGGTGCTGGAGTTGCGCGCCCGCGAGCAGACTGGCGGCGCCATCCGCGCCCTGCTGAACATGGCGCCCAAGACGGCGCGGCGCCTCAAGGAAAACGGCGAGGACGAGGAGATCCCGCTGGCCGAGGTGAGCGTCGGTGACCGGCTGCGGGTGCGCCCGGGCGAGAGCGTGCCGGTGGACGGCGCGGTGCTGGAAGGGAGCGGCGCCGTGGACGAGTCCCTGGTCACCGGCGAATCCCTGCCGGTCGAGAAGGCGCCGGGGTCCAAGGTCATCGGTGGCACCGTGAACGGCACCGGCGCGCTGGTCATGCGTGCGGACAAGGTCGGCTCCGACACCATGCTCTCCCGCATCGTCGCCATGGTCGCCGAGGCGCAGCGCAGCCGGGCGCCCATCCAGCGCATGGCCGACACGGTCTCCGGTTACTTCGTCCCGGCGGTCATCGCCGTGGCGGCGCTGGCCTTCGTCGCCTGGGCATTCTGGGGCCCGAGTCCCGCGCTCTCCTACGGGCTGATCGCGGCCGTCTCGGTGCTCATCATCGCCTGCCCCTGTGCGCTCGGCCTGGCAACGCCCATGAGCATAATGGTCGGCGTCGGCAAGGGCGCGTCCGCGGGCGTGCTCATCAAGAGCGCCGAGGCGCTCGAGCACATGGAGAAGGTCGACACCCTGGTCGTGGACAAGACCGGCACGCTGACGGAGGGCAAGCCCAAGGTCGTGGCCGTGGTCCCGGCACCCGGCCTGACCGAGGCCGAGGTGCTGCCGCTGGCCGCCAGCCTGGAGCGGTCCAGCGAGCACCCGCTGGCGGCCGCGGTCGTGGCCGCCGCCAAGGAACGCGGCATGGCCTTCCGCGAGCCTGCCGACTTCGCGTCCGTCACGGGCAAGGGCGTGACCGGCACGGTGGGGGGGCGCCAAGTCGCGCTGGGCAACGCGCGGCTGATGCAGGAGCTTGGTGTCGACCTGGGTGGTCTCGCCACCCGGGCCGACGAGCTCCGGCGTGAGGGCGGCACGGCGCTCTTCCTGGCCGTGGACGGCAGGCCGGGCGGCGTCATCGCGGTGGCCGACCCTGTCAAGCAGAGCACGCCCGCCGCGCTGGAGAGCCTGCGCGCCAGCGGCATCCACATCGTCATGCTGACGGGCGACAACCGCACGACGGCGGAGGCGGTGGCCCGCAGGCTCGGCATCGAGGACTTCCAGGGCGACGTCCTGCCCGAGGACAAGCACCGCATCGTCCGGGAGCTCCGCGCCAAGGGGAAGGTCGTCGCCATGGCGGGCGACGGCGTGAACGACGCCCCGGCGCTGGCGGAGGCCGACGTCGGCATCGCCATGGGCACCGGGACGGACGTCGCCATGCAGAGCGCGGGCGTGACCCTGGTGAAGGGCGACCTCGCGGGCATCGCGCGGGCGCGGCTCCTGTCGCGCGCGGTGATGCGCAACATCCGGCAGAACCTGTTCTTCGCCTTCGTCTACAACGCGGCCGGGGTGCCCCTGGCGGCGGGCGTGCTGTACCCGGTCCTGGGCCTGCTGCTCAGCCCGATCGTGGCGGCCCTGGCCATGGCGCTGAGCTCTGTCTCGGTCATCGGCAACGCGCTGCGCCTGCGGGCCGTCCGCTTGCAGGATTAGGCCCGCCTGGTCCTGTGAAGGCATCGGCGTGCTCGCCCCCGGCCGCCAGGGCGAGCACGCCGGTGCTGCAAGGCGACAGCAATGACATCCGGCCTGCGATGCCCCGCAGCTCCAGGCGTCGTGGTCGCATTCGAAGCGAGGTTAAGCGAGGCAGCGCAGGTGCGGAAATCTCCGATGTGCCGCGTTCTTCGCAAGCCGAATAGGAAACCATCCGGCAGACGGACGCTTACTGGCGAAGGCTCGTAGGGCGGATGAACCGATGCGCTGGACGGAAAGCGCGATCCAGGCTGTGACTGCTTTGGTGCTCGCCATATGCGTGTCCATCCTTGCTGTGCCTGCGGTGGCACATAACGCCATGTCCCCGACGTCCCCCCCTGCGGCCCTCACCCAGGCGTCCGCGTACGCTGGTCACGCCACGCCCGCTCCCCACCATGCCCGGATGTCTGGTCCGGCTGCGAAGGCAAGGACGGCAGGCAAGAAGTGCTGCCCGAACTGCGACGGCGATGCCGTCCGGCCAGGCTGCTGCGTCATCGGGCACTGCGGGAGCGGCGCTGCCCTCCTGCCGCCGGTCAGCCCGCAGGTCACGCTCCTGGTCAGCGGCAGCGATTTCTTTGCCATGCCGCCACCTTCGATCGCGGGCATCTTCTCCGACCTTCCTTCTCCACCACCCCGATAAGGCGTCCTGAGCGTCTCCGCAGAGCCCCAGGGCCTGCGGAAGGCGGAGCATGGCCGAGCCCTCCGTCCAACGGGCGCCCGCACCCACGCTCGTCACCTCAATTGGGCAGCCGACCTGCCGAGCAGGCTGGCGAACCCCGCCTCACGGACATCCTAACGGAGAAGAAAGATGCATCAGATGACCCCCGCCATGCAGGCTTGCATCGAGGAATGCCTGCGCTGCCACTCCACCTGCCTGGGCACGGCCATGAACCACTGCCTGGAAGCGGGCGGCAAGCACGTGGAGCCGCATCACTTCAGGCTGATGATGGCCTGCGCCACCATCTGCCAGACCTCTGCCGACATGATGCTGATCGGCACGCCCCACCATAAGCACACCTGTGCCGAGTGCGCCGAGATCTGCGAGGAGTGCGCCAAAAGCTGCGAGGCCGTGGGTGGCATGGAGGACTGCGTCGCGCAGTGCCGCAAGTGCGCCGCGTCCTGCCGCGAGATGAGCGCCTGACGCCGGGACAAGGACCGGACAGCGGGTCCGGTCCTTGTCACCTCCACCGGAAGCAAACGCTTCCCGTGCAGATCAAAACGTTCTGACGGAGCGTCGGCATGAGCCAGAATCAACATCTCAGCAGCCTGCTCACGAACCTCACGGACCGGCTGGCTGACACCCTGCACGGCACGCTGGGCGGGCTTCACTTCGATTTCGAGGCCGGTGGCCACGTCCACAACGTCACCTTCGGCGATGAGAGCGCCGACACCTTGGGCGGCACCGACGGCGCCGAGTTCACCTGGGGCCTCGAAGGCGACGACCGCATTGGCGGGGGCGGCATGGACGATGTCCTCCACGGCGGTGCGGGCGCCGACGTGGTCTCCGGCAACATGGGCGACGACGAGGTCGAAGGTGGCGAGGGCAATGACACCCTCTACGGCGGCCCTGGCGCCGACACGCTGCGCGGCGGCCCCGGGAACGACCACCTGGACGAGGGTGAGGGGCACAGCACCGTCGACGGCGGCATGGGCGACGACACCCTGGTTGGCGGAGGCGGCCCGGACGCCTTCATGATCGGCCGGATGAGCGGCCACGACGTCATCAAGGACTTCACCGCCGGTCCCGGCATGTTCGACCACCTGGCGGTCATGGACGGCCTCCAGTGGACAGACCTTGCCTTTGCGGACACCGCAGATGGGGTCCAGGTCAGTTGGGACGGGGGTTCAGTCCTGCTGGAAGGCGTCTTCAAGGCGGACCTGGCGCAGGACGACTTCATGTTCGGCGACGCGGCCGACCTGCCTCCCGGCCTGCGGGTGCCTGACGGCCCAGCCGACGAGGCACCGACGCCCAGCGTTGCGGGCCCCGAGGTATCCGGTGAGCCACAGGCCGGTGCCATCTTCGACCTTTTGGCCGACCACGTCTTCGATAACCGCACCTTGAGTTTCGACATCGAGGGGAACGCCGTCCTCCGCGGCACCGCTGGTGCCGATACCCTGACGGGGTCGTCGGAATCGGACACCATCTTCGGACTGGCGGGAGACGACACCATCTCAGGCCTGGCCGGGGACGACCATCTCCAGGGTGGCGACGACCGTGACACCATGGCGGGCGGCGACGGCATGGACCGCCTGACGGGGGAGGCTGGCGACGACAGGCTCTTCGGCGGGGCGGAGTCCGACGAGCTCATGGGCGGCGACGGGAACGACTACCTCGACGAGGGCGCCGCGCACGGGATGCTGAACGGCGGCATGGGCGACGACACCCTGGTCGGCGGCACCGGCGCCGACGCCTTCATGGTGTCGATGGACAGCGGCCACGACGTGGTCCTGGACTTCGAGGCGACCGGCGAGGCCCAAGGCGCCTTCGACCACATCGCCTTCATGGAGGGCATCCAGCCTGCGGATGTCGTCATTCAGGACACAGCCGGGGGCGCCCTGGTCGGCTGGGGCATGGGCGAGGACGACACCTTCGCGGGGTCCATCCTCCTCGAGGGCATCGCCAAGGACGACCTGCGGCAGAGCGACTTCATGTTCGCCGAGGCGCCGGGCTTCGTGGAGGGCATTGGCGACTTCGGCTCCTGGTACGTCTTCCCGGAGAGCGGCGGCCCGATCGCCTGAGTTCAAGCGGGGGCTGTCTAGCCAGGCTCACCGCCTCCAATGCGACCGGTGCCTGCGGGCACCGGTCGCGCTCCTGCCAATCGAGACCTGTCGCTGAAGCCGGGCCATCCCGGCCAGCGGCCAGAAAGGGCTTCGCCATGAGCTACGCACGTTTCGGTTTGATGATCCTGGTGTCGACCGTGGTCATGTTCGGCCTGATGTACCTGAACACCTATGCCCTGGAGCACGTCTTCTACAGCCAGACCCGGACCTGGATGGCCCTCGTGATGGGGGCGACCATGGCCGTCATCATGCTGCTGTTTATGCTCGGCATGTACCGGAACCGGACCGCCAACATGGCCATCCTCGGCGCCAGCGTCCTGGTGTTCGCAGGGTCGCTGTGGCTGGTCAGGAGCCAGCAGACGGTGGGCGACGTGGCCTACATGAAGGCGATGATCCCGCACCACTCCATCGCCATCATGACCAGCGAGAGGGCGCGGATCCGGGACCCGCACGTCCGGCAACTGGCCGACAGCATCATCGCGGCCCAGGTGCGGGAGATCGGCGAGATGAAGCAGTTGATTGCCGAACTGGAGGCCAACCCTCCGGCACCCTCTGCGCCGGTGCTGCAGCCCGCGCGCTGATGGTGTTTGTGCGGCGCCCGCGGACTTACTGGGGGCGCATGCCATCGGCAGGGCATCCATCGCGAGACCTTCAGCAGGGAGGGTCCGCTTTGCCCTGCCTCACCTTCCGAAGCGGATAGGCGGCTATCGACCAGAGGCTGCCAAACACCCGAACGCAACACCGGAGTCCCTGCCCTCCGAAACCTGGCGAAACCGCCGCGGCAACGAAGGAGCACGGGCGCCATCCTACCCGTTTAGGATTCCCGCTAGGGATAGAAACGCGACCGCGTCCCCGGCCCGCAGGTACCCATCCGGCGAGGGCCGCCTTCCCTGAGTTGATGGTGGGTGACCTTAGTGACGCTCGTAAGGGCGACGCTAAGGACGGGGCGGGATGGAGATCATCACCGGCGTGGAGCGGCGGAGACGCTGGCGCGATG
>NZ_PDNU01000022.1 GCF_002631185.1 Teichococcus rhizosphaerae | reverse complement strand
CCGGAGTCCCTGCCCTCCGAAACCTGGCGAAACCGCCGCGGCAACGAAGGAGCACGGGCGCCATCCTACCCGTTTAGGATTCCCGCTAGGGATAGAAACGCGACCGCGTCCCCGGCCCGCAGGTACCCATCCGGCGAGGGCCGCCTTCCCTGAGTTGATGGTGGGTGACCTTAGTGACGCTCGTAAGGGCGACGCTAAGGACGGGGCGGGATGGAGATCATCACCGGCGTGGAGCGGCGGAGACGCTGGCGCGATGAGGACAAGCTGCGCGTGCTGGCCGAGGTGGAGCAGCCGGGGGCCCGCACATCGGAGGTAGCGCGGCGGCACGACATCAGCCGTGGCCTGCTGTGGTACTGGCGGCGACAACTGCGGCAAGGTCGCCTTGCGGTACCCAGCGCGCCCGGGCCAGTGTTCCTGCCGGTGCAGGTGAGCGACCCGGTGCCGTCCGGGCCTGCGGCGCCCGCAGCTACCGGGGCCGATCCGCGGATCGAGATTGTGCTGCCGGATGGCACCTGTGTGCGGGTGGGTGCGGAGGTGGACACGGCCGCGTTGCGGCGCGTGCTGACGGCGCTGCGCCGGTGATCCCGGTCCCTACTGGCGTACGGGTGTGGCTGGCAGCAGGTCATACCGACATGCGGCGCGGCATGAACGGCCTGGCGCTGCAGGTGCAGGAGGCGCTGGCGCGGGATCCTCATGTGGGTGATCTGTACGTGTTCCGTGGCCGCCGCGGTGATCTCGTCAAAATCCTTTGGTATGACGGGTTGGGTATGTCGCTCTATGCCAAACGGCTGGAGCGGGGCCGCTTCATTTGGCCGTCACCGGCCGACGGGGTGGTGTCCATCTCCGGCCCGCAGTTGGCCTACATGCTGGAGGGGATCGACTGGCGGAATCCGCAGCGCACCTACAGGCCGCTGGCTGCGGGCTGAACCCGATTGTGCTGGCAAAGCAAGGCTGTCCCTGATTCACTTCCGGCATGACGCCCGTCGCGGTTGACCCTGATGACGTCGAGACCCTGCGGGTGTCCCTGGCGGCCGAGCGCGAGGCGCGCCTCGCGGCCGAGGCTCGGGCGACTGAGGCGGAGGCCAGGGTGGTCGGCGCGGAGGCGATGATCGCGCACCTCAAGCTGGTGATCGCCAAGCTGCGGCACGACAAGTTCGGCGCTTCCTCCGAGCGCGGCCGCAAGCTGCTGGATCAGCTGGAACTGGAACTCGGCGAACTGGTCGCCGCGGCGGCCGAGGACGCCACACGGGCGGAGAACCAGGCGGAGACACGGCCCGGAGCACCGCCGCCGCGCAGGCCCTCCCGCGGTCCTCTGCCCGCCCACCTGCCGCGCGAGCGAGTGGTGCTCCCGTCGCCTGCTGCCTGCCCCTGCTGTGGCGGCAGGCTGTCCAAGCTCGGCGAGGACGTCACCGAAACGCTCGAGGTGATCCCGCGGTCGTGGAAGGTCATCCAGTCGGTGCGGGAGAAATTCTCCTGCCGTGCCTGCGAGCGCATCACCCAGCCGCCCGCGCCGTTCCACCCGATCGCCCGCGGCAGGGCTGGGCCGAACCTGCTGGCCATGGTCCTGGAGGCGAAGTTCGGCCAGCACCTCCCCCTGAACCGGCAGAGCGAGAGCTATGGTCGGGAGGGCGTGGAGCTGAGCGTCTCCACCCTGGCCAACTGGGTCGGCACCGCGGCGGCGGTGCTCTCGCCGCTCCACGCCCTTATCGAGGCGCATGTGTTGGCCGCCGAGCGCCTGCACGGGGATGACACCACCGTACCCCTGCTCGCCCGCGGCAAGACGGTCACAGCACGCCTCTGGGCCTATGTGCGGGACGACCAGCCCTTTGCCGGACCTGCACCACCGGCCGCGGTGTTCTACTTCTCGCGCGACCGTACCGCCGAGCATCCCAGACGGCACCTGGCTGCCTACTCCGGGATCCTGCAGGCCGATGCCTATGCCGGGTTCGGCGAGCTCTACCTGGCCAGCCGCAGGCCCGAGCCGATCACCGAGGCGGCGTGCTGGGCGCATTTCCGGCGCAAGGTGTTCGAGCTGGCCGAGGTCGCCCGTGCGCCTCTCGCGGTCGAGGCCGTGCGGCGCATCGACCAGGTGTTCGACGCCGAGCGGGCGGTGAACCGGTGCCCGACGGCCGATCGGCTCGCGCACCGGCAGAGCGTTGTCGAGCCGCTGGTTGCCGACCTCCATGCCTGGATGCTGGAGACCAGGGGCAGGCTGTCGCGCCACAATGACCTGGCCAAGGCGCTGGACTATGCCCTCAAGCGCTGGGCCGCATTCACCCGGTTCCTCAGTGACGGCCGGATCTGCCTGACCAACAACGCGGCCGAACGCGCGCTCCGCGGCATCGCCCTCGGCCGAAAGGCCTGGCTGTTCGCGGGCAGTGATCGGGGCGGCGAGCGGGCCGCGATGATGTACGCGCTCATCACCACCGCGAAGCTGAACGACGTCGACCCACGCGCCTGGCTTGCTGACGTACTGGCCAGGATGGCTGACCACCCCGCCTCCAGGCTCGACGAGCTACTGCCGTGGAACTGGAAGCGCACTCAGGCGCCTGCGACCGCCGCCGCCTGACCGTCAACCGCGGCCATCACCGGATGGATACGCCCGCAGCATCCCGACGTCTCGACCTACCCTGACCTAGCCATCGGCCGCTACCAGCGGCATGAGTCGCGCCGACCCTGGCTTGCTGATGTGCTCGACCACGAGGTCCGGCCCGACCATCGCGGGGGCGAACTCTTCCCTCCCCGGCTTCCGGTCCCAGCCGGACGCCAGGCGCGCTGGCAAGGATTTCAGGCCGCCGTCCACAGCCCCGGTAAGCCGAGCTACCAGCGGGCGCCCGAACAGGATGCCGCTAACCAGCGCGGCCACCAGGTTGCCGGGCAGGAACAGGCAGCGCGCCGTGCCGATGCCGCCGAACACCAGTGGCTTGCCCGGCTTCAGCGCCACGGCGCACCAGGAGCCGTGGCCACCGGCGTCATGCAGGGCGCCCAGCAAGTGGTCGGCCTCGCTGCCGGACACGCCGCCCGAGGCGACGATGGCGTCGCACCCGGACGCCCGCTCCAGGGCGGCCGCGATGTCGGATCGCCGGTCAGGCAGCAGGCCCAGGCCAAGGATTTCGACGCCCATGCCCCGCAGCAAGGCGGCCAGCATGGGGCGGTTGCTGTCGTGGATGGCGCCCGGCGCGTGCGGCATGCCCGGCTCGAGCAGCTTGTCACCGGCGGAGGGCACGGCGACCCGCGGCCTGCGCCGGACCGCGACGTCGCCCACCCCAACCGCAGCCAGCAACGCGAGGTGGCGCGGGTCGAGCCGGGTGCCCGCCTCCAGCACCGCCTCGCCCGCTTGGAAATCCTCACCCCGGCGGCGGATGTTGGCATCCTGCAGGAGCGTCGGCGACGCGACACCGGAGTGCGGGTCCACCCGGCAGCCCTCCTGCATCGCGACCGCCCAGACGCCCTCGGGGACGGCGGCGCCGGTCAGCAGGCGCACCGCCTCACCGGCGCCCACACGCGGCAGGCCACCCGCGCCCGCCGGAAGGTAGCCGACGACCTGGAAGGGGCCGGGCCCCGGCCCGCCGACGCCATAGCCGTCCACGGCGGCGCGGTCGAACGGCGGCATGTCCGATGTCGCCAGTACAGGATTCGCCAGCACCCGCCGGGCCGCCGCCGACAATGAAACGAGCTCGACGCCCCGCACCGGATGGACGTCGGCGAGAAGCCGTGCGCGCGCGATCTCGACGTCCACAAGGCCCGCTTGCAGGTCGCAATCGGAGCATGCGGGGCGGGGCGCGAGGCTGGTGGTCACGACCCCGCATTCTCCTTGAGATAGGCCAGCAAAGCGTTCAGGCGTGCCTCGTCCTTCATGCCAACATAGGACATGCTGCCTCCGGGCACGACCTGCTTGGGGGCCTGCAAGTAGGCGTGCAGCGTCGCCTCGTCCCAGGTCAGTCCTTCCGCCGCCCTTGTGCGCATGGCGTTCGAGTAGCGGAAGCTCTCGACGGCTGCCGCGCGGCGGCCCAGCACTCCGGCGAGGCCGGGGCCGACGCGGTTGCGGCTGTCCACGCCGTGGCAGGCGCCGCACTGGCTGCGGAACAGTTGCTCGCCCGACGGGACGGTCTGGGCGAGAGCCGGGAAGGCGAGGAGCGGCACGCAGAGCAGGGCCGAGGCAAGGACTCGCATGGGGTCTCCAATGGCAGGGGGAGCGTGACGACGCAGCCGGGCGGCCGCGTCGCAGGGTGCCCGATCTCAAGTCTGGGCCCGGTACTCCTGGGTCTTCCAAGACAGGTGGCGGACGGCTTCGGGGGCGTCGCTGAGCTTCCGGATGTTCGCCCAGGTCTGCTTGTAGTTTGGTATGACCAACTCGTTGGTCGCCTTGCTGACCACGTTGCCCTGCACGCCCGTCGGGTAGCCGAACAGCATGAAGGTCTGGTTGCGGCCGAGGCCCCCCTCCGGCCATGCGACCGCCTGGGTGGCGCCGTTGCCGTTGAAGACCTCGACGAGGTCGCCCGGCTTTAGCGCCAGCTCGCCCATGTCATCCGGGTTCATGCCGATGTAGGGGTACGGGAAGCGGTCGCGAACAAAGTCGTTGTGCTGGTCGAGGTAGGCCGACTGCCAGACGTGGTTCGCGCGGCCGTTGTTCACCAGGAAGCGTTGCGAGTCCTTCTCTGCCTGCTTGCCCTGGGCCTGCAGCCCCCGCCATGGGGTGGCGGCGAATACCGCCTTGCCGTCCGGGCGGTTGAACTTGCCGTCGGCGTAGAGGCGCTTGGTCCCAAGGATTCGCTCGCTGCCGCCGGTGGTCGCCGCCGGTGTGCCGGTCGCACCGGCGCCCGGCGCCGCCTGCTGGACGGGTTCGCGGCCGCGGGCGCCCTCTATGCCGGGCCCCTGCACCACCATGCCGGGCGAGGCGCCGGTGGTCGTGCCACCAGCCACCGCGCCGGTGGTCTCCAGCCCGACTGCGGGCTCTTGGAACCCGTTGGTGCCCATGGCGCGAAGCCGGGCGTAGGTGACGAACTCGCCGCCCTTCTCGTGCTGGTGGTAGCCATCCATGAACGCGTCCTCCTCCGTCTTCCAGTCGTAACCCCGGAAGCGGTCGGCCACGGCGGCGTTCCCGGCCGTGCGGAAGGAGCGCTCCAGGGCCTGCGCCAGGCGCGCGACGATGAGGCAGTCCGGCATCGCGTTGCCCGGCGGGTCCATGTAGCGCTCGGTCAGGCGCATGCGGCGCTCGCCGTTCATGGAGGTCAGGTTCATCTCCCCCGAGGTCGCCGCCGGGAGGACCACGTGCGCGCAGGAGCCGATCTGGGTCGGCACGATGTCCACGTCCACGCTGAACAGGCCGCCCGCGCGGATGGCCTTCATGATGGCCTCCACCTGGGCGGCGCGGTCACCGGCGGGGACGGAGTCCATCGCCTCCTTCACCATGTTGGTCCGGCGCTGGTAGGCGCGCTTGAACTCGGAGGCGTTCAGGGTCGTCTTGAAGTGGTCGCAGCCCCAGACGTGGTGGATGCCGCCCTTGCCGCCGATGAGGAGCTCGTCGACGTTCTGGGCGGGCTTGCCGACATGGGCGTCGGAGGGGCGGGCATAGCCTTCCTGGTGACCGCCGAGGCGGACGCAGCCGCCGCCGGGGCGACCGATGTTGCCCGTCGCCAGGGCGATGTTCACCAGAGACTGGTTGGTGCGGTAGTTGTCGTTGCCCCAGATGATGCCCTTCTCGTATGCGAGCATCGTGCGGCGCCGGGCGCCACCCTGCTTGGGCTCCGCGATCCAGGCCGCCGCCTTGCGGATGTCCTCCGCCGACACACCGGTGAGCCGGGCCGCCTCCTCCACCGTGGTGCGGTTGGCGCCGATCGCGGCGTCGTAGTTGCTGGTGCTGGTGGCGATGAACGCCTTATCGGCCCAGCCCTTGGTCGCGATCTCGGTGAACAGCGCGTTGAACAGCACGAGGTCGGTGCCGCTGTTGATGCGCAGGTGGAGCACGTTCTCCTTTCCCGCCTCGGCCTCGCAGGCCGCGATGGTCACCGTCCGGCGGGGGTCCACCACGATGATGCGGGCGGCGGCGTGCGGCTCGTTCGGCAGCTGGCTCTGCTTCTTGTCCAGCGTCGAGCCGCGCAGGTTCGGCACCCAGTGGTTCAGGAAGTAGTTGGTCTGGGTCTCGAGGGAATTGGCGCCCGCGATGAACAGGGTGTCCGCGAGCTCGGCGTCCTCGTAGCAGTTGTTCAGCTCACCCACGCCCATGTCGCGGGAGCCGTGCACCTCGGAGTTGTAGGCCGGACGGTTGTGGATCCGGATGTTCTTCACCTTCATGCTCTGGAAGTAGAGCTTTCCGGTCGCCCAGGTGTTCTCGTAGCCGCCGCCCGCTCCGCCGTGGTCGTAGGCGGAGACCAGCAGGCCGTCCTCGCCCTGCTCCTCGATGACCCGGCGCGTGACCTCGGCGACCAGCGCGACGCTGTCGTCCCAGGAGGCGGGCGACATGGTGCCGTAGCGCCAGACCAGCGGGTCGGTCAGGCGCGCCTGCTGCGTCCCGGTGACGGTGGAGTAGGACATCTCGGCCATGCGGGCGCCGCGGATGGAACCGAGGCCGGAGTTCACCACGCAGTCGTGATCGGGCTTGATGACGATGTGGACGTCCTGCCCGTTGTGCCGGACGACGTTGTACATGGACGGCGCCGCCCAGGCGGCGCTGTCGGCGCCGAGCTGGCCCCGCATGTCCTCGCCGTAGGCGTTGTCGTCCGGCGCCGGGCCGCCCTGGCGGTTCACGGGCCAGGAGTAGGCTTTGTAGCCGCAGCCCACGATGCAGTAGTGGCAGACGACGTTGTTGACCTTGGCGTCCCGCGGCGGGATCGGCAGGCGGTCGATGTTGCGCTTGTAAGCCATGTTCCCGCCCTCCTCAGGCCAGCACGTTGGAGTGGCGGCCGTACAGCAGCTCGTCCACGCCCTCGGCGTGGATGTCGCCACCCGCGTCCACGCGCAGGCGGAACTGGGCCAGGTTCTGGGTCGCGTGGCCCCAGACCTGCAGGCCGCCCTTCTCGCAGTCGAAGCGGCTGTAGTGGCCGGGGCAGTTCAGGGTGCGGTCGTCGGCCTGGTAGAACATGGGGTAGCCCTTGTGTGGGCAGAGGTTCGAGAAGGCGACGACGTCGCCGTCCGGGCCGACGCCACCTTCGACCCGCGTGCCGAGCTTGATGAGCACGCCCGTGCTGTCGGCGTCCGGGTAGCTGATGTCCATGGGCTCGTTGACCTTCAGGTCGCGCATGTTGCCCAGCCTGCTGACCGGGTACGCCACGCGCGCCAGGGCCGGTGTCGCCTTGGCGGGCGCCTGCGGCACCGTGGAGGCCGCCGCCGCGCCAGCCACCGCCAGCGCCCCCCGTCCCAGGAAGAAGCGGCGGCCGCTCTCCGTAAGCTTGTTGCAACCCGACATTTCCGTCTCCCCGCTCTCAGGCGACGACAGCATTGCAGCGGGCGTGCCAACGGCGCCCGTGACGGCGGTGGCTTACGGTGCCTTGGAAATCAGGATGTTGACGGAGGATTGCTGTCACCGGACCGTCACCGGAGTCCAGGAAGCTGGACTTGGCGCCGTCCGGGTCCAGAAGGCTGGACTTTGCGCCCCCGCTCGCAAGGCAAGAACGAAAGGCATCCTGGACCGTTGCGGCGCCTACGTGACATCGTGGTCGGGGCCTCGCCCGACGCCGCACGTCGTGTGTAGTATTGCGCCCCTTCTGCTATCAGTGATGCATCCCATGGCCAGAACATCAACGGCACTGACAGAGCGCGTCGGCGTTCAGGAAGTGAACCTCATCTTCACCAAGCGCCTGAAGTGGTTCTTCCGCGAGCAGACGATCAGCGACTTTGGTGTCGATGCGGAAGTCGAGATTGTTGACGAAGAGGGAGAGCCAACGGGACAGCTGATTGCGCTTCAGGTTAAGTCGGGCACCTCTTTCTTCCAGCACAAGGATGCAGAGGGGTACACGTTCTACGGTGAGCCTCGCCACCTCGAGTACTGGCTGCGGCACTCCCTCCCAGTGTTTCTGATCCTCCACAATCCAGAAACCGGCCTCACCCTCTGGCAACGTGTTGAACGCCATCTGACAAGGCAGACAAAGAAGGGCTGGGCCATCCACATCCCTTCTCGGAACGTGCTGGATGAGAAGGCGAAGCCCGCCCTCGCCAGCGGGATCGGCACGGACCGTGCGTCGATCAAGCGTTATCGCTTCGCGGCCGACAAAGCAGACATGGAGGAATACCGAGACAAGGAAGTCTTCTTCAGTTTCGACTTCTGGGTCAACAAGACCCTGGGTCTTCGCAAGATAGACGTTTACTACGGGAGTTATGAAAAGAGCCAACCGGATTCCCAAATTGGTGTCTGGGGTACAACTCACACACCTCACGGAGTCATGAACCACTTCTTCCCGTGGCTCACCTACCAGTACGCCAAGCTCATCCCTGCGGAAGAACAGTCCAACGAGATCGAGACCCACATCGTGCAGGTGGAACTGAACGAGGCGGCGAAGCAGTTCCTCGCCGTGGAAGCCTTCTTCGAGGATCCAGATGATCCTGAGCCGCCAGAGGAACCGGAGAGGGATGACGAAGACGAGTGCGACGAAGAAGACTACAATGAATGGGCGTTCAGACGAGCCATGGAACGTGATTAGCCCTGAGCGCTTGTTTCGGAGCCTGGTGTAAGCGCTGCTGCCTGTCAGTTTGGGCGAACCACCGTCCGCTCAGGCTTCATCCGATCACCGCAAACCCAGCTTCCGGATCTTCTCGAACAGCGTCGAGCGGCCGACGCCGAGGATGCCCGCCGCGACCTCCACCTCGCCGGACGCGGCGGCGAGCGCGGCGGAGACCGCCCGCCGCTCGGCGTCCGTGACCGCCTCGGCCAGCGTCCCGACCGCCGCCACGGGGCTGGCGCCGTTGGACGCGGTGCCCCCCAGGAGGTCGTCGACACCGACCCAGGGCCCGTCCGCCAAGGCGGCGGCCCGCTCAACCCTGTTGCGGAGCTCGCGGGCGTTGCCGCGCCAGTCCGCTTCCTCCAAGGCGCGCTCCGCCCGGCTGTCCAAGCCCCGGATGCCGCGGGCCGAAGCCAGGGATGCGTTGGCAAGGAATTGGCGCGCCAGCGGCACGATGTCGTCGCGGCGCATGCGGAGCGGCGGGATCTCGATGCGGATCACGTCGAGCCGGTAGAGCAAATCCTCGCGGAAGCGGCCGTCGCGCACAAGCTGGTCCAGGTCGGCGTTGGTCGCCGCGACGACGCGCGCGTGGAACGCCAGCGTGCCGGAGCCGCCCACGCGGGTGTACTCGCGCCCTTCGAGCAACCGCAGGAGCTTGGCCTGCAGCCCGGGCGCCAGCTCGGCGACCTCGTCCAGGAACAGCGTGCCTGCCCCTGCCCTTTCGGCGCAGCCGATCCGTCGCATGGCGGCGCCGGTGAAGGCACCGCGCTCGTGGCCAAAGACTTCGCTCTCCGCCAGCTCGGCCGGGATGGCCGCGCAGTTCACCGCGACGAAGGGCGCCGCCGCACGTGGGGACAGGCGGTGCAGGAGCTTGGCCGCCACCTCCTTGCCGGTGCCGGTCTCGCCGAGCAGCAGGACCGGGCAGTCGCTGGGCGCCGCCCGGCGCACCGTCGCCTCGATCCGGCGGATGGCGGCCGAGACGCCCAGGGTAGCGTCTGCCGCGGGCACCACGCGCCGGGCCATCAGGGCACCAACGCGGCCGAGGAGGTCCTGGATCTCGACGGGCTTCACCAGGAAGTCGTCGGCGCCCGCCTTCATGAGCCGGATGGCCTGGTCGACGCCAGCGTAGGCCGTCATCACCAGCACGGGCGTCCCGGCGAGACGGCTGCGTTGGGACAGGAAGAGCTCCTCCCCGGAGCCGTCCGGCAGGTGCAGGTCGGACAGCAGCAGGTCGGGCACCCGCCGCTCCAGCGAGGCAGCGGCCTCGACGGCGCCGGTCGCGACCTCGACGCCGTACCCCTCGATGCGCAGGCGCTGGGCCATGGTGCCCGCCGTCGTCGGGTCGTCCTCGACGAGGAGGATCTGGCCTCGTTCAGCTGGCATGGGCGACCTCCTTGGCGTGGGAGGGGACCGGCAGCTCGGCGACCAGCCGCGTTCCCCGCGGTGTCGGCTCGCGCGTGATCCGTCCCCCCTGGCTGCGCGCCAGCCGGGCGGCGGTCCAGAGGCCGAGCCCGCCACCAGAAGGTGGTGGGCCGTCCGGGTCCGCGAGGAGGCTTTCGGCTTCGGCGGGTAGGCCGGTGCCGACATCGCTCACCTCGATGACCGCGCCGCCCTGGCTGAGTCCCTGCGCGCGGAAGCCGAGGACGCCTTGCGGCGGCGAGGCGGCGGCCGCGTTGAGGAGCAGGTTCAGCGCGATCTGCCGGGCCAGCGTCCGGTCGACGCGCACGCCGTCCGGCAGGTCGTTGCGCCAGTCGAGGGTCAGGCCACGGCGTGACACCTCGTGGCGGATGAGCAGCCGCAGGTCCTCGAAGTCCTGAGCCGCGAGTGGTGCCTCGCCCGGCCCCGTCTTCCAGGATGACAGCCCTGCGCGGACCACCTTGCGTATGTCGTCCAGGCCCCGCCTGAGCAGGCCGACGGCCTCCTCGCGGATGTCGCGCCTGTCGCCGTACTCGGAGAGGGTGTCCACCGCCGTCATCAGGCCGCCGAGCGGGTTGTTCACCTCGTGGGCCATGGCCGCCGTCAGGCGCCCAAGCTGGGCGCGGCCCTCCTCCCGGGCCAGCCGCCCGGCCATGAGGTCCCGCTCCGCGATGGCGGCCACGGCGCCGTTCCACGCGTTCACCAGGGCCAGATGCTCAGGGCCGGAGCCCGCCTGCGCATCCAGGGGCTCGGGGCGCCTCCCCTGGGCGGCCTCGAGGAGCCGATGGCGGAGCCGCTCGGTCGGCAGGAGGATGCGCCGGACCAGTAGCGCGCCTGCGGCGGCGAACAGCGCCGCGATGCCGATGTTCGCCAGGACCAGCGCCCTGACTACCGCGTCCCGCTCCGCCAGCAGCGCGCCGATGTCCGCCTCGGCCACCAGCCGACCGACCGGCACGCCACCTTCCAGCAGGACGCGCGCCACGACAGCCCGCCCGGCCCGCTCGTCGATGGCGGGCGACCCCGAGGCGATGGCCTGGTCAGCCGGATCAGACAGAGACCGCGGCAGCGCGGCGCCGGTGCGCAGCACCCGCGGGCTCGAGGATGCGAGGACCGAGCCGTCCGGTAGGACCTCGACCGACAGGGTGGGACGGAGGGCCTCGTACTGCCCGCTGGCACGGTCCAGGGCGTCGAAAGCCTCCCAGACGTCGGCCCGCACGGCGGCTGGCTGGGCGGCTGTCGCCAGCCCGTCGAGGAAGGCTGCCCCCAGCGCCGCCAGGTGGCGCCCCTGGTCCGCCTCCATACGCGCCAGCACCGCCTGCCCGGTGACGGTGGCCACGCCAGCCACCAATGCCGCCACCGTCAAGGGGACGGTGAGCAGCAGCGGCCAATGCCGTGGGTCCAGCTGAACCCTGAGCCGCCGCGGTCCCGCACGCCTCATGCCCGGCTCTCCAGGTCTTGGGACATCGCGCGGATGCCGTCGTAGAGGATGGGGCGCTCGGGCATGAAGCCGTCCAGACGGAGCGCGCGGAGGATTTCGGTGCCCGCCGGGGAAGCCGCCATCCCCAGCAGGGTCGCCTCGATGCCGCGCGCTGCGGCGCCCTGCCGGGACGCGGTGAGGCAGCAGACCGGCGGGAAGCCCTGCCATGCGGAGCGGGCGACGA
This sequence comes from Teichococcus rhizosphaerae, assembly GCF_002631185.1. Classification (GTDB taxonomy): domain Bacteria; phylum Pseudomonadota; class Alphaproteobacteria; order Acetobacterales; family Acetobacteraceae; genus Pseudoroseomonas; species Pseudoroseomonas rhizosphaerae. The sequence goes on along the minus strand of NZ_PDNU01000022.1, from coordinate 14,162 downwards.
CATCGGTCGTCGAGGTGAGCCCAGGCTCCGTCTCGGCCATGGTCTCCCAGACGTAGCCGTCGACGGACCCGCTTTCCGCCAGGCCGCTGCTCACGGCCCGGACCACGTTCCGGTGGCCGTAGGCGAAGAAGGTGGTGCCGAAGAACGTCGCCGGGGACAGATCTTGGCCCGCGAGCAGCCAGCGGGTGGTCAGGCACCCGGAGTTGCTGTCCGGGTCCGAGAAGGCGTGGCTGCGTCCCCTGAGGTCGGCGAGCGACCTGGCCCGCAGGCTGGGGTCCGCGATGAGGTAGGACTGGTAGAGGGGGCGCCCGCGGTGCACCGGCACGGCTAGAACCGACAGCCTGTCGGCGTGCCGGACGTAGGGGAAGCCGCAGATCCAGGCGGCGTCGAGCTGCCCCGTGAGAAGGAGCGTGACAACCTCCTGGTAGGTCCGGCGCTTCACGAGCTCAACAGGGGTACCGAGCGCCGCCGCCATGTGGCTGGACAGCGCCCGCAGCAGGGCAAGGTCGGATTCGAGGAAGACTGGGGTGAGGCCGAAGCGGACCGGGGCCAGAGAGGTCGCACGGGCCCTGCGCGGCCCGGCCAGGGCCACGGCGGCCAGGACGGCCCTTCGGCCTGCGGGGCACGCTGGAGCCATTCGTTCCACCCCCAGGCGACCCACTTACGGGTTCTACCTGCAGCCCTGCATTCGGCGCTCCTTTCGCCGGATTGTCACGTGCTTTGCGAGCGGGGCGTCAGACGGGGGCGTGACGTGCCACGAGGCTCTTGGGGAGCAGGAAGGTCAGGAGGGCGCAGGCGGCGAGCATCGCGGCCGACCCCCAGAGGCATCCTTCCAGACCGGCGTACTGCGTCAGCACGCCCGACAGCAGGATCCCGCCCAGCCGTCCGGCCGCGTTGGCAGCGTAGTAGAAGCCGACGTCCTCGGCGGCCTTCTCGGACCCGGCGTAAGCCAGGATCAGGTAGGAGTGCAGTGAGGAATTCACAGCGAAGGCGAAGCCGAAGATGGCCAATCCGGCGACCACCACGAGGTCGGGGCGCCCGACCGCGCCCGTCGCCAGCACGATGCCGAGCACGACGGGGATGGCCGCGAGCGCCGTCCCCCAGAGCCGCGCCTCCGGCACCTCGCGGGATAGCCCGTCCGGGCTGCGGCGGACCACCTGCGGCGCCAGGCCCTGCACGCCGCCGTAGCCGATCGTCCAGGCGGCCAGGAAGGTCGAGACGCCGACGTAGTTCCAGCCCTGGCCATACAGGAACACCGGCAGGCCCACGACGAACCAGACGTCGCGGGAGCCGAACATGAAGACGCGGGCAGCCGCGAGCAGGTTGACGCCGCGGTTCTTGGCGAAGAGTTCCCTGAAGCTCCTGGACGCCTTGGCCCTGCCCAGCTCCCGGGGGAGCGACAGCAGCACGCCCACCAGGGCCACCACCAGCAACGCCACCAGCGCCCAGAGCGCCGGACGGAAGCCCGCGGCCTGGAGCAGGAAGCCCCCAAGGAAGAAGCCGAAGCCCTTCATGGCGTTCTTGGAGCCGGTGAACCAGGCGACCCAGCGGAACAACTGACCGGCGCCCTGCTGCGAGGACGCCTTGATGGCCGACTTCGAGGCCGTCTTGGTCAGGTCCTTGGCCACGCCGGAGATGCCCTGGGCGCAAACGACCCAAGCCACAGATGCCGCGGCGCTCCAGGCCGGGTCGAGCGCCGACAGCATCAGCAGGCCGCCGATCTGCAGCGTCAGGCCAATGGCCAGCATCCGCGGGATGCCGAACTTCGCGGCCAGCCACCCGCCCCCGAGGTTGGCGAAGATGCCCGCCGCCTCGTAGAGCAGGAACAGGAAGGCCAGTGTGAAGGGGGTGTAGCCGAGCTGGTAGAAGTGCAGCAGCACCAGCATCCGCAACGCCCCATCGGTGAGCGTGAAGCCCCAGTAGGCGCCGGTCACGATGATGTAGTTGCGGACGGCCGACATCAGACGCCGCGCTCCCCGACGATGCAGGCGAGGTCGACCATCCGGCAGGCGTAGCCCATCTCGTTGTCGTACCAGGCGTAGACCTTGAGCATGGTGCCGTCGGTCACCAGCGTGCTGGGCGCGTCGACGATGGCGCTGCGGGTGTCGTTGGCGTAGTCGGCGGAGACCAGCGGGCGCTCCTCGTAGCCGAGGATGCCCGCCAGCGGCCCGGCGGCGGCGTCGCGGAACAGGGCGTTCACCTCCTCCGCCGTGGTCTCCCGCCGCAGCTCGAAGACGGCGTCCGTCAGCGAGGCGTTCAGCACCGGCGCCCGGACGGCGTGGCCGTTCAGCCGCCCCTTGAGTTCCGGGTAGATGAGCGCGATCGCCGTGGCGCTGCCGGTGGTGGTCGGCTGCAGGGACAGCATGGCCGACCGGGCGCGCCGCAGGTCCTTGTGCGGGGCGTCCACCACGACGTTGGTGTTAGTCGGGTCGTGGATGGTGGTGATCTGGCCATGGCGGATGCCGATGGCCTCGTGGACCACCTTCACCACCGGCGCCAGGCAGTTCGTCGTGCAGGAGGCCGCCGTCAGCAGGCGGTGCCGCGCCGGGTCGTACTCGTGGTCGTTGACGCCCACCACGATGTTCAGGGCGGCCGCCGCCGGATCCTTCACCGGCGCCGCCACGATGACGCGCTTCACACCGCGGTCGAAGTACGCCTGGAGCTGCTCCTGCTTGAGGAACTTGCCCGTGCATTCCAGGACGACATCGCAGCCAAGGTCGCCCCAGGCGACGCCGCCCGGTGCCGTGGCGGCGCTGAAGCCGACGCGCCGGTCGCCAAGGCGCAGCGCGTCGCCGCCGTCCGCCGCGATCCGCTCGCGCCACCGCCCGTGGATGGTGTCGAACTCCAGCAGGTGCGCCGTGGCCTCGACGCCACCCTTGAGCTCGTTGACGTGGACCACGTCCAAACGGTTGCCCGCGCGCGGGTCGTCCACCTCGCGGAGGACGCCACCCATGGCGGCGCGCAGGGCCAGGCGGCCGATGCGGCCCATGCCGTTGATTCCGACGCGCATGTCAGCGCTCCCTTGCGACGGTGAGAGGGGATTCGCCGAGGTCGTCCACGCGGTGGCGCAGGGACAGCCGGTCGAGCGCGTCCACCTTGAGATTGGTGAGGATGCCGAGGCGACGGTGCAGGCTGGCGTAGAGCTCGTTGACCATCAGCTGGCGGTCCGGAGACCCGGCCTCGTAGCGGCCGGGGCCGGGCAGCGGCCATGACGCCGTGATGGCCTGCCCGCCGAAGTCGGGGCAGTGCTGGCCCTGGAGCTCGTCGCAGAGGGTGATGACGAAATCCATCCTCGGCGCGTCCGGCCCCTGGAACTCGCGGTAGGACTTGCTGCGCACCGCGGAGACGTCGTGGCCGAGGCTCTCCAGCTTGCGCAGGACTTCCGCCATTGGCCGCGCCGCCGGATCGGAGCCCGCCGAGTAGGCGCGGAAGCGGCCGCCGCCGAGCTTGTTCAGGATGGCCTCGGCCATGACCGAGCGGGCCGAGTTCCGGGTGCACAGGAACAGCACGTTGAAGGCGGCGACCATGGGGCCGTCCCGCAGGGGTGCTGCCGCCGGTGCCGGAGTCAGGCTGCCGCACAGTTCCGGGCGGCCACCGCAGCAGGTCTCGGTCAGGAAGGTGACGACGTGCCGCAGCCGGTCGATCTGGGCGGCGTAGATGAGGCTGCGCCCCTGCCGCGTGGAGCGGATCAGCCCGACCTGCTCCAGGCCCCTGAGGTGGAAGGACAGCGTGGACGGGACGATGCCGAGCCGCTCCGCCAGGACGCCCGCTGGCAACCCGTCCGGCCCGGCGTCCAGCAGGGTGCGGAGCAGGTCGAGGCGGGAACCCTGGCCGAGGGCGGAGAACACGGACGCGGCTTCGGTGGCTTCCATGCTGTCGCCATAGTCGAACGGCGCGGCCGTGTCCCCCGCGGGCCGCGGCCCGGCGCAGCCACCGCCACCGGCGGCCGACGGGCGCCGACCAGCGGCAGGCGGGTCGAGGTCTCGGGGGTCACGGCCGCGCATCGCCCTTAGCCCGCCGGGCGCCGGTCCATGATGACGCGGTTGCGCACCGCGTCCTGGATGGCGCGGAGCCGCTCCGCCGGTAACGGCACGAGCCCGATGCGGGCCAGGTAGCCTTCCCGGCCCAGGGCGTGATCAGAGGCGTACTCGGCGAGGAATTCCTTGAGGCCGGGCACGCGGTCGATGTTCGGCCGCTTCACGCACAGGAACAGCGGGCGGGAGAGCGGGTACTGGCCAGAGGCGATGGTCTCCACCGTGTCGTCGACCCCGCCGACCATCGAACCCTCGATGCGGTCGCGGGCGGCCTCCAGGAAGCTGAACCCGAAGATGCCCAGGGTGCCGTCGGCGCCGTTCGCGATTTTGGCCACGATGGCATGATCGTCCTCACCGGCGTCGGTCCAGCGGCCGTCCTCGCGCACCGTGGAGCAGACCCGGGTCCGCTCGGCGGCTTCCTCGATGGCCTGGACCTCCGGTGCCGTGCGGCACGCGGGGATCATCGCCAGTTCGGTGAAGCTGTCGCGCGTGCCCGAGGTCGGCGGCGGGCCGATGACGCGGATCGGCCAGTCCGGCAGCTCCGGCGAGATCTGGCGCCACGAGGTGTAGGGGTTCGGCACGAGCCGCCCGTCCCGCGGCACCTGCTTGGCAACGCCGAGCCAGAGCTGAGCCAGCGTGAAGTTCGGCGAGGCGAGGCCCTTCCGGTGGGCGACGACGATGCCGTCGTAGCCGATGGGGATCTCCATGATCTCGTTGACGCCGTTCCGCACGCACAGGGCGAACTCGCCCGCGTTGATGCGGCGCGAGGCGTCCTGCACGTCCGGGTTGCCGAGGCCGTTGCTGCGGCAGAACTGGGCGAAGCCGTGCACCGTGCCGGTGCTGGCCACCCGGACCCGCTCCCCGCCCGCTGCCTTACCGACCGCCTCGGCGACGGCCCGGCTGAACGGGGCCACCGTGGAGCTGCCGGTGACCTGGGTGACCTCTCGGGTCTCGGCCTGCGCGGGCGCGGCCACCCCGAGGAAAGCCGCCGCGGTCCCCGCCAGCGCGAGCAGCCTACCCGCCCGCGGCACCAAGGCCCCTGCCCGGTTTGGCTTCGTGGTCCCGGCCGCTGTGGCGCCGGACGTCGGCTTCGACGACATCGCCGTGAACTCCTGCTTCGCGCATATCGAACGTCGGTTCGATATTTGTGGAAACGTCGTATCATCTCGCCAAGAAGCTGTCTGTTTCAGTTCCGTGAACTCTCCCCGTCGGGGGAGGGGCATTTGATGCCAGTTGATGGCGGGCGTACGGCGCATCAGCGAAGCCCTGGCGGGCTGCCAGCCGTCCTGCCCGCGCCTGGCGGAAGCCGGATGGGAGCCTCCGCGCAGCCAACGACGTGCGCGGAACCCAGAGCGGTCAACCCTGTTTCTCGGCCTGCCGCCGCACCTCGTCGCTGGCCGACTAAGGCATGCCGAACCGGCGGCGCGCGGTCCCCCTGGAATCTATTCAAGATTCGGAGCCGATTCCGCTCGCGGAATCAGTCGGTTACGGGGCTCTTCCCCTACGGATCGCGCGGAACTTCACTACGGATCGCGCCGGAATGGCTTCCCTGGACGCAGTGACGCCGACGCGGCGGCGCCGGTGGCCGATTGACCCTGCGCATTTACCGTGGAGCTCCACGCCCTGTGGGGCGGCGCTTGCTGGCCGTGGAGTTCCACGGTATTCGCGTTGCCCCTTGGCACCGTCGAGGTCCGCCGAGAAACAAGGATTGGGCGCTGCATGGGCACGCCACCGATAGCAGAACGCGACAAGGAACTGCTGCGGCTGCTGCGGTCCGAGTTCGGGTTCGACCTCGAAGGCTGGCTGCGGGCGCACGGCGCCAAGCTGTACTCGGACGCTCTCAGGAGCGTCCTGCACGCGTACTCGCGCGGCCCCGTCGCGGCCAGCGGCGGGTCGGAGCCGATAGGCGAGGCCGCCAGGCAAAGATTTCTCCGGTCGCGCCAGCGCCACGAGGACGATTGGCTGCTGCGCCACGTGCTGGACCCGGTTTCCCCTGACTGCCTGCTTCCTCCGGACCGGGCGAAAGCGCTGCGCGCCCGGCTGCTGGCCAAGCTCCGCGACCGGGCGCGGATCGCCCGTGGCCCTGTCCTGACGGTCCGCGTTTCCGAGGAGACGGCCCTCGGGCTGGACGAGATCGGCCGCAGGCTGTTCGGGTGCACGAGCCGCTCGGAGACGGTGAAGGCGATGGCCCGGGTCGCGACCACGCACCTGAGGTCATCAGAAGGAAAACGGGATGGGTCGGGCGCCGGGTAACCGGGGCTGCCCGCCGCCACGCCGTCGGGGAAAGGACAACCACCATGGGCCGCCGCACGACGCCGAGGCGTGAGAGGATGGCCGCCATGCTGCTCCAGCAGGAGGTCGGCGACGATTGCTTCGCGTGGCTGGCCAAAGCTGGCGTGGCGATGCGGCACCCGGGCGTGCTGAGGCGCGTCGGGCAGTACCGGGAGGCTGGGGGGCCGGAACCCATCCTGGCCTTCCCGCCCGAGGCGACCGACGAAGAGCACAACGCGCTCGCAGATTCATTCCCGGTGCGCCGCACGGCGTGGCGCGCAGCACGTGGCGCCGCGCAGGCGGATTGGCTGACCCGGCACGTGCTGAATCCGCACTCGCCCGACTTGCTGGTGACCGAGAAGTTCGCCGTGGCCACGCGGGCGCGGCTGCTGGCGAAGCTGCGTGACGAGGTGCGCCGGGCAGAGGATTTCCGCACCATCCGAATAGACGCCGAGACTGCCGGATGGCTGGACACGCTGGCCAGTTACAACGGGCTGGGCAGCCGGTCGGCGGCCGTCGAGATGATGGTCCGTGTCGTCATGGAGGCGTCCGGCGGCAAGGCGTCCGCGAAGGATTGACGCCCGGTCATGCGGGCCGTCGCGCGGCCGTCGCCTCCGTCCCGCCGCGCGGCGCCGTTCCTGTGATTGGACCGGCGATCGCGTCGGCGCCACCTTCGCCGCCGCACGCCAGCAAGGCTTGGTCGTTGGTCACCAAGGACGGCGTGCGCGGAAGCAGAAGGAATGCGCATGCCCGGCAAGGACACGACGTTCATCGGCCACACCCCTGCCCCGCTGGCACGCCCGGAGGGACAGCCGCCGGTGGTGCAGGGCGCCGACGGGTCCTGGATGCTGGAGCTGTCGCGGGGCCCCGAGGGCGCGTTCGCTTTCGCCTACGAGCGGGTCGGCGGCATCGTCCGCGTGACCGGCCAAGCGGTGCTGCGGCATCCGGCCGGTCATGTGCTCCAGCCGGTCACCGTCGTTCTGCGCGAGGAGGACGCCGGGAAGCTGGGCGCAGGAATCCTTGGCATCATCGGATCATGAGAGCCGATAGGCGGTCGCGTCGAGACGCGGCGGGCCACAGCCAAATCGGCATAACCCTCTGTGACATTCGCCTGTCGCCGCCCGAGCCAAGCGACTATAGGCTGCCGGGAATTCGCGGATGGCATCCATGGCCGACGACAGCATTGAAACCCCGGCAAAGCCTGGAACCTACCGGCCCGGCGTCGTGATCGGCGCAAGGGTCGCCCTCGCGCACATCACGGAGACTGCTCGAGAGCCCTGCTACGCCATCACCTTCCGGCATCCTCCCCTCTCGGACAGGACGCTCGCGTTCACATCGAGGGGACGCGATCAGCTCATCGATGCGCTCGGCTCCGCACCTGTCGGGCACCTGGTGACCCGGGTGGCGGGCTCGGACATGGCCGCTTTCGATGCGGGGATGGCTGCATTCCAGCAGGCGTCCAGCGGCATGGGATCGGCCGCCAATGCCGGGAACATCAATGACTACGCGACCCGGTCGATGGTCGCCGAGGTGAGCGCCTCGCCGACTTCAAACGATCTCGTCCTCGTCTCTGGACGGCTTCATGAAGGCGGCACCTTCGACATCATCTTGCCGCCGCACGTGGTCCCCGTCCTGATCGGGATGCTGCTCGACTGAGACGCAAGCGAGGCGAGGTGCGGCACCCTCAAGCACGATAGTTCCCAGCGTAATCCTCTGCGGAACGTACGGCCTCGCCCTCTCCACGAGGCGAGCCATCTCGGATGTGGGATCGATCATCGGTTGTCCTCCTGACCTGCCACAACGGAGCAGCGTGCCCCATGTTCGGTCATGGGGGCTGGAAATGGAGCCCTCCAAGCTATCGGCCCGTGCCGATCACCTTACCGCCGCCTGCCCTTAGGCCGCGCCGCATCGAGCAGGCTCCTGCAGCGTTCGAGCGTCCGTTCGTCGACGCACTGTTCCCAGGGCGACCGGCCCAATGCGGGGTGCTTGCCGCGTAGCCACATGTGCGCCCAGTCCGGCTGACCGGGGAAGCGGGCCATCACCTCCGCCTCCAGCCTGCTCCGGCAGCCTGCCACAACGGCGGCAGCCTCCGCCTCCTTGTCGAGGCGGCGCCTCTCGGCTTCCCGGGTCGCCATGATGCGGTCCCGCTCGCCCGCCATCGCCTCGCTGATGCGGTTCCTCGCCTGCCAGTCCAGGGCGAACTGCCCCTCGTCGAGGGGCAGCCCGGTTGCGGCGCTGACCGCATCACAGACCCAGGTCGTGCCCGCATGTTGACCCATCAAGGCGACGGCTCGTGTCATCAGGGTGCCCACGAAGTCCCCTGACTCTTGGCGGCGGCGTTCCGCAGCCTGCCGCGCGAACTCCTCGCGCTCGAGGCGTGCGGCCTCCTGCCGGGCACGCGCCTCGTCCCGGCGCCTCAGCCGCACCGCATCCAGCGGCAGGCCCAGCAAGCCGCCCTCGTACGGACTGGCTTGCGGCTGGACCATCCTCTCGAGCTCATCGAGCCTTCGCATGAGGCGCCCGAAGCCCTCGCCGCCCTCCTCGGCCAGCACACGAGGCACCGCACCGAACTCGGGGACAGCCCTCTCCAGCCAGCCTGCCGTGTCCGCCCAGGGCAGCCCAGCCGCCTTCAGCATGGTGCCCAGCTTGTCCTGGAGTTCACCTTGGCGGCGCCTCGCCTCACTCGCCGCCTCCATCCGCTGCCTGGCTTCCCACCCGACGGTCTGGGCGGCCACCCAGCCCTGGCGGACGCGCATCAGCAGGCCGCGCTCCGCCAGCCAGTCGGCGTAGTCGGCGATGACCTCGTGGGGCGGGCGGAAGCCCGGCACGCGCTCCTGGATGTGCGCGACCAGCTCCGGCTCCCAGTTCCGCCGGATCTGGAACGGCGCCTTGAGCATCTGCCGCTTCTGGAGGGTCCTGAGCGCGGCGTCGCCCGTCACCCAGTGGCCAGCGGCGCCAATGGCGACATGGTCCAGGAACGCCGCCTGCCACGTCTCGGCGACTACCGCGAAGCATCCGTCACCGGGGACGGCCCGGCCGACGAACCCGCCGAAGCCAGCGTCCACGGCCCTGATGCGCCAGCTGGAGTGGCCAGGGCTCACCGGCTCAACCCAGGCGCCCGCGATCTCGTCGGCGATCCGGCCATGGAGCCGCTGCAAGCGCCGCTTCTCGACTGCCGCCCGCTCCGCCGCGATGCGCCGCAGGCGCTCCTCCTCAACGGCGACCTTGGCGTTGTGCAGCCAGTGGCGGGGCGCCGCGCGCAGGACATGCTCGGCGTGCTCGGCACGGGAGGCGTGCCGGGGAACACGGGAGAGGTCTATCTCGACCGCGGGCAGGTTCCGCTCCCGCAGGAGGGCCAGCTTCTCGGGGCCGCAGGGATGGCGGACGTGGAACTCGAGGAGCAGCTCCCTGCCCCGGCCGCGGATGACGGCATCGGGCCGCAGGCCACCCATGTCGACCTCGGCCTCCGCCGCCTCGTAGGGGAAGACGGTGGCGAAGGCGACGTCCTGGCGCAGGCCGTCGACCTCGGCCACCGCGTCCGGCAGGAGGATGTCGCGGGCTTCCAGCACGATCTCCTTGGCCAGCCGGTGCAGGGTGGTTTCCCATGCGCCGACGCAAGCGCGGTCCACGTGGTGGGCGAAGTGGTGGACCTTGATGGCACCCTTGCGGGCCACCAGCCGCTCGCCGCAGCCTGGGCAGCGGCACCGGCACGCCAGCCCCGAGGCCACCTCCGACACGTGGGCCAGGCGGCCATCCTCGGCCAAGCCGTAGGGGAGCCGGGTGCCGTCCCTGTCCAAGTCATGCATCGCGGGAGGCTGGCAGCTGGTTGGTCCGTCCATGGCGCCGGTGAGCTTCGGGGAGGCGGCAGCATAGCATCAACTCGCTGGTTCGGAGCCCCGCCGGACGAGCAGGTCGGCCCCCGCGATGGCTTTGGCTGCCCCGCGGAGGCCATCGTTCAGCCCAACAGCCGACAAGCTGTCCTGCGACTTTGCCAGCCTCGGCATCCCACCGTGGAGGTTCAGATGCGTCGGATCGTAGTGGCGGCAGCAGCCGCAATGACAGCGAGTCTGCTCACGCTGGCGGCGCACAACGCGTCCGCGGCCCCTGCCGCCAGCATCCTGGCTGCCCCGCCAGCCGCTGCCCAGACCGTGCAGTACTGGGACCAGCGGCCGTACGACGGCAACTGGGAGCGGCGCCAGCAGTGGCGGGAGTGGCGCCGGGAGCGGGACGAGGCCCTCATCGCCGAGGCCGCGCGGCGCGAAGCCTGGCGCATCGAGCAGGAACGCGAGCAACGCCGGGCGTGGCGGCACCAGCAAGGTTATGGCCCGCGCTACGAACGCGGTTGGTGATTGGAGGCTAGGAAGCGGCACCTCTAGGGAAGCCGCCCCTTCACCCAGTTGAAGGGCCGAAAAGCGCTGCGCGTACCAGAGCCTCGGTGTCCTCATCGCGCACTGAGATGCGCACCGGCACGTCCCTCGTAAATGGCCGCTTCAGGTTCCGTGCATGCACCTCAACCCGGATCGAGCCGCCGTTTCCGGGGAGGCGGTCGAGCCGCGCCACCACGGCCTGCGTCCATACCCTCGGTTGGACGTGATGGCGGAGAAGCTCGCATTCGAGATCCCATCGCGCCTGCAGGCGTACAGGCGCTCCACCTCGCCAGTAGAAATCCTCCGGATCCCGCGGTTTGGGTTGGCGCGGGAACAAGGAATCCACGGGAACTCGCAACTCCTCCATTGGACTGCGGTAGCCCAAGCCGCTGAGCATCTCGCTACCGTGCAAGCCAGGCATTCCCGGCAGGGGCCCAAGACCGGCATCCCGCATGATCTTCTGCATGCGTTCGTGCTCCGCCAAAGCGGATCCGTATGCGCCGCCCGCCTCGGCAATGCGCATGGCCTCGAGAACTGACATCGTCCTGTTCGGCTTCACAGTGTCCGGGGTCGGCTGGGCCACCTCTCGGTAGATTTTACGCCAGCCGGGGGCTTTGGGCGGCGGCCGGAGCGACGTCGGAACAGGCTGCGCAACAGCATTTGCCTTCCCCGCCGCCTTCTTCTTGGGACCATCATCGAGATCCTTGAGAAGCAGTCCGGCTGTTGCCTCCAGGGATACCCGAACACCTTCTGCGGCAGCGACACCGACGTTCTCCAGGCAGAATTTGAATGATGCGTCGAACTCCGGCCGCTGCCGCTGCTTCGGCAGGTTGTCGATGAGGGCGCGTGCCTCTTCAAGCCAGGTGTCGTACGCGGTGTTGTAGGTGGCGAGCTGCTTCTCCGTCGGCCCAACCCAGTCGAACGGTCCCTCGAGTTCCGCGAGGTCGAAGGGCTGGCCTGCGGCAGGTGTGAACGGATCCTTTTCGTCCGCCTCGGTTGGCCTGGGGAACTCGACCACCCGCGGGTGTCGAGCCTGGAGTTCCGCCAGCAGAGCCTCTACCCGTTCCTCGGCCAGGACCGGGTATCGCACCACATCAAGCGGAACGACCCTAGCTGGGGCATCTTGCAGGCGCACCTCGACCGCGATGGCTGGACCATCGCCCTCCATCTCCTCCAGGCGCCTTTCCAGCTCCTTGATCCGCTTGTCGCGCGTGTCCGGCTCGTCGGGCAGTTGCCAGCCCGGTCGCGTGGTACGCACCACCGGCAGACCGTGGCCCGCCGCCTTTTCGAGAGGCCCGCTGTCGGCGGTGAGGACGGTGCAGTCCTCGCCGATCACGTCGCGGAAGTGCAAGACATCGGCGACGAAGGCATCATCCCCAAGGATGAAGGGAGCCTCCAGGTCAGGCGGCACTGCCCAAGCCCCAGGGCGCGGTGGCGCCATCTCAAGGGTCACCCTTGGATCGGCGGCCCGCAGCTCCACCGGCTGCTTCGTCTCCACCACCTCGGCGATGACAGCCGCGTACTTGCGCGCCCTCTTCTGCGGGCGCCCCTGTAGCTCGAACTTCTTCTTGTCAAGTTCCCGAGCGGTGTTGCGGCAGATCACCAATCTGATGTGGTCGTCCCCAGTGATCTGCGCCCACGGGATAGCTGCCGGATCTTGGTGGTGCAGGAAGAAGTTGGTGTCGGGGAAGACGATCATGGGCGAGCTCCGGCGGCAGCGTCCGGCGACTGGAAGCCGCAACTGCGCTGCCATGGAATCTGCCTCGTTTCTCGGCTGCGATCCAGCCGGTGTTTCACGTTTCAGAAGGCTCGTCAGCGGGATCAGCAAGGCGCCACGCCCGCCACGACGCACGTCGTGATGGTGGGGGCTCCCGGGTTTGAATCCTTGTTGTATTGTTGACGGAGCACGCCGCCGGGCGCCGCTGCCCGCCGGTGGGCAGGCCCGCGCGCGGCGGGACCGGATGTAACCATGCGCTTCGTGGCCGACGGCCCTGACATCCCCGACGCCGTCCGGCGCGCCCTGGAGGACGAGGAACTGGTCCTGTTCTGCGGAGCAGGTGTGTCCATGTCCACCGGGCCCGGCGTCGCCGGAATGCCTTCCTTCAGCCAACTGGTGAACAGCGTCACGGGGGCGCTGCGGCAGGTCCTAAATGACCAGGAGCAGGCTGCCCTCACGGGGTACCAGTACGATCGCGCCCTACACCTGCTGGAGCAGCGCCTGGGCCGAAACCGGGTGCGGCAGGCGGTTGTCGACGTGCTGACGGTCACGGCGCCGTTCGAACGCCACAAGGCGGTGCTCGAGTTGGCCCGGCTGCGGGACGGCGGCTTCCGCATGGTGACCACCAACTTCGACCCGCAGTTCGACCATGCTGCCAAGGCCCTGGGCTACGAGGTCACCAACGACGTCGCGCCCATGCTGCCCGTGCCGAAGCAGCACCGTTGGCGCAGCGTCGCCTACCTTCACGGCAAGATCGCACCCGGCGCCACGGGCGAGCACACGTCGGTGCAGTCACTGGTCTACACCACCGGCGACTTCGGGCTGGCATACCTCACCGAGCGCTGGGCCAGTCGGTTCGTCACCGACCTGTTCACCAAGTACCCGGTGCTGTTCGTGGGATACAGCGTCGACGACCCGGTGATGCGCTACCTGATGGACGCCTTCGCCGCCGAGCGTCAGCTTGCTGGGTCATCAGCCAAACCGTCGCCACGAGCCTGGGCATTCGCGCCCTACCAGGATCCGACGGCCATGGCCCAGGAGGAGGAGGCGTGGCGCGCGAAGGGCGTCGAGCCCATCCCGTACGCGGCGCCCAATCACGACCACTCGCTGCTCTACGACACCCTCGCCGAGTGGGGGCAGCGGAAGAAGTTCGGGCTCACGGCACGCATCCGTGCGGCCGAGCGGGCCTCCGACATCATCCCGGTCCCCCCCTACTCCGTCGATCACGAGGTGGAGGCGGTGCGCTGGGCGCTGGAGGAACCGGCTGCCGTTCTCAGCTTCGCCAAGGCCGAGGTGCCTGCCCCGATCCAATGGCTGCCGGTGCTCGAGGAGTGGCAACTCCTCGGCGTGCGCGCAAGCCTCCCCGCGACGGGTGCGTCGGTGTCCCAGACCCCCCAGGACGTGGCGGCACGCTGGGTCTCGCCAACCCACTTCCAGCTGATGGTCTGGCTGACGCGGCACCTGGACAAGCCGGAGCTGCTCGACTGGGTGCTGAAAGGTGGCAGCCCTCACCCCGCCCTGCAGACGGCGATCTTGGACCGCTTGGATGAACCCGCCGCCGCGCCGGGTGCCGTCGCGAAGCCGAACGAGAAACCGCATCTCGACACCGGGTTGGAGGCGGCCTGGCGCCTGGTCGCGCATCCTATGGCCCGCGCGCCCATGGCGGACCTCGCGGACGTTCATGCGTGCTGGACGCGCCTCAAGGGCGGGGCGGACGACCATGTCACCCGGCAGGACTTCACGCGGATGATGGCCCCTATCCCACGGATCAAG
>NZ_PDNU01000021.1 GCF_002631185.1 Teichococcus rhizosphaerae | reverse complement strand
GAACATCCTCCCTTCCCCCCGGCGCGCCCCGGATGCCCCGGGCTCTTGTTCCTGCGGGCATCCCGACCGGTTCGGGCGGTTCCGCCCGGACGGGACCCGCCTCAGCGGAAGCTGATCTCGGCGCTGTCGCAGAGATTGAGGCCGCGCCGCTCCTCGGCGCGGCCATTGGCCCACACCACGCGCAGGTCATAGGCGCAGCCCCCCGCGGGCAGGCGGATCGTGGCGCGGCCGCCGGGCGGCACGGTGTCGCGGCCCAGCCGGTCCTCGCCCCAGTCGTTGTCGCTGCTGGGCGAGGCGTAGAGCTCGCGGATGGCGCGGTTGCCGTCATTGACCAGGACAAGGCCGGGGCGGCCCTGGACCGGCGCCGGGCCGCCCTCCGGGCCATGGCGCAGCGCGCCGGTGCGGGCCGGGGTGCCGATCACCACCTCGCGGTCCAGGCAGGTGTCGATGTCGCGCCGCTCCTCGGTCGGCCCGTCGCGGAACACCAGGCGGAGATCGGTGCGGCAGCCGCCGGTGGGCGGCATGCGGATGGCGATGCTGCCGCCCTCCGCCAGCCCCGCCGCGCCCAGCCGGTTCTCGCCCCATTGCCGGGCACTCACCGGCGAGGCGTAGAGCCGCTCGACCGGGCGGCCGCTGCGGTTGGTCAGGTTGAAGGAGCCATCCAGCTCCTCCAGCGCCCGCGCATCCGAAACCGGCGCCAGCAGGGCCAGCAGCGCCAGCAAGGGCAGGGCCGGGCGAGGCCGCCGGCGCGCCCTCACGGCAGCACCAGCCGCGGCTGGATGCAGAGGTCGAGGCCGCGGCGGTCGAGCGGCACGCCGCGCCCGGTCACGGCGCGCACGTCGAAGATGCATTCCCCAGGCGGCAGCGGCAGGCGCATGGTGGCGCCGGGCAGCAGGGGGCGCCCGTCCAGCCGGTCCATGCCCCAGTCGCGCTGCCCGGCGGGCGAGACATAGGCCAGCGTCACCGCCTGCCGCCCCCGGTTCTCCAGCAGCAGCGCGTGCGGCAGGGGCGGGCCCAGCACCACGCGCGGCGTGGCGCAGGTGTCGATGCCGCGCAGCTCGCGCGGCGCGCCATCGGCCTGCACCGCCCGCAGGTCGATCAGGCAGCCGCCGCGCGGGTCGAGGCGGATGGCGCGCGCGGCGCCGGGCGGCAGGGGCGTGCCGGCCAGCCGGTCATGCCCCCAGTCCGGCGCCGCCACGGGGCTGGCGAAGATCCGCGCCGCCGGCAGCGGCGTGTTGTTCAGCACGGTGAAGGAAGGGTCGGGCTCCCGCGCCCCCGTCGGGACGGCCGTCACGAGGGCCAGCAGGGCCACCAGCAGGACAAGGCGCGGCATGGACGGGTTCCTCCCGGAGCGGATCGCAGGCCGAGGAATGAAACGGCGCCGGCCGGGTTGCAAGAGCCGCCCCGCCTGCGCGCAGCGGTGTTACAGGCTTCCCGTTCCGGGCCCCAGTTCCAGCCCGCTCGCCCCCGCCACCCGGTCTCAGCCTTCCCGGTTCCAGGCCCAGCGTCCCGGTCTCGGACTTCGTGTCCGAGGCTGGGACATCCGGGGAGAGGCCCGGGGCGAGGCCCGGGCGGGCGGGGGAGGCCAAGGGCCGCGGGGCGTGCCGGGCCGCCGCTCAGGTGGCGGCCCAGACGTCGCTGGCCGCCTGGTGCCGCGCCAGCCCTTCCGCCTCCAGCTTGCGCAGATGCGCGAGCAGGCTGCGCCCGGCGGCCGGCACCAGCCGGGGGTCGAGCGCGCCGTAGAGCCGCGGCACCAGCGCCGCCACGGTGGCCGGGCCGCCGCGCAGCGCCTCGCGCAGCGCGTCCTCGCGCGCCTGGCGGTGCGCCAGCAGGGCGCGGGTGAAGGGCGCGGGCTCGGGCAGCGGCGCGCCGTGGCCGGGCAGGAACAGCGCCTCGTCCCGCGCCGCCAGCCGCGCGAGGCCGGCCATGTAGGCCGCCATGTCGCCATCCGGCGGGCTGACCACGCTGGTGGACCAGCTCATCACGTGGTCGGCCGAGAACAGCACGCCGCCGCCCTCCAGCGCGAAGCAGAGATGGTTGGCGCAGTGCCCCGGCGTGTGCAGGGCCGAGAGGCGCCAGCCATCCCCTTCCACCGCGTCGCCATCGGCCAGGCGGGTCTCGGGGTCGAAGGCATGGTCCGCCCCCTCGCCGCCGGCCTCGGGCGGCGTCAGGTGCGGGCCGAAGCCAAGGCTGGGCGCGCCGCTCGCCGCCTTCAGCGCCGCGGCGCCCGGCGAATGGTCGCGGTGGGTGTGGCTGACCAGGATGTGGCTGATCCGCTCGCCGTCCAGGGCCTGGAGGATGGCGGCGTGGTGCGCCGCGTCCTCCGGCCCCGGGTCGAGCACCGCCACCGCCCCCTCGCCGATCAGGTAGGTGTTGGTGCCGAGGAAGGTGAAGGGCCCCGGATTGCCGCAGCGGATGCGGCGCAGCCGGGTGCCGCCGAAGCGGCCCAGCTCCTCCACCGCCCCGGTGGGCAGCGGGTCGTGCTTCAGGAAGGGAATGCTCATGCGCGCCTCCGCTTCATCTCGCGGTGAAGGATGTAGAGCCCGGCGGCGACGATCAGCGCCGAGCCGGCCAGCATGGCGGGGCCGGGCACATGGCCCCACACCACCCAGCCGAGCAGCATCGCCCAGACCAGGGCGGTGTAGGAATAGGGGCCGAGCGAGGAAACCTGCGCGCTGGCATAGGCCTCGGTCAGCAGCACCTGCGCCAGCCCGCCCAGCAGCCCGATGCCGAGCAGCAGCGGCAGGTCGGCCAGCGTCGGCGTCACCCACACGAAGGGCAGCGCCAGCAGGCTGAAGCCGGTCATCAGCAGCGACTGCCACAGCACGATGGTGGCGCTGCTCTCGGTGCCGGAAAGCTGGCGCACCAGCATGGTGGTGAGGCCCGAGAACAGCCCGTGCACGGCGGCGGCGGCGAAGCCGGCCCAGAGGACCCATTCCGGCATGCCCGGCGGCGCCGCGTGCCCCGCCCCGAAGGCCCCCTGCCCCACCGCGATGACCAGGATGCCGATGAAGCCCGCGATCACCGCGCCCCAGCGGTGGATGCCCGGACGCTCCCCCAGGAAGGGGATGGACAGGATGGTGACGAAGAGCGGCGTCGAGTAGGTCAGCGCCGTCTGCTCGGCCAGCGGCAGCACGGTGAGCGAGAAGAAGGAGCAGCTCATCGCCGCCGTGCCGGTCAGCGCGCGGGCCACATGGCCGGGAAAGCGCCGGGTGCGCAGCGTGACATGCCGCCGCAGCCCGATCAGCAGCACCACCGGCAGGGCCAGCGCGTTGCGGAAGAACATCAGCTCCGGAAACGGGATGCGGTCGCCGAGCGCCTTGACCAGCGCGCCCATGACGGTGAACAGCGCGGTGGCGCCCAGCATCATCAGCGCGCCGCGGCGCACGTCGTGGCGCAGCGGCATCAGCGCGCGGCCTCCATGCGGGCGGCCGCGCCGGCGGCGTCCAGCCGCGCCACCCGGCGCGCTTCCCGCGCCCGCACCCGCTCGCGGTGGAGGTTGTACAGCCCGGCGGCGATGACGATGCACGCCCCCGCCAGCGTGGCGGCGGCCGGGAACTCGCCCCAGACGGCCAGCCCCAGAAGCAGGCCCCAGACCAGGGTGGTGTACTCGAAGGGCGCCAGCACCGAGACGGGGGCGAGGGCGAAGGCGCGGGCGAACAGGAAATGCGCCGCCCCGTTGGCCAGGCCCAGGAACACCAGCGCCAGCACGGTGCGCGTGTCCGGCAGCAGCGCCGGCGGCGGAAAGAAGGGCAGCAGCGCCAGCCCCACCGGGATGTGCGTCAGCAGCAGCCAGAAGGCGATGGTGGCGGGGCTGTCGGTGCGGGTCAGCAGCCGCGTCCAGATCCGCGTCAGCGCCAGGAAGCCCATGCCGGCCAGCAGCATCGCCGCTTCCCAGCGCCACAGCGCGCCGCCCGGCTGCAGCATCACCAGCACGCCGAGGAAGCCCACCCCCGTGCTGGTCCAGCGCCGCCAGCCCACCGTCTCGCCCAGCAGCGGGATGGCCAGCAGCGTCATCAGCAGCGGCGCGACGGCGGCGACGGCATAGGTGTCGGCCAGCGGCATCGCCCGCGCCCAGGCGATGTAGAAGATCAGGGTGACGGCGCAGTGCAGCAGGCTGCGCCCGCCGATCAGCCGCCGGTTCACCGGCCGCAGCGGCGCCCCGCGCGCCAGCAGGGCGATGGCGATGGCGCCGAACACCCCGCGCCAGATCATGGCGGCGGCGGGCCCCACCTGGGGCAGCGCCCATTTCACCGCCGCGTCGGCGCAGGAGACGATGACGTAGCCCAGCGCGATGAAGCCAATGCCGCGCACCGCGTCGTCCAGCACCGGCCGGGGCGGCGCCCCGGAGGAGGAAGCTGGCCGGAGCACGGGCGCCCCGGGGGAGGAGGCTGGCCGGGGCGCGGACGCCCCGGCGAGGGGTTGTCGGTCAGACAAGGGTGGCCTCGGCCACCTGGCAGGTGGCGCCCTGCGGGTCACGGGTTTCGAGCAGGATGCGCCCTTCCGCGCGGCGGCCGAGCAGGGTGAGCGGATGGCCGCCGATCGCCGGCCGCTGGCCGCGGTAGCGGAAGGCCGCCAGCCGGGCGCCGGGGGCCGAGATGTCCAGCGCGTGCTGCGCCAGCCAGGTGGCCTGCAGCGGCCCGTGCACCACGAGGCCGGGATAGCCCTCCACCTGCGTCACATAGGGGTGGTCGTAGTGGATGCGGTGGCCGTTGCCGGTCAGCGCCGAATAGCGGAACAGCAGCACCGGGTCCGGCATCACCACGGCGCTGGCGGCATCCTCCCAGCGCGGCGCCGGGGGGGCCGCCTTCACCGCCGCGCCGCCGGCGCCGCGATAGACGATGTCCTGCTCCTCCTCCAGCACCGGGCCGCGCGGCCCCTCCAGAACGTGGCGCACGGTGACGAAGACCAGCTCGCCGCTGCCGCCCGTCTTGCTCTCGACCGAGAGGATGGTGCTGGTGCGGCGCACCGCGTCGCCGCTGCGCAGGCCACCCTGGAAGGCGACGCGCCCGCCCGCCCACATGCGGCGCTCCAGATGGTGCACCGGGGGCAGGAAGCCGCCGCGCTTCGGGTGGCCGTCCGGCCCCAGCCCGTCGGCCGGCTTCCAGTCCTGGAACAGCATCCAGTGCCACAGCGGCGGCAGGTCGCCCTCCGCCCCCTGCGGCAGGGGGCGGGACAGGGTGGCGGCCAGCCCCTCCACCAGACGGGGGTCGACACGGTCCTCGCGCGTCTCGGCGCGGCCGACGAATTCCTGATAGGGCATCATTCCTCCCGGACGAACAGCTGGTAGCCGTCGATTTCACCCCAGTTCCGGTACTGCGCCCAGGCGCTTTCGAACAGCGGGTGGCGGCGGAAATAGGCGATGAAATCGAACGGCGCGCCACCGCAGGCGGGCATGCCGGTGTAGCGCGAGACCAGCACCGCCGCCGGCGGCGTCCGCGCCAGCCGCTCGGCCACGGTGCGGAAGACGGTGAACTCGGCCCGGCTCATCTCCCAGGCCGCGCGGTAGCGGGCGCCGCTCTCCGGGCATCGCTGGTAGGTGGATTGCAGCAGCCACAGGCTCATGAAGGGCAGGATGGAGCGCGCGCCCGCGTAGTTGATGGCGGGGTAGGCCGGCGCGATGTCCGGCGAGAGCACCAGCACCCGCGAATCCCCCGCCTCCCGCTCCAGCCATTCGGTGAGCTGGCCCGGCGGGCCGGCGGCGAAGCGGAACTGGATCCAGGGCGACTGGTCGCCGCGCAGGGCGAGCAGCGCGAGGGCGAAGGCGGCGCCCGCCGCCAGCAGCGGCGCGGCGCGGCGGGCGGGGGCTGCGGGCAGCAGCGCATCGGCGCCGCGGCCGAGCAGCAGGGCGCAGGCCCAGCCGCCCCAGAGCCAGACCGGCACCAGGTGGTAGCTCCAGCCCTTGTGCTGCACCAGCGCGGCGAGCAGCCCGCCGGCGGCGGCGGCCAGCAGCAGCGCCGGCAGCCAGCCCAGCGGCGCCCGCCGCATGGCCGCCGGCACCAGTGCCGCGAGCCCCAGCACGAACAGCGCGCCGCTGCCCAGCACGGGCGTCAGCAGCACGCGCCACCAGGGGGCGCCGTCCAGCCCCACATACCATTGCCAGACCAGCGGCACGACATGGCCGAGATAGTCCGGAAAGAACACCGGGATGGCGGCGAGGTAGAGCGCCCAGAGGCCGGCCATGGCCCAGGGCACCGGGTCGCGCAGCACGGCCGCGCCGCGCCCGCGCGCCAGGCCCGCGCCCAGCACCACCGCCTCCACCAAAGCGGGGGCGGCCAGGAAGTGCGGCTTCAGCGCGAAGCCCAGCGCCGCCAGCAGCACCGCCGGCGCGGCCAGCCGCCAGGGCGTCGCGGCGCCGCCGATGCGGCGCTCGGCCAGCACGAGATAGGGCAGCGCCGCCACCGCCATGATGTGCTCGCGCTGGCCGAAATCATAGCCGGCGGCGAGCAGCAGCAGCGGCAGCGCGGCGCCCGTCACCGCCCGCTCCGCCGCGCCCGCGGGCCGCGCGCCCTCCGCATGGCCCAGTGCGCGGCACAGCGCCAGCACGCCCGCGCAGAGCAGCAGCAGGCCGAGCAGCAGGGCCCGTGGCCCATCGAGCGGCGTGTGCGCGGCGAGCCAGGCGGCGGGCAGGTTGAGCAGGAAGATCAGCGGCGGGTTGACATCGACCAGCCCCGTGTAGAGCCGCTCGCCCGCCAGCATCCGCGCGGAGAAGTCCAGCACCGCCGCCACGTCGTGGTTCAGCGGCGGCGCCAGCACGATGATCAGGAAGCCCAGCGCCGGCAGCAGCGCCAGCGCGCGCGGCAGCCAGGCGGCGCGCGCGTTCGCGGCCGGAGTGGCGGTGGCGGCGGCCTGGAAGGGAGCGGATGCCGAAGCGGAGGCGGGGGCGCGGGGGGAGGCGGGGCGTGGCGGCATGGGCGGCGGGGCCATCCTTCATCTTCCCCGTCCCTCCCTCATGCAATCTCATTGCGGCGAGGATCGGGCGCTGTCACAAGCGTTTCCCGTGGACGCCGCCGAATACGACCTGATGGACGCCGCCGAGGACGGGATGTGGTGGTACCGCGCCCTGCGTGACCGCGTCGAGGCCGCCCTGCGCGGCCGCCCCCTCCCGCCCGGCCCCTGGCTGGATGTGGGCTGCGGCACGGGCGGGCTGCTGCGCCACCTGCGCGGCGCCTTTCCCGGCCAGGCGCTGTTCGGGCTGGAATACAACCCCGCCGCCGCCGCCCGCGCCGCCGCCAAGTCCGGCGCCGGCGTGGCCGCCGGGGACGCGGCCCGCCTGCCCTTCCCCGACGGCGCCTTCGGCGTGGTGGCCAGCATGGACGTGCTGTGCCACGCGGCGGTGGACGAGCCGGCGGCGCTGGCCGAGATGCGCCGCGTGCTGGCGCCGGGCGGCCTGCTGGTGCTGAACCTGCCCGCCTTCCGCTGGCTGCACTCGGCGCATGACCGTCGCGTCCACAACGCCCGCCGCTACACCGCGCCCGGGGCGCGGGCGATGCTGGCGGGTGCCGGCTTCGCGGCCGCCGAGGCGCGCTACTGGAACGCGGTGCTGCTGCCGCTGATGGTGGCGCAGCGCAAGCTGCTGGCGCGCGGCGCGGCCGATGCCAGCGACGTCGCCCCCTTCCCGCCATGGTTGGATGCGACGCTGCGCGCGGCCACGGTCGCGGAGGCCGGGCTCGCCCGCCTGGGCCTGCGCTTTCCGGCCGGCGGCTCGGTGCTGGCCACCGCCACGCGGCCACCGAACGTGCCTCCCGGAAGCCCCTCACGGACGCCAAGCCCATGACCCTCGCCCACCCGGCCCCGCCCTTCTCCCCGGCCGGCCTGTCTTCCGCCATCGGCCTCTCGATCGTCGTGCCGGTCTATCGCGGCGCCGACACGGTGGGGAAGCTGGTGGCGGCGCTGTCCGCGCTGCAGCCCGCCGGCGGCCTCGAGATCGTGCTGGTGAACGACGGCAGCCCGGACAACAGCGGCGACGTGTGCCGCAGGCTCGCCGCCACCGCCACCGTGCCGCTCACCTATATCGAGCACGCGCGCAACTTCGGCGAGCACAACGCGGTCATGACCGGGCTGCGCCATGCCCGCGGCGGCTATGTCATCACCATGGACGACGACCTGCAGAACCCGCCCGAGGAGGTGGTCAGGCTCTACGACCATGCCCGGCTCGGCGGCTGGGACGTGGTCTACACGCGCTACGCCAAGAAGGAGCACGAGGGCTGGCGCAACCTCGGCTCCCGCTTCGCCAACTGGGTGGCGGACCAGCTGATGGACAAGCCCAAGGGGCTCTACCTGTCCTCCTTCCGCTGCATGTCCGCCCTCGTGGTGCGCGAGGTGGCGCGCTACACCGGCCCCTACCCCTATATCGACGGGCTGGTGATGCAGGTGACGCAGCGCATCGACAGCATCGAGGTGATGCACCTGGCGCGCGCCGAGGGCCGCAGCAACTACACGCTGCGCCGCCTGATCCGCCTGTGGCTGAACCTCGCCACCAACTTCTCGCTGATGCCGCTGCGCCTCGCCATGTTCGCCGGCGTGGCCATGGGCTTCCTCGGCGTGCTGGGCGCGGTCTTCACCATCGTCGAGGCGCTGACCAAGGACACGCCCTCCGGCTGGGCCTCGGTGATGACCGTGACGCTGCTGGTCGCCGGCGTGCAGTTCCTCATCCTCGGCGTGATGGGCGAGTATCTCGGCCGCGCCTTTCTGTCCGCCAACGGCAAGCCGCAGGGCGTGGTGCGCGAGGTGCATCCGGCGCGCGGCCCGGCGCCCGGCATCCTGGCCGAGCGGCCGCAGCTGGAGCGCGCCGGCCCGTGACGCCCGCCCCCACCCTGCACTGGCTGGTCCTGGCGGCCGCCATCGCCACCTCGCTGGGGGGGCAGGTGCTGCTGAAGGCGGGCACGCTGGGGGGCGGCGGCTTCCTCGCCCAGCTCTTCCGCTGGCAGACCGTGATCGGCCTCGGCTGCTATGGCGGGGCGGCGCTGCTCTACATCGTGGCGCTGCGCAAGATCCCGATGAGCGTGGCGCTGCCCTGCACCGCCGCCTCCTATGTGGTCATCGCGCTTGTGGGCCACTTCGTTTTCGGCGAATCGCTGGGCGGGCAGAAGGTGGCGGCGATCGGGCTGATCTCGCTCGGCGTGGCGCTGCTCGCCACGGCCTGACCGGCGCGGACGCGGCGCGGCGGCAAGGGGGGGCAGACAGGCCGGCCCGATCTGCTATCCCTCCGCCTGCGCCCCCACCATCGGCAAGAGGTCCGGATGCCCGACGCGAACCAACCCACCGGCGTCCTCGCCGCCCTGCCGGCCCTGGAGGAAGCCGCCGAGGCCCTGGCCCACAAGGCGGCCCGGCTGCGCGTCGCCCTGGCCGAGCGCGAGCGGCGCGTCGCCGCGCTGGAACAGCAGCTCGCCCAGACCGAGGCGCGGCTGCTGCTGGAGATGATGCATTCCGAGGGCCTCGCCGCCCAGGCGACGGAGCTGGCCGCCATCGGCACCGAGGCCGCCAACATCCCCACCGGCACCCACTACGCCGATGGCACGCCGAAGACCCGCCTCACCCTGGTCTATGAGCGGGCCTTCGACGCCAAGGGGCGGGAGCTGGGCGTGGAGCAGCCGGAAACCTTCCGGGCCGACTGAGCAGGCCAACCGGGCACGCCAACCAGGCGGGCCGAAAGGCCGGAGGAGGCCGCTCCCCCTCCGTGCCATTCCGTCACCGCGCCGCCACCGCCGCCGACCAGGGGGTCATCACGTCGCTGATGCCGGCGAAGCCCCCGCCCTCGCGGACGATCAGGTTGGGGCAGGCGAAGTTCACCGGCAGCACGGCGTGCTCCACCGTGGTCAGCCCCCCCTGCGCCTCCAGCGCCGCCAGCGTGTCGGCCGGCAGGCGGCGGTCGGCGGTGGTGGCGTCGGGGCCCGAGACGTCGATGCGCGGATGGTGCGCCGCCGCCTCCGGCGCCATGCCGAAATCCAGGGCGAAGGCCAGCATCTGGTAGACCGAGGCGAGGATGCGCCGGCCGCCCGAGGCGCCGAGCGCCATCAGCGGCCCGCGCGCATCCGCGACCGTCACCGGGCACATGTTGCACAGCGGCCGCGCGCCGGGGCGGATGGCGTTGGCCGAGCCGGGCGTCGGGTCGAACCACATCATGCCGTTGTTCATCAGCACGCCGCTGCCCGGCAGCACCACGCGGCTGCCCATGGAGGAGAGCAGCGTGGTGGTCATCGCCACCATGTTGCCTTCCGCGTCCACCACGGTGAGGTGGGTGGTGCAGGTCTCGGCCGGCTCGGGCGGGGCGGTGGCGGCGCCGAGCCCGGTCAGCCGCTCGGCATAGGCGGCGCGCATGGTCTTGGAGAGGGCGCTGAACCAGGCCGCGTCCGGCGCGGCGCCGGGCTCGAAGCGCGCCATCTCCTCCACCACCCGCGCCAGGGTGGGCGCGGCCGTCAGCCCGCCCGCGCCCTGCAGCGTCAGGCCGCCGCGCCAGGGGATGGACAGCGCCGGCCGCACCCGCGCCTGGCAGTTGGCGAGGTCGGCCGCCGAAAGGCGCCCGCCCATCGCCGCCACGTCCGCCACGATGGAGGCGGCGATCTCGCCCTCGTAGAAGTCGCGCCAGCCGGCGTCGCGCAGCCGCTCCAGCGTTTCGGCCAGGCGGCCGAGGGCGCGGAAGCCCGGCGCGCCCTGGTAGGGCGCCACGGGCGGCAGGCCGTCGGGCAGGTAGATGCGCGCGCTTTCCGGATAGAGGCGCAGCACCTTGGCCGAGTTCGCCACCTTCAGCGTGGTGTACCAGTCCTGCGGCAGGCCGCGCCGGGCGAGCGCGATGGCCGGCCCCAGCAGCTCGGCCAGCGCCATGCCGCTGCCGAAGCGCTCGGCCATGGCGGCATAGCCCGCGACCGAGGAGGGGATGGCGAAGGAGAGCGGGCCGTGGATGTTGCGGTCCCCCTCCACCTCGGGCCAGGCGAACAGGTCCTGCTTCATCCGCCCCGTCAGCGGGTAGTCCGCCGGGTCGCTGGCGGCGGGGGCGACAGGCCCGAAATCCAGCACCTCGGCGGTGGGGCTGCCCGCCCTGTGCACCAGCGCGAAGCCGATGCCGCCGAGGCCCGAGTTCCAGGGCTCCATGGCGGCCAGGGCGAAGGCGGTGGCGACGGCGGCATCCGCCGCGTTGCCGCCCGCCTCCAGCACCGCGACGCCCGCCTCCGCCGCCGCCCGGCTCTGGCTGGCGACGATGCCGCGCCCGCCGCGCGCGGCGGGCTTGGTCACCTGCCAGTGCTGGGTGGTGAAGGGGGGCGGGGCGTAGGAGATGGGCATGGGGAGGATCCTCGGAAGGCTCTGGCGGGCCGAGGGTCCACCCGTTCCGCCGCAACGGCAATCCCCTGTGGCAATCCCCTCTGGCAGTCCCCTCTCTCCGGCGCCGGCCGGTTCCCGGCGGCCGTGAACGGGCCGGGGAAAGAACAGGCTGAAGAACAGGCTGGCGGCGTCCGGCCGGGCGCGGGCGGGGCCGCGAGGCGGCGAAGGCCGTGCCCCGCGCGCGTCTCCTTCCGGCGGTGCCCCATGGCCTCGGGCGCCGTTTGCGGGTTAACTGCCGCCCCACAGGAATGACCGGGGAAGGAGCAGTTCGCATGGCGGGTCGGGAACGGATCGGATCGCTGGATGTCGCGTCCGAGCTGAAGACGTTCATCGAGGCCGAGGCGCTGCCCGGCACCGGCGTGGCGCCGGAAACCTTCTGGAGCGCCTATTCCGCCATCCTGGCCGAGCTGGCGCCGCGCAACGCCGCGCTGCTGGCCGAGCGCGACGCGCTCCAGGCGAAGATCGACGAATGGCACCGCGCCCATCCCGCCCGGCCGGTGGACGCCGCCGCCTACCGCGCCTTCCTGGAGGAGATCGGCTACCTGCTGCCCGATCCAGGGCCGGTCAGCGTCACCACCGAGAACGTGGACCCCGAGATCGCTTCCATCGCCGGGCCGCAGCTCGTGGTGCCGGTGAACAACCCGCGCTACGCGCTGAACGCCGGCAATGCCCGCTGGGGCAGCCTGTATGACGCGCTCTACGGCACCGACGCCATTCCGCAGGAGGGCGCGCTGGCGGCCGGCCGCGGCTTCAACCGCGCCCGCGGCGAGAAGGTGATCGCCCGCGCCCGCGCCGTGCTGGACCAGGCGGCGCCGCTGCTGGGCGGCTCCTGGTCGGACGTCTCCAGCCTGTCCGTGGTCGGCGGCGTGCTGGTGGTGGGGCTGTCCGAGGGCGCCACGACGCTGCGCGACTCCGCCCGCTTCGCCGGCCACACGGGCGGGGCGGATGCGCCCTCCGCCATCCTGCTGCGCAACAACGGCCTGCACATCGAGGTGGTGGTGGACCGCGACAGCCCGATCGGGCGCGACGACCCGGCCGGCATCTCCGACGTCATCCTGGAATCCGCCGTCTCCACCATCATGGACTGCGAGGATTCGGTGGCGGCGGTCGATGCCGCCGACAAGGTGGAGGTCTACCGCGCCTGGCTCGGCCTGATGAAGGGCGACCTGGAGGCCAGCTTCGAGAAGGGCGGCCGCGTGATGACCCGCCGCCTGAACCCGGACCGCGGCTACACCACGCCGCAGGGCGGCACGCTGACCCTGCCCGGCCGCTCCATGATGCTGGTGCGCAATGTCGGCCACCACATGATGACCGACGCGGTGACGCTGGACGGGCAGGAGACGCCCGAGACCATCCTCGACGCGCTCTGCACCGTCGCCATCGCGCTGCACGACCTGCGCGGCAGGCGGATGAACAGCCGCGCCGGCTCGGTCTACATCGTCAAGCCCAAGATGCACGGGCCGAAGGAGGTGGCCTGGGCCAACGACCTCTTCGCCCGCGTGGAGGAGGCCTTCGGCCTCGCGCCCAACACGCTGAAGATGGGCATCATGGACGAGGAGCGGCGCACCACCGTCAACCTCAAGGCCTGCATCGGCGCGGCGCGCGAGCGCGTCGCCTTCATCAACACCGGCTTCCTCGACCGCACGGGCGACGAGATCCACACCGCGATGGAGGCCGGCCCCGTGCTGCGCAAGGGCGACATGAAGGGCGCCGCCTGGATCAAGGCCTATGAGGACTGGAACGTCGATACCGGCCTCGCCTGCGGCCTGCGCGGCAGGTCGCAGATCGGCAAGGGCATGTGGGCGATGCCGGACCGGATGGCCGACATGCTGGCGCAGAAGTCGGGCCACCCCAGGGCCGGCGCCAGCACCGCCTGGGTGCCCTCCCCCACCGCCGCCACGCTGCACGCGCTGCACTACCACGAGGTGGATGTCGCCGCCCGCCAGCAGGAGATCGCCGAGGGCGGCGCGCGGGCGAAGCTGGAGGACATCCTCACCATCCCGCTTTCCTCCAGCAACTGGCAGCCTGCCGACGTGCAGGCGGAGCTGGACAACAACGCCCAGGGCATCCTGGGCTATGTGGTGCGCTGGATCGACCAGGGCGTCGGCTGCTCCAAGGTGCCGGACATCAACGATGTCGGCCTGATGGAGGACCGCGCGACGCTGCGCATCTCCGCCCAGCACATCGCCAACTGGCTGCGCCATGGCGTGGTGACGAAGGCACAGGTGGAGGAGACGCTGAGGCGCATGGCCGGCGTGGTGGACCAGCAGAACGCGTCCGACCCCGCCTACCGCCCGATGGCGCCCGCCTTCGACGGCGTGGCGTTCCGCGCGGCCTGCGACCTGGTGTTCGAGGGCGCGACGCAGCCCAACGGCTACACCGAGTTCATCCTGCACCGCCGCCGCCGCGAGGCGAAGGCCGCCGCCTGACCCGGCGCCCGCCCCGCCCCTTCCGGGGGGTCGGGGCGGGCCTCAGGGCGGCGGCCCCTCCCCCAGCAGCTTCTGCATCAGCACGAGGTCGAGCCAGCGGCCGCCCTTGCACGCCACCCGCGGCATCAGCGCCACGCGCGCGAAGCCCCGCCGCTCATGCATGCGGATGGAGCGCAGGTTGCCGCCGTCGATCGAGGCGATCATGGCGCGCTTGCGCAGCCCGTGCGCCGCCTCCTCCAGCGCCGCCAGCAGCGCCCCGCCCAGGCCGCGGCCCCGCGCATCGGCGCGCAGATGCACCGAATGCTCGATGCTGTGGCGGAAGCCCGGCCAGGCGGGGCGGAAGTCCTGGAAGCTGGCGAAGCCCAGCACCGCCTCGTCCGGCGCCAGCGCCACCAGCACCGGGTAGCCGCGGGCGCGGCGCTGCGCGTGCCATTCCGCGCGCTGCTCCAGCGTGTCCGGCACCTCCGTGTAGACGGCATCGGTGTGGGCGACGATGTCGTTGAAGATCGCCACCATCGCCGGCAGGTGCCGCTCCGCCGCCGGCACGATGCGGGCGAGGCATGGCGGCGGCGTCCCGGTGGAAGACATGCCGACGGCTCAGCGTCTCCCCGCCCTGCCTGTTCCGGCGGCGGCCGCCCCGGCGGGCGGGAGGTGGCGCGGCGCGCGGGCCGCGACGCGGGCGGGCGGGACGTCGGAGATGGGCGAGTCGGTGCGCATCATGCATGTTCCGGTTGCGATAGCGGAAAGTTTGCATCTTGCGAGGTATCGGAAAAGGCCCTGTCTCGCCGGTCGCGGGACAAGGCCCGACAAGGGTTCCGCCCGTGGTGCCTTTGCAACACATCCGCCGGCGCCCGCAACCGGCAGCGCCCCCGCCCCGTTGCCCTGCCATGTCCCTGCCGGATCCTTCGGTGCTCGACCATGCGCGGGACCTCGCCATCGCCTACGCCCTGGCCTTCCCCATCGGCTGGGACCGCGAGCGCGAGGACCGCAGCGCGGGGCTGCGCACCTTTCCCCTGGTGGCGATCGCCGCCTGCGGCTTTCTCCAGGCGGCCTCCACCGCGATCGGGAACGAGCCGGAGGCGGTGGCCCGCATCATGGAGGGGCTGATCACCGGCATCGGCTTCATCGGCGCGGGCGCCATCATCCGCAGCGGGCGGCAGGTGCACGGCACGGCCACGGCGGCGGGGCTGTGGGCCACGGCGGCGATCGGCGCCGCCTGCGCGCTGCGCGCCTACGAGGTCGCGGTGATCCTGGCCATCGCCACCATGGCCACGCTGCGCGGCCTGCAGGTGCTGAAGAAGGATCGGCCCGACTCGCGCTGAGTTGGCCTTGGCGAAGCCGGCGCGACCCCCCATAAGCCACCCATGAAGCGCTTCTGGGATCAGGCCGCCGCCGCTCCGGCCGAGGATGGTTTCGCCGTGCTGCTCGACGGCCGGCCGCTGCGGCTGCCGGGCAGCGGCCCCCTGCGGCTGCCCCTGCGGCCGCTGGCGGAGGCGGTGGCCGAGGAATGGCAGGCCGCCGGCGGCGCCCGGGGCGGCGAGATGAGCATGGAGGAGGTGCCGCTCACCCGCGTGGTGGCGACCGCGCTGGAGCGCATGGCGCCCGACCCGGCGCCGAGCGCCGCCGCCATCGCCCATTACGGGCAGGCCGACCTGCTCTGCTACCGCGGCACCGATGCGCGTCTGGCGGCGCGCCAGGCGCAGGAATGGCAGCCCCTGCTGGACTGGGCGGCGCTCGCCTTCGACGCGCCGCTGCGCGTGACCAGCGGCGTGATGCCCGTGGCGCAGCCCCCCGAGACGGCGCGCGCGCTGCACGCCGCCGTGGCGGTGCTGCCGGTGCTGCCGCTGGCGGCGCTGGGGGTGGCGGTGCCGGCGCTGGGCAGCCTGGTGCTGGGCCTGGCCATGGCGCATGGCCGGCTGGACGCGGCGGAGGCCTGCCGCCTGGCCTTCCTGGACGAGACCTTCCAGCAGGAGCTCTGGGGCCAGGACCAGGAGGCGCTGGAACGCCAGCGTGGCATCGTGAAAGATGTCGCCCTGGCCGAGCGCCTGCTGATCCTGGCGCGCGGCTGAGAAGGCGCGCCAGGCGCCGGGCCAGGAACGGGAGAGGAGCGCCATGGACGCCAAGCGTGTCCGCATCAGCGGCCGGGTGCAGGGTGTCGGCTACCGGGAATGGATGGTCCGGGAGGCCACGCGGCTCGGCGTGCTGGGCTGGGTGCGCAACCGGAGCGATGGCAGCGTCGAGGCGCTGGTGGCCGGCGACGCGGCGGCCGTGGCCAGCCTGCTGGCCGCCTGCCGCGCCGGCCCGCCCCTCGCCCGCGTCGAGCAGATCACCGAGGAATTCGCCGATCCCCCCGCGGAACCAGGCTTCCGCCGGGCCGCAACGCAATGAGCAGCATGTACCAGATCGACACGCCCATCGTCCTCTACTCCTTCGACCGCCCCGGCTACCTGGAAGCCGTCTGCGCCTCGCTGACGCGGCAGAAGGGCGTGCGCTACGACCCCGCGAAGGTGTTCCTGCTGCAGGATGGCGCCGTCTCGGCGCGGAGCGGCCGCCGCATGGCGCGCGACGCGGACATCGAGGCCAGCATCGCGCTGTTCCGCCGCCACTTCCCCGAGGGGCAGGTGCGGCACAGCACGGAGAACCTCGGCGTGGCGCGCAACATCCTGCGCGGCGAGAGGCTGGTCTTCGAGGAGCTGGATGCCGGGCTCGGCTACTTCTTCGAGGACGACCTGGAGCTTGGCCCCTGGTACCTCTTTGCCCTGGAGCGGCTGCGCGAGATCACCGAGCCCTTTCCGCGCATCGCCTATTTCGGCGCCTATGGCGACCACCGGCGCGACTATCCGGGGCCGGTGGTGAAGTACATCCCGCTCGAGCATCACTGGGGCTTCGGCCTGCGCCGCCACGCCTGGCGGCGGATGATGGCGTGGCTGCAGCCCTATTACGCGATCCTCGAGGGCGTGGACTACAACGCCCGCGACCACCGGCGCATCTTCGAGCTGTTCCGCCCGCTCAACATCGCCAGCGAGGCCTCCTCGCAGGATGCCGCCAAGAGCATCGCCTGCCTGGAGCTGGGCCTCTACCGCATCCTGACCACCGTCTCCTTCGGCCGCTACATCGGCGAGCGCGGCAACTCCTTCTCGCCCGAGCACTTCCGCGCCATGGGCTTCGACAGGATGCGCGTGGCGCAGAGCGAGACCTACGACTTCGTGCCCCTGACGCAGCAGAAGCTGGAGGAGATCGACGCGCATCACCGCCGCCATTACGAGCGGCTGCGGCGCGAGCGCTTCGACGCCATCCTGGCCGCGCATTCCAGGCCCTGATCCGGACCGGGAGCGGGACGGAAGGGGGCAGCCCCCTCCCCGCCCGCGCCCCGTGCCTCAGCGCATCGGCGGCGCGTATTGCAGGCCGCCCTTGGTCCAGAGGTTGTTGATGCCGCGCTGCACGCCGAGCGGCGTGATGTTGCGCTCCCACATCTCGCCGAAATTGCCGACCTGCTGGACGATCTTCACCGCCCAGTCGGGCTGGAGGCCCAGCATCTTGCCGAGGTCGCCGCTCCTGCCCATGAAGCGCTGCACGTCGGGGTTGTTGCTGTCGGTGAAGCTTTGCAGGTTCTGGCTGGTCATGCCGAGCTCCTCCGCGGTGACCTGCGCGAAATGCGCCCAGCGGACGATGTCGAAGAACTTCCAGTCGCCCTTGCGCACCACGGCGCCGAGCGGCTCCTTGGAGATGATCTCGGGCAGCAGCAGGTAGTCGGCCGGGCTGGTCTGCGTCGCGCGGAAGGCGGCGAGCGAGGAGGCGTCGTTGGTGTAGGCGTCGCAGCGGCCGGAATTGAAGGCGGTGCGGATCTCCTCGATGCTCTCGATCACCACGGGCGTGAACTTCATGGCGTTGGCGCGGAAATAGTCGGCCAGGTTCAGCTCGGTGGTGGTGCCCGGCTGCACGCAGACGGTGGCGCCGTCGAGCTTCAGGGCCGAATCCACGCCGAGCGACTTCTTCACCATGAAGCCCTGGCCGTCATAGAAGTTGACGCTGGCGAACTCGAAGCCCAGCGACGCCTCGCGCGAGAGCGTCCAGGTGGTGTTGCGGATCAGCACGTCGAGCTCGCCCGATTGCAGGGCGGTGAAGCGGTTCTGCGAGGTGGTGTTGACGAAGCGGATCTTGTTCGCGTCGCCGAAGATGGCGGCCGCCACCGCGCGGCACGAATCCGCGTCCAGCCCGCGCATCACCCCCTGGCTGTCGGGCAGGCTGAAGCCCGCCGTGGTGCCGGTGACGCCGCAGATCAGCGCGCCCCGGGCGCGGATGGCGGCGAGGGTGTCGGCGCTCGCCTGGGCCTGGGCGGGCGCGGCGCCGAAGAGGGCGGAGATGGCGAGGCCGGAGGCCATGGCGAAACCGCCAAGGACCGTGAGGGCGGAACGGATCACAGTGCTCTCCCTGTTTCTCGGCCGGCCGCAACAGCCGGCGGCCCTGGCAGTCTCGGGGCCGAAACAATGCAAGGCAAGGCAATAACGCCGCCCTCGAAGGCACTCCAGAGCCTGAATGGCTGAATAAAATGCAAACCGCTCCACGAACTGCACAACGTTTCGACGCCGGCGGCCGGCGCGGCGCGGCTTCCGGCAGAATTGATATGGCCAACCGGACGGGGCGGCGCTACGCCTTGCTGCGGCGCGGCATGAGCCCGCACCTCCGGCCCCCCGAGCGGCGGCCCGCCCCTTCCCGCCCGCCCTGCCCTGCCGCCCCGGCCCTTCCTGCCCGGAGCGCCCGGCCGTTCCTGTCCCGCCTTTGCCGGAAATTGCCTCCATGCCGTCCTGGCTCCCCCTGCTCCTGGGCTTCCTGACCGCGATCGGCCCGCTCTCGATCGACATGTACCTGCCGGCCTTCCCCACCATCGAGGCCGAGTTCGGCGTCGCGCACGGCTCGGCCGAGCTGACGCTGGCGGCGTGGTTCCTGGGCCTCGCGGTCGGACAGATCTTCCAGGGCAGCCTGGCCGACCGGCTGGGGCGGCGGCGCCCCCTGCTGGCGGGGCTGGTGGTCTACATCATCGGCTCCATCGGCTGCGCCCTGGCGCTGAACATCGAGGCGCTGGCCTTCTGGCGCTGCGTGGCGGCCTTTGGCGGCTCGGCCAGCATGGTGCTGCCGCGCGCCGTGGTGCGCGACCTGGCGGACGGCCACGCGGCGGCGCGGCTGATGTCGCGCCTGATGCTGGTGATGGGCGCGGCGCCGATCCTGGCGCCCAGCATCGGCGGGCTGATGCTGGCCTTCGGCTCCTGGCGGCCCATCTTCTGGTTCAGCGCGGCCTATGCGGTGATCTCCGCCCTGCTGGTGTGGCGCCTGCTGCCCGAGACGCTGCCGCCCGAGCGGCGCCTGCGCCTCGGCCCCGCCGACATGCTGCTGCGCTACCTGTCCGTGCTGCGCGAGCGCGGCTTCTATTCCCATGTCGCCATGGGCTGCGCCGCCATGTTCCTGATGTTCGCCTATGTCGGCGGCTCGGCCGGGGTGTTCGTGGGGCAGTACGGGCTCGCCCCCTCCACCTTCGCCATCCTGTTCGGCGTCAACGCCGCGGGCTTCATCGTGGGCTCGCAATGCAACCCGCCGCTGCTGCTGCGCTTCGGCCCGCGGCGGCTGGTGCGCGGCGCCTGCTGGGTGGTGCTGGCCGCCGCCCTGGCCATGGCGGCGCAGGCCTTCCTGTGGCCGGGCGGGCCATGGCTCGGGCTGCTGGCGCCGGTCTGCGTCATGATGTTCGCCTCCGCCCTGGTGCTGCCCAACGCCGCGGTGGGCGCGCTCAGCCGCCATGCCAGCCAGGCCGGCGCCGCCTCGGCGCTGATGGGCACGCTGCAATTCACCGTGGCGGGGTTCAGCGGCGTGCTGCTCAGCCAGCTGGCCGACGGCACGGCGCGGCCCATGGCCGGGCTGATCCTGCTCGGCGCCCTGGCGCTGGTGGCGGCCGAGCGGCTGCGGCCCCGCCAGTCCGGCAAGGCCCGCTGAGCGGAGGCCTCATTCCCGCGACAGGCGCCAGACGACGTTGCCCACGTCGTCCGCGACCAGCAGGGCGCCGTCGCGGGTGGGCAGCACGCCCACGGGGCGGCCGCGCGCCTCGCCCTCCGGCGTGCGGAAGCCGGTCAGCAGCTCCACCGGCGCGCCCTGCGGCCGCCCCTCGCGGAACGGCACCAGGATGACGCGGTAGCCGGCCGGCGGGTCGCGGTTCCAGGAGCCGTGCTGGCCCACCACCGCCGCCCCCGCCATGCCCGGCACCAGCCGCTCGTCCGGCAGGAAGGCGAGGCCGAGCGAGGCGGTGTGCGCGCCCAGCGCGTAGTCGGGCACGATGGCGCGCGCCACCAGCTCCGGCCGCTGCGGCGAAACCCGCGCATCCACATGCCGGCCGAAATAGCTGTAGGGCCAGCCATAGAAGCCGCCCGGCCGCAGGGCGGTCATGTAGTCCGGCACCAGGTCGTGGCCGATCTCGTCGCGCTCGTTCACCGCCGCCCAGAGCGCGCCGCTTTGCGGGTTCCAGGCCAGGCCCACCGGGTTGCGCAGGCCGGAGGCGAAGACGCGCCGCGCGCCCGTCGCCCGGTCGATCTCCAGCACGGCGGCGCGGTCCCGCTCCTCCTCCATGCCGTGCTCGGCCACGTTGGAGTTGGAGCCCACGCCGACATAGAGCCTCGCGCCATCCGGGCTGGCCACCAGGCTCTTGGTCCAGTGGTGGTTGCGCCCCGCCGGCAGCCCGGCCAGCGTCTCGCCCGGCGCGTCGATGCGGGTGGCGCCCGGCGCATAGGGAAAGCGCAGCACCGCGTCGGCGTTGGCGACGTAGAGGTCGCCGCCCACCAGGGCCATGCCGAAGGGGGAGTTCAGCCCTTCCAGGAAGGCGGCGCGGGTCTCGGCGCGGCCATCGCCATCGGCGTCGCGCAGCAGGGTGATGCGGTTGGCGCTGGGCGTGCGGGCGCCGGCGCGCTTCATCACCAGCCCCTGCACCCAGGCACGCAGGCCGCCCTCCATTCCTTCCGGCTTGGGCGGCGCGTTGCTCTCGGCCACCAGGATATCGCCATTGGGCAGTTCGTAGAGCCAGCGCGGATGGTCGAGCCCGCGGGCGAAGGCCCGCACGCGCAGCCCCGCCGCCGGGCTCGGCGCCGCGCCTTCCGGCCAGCCCGTGGCCCTGGCGACCTTCAGGGTGGGCAGCAGTTCCTCGCGCGGCTCGGGCAGCAGCGGCTCCGGGCCATAGCCGGCCGCTTCCGGCAGCGCGGGGCTGCCGCCGCAGGCGGCGAGCGGCAGCAGCAGCAGGGCCAGCGGCAGCAGGCGGCGCCGTCTCCGCACGGGCATGGCCCGGCTCCGCCCGGGCTTGTGCTGGGTCATGGCCGGCATCTCCTCCTGCTGGGCCTTCGGCCCTCGCGGGTGGAAACGCCGCCAGGGCGCCTGCGGCTTCACGGCCGCGCGGCGCCCCCCCTGTCAGGGAGCGGCGCGGCGGGCGGAAGCGCCCCGGCCCTCCCGGCGCCTCACTCCCACTCGATTGTTCAGATAGCCTATAAGGCTTTGAAAACTATAGGATAACACCCCATTTCGACGGCCATTTTCCGATTGCATGGCCGTCAAAATTGTACGCTTTTGATTTCATTGGGAAAACTGCCAGAAAAATATTTTCGCGGGTCCGGCATCTATCGAGGTCAATCGCCGCTCAGAGCCCGTTCTTTTGCCTGCCGAGCGTTACTCAGAGGACTGCCCGAAAGGAACATCAACGTCATTTAGCAGCATACGTACCTTGAATCGAGTGAGTGCTGAAGCCTGATTGCTCCACCCCCATCGACGGCGCTTGGGCGCGCTAACGCGGCTCGACGACAAACCGCCGGGCGCGGAACTCCGTTACACGTTTGATACGATGAGTGAGGTATTCGCGATAGCTGGACAAGATCCCGTTGGCGTCAGCACCATTTTCAGCCAACAGCCGCTCCGTCTCGTCAAGCGCCTGACGCAGCGTAAAGCCCCCAGCGGCATGGTCTATCAGACGGTCGGTCAAGTCACACTCCACACCAAGCTTCACGTCATCCGACAAGGCCGACCGGCCGCCGTAGTAGATCAATCGCCGACCAAAAACCCGGAGCCGTTCATCGTCAAATTCTTGAACGATGGCCGCCGCCTCCCCCCAACCCACGGTATGGAATTTTGCCATGCGATCCTCGTCATCTCGACCAGGAAAGCCCTCGTAGATCCGCCCTTCCACATGGCTAGACGGCGAACGACGTGCTCGCGTCGCCACGAAGGCCTCAATGATCCGAGAGCGCAGCGCCGTATCTTCCTTGATGCTCCGGGCACGTCTCTCCAGATCATCAATGTCGGCGCCGTCGAGCATGGCGTCGGGCGCATCGTAGAAAGCTGTCAATGTAGGGGCAGCATTGATTCGGAGCCTTCGGACAGGACTTGGTTTTGCTGACAAGTAGCTCTGGAACGCCTCTTCCGTCATCACAGCAAGCTCTTCGCGGGCGACGTCCAAACGTAAGCAGAACCTACCATTGGGCTGATCCGGATCTGCGCCGATACACACAACCGGCGTGTGATAGGGCGCATTGCCAAAAAACTCGGTGAGGAAAAACCCGTCTTCGGTGTCGACGAAATCTCCAACAGTCGCTTTCTTCGAAAAGCGCACGAAGCGATGCCAGAGTTCGGGCGATCGTTCATGGACGCGGCGGCAAAGACCGAGCGTGGCAACCACATCACCCATAGCGTCGTGCGCGTCTGTGTGAGCAACGTCATTTGCCGATGCAAGCTGTTCCAGACGAAAAATCGGGCGCCCTTCTGGCCCGTAGGGAACAGACAGGCTGGCCGGTGATAGACCCGCCGCCGCCATTACAAGGCCCAGAACATCGGCGCGGGAATTACCGTGGCTGCTGGTGAGATAAGCTGGCTGCAGCGTCTGAAAAAATGCGTGCCTGAGCATTTCCTCGTCGAACCGGATGGAGTTGTAGCCCACAAAAATCGACGGAGACCAGCACAGGAGCTTTTCTCGGATAAGGAGGACCATCTGATAGTGCGACGGCAACCCCTCATCGGTGAGGCGTTCAATTGGCAGCCCGTTTGTCAGAAGTGCGCTCGGGTGGGGAACGACATGCGGCAAAAGACGTGAGCGCGCCTCGAACCGATCGACCTCGTTGAGATCGTTGTCAGTCCGTATTGCCGCGAAATGCACGATCTGATCGAAACCATGCCTGAGCCCCGTTGTCTCCGTGTCGAAGAATACGAAGCCCATACACACCCCCTCGCCTAGAAATGACTCGCTAGGCGGAACCGCATCGCGGATGCACTCACCCGGAACTTTTTTGCAAGCACCTCAATCCCGACGTCATCCTCCATGTCCAGTCCACTAGCGTCCAGGGCATTCGCAAGGAATTCTCGAGGCATAAGTAGCTCAGACGCAAATGCGTTGGCCTCGATTTCCAGAGGGTCGATTCCCTGTGACGAGACGTCATCGCGCAACAGAACCCGAAACCCTTTGTCGACATGCACGGCCTTCTGGATATTCGCGGCATGCAACACATGATGCCCAAGCTCATGTGCGGCCGTAAACCGTTGCCGGTTCGGGTGATGCAAGGCGTTCACGCCGATGATACCGATGCCGTCCTTTATGAAGGCCATGCCGGAGAGATCGTCCTCCAGAGGCGCATACTGAAGTACAACGTTCCTAGCCTTGATAATGCGCTCAATGGGAACTGGGGCTCCCTTCACTCCGAACTCCCGCAACATCCTGCGCGCAGCTTCCCGCGCCATTTCGGGGTTGGCGGTCACGACCCGGCTCTTCCGGAACTATGGCGCGCAAGCGCATCCGCGATCAGATCATTGATCTGCGCCTTGCCGCGAGCGGTCACTGTTTCGTCTGACAAGATCATCTGCATATCCTCACGGGGCTGTGGTTTTGGCACGGCGGGTAGCAAATCGGCGGGCTTTGAAAATTCCAGCGCCGACGCGAGACTGTAGACGTGATGCAACAACACGTTCTGCCGGCCGCTCTCGATATTTGCCACTGACGCACGCGACATACCCACTTTGGCTGCCAGCTCGGCTTGGGTGAGTTCAAGTGTCTTTCGCCTCGAAGCGACAAGCTTCCCGAACGCTACATAGATCGACTCATCTGGCATTCCCAATGTTTGCGTTCCACACCGCACGATGTCAATGTCACAAACACAATGTGCTTAATATTGTCATTTAAAATGTGTGTATTGACAACAATCCAGCGTCCTGAAATTGGTTAGGCGTCGGTGAATGTCCGATTCGGGCAGCGGCGAGCAGGAAGGAAGTCAGAATGTCAAAACGCATCCATGTCGTTCCCCACGATTCCGGTTGGGCGACGCGCCGTGAGGGAGCTTCCCGCGTGGGAACGACACACAGCACCCAGGCGCAGGCAACCGAAGCAGCGCGCAACACCGCGATCCGCGAGCGCGGCGAGGTGGTGATACACCGTCCCGACGGTCGCATCCG
Organism: Teichococcus rhizosphaerae; assembly: GCF_002631185.1. Taxonomy (GTDB): domain Bacteria; phylum Pseudomonadota; class Alphaproteobacteria; order Acetobacterales; family Acetobacteraceae; genus Pseudoroseomonas; species Pseudoroseomonas rhizosphaerae. Next base: position 100,453 of record NZ_PDNU01000021.1, on the reverse strand, counting down.
GGACGCCAACTCCTACGGCAACGATCCCTTCCCTCCGAAGGGGTAAGCCCAGCGGCCGCAGCCGCTTGGGCTCAGTTTTTCCAACTTTCGCATTCAACCCGCCAGGCAGGCGACGCGAGGACGATCACGATGCAGAAGCTGACGGCGGTGCAGAACGAGGACTTCAATCAACCCAAGGGCATCCAGCGCGCACGCCGGCTTCCCGATCCCGCGCTCGGAGCACTCTGGAATTCGATCATCCTGGACGAGCGCCTGAAGGCCCAGCTCCTCTCGCAGGCGATGCTGAACTTCACGATGCGCGGTAAGGTCGACCGTAGTGTTATTCCGCTCCACGGCGTCATTATGCTTGTCGGACCACCAGGGACCGGCAAGACATCTCTCGCTCGCGGATTGGCACATCGTACCGCCGAGACATTTCCTGGCGGCGGGTTCCGCCTGCTCGAAGTCGAGCCCCACGCGCTAACCAGTTCGGCGATGGGCAAGACCCAGCGTGCGGTCTCGGAGCTGTTCTCACAGTCGATCGCCGAAGCGGCCGCCGCAGGACCGACGATTGTGCTCCTCGATGAAGTCGAGACGCTTGCCGCGGACCGGTCGAAAATGAGCCTGGAGGCCAATCCGATCGATATCCACCGCGCAACCGATGCCGTGCTCGTTCAACTTGACGCTCTGGCCGAACGGCATCCGAACCTGCTGTTCCTTGCCACCAGCAACTTTCCCGAGGCGGTCGACGCGGCCTTCACCTCGCGCTGTGACCTGGTCGTCCATGTGCCGCTGCCCGATCGTGAAGCGTGCGGGCTTATCCTGAAGGATTGCCTGACTGGTCTCGGCAAGACCTATCCAGCCATCGCGAAGCTGCCGACGACCTCGGGTTTCGACCGCTGCGCGGCCGAATGCGTCGGGCTCGACGGACGCGCCATCCGCAAGATGGTGGCCAACGCCTTGGCCAGCAGCCCGCAAACGGCCATGAATCCCGAACGCGTCACGCTCGAGGATCTGTTAGGCGCGGCGCGCGCTGCCAAGGCGGGCCGTATGTCGGGAGGCAAGGCGTCATGAGCACCGTTGCCAGCCGCACATTCAAGAGTACGCCCGAGCGCGACGCCTCACGGACCTGGACGGCGATCGTTGATCTCTTGACTCAGGGCAAGGCAGGAGATGCACGGACGGAGCTTCTTGCCGTCACCGGTGTCGCCGCCAGTGTGATCGCTGATCAGGCGCCCAAGGACGCCGCGATCACAGTCACCTGCGATGGTCCGCGCACGCGCATCTATTGCCTCTATGACGATGACGCCATCGACGGTTCCGGTGCGAATGAAGACTCCCTTGGCTTTGACCCGCTGAAAGGGGATTGGCGGGTATCGCTGCCTTGCCTGGCGGACGATCTCGCATGGGTCCAGGCTGCGCTCAAAAAGCACAGCACACGCATCACGGCGCGCGATCTTGATGCGGCTGTCTCCAGCGCAGACGAGTCGGCGACCACGAAATCACAGACCCTTATATTCGATCCGAAAGGGTTTCTGGGCTCATGACCAGCGTCGCTGTCAACACCTATACCCACTCTGTCACCTATGTGGCTGACAACATCCTCAAAAGCTTGAAGGACATCATCCGCCTTGTGGGCCTCGATCCAACCGAGTTTGTCGGCGACTGGGAACTGCACATGCGCGGTGTGCAGACCTGGTTGAACACTGGCGATCTCGAAACCGTAAAGCTGGAAATCTACAACCCGAGAACGGACGCGCTGATTGTCCGGTGGGACATCGACATCGCCTATGGCTGGTCCGGAGGCGATGGCGGTTTTTGGACGGATACCGAGCAGCTCAAATACGCCATCAGAAAGGCGGGGCTGGTTCCGAGCGAGGCGCGGTATCGACTCCTTCTTCAAAGCAAGCCGGGACGTCCCGACGTGGCTGGGTGGAGCAAGGCGAGCGGCCGTTCGACGGAGGGCATGGTTCGTCAAAGCCTCGGGACGACTGTCGAACACAGCGGCCTTGGCGCCAGCACCTCTTATCTTAGGAGAGCTTGATGCTCACGATCGACGAAGCGTTCCGGAAATTCAAAAGTCGATTGGAATTGAACGATCGTGAGCAGGCAAACGCCTCCGCGCGCCAGAAGGAAGTCCGGGATTATCTGGACACCAAGTTCAAGATCGACCGGAGCTTCCTGACCGGATCCTATGCGCGCTGGACCAAGACAAAGCCATTGAAAGACGTCGACATCTTCTTCGTCTTGAAACCGTCGGAAGATCACTATCGTTCCAAAGCGCCATCGGTTGTGCTGACTGATTTTCACAACGCCTTGGTCGAGAAGTACGGCGACAAGGCCAAGAAGCAGAACCGCTCGATCAACGTCGATTTTGGCGTGAGGGCGGATGCCGAGGATAACACCGATTACCGAGTCATCAGTGTCGATGTCGTTCCTGCTTTCGACAAAGATGAAAATTTCGAGATTCCTGATAACGAAATCGGCAAGTGGATCGGGACCAACCCTCAGACCCATGCCGCAGAGGCAACGACCGCACATCAGGCCTATTCAAACGAATGGAAGGGTCTCGTGCGGATGTTGAAATACTGGAACAACAACCCCAAGCACGGCGAGAAGCCGGTGAAGCCCTCGTTCCTCATCGAAGTCATGGCAATGCAATGTCTTTATGGCGGCTGGGGTGGCAGCTTTGACCGCGAGATTCAGGGGTTCTTTGCAACGCTCGCGGCCCGGGTTTTCGACGAGTGGCCTGATCCCGCCGGCCTCGGTCCGCCGATCAGCAACAGCATGGACACGGCCCGCAAGACGCGGGCGCGCGACCTTCTGCGTGCAGCGGAGCGTGAAGCAACCGTTGCAATCGACCATGTCCGCCACGGCCGTAACGGAGAGGCGTTGCGCGCCTGGCGGGAATTGTTCGGCCCGAAATTTCCGCTGTCTTAACGACAGCCATCAAAATCCCACGGAGTTTTTCGATGTCGGAATGGTCCTTGTCCCAGCTTCTTTCCTCGTTGCATGAAGACATTCAGCAGCGTCTCGCAACCGTCCGAAAGTCGTTCAGCCACCCGGGGACGAAGGGCGATGCCAGCGAGAATGTTTGGATCAGCATGCTGGAGACATATTTGCCGAAGCGCTATCAGGCTTCCAAGGCGCATGTTGTCGATAGCCTGGGCAACTTCAGCCAACAGATCGATGTTGTGATTTTCGATCGCCAGTATTCACCCTTCATTTTCACATATGAGAACGAGACGATCATCCCGGCCGAGAGCGTCTACGCCGTCTTCGAGGCAAAGCAGACGGCGAATGCCGGCCTAGTGGCATACGCGCAGCAGAAAGTTGCAAGTGTCAGGTGCCTTCACCGCACGAGCCTACCGATTCCATATGCCAAGGGCGTCTATCCCGCGAAACCGTTGATCCCGATCTTGGGCGGCCTCCTGACTTTTGAAAGCGAATGGAGTCCTGCTCTCGGAGCCTCATTTGAGAAGGCCCTGGCCGCCGACGTTGGTGACGGGCGGCTCGATATCGGCTGTGTCGCCTCACATGGCCACTTTTTCTTCGATCAGCCGACCGCGAGCATCAGCTTCGTCAACGAAAATAAGCCTGCGACAGCATTCCTGTTCAAGCTGATTTCTCAACTGCAATTCAGCGGAACCGTTCCGATGATCGATGTGGAAGCCTACGGACAGTGGCTAACCAAATAGGTGATCGGCTGTCCGTCCAGCACATCGAAAAAGTGAAATATCTATTCGCGCAGCTGAGGAAGCTGGATGACCCGGGAGTCCCTGCGGCCTCCAGCGTCTCCAGCTGGTCACAAAATGTCATCGTCCGACGCTGCGTTTACTATCAGCGCCTCGCCCTCAGCCGCCACAGCGGCATCGGCCGGACGGAGCGCTAGGCGGATGTCAGCGGCTCGACCTTCCTCGTGAAACCACAGATCGACCACGGCGGTATCATCACTGCGCGGCCGCGGCGATGCCTCCCTGACCTTGAAGGTCGTTGGCAAATTAACCGACGTTCCAAATACCAGCGCGTGCTGCCGAGGCAATGACGGCAACCGCTTCAGGACCGATTCTGAGATGAACGGCGTCATCTGGCGGATCTGGGAGAGATCGTCGGGATTCTGGATTCGGTGAACCAGGAAGTTGGAGCACTGGCTGAGAACCGTCTTGGACAGCTCGCTCGGGCGCTGAGACGCCAGCAGCACGAACATGCCGTATTTGCGTCCTTCCTTGGCGATGCGCTCGAAAATCTTGGTGGCGTCGATGGAAAAGCGGGACGGCGCAGATGCGATATATCTATGAGCCTCTTCGAGCAATAGGTGTATCGGGAAGCGGTTTCTCGGTTCCGCATGGCGAAGAAACCGAAAAAGCATGCGTGCGATGACCGCACTGACCAGCTCAACGATTTCATCTTCGACAGAATTGAGATCAATAATAATGACTTGATTGCGTTTGGTGAAAGATTCTCCGGCCGCCCTTTGCAGGCCGACGATGTTGGTCAAAAATTCCAGATCGCTCACGGCTGCGGCAACGTCGGTTCCTTCGTGACGCAGAAAGGCATATTCTGTTCTCTCCTGGAGGGATCTGAGGCGCGTAACCATGGACGAGCAGTAGTCTCGGATTTGGCGATTGCCGTGAGCCTCCTCATAGAGGATCGCGAAGTCGAGACACTCGTGCAGCTCATCAAAAGAGAATGGTGTCCGATTATAGGCTGGTAAGGGCGCGTCCTCCCGGAGCTTTTTTCTCACTTCGTCCAGGAACGCCGATTGGTTGTTTCCCGAAAAATTTCCATACTGAAAATTGGGATTAAAGCGGTTCAGAAGCGCCATATTTAGGTCGGTTGTCGGATACTTCTGGAGAAGGGAGACAACGCGCTGAAATTTTGATACAGGGGAGTCGCCATCTGCCCCTCGAAAACACTCTATGATGCAGGTGGCGACAAAGTGCTCGCGCAGCGCCAGAGCTTCTGGCGTATTGGCATGAAAAAGACTTGTCAGACCTAACGCTGTCCGAAGGACCGGCAGCTGTGTTCGCTCGCTGGCCTGCAAGAGCAGTTCCCATTCTGCCATCTCCAGGAACCAATGCGGCATACGGAAGCCAGCCGCCGTGCCGTCGAGGATGACGCGCTCGACCCCGATGGCTCCCTCCTTCGCGGAAGCGGCCAGCGCGGCGTGATACTCGCCATTGACGTCGAAGACGACGAAGGTCGCGCCGCGGGCGTGATGCTCCTCCGGCTTGCTGAAAAGGGACTGCAAGACCGAGGCAACCGTGCAGGACTTACCGCTGCCGGTATTGCCCAGGATGGCAACATGACCGCCGAAGAACTCGTTCAATCGAACCTTGATGTCGTAGTTCTCGAACACTACCGACTTGCCTATGGGCAGAACCCGATAGCGCGTGGCCCCTTCGGGTTCGCCGGCGCCGCCATCCGGGCCGACTGACGGCTCGACGGCCGCCTCGGTCTCGAAGATGCGATCGAGTTCGCCGTCCAGCGCATAGAGTGCGTCCGCATATAAAGACGGGAAAACGGACACACCGAAACGGAACGCGCCGCCATGCATCGGCAACATGCCGACCGGCACCACGTCCAGATACTTCGAGGAGCCGGCCCTGTCGAAATCGCCGCGCTCGGACGGCGTGCTCGCGTCGCGCTCACGCAGGCCGACAACCTCGACCACGACATATTCCGACTGCGACGGGATCATCAGGAACGATCCCAGCCGCGCCACATAATGCACGCCGTCGAAGCCAACGACCGTGAAATTGTCGGTGCCGGCGTGCATCTCGACAACGAAACGGTCGGCCGCGACCGACACCACCTTGCCGATCGCGCGCTTGCGATCATCGTGGCTCATGCCCCGCCAACCTTAGTCTCGTCATCCCTCTTCGGCGCCAGTTCGGACAACACCTTGCGAACGGCGTCATCGATCCTGTCGCTGGGGCGCTGTGGCATGAAATGCTCGACGATCATGTCGAAGTAGTGAGCCCTGGTTCCCTCGGCAGGACCGTCGCCCCCGATGATCCAGATGCGCGGGTCTCGCAGCGCTCGCAGCTTGGCGATCTCGCCGCCCGTATCCGGCGCCGCGAAGATCACCAGACGGAACGTCGGGATCGTTAGCGCCTGGTAGATAATGTTGTTCAGGTGCTCATCGCCGAAGGCGTAGCCGGCCGTGATGAGAACGCTCTGCTCGCGCACGATCCGGGACTGAAATTCCCGAAACATGTCTGCATAGGGCGAGCCGAGCGAAGAGTTCTGTTTCGCCGGCGTCGGATAGATCAGCATCTGGTTCGTGGATTCCGGCGGCCAGACTTCCTTGATCGGGAACAGGCCATGATCGTCTTCGGTCCAAGTGACCGAGCCATGCAATTTGCAGAGATAGACGAAGGCGTCGACGGCGGTCCACTTGCGGCTGGCGACGTCGAGCTGTTCGGCCAGGGCATAGCGGAAGATCGCCGGATTGAAGCGACGTTCCACGACGCCGGAAAAGCCGTTGGCATAGGGAATGCCAAGCCGATCCATCGCCAATTCGCTGAAATGATCATAGTTGGTCGTGAACACCCACGGTCGGGGCAAGGACCGATCGCGCAGGACCAGCTTTTTGTAGAACCGCTCGTAGAGGTCGCGCACGGTGGTGTCGCCGTCCGTGGCGAAGGCCCCTTGGGTGACACGTGTCCAGAGGAAATCCTGGACCTTCTTGATAATGCCGTCGAGAACAGCGCGGTAGGGGTGAAGAGCGGCATTCTCGCTCTGGCGCAGCACGAACCGCTGCGCGAACAGCACCTCCATCAGGCGTTCCAGGTTGCGGCTGTAATCCTTCGCCAGATCGATCCCGAGTGCATCGAGATATTCGAGTTCGTCCTTGGTCAGTCGCCATGGCGCCGGGGCAGCGCCGACCACCGGCGGATCGGCGTAGAAGCCCGCCGCGCGCGCATCGAGGGTTTCTCCGCAAAACTCCTTGGCCAGGGGCGCCATGGTTGCAATGCCGAGTTCCTTTTTGCCCTTCATCAGGGAGGAACATCCGGCGCCGAGCAAGAACGCGATGTTCTTGGCATTCATAGCCTCGGAAATCGCCTGGCGGGCACTCTCGATCCCCTTGTTCCAGTCGAGGCTATTCGGTTCAGAATTGCCATCCCGCAGAAAATGAAATCTGGCTTCTCTGGCGTCTTCGTCCATTGAATCTCCCCTGCGCTCACTGCATCAGGTAACCGCCTCAACTCTATGCAGCAGCTCGCCCCACGATATCCATGAGCTTCTCGTAACTCGTCACCACGTCATACTTGACCCGATCCTCGGACACGCGCTGACCGATCTCGTCGAAGAATTTCCGCGCGCAAGCGATCTTGGTGTTCTCGATCTCGCGGAGCTTCATCGAGGACATGGTGCCCTTGGTCTCGGCAACGAAGTAGATGTGCTTGACGCTTCCCTCCTTGAAGGAGATCGCCCAATCGGGGTTGTAGTCGCCCACCGGCGTCGGGATCAGGAAGCCGCGTGGCAGCTTGGCGTAGACCACCACCTCGCTCGCAGTATCCAGCTCGTCGGCAAACTTTCGTTCGATCTCGGAGTCGGTGACCACGTAATCGTACACGTGCCGCTTGAGCTTGGCCGATGCCTTGGAGAAGTCCTGGCCAGTCTGGTTCGCAGTGAAGATGTCGACGTCGTAGCGCTCAGCGAGCCCGTCATAAGCAAGCCGCTCGATCACCATCGTGGCCTTCTGCTCGGCAATGATCCGCGACGCCTCGGCGATGAAGTGCTCTGGATTCTCCTTGAACTGCCCGAACACGCTGGCCTGGATGCTGGTCAGGATTTCGGCTGCACTCTTGCGAGTGAGCTCAGTATTTTCGGCGACCTTCCCGAGGAGGTCGTACTTCACAAGCGAATGGACAGATCCGCCGCGTTCGGTCGTTGAGCGTGTCAGGGCAAAACCATCACCTGCCTTCAGCTGTTCGTCCGTTAACCCGTCACCCTGTATGCCGGTCTGAACCGTGTACTGGAGCGGCGTCACGCGAAGCTGGCTATCAAGGGCGCTTACGCACTTTCGGACCAATTCATCGGAGTCGAACTCGACCCGATAAACAGCCTTCTGATTGATACGCCGCCAGAGCTCCTGGAACTCCTTTTTCTCGAAATTCTCATTGAGCGGATTTGTCTTTGGCTTGCGGCCGTCCTCGACCTTCGGGAGCTGCGCATCGCTGAACACACTGTCGATGATCTGGAAAATCTGATCGGCATGCACCTTCAGCTCATCCGGCAAGGCCGCCAGGGTTCCGGCCTCCTTCGCCTGGTGGTAGGCGCTGGTGATCTGGTCTGCGTCGTCGGAATAATCGTTCTTCACGAGGTAGCGGTAAATCTGCTTCGCCATGGCCGGCGTGATCTCGATCGGGCCAGCATCGGTCGTGATGGTCTTCCCGGTGAAATAGGCCTCCGTCGCCTTCCGCGGGCGCGACGTCAGCGTGTCGGCGATCTCCTTCTGGAGGCCGGCCACGAAGTTATTGTAACTCTCGCTGGCGACGACCGTGAGGACGTTGATGTCATGGACGACTGCGGGGTTGTCCATCCGGTCGCCATTCTGATCGACCGACAGCCGGAGTCCCCGGCCCACTTCCTGGCGCCGTGAGACGGTGTTGTCGCTGTGCTTGAGCATGCACATGACGAAGACGTTGGGATTGTCCCACCCTTCGCGGAGTGCGGAATGCGAGAAGATGAACCGCGTGGGTTCTGCGAAGGACAGCAGCCGTTCCTTGTCCTTCAGGATCAGGTCGTAGGCGTCGACATCGTCTGAATCGACCGATCGCGCCCCGACGGCGGGGTCCTTCAGCCGGTTGGTCTTCTTGTCGATCGCGAAATAGCCGTTGTGCGTCTTGGCTGCATCGATGCCCGCCAGGTGCTTCCGGTAGGCGTCGTTATCAATCGCCAGCTCAGCCAGATATTCTGCCTTGAGAAGCTCGTACTCCTCCTCGAAGACGCGGGCGTACTCGCCCTTCTCATCCGGCTGTGCGTAATCGCGGTACTTCACGACCTCGTCGATGAAGAACAGCGACAGCACCTTGATGCCCTGGGCGAAGAGCTGCTTCTCCTTGTCGAGATGCGCCTTGATCGTCTCGCGGATTTGGATGCGCCGGATGTCGCGCTCGGACACATCGCCGGTCGCCTCCCCGGCGCGGAGCACTACGCCGTTGGTGAACTCGACCGTGTCGTTGCGCGCGTCGATCTGGGAGATCGTGAAGCCGTCGCGGTACTGGTCCAGCTCGCCGGACTCGGCGAATAGGTCGTCTCGGAACTCCAGTCGCTTGAGCTGACGCTTGATCTCGCCGCTCGCGAGCTTCACCTCGATTTCAAGCCGGGCTACCGGCGCCTTTTTCGATATCTCGATCCCCTCGAGGTAGAGGTAGGCGTTGGTGCCGGCGAGCCCCCGCGTCTGGATGCCCCGGACGGCGATCTTTTTCACCAGCTTCTGGTTATAGGCGTCGAGCGCATCCAGCCGGTGAACACGGTTGTGCTGCGTCTTATGGGTCGCCGAGTAGCGCAGGATCATGAGCGGCTTGAACTTCGGCAGCGCCTCCATCGTGGCTGCGCCTTCCATCTTCTGCGGCTCGTCGAGGATCAGGATCGGCCGATTGCTGGCGATGACGTCGATGGGCTTGCGTGATTGGAAGTCGTCCAGCTCCTCATAGATGCGGCGGTTGTCAGCGCCGCGCGCCGCGAACGCCTGGATGTTGATGATCATCACGTTGATGCCGGCGTCCGACGAGAAGCTCTCCAGCTCGTGCAGCCGCTTGGAATTGTAGATGAAGAAGCGCGCCTTCTTTCCGTAGCTCTCGGTGAAGTGGTCGGCGGTGATCTGCAGCGACTTGTGGACGCCCTCCCGGATGGCAATCGACGGCACCATGATGATGAACTTCGACCAGCCGTAGCGCTTGTTCATCTCGAAGATCGTCTTGATGTAGCAATAGGTCTTGCCGGTCCCCGTCTCCATCTCGATGTCGAGGTTGATCCGGCATCCGGCGCTGGCGACCAGCTTGTCGGAAAGAGGCAGGTTCTGGCGGCGCTGGACGTCCTTGATGTTGGCCAGCACCTGAAGCTCGGTCAGCGCGAGATCGGGGTTCTTGAACCCCTCCTCGAAGGCGCTCGTCTGAGCCTTCCGGCCGGGATCGATCCGGTAGGTAATCCCGTTCGACATCGGCTGTCCGGCGAAGCAGTCCACGACCGCAGTCACGGCCTGCGTCTGATAGGGTTGGACCTTGAATTTAAGCTTCATGGCCACTCCCTTATATCGACTTGACGTCGGTGCCAGGCGAGACTTGGCGGAAGACCTGTTCGACGTTGATCTTCACCGCATCGGACACGAAGCCGTTGTCGCGGAAAACCACGCGCAGCGGCTCGCGGCCGGCAAGTTCCTTCACCAGCTCCTCCGTCACGCCGGTCTCGAAGCAGGCGACCAGCGCATTTCCGTCCACGAAGAACACGGTCTTGCCCTGTATGGTCTCGCGCTGGATCGGCAGCGTCAGGTCCACGCCCCAGTCGACGAGCACCTGGAACAGCAGGTCCTCAGGGGTGCGGTCGGACTTGATGTTGTCGACGGCAGCGAGGAGGTCCTTCTGATCGATCTCGTCAGGGCGGTAGTACACGTCCTGCATGTTGGACGTATCGACCTTCAGGACCCGGAAGCCGACATCGCGGTTCCAACCCGGATCGCAAGTCTCCGACACCACCGCTGCCCCGGCCTGTCTCACGCGTTCTTTAGACACTTCAGACAAGACCAGCGGTCGACCATTCTTCTTCATGAGCTTGATTGCGGCCTGCACCGTCTTCTTCGCAGTCCCTGTGGTCGAGGCTTCTGCCTCCTGCAAATTCTCGGGGAGCTGAACCATGATGAAACGATGGTTGGTTCCAAAGGTGGCATTAGCCCGGAAGACAGCTTCGGCGGTACTGGCCGATCCAGCAAAGAAGTCCATCACGAGGGCGGCACGGTCATTCGGCGTCATATATTCGATCAGTTTTGCCAACTCATCGTGATCCTTGGGGTTCGTGAAGACCTTCGCCCCCATGAGCTTGCGCAGGTATCTTACCGAGACTTGTGATTGCTTATAGAAATACGACCCACGAACCTGCGTGGCGAAATCCGCTTCCTCTTCGCTATCGTCATCAACATCATTCGAGTCGACTTGGCTTCCATCCGCCTCTTCGGGGATCGGTCGAATATGGGCCTTCCTGAAAGGTGGTTGTGTATGGTCGTCGCGAAACTCAACCAGTCCGAGCTTGATCTGTCTCTGCATTTCATTTGAGTTTGCGTAGATCCAGCCGCGCTCCGGCACTTCACAGGGTTGCCCAGTCTTGGGGTGGATCACATCATATCGCGGCCCATCTCCACCGGGCCAAGAGATATCGCGGTCTCGCCAGGGACCGTTTTCATCGACCCGCTTGTACCGCGCCCACTTCTTTGCAGGATGGCCCTTCGGCAGGTCGGAGTACCATTGAGAAAGATCAGCCTCGATCGCCTTGAAGTTATCACCATGAACTTCGCGTAGCCTGACGAATTCGGCCCATATATCGCGCGCACCGGGCTTCTCTTCCCGCCAAATTTCTTGCTTCTCGCGTAGCCGCGTCACGTTCTTAGCGAAGACCATCATGTATTCGTGACCAACGGAAAAGAACTTTGCATCGTTCTTTCGGCCTTTCTCCCAGACCAGTTGAGCCACGAAGTTTGTCTCGCCGAAGACCTGGTCCATCAACTTTCGGAGCGCAGCCTGTTCGTAGTCGTCGATGCTGACGAGGATAATCCCATCATCCTTCAAGAGCCTCTTCGCGACCGTCAGACGCGCATAGATCATCGACATCCAGTCCGAGTGATATCGACCGCGCGTATCCGGGTTCGCCACCAGACGCCCGCCTTCGGCAGTTTTCTCCCCCGCGTCTATCTCGAACTGCTCTTTGGCTGCGGTGAAGTTGTCCCGATAGATGAAGTCCTTACCAGTATTATAGGGAGGGTCGATGTAGATCAGCTTCACCTGACCGAGATAGGTTTCCTGTAGCAGTTTCAGGGTCTCAAGGTTGTCGCCTTCGATGAATAGGTTCTTCGTCGTGTCGAAGTTGACGCTTTCGTCCTGTGCAGGTCGTAAGGTTTTTGAGAGGGGGGAGTTCGCAGTGATCAACGCCTCGCGTTTTCCGGGCCAATCCAACCGGTACCGCTCCTGTGGCCCTTCGACGATGTTGTCGCTCAGCTCCTGGCGCAGCTGATCGAAGTCTACCGCTAGACGCACTACCCCCGTCACCTCGTCGCGTGCCTCGGTCACACAGCTGGGGAACAGGTCGCGGATCTTCGCGATGTTCTCCTGGCTCAGGTCAGGGCTGTGCATCTTCAGCTTTTCCATCGTCATTCCCTTACTAGTTCGTCGCAGCAGTGACGGGAGCGCCGCTAGAAAGGCGCTCCAGTTCCTGCCGTGCGGCGCGCAACTCGGCATTGATCGCCACGCGCTTGTTGAACTGCTTCTCGCGGGCCAGGCGGGCCCTGATCCGGTCCACCTCCCGCGCCTTGGCCCGGATCGCCTCCATCCGCGCCACACGCGCCTGGATGTCCTCACCGGCTTGCTCCGCTTCGGCGGCGGACTTCGGCATCAGCGCCGTGATGAGGGAGTCGTAGAGACCGCCGAGATTGAGGGCGACCGGCAACGGCCGACGCGCCGTGTCGTCAGGTGCCCAATCGGTCGCGAAATAGCCGCTGACAACCCACTTCGTGGAATCGGCATCACTCGGCCGCTTGAAAGCGGCCACCGCCTTGCGCTTTCCGGACCATGTGAGCTCGAAGATCAGCGGGAACGGGATCGCGCGGTCGATCGCGCGCAACACATCTTCGTCGAGCTTGCTGGAGCGCATGCTGATGCCGAACACCTGAATCTCGCTGACGGCCTTCGTCGCCGCGAGGTTGGTCGTTTCCGGCGCCAGCTTGTACTTCCAGACGATCTGATCGACCTGGGTGACGAACAGATCCCGGAGCGCCGTGCTGGCACCAGCGTGCTCGTATATGCGGCTTTTGGGGACAACCCGGCCGAATGCTGCAGCCTTGGGATAATCGAAGAACGCTGCCGTCATGTGGCCCCCTCCTCGATCACGAGGAAGGCGATCAGCTCGAAATCGTCGAGCCCGGCGATGGTGTGGACCAGCGCCGTGGTCCGCCCACCGCTGAACAGGCTGTCAATGTCCTTCTCTTCCTTGACCTCTATCATCGAGCGGATCGCCGCACTCAGAAGGGCGGAGCAATGCTCCATCTTCCGGCCGTCCTGCGTCCGCTCGTTGAACAGCTGGCAGACCGCCCGGATCGGCTCTGCCTGGCCCTTGCAGCTCGTGCGGATCAGATCGAGCAAGCACTTCACCTCGGTATGGTCGATGATGACCCCACCGCCGTGACCGACATAGACGAGGTAATAAGGGTGCAGCCGGTTCTGCTGGTTGATGTTCACGCTGTCATGGATGTTCTTCAGCGCGAAGATCACACCGGGCTTCAGCCCGAGCGCCGGCTGTGCCGGCACAACCGCGTGCATGCCGTTGGGCAGATGCTCGAGATCGCCGTGCTCCTTGATGTGGTTCAGAAGGTCCATACGGAAATCGTTGAGGCCGAGATCCGTGATGGAAATCCCGGTCCGCACGTCCTCCAGCTCGATCACCTCTTCCTGGAGCCGCTTGAGCTGCTCCTTCCGGTAGGCAATGTCGCTGCTCTTGGCCGTCAGCACGTTGTCGTCGCCGGTCGCCGTGACGTCGGCGATCATCATGCGGTTTTCGACGCGCTCCTTGAGATTGATGTACTCGTCCAGCGAGATTTCCGGCCAATAGTTGACGAGCTGGATTTGCGCATTGGGAGACCCGATACGGTCGATGCGGCCAAACCGCTGGATGATCCGCACCGGGTTCCAATGAATGTCGTAGTTGATCAGATAGTCGCAATCCTGGAGGTTCTGGCCCTCGGAGATGCAATCCGTTCCGATAAGGATGTCGATCTCGCCGGTTTCGTGCGGCAGGACCAGATGCTTCTCCTTTGCGCGCGGCGAGAACAGGGTCAGCAGGGACTGGAAGTCATAGCTTTTCTTCAGCGTGCTCTTCGGCGCGTCGGAGCCGGTGACCATGCCGCAGTGCAGGCCGTGCGACTGAAGAAAGGCCGGCGCCAAATTGGCGTAGAGGTACTTCGCCGTGTCTGCGAAGGCGGTGAAGATCAGAACCTTGCGGTTGCCGGGGTTGAGCGGGTCAGCGACCTTGCGGGTGATGACGTCCTTCAGATGCTGCAGCTTGGCATCATCCTCCGGAACCACCTTGTCCATCGAGGCGATCAGGTCACCGATCAGCGTGAGATCCGCGGTGAGGTCGTGCTTCCACGATGGAAGGTCCATGTCCGACAGACTGATCTGAATCTTCTTGCCGACCGTGAACTCATCCAGACCATTCAGATCATCATCGTCGGGATCGAAACCGGGATCGCCGAGATGGTCGGTCACACTCGCGGCGGCGCCCGTGCGCTCAAAGGTCTCGATCGCCTTAAGGGTCTGCGCGATGTTGCCGCTGAGCGCCCGCAGGGTGAGGCGGAAGGCTTCGACCGAACTCTCCAACCGCTTGAGCAGGTTGGTGGTCATAAGCGCCTGAAGGCTACGCTCGCGGTCAGCCTGGCGCAGCTTGCCGCGACCACCCTCCACCTGGGTGTCGTAGATTTCTTCGTACTTCCGCAGCCGGCTCGGCAGAATGTAGCTGATCGGGGCATAAACAGCGAGCTTGAGCACCGACAGGCTGCCGAAGATGTCGTTGAGGCCGAGCACGTCGGAGCGATGAGTGATCGGGCATTGGTACGACAGCGGCTTTCGGCGCTGGGGGAATTTTCCGATATCCTTGGTGTCGTAGAAAGTCTCGATATGCTTGCGCGACCGGGCGATCGTCACGGCATCGAGCATCTCGAAGAAATCGAAGTCCAGGGCCTTCAGGATTGCGGCTGCGGTTCGCTCGTGCGGCGGCAGATCCGACCAGGCATTGAACGCCTTTTGGGCGCGCCGGAAAATCTCTTCGATCCCGGTCTTGGTTTTCAGCTTGCGGCTGAGGTTTTCTGAATCCCCTTCATAGGCCAGCGCGAGCTGATTGCGCAGGTCGTTGAACCGGTTGTTCACCGGCGTCGCCGACAGCATCAGAACCTTGGTCTTCACGCCGGCGCGGATGACCTTGTTCATCAGTTTCTGGTAGCGGGTCTCCCGATCCTTAAAGACATCGTTGTTCCGGAAATTGTGCGACTCATCGATGACGACGAGATCGTAGTTACCCCAGTTCACGCGGTTCAGCGGAATCCCGAACGCCTCTCCTGAGGTGCGGGAGAGATCGGTATGGCTCAGTACGTCGTAGTTGAAGCGGTCCTTGGCGAAGATGTTCGTGGTCAGATTGGTGTTGTAGTTGCGCCAATTGTCCGCAAGCTTCTTCGGGCACAGGACGAGCACCGACCGATTGCGCAGTTCGTAATATTTGATGACCGCGAGCGCGGTGAAGGTTTTCCCGAGGCCGACGCTGTCCGCCAGAATGCACCCGTTGTGCATCTCCAGCTTGTTGATGATACCAGTGGCAGCATCCCTCTGGTAGTTGAACAGCTTGTTCCAGACGAGGCTGTCCTTGTAGCCGGTCAGATCGTTTGGCAGCGCATCCTGATCAATCTCTTCGAGGAAATCCTGGAAGAGGTTGTAGAGGATGTGGAAGTAGATCCGTTCAGGTGAATTTTCCTGGTAGACGGACTCGATGTGGTCGCAGATGGCGGCGGTGACGTCGCTGACCTTGTCCTCATCGTTCCAGATCTGATTGAACAGTTGCAGATAGACCTGTGTGTGCGCCGCATCGTCGATGCGCGTAACGAGATTCGAGACGGCGTCGCCCTTCTGATAGCCCAGGTCAACGGCCGTGAACCCGCTAATCGGCATGTAGGCGACGTCGCCGGCTTCCGATCCTGCGTGAATGAACTGCTGCATCGGTGCCTTAGTCTTGTTCGACTTGAAGCGAGCCTTCTTTCGTATCCATTCGGCGCACTCGCGCGCGACTGCGCGCTGCGTGAGCTTGTTGCGAAGCTGAATCTCGAACTCGGTGCCGTAGAGCCCCCGCTCTCGCGTCGTCTTTGGGATGAAGAACTCTCGCCGCTCCTTGCGGAGGCGGTCAGTCACATCCGTCGCGACGAAGGTCGGGGCTGTGAAAATGAACTGTAGGCTTTCGACCTTCGAAAACTCCGCCTTCAGGGCCTCGAACGCATAGATCGAGAAGCAGGACGCTGCGATTTTGATCCGAGCGCCACGCCCCAACGTCGCCTTTAGGTCATCGCCGAGAAGCAGTGAGGTGTTGTCGATTATCTTCATCGGCTTTTCCTCACGCCCACAGACACGATAGTGGCGCGGCCGCCAGGCGGTCTCCGAACGGCACGACATCCGTGCTGTCGTAGAGGACGACGCCAAACGCGAAGCGGTCCCCACAAGCCTCGGCCAATGCGCGCAGGCCCGAAAAGTCGCTGGCCTTGACCGTTGCGCTCGCCTTCACCTCGATGGCGGCAATCATGCCGTCATCGCGCTCGAGCACGATGTCGACCTCGCGCATGTCCCGATCGCGGAAATGATGTGGCGTCAGACGCAGGTCTGAGGCCGTCATCAGCTTCAGCACTTCGGAGAACACAAAGCTCTCGAGCAGCGCGCCAAATGCCCCCCGATCCGCCTTGATCCGATCGAAAGTCAGCCCGCGCGCGGCAGCCAGCAGGCCGGAATCAAGGAAATGCAGCTTGGGCGTCTTAACGATGCGCTTGAGCGCATTGGTGAACCATGGCTGCAGGGTCGCGATCAGGAACACCTGTTCGAGCAGACCGACATAGCGCTGACCGGTCCTGTGGTTGACGTTGATGCCGCTCGCAAGCTGGGAATAGTTGACGAGCTGCCCGGAATGTTCGGCGAGAAGACGCACGAACTTGGGGAGTTCGGTGAGCTTCTCAACTTCAGCGATATCGCGCAGATCACGGGTCAGGATCGAGGTGAGATACGCACGCGCCCAGTCTTGTCGCCGGCGTTCGCTGTCACGACTAATCGCCTCAGGAAAGCCGCCGCGCAACGCAAGCTGGACCAACTCGTCGCCGACAATGGCGGCGCTTTGACTCTCCAAAGTCCCCTCGAACAGGCGTTCCAGAAAGGTCGGTGCTCGGCTTTCGATTTCCGCCCGAGCCAAGGGCAGCATCCGAATGGTTTCCATCCGGCCAGCGAGGCTGTCAGCGACGCGCGGCAAGGTCAGCACATTGGCCGAGCCGGTCAGCAGGAAACGGCCCGGGCGATAATCTTCGTCGACCGTCTTCTTGATCGCCAGCAACAGATTGGGCGCGCGCTGGATCTCGTCGATGATGGCGCGATCCAGACCTCGGATGAACCCGGCCGGGTCGGACTGGGCGGCCTCGAGGACGGTCTGGTCGTCGAGTGTGCTATAGGTCCAGCCGGTTTCTCCCATCTTTCGCACCAGCGTCGTCTTGCCGGCCCGGCGCGGTCCGACGATGAGGACGACCGGCGTGTCTGCAAGCGCCTCCTCCGCCCTCCGCTCAACGAATCGCTGGAACATGACATCTCCGACTACCGGCTGATTGGCATCATCAGCCTCGGCAGATTTGTAGTCAATGGTCCGCTGATTGGTATCGTGAGCATTCCCAGGATCTGAGGGGAAAGCCTTCCCCTGCGGCTGAACTTTGTCTCTGCCGACCCGTGTCTAGCGGGGAGCCCCCGCAACGCCCCCCGAGAGTGAGAGTGCAGGCCGGCTGTGCCGTGACGGGTTGAAGGCTGGGAGAGAGGCTTCCGGCACCCGTCGCGGAGACCCGCGATGTCGAAACTTGATCCACGCGGCCGGCCGAGCGCCGACCGGAAGAGCCTGTATGACGAAATCACCGGCAAGATTCTGGCCGAACTGGAGGCCGGACGGTTGCCCTGGGTCCAGCCCTGGGGGACGGCCGCGGCCAAGGCGCCGCTCGCCATGCCGACCAACGCCGCAACCGGGCGCGGCTACTCGGGGGTCAATGTGCTGATCCTCTGGGGCGCGGTGATCTCGCACGGCTTCCCGAGCCAAGGCTGGCTGACCTTCCGCCAGGCCCTGTCGCTTGGCGGCAATGTCCGCAAGGGCGAGCGCGGCACCACCGTCGTCTATGCCGACCGCTTCGTGCCGGACGATGAACGCCGTCGTGCGCGAGAGACCGGCGACGAGGCACAGGCGATCCCGTTCCTGAAGCGCTTCACGGTCTTCAACGTCGCTCAGTGTGACGGCCTGCCCGAGGACCTCGTGGCCGCTGTGCCGGCGCCCGAACCCGGGCTGATCGAGCCCACGGTCGACGCGCTGATCCGGGCGAGCGGAATCGACTTTCGCATCGGCGGCGACCGGGCTTACTACGCGCCGGCACCTGACTATGTGATGGTGCCGCCGCCCCAGGCCTTCTTCGAGCCCATCAACTGGCATCGCACGGCGCTGCATGAATGCGCCCATGCCAGCGGCGCAGCCCATCGGCTCGGACGCGATCTCACAGGATCGTTCGGCTCCAAGAAATACGCGTTCGAGGAACTGGTGGCCGAAATCGCCTCGGCCTTCTGCTGCGCCGCCCTCGGCATCGCCCCGACCGTCCGCCACGCCGACTACATCGGATCCTGGGCCGAGGTCCTGCGCGAGGACAATCGCGCCATCGTCCGTGCAGCCAGTCAGGCGAGCAAGGCAGCGGACTGGTTGCTGGCCTTCGCCCCACATGCGGGCGAACCGGGTCAGGCAATTGCCACCACTCCCGAGGCCGAACGCCAGGCAGCCTGACCCACTCGCTTCCACTCCAAGCATCGGCGCAGTCCCGTCTTTCCGGCTCTACGGCGTTCCGGCTTTCCGGAAGCAATGAGAGGAAGAGGGCTGCGCCGATTTTCGTGACGGGTTGGAGGTCGGGAGAGAGGCTCCCGGCCGCCCGTCGCGGAGACCTGTCATGGCCACTGCCATTCAGAAGATCATCCTCTCGCCATCGCGCGACATCCCCTTCAACAAGCTCACGCTCTCGCAGGCGAACGTCCGGCGCATCAAAGCCGGCATTTCGATCGAGGAACTCGCCGAGGACATCGCCCGCCGCGGTCTCCTGCAGAGCCTCAACGTCCGTCCTATCATCGATGCCGATGGCGCAGAGACCGGCCTGTACGAGATCCCGGCCGGTGGGCGTCGCTACCGGGCGCTCGAGCGTCTGGTGAAGCAGAAGCGCCTCGCCAAGACAGCCGCAGTGCCGTGCGTGGTGCGCGATCCCGCCACGCCGATTCTGGCCGAAGACGACTCCCTGGCAGAGAACCTTCAGCGTGCCCCGCTCCACCCGCTCGATCAGTTCCGGGCGTTCCAGGCGCTGCGCGACAAGGGCCAGTCCGAGGAAGAAATTGCCGCGGCCTTCTTCACCTCCGCTCATGTGGTGAAGCAGCGTCTGCGTCTTGCCGGCGTCTCGCCGAAGCTTCTCGACATCTATGCCGAGGACGGCATGACGCTGGAGCAGCTGATGGCCTTCACGGTCAGCGCCGACCATCCGAGGCAGGAACAGGTCTGGGAGACGATCGCAAGCTCCTGGTCCAAGGAGCCCTATCAGATCCGCCGCATGCTGACCGAGAAGACGGTGCGCGCGTCGGACCGCCGCGCCATGTTCGTCGGGCTCGATGCCTATGAAGCCGCTGGCGGCACGGTCCTGCGCGATCTCTTCCAACAGGACGATGGCGGCTGGCTCGCCGATGTCGCCCTGCTCGATACCCTGGTTGCCGCCAAGCTGAAGACAGAGGCTGAGGCCATCGCGGCCGAAGGTTGGAAGTGGATCGAGGTCGCTGCCGACTTCCCCTACGGTCACACCCACGGTCTGCGCCAGATCGACGGTGTCGCCGCCGAACGATCGGCTGACGAACAGGCGACGATCGACGCGCTCAACGCTGAGTATCAGCGGCTCGAAGCAGAGTGTGAAGGTGCGGACGAATTGCCAGACGAGGTCGATGCGCGGCTCGGCGAAATCGAGGCCCAGCTGGATGAGCTCGACACCCGGTCGGTGATCTTTGATCCCTGTGATATCACGCGTGCTGGCGTCTTCGTGAGCATCGGCGCGGACGGCAGGCTCGTGGCCGACCGCGGCTATGTTCGCCCGGACGACGAGGCGCCCCTCGTTCTGCCCGACGACGAGACCGGTGGCGCTACGGCGGCGACCGGCGCTCAAGCCGGCGAACCCGGACCGAGCGGCACGTCCCGCACCGTCATCACGGTCGGCGGGCAGCCGATCGAAAGCGAGGACGACGAGGACGACGTTATCAAGCCGTTGCCCGAGCGCCTGGTGATCGAACTGACCGCCCATCGCACGCTCGCGCTGCGCGACGCCGTGGCGAGTAACCCACAGATCGCGCTGACGGCGCTGCTGCACAAGCTCGTCATCGACACATTCCAGCGCACCAGCACCGGCGGCGGATGCCTCGAAGCGTCCGTGCGACACGTCTTCTTCCCCGCGCAGGCCGCCGACCTCAAGGACAGCCCCTCCGCATGCGCGATCGCGGAGCGTCAGGACGCCTGGAAGGCCGATCTTCCGCAGGACGATGAGGCGCTCTGGGACTGGCTGTCGGCACTCGACGATGCGAGCCGACTCGCGCTGCTCGCTCATTGCGTGAGCTTCGGCGTCAACGCGCTTTACGAGAAGCCGAACCCCTACGGCGGGAACGGCGTGTCCCAGGACGGGCTCGAACGCCGTCTCACCCAGGCCGACCGGCTCGCGCGGGCGACTGGTCTCGACATGGTGGAGGCCGGATGGCGTCCTTCGGTCGACAATTATCTCGGCCGGGTGCCGAAGCGACGCATCGTCGAGGCCGTGCGTGAGGGCGCGGGAGATCGGGCGGCGCAGCTCATAGAGCATCTGAAGAAAGCTGAAATGGCCAAGGAAGCCGAACGACTTCTCGCCGACGCCCGGTGGCTGCCCGAGCCGCTGCGGCTCGCCGACACGGACACATCCTCCGAAACGGCCGAACCCGAAGCTGAGGCAAGCTCCGTGGATCTGCCGGCGTTCCTATCAGCCGACGAGGAAGCTTCGGACGAAGATACCGAGCCGCTCCCGGCCATCGCAGCCGAGTAGCCGATCCAGGCGGGACCGCTCCGGTGGTCCCGCATCTTTCCTCACACGCCCCTTCCATCAGCCCGGTCGCCACGCCGGGCCTTTTTATTTTCGTGGGAGACTGTCATGGCAGACTTTTTCACGCACTTCTCGTGCCTGCTCGACGTCGGCACACCTCAGAACGCCGCGCGCGCACTCGATCTCTACAATGCCCTGTCCGAAGCCGGCGCGTCGGAAGAACCGCCGTCGGAGGGCTTCCTTGTCTCCATCCAGCCGGAGCACGGCGGCTCGCAGCTCTGGCTACGGGATGACGTCTCCGGCGATCCAGAACGGCTGATCCAGTTCGTGAAACTCTGCGCGACGGAGTTTAGCCTCAAGGGCCGTTGGGGCTTCCAATACGCCAATACCTGCTCGCGGCCCCGGCTCAATGCGTTCGGTGGCGGTGCGCACGTCCTCGACCTCGGCACGGGTGAGACCCTCGGATGGATCGACACCGATGGCTGGCTCGCCGCCGCGGTGGATGGAGGTAATCCCGATGCCTGAGATCATCGAAACCATCGTCTATCGCCTCGACGAACTCTCCACTGCGGCGAAGGACGCCGCGCGCGGATGGTACCGCGAGGGTGGCTTCGATTATGACTGGTTCGAGTTCGTCTATGACGACTTCGAACGCATTTGCATGATCCTGGGCATCAGTCTCAGGAGGCGCCCTGTCCGACTGTTCGGCGGTAGCACCCGCTTGAAACCCTGCATCTGGTTTTCGGGCTTCTGGAGCCAGGGCGACGGAGCCTGCTTCGAGGGCGACTACCGACACGCGAGATCCGCCGCCGGCCGCATCCGGGCCTATGCACCGACGGATACCGCGCTTCACCGGATCGCCGATACCCTCCAGGCCGTTCAGCGGCGCAACTTCTACCAGCTCCGAGCCACGATGACTCAGCGGGGGCGCTACTATCACGAGCAGTGCATGGCCATCATGGTTGATCGCGACAGTCCCGTAGGTCAGGACATGACCGCCGATGCAGAAGATGCCGTATCGGAAGCGCTCCGTGATCTGGCCCGCTGGCTCTACCGCCAGCTCGAAAGGGAATACGAGCATCTGACCTCGGACGAGGAGGTCGACGAGGCGATTGCGGCGAACGGCTACACCTTCACCGAAGCGGGCCGGCGCTTCGGCTGATTCAGCCTGCCACTCGCACGTCGAGAGGCAGAGGGGGCCGTGACGGGTTTGAGCCCGGACGGTCGAGAGAGAGCGGCCGAGGGCTCGCCCTGTTCCCGCTCTCCTCGAGGTCTTCCCCATGCACGATCGTTCCGCGCCATGCGCGCAAGAACATAGGCCGGCGTCTCATCTGCCACGCGTCGACAGAATGGCGGCCCTGCTCGATGCCGCCCGATCCATCCTCGTCCATCTCGAAGCCGGCCGACGTGTCGACGCCACCCTGCTTCGTGACGCGATGGAAGCGAGCTTCAACGCGAGCGACGCTGCCGGAGCCTGGGACTGGAAGCTGGCCTACGACGCCTGCGAGGCAGCGACCGTTCTCTTCCTCCGCAAATACGGCAAAGCGCTTTTGCACAAAGCCGGCTCTCCGGCCGCTGCCCTGCCGCTGGTCGCCAGAGTCGCCGGTCTGCTTCCCACGCACACCCGCCGCTCCCTCGAAAGCGAGACGTTCCAGCAATTCTCGACGCCCATCCCGCTCGGCTTCATAGCGTCGCGCGCGGCCGCTATTACACCTGCCGACCGTGTGCTCGAACCGTCCGCCGGGACCGGTTTGCTCGCCATTCTGTCCGAGATTGCGGGCGCTACTTTGATCCTCAACGAACTGGCGGAAACCCGCGCCAGCCTCCTCTCCTCCCTCTTCCCGGCGGTCGCAGTCACGCGCTTCGACGCAGCGCAGATCGACGATCATCTGCACCCGGCTATGGTCCCGTCGGTCGTGCTGATGAACCCGCCATTCTCGGCGATGGCGAACGTCTCCGGTCGCATGGCCGACGCCGCTCTGAGACACATCGCATCCGCGCTCGCCCGCCTCGCCGAGGGCGGGCGCTTGGTGGCCATCACCGGCGCCAATGTCAGCCCGGAGCATCCAGCCTGGCGCGAGGCGTTCATCCGACTGCAGGAGCGCGGCCGCGTCGTATTCACCGCGAGCATCGAGGGCGCCGTCTACGCCAGGCACGGCACCACTATCGAGACGCGGCTCACCGTCTTCGACAAGCTGCCGGCAGACGATCCGGCCCGGTTTCCCGCATCACAGGGTCAAGCAGTCGACACGCAGACGCTTATGGGCTGGGTCACGGAACACGTTCCCCCACGGCTCACAGTGGCGGGTTCGGTCGCCCTGCCGGCGCCGTCGGCGATGGCGCTGAAGCAAGTTGCCTGTCCGATTGCGCGCGGCACCGCGAACGCGCCGCAGAGGTCATCACTCGAGGAGCCGTTTTACCTGGACCTCGCCTATGAGACCCTCGACTGGAAGCTGGCCGAACATGGTCGGCTGACCGACGCCATCTACGAGGAATACGGACTTCAGACGATCCGCATTCCTGGCTCTCAAGCCCATCCGACCAAGCTCGTGCAATCGGCGGCCATGGCGTCGGTCGCACCGCCCAAGCCGAGCTATCGTCCACGCCTGCCCGAACGGCTCATCACCGAGGGCGTACTGTCGGACGCGCAGCTCGAAACCGTGATCTATGCCGGCGAGGCCCATACGGGCTTCCTCAGCGGCGCCTGGACCATCGACGCGACGTTCGATGTCGTCTCTGCTGCACCTGACGACGCGGCATCCGCCGTCCGATTCCGGCGCGGTTTCATGCTCGGCGACGGCACGGGCGCGGGCAAGGGCCGCCAGTCCGCCGCCATCATCCTCGACAACTGGCTGCACGGTCGGCGCAAGGCCGTCTGGATCTCGAAGTCGGACAAGCTGATCGAGGATGCGCAGCGCGACTGGTCGGCCCTGGACATGGAACGCCTGCTGGTGACGCCGCTCTCCCGCTTCCCGCAGGGGCGGCCGATCACACTGCCGGAAGGCGTCCTATTCACCACCTATGCCACGCTGCGGTCCGATGAGAAGGCCGACAAGGTTTCGCGCGTCCGCCAGATCGTCGATTGGTTGGGCTCCGATTTCGACGGGGTGATCATCTTCGACGAGAGCCATGCAATGCAGAACGCCGGCGGCGGAAAGGGAGAACGAGGCGATGTCGCTCAGTCGCAGCAGGGCCGTGCCGGCTTGCGGCTCCAGCACGCCCTCCCCGGTGCCCGAATCGTCTACGTCTCGGCGACAGGCGCCACCACTGTCCACAATCTCGCCTATGCCCAGCGTCTCGGCCTGTGGGGCGGCGAGGATTTCCCGTTCGCCACTAGGGCCGAATTCGTCGCTGCCATCGAGGCCGGCGGTATCGCAGCGATGGAGGTGCTGGCCCGCGATCTTCGCGCCCTCGGCCTCTATACCGCCAGATCCCTGTCCTATGACGGGGTCGAGTACGAGCTGGTTGAGCACGCGCTCACCGACGAGCAACGCCGCATCTATGACGCCTATGCTGGCGCGTTCTCGATCATCCACAACAACCTCGATGCCGCGATGCGCGCCGCGAACATCACCAGCGAGACCGGCACGCTCAACCCGCGCGCCAAATCTGCCGCCCGTTCGGCTGATGGTCCCTCGCTTCAGTGGACACCTTTGCTAAGCCCTATCGGGCATGGAGGTGTGCAATGGCGAAGACGAGGAGGGAGTTTTCTCCCGAGTTCAAACGAGAGACGGTTGCCCTGCTGGAGAGCAGCGGCCGGCCGGTGATGCAGGTGGCGGCCGAGGTGGGGATTTCGCCATCGATGTTGCGGAACTGGCGAGCGGTGGTTCGCGGCGGGAGCGCACGATCGCGAGCGGCGCCATCACCGGGTATGCCGCCGCTGCCGTCACCAGCGGACCAGGCGTCGGATATCGCGCGATTGAAGCGTGAACTGGATCGTGTGCGCATGGAGCGCGACGTGTTAAAAAAAGCGATCGGCATCTTCGCGGAGGTGCCGAGATGAGCTTCAAATTCATCCGCGACCATGCCGAGCGTTGGCCGATCCGGCTGATGTGCCGGGTTCTCGAGGTTTCAGCCAGCGGCTATTACGCTTGGCGTAACCGCCCGGAAAGCGCCCGTGCGCGCGCCAACCGCACCTTGCTTGACGATGTCCGTCGTCTCCATGCCGAGCATCACGGCCGCTATGGCAGCCCCAGGATGCATGCCGCGCTGCGCGCGGAAGGCAGAACGGCAAGTCGTGGCCGTATCGAACGTTTGATGCGGCGACATGGTATCCGCGCTCTTGCGGGCCGCAGGTTCAAGCCGTGTACGACCGACAGCCGCCACTATCTGCCGATTGCGCCCAACCTGCTGAAACAGGAGTTTGTCGCGGAGGCACCCAACCGCGTCTGGCTGGCCGACATTACCTATATCGCGACCGGCGAGGGATGGTTGTATCTCGCGGCCGTGCTCGATCTGGCGACCCGCAAGATCGTCGGATGGTCGATGCGCGACCATATGCGAACAGAGCTGCCGCTGGCCGCCTTGATGATGGCTGCGCAGCGGCAAAGACCGGCCCAAGGCCTCATCTGTCATTCCGATCGCGGCAGCCAATACGCCTCGGAAGCGTACGGCAAGCAACTCATTGCAATGAAAGCCAAACCCTCGATGAGCCGGACGGCGTGCTGCTACGATAATGCGCCCATGGAAAGCGTCTTCCACACCCTCAAGGTCGAGCTCGTCCACCAGCGGCGATGGGCAACTCGACAGGAAGCACGACGAGACCTGTTCGCCTATATCGAAGGCTATTATAACCGGCGACGGATCCACTCCGCTCTCGGATACAGGACCCCCGAACAGGCCGAACGACAAATGGCCTAAACCCGTGTCCACCAAAACGGGGGACCATCAGGCCTTCGAAAGCACAAAGCAGCGCTTCTTCGGGCACCTGCTGACCTCGATGAAGACCCCAACGCTGATCCGCTCGATCCAGCGCGATCTCGATGACGGGCACGCGGCTGTCGTCCAGATCGTCTCCACCGGCGAGGCACTGATGGAGCGGCGACTGGCCGAGGTGCCGACCGAGGAATGGAACGACGTGCGCGTCGACATTACGCCGCGCGAGTATGTGCTGTCTTACCTTCAAAACTCCTTCCCGGTGCAGCTCTACGAGCCGTTCACCGACGCGGATGGCAATCTCTCTTCGCGACCTGTCACCCGCGACGGCCAGCCCGTCAAAAGCCGTGAAGCGCTCGCCCGGCGTGACCGGCTGATCGAGAAACTCGCAAGCCTGCCGCCGGTGCCTGGCGCGCTCGATCAGATCGTCCAGCGCTTCGGAACCGACCTGGTAGCCGAGGTGACCGGGCGATCGCGGCGCATCATCCGCAAAGGTGATCGGCTCATGGTCGAGAACCGTCCGGGCTCCGCCAACCTCGCCGAGACCGCCGCCTTCATGGATGATGCCAAGCGCATCCTCGTGTTCAGTGATGCTGGCGGCACCGGGCGCAGCTATCACGCTGACCTCGCGGCGCGGAACCAGCGCCTTCGTGTCCACTATCTCCTCGAACCGGGCTGGAAAGCCGACGCCGCCATTCAGGGCCTTGGTCGCACCAATCGCACCAACCAGGCGCAGCCGCCGCTTTTTCGTCCGATCGCAACCGACGTGAAAGCCGAGAAGCGCTTCCTGTCGACCATTGCCCGCCGGCTCGACACGCTCGGGGCAATCACCCGCGGCCAGCGCCAGACCGGCGGACAGGGCCTCTTCAGACCCGAGGACAATCTCGAAAGCCCCCACGCGCGCGACGCGCTCCGCCAACTTTACCTGCTGATCGTCCGCGGCAAGGTCGATGGCTGCCCGCTCCAAATCTTCGAGAGCGCCACCGGCCTCAGCCTGATGGACGACACAGGCATCCGCGACGAGCTACCGCCGATCACGACCTTTCTCAATCGCTTGCTGGCGCTGACGATCGACCTGCAGGGCATATTGTTCAGCGCCTTCGAGCAGCTTCTCAATGCCCGTATTGCCGGAGCACTGGCCAGCGGCACCTATGACATCGGGCTGGAAACGCTGAAAGCCGAAAGCTTCGTCGTCACCGACCGGCACACCATCTACACGCATCCCGCCACTGGCGCGGAAACCCGCTTGCTGACGATCACCCAGCGCGAGCGCAACAGGCCCCTGTCGCTCGAACAAGCCTTCGAGCTTCTCGCCGATCCACGTGCAGCTCTGCTGATCAACGACCGATCCGCCAGGGCGGCGGTTCAGGTGCCTGCCCCGAGCATCATGCTGGATGACGGCGAAATCGAACGCCGGGTGCGCTTGCTCCGCCCGATGGAACATCACCATGCATCGCTGGCGTGGATGGCGGAAAGCCATTGGCGGGTGGCCGATCGCGAGGTCTTCGCTGCGGCGTGGCAGCGCGAACTGGGGCAGATCCCCGAGTTCACCGACAGCACGATCCATGTCGTCGCCGGGCTCCTGCTCCCGATCTGGAAGCGTCTCCCGGATGAGTGCACACGTGTCTATCGCCTCCAGACGGACGACGGGGAACGCATCATCGGGCGACGCGTGTCTCCAGCCTGGGCGGCCAACGCGCTCGCGATCGGAGCGCCCACGCTGACGGCTGCCGATGCCTTTGCAGCCTTGGTGGCAGGCAGCACCGTCCTCGATCTCACTGAGGGCCTCCAGCTTCATCGCGCGCGGGTTATGGGCGTCCACCGCATCGAGCTATCGGGCTTCTCCGACACGATGCGCGATCTCCTCCG
Source organism: Teichococcus rhizosphaerae (assembly GCF_002631185.1). GTDB lineage: Bacteria > Pseudomonadota > Alphaproteobacteria > Acetobacterales > Acetobacteraceae > Pseudoroseomonas > Pseudoroseomonas rhizosphaerae. The sequence goes on along the minus strand of NZ_PDNU01000021.1, from coordinate 72,621 downwards.
GTCCTACGGCCTGTTCCACGAGATCATCTCCTGGAAGCTCCGGATGTTCGTTCCCACCGACGCGACCGGCGTGGGCGTCCTTGCCAAGGTGATGGAGCGCTATCCAGTCACGCGGATCTCTGAACGGGAGGCAGCGTGATGGCCAGCCTTGACGCATCCGATCTCGCGGCCCGCCTCGCCGGCCAAGCCGAAGCCGTGTGCCGGCACTATCTGTCCAACGGCACAAGGCAGGGAGGCTACTGGCTGGTCGGCGACGTTCGCAACACGCCGGGCCGCTCAATGTTCGTGCGGCTCAAGGGGCCGCAGACCGGCAAGGGCGCCGCCGGCAAGTGGACCGACGCCGCGACTGGCGAGCATGGCGATCTGCTCGATGTCATTCGCGAAACCTGCGACCTTCCCGACTTCAAGCAGGTCGCCGAGGAAGCGCGGCGCTTCTTGAGCCTCCCGCATCCAGAACCCGCACGAGAGTCGAGGCGGGCTAGGACGTTCGCGGCGCCAATGGGCTCGCCAGACGCCGCGAGGCGTCTCTTCGCGATGGCACAGCCTATCAGCCGTACACTCGCCGAGACGTATCTGCGCGCACGCGGCATTACGTCTTTGCACGAAACCGGATCGCTGCGCTTCCATCCCCGCTGCTTCTTCCGCCCCGATGAGCATTCCCCGACCGAGATCTGGCCGGCGATCATCGCCGCCGTCACGGACCTCAATGGCGAGCTCACCGGCGCACACCGCACCTGGCTGGACCCCGACGGCTTCAACGAAGCGACCTTAGGCAAGGCGCCCGTCGAGACACCGAGACGGGCGATGGGCAATCTCCTCGGGTCTGCCGTGCGCTTCGGACTGCCGGGCTCGGTGATGGCGGCCGGCGAAGGCGTCGAGACCATGCTGTCGCTGCGCTGCGTCCTGCCAACCATGCCGATGGCGGCTGCGCTGTCGGCGGCACATCTGGCTGCCATCCAGTTCCCCGACACCCTGCACCGGCTGTATGTCGCGCGTGATGACGATCCCGCCGGCGATGCAGCGGTGAGGACCTTGATGACCCGCGCGGAGGAAGCGGGCATCGAGGCAGTCACCCTGTCTCCGACGCTTGGCGACTTCAATGAAGACCTCCGGCTGGTAGGGCTCGCGGCGCTCCGGGCGGCCATCCGGGTCCAGATCGCGCCCCAGGACGTCGCACGCTTCATGGAGCACGCAGCCTAACCGGGATGGAGGCAGGCGGCTGCCGGTCGAGCACTTCGATCAACGCTCGCATCCGGGATGACCGTTTCGCCAGAGGACCGCGCCCCGGCCTTCCAGAGGGCGATCGGCCATCAGACGGTCTATCCAGGCAACCTTGTGGCCGACTATTTTCCGGCGGCCCGCTCCACCCCACGCGGTCAAGCCGCGCGGGGACCCCGGCTCGGGCCTTTCCATCGCGAGACAAAATAGCCGGCCCCTGCGGTCCTTCGCTCACGCTGCGGCCCCTCGCTTCGCTCCGGGTGCCAGTCCAGCCCGTCCGACGGCTTCGTCGCCATGAAGGCCGCGGCGGTCGCGGTCCAGCGAACGGAGCTTCCCATGAGCGAGCACGACGAATTTGAGCCCGACCACATCTCTTCTCCCACCGACCACGTTCTGACCGAGCTTCAGCTCTACGGCTTCCATCCCCGCGACGATGAACCCGATCCTCGACCAATTCCGGAAGATCGCGTGATCGCCGGCGCCGTCGCCGACATCTTCGACGCGCTGATTGCGACCATGGCCGATACCGGCCTCGACGCAGATCTCGACGACCTGCTGTGGTCAACGGTCAACACCTTCCACCGCGCCGTCGAACGGGTCGAACGCACACTCGACGACAACGAGCTGGCGCAGAAGCAGGGGCAGCGCGAACAGGATGGCTCCGAGGTGAAGGCCGTGCAGCTCGAGGCGCTGATCGCCACCGGACAGCGGCTCATCGAACGCCGAGACGCCCTCGAACTCTTTCGTGACACCGGCGCCGACCTTTACCGGAAAACGACCGGCTCGAACTGGTCTCCCCGCCACGGCTCACGCGTCAACCATCGCCAGCTCACCTCTGCGATGATCGACAGCCGCGACTTCATCGCCGCGCGCAAACGCGCCGATCGCGAGGTGCTGCTGCCCGCCGGACCGAAGATCGCGCTGACCGGCGGGCTCGACTTCAACGACCATCAACTGATCTGGGCCAAGCTCGACCAGGTCCGCGCGAAGCATCCCGACATGGTGCTGATGCACGGCAAATCTCCAAAAGGCGCCGAGAAGATCGCGGCCCGCTGGGCCGACCACCGCGGCGTTACGCAGATCGGCTTTGCCCCCGATTGGACCAAACACGGCCGCTCCGCCCCGTTCAAACGCAACGATCAGATGCTGGACGTGCTGCCGATCGGGGTCATCGTGTTCCCCGGCACCGGCATCCAGGACAATCTCGCCGACAAGGCGAAGAAGCTCGGCATCCCGGTCTGGAAATTCGGCTCAGGTGGCGCCTAGGCGCCACCGATGCACTCAAGCCTTTCGCGGTTTCGGCTGGTGAAGACGCCGCTTCACATTGGGCTTCAGCGCATTGCTCACGTCCTTGTTGACAGTCGCGAGGTCGAACCAGTCAGGATCGAAATATCCTCCGCACCATTGCTTGGTTTCATCGTGTTCCAGGTCGCTCGGGTCCGCCAAGATTTCAAGAAACCGCTGATAGCCGGGTATCCCGCCGATATCTTCGGGAGGGCGAGCCCGTGCACCATCGATGCATTGAGCCTTCTTTGGTGCGACGTCGAGGGAAAGCCATTGTTCCAATTCAACGGTATGCGACCAGCCGTCGCCGAAATCGTACAGGTAGTTGAACCTCGCACCAGATCTCGTGAAGTCACGCAAGCGAACGTCCGTCTGCTCAAAGACCTTGGGATCATCCCTGCTGGAGCTTTCGTAAGCAGCAGCCGCATCGCTAAAGCGCAGTCCGCCAATCTGAAACTCATGCAGGTGGTAATTCCACCAGTTAAACGCCGCTTGGATCGTCAGGTGCAATTGCTCCAGATTCCAGTCGATCGGTACGATCAGACGCCTCCAAGCAGGAGGGTCAATATCGTCGATTGACACACGAATCTGAACTGCGTTGAAGGGTGCAAACATATCGGCAGCAAGCCTTCGCATGATGACTGCGTCAAGTTCTGTCGTCAGCATGAAGAGCTACGTCAGCACCAGCATCTTGGTCCGGCCATCGGTGTAGCTCCTATTCTGAAACTTCGCGACCCCCGCTTCAAATGCGCTGATCCTTGTTCCAACCGGGGGCCTGATGCCATCAACCCGTGAAGGGTCGGCTACGCCTTGGCGTGCCGCCGCTTCGTCTTCGCCTACGCGGTGATTGCGGCCCTCGGCCGGACACATCGGGCGCCTGTCAGCGGGGGATGGTCCTCCGCTCGGAACAGGAGCCGGACCGATGTCCCTCGACGCCGCTTATGCCTTCGCAAACAGCCTCGCTGGCACCCTGATGGTCGCCATCATCATCTTCCGGGCGGGCGACGGCACGCTGTCTGTCACTCCCTGCAACGAGTTCGACGGCGATGCCGAGGTCGTGGCCGAGATCGATCCGTTCGACGTCTGACGTCTGGCGGAACAGCTTCGCGGGCGGAGATCGGTTCGATTTCCGCTCCCGAAGCACGTCGAATTTCGCTATACTCTGCAATGCGCCTTGGTGGTGGTGGTTGGCGCACCCGTCAGACCTATTCTCACGGAGGCCACCACCATGATCGTCTTCGCCATTCTCGGTTCGCTCGTCGCCATCGGCGCACTTTGCTGGTTGTTGTTCACGCTCGCCGTCTTTGCGCTTCCAGCTTTCATCGGCGTCAGCGCGGGCATCTGGGCGCATGAGACCGGCGCCGGCCTGCTCTGTGCCATCGTCATCGGCGCCGTTGGTGCCGGTATCGCACTCGGCGTCGGCCAGCTTCTGCTCGCCCTCCTGCGGCCGGCCTGGCTGAAACTCCTCGTCGCCTTGGCATTCGTCGCGCCCGCAGGCATCGCGGGCTTTCACGCGACGCATGGCATCGTGAAGCACACCATGCCGTCGGAAGCCTGGCAGCTCGTGTTCTCGGTCATCGGGGCGATTGCCGTTGCGGTCACGACCTTCATCCGCGTGACGTCACTCACCCCGCCAGGATCGACCAGCCGGGGCGTTGCCAATGCCTGAGTGTCGAACTGACCGCAGAGCCGGACCAGAAAGCGGACGCGCACCACGCACCAACCATCGACCGACCTGATGTGGGATCGGGCGAAAGGGCGCGCACGTAAGCGCGCAACCTGTCATGGCGCAGGGCTCGCTGATCGTCTGATCCCAGGCTGCTCACTAGCCGACCGACCAAACGCAGGCTGACGGGCGTCACCGGTCAGGCGCCCCTCATCAGCAGGACGAGACGTGCCAGCTCCGCGCTCAGAAACGCCGATCGCGTAAGCCGCGCGTGCCAATTCGGCCGATGCCCTGCGCCGCCACGTCATCCCCTCGGGATCTAGCCAGATCGAGCGCACCCGAGCGGCCTCTTCAATGGCCTGATCTGGCCGAAGACCGGCTCACGCCTCGCTCGCCTATGGCGCAACAGCGGCGTCACAACTTTCTTCCCCTGCCGGCTGCGCCGTCATTCCTCGCGGGACAAGAAAGTTTCTCCTTTGCTGTCAGGCCCCAAGCCTACCCCAGCGAACTGGGGCCCCGAGGCTGGGGTGCGCCGTCGAGCGTCTCCGGCCCGTCGATCGCCATCGGGGCCGCAATGGTGCGGGCTCGAGACTTCAGATCGAGGAGAAATGACATGGCCACCATCGGCACCTTCAAGAAGACCGGCACGAACGAGTTCACCGGCGAGATCGTCACCCTGAGCGTTCAGGCCAAGAACGTCCGCATCGTCCCCGAGACCCGGGCCACCGGCGAGAACGCCCCCAGCCACCGCGTCCTGGTCGGTCGCGCCGAGATCGGCGCCGCCTGGTCCAAGCGCTCCAACGAGGGCCGCGACTATCTTGGTCTCAAGCTGGACGACCCGAGCTTCAACGCCCCGATCTACGCCAACCTGTTCGACGACGAGGACGGCGAAGCTTTCAGCCTCATCTGGTCCCGCCCCAGCCGCCGCAACGGCGACTGAGGCTCCGGCGACGCCCCGTCCGGTCGATCCGGACGGGGCCTTCGTCAGCCAAAGCATCCGAATCAGGTTGCGGCCTGAACTACTCGAGCGACCGCAATAGACGCTCTTCAGTCTGGTCCGAGAGGCCAAGAGCGACTATTATAGTCGTAGTTCTGGCGTGCGCTGAGGTCCGAGTGGAGGTGATCATGCATGATCACCGCCCGACTGTCGCGGGCCGCACGCGCGCTACTGGGTTGGACACAGGAGACGCTCGCTGACGAAGCCCGTGTATCACTGACCGCGCTCAAGCGCCTCGAGTCGGAGAGCGACTTGAAGGTCTACGAGAGTACGCGCGATCAGGTGCGCCGGGCATTCGAAGCGCATGGCATCGTCCTCTTGCAGTCCGACCAAGGTGAAGGGGTGATGCTCGTCCATGGCCGAAAAGCCGCCAGTGACATGCGGAAGAGAAACTAGCGCCGTTCCACGACGGCCAACCCGCGTTGCGAGCCAGCAGCCATACCAGTTGCCGTCGAAGTCGGGCTTGGTTAACGCCATGCCGACACGCAGGGGCTCTGTGATTCCAGGTGGGGCGTCGTGACCAAGGCAGACTTCCTCGAACGGCCGCCGGAGAGCGCGTCGATCACCGACTATGATCGGGCGCACATGACGCTCTACCTCCGTCTCCTTGATGCCGCGTCGGACGGCGCTGCTTGGGAAGAGGCCGTGTCAATCCTGTTCGGCATTGACCCGGCCGCCGAACCGGAGCGGGCCCGCCGCATCCATGACAGCCATCTCGATCGTGCCAAATGGATGACCCAGCACGGCTACCGCGAGCTCGCACACGAGCACCCGCGTCGTTGATGCGGGGGTGATGCCGCGGCGGCATCGCCCGTTTCCATTTCTCCGGCTTCCGCTGGCGCTTTCGTGGCGGAATCCTGCGCAGCGAAGCTGCTGCAGGTTTGCTGGCGGAGGATGCATGACCCCCGACATCTCGCACTGGCGATCATCCGAGCGCTACGAATACGTCGAAGGCCTCGTCTCGCCCGAACTCGCCTGGGAATGGCTGCGCCGGAACGGAGACTATCAGCGCGACTTCGAGGCCGCTCAGCTGGAACCGAACGCCGACACCGCAGCAACCGAGGCGACGAGGTCTCGATGGGGGCTGCGATTTCCTGTTGTCGCCGGCCCTCGACGCCAAAGAGGCCGCGCCCATCTGGGCACCCACCGTGAACACTGGCGTCGTACTACTGACCGCACCGCCCGCCATCCTGCCGAAGGACGACACGTCACAATCCATTGACGCGCAGGCGCCCGGCCAGTCAGACGCGCAAGGCTCCCACTTCGTCCACACCCTCACGAATGGCGAACGGCTTCAGATCCTGCGTCTCGGCGGATTAGGCGCAGACGAAGGCACGGCGGCCGTCATCCCGCTCGGCCCCGAAGGCTTCGATCGGCTCGAGGCCGTAGCCCGTCTCCTGAGTTCGCTCCATGGCCGCTCGATTCCTGCCGACACGCGGCTGACCAAGCAGCAGCGTCAACGTGCGCGACGGATGTTGCAGGCCGTCGACGGTCGTCTCAGCGGCGCCAGCTACCGCGAGATCGCGGCGGTACTGTTCGGCGCACGCGACCTCGCCGATGAACCCTGGAAAACATCCTCGCGCCGGTTCGCCACCATGGACCTCGTGCGCGGCGGCCTCGCCATGATCGCCGGCGGCTATCGACGCCTGCTGAGCCATCGCCGTCGACGCTAGCACGCCTGGTGTGGGGATTTGCTCCCGCCAGCTTCCCACTCCCTCCGCAACTTCGCGGTCCGCCAGGGTAGCCGCCAACCGCCGCTGTCCCCCTGCGGCTCTCGCGAACCCTCGGAGGCCCGATCATGTCACCCAATGGCGCCGGCGTGCCGCAACGCTTTCTCCGCACGCCTGAAGCGGCCCGCTTCCTCGGTCTCTCGGATCGCACGCTCGAGAAGCACCGGACCTACGGCACCGGTCCCGCCTATCGCAAGCTTGGCGGGCGCGTCGTCTACGCGCTCGAGGACCTGAAAGCGTGGGCTGACCGCGGCTTCGTCACCTCGACGTCCGATCCGCGCGGGAGTGTCCTTCCCGCCAAGCGCCATGCCGCCGTCACGCCTGCCTTCGGCGGCGGCCAAGCCCGCTGAGCCGTCCGACATGTCCCCGCGGCAGCGCCCCCTCTCCTTGAGCGAACGATCGCGGCTCGACCCGTTCGTCGTCGCCACCGGCGACGCCAGTCCGCGCGACCAGCGCGATCTGATGGAGCGGCCCTTCTTCTCGCTCGCCAAGGCCAAGCGTACCTCACCGATCCACTACCAAGCCGGCGACATCCGCGTCGAAGTCTTCGCGGTCCCCGAGCATGGCATGGCGACCATCTGGGATGCCGACATCCTGATCTGGGCCGCGAGCCAGATCGTCGAGGCCGCAAACCTCGGCTTCCAAACGTCACGCTTCCTGCGCTTCACGCCGTATCAACTCCTGACCGCCATCGGGCGCCAGACGGGATCGCGCGACTATCGGCTCCTCAAGGGCGCTCTGGCGCGCCTTCAGTCGACGGTCATCCGCACCACGATCCGCAACGGCGAGCATTGGCGGCGTCAGCAATTCTCCTGGATCAACGAGTGGGGGGAATGCACGACGCGCGACGGCCGCGTAGAGGGCATGGAGTTCGTCCTGCCCGACTGGCTCTATCGCGGTGTCATTGACCGCTCGCTCGTCCTCGCCATCGATCCCGCCTATTTCCGACTGACCGGCGGCATCGAGCGCTGGCTCTATCGGGTCGCCCGGAAGCATGCCGGCCGTCAGCCAGCGGGCTGGACCTTCGAAATCGCGCACCTGCACGCCAAATCGGGGAGCCAGGCGCGTGTTTCCGACTTCGCCATCGACATCCGCCGCATCGTCGCCCGCCAGCCGCTGCCCGGCTATCGCTTGGCTCTGGAGCGCACCGGTCGTCAGGAACGCCTGCACATCCGCCCCATCAACTTGTCCACAGGCCCTGTGGATGGTGTTGTGGATGCGATCGGGACTTCGGGCGCAAATGGTATCGGGATTTCGGGCGCAGCCGCCTCGGGACTTCGGGCGCGGAAATCGCAACTAACCCTCTGGCCTGAAACGGCGATTCCGAGCCTTAACTTAGAATCTAACAACGAATCTAACTTCTTGTTGGAGCGGGGCGACGGTGGAAAACCACCCCACGGCCGACGGAGCGCGCGGTCATGATCGTCGCGTTGCTCAATCAGAAAGGCGGCGTTGGCAAAACGACGCTCGCCCTTCATCTCGCCGGCGAATGGGCCAGCCGCGATCAACGCGTCATGCTCATCGACGCCGATCCGCAGGGTTCTTCACTCGACTGGTCCGAAGCCCGCGCCCGTGAAGGCCTGCCCCGCCGGTTCGCCGTCATCGGACTGGCGCGCGACACCTTGCACCGCGAAGCGCCCGAACTGGCGCGCAGCGCCGATCATGTGGTGATCGATGGGCCGCCGCGCGTCGCCGGCCTCATGCGCTCGGCCCTGCTTGCCGCCGATCTCATCCTGATCCCGGTTCAGCCGTCGCCCTTCGACGGATGGGCGTCGGCCGAGATGCTGGCGCTGCTCCGCGAAGCACGCCTGTTCCGCCCGTCGCTTGTCGCGCGTTTCGTGCTCAACCGCTGCGGCGCGCGCACCGTCATCGCACGCGAAACCGCCAAGTCGCTCGCTGAACACGATCCGCCGGTGCTGGCGAGCGCCATCGGCCAACGCGTCGGCTTCGCGGATGCAGCGCAATCGGGCCGCCTGATCTCCGAACTCGATGGCCAGCGCGCCGGTGCGCGCGAGATCGCAGCGCTCTGCGCCGAAGTTGGAAGGCTCGCACCATGACCAGGCGCAGCTTCGCCGCGCGGCCCGGCGACCCGGACGCCTGGATCAAGGCCGCCGACGATCCGCGCGGCCGCAGGGCTGACGCCATCGCCTACACAGCGCGCCTCACGATCGACGTCACACCGGACCTGCGCGGCCGGATCAAGGTCACCGCGTTCCAGCGCGGCCAAACCGTCGCGGACATGCTGCGCGAGCTCCTCGCGGGCGCGTTTCCTGCCGAAGGGGACGCGCCATGAGCGTACCGGCATTTCATAGCGCAGCGGGCGTTCGGCCGTCATCACCCCCCGGTCGGCTCACCGAGGTCGAATTGGTTTGGCGCGAGAAGGAGATCGAGCACTGGATCCGCTTCGGCCATGCGGTTCACGAACAGATCCTCGACCGACGGCGCCGCGTCCTCGGCTTCCCCGCCGGCGCTGTCTTCGCCTTCGTCCGCTGGGCGTCGAATGGCTTTGGCACCGTCGTCTCGCGCATCGACATCCTGCGCGCCGTCAGCGCGGGCGAAGGTTATCAGACGCTGCCCTCGGTGCGGCCCGGTGGTGAAATCCTGCTGCAAACGAGCGGCTGGCCGAGCGTCGAGCAGGTGCTGCTTCTGATCGACGCGATCGAAGCGCTCGACATCGATCCCGCCGAAGCTGCGCCTGACTATTGGCGCCATGTCCATAACCGGCTCGCCGCCGGGGACGCCCCGCGATCCTACTCCCGTCAGCAGCACCGCGCCTGGCGCTTGCGACAGAGGGCCGAGCCATGACGCGCGCCGGCTACCTGCTGACGGCCACGGGCGCCGCGCTCCTGCTGATCACGCTGGCGATGGTGCACGTTGCACCGCGGCTCGTCTGGAACGCATCGGCCAGCGTCCCGGTCGGCCTCTATGAGATCGGTTCGGCTACGCCGCTCGAGGTCACCGACCTTGTTGCGGTCAATGCGCCAGAGCCGCTTGCCGCCTTCCTCGAGGACCGGGGTTATCTCCCGCGCGGCGTGCCGCTCTTGAAGCGCGTTGCCGCAGTTCCCGGGCAGACGGTCTGCCGTTCGGGTGGCGACATTACCGTCGACGGAATCACCGTCGGCAATGCGCTCGACCGCGACCGTCTTGGACGCACGCTGCCTATCTGGAGCGGCTGCCACCGGATCGGCGCGAGCGAACTCTTCCTCATGAACATCGGCGTCCGGGACAGCCTGGACGGCCGCTACTTCGGGCCTCTCGCCGTCAACACCGTGATCGGCCGGGCCACGCCTCTCTACACCGACGAAGACGGCGACGGTCGCTTCGTCTGGCGCGCGCCGACGCGGTGACGGCGCAGCCATGACCCGTTCCACCGCATCGCCAAGGAGGTTGCCATGAGTCTGATCGGAGAATTCACCCGCACCAAAAGCGGCTATGGCGGCCGCATCCGCACGCTCGCCCTCGACGCCGCTCTGGTGCTGGTGCCGGCGGAGCACTCCGACGCCGAGAACGCGCCCGACTATCGCGTTCACCTCGGCGATGATGCCGATGGGCCGGAAGTGGGGGCGGGATGGAAGCGCACCGGCGAGAAGGCCGGCGAATATGTATCGTTGCAGTTCGACGATCCGACCTTCGCGCAGCCAATCCGAGCCAACCTGTTCCAGTCGGCCGACAACAAATCAGCATGGGGTCTCTACTGGAACCGGCCGACCAAGCGCAACGAGCGGGACTGATCGATGCGCGTCTCCCGTCGCCAGCCCGCTGCCGGAGCGAAAGGGGCCGCCCGCCGACTGCCCTTCCTTCTCCTTTCCGGCCTGGCCTTTGCCGGCGCGATGCCCGCGCCGTCTCTGGCGCAGGCCTCGGTCATCGAGCTACCCGCGGCAGGCTCGGCTTACACACGAGCGGTCGCCGAGGCAGCGCAGCGGTTCGGCATTCCCGAACGCTGGATCTGGGCAGTCATGCGCGTCGAGAGCGGCGGTCGTGTCCGCGCGGTCTCACCCAAAGGCGCGATGGGACTCATGCAGATCATGCCCGCGACCTGGGCGGATCTGCGGGCGCGCCACGGTCTGGGGGCCAATCCCTTTGACCCGCGCGATAACATCCTGGCTGGTGCAGCCTATCTGCGCGAAATGCACGACCGCTACGGCGCGCCGGGCTTCCTTGCGGCCTACAATGCCGGGCCCGGGCGCTACGATGACTATCTCTCGGCTGGCCGCGCGCTGCCCGCCGAGACCATCGCCTACGTGGCCGCGATCGCGCCGTTGATCGGCAGTGAGCCGCTCGCTGCCGGCGTCGCTGTCGCGACCGCCGACCCGCTCGCGTGGACTCGGTCTCCGTTGTTCGTCGCGCGCCCCAACGGCAGCGTTGCAGCAGAACGATCGCAGCCTGATCGTCAAAGGAATGGCAGCCGAACCGCGGATCCGCAGCAACCCCCAATCGCCGCTTCGACGCAAACGGCAGGCATCTTCGTGACCCGCGCAGATGATGGGGGGCGCCCATGACCAGAATCGCACTCCGGCGCGGTGTAGCGATCTCCCGAAAAGAGGCGGCGTCGGGCGGTTGGGGCGAGGCAGACACGACCAACAGACGGCGAGATAAAAGCGGCTCGCCACTCGCGTGCAAGCCATTGCTTTCGCATGGCTTTTCACGTGCCGGTCGGTCGGGGGCAGTGCCGGTTTCGGCTATTATACACGCTATTTCAAGGACATTGCCGGCACTGCCCCGCGTTTGGCCCGCCGGAGGCCGGCGATGAGCGACGGCGACAGCGACTTCCGGGTCCGGCCGGGCCGCATCGGTTCGACGCGGGCGCCGAAAGCCAAGAGCTTCATCAACCAAGTCCTGCGCGCCGCCAAGCGCTCGGGGCATGTCGGCACCGGCGGCGGTCCGGGGCGCAGGGCGTCCGGCTATGGCCGTTCGACCTTCGGGCGAGGACGGATTGCCTTCAGCCGCGCGCGGCTTTTCAGCTCGTCGCGCCGCGTCGTCGTCAAGGCGCGGATCGCCCGCCACCAGGGCCGGGCCTTCCGGTCCGCGCCGCTCCATGCCCACCTATCCTATCTCAAGCGCGACGGCGTCACGCGCGACGGCGAAAAGGCCGTGATGTTCGATGCCGACAGCGACCGCGCCGATGACGCTGGTTTCGCCGCGCGCTCGAAGGACGACCGGCACCATTTCCGCTTCATCATCTCGCCCGAGGACGCCGGCGAGATGACGGACCTGCGCGCCTTCACGCGCGACCTCGCGCGCCAAATGGAAGCCGACCTCGGGACCCGGCTCGACTGGGTCGCGGTCGATCACTGGAACACCGACAATCCCCACGTCCACCTGCTGGTGCGAGGCGTTGACGCCCAGGGCGCCGACCTCGTCATCTCACGCGACTACATCAGCCGCGGCTTGCGATCCCGGGCCGAGGATCTCGTGTCGATCGAACTCGGCCCGAAGCCGGAGCACGAGATCAAGACGGCGCTCGAGCGCGAAATCACGGCCGAGCGCTGGACGCGCCTCGATGTCGAGATTCGCATAGCCGCCGACGAGACCGGATTCATCGATCTTCGTCCCGAGCAATCCGGTGCCGGTGATCCCCAGACCCGCCGGCTCATGATCGGCCGGCTCCAGCACCTGGAGAAGATGGGCCTCGCGTCATCCGCCGCCCCCGGCGAGTGGATGGTCGGGCTCGACGCTGAACGCCACCTGCGCGACCTCGGGCTTCGCGGGGACATCATCAAGACCATGCACCGCGTCTTCGCCGAGCGCGGTGAGGATCGCGCCGTCGCTGACTATGTCATCGAAGGCGGCAGCGGACAGGCGCCGATCATCGGGCGGCTGGTCGATCGCGGCCTGCACGACGAGCTGACGGGCGAAGCCTATGCGGTGATCGACGGCACCGACGGTCGCGCCCACCATGTCCGGTTCCGCGGTGTCGAGGCCTTCGAGCATGCGCCTGCGATCGGCGGCATCGTGGAGGTTCGGCGCTTTGGCCGAGCCGATGAGCCGCGCCCGACGCTTGTTCTCGCGAGCCGGTCAGACCTCGAACTCGGCCAGCAGATCAAGGCGCCGGGGGCCACCTGGCTGGACCATCGGCTTGTGGAGGCGGACCCCATGCCGCTGTCGATGGGAGGCTTCGGGCGAGAGGTGCGCGAAGCCCTGCAGGCACGGGCCGAGCATCTCGCCGACCAAGGCCTCGGTCGACGCCAAGGCCAGCGGATCATCCTGCAACGCGACCTCCTCGCCACGCTGCGGCGGCGCGAACTGGATGCGGTCGGGGCGCGCCTCTCCGCCGAGACCGGTCTGGCGCACATGAAGCCGACCGCCGGTGATCAGGTCGCGGGCGTCTATCGCCAGCGTCTCGACCTCTCCTCCGGCCGGTTCGCGATGATCGACAACGGCCTCGGCTTCCAGCTTGTACCCTGGTCCGGCGAGATCGAACGCAAGCTCGGCCAGCATGTCGCTGGCGCCGTGAAGGATGGCGGCGGCATCGAATGGGGCCTCGGCCGCAAGCGCGGGCTCGCCCTCTAGCCAGCAAGGAAGAAAGCACCGCCACCGATGTCCGCGACGAAAATCCTCTGGGGCCAAATCACCACCGTGTTCCTCATCGTGCTGCTCACGACCTGGGGCGCGACCCAATGGACCGCCTGGCGGCTCGGCTTTCAGGCGCAGCTCGGCACGCCGTGGTTCGAGCTGGCGGGTTGGCCGGTCTACTATCCACCCGCCTTCTTCTGGTGGTGGTACTTCTACGACGCCTATGCCCCGCCGATCTTTGTTGAAGGCGCAATGATCGCCGCCTCAGGCGGCTTCATCTCCATCGCCGTCGCCATAGCGATGTCGGTATGGCGTGCCCGTGAGGCGAAGAATGTGGAGACCTATGGCTCGGCCCGCTGGGCTGAACTCCGGGAGGTGAAGGCAGCGGGCCTGCTCGGACCCGATGGAGTCGTCCTCGGCAAGCTCGGCGACGCCTATCTCCGGCACGATGGACCGGAGCATGTCCTGTGCTTCGCACCGACCCGATCGGGCAAGGGTGTCGGCCTCGTCGTTCCCACGCTCCTCACCTGGCCGGGCTCCGCCATCGTCCACGACATCAAGGGCGAGAACTGGCAGCTGACCGCCGGCTTCCGCGCGAGGCACGGCCGCGTCCTGCTGTTCGATCCCACCAACGCCAAGTCGGCCGCCTACAACCCGCTCCTGGAAGTGCGACGCGGCGAGTGGGAAGTCCGCGACGTGCAGAATGTCGCCGACGTTCTCGTCGACCCCGAGGGCTCGCTCGACAAGCGCAATCACTGGGAGAAGACGAGCCATTCTTTGCTCGTCGGCGCCATCCTGCATGTGCTGTACGCGGAAGAGGAGAAGACGCTCGCCGGTGTCGCCGCCTTCCTGTCGGATCCGCGCCGTCCGATCGAGGCGACGCTGAAGGCGATGATGACGACGCCGCATCTCGGCCCTGGCGGCCCTCATCCCGTGGTGGCGTCGACGGCGCGCGAACTCCTCAACAAGAGCGACAACGAGCGCTCAGGCGTCCTGTCCACCGCCATGTCCTTCTTGGGCCTCTATCGCGACCCGGTGGTGGCGGAAGTGACGCGCCGCTGCGACTGGCGGATCGCCGACCTCATCGCCGATGAGAAGCCAGCAACGCTCTACCTCGTGGTTCCGCCATCCGACATCTCCCGGACGAAGCCGTTGATCCGGCTCGTGCTCAACCAGATCGGCCGACGCCTGACTGAGGATCTGCATGCGCGAGACCGGCGGCATCGCGTGCTGATGATGCTCGACGAGTTCCCGGCGCTCGGCCGCCTCGACTTCTTCGAGAGCGCGCTCGCCTTCATGGCGGGTTACGGCCTGAAGTCGTTCCTCATCGCCCAGTCATTGAACCAGATCGAAAAGGCCTACGGCCCAAACAACGCGATCCTCGACAACTGCCATGTGCGCGTGAGCTTCGCCACCAATGACGAACGCACCGCCAAGCGCGTGAGCGACGCCCTCGGTACGGCGACCGAGATGAAGGCGATGCGGAACTATGCCGGGCATCGGCTCAGCCCCTGGCTCGGTCATCTGATGGTCTCGCGCTCGGAGACGGCGCGGCCGCTCCTCACACCCGGCGAGGTGATGCAGCTGCCGGCCACAGACGAGATCGTCATGGCCGCCGGTGTCCATCCCATCCGAGCCAAGAAGGCCCGTTACTTCGAGGATCGCCGCTTCAAGGAGCGCATCCTGCCGTCACCCGACCCGGCGAAATGCGGGCGTTCGGCCCGAAGGGACGCCTGGTCCGAGTTGAAGCCGCAGCGACCCGACGCATTGCTGGCGGCTGAGCTCGACAAGGCGGAGGACACAGCCAATGGCGGGCTGAGGCGCGAGCCGGAGCTGCCCGACCATGTCGCGATCGCCAAGGAAACAACCGGACCTGCCGCGGCCGACGAGTTTTCCATCATGCTGGACGATGAGCCGGAAGACGCGGCGCGGCAGCGTCAGGCGCTGCGCCAGCAGATGCGCGGCGTAGCGAGACAGGTCGCGCTCGATCCCAATGACGGCATCGATCTGTGAGGCAACCATGCGCGACCGGATGAACGTTTATTTCCCGCCCGAGATGCTCCGCCAGATCGCCGATCTCGCCGACCGCAAGAAGCTCTCCCGCTCCGCGATCGTCGAAGCGGCGGTTGCGTCATTCCTGTCACCTGATGGCGCGGACAAGCGCGAGGCCGCGTTCGCGCGCCGCCTCGATCGCCTGTCGCGCCAGGTCCAGCGCTTGGAGCGCGACCTCGGCGTCACCGCAGAGACACTGGCCCTCTTCGTCCGGTTCTGGCTGACGATCACGCCGCCCTTGCCGAACGATGCTCAAGCGTCAGCACAGGCCAAAGGGCGGGAGCGCTACGAAGGCTTTATCGAGACGCTGGGGCGGCGCCTGCAGAAGGGCCAGAGTTTCTTGAGAGAGATTCCCGAAGACGTCAGCGGCAAAGGCATTCCAGACGGCTAGGGCCAACTTTCGGAGCTGCACATTCGCCCCATTCCATAGGACCTAGAAGGTCGCAGCTACTGAATCCAGAATACGCATGACCAGATCAAACCGCGTGTTCGGCGATCCAACCGGCCTCGCCTTCAGCCAAGCACCCACCATGTGGAAGCGGTTCGGGCCGCGCTGGATACCGGTAGGGTATAAAGCGCCAGCCGCCAACGTGTTGTTCATCGCATCAAGCGATCGCTGACTGCGGTGAGCGATATGGTTACGAAGCGCAATTACGGAGTCGATCACTGCTTTTTGCTGTGCGGTCAGGCCACTAAACTTTGCGGCGTGGGCAGGAATAAGCCAAATGCCCGCCCGCCGCTCGAGCTCCGCGTAATTCGGAAACGTGATATTGTTGCCGACGTTGTCCGCTAAGGCCTGAACATCAGCCTTCTTGAGATGCTTTGGGAAGTCCAGCTTCCCAAATGAATCGAAAACACGACGCGGCTTAGCTGCCGTGTCAAGGTGATCATTAAACGATTGTGTCAGATGCTGCTTGAAGCGAGTTGCATCGCGGTTGATATATGCGATGAACATGTCGCTCACGAACCCCTCCCAACTGACCGCAGCAGCCAAGAGACTACGTTCGGTTTGGGTAGACTGGTCGGCCTCCGTGGTGAACGCGGCGAAACCGGTCTGATGAAATGCCGCGAGGTCCTGCAACTGCTGCCGAAAGTCATCCCTGACTGCTTCTGGGGAGATCTTTCTCATACTACCTCGCGATTATATTAACGCTGCTGAAAGGTACGCGTCACCGAGCAGTTCCCGCAAATGTCAAAGCGCAGCGCTCGGCGCGGTCGCGGACCATATCGGCAAACTGCTCAATAGCTGTTCTGTCTAACTCGGCACGCGAAAGCTCCGCCGCGACGCCTGTTGCCTTGTCGCGAACGCCTTTGCTGATCTCCGCGACCCGCCTGCGTATCAGCGGCAAGCCGAGGCCGGCGTCCGCCGCAAACGCTGCCCAGCCCTTGGCGTCCAGTTCCGCTAGCGTTCCTCGCTTTCCGATCTTCATGGCGAATTTCGGTGAGAGATCGGGATAGGCAACGGTCGCAAGCAAATCATACAGCGGGGCGATGCGTGGGCCTTCTGTGTCATATAGGATCGAGAAATTCTTGCCGTGTGCGTCGGCGTTCCCGGCGATCGCATTGAAGATCACCGCATCGAGAAGCTTCAGCACATCGACAGCGGGCCTGGCGGCGACGCGGCGAAGCAGCGCGAAGCAATCCTTGAAGGTCGGGCCGCCTTCGCTCGCGTATTTGGTCTCCGGTGGCACCCCGAGCGCCTGGCAGAAATCCTCCTGATGGATCCGGCGCACAAAGCCATCGTTGCCAATGACGCGGTCATAGCGCTGGACCAGCAGAAATGTTCGATCCTGAACGATGCGCGCTTCTACCGGCGCGACATCGAGACCGATTGCGGCAGCAAGGCGCATCACGAACGCCTCGTTCTCGGTCGTCGCCGCGAACCGCGATATCGGCGGTTTCAGAATATGCGTCGTGGGCTGGCCCGGCGCAGGCAACGCCACCGCGCCATCCACCAGAACCACCGGCACCTTGGATTGGGCGCCAGCGAGAGAGAGCCGCAAGCCTTCCTCGCCCGCGAGCAATGGGCGGACGGGCAGCGCGTCCAGCACCCGGATCAAGCCTGCATCTGCAAGCGGGGTTGGCCGTTGATCGGGGGCAGGAGCGGTCGGACCTTCGCCGGGCGGCAGAAGCTGGAGCGCACCTGCCACATCGCCGCCGAGGCGATCAAGAAGGGCGAAATCATTGGCGCGCGACACGCCGAGTGCCTGAGCCGCCGCGTCGCGCTGGCTTTCCTCTGGCAGGAGACCGCCGAAAAACGGTCTGCACTCGCGACGACTGAACGGCTCCGCCCGCTTTGGCAGCGAAGCGGACAACGGCTGCGCCGCCTCGTCGTCGAGCCAAGCCGGCGCATAGGCGAAGCCGAGTTCACCATGCTTGTCTTGCGTCAGCTGGCCCACCAGGCGCCCGTCCCACCAGATATCGAGGGTGCGCGTCATGGCTTCTGAGGATCTTTTGGCCGCGCTCCTTTGGTGTCGGGCGGCGGTGTGATATCGAGCGAGCAGCCCAACGCTGCCAGGACCTGAAGTGTCTTGCCTATCTGCGCGGTCGGCTTGCCCGCTTCGAGATCGACGATGAAGCGCAGGCCGACGCCAGCTGCGCCGGCAAGCTCGTCCTGCCGCAGGCCAGCGGCCTTGCGGGTGGTTCGCACGATGTCGCCGATCTCGGCGGTGGTGAGGTTGCGTCTGACCATGATATTTACCGAACGGGAAAGTATCATGGATTTCTGAAGAATGTCTATAAGAATTTCCCGCTCGGGAAATCCTGCGCCTCGGGGTAGCTCCCGGGCCTGAATTATTCCCGCTCGGGAAAACGAGCCGATCGGCAGCCTCAGACGCTGCCGTGGCTCGACGCCGGTCCGCCGATTACCTGTCTTTCTTCGCCACAGTACGACGACCCCCTGAGCGTTGTTGCAACGCCCCAATTCCTGCCTTTCTTACTCATCCCCGATCCAGGGCCGCGCGTCGCGCGGGCCCGCAAGCGAACGGGGACGACGTGGCGGTCAACCATCAGCGATCGGAAGCAGCTTCACGCGGCGCACGCATGCTGCGCACCGCGCTGGGTCCTGCTGTCGCCCGATTCCTGGAAGACCCCGCGATCGTCGAGGTCATGCTCAACCCCGATGGGCGGCTCTGGGTCGACCGGCACTCTGACGGCCTGTCCGATACGGGGGAACGGCTTTCGGCGGCCGATGGCGAACGCATCGTCCGCCTCGTCGCCCATCATGTCGGCGCCGAGGTGCATGACCGTCGCCCGCGCGTCTCGGCCGAGCTTCCCGAAACCGGCGAGCGCTTCGAAGGCCTGCTGCCGCCGGTCGTGACGGCTCCGGTCTTTGCGATTCGCAAGCCTGCCGTCGCCGTCTTCACGCTCGACGACTATGTCGCCGCGGGCATCATGACGGCCGACCAGGCTGCCATCCTCCGGCAGGCGGTCGCAGCGCGCGCCAACATCCTCGTCGCCGGCGGAACCAGCACCGGCAAGACCACGCTGACCAATGCCCTGCTGGCCGAGGTCGCGAAGACAACCGACCGCGTCATCGTCATCGAAGACACCCGCGAGCTGCAATGCCGGGCGCAGAACATCATCGCCATGCGCACCAAGGACGGCGTCGCGACCCTGTCCGACCTGGTGCGTTCCTCGCTGCGGCTGCGGCCGGATCGGATCCCGATCGGCGAGGTGCGTGGGGCTGAGGCGCTCGATCTCCTGAAGGCCTGGGGCACCGGCCATCCCGGCGGGATCGGCACGATCCACGCGGGCAGCGCGCTCGGCGCGCTGCGCCGCCTCGAGCAGCTCATCCAGGAAGCTGTCGTCACCGTCCCGCGGGCGCTGATCGCCGAGACCATCGATCTGGTGGCCGTGCTCTCCGGCCGCGGCGCTGCGCGGCGTCTCGCCGAACTCGCCCGCGTCGAAGGGCTCGGGACGGACACCGACTACCACCTTTCCCCCGCAACCCAGCCTCCCGACCCACAAGGAGAACCCGCATGATCCGACACATTGCGCGCGGCCATCAGCGCCTCGCAACCGCCGCCACGGCGCTGACCCTGAGCTTTCTTCTGGCGCCCGCCGCCCACGCATCCGGCTCCTCGATGCCCTGGGAAGCGCCGCTGCAGTCCATCCTCCAGTCGATCGAGGGGCCGGTCGCCAAGATCATCGCGGTGATCATCATCATCGTCACCGGCCTGACGCTGGCGTTCGGCGACACGAGCGGAGGATTTCGGCGCCTCATCCAGATCGTCTTCGGCCTGTCGATCGCCTTCGCGGCGTCCAGCTTCTTCCTGTCGTTCTTCTCGTTCGGCGGCGGGGCGCTCGTCTGATGACGGGCCTCCTGCATCATCCCGATGAGGTCGCGGGCTTCTCGGTTCCGGTCCACCGCGCGCTGACCGAGCATATTCTGCTGGGCGGCGCACCGCGCAGCATCGCCATCATGAACGGCACACTCGCCGGCGCTGTCGGTCTCGGATTGCGGCTATGGCTGGTCGGTCTCCTCATCTGGGCGATCGGCCATTTCGCCGCCGTTTGGGCAGCAAAGCGCGATCCGCTTTTTGTCGAAGTGGGCCGCCGGCATCTGCGCATTCCGGGCCATCTCTCGGTCTGAGGCGCGGCCATGATGAACCTCGCCGAATATCGCCGAACCGCGACCCGCCTTGCAGATTTCCTGCCCTGGGCGGCGCTGGTCGGCGAAGGGGTCGTGCTCAACAAGGATGGCAGCTTCCAGCGCACCGCGCGCTTTCGTGGTCCCGATCTCGACTCAGCTGTGGCCGCTGAACTGGTGGCCGTCGCCAGTCGCCTCAACAACGCCTTCCGGCGTCTGGGCTCGGGCTGGGCGATCTTCGTCGAAGCGCAGCGCCACGAAGCCGCCTCCTATCCGGCAAGCCGCTTCGCGGACGCCGCCTCCGCCCTCGTTGATGCGGAGCGCAAGGCCGACTTCGAGGAAGCGGACGCGCATTACGAGTCGAGCTACTTCTTGACCTTTCTCTATCTCCCGCCTGCCGAGGACGCCGCGCGGGCGGAAACCTGGCTCTACGAGGGTCGCCAACAGTCCGGCGTTGATCCCCATGAAGCCCTCGCGGCCTTCATTGACCGCACAAACCGCGTCCTCCAGCTCGTCGACGGGTTCATGCCGGAATGCCGGTGGCTCGATGACGGCGAGACCCTGACCTACCTGCACTCGACTGTCTCGACGAAGCGCCACCGCGTCCGCGTGCCCGAAACACCGATCTACCTCGATGCGCTGCTCGCCGATGAGCCGCTGACCGGCGGCCTCGAGCCGCGGCTCGGCGCCGCTCATCTGCGCGTGCTGACGATCAACGGCTTTCCAACCGCGACGACGCCAGGGATTCTCGACGATCTCAACCGGCTCGCCTTTCCCTACCGCTGGTCCACGCGGGCGATCCTCCTCGACAAGACGGACGCCACGAAGTTGCTGACGCGCATCCGGCGGCAGTGGTTCGCCAAGCGCAAGTCGATCGCCGCGATCCTGAAGGAGGTGATGACCAACGAGGCATCCGCGCTCGTCGATACTGACGCTGCGAACAAGGCCGCCGATGCCGATATGGCCCTGCAGGAGCTTGGGGCCGACTATGCCGGTCAGGCCTATGTGACCGCCACGGTCACCGTTTGGGATGCCGATCCGCGCACCGCCGACGAGAAGTTGCGCCTCGTGGAAAAGGTGATCCAGGGCCGCGACTTCACCGCGATGTCCGAGACCATCAATGCCGTCGATGCCTGGCTCGGTTCGCTGCCCGGCCATGTCTACGCCAACGTCCGCCAGCCACCGATCTCCACCCTGAACCTCGCCCACATGATTCCGCTCTCCGCAGTCTGGGCCGGGCCGGAAGGGGACGAGCATTTTGGTGCGCCGCCCCTGCTTTATGGCAAGACGGAGGGCAGCACGCCGTTTCGCTTTTCGCTGCATGTCGGCGACGTCGGCCACACACTGGTCGTCGGACCGACCGGCGCGGGCAAGTCCGTCCTGCTCGCGCTTATCGCGCTTCAGTTCCGGCGCTATCCGGGTGCCCAAGTCTTCGCCTTCGACTTTGGCGGCTCGATCCGCGCAGCCGCGCTCGCCATGGGAGGCGATTGGCACGACCTCGGCGGCAGCCTGACGGAAGGCGCCGCGTCGTCGGTCTCCCTCCAGCCACTCGCACGCGTTCACGAAACCCATGAGCGTGGCTGGGCAGCCGACTGGATTGCCGCCATCCTTGCCCGCGAGGGCGTCACGATCACGCCGGAGGTGAAAGAACATCTCTGGACGGCGCTGACCTCGCTGGCGTCCGCGCCGGTCCCTGAGCGCACGCTGACGGGCCTCGCCGTCCTCCTCCAGTCGAATGATCTCAAACAGGCGCTGCGACCCTTTTGCGTGGGCGGTGCATACGGACGGCTGCTGGACGCCGAAGGCGAGCAGCTAGGGGAAGCTGCGGTCCAGGCCTTTGAAACCGAGGGGCTGATCGGCGGCGGCGCGGCGCCGGCGGTCCTCGCCTATCTCTTCCATCGGATCGGCGACCGTCTGGATGGACGGCCCACGCTCCTGATCGTCGACGAAGGCTGGCTCGCGCTCGACGATGAAGGCTTCTCGGCGCAACTGCGCGAATGGCTGAAGACGCTGCGCAAGAAGAACGCGTCCGTCGTCTTCGCCACGCAATCGCTGGCTGACATCGATGGGAGCGCGATCGCTCCGGCCATCATCGAAAGCTGCCAGACGCGCCTTTTGCTGCCGAACGAACGCGCGATCGAACCGCAGATCACCGCCATCTACCGGCGCTTCGGCTTGAACGACCGCCAGATCGAGATCCTCAGCCGGGCCACACCCAAGCGCGACTATTACTGCCAGTCGCGGCGCGGCAACCGGCTGTTCGAGCTGGGGCTCTCCGAAGTCGCCCTCGCGCTCTGCGCGGCATCCTCGAAAACTGATCAGGCCGCCATCGAGGCGATCCTCGCCGAGCATGGCCGCGACGGCTTCCTGTCCGCCTGGCTGCGCGCCCGCGATGTCGGATGGGCCGCCGACCTCATTCCCGATCTCGCCAACCTGGAGCCCAAGCCATGATGATCCGACGCTCTCGCGCGGCGCTGTTCGCCGCAACCATCCTGTCGCTGCCCGTCGCCTTATCGCCCGTGTTCGTCACCCCGGCAGCGGCGCAGTGGGTCGTTTATGATCCGACCAACTACGTCCAGAATGTCCTATCGGCCGCGCGGGCGCTCGAGCAGATCAACAACCAGATCCAGAGCCTCCAGAACGAAGCGCAGATGCTGATCAACCAGGCCCGCAATCTCGCGAGCCTGCCCTACTCCTCGCTTCAGCAGCTCCAGCAATCGGTGCAGCGCACGCAAGCGCTTCTGGGTCAGGCACAGCGCATCGCCTTCGACGTGCAGCAGATCGACCAAGCCTTTCAGAGCCAGTACAGCAACATCTCGCTGTCCACTTCGGATCAGCGTCTCGTCTCCGATGCACGATCGCGCTGGCAGAACACGGTCGGCGGCCTTCAGGACGCGCTGCGCGTGCAGGCCGGTGTCGTCGGCAACATCGACACCAACCGCGCCGAGATGGCGGCTCTGGTCGGGCAGAGCCAGGGTGCGACCGGCGCGCTTCAGGCAACCCAGGCCGGCAACCAGTTGCTCGCATTGCAGGCGCAGCAACTCGCAGACCTGGTCGCTGTGGTCGCTGCGAACGGCCGAGCGCAGGCGCTTGTCGATGCCGAGCGCGCCGCAGCCGCCGAACAAGGCCGTGAACAGCGCCGCCGGTTCCTGACGCCCGGCTCCGGCTATCAGCCCGGCAACGCCCGGATGTTCCCGAACGGCAACTGAGGACAGCAGGATGGACGGCAAGACGCTGGCCCGCGTGGGCGCAATCATCTTCGTCTCCGTCGCAATCACGGCAACGGCGATCGAGATGACCCGGAAAGAGGAAAGGCCAGCGGCTCGGCCGACGCCCGTGCTTGAGGAGGCGCCGGACCCGCTGCGCGAGGGCCAGCGTCGGTGCCAGCAGATGGGGGAAGCCGCCGCAAGGGACGGCGAGTGTCTGCGCATCTGGGCCGAAACCCGCGACCGTTTCCTTGGCACCCGCACCGCGCCGCGACGCGCCGACGAAGGGCGGTGAGCCATGGGCGGCAGCGGCGTCATCGACAATTTCCTCGGGGTCTTCACCTCCTACATCGACAGCGGATTCGGCCTGCTCGGCGGCGAGGTGGCGTTCATCGCGACGACGCTGATCGTCATCGACGTCACGCTGGCCGCCCTGTTCTGGAGCTGGGGCGCGGACGACGACATCATCGCACGCCTTGTGAAGAAGACGCTGTTTGTGGGCGTCTTTGCCTACATCATCGGCAACTGGAACAACCTCGCGCGGATCGTCTTCGAAAGCTTCGCCGGCCTCGGACTTCAGGCGTCCGGCACCGGGTTTTCCATCCAGGACCTGATGCGCCCGGGCCGGGTCGCGCAGACGGGTCTCGATGCGGCGAGGCCGCTGCTCGAATCCATCTCAAACCTGATGGGCTGGATCGCCTTCTTCGAAAACTTCATCCAGATCGCCTGCCTGCTCTTCGCCTGGGCGCTGGTGCTGCTCGCCTTCTTCATCCTGGCCATCCAGCTCTTCATCACGCTGATCGAATTCAAGCTGACCACCCTGGCCGGCTTTGTCCTGATCCCGTTCGGCCTGTTCGGGAAGACCGCCTTCATGGCCGAGCGCGTGCTGGGAAACGTCATCTCGTCAGGGATCAAGGTACTGGTGCTCGCCGTCATCATCGGCATCGGCTCGACTCTGTTCAGTCAGTTCACGGCAGGATTCGGCGGTCAGCCACCGACCATCGACGACGCGATGGCCGTCGTGTTGGCGGCGCTGTCGCTTCTCGGTCTCGGCATCTTTGGTCCGGGTATCGCCAACGGCATCGTTTCCGGCGGCCCGCAACTCGGCGCAGGCTCCGCCATCGGCACCGGCCTCGTCGCGGGCGGCGCAGCCATGGCTGCCGGCGGCGCGGCCGGGCTCGCCTTGCGCGGTGGCGCGAGCGCCATTTCCGGCGGCGCCGCCGCCGTGCGCGGTGGAGCCACCGCGGCGGGAGCCGCCTCTGCTGCCTACAGTCTCGGTTCCCTCGGCCAGTCGGGCGCCGCCGGCGTCGCGTCGGGCCTCGGCGGCGTCGCACGAGCGGCCGGCGGCGCGGCAGCCTCTCCGCTGCGCCGGGCCGCGCAAAGCGTTCGCTCGAGCTTCGCCGACGGCGTCAAAAGCGGCTTCGGAGCCACCGGCGGTTCCTCGAGCATGGGAACGGTCGCGAATGATGCCGGTTCGGCCGCACCGGCGGCCACAGGCTCTGCCGCCAGCCCGCCGGCTTGGGCGCAGCGCATGCGACGTGGGCAGACCATGAGCCACGGCGTCACGCTCGCGGCACACGCGATCCGATCGGGCGACAGCCACGGCGGCGGCTCTTCCATCAATCTCTCCGGAGGCGACCGCACATGAGCTTCTTCAAGCGACCCGCAACCCACTATGGAAAGACGCCCGAGCCCGAGACGCCATATCAGCGCGCGGCGCAGATCTGGGATGATCGAATCGGCTCAGCGCGTGTCCAGGCCCGAAACTGGCGGCTCATGGCCTTCGGCTGCCTGATCCTCTCCGCCGGCTTCGCTGCCGCGCTGGTCTGGCAGTCGGCGCGCGGGACCATCGTCCCGTGGGTGGTGCAGGTCGACAATCTCGGCCAGGCGCAGGCGGTCGCGCCAGCGCAGGCCGACTACCGCCCCACCGACCCGCAGGTGGCCTGGCATCTGGCGCGGTTCATCGAGCAGGTCCGCTCGATCCCGGCCGACGCCATCGTCGTGCGGCAGAATTGGCTGCGCGCCTACGAGTTCACGACCGATCGCGGCGCGGCGGCCCTCAATGACTTCGCCCGCGCCAACGATCCGTTCACCCGCGTCGGGAAGCAGCAGGTGTCGGTCGAAGTGTCGAGCGTGATCCGCGCGTCGCCTGACAGCTTCCGCGTGGCCTGGACCGAACGCCAGTACGAGAACGGCCAGCTCTCCACGACACAGCGCTGGACAGCCATCTTGACCATCGTGATCCAACCCCCGCGCGACGCAGAGCGGCTGCGGGCCAATCCGCTTGGGATCTACGTCAACGCCATCAACTGGTCGCGGGAAATGGGGCAATGAGAAATCATCTCCGCCGACCCGCGAGCCGTGGCTTCCGCCTATCCGGCTCTGCGCTTTTGCTGATCTCGGGATTGGCGCTGGCCGGCTGCGCGACCAACCGACCGCCACAGATCAGCTATGACGCCGATGTGCCGCCACTTCCCCCTGTGCCGGCTGCCGTCACGGAGGCGCCACCTAGGCCGCTTCACACACCGCCCGCCTGGACACCCGCGCGCGGTGGCGCTGCCGCGGGGACGCCGGCGGGCCGCGTGGAGAATGCCAATGCCGCCGCGCGCGTCGAACCGCGCCGCGAGGGGTATTACAACTCGATACAGATCTATCCCTGGAGCGAGGGCGCGCTCTATCAAGTCTATGCCGCTCCCGGGCAGATCACCAACATCGCGTTGGAACCAGGCGAAAGCCTGACCGGCGCCGGCCCGATCGCTGCGGGCGATACGGCGCGCTGGATCATCGGCGACACAGAGAGCGGCTCGGGCATCACCCGGCGCGTCCATGTCCTCGTGAAGCCGACACGGCCAGACATCACGACCAATCTGGTCATCACCACCGACCGTCGCATCTACATGATCGAGCTGCGCTCGGGCGAACGCCCCTATATGCCGGCCGTCGCCTGGGCCTATCCGCAGCCGCCCGCCTCGCAGAGACAGGCAGTGCCCGCTACACCAGTGATCCCGGCCGTTGCGGCACGGAACTATCGCTACGGTCTTACAGGCAACACGCCGCCGTGGCGGCCAATCTCGGTCTACGACGACGGGCGCCGCGTCTATGTCGAGTTCCCGCGCGGGATCGTTCAGGGCGAGATGCCCCCGCTCTTCGTCATCGGCGCAGATGGCGAACCGCAAATCGCCAACAGCCGGATCCACCAGAACATCCTGATCGTCGACCGTTTGTTCGGCGCCGCCGAGCTCCGTCTCGGCAGTGGCGAGCGCCAGCAGACGGTCCGGATCGTTCGCACCGATGGGAGGCCCGCGTCATGAGCGAGCGCGACACGCCCAACGAAGCCGACGCACAGCTGGTCGGCACACAACCCGGCGACGCCGCTGCGCCAATGCGGCTGCGCGCCGAACCGCCCCGGGTCACCCGACTGTCGCGAAAGGTGCTGGGCGGCATCAGTCTCGTCGCCGCCCTCGGGGTTGGTGGCGCGCTCATCTATGCGCTTCAGACGCGCAGTATCGGCCCTGGCAGTGAGGAGCTTTACTCCACGCAAAATCGGCGAACTGCGGACGGGCTCGCCGGCCTGCCACGCGACTACACCGGTCCGGTGCTTGGGCCTCCGCTGCCCGGGGATCTGGGGCGCCCCATCCTCGATGCGCAGAACCGTGGCCAGCCCGTCACGCCGCCGATGGCAGCAGCGCCCACCGTCGATCCGGTCGAGCAACGCAGGCGCGCGGAAGAAGAAGCTGCCCGAACGAGCCGCGTCTTCTTCCAGACGGAGGCGCGCGTCGCAGCTCCGATTGCGACAGTTGGTGGACCAGGCAGCCCGAGCCTCTCTGGGCTAGGTCTTCCGGGCCAGCCAGGTGCAGCGACGGCGCAGGATCGCCAGCTCGCGTTCCTGAATGCGGGCGTGGACCGCCGCACGGTCTCGCCAGATCGCGTGATGGGTCCGGCATCGCCCTATGTGCTTCAGACCGGCGCCGTCATCGCCGCGGCCCTCATCACCGGCATCCGATCCGACTTGCCCGGCCAGATCACCGCGCAGGTCACGGAGCATGTCTACGACAGCCCGACCGGGCGCATCCTGCTCGTCCCGCAGGGCACGCGGCTGATCGGCGAGTACAGCAACGATGTCGGCTTCGGTCAGCGCCGGGTGCTGCTCGTCTGGAAGCGGCTCATCCTCCCGAATGGCCGTTCGATCGTCTTGGAACGTCAACCCGGAGCCGACGCGCAAGGCTATGCGGGTCTCCAGGATGGCGTCGACTATCACTGGTGGGATCTCGCCAAGGCTGCCGGCCTGTCGACACTGCTGTCGGTCGGCGCCGAACTCGCCGTTGACGATCAGGATCGGCTGCTCCGGGCGATCCGCAACGGCGGGCAGGACACCATCAACGACGCAGGGCAGCAGATCATCCGTCGGCAACTCAATGTCGCGCCGACCCTGACGATCAGACCGGGGTTCCCCGTGCGCGTCATCGTCACCCGCGACCTCGTGCTCGAACCTTATGGAGGGTTGTGATGACCAAGCTGAAGCTCGGCCCGATCATCGACGACAAGCCGGTCAAGGTGACGATTGAACTCCCTGCGCCGCTGCATCGGGACCTCGTCGCCTACGCCGCAGCACTCGGCCGCGAACAAGGCCAGACCATCGGCGACCCGACGAAGCTGATTGTGCCCATGCTCGAGCGCTTCATTGCAACCGATCGGGGGTTCGCCCGCGCGCGCCGCGATGGCAGTCAACGTGCGGCACGCGCCGATGCTCAGGGCGCATGAGCCGTTGCCGGGCGAACCAAGCGTCATCTCGCTCCGAGAAAGACTTTGCCAGCGCCAGCAGGCGCTCGAGGTTCCGATGGAGCGCCCCTCGCGGGTGGACAGCACCATAGCGGAGAACAGCATCCTCGATCAGGCGAAAAGCAATGCCTGGCAGACCGTGACGGACATGCGCGCTGCCTGCGATGGTGACGCCGTCCCCATGCGCGACGATCTGCATCAGAGATTCCCGAGTGACGGACAATTGCTCGATCTGGAGGTCTCCGGGCGAAGTCTGGAGGTTTCGCATCAGGTAACCCTTCGCGAAATCGCCGGTCGGTAAATCAGTCACCACAAAGTGCCGATCACGCAGGTCATCCCACCGGAGCGCCTTCTGATCGGCGAGTGGGTCGCCGTCCGGCAATGCCGCGTACACGGGCTCGGCCCACAAATGCGTCACGTCAAAGCCCTTCCCGGGCGATGCTTCGGCGACGACACCGACATCAAGCTGCCCCCGCCGCACGGCCGCGATAAGTTCGGGACAACTGCCCTCGCTGAACCGCAGCTTGACCCCCGGGCGGTCACCCCGAAAGGCCCCGAAGAGCTCAGACAGAAAGCCCATGGTCAGAGGCCCGAACACGCCGATCCGAAGATGCCGTCCTCTGTTCGCCACCGTTCTTGCGCCGTCGAGCGCCGATCCGATCTGGCGAGCCCCAGGGGCGGCCTGATTCAGGAATTGTTTGCCGATGTCCGTCAGGTCGACGCCGGCAGGATGACGGCGGAACAGCTGTGCGCCGATCTCATCCTCGACATCGCGGATGCGGCGGCTGATCGCCGACTGCTCGACGCCGAGATCTTGCGCCGCGCGCCGGAAGCTGCCGCTTTCCGCGGCAGCGATGATGTAGCGCACATGGCGCAGCTCGATCTTCGATCTCGGCACGATGGTTCCCCATGATGCAAAGGTCTTTGCAAACGTAGCCCCGTCAGCCCCCGAGAACTGTTCCGATCAGATTATGGGTCTTCTCCGTCTCCTCGCTACCGCCGCCCACGAAATCCTTAAGTGTCACACATTCGACTGTTGCTACGTCGCTAGCGGACTTCCGGATCGCATCTCGCCGGTGCAAGCAGTAAATGGTGCGTGATCTGAACAGCGCAATTACGGCGCGGAACGCGTGCGGCGAGTCGTGCAGATTCTGTGGGCTGACGGATGTCCGGCCGCGCTGTCAGGACTGAAAATGACCCGCCGATTTCTACGCCAGAGCCCGAAATTGCCGCACGCCACTCGGGAGGGACTTCCGGCATCGGCACCTATCGTTCTCAATCGCCAGCGACAGCCGCTAAGGAGATTGGGTATGGGTCAGAGCGAGCCTTTGGAGATCAGGAAGACCATCCGGCGGCACCAACTGCGCGAGATGGTGCCCCTGGCCGACAGCACAATCTACGAGATGGAGCAGCGCGGCGAATTTCCACGCCGCTTCGCGCTGTCACCGCGCTGCATCGTCTGGGATCTCGCCGAGGTCCACGCCTGGTTGCTGGCGCGGCGCGCGAAGCCGATCCATCGCGCGCAGCATCCCGACGTCACCAAGCGCAAGTCCCGCCCGGTCAAAGGGCAGGATCGAGCGCGATAGACGGCATGACTGTCGGCAGCAGCGTTGGAACATACTTCCGCCCCTCGACCCAGGCATCGACGGTGTCGGCCCATTCCTGCATCATATGACGACTCCGAAACGACTTAGCGGGCGAACTGCGGCCAGTTGCCACCCGAGATCACCGCGACATCGATCTCGGCCAGCAGGGATGCGAGCGTCGCCGCCATCTCGGCCGACACGGGCTGCTCGCTCTCACCCAGCGTCCCGTCGAGGTCAAATACGGTCAGCCATTTCACGCCGCGCCGGTCCGATCCTTGAAAGCGAGCAGGCGAAGCGCGTTGAAGACAACGAGCAGCGTCGAACCTTCGTGCATCGCCACCGCCGGGCCGATGCCGAGTCCGAGAATGGTGGCCGGCACGAGGAACGCCACGACGCCAAGGCTGACGAACACATTCTGCCGGATGATGCCGCGGGTGTGGCGGCTCAAGCCCACAGCGAACGGCAGATGCGCGAGATCGTCGGCCATCAACGCGACGTCTGCTGTCTCCAGGGCCACATCCGAGCCAGCGGCACCCATTGCAATACCGACCGTTGCCGACGCCATCGCAGGGGCGTCGTTGACGCCGTCGCCGACCATCGCGACCTTGTCCTCGCCGGCGAGTTTCTTGATCGCGGCGACCTTGTCTTCCGGCATCAGATCGCCCCATGCCTCGTCGAGACCGACCTCGCGGGCGATGGCGTCGGCGACCTTCTGGTTATCGCCGGAGATCATGATCATGCGAGTTATGCCCATGTCGCGCAGGCGCCTGAGGGCGACCTTGGCTGCCTCGCGGGGCGTGTCCATCAGGCCGATCGCGCCGATGTCGCGGTCGCCCTTGCGGACAACCATTGTCGTGCGGCCGCCTTCGCGAAGCTGGGCGATGGCATCGGTTGCGGCGGCGTTCAGCGACGGGATGCCCTCCACGCCGAACATCTCTGCCTTGCCGATCCACACCGTTTCGCCGTCGACAGTCGCGGTGACGCCGCGTCCGGTAAGGCTCTTGACGTCGATTGCGACAGGCAGTTCTCGTCCACCCAGGCGTTCGCGACCGTCCTTGACGATGGCCTGCGCCAGCGGGTGATCGCTCAGGGCTTCGACGGCGACGGCGAGCGTCAACAAATCCGCCTCGCTCGCGCCGTCGACCGGGACGACATCAGTGATGCGTGGACGCCCTTCCGTCAGCGTACCGGTCTTGTCGAACGCGATCGCCTTCAGAGAGCCAAGATTCTCGAGCGGCGCGCCGCCTTTGACCAGTACCCCGCCGCGTGCGGCCCGCGCGACCCCTGATAGAACCGCGCTGGGGGTGGCGATGGCCAGTGCACAAGGGCTGGCGGCAACCAGCACCGCCATCGCCCGGTAGAAGCTGTCGCGGAACGGCTCGTCGACGACGACCCAGGCAAACAGCAGGATAAACGACAGCGCCAGCACCACCGGCACGAAGATGCGCTCGAACCGATCGGTGAACCGCTGGGTCGGGGATTTCTGCGTCTCCGCTTCGCTCACCATCTTCACGACCTTGGCGAGCGCGCTTTCGTTGGAGCGCCGTGTCACTTCGATTTCAATCGCGCCGCCGCCGTTGATCGTCCCAGCAAAAATCCGTGACGCGGCGTCAACGGCATCGGGCTTCGCGCGCGCCGTCTCGACATCTGCGACGGGTTCCTTGTCGACCGGGATGCTCTCGCCGGTGACTGGGGCCTGGTTGATCGCGCTCGACCCCTTGATGAGGAAGCCGTCAGCGGGCAGGCGCTCGTTCGGTCGCACGATCACGACGTCGCCGACCACCAGCTCTTCGACGGGGATTTCCGAGGTCTGCCCTCCACGGCGCACCGTCGCCTTGTCGGGCGCGAGCTCGGCCAGCGCCTCGATCGCGCGCTTGGCGCGACCCATCGCATAATGCTCGAGCGCATGGCCGAGGCTGAACAGAAACAGCAGTAGCGCGCCTTCCGCAAAGGCGCCGAGCGCCGCGGCACCGGCGGCCGCGACGAGCATCAGCGTGTCGATCTCGAATTTCTTGAGCTTCAGATTGTCGATCGCCTCGCGCAGCGTGAAGAAGCCACCGAACACATAGGCACCCACATAGAAGGCGGTCGGCAGCCAGTCGGGGGCACCCGCAACCAGCTTTTCGATCGCGAAGCCGATCGCCAGCAGCGCGCCGCAGGCGAGCGCGAAGATCAGCTCCGTATTGGGGCCAAGGAAATTGGCATGGGCGTGATCGTGGCCATCGCCCAGTCCGTGCTTTTCCGCGCCTTCGGCATGGCCGCCAGGCCCGTGATCGTGGCCGGCATGGTCGCCGGCGCCGTGATCGTGTCCAGCATGACCACCGGCCTGATTGGAGCCCGTCCGCTTGCCCGGTTTGACCTTGAGCTTGCCCAGCGCCGCGACGATCGCTGCCTCGTCGACTAGTTCCTTGTCATATTCGACGCGAACGCTGCCCGAGGCGCTGGCATCGGCCTGCAGCACGCCGGGCATCTGGCACAGGGTCTCGCCGACGGTGCGGGCGCGGCGTTCGTGGCCGATTCCTTCGACCTGCCATGTCGCATGACCGTATCGCCCGCTAATCTCGGCGCCTGCCGCCCGCACCATGTCGCGCACGCGTGACAGCGGCAGCGCTTCGCCGTCGAAATGGATGCACAGCTTTGCCGGCGTATCGCCATCGGCGGCCAGAACGTGCGCGCGCTCAACGCCGGGCTTGGCGCTCAATGTCGAAACGAGGCGGCCGACACAGGCGTCGGCCGCGTCGGGAACCTCGGGCAGCAAGACGGGAATATCCAGTTCGAACTTGTCGGTCATCACGCTGTCTCCGCCCTAGAGGGCGTCGCGTTCTGATTGCACCAGAACGGACGCTCTATGTACTTGTCTTTCCGCATAGTTTTCGAGTCTGGTGGTTCCACCAGGTCGAAACATGCTCCGATCTTGGTTTCAGCCCGCGCATCGACCAAGACGCTGTTGCTGCCCGCGATCCGGAGCGTACGCCGCTCGGCGGCAACCTTTGCCTCCGGCTGAGCCGTCATGCCATGATTTCCTCAAGCAGGAGAATCGCCAGGAAGCCGACGAAGAACATCGCGGAGATAAGCGGCGAGTCCGGCTTCTCGTGCGCCTCGACCAGCAGTTCTTCGGTGACAAGGTAGAGCAACGCCATCAGGCCGAAGCTCAAGAACCCGGTGATCCATATGGCGGCAGTAATGCCACCGGCTGCGCGATCAGCGCACCCATCGGCACCAGCAGCGCCAACGCGCAAGTCAGGCCGATCGCCTTCGCCTTGGGATACCGGCCCGCCAGATCGATGGTAAGGGTCAGGGCCAGGAACAACACTTCCAAGGTCAGCGCGACGGCCAACAATATTCCCGCCCTCTCGCCGGCGATGAAGGCAAGGCCGAGGACCAGGCCGTCAATCGCCAGATCGAGACCGATCGCAGCAAGCAGCGCCACCGGACCCTGCCATCGGCTTTCCGCCGCCTTCAGGCCGAGCATCACTGCAACGCCCAGCGCCCCGCCGATCACCGTCGCCATCGGAGAACCGCCGTGCATCACTTGGGGCAGGATCTCCGTCGCAGCGGCAGCGAACACCACGCCCGCCGCCAGATGCTGCACGACCGCGACCTGTTTCTCGCCGGGCGTGCGCCACGCCGCGAGAAGCGCACCAATCATGATCGCAAACATGGGGATCAAGGAGAACTTGAGCGCGGCCACCGTCAGAGCCCTTTCATTCCGAGGCATTCGATCATCATTTCGCTTCCTTCCGGTACAGGAGCGGCGCCTTGACCGCCTCCCCGATTTTGATTTCGTCGATAGTGAAAGTCGCGCTCATCGCGTCGCCGACAAGTTACAGCCCAAGTGCGGGCGCCGCTTGGACAATCGGCACCGCCCTTCATAGCAGAGTCATCTATCAAATAGAGCAGCGCGGCGAATTCCACGCCGCTTCGCGCTGTCACCGCGCTGCATCGTCTGGGATCTCGCCGAAGTCCACGCCTGGTTGCTGGCGCGGCGCGCGAAGCCGATCCATCGCGCACAGCATCCCGACGTCACCAAGCGCAAGCCCCACCCGGTCAAAGGGCAGGATCGAGCGCGATAGACGGCATGACTGTCGGCAGCAGCGTCGGAACATACTTCCGCCCCTCGACCCAGGCATCGACGGTGTCGGCCCATTCCTGCATCATGTGGCGACGCTGAACCTCGTATTCGGCCTTGTTGTAGACGCCGCGTGATGAACGCCCGTCCTCGTGCGCCAGGCACTTTTCGATCCAGTCGCGGTTGAAGCCCAACTCATTGAGCAGCGTCGAACCAGTGCGACGCAGGTCATGCACGGTGAACGGCTCCAGCGGCAGCCCCTCCTTCTTGGCCTGTTCGACGACCGCGTAGGTGACCCGGTTGAAGGTCGCCCGCGACATCGGCGCATCCGCATCGTAGCGGGACGGCAGCAGATACCGGGAATTACCGGCGCAGGTCTTGAGCGCGATCATGATGTCGAGGGTCTGCCGGCACAGGTAGACATTGTGCGGCTTCGATCGCTTCATGCGCTCCTTCGGGATCGTCCAGACGGCGTTTTCGAAATCGACCTCATCCCAGACCGCGTCCTGCAGTTCGCTCTTCCGGACCATGGTGAGGAGGTAGAGCTTCATGCCGAGGCGAATCGTCGGCAGCGTCGCGACATGCTCGAGCTGCTTGAGCATGATGCGGATCTCAGTCGGCGAAAGCGCCCGGTCCTTGGGCGTGAATGTGGCGATCGACGCCGGGCCGACGTCATCGGCCGGGTTTGCGACCTTCTCGCCGTGGAGAATGGCGAAGCCGTAGATCTGCTTCAGGATGTCCCGCACATGGATGGCCGTCGCGGGCGCGCCCCGTTCCACGATCTTGGCGCAGTGGGCGCGCAGGTCATCAGGCGTGATCTCGGTCAGCAAACGGTTCCGCCAGACGGGCATGAGTTCACGCTCGAATATGGCGCGGCGCATAGCGCGCGTGCTGTCCGCCATGGGCGCGCGCGTCAGCCACTTCTCGCCGAACTCGCCGAAGCTCTTGGCCTCCTTGATCCGGCGCTTCTCCCGCTGCTTCTCGATGGCGGGGGACCGCCCCTCGGCAATCATGCGTTTCGCGTCCAGGCACAATTCGCGAGCTCGGGCGAGCGAGATCCCATCTCGGGCGTACTTGCCAAGATGGACGGTCTCCCGCCTGCCGTTCAGCCGGTAGTCGAGCCTGAACGAGATGCCGCCTGTCGGCGCGACACGCACATACATGCCGTCACGATCGGTCACCTTGTACATTTTGGCTTTTGGTTTCAGGCACTTGAGTGCCGCATCCGTCAACATTCTGGGCCTCCTCGCGGAAAAGTACCGTCACGCGGTATTTGGAGGCTTTTGACGGGAATATCTGTTTATGGTCAGCGTGTTAGGCTGAAAAAAGTACCGTCATTAGCCTCAATCGCTATGACGGTACTTTCGATTTTCCCGATGATCAACGGGGGCAGGGTCCGTCAGCGGGCACGACAGACGCGTTTGATGCCCACCGATAGCTCTCGATAGGTCTCGGATGAAATATTTTTGTTTTTCAGGTGGTTACGTCGTATTCTGGCGTAGTTTCGGATAGCCTCGGATGGGCAAAAATTATTCCCACTCGATCGTGCCGGGGGGCTTGGAGGTGATGTCGTAGGTCACGCGGTTGATGCCGCGCACCTCGTTGACGATGCGCCCCGCCACCCGCGTCAGGAATTCCATGGTGAAGGGATACACATCGGCCGTCATGCCGTCGGTCGAGGTCACGGCGCGCAGCGCGCAGACGCTGTCATAGGTGCGGCCGTCGCCCATCACGCCCACGGTCTTGACCGGCAGCAGCACGGCGAAGGCCTGCCAGATGGCGTCGTAGAGGCCCGCCGCGCGGATCTCCTCCAGATAGATCGTGTCCGCCTTCTGCAGGATCTGCACGCGCTCGCGCGTCACCTCGCCGGGGATGCGGATGGCCAGCCCCGGGCCGGGGAAGGGGTGGCGGCCGACGATCTCCTCCGGCAGGCCCAGCTCGCGGCCCAGCGCCCGCACCTCGTCCTTGAACAGGTCGCGCAGCGGCTCGACGAGCTTCATGCGCATGTCCTCGGGCAGGCCGCCGACATTGTGGTGCGACTTGATGGTGACCGACGGCCCGCCGGTGGCCGAGACGCTCTCGATCACGTCCGGGTAGAGCGTGCCCTGGGCCAGGAAGTCGGCACCGCCGATCTTCTCCTGCTCCTCCTCGAACACCTCGATGAACAGCCGGCCGATGGTCTTGCGCTTCACCTCCGGGTCGGTGACGCCTTCCAGGGCGCCGAGGAACAGGTCGGAGGCGTCGCGGTGGACCAGCTTGATGTTGAAGCGGTCGCGGAAGGTCTGCACCACCTGCTCGGTCTCGCCCGCCCGCATCACGCCGTGATCGACATAGATGCAGGTGAGCTGGTCGCCGATCGCCTCGTGGATCAGCACCGCCGCCACGGAGGAATCGACGCCGCCCGAAAGGCCGCAGATCACGCGGCCGCCGCCCACCTGCTCGCGGATGCGGGCGATGGCCTCGGCGCGGAAGGCGGCCATGGTCCAGTCGCCCTGGCAGCCGCAGACCTCGTGGGTGAAGTTGCGCAGCAGCTGCGCGCCATGCGGCGTGTGCACCACCTCGGGGTGGAACTGGATGCCGTAGAAGTGGCGGCTGTCATCGGCCACCATGGCGAAGGGGGCGCCGGGGCTGGTGGCGACGACGCGGAAGCCCTCCGGCAGCCGCGCCACGCGGTCGCCATGGCTCATCCACACCTGCTCGCGCGCGCCGGGGGACCAGAGGCCCTTGGTCAGCGCGCAATCCTCCTGCACCTCGACATAGGCGCGGCCGTATTCCTGGTGGTCGCTCTTCTCCACCAGCCCGCCGAGCTGCATGCACATGGTCTGCTGGCCGTAGCAGATGCCGAGCACGGGGATGTCCATCTCGAACACCACCTGGGCGGCGCGCGGGCTGCCCTCGTCCACGGTGCTGGCGGGGCCGCCGGAGAGGATGATCCCCTTTGGCGCGAAGCCCTGGATGCGCGCGGGCTCGGCCGTGAACGGCCAGATCTCGCAATAGACGCCCGATTCCCGCAGGCGCCGCGCAATCAGCTGCGTCACCTGGCTGCCGAAATCGAGGATGAGGATGCGGTCGTGGGAGGACAGGTCGGCCATGGGGGCTTCCACCACAACCGCAAGGCCGAGGCAAGGCTCTTGCGCGGCGCGG
Organism: Teichococcus rhizosphaerae; assembly: GCF_002631185.1. Lineage (GTDB taxonomy): Bacteria > Pseudomonadota > Alphaproteobacteria > Acetobacterales > Acetobacteraceae > Pseudoroseomonas > Pseudoroseomonas rhizosphaerae. Next base: position 35,786 of record NZ_PDNU01000021.1, on the reverse strand, counting down.
CGGGGTTGCGGCACCGGCATGCGCGGCGGGGCGGACGCCCCCCTTGATCGCCACCGGACCAGCCGGCACGCTGGGCGCGAACTTCGCAACGGGACGACAACTCCGATGACATGGTCGATCGTGGCGCACGATCCCGCAACCGGCGCCTTCGCGGTGGCCGTCGCCACCTGCGCCTTCGCGGTCGGCGCCTCCTGTCCCTTTGTCCGGGCGGGCGTGGGCGCGGTCTCGACCCAGTCCTTCACCAACCGCTATCTCGGCCCCGCCGTGCTGGACGGGCTGGCGCGCGGCCTGTCCCCCGCCGCCGCCATCGAGGGGGCGCTGGCCGGCGACGAGGGCCGCGCGCTGCGGCAGATCCACGCCGTGGACCGCCATGGCCGCAGCGCCGCCTGGACGGGCGAGAGCTGCGTGGAATGGGCCGGCTCGCAATCCGGCCCTGGCTTCAGCGTGGCCGGCAACATGCTGGCCAACCCCGCCGTGGTGGGGGAGACCACCGCCACCTTCCGCGCCGGCACCGGCCTGCCCCTGGCGGAGCGGCTGGTGCTGGCGCTCGACGCGGGGGAGGCGGCGGGGGGCGACCGGCGCGGCCGCCAGTCCGCCGCCATGAAGCTGGTGACCACGGAGGACTTCCCCGACCTCGACCTGCGGGTGGACGACCACCCGACGCCGCTGGTGGAGCTGCGCCGGCTGCTCGGCATCTGGCGGCGCGAGCGCGCCCCCTCCCTCGCCACGGCGCCGCGCAAGGCGGACCCCTCGGGGCTGATCGACAAGGCGATGATCGAGGCCGGCTGGCGCGCCCGGGGCCTCGACCTGCGCTTCCCGCGTCGCTGATTCCAGGGCGCTGATCCCACGGCGCTGATTCCGCCGCGCTGATTCCACGGCACCGAGAAACGCGAAAAGGCCCAGGGGCGGCAGCCCCCGGGCCTTTCAGGCCGGCACGGTGCCGGAACGGCCGGCCCGGAGGCCGCCCTTCCCGGCGGAAGCCGCTCAACGCGGCGCCAGCACCATGATCATCTGGCGGTTCTCGAGGCGCGGCATCTGCTCCACCTTGGCCATCTCGGCCAGCTCGGTGCGGATGCGCTCCAGAACCTTCACGCCGAGGTCCTGGTGGGCCATCTCGCGGCCGCGGAAGCGGAGCGTGACCTTCACCTTGTCGCCTTCCTCGATGAAGGACTTGGCCGCCCGCATCTTCACTTCGTAATCATGGTCGTCAATGTTCGGGCGAACCTTGATTTCCTTGATCTCGACGATCTTCTGCTTCTTGCGGGCCTCGTTGGCCTTCTTCTGCTGCTCGTACTTGTACTTGCCGTAGTCGAGGATCTTGCAGACCGGCGGCACGGCGTTGGGGCTGATCTCCAGGAGATCCATGCCAACCTCATAGGCGCGCAGCAGGGCTTCGCGCGCGCTCATCACGCCGAGCATCTCGCCGTCCTGGTCGATCAGGCGAACCTGAGGGACGCGGATATCCTCGTTCACACGCGGTCCGTCGCGGGCGGGCAATTGGTTCGGAATAGGGCCTCGGGCCAGAGTCGGCTCCTGTCGCTGTTGAAACGTCTCGAATGAGTCTTATGGTGCAGCGGTCACGCCGCCGCAACCGTTGCCTGCGGTTTCAGATCGGGAGGCGTCGCCTCCGCCGCAAGGGTGGCCACCGCTTCCGCCAGGGTCACGGTCACCTGCTCGCGGCCGGGCAGGCGGCGCAGCACCACCTTGCCCTCCTCCGCCTCGCGCCGGCCGATCACGGCCAGCACGGGCACGCGCTGGTCGATATGGTCCACCACCTTGCGGTTGATCTTCTCGTTGCGCAGGTCGAGCTCGACCGACAGCCCGGCCTTCTGCAGCGCGGCTGCCACCTCGCGGGCAAACGGCGCCGCCTCGTCCACGATGGTGGCGACCGCCACCTGGACCGGGGCCAGCCAGAGCGGGAAGCGCCCCGCATGCTCCTCGATCAGGATGCCGAGGAAGCGCTCGAAGGAGCCCAGGATGGCGCGGTGCAGCATGACGGGGCGGTGGCGGTTGCCGTCCTCGCCCACATATTGCGCGTCGAGCCGCTCGGGCAGCACGAAGTCCACCTGCAGCGTGCCGCACTGCCAGTCGCGGCCGATGGCGTCGCGCAGCACGAACTCCAGCTTCGGGCCGTAGAAGGCGCCCTCGCCCGGGTTCAGCTCGTATTCCACGCCGGCGATGCGGCAGGCCTCCTTCAGCGCGCCCTCCGAGCGGTCCCAGGTCTCGTCCGTGCCCGCGCGCTTGGCCGGCCGGTCGGAGAACTTCACGCGGAAGCTCTCGAAGCCGAAGTCGCGGTAGACGGAGGAGAGCAGCGCCACGAACTCCACCGTCTCGGCGGCGATCTGGTCCTCCAAGCAGAAGATGTGCGCGTCGTCCTGCGTGAAGGCGCGCACGCGCATGATGCCGTGCAGCGCGCCGGAGGGCTCGTAGCGGTGGCAGGCGCCGAACTCGGCCATGCGCAGCGGCAGCTCGCGGTAGGAGCGGAGGCCCTGGTTGAAGATCTGCACGTGGCAGGGGCAGTTCATCGGCTTCAGGGCCAGCACGCGGTCCTTCTCGGACTCGTCGTCCACCGAGGCCAGGAACATGTTCTCGCGGAACTTCTCCCAGTGGCCCGAGGCCTCCCACAGCCTGCGGTCCACGAGCTGCGGGGTCTTGACCTCCTGGTAGAGGGCGGCGTCCAGCCGGCGGCGCATGTAGTCCTGCACGCGGCTGTAGAGGCGCCAGCCCTTGGGGTGCCAGAAGATGGAGCCCACCGCCTCCTCCTGGAGGTGGAACAGGCCCATCTCGCGGCCGATCTTGCGGTGGTCGCGGCGCTCGGCCTCCTCCAGCTGGTGGAGATGGGCGTCCAGCTCCTTCTGGTCCCGCCAGGCGGTGGCGTAGATGCGGGAGAGCATGGCGTTGCGGTGGTCGCCCCGCCAATAGGCGCCGGCCACCTTCATCAGCTTGAAGGCGGAGCCGATGTCGCCGGTGGAGCGCATGTGCGGGCCGCGGCAAAGGTCGAGCCACTCGCCCTGGCGGTAGATGCTGATCGGCACGTCGGCCGGCAGGTCGCGGATCAGCTCGGCCTTGTAGCGCTCGCCCTTGCCCTCGAAGAAGGCGATGGCCTCCTCGGGCGGCCATTCCTCGCGCACGAAGGCGGCGTTGCGGGCGATGATCTCCCGCATCTTGGCCTCGATCGCCGGGAAGTCCTCGGGCGTGAAGGGCTCGTTGCGGGCGAAGTCGTAGTAGAAGCCGCCCTCGATGGCCGGCCCGATGGTCACCTGGGTGCCGGGGAACAGCTCCTGCACGGCTTCCGCCAGCACATGCGCCGCGTCGTGCCGGATCATCTCCAGCGCCTCGGGGTCGCGGCGCGTGATGAAGCGCACGGCGGCGTCCGCCTCGATCCGGTGGGACAGGTCGCGGAGCACCCCATCGACCTGCATGGCCAGCGCCGCCTTGGCGAGGCCCGGTCCGATGGCGGCGGCCACGGTGGTGCCCGTCACCGCCTCGTCGAAGACGCGGACGGACTGGTCGGGCAGCGTGATCGCAGGCATCGGAAGTACATTCCCAAGGTTTGGCGGAAAAACGGCGCCGGACCATGAGCGCGCGGGCGCAGCGCGTCAACGGCTAATGGGTTGACAGGCGGTGAAAGGGCGCGGGCGTGGCCCCGGCCCCTGGGGCCACCGCCCTCTGGCGCTCAGGCCTCTCCGTCCGCCTCGTCATAGGTGCGCTTGACCAGGAACAGCGCGAAGAACACGCCGAACAGGAACAGGCCGAGGCCGAACAGCGTCAGCGGCCCGTCCACCGAGGCGCCGGCGGCCAGCAGGCCGGCCAGCGCGATCAGGGCGGAGAACAGCAGGAAGAAGATGCGCGTCGGGCTCATGCGGGGTCTCGCGGCTGGGAGGGGAGGTCGTCGTAGAGGATGCGCGCGGCGGCGCCGTCCAGGTCGTCATACTGGCGGCTCCGCAGCGTCCAGAGGAACAGCAGCAGGGCCAGCCCGCCCAGGAACAGCGCCAGCGGCACCAGAAGCAGCAGGGCACTCATGTCTTCACCTGTGTCTTCACCTGGCCGGCCCGCAGCGCGTTGAGGATGACGATGATGGAGGAGGAGGCCATCACCAGCGCCGCGATCAGCGGCGTGGCGTATCCCAGCACCGCGCAGGGCACCGCGACCATGTTGTAGATCAAGGCGAAGGCGATATTTTGCCGCGCCAGCCGCTGCGCCCGCCGCGCCACGCGGATGGCATAGGGCAGCGCCCCCAGCCCCTCGCCGCGCAGCACCAGGTCGGCCGCCGTCTGCGCCAGGTCGGTGGCGCCCTCGGGCGTGGCCGAGACATGCGCCAGCGCCAGGGCGGCGGCGTCGTTGATGCCGTCCCCCACCATCAGCGGCCGGTGCCCGTCCACGCTGAGCGCGGCGATCCGCTCCGCCTTGCCCTCCGGCGTTGCGCGCGCCTGCCAGGGCCCGATGCCGGCGGCCCGCGCGGCCGCCTCCACCGCCGGCGGCGCGTCGCCCGAAAGCAGCTCCGCCTCCAGCCCCAGCCCCCGCAGCGCCGCCACGGTGGGCGCGGCATCCCCGCGCAGCCGGTCGGCGAAGCGGAAGGGCACGGGCGAAAGGCCGGGGCGGGCCAGCCACATCGTCAGCCCCTCATCCTCCTGCGCCAGCCCGATGAAGGGGGCGCTGCCCAGGCGGATCTCGCCTTCGGCGGCGGCCAGGCGCAGCCCCTGCCCCGGCACCTCCACCACGCCCTCCGGCGCCGGCGGCGCGTCGGGGCAGGCGGCCACCAGGGCGCGCGCCAGCGGGTGGCGCGAGGCCCGCGCCAGGGAGGCCGCCCGCCGCAGCGCGGAGGCCGGGCGGCCCGGCTCCTCCAGCAGCGCGGGCCGGCCTTCCGTCAGCGTGCCGGTCTTGTCCAGCACCACATGGCCGGCGCTGGCCAGCCGCTCCAGCGCGGTGGCCGAGGCCACCAGCACGCCGCGGCGGAACAGCGCGCCGCTGGCCGCCACCTGCACCGCCGGCACGGCGATGGCGAGGCCGCAGGGGCAGGTGATGATCAGCGCCGCCACCGCCGGCACCAGCGCCGCCTGCCAGGACACGCCCACCCACAGCCACCAGCCGAGGAAGGTGGCCAGCGCCACCGCATGCGCGGCCGGCACATAGAAGCGCGCCGCCTTGTCGGCGATCGAGACGAAGCGGCCGCGCGCCTGCTCCGCCCGCTCCAGCAGCCGCGCCATGGCGGCGAGCGAGCCGTCGGCCGCGGCGGCGGTGACGCGCAGGGTGAAGGGGTCGCCGAGATTCACCGCGCCGGCGGCCAGCGCCTCCCCCTGATGGACCAGGCGCGGCAGGCTCTCGCCGGAGGTGGCGGCGGTGTCCACCAGCGCCTCGGCGCTTTCCAGCACGCCGTCCAGCCGCAGCCGCTCGCCATGCGCCAGCAGGATGCGGTCGCCGGCGCGGATGGCGGCGGCGGGGCAGGCTTCCGCCCCGCCCTCCGGGCGCAGGCGCTGCACCGTGCCCTCCTGCAGCGCCAGCAGCTCGGCCACCGCCTGGCGGGCGCGGCGGCGCGCGGCGCGGTCCAGCACGCGGCCGGCCAGCAGCAGCGCCAGCAGGGCGGTGGCGCCGTCGAACCAGGTGTATTCGCCGTTGCGCAGCGTCTCGGACAGGCTCATCGCCGTGGTGGCGACGATGCCGAGCGAGACGGCGAGGTCCATGTTGGGCCGCCCCGCCCGCACCGAGCGCCAGGCGGAGCGGTAGAAGGGCATGCCCGCCACCAGCACCACGGGCAGGCCGATCAGCGCCGCCAGCCAGTGCATCAGGTGGCGCGTGGCCTCGCCCATGTCGCCGCCCGCCCACACCGCCACCGAGACCAGCATGACGTTCATCATGCCGAAGGCGGCGATGCCGAGCGCGCGCAGCAGCGCCCGCCCCTCGGCGTCCTCCGTGGCGCGCAGGCAGGCGGGGGACCAGGGCGCGGCGCGGAAGCCGAGCCGCGCGACCAGCGCCGCCAGGGCGTTGGCCCGCGCCGCCTCGCCCCGCCATTCCACGGTGAGCCGGCGGGCGGACAGGCTCGCCCGCGCCCGCAGCACGTCCGGCTCCCGCGCCAGCGCCTGCTCCAGCAGCCACACGCAGGCGCCGCAGGTGAGGCCCGAGACCATCAGCTCCAGCCGGTGGGTGCCGCCCTTGCCGGGTGCCGCCAGGGCGGCGAAGTCGGTCTCCGGCGCCCCCTCGGCCGGGCGCAGCGTGCCGGCGGCGGTTTCCTGCCGGCGGTAGAAGGCATCGAGCCCGAGGCCGGCCACCAGCGCGTGCGCGCCCGCGCAGCCGGTGCAGCAGAAGCGCGCCTCGCCCCGCGGCAGCGGCGCCCCGCAATGGGCGCAGCCGGCCGGCGCCGCGTGGGGGGATTCGGCGGCGGGGGCGGCGGCCTCGGCCAGCAGCGCGCTCATCTCGCGCTCCCCCCCGCCACCAGCCGCTGGCGGATGTCGAGCGCCCGCCCGCCCGGGCCGGTCAGCACCAGCCGCGCCTCCCACTGGCCCGGATGCGGCGGATTGGCCTCGGCGATGAAGCGGCCCGGCGCGGTGGCGACGAAGCGCAGCGCCACCGTCTCGCCCGTCAGCGGGCGCATCAGCACGCCCTGCACGCCGCCAGGCAGGGGGCGGCCTTCGGCGTCCTCGGCGGACAGGGCGAGCACCCCCTCCTCCAGCCGCAACGTGGCGCGCCAGCCGAGCGCCCGCTGCCGCGCGCTCTCGGCCAGGACGTCGTTGTAGGCGAGGCCGCGGTCATAGGCGCGGCCCACGGTGACGCCGGTGAAGCTGGACAGCGCGGCCCAGATCAGCACGCCGTTCACCGCGATCACCAGCGCCATGCCGCCCACGAACACCCAGGGGATCCAGCCGCTGCGGCGGGGCCGGGGGCCGGCGTTGGGAAGCGGGGCGTTGGGAAGCGGGGCGGCGGGAAGCGGGGCGGCGGCGGTCATGCCATCCATGGCGGGAACTCCCTTACTTCGGGCCGAGAAAGACGCTGCGCTCGGACAGCACCGTGCGGCCGGCGGCGTCCAGCAGGCGGAAGCGCACGGGCGTGCTCTCCTGCAGCCGCAGGCCGGGCGGCGCGGTGACCAGGGCGCGCCACTGCGTCACGGCATCGGGCCGCAGCGTCAGCAGCGGGCGCCCATCGGCATCGGCGTCGCTGTCCTGCACCACGAGGCGGAAGCCCTGCGGCGCGTCCAGCGCGAGCGCCAGGGCCGGCTCGCCGCGCAGGCGGTTCTCCAGCTTCAGCGTGTAGGCGTTGCGGGTGCCGCCGTCGGACAGGCGGACATAGAGCGGCGCGCGGTCGCGCAGCACGGTGAGCGTCGCCGTGTCGCGCAGCAGGAAGGCGCCCAGCATGAGCAGCGCCACCGCCCCCAGCACGCCGGCATAGAGCCAGATGCGCGGGCGCGAGAAGCGCACCGGCTGGCGGGCCTTCATGCCGCAGACCTGCCGCACGGGGCCGGGCGCCAGATGCGCCGCGGCGGCCTCGCTGGCGGCGAGGTTGGCCAGCGTCTCGAAGGCGACCAGGCCCTTGGGGCGGCCGATCCGGCCCATCACATCGTCGCAGGCGTCGATGCACAGGCCGCAGCCGATGCATTCGAGCTGCTGGCCGTCGCGGATGTCGATGCCGGTGGGGCAGACATGCACGCAGGCGCGGCAGTCGATGCAGTCGCCGATGCCCTCGGCCTTGGCCTTGCCGCGCGGCTCGCCGCGCCAGGCGCGGTAGGTGACGACGAGCGAGTTCTCGTCGAGCATCGCCGCCTGGAAGCGCGGCCAGGGGCACATGTAGGTGCAGACCTGCTCGCGCGCCCAGCCGGCGAGGCCGTAGGTGGTGAGGGTGAACAGGCCGAAGAAGAAGTAGGTCTCCAGGCTGGCGCGGCCGGTGAACAGCTCGCCCAGCAGCGTCGGCGCGTCCTGGAAGTACATGATCCAGGCACCGCCCGTGGCGGCGGCGATGAGCAGCCACGCCGCGTGCTTGGCCGCCTTGCGCAGCAGCTTGCCGCGGCTCCAGGGCAGGGCGTCGAGCCTCATGCGGGCGTTGCGGTCGCCCTCGATGCGGCGCTCCACCCACATGAACAGGTCGGTCCACACCGTCTGCGGGCAGGCGAAGCCGCACCAGACGCGGCCGAACAGCGAGGTGGCGGCGAACAGCCCGATCGCGCCCAGCACCAGCAGGCCGGTGATGAAGTAGATCTCCTGCGGCCAGATCTCGATGCCGAACAGGAAGATGCGGGCATTGGCCACATCCACCAGCACCGCCTGGCCGGGCATCCCCGGCCCGCGGTCCCAGCGCAGCCAGGGCACCAGGTAGTAGAGGGCGAGGCACAGCGCCAGGATCGCCCACTTGGCCTGCCGCACCCGCCCACGCACGGCGCGCGGATAGACCTTCTGCCGGGTGGCATAGAGCGAGGCCTGGGGCTGCGGGGCGGCGCCCGGCGGGTCGATCCGGCTCATGGCGCGCTACTCCGCCTCGCCGCCGCCGAGGGCATGGACATAGACGGTGAGCATGTTCACCACCGCCGGGTCCAGCCGGGTGTTCCAGGAGGGCATCACGCCGGCGCGGGAATAGGCGATGCTGTGCACCACCGCCGCCTTGTCGCCGCCATAGAGCCAGACCTGGTCGCCGAGGTCGGGCGCGCCCATCTCGCGGTTGCCGCGGCCCGCCTCGCCATGGCAGCTCGCGCAGTTCTCGGCGAAGACCGCGGCGCCGCGCGCGGCGGCCGCCTGGTCGGCGGCGCGGCCGGAGAGCGAGAGCACGTGCTCGGCCACGTCGTTCACCTGCGCCGGCTTCAGCAGCCCGTCGGCCAGGAAGCGCGGCATCATGGTGGCGCGCGCCGCCTCGTCCTCGGTGTTGCGGATGCCGTGGCGGATGGTGTGGCGGATCTCCTCCAGCTTGCCGCCCCACACCCAGTCGTCGTCGGCCAGGCTGGGGAAGCCGCCCGGCGCGCCCTGCCCGCCCGCGCCATGGCAGCCGGCGCAGTTGTTGGCGAAGGCCATGCGCCCGCCGGCGAGGGCGAAGCCGCGCAGGTTGGCGTCGGCCAGGATCTGCTGCGGCGTCGCGGCGCGCAGCGCGTCCAGCATCGGCGCCTGCTGGTTGGCGCGCTCGGCCATCTCGCCCACGATCGCGCCGCGCGCCGTCCAGCCCGTCAGGCCGGTGGCGCCGCGGATGGGCAGCGCGGGGTAGAGCACCACCCAGACCAGCGCGAAGACGATGGTGGCGTAGAAGGTGTAGAGCCACCACCGCGGCAGCGGCGTGTTGAGTTCCTTGATGCCGTCCCATTCATGGCCGGTGGTGTCCCGGCCGCTGACGGCATCCTTCTCGATCTTGGTCGGCATCGTCAGATGCTCCGGTTCGCGCGCGGCGCGCGCGGAAGCTCGTCACGCAGGGGAATGTCGGCCAGCGCCTCGTAGGACCGGCGCCGGCCCGGCCGCAGCACCCAGGCGATGATGAAGCCGAACATCAGGAAGAACCACACCACCCAGGCGGCCTTCAGCATCGGGTAGATCGCGAGCATCGCCCCCTCCCCGCTCACTGCTGCCGCACGCGGTCGGGGGTGACGTCGCTGAACGTCACCAGCGTGCCGAGCATCTGCAGATAGGCCACCACGGCGTCCATCTCGGTGATGTCGCGGCCATTGCCGTCGAAGGCGCCCTGGCGCGCGCGGGCATAGCGGCCCTGGAAGCCGGAGGGGTCCTCGTCGGGCCGGGCCTGCGCCTCGAGGTCGGCGCGGGCGTTGGCGATCATCGCGTCGGTGTAGGGCACGCCCACCGCGCGCTGGCCGCGCAGGTGGTCGGCGATGTCGCGGTAGTCGAGCCTGCGGTCGAGGAAGGCGTAGGGCGGCATCACGCTCTCCGGCACCACCTCGCGCGGGCTGCGCAGATGGGCTGCGTGCCAGTCATCCGAGTAGCGGCCGCCGACGCGGGCGAGATCGGGGCCCGTGCGCTTGCTGCCCCACTGGAAGGGATGGTCGTAGAGGCTCTCGGCGGCGAGGCTGTAGTGGCCATAACGCTCCAGCTCGTCGCGGAACGGGCGGATCATCTGGCTGTGGCAGGTGTAGCAGCCCTCGCGCACATAGATGTCGCGCCCCATCAGCTCGAGCGGCGTGTAGGGGCGGATGCCGTCCACGCGCTCGATCGTGGTCTCGACCGCGAAGAGCGGGATGATCTGCACCAGGCCGCCGATCGAGACCGTGATGAGGGTGAGCACCCCCATCAGGATCAGGTTCTTCTCGACCAGCGCGTGGCTGAGACGACGGAACATTTCTCTCAGTTCCTTATTCGGCGGGCGCGGACAGGGGAAGGATGGCGGGGCGCGCCTCCGGCACGTCGCGCACGGTGCGCCAGAGGTTGTAGGCCATCAGGATGGCGCCGGTGAGGTAGAGCACGCCGCCCAGCATGCGGATGACGTAGTAGGGGTGCATCGCCGCCACCGTCTCCACGAAGGAGTACTGGAGGAAGCCGAGCTCGTCATAGGAGCGCCACATCAGCCCCTGCATGATGCCCGACACCCACATGGCGGTGATGTAGAGGACGATGCCCAGCGTCGCGATCCAGAAGTGCCACTCGGCCAGCTTCTTGGAGTACAGCTCGGTCTTGCCCCACAGGCGCGGCACCAGCCAGTAGAGCGCGCCGAAGGTGATGAAGCCGTTCCAGCCCAGCGCGCCGGAATGCACATGGCCGATGGTCCAGTCGGTGTAGTGCGACAGCGCGTTCACCGCCTTGATCGACATCACCGGCCCCTCGAAGGTGGCCATGGCGTAGAAGCCCACGGCGGCGACGGAGAAGCGCAGGCCCGGATCGGTGCGCAGCTTGTCCCAGGCGCCGGAGAGCGTCATCAGCCCGTTGATCATGCCGCCCCAGGAGGGCATCCACAGCATGATCGAGAACACCATGCCGAGCGTCTGCGCCCAGTCCGGCAGCGCGGTGTAGTGCAGGTGGTGCGGGCCTGCCCAGATGTAGAGGAAGATCAGCGACCAGAAGTGGATGATCGACAGCCGGTAGGAATAGACCGGACGCTCGGCCTGCTTCGGGATGAAGTAGTACATGATGCCGAGGAAGCCCGCGGTCAGGAAGAAGCCCACCGCGTTGTGGCCGTACCACCACTGGATCATCGCGTCCTGCACGCCGGAGGCGGCGCCATAGGACTTGGCGTGGCCGAGGGTCAGCGGCAGCGCGATGTTGTTGCCGATGTGCAGCATCGCCACCGTGATGATGAAGGCGAGGAAGAACCAGTTGGCGACATAGATGTGCGGCTCCTCGCGCTTCACGATGGTGCCGCCGAAGGCGACCAGGTAGGCCACCCACACCACCGTCAGCCACAGGTCCACATACCATTCGGGCTCGGCGTATTCCTTGCCCTGGGTCACGCCCAGCACATAGCCCAGCGCCGCCATGACGATGAAGAACTGGTAGCCGGCGAACAGGAACCAGCCCATCTCCTCGCCGCCGAAGAGGCGCGCGCGGCAGGTGCGCTGCACGACGTAGAGGCTGGTGCAGAGCAGCGCGTTGCCGCCGAAGGCGAAGATGACGGCGCTGGTGTGCACCGGCCGCAGCCGGCCGAAGGTGGTCCACTCCAGATCGAGGTTCAGCAGCGGGAAGGCGAGCTGGGCCGCGATGACCACGCCGGCCAGGAAGCCCACGATGCCCCAGAACAGCGTGGCCACCGCCATGGCCCGGATGGGGCCGTCCACATAGCTCTCCTGCCGCCACGTGCCGCTGAGTGCGGCGAGGCGCGCGGCGTGGCCTCCTTCGGGCATGGTCGAGATCTCCGGTCGTCTGCGGGGGAGGCCGCCCCCGGTGCGGCCGCGCCGGCCTGCCAGGGCCCGCGCGGGTTCGGAGTGCAGGTAGCGCCCGCCCCCTCGCGAGTCCTTGATCCGCATCAACTCCGCACGCGCCCCCCGCCGCTATGGTGCGCCGGCAACACAGGGAGCACGCCGATGCCGCGGCCGCACGCCATCGACCCCCAACACGGCCCCCAGCATAGCCCCAGGCAGGACCCCCAGCCGGCCGCGCAGCCCGCCATCCCGGCGCCGTGCGCCGTGCCGCATGACCGCCCCTGGGCCTGGCTGGCGGCGGGCTGGAACGATCTCTGGGCCTCGCCGGTGCTGGGGCTCTCCTATGGCGCGGCGCTCGCGCTGGGCGGCTGGGTGCTGGCCCTGCTGGCGCAGCGGACGCAGACGCTCTGGGCCATCCTGCCCGCCACGGCCGGCTTCTTCCTGGTGGCGCCGCTGCTGGCGGCCGGGCTCTACGAGGTCTCGCGCCGCCGCGCCGTCGGGCTCGGCAGCTCCTGGCCGCAGGCGCTGGACGGCTTCCGCCGCAATGGCGGGCAGCTGGCGATGATGGGCGGCGTGCTGCTGCTGCTGCACCTGTTCTGGGTGCGGCTGGCCGGGCTGCTCTTCGCCCTCTGCTTCGGCGCCGGCGCCACCCCCTCGCTGGAGCGGCTGCCGCTGGACATGCTGGCCTCCGAGCGGCTGCTGCCCTTCCTCATCGCCGGCACGGGGGCGGGCTTCCTGCTGGCGGCGCTGGCCTTCGGCATCTCCGCCCTGTCCATCCCGATGCTGGTGGCGCGCGACGTCTCCGCCATCGAGGCGGTGATCGCCTCCTGGCGCGGGGTGATGGAGAACTGGCGCGCCATGACGCTGTGGGCCGGGCTGATCGTGCTGTTCACCGGGCTCGCGCTGGTGCCGTTCTTCCTGGGCCTGGTCGTGGCGCTGCCGCTGATCGGCCATGCCACCTGGCACGCCTATCGCGACATCTATCCCGACCAGCCCTGGGGGCCGGCGCCATAGGGCGCCAGGCCCCGCGCGCCGCGTCCCGCACACCGTTTCATGAACGCCGCGTCACCTTGCGCGCCACCCCGCGCCTTCCGACATGCACCGGCATGATCGACGCCAAAGCCCTCCTCGACCGCTTCCTCGGTGCCGGCGGAGCGGGCCTGCCCGGCCAGCCTGGCGCCCCTCCCTCCTCCAGCCCGGCCTCCCCCCCGGCCTCTCCCCCGGCCTCTCCCCCGGCCTCTCCCTGGGGCGTGCCGCAGCAACCCGGCGGCGCCTTTCCGGGCGGCAGCCCGACGGGCGGGAATCCGCTGGGAGGCAACCTGCTGGGCGGCGGCTCGCTGGCCGGCGGCCTGGCCCAGGCCGCGCAGCAGGTGCTCGGCCGTGGCGGCAGCGGCGGCCTGGGCGGCCTCGGCGGGCTGGCGGGCATCACCGCCGCCGGCGGCCTGCTCGGCACCATGATGGGCAAGAAGGCGGGCAAGCGCGGCGGCGGCGGGCTGATGAGCCATGGCGGCGCGGCGCTGCTCGGCGCCCTGGCCCACCGGGCGTGGCAGAACTGGCAGGCCGGGCAGGCGCCCCAGGCCGCGCCCGTCGCCACGGCGCGCGACGTGGAGGCGGTGGAGCCCCGCTTCCTGCCCGGTGCCACGCCGGCGGCGGGGGGCGAGGCCTTCGAGCTGTCCCTGATCCGCGCCATGATCGGCGCCGCCCGGGCCGACGGGCATATCGACGCGGAAGAGCGGGCGCGCATCTTCGGGCAGGTGGAGAAGGCGGGGCTGGACGCCGAGGCCAAGGCCTTCGTCTTCGACACGCTGGACGCGCCGATCGGGGTCAGCGAGGTCGCCGCCGCGGCGCGGACGCCGGAGCAGGCGGCCGAGATCTACCTCGTCTCCTGCCTCGCGGCGGACCCGGACGAGCCGGCCGAGCGCGCCTATCTCGAGGCGCTGGCGCACCGGCTGAAGCTGCCCGAGGGGCTGGCCGCGCATCTGGAGCGGCAGGCCGGCGCCGCCGCCGCGCCGCAGGGCTGAACGCCGCCCCGGGCCGGGTGCCCCCCGGCCTGGGCGTCCTGCCGCAGGGCGCGCCGCCCTACAGCCGGCGCGTCATGAACAGCAGGTCCAGCCAGCGGTCGAACTTGCGGCCCACCTCGCGCAGCAGCCCCGCCTCCTCGAACCCGGCCTTGCGGTGCAGGGCCACGGAGGCGGCGTTGCCCGCCTCGATGGCGCCCACCATCACATGCAGCCCGGCCGCCCGGCCACGGGCCACCAGCGCCTCCAGCAGCGCCAGCCCCACGCCCCGCCCCTGCGCCGCCGGGTCCACATAGACCGAATGCTCCGCCGTCGCCGCGAAGCCGGCGAAGGGGCGGAAGTCGCCATAGCTGGCGAAGCCGCGCACCACCCCGCCATCCACCGCCACCAGCACCGGCAGCCCGCGCCCCTGCCGCTCGCGCAGCCAGGCCTGCCGCGCCTCCAGCGTCGCCTCGGCGGTGTGCCAGATGGCGGTGGTCTCGCGGATGGCCTGGTTCAGGATGGCCAGGAGGGCGGGCAGGTCGGCCTCGGTGGCGTCGCGGATCTCGGGCATGGTCGGGTGGGTCCTGCTGCGGAAGCGGGGGCATTCTTCCACCATGCTGGACAATCGTCCACGGAAGGCGCCTCTATCCGCGCAGCCCCGGTTGACCGCGCGGGGGGCTCGGCCCAGTTTGCCGGCCTTTCGAGCGCAGCCAGGGAAGGCAGGCACCATGCGGCAGGACATCCTCGACGAGATCAAGGCCTATGAGCCGGAGCTGACGGAGATCCGCCGCGACATCCACCGCCACCCCGAGACCCGCTTCGAGGAGCACCGCACCGCCGCCCTGGTGGCCGCCAAGCTGCGCGAATGGGGGCTGGAGGTGGCGGAGGGCATCGGCGGCACCGGTGTCGTCGGCACGCTGCGCGGCACGGCGGGGGCGGGCAGCAACCAGCCCCGCGCCATCGGCCTGCGCGCCGACATGGACGCGCTGTTCATCCAGGAGGAGAACAGCTTCGCCCACGCCTCCACCGTACCCGGCAAGATGCATGCCTGCGGCCATGACGGCCACACCGCCATGCTGCTCGGCGCCGCCAAGTACCTCGCCCGCAAGCCGGACTTCGCCGGCACCGTCCACTTCATCTTCCAGCCCGCCGAGGAGGCCGGCACCGGCGCCCCGGCGATGATCCGGGACGGGCTGTTCGAGCGCTTCCCCGTCGATGCCGTCTATGGCATGCACAACACGCCGGGCATGGCCGTGGGCGAGTTCGCCACCCGCCCCGGCCCGATCCTGGCCGGCGCCGATTTCTGGGGCGTCAGCTTCCACGGCACGGGCGGGCATGGCGGTGCCGCCCCCCACCTCGCCACCGACGTGACGGTGGTGCTGGGCCACTTCCTGCTGGCCGTCCACACCATCCTGCCGCGCAACCTCAAGCCCACCGAGAGCGCCGCGCTCTCCGTCGGCCACGTCAATGGCGGCACCTTCGGCTCGCCCAACGTGATGCCGGCCAAGGTGACGGTGCGCGGCACGGCGCGCTACTTCCGCCCCGAGGCGCAGGCGGTGATCCAGCGGCGCCTGAAGGAGCTGGCCGAGACGCTGGCCGCGGCGCATGGCTGCACGGCCGAGTTCACCTACGAGGCGCTCTGCCCGCCCACCGTCAACGCGCCGGAGAAGGTGCCGGTGGCCAATGCCGCAGCCGCCGCGCTGGTGGGCGAGGCCAATGTGGGCGAGTTCCCGATGAGCACGGGCGGCGAGGACTTCGCCTTCATGCTGCAGGAGAAGCCCGGCGTGTTCATGCGCATCGGCAACGGCGTGAACGCCGATGGCAGCTTCCACAACGTCCACACGCCGCAATATGACTTCAATGACGGGATCCTGGCCCTCGGCGCCGCCTACTGGGCGAGCCTGGTGCGGCAGGAGCTCGGCGCCAACGCGGAGGACCGCGCATGACCACCCTTCCTTCCCGCTTCCGGGCCGCGCTGCTGGGCGCGGCGGCGCTGCTCGGCCTCGGCGCCGCGCCGCTCGGCGCGCAGACGCTGAGCATGGGCGTCTCGGCGCCCCCCGCCAGCATCGACCCGCAATACTACACGCTGACGCCGAGCATCATGCTCTCGGCGCACATGTTCGAGGGGCTGACCCGGCGCGACGAGAATGCGCGCATCCGCCCCGCCCTGGCCGAATCCTGGCGGCTGGTGGACGACACGACCTGGGAGTTCACGCTCCGCCAGGGGGTGCGGTTCCACAATGGCGAGGCGCTCACCGCGGAGGACGTGGCCTATTCCATCCGCCGCGTGCCCACGGTGCAGAGCCCGAGCTCCTTCGCCGTCTACACCCGCGCCATCACCGGCATGGAGGTGGTGGACGACCGCACCATCCGCCTCAAGACCGCCAGCCCCTACCCGCTGCTGCCCAACGACCTGTCGCAGATCTTCATCATCCCGCGCAGCCTGGGCGAGAACGTCGCCTCGGCCGCCTTCAACAGCGACCAGGTGGCGATCGGCACGGGCCCGTTCCGCTTCGTCCGCTACGCGCCGAACGACCGGGTGGAGATGGTGCGCAACGACGCCTACTGGGGCGACAAGCCCGAATGGGAGAAGGTCGACTACCGCATCATCACCAACAACGGCCCCCGCGTCGCCGCCCTGCTGTCGGGGGACGTCGCGATGATCGACAACGTGCCCACCCCCGACATCGCCAAGCTGCGCTCGGACAACCGCGTGACGCTGGTGGAGGGCACCAGCCTGCGGCTGATCTTCCTCGGCCTCGACGTGTTCCGCGACGGCGCCACCCCCGACATCACCGGCCCCGACGGCGAGGCGCTGGCCAGGAACCCGCTGCAGGACCGGCGGGTGCGCGAGGCGCTCTCCATCGCCATCAACCGCCCCGCCATCGCGCAGCGGGTGATGGAGGGGGCCGCCGTGCCGGCCGGGCAGTTCATGCCCGAGGGCGCCTTCGGCTACGAGCCCGCCATCCCCGTGCCCGCCTATGACGTGAACCGCGCCCGCGCCCTGCTGGCCGAGGCCGGCTACCCGAAGGGCTTCACCGTCACCCTGCGCGGCCCGAACGACCGCTACGTCAACGACGCGCAGATCCTGCAGGTGGTGGCGCAGATGTGGACCCGCATCGGCGTGCGCACGCAGGTGGACGCGCAGCCGCTGGCCACGCTGATCGGCCGGCTGAGCCGCAACGAAGCCTCCGCCTACCTGCTCGGCTGGAGCAACAGCCTGGGCGAGCCCTCCACCTCGCTGCGCGCCATCCTCGGCACCCGCGCGCCGGAGAAGGGCCTCGGCCTTTCCAACTATGGCCGCTACTCCAACCCGGAGATGGACCGGCTGACGGCGCAGGGCCTCGCCACGCTCGACGAGGGCGAGCGCGAGCGGCTGCACCGCCAGGCGATGAAGCTGGCCATGGAGGACGTGGCGATCGTCCCGCTGCACACCCAGAAGAGCGTGTGGGGCCTGCGCCGCGGCCTGACCTACACCCCGCGCGTGGACGAGCAGACCGTGGCCACCGAGGTGCGCAGCGCGCGCTGAGCCGCGCGCCGGGACAATCCGGCCGGGGCGTGGCCTTAAGGGCTTGCCCCGGCCGATCGGAATGCGACATGAACCGAGGCGGACAAGGCCGGCGCACGGGATGCCGGCCACCGCGAGGAGACGATCATGCCGCACCTGCACCGCCGCGCCCTGATGGGCGCCGCCGCCAGCCTGCCCATCGCCGCCCCCCTTCTGGGCCGCGCCGCCCGCGCGCAGGATGCCGGCGACTGGCCGAACCGCTCCGTGCGGCTGGTCGTGCCCTTCGTGCCCGCCGGCACCACCGACATCGCCGCGCGCATCCTGGCCGCCCGCCTCCAGCAGCGCCTGGGCCAGCCCTTTCCCGTGGAGAACCGCGCGGGCGCCGGCGGCAACATCGGCTCGGACGTCGTCGCCAAGGCGGATCCGGACGGCTACACCCTGCTGATGCAGACGGTCTCCTCCGGCGCCATCAACTACGCGCTGTATGAGGGGCAGATCCCCTACAAGCCGTCCGACCTCGCCAATGTCGGGCTGCTGATCCGCGTGCCCAACGTCATCTTCGTCACCAACTCGCTGCCGGTGAAGACGCTGGCGGAGCTGGTGGCGCTCGCCAAGTCGAAGCCCGGCGAGCTCAACCACGGCTCCTCCGGCGCCGGCACCTCGCTGCACATGACGGGCGAGCTGCTGAAGCTGGAGGCCGGCATCCAGATGACGCACGTCCCCTTCCGCGGCGCGGGGCCCATGCTGGCCGAGATCATGGCCGGCCGCATCGAGGTGGGCGTGGACAACCTCCCCTCCGCCATCGGCCACATCCGCGAGGGGCGGCTGCGGGCGCTGGCCGTCACCACCGCCACCCGCTCCGAGGCCCTGCCCGACGTGCCGACCACCGCCGAGGCGGGCTATCCCGGCGTGGAGGCCACCGGCTGGTTCGGCGTGCAGGCGCCGGCCCGCACGCCCAGGCCCATCGTCCAGAAGCTCGGCGCCGAGATCAACGCCATCGTGGGCGAGCCGGAAACCTGGGCCAAGCTTGCCGATCTCGGTGGAATGAAGCCCAACCTGATCCCCGGCGGCGGCACCAGCCCCGAGGCCTACGAGGCCTTCGTGGCGGCCGAGGTGAAGAAATGGGCCGAGGTGGTGCGCCGCTCCGGCGCCAAGGTGGACTGAGGGCGGCCGGCGGCGGGAACGGGGCGGCGGGAACGGGGCGGCGGGAACGGGGCGGCGCCCCCGAGGGACGGGAGGCGAGGGGAGAGGCGGGGCGCATCTTCCCGCCGCCTTTCTCCCAGCCCCAGCTTGCCACTGCGCCTCCGCTGGTCTAGCTGGCCCCGGAAACGTTCTCGGAGGAAGCGCCATGACGCTGTCTCGCCGCCTCGTGCTGGCTGGTGCCGGGCTGATCGCCGCGCCCGCGCTGCTGCGCGCCCAGCCCGCCTTTCCCAACCGCCCCGTGCGCCTCGTGGTGCCCTTCCCCGGCGGCGGCGCCACCGACGTGACGGCCCGGCTGGTGGCCGAGCGCCTCTCGGCCATGCTGGGCCAGCCGGTGGTGGTGGACAACCGCCCCGGCGCCGGCGGCATGCTGGGCTCCGACATGGTGGCCAAGGCCGAGCCGGACGGCCACACGCTGCTGATGTGCACCATCGGCACCGCCAGCATCAACCAGTACCTCTACTCCAACATGCCCTACCAGGTCTCGGCGCTGACCGAGCTGGCGCTGGTGAACTCGCTCGCCAACGTCATCGCCGTGCCGGCCAGCAGCCCGCTCAAGACCTTCAAGGACCTGCTGGAGAAGGCGAAGGCCGAGAAGGGCACCCTCACCTACGGCACGCCGGGCAACGGCACCTCCGGCCACATGTGCGGCGAGCTGATCAAGCACCGCACCGGCACCGACATCATCCACGTGCCCTATCGCGGCAGCGCGGCGGTGATCCCCGACCTGCTGGCCGGCCGCCTCGACATGGCGATCGACAACCTCCCCCCCTACCTGCCGCACATCAACGAGGGCCGGCTGCGGGCGCTGGCGGTGACCAGCAAGGCGCGCTGGTTCGCCCTGCCGGACGTGCCGACCGTGGCGGAGCTGGGCGTGGAGGGCTTCGAGGCCGAGGCCTGGTTCGGCCTGCAGGCCCCGGCCCGCACGCCGCGCCCGGTCCTGGAGCGGGTTTCCGGCCATGTGGCCGAGATCCTCAAGGAGCCCGAGGTGCTGGCCAAGCTGCGCGACCTGGGCAGCGAGCCGCGCCCGATGGGCCCGCAGGAATTCTCCGCCTTCATCCAGGCGGAGAACGTCAAGTGGAAGGAAGTGGTCCGCGTCTCCGGCGCGCGGCTGGACTGAGGCGAAGCGGCGCCGGCCTCCAGGCCGCGCGCCGCACCCCCGCCGCCACAGGGCGGCGGGATGGCGCCCCTGCCTCCCTCCCCTTGCCACGGCGCGCTGCGCCGGGCTCAGCCGTTCAGCAGCGCGTCGATCTCCGCCTGCGACATCGGCGCGGCGGCCGGCGCGGGCGCGGCGCCTGCCAGCAGCGCGTCGATGGCCTCCTGGGACAGGTCCGGCCCCGCCTGGGCGGCAGCGCTGGTGGTGCAGATCCGCGTCGGCACCGCGACCTGCTCCACCGCCGCGCCGGCGGCGCCCACCCCCGGCACGATCTGCTCCAGCATCGTCTCCACCTGCTGCAGGTGCTGGATGGCGCGGCGGATGCGCTGGCCGGTGATGTCCTGGAAGCTGCAGGCCTCGAAGATCGAGTTCACCCTGGCCGACAGCGCCTCGATCGAGGCCTGGTCCTTCTGCCCGCCGCTGATCCAGGCCTGGATCGCCTCGGTGGCCTCCATGATGGTGTTGGCCGCCGCCTCGGTCGCCTGCACCACCGCCTCCAGCTCCAGCCCGCTGTTGCGGGTGCTGGCGGCGGGAATGGCGACGAGCTTGGCGATCTGCTCGTGCACCAGGGCGAGCCTGCGCGAGATCTTCTCCTCCGCCATGTCGGCCATGTCGGAGGTGGCGGCGAGCTCGGCGCTCAGCTCGGCGATGCGGCGGTCGACAAAGGCGCGCAGCTCCCGGAGCGGCGCTCCCATCTCCTCGCGCAGGGCCGCGCGCAACGCCGCGCGCAGGTCAGGGTCCGAACCGCCGGCGGGAATTTCCGGCATGGGGCCTTCCGGCACGGGGCTTTCCGGCGCGGCTCTGCCGGAGGCGGGATGGGCCTGGGCGTTCATCAGGGGCTCCGGCACGACGGTGGTGCGTTCCTTGTGCCGTGGCGGCGGTGAACAAAGCCCTAAGGCGGCCCACCGCCCGCCACGCCGCGCCGCGCGGGCGCCTCACGCCTCCGCGTCGCGCAGCGCCATGAAGGGGCCGTCCGACAGGCGCGAGCTCGGCATCACCAGGGGCAGCGCCGAAAGGCCGGGCATGCGGGACGCCCAGACCAGGAAGGGGTTGACGCAAAGCAGGTCGCCCGGCCGCAGCGGCAGCCGCAGCGCCAGGCCGGGCGTCGCCGCCGCATCGTCGAGCGCCGCGAGCGCGCCGCCACAGGCCCGCTCGTCCAGCGCCGCGCGGTCGCAGCGGGCGGCGAACACGCCGCCCGTCACGGCAAAGACCGGCAGGCTCCCCTCCGCGACCCCGGGCGACAGGTCGGCCTCCTCCGGCGCTTCCTCCCCGCGGTCTTCCCGCTCCCCTCCCTGCTCTCCCGGGGGCACCGCACCCTGCGCCCCGCCAGGCTCCGGCCCCGCGGGCGGCGCGCCAGGCCGCGCGGAGGGCAGCGCGTGAGGAAGGGGGCGGTAGAGCACCTCCAGCGCGGCGCGGTCGTTCTTCAGCAGCGCGTTGTGCAGGGCGGCGGCGGAAAGCAGCGTCACCTCCACCGCCTCGCGGCACAGCAGCAGCAGCGCGTCGCAGGGCTCGGTGTGCCAAGGGCCGGCGGCGGGGCCGGCGGGCAGCGGGGCGTGCACGGCGCGGCCCATGCGGCTGCCCAGCAGGCCAAGCAGCGCCGCCGGCCCGGCCGGCAGCGGCAGCCCGCGCAGCAGCGCGAAGCCCAGCCCATGCGCCAGCCGCTCGGCCAGCTGCGCCAGCAGCGGGTCCAGCCGCGTCAGGGGCGTGCCCGGAATGGCGAGCGCCGCCTCGATCTCGGCCGCGATGCCGCCGCCGAGCGGCAGCATCCAGTCGGCCGGGCTCAGGCTGCTGCCGAGCCACAGATGCGGGCCGGTCTGCGGGGCGATCCGGCGGGGGGGAGAAGGTTCGGTCATCGGCGGCCATGTTTAGCAGGGACGGCGCGGGATGCATCATGGCGCGGTGGAGGCGGCGGGGGCGCCGCGCCCGGCCGTCTCCCCCCTTGCCACCTTTCCCACCCCACCGCACCCTGCCCGGCCCTTCATGCCCCACGCAGCCGGGAGAGATCCGCCCCATGGACGCCACCGAGACCCACGCCGACCAGCCCGAGGCGCAGCGCGCCCTGGCGCTGCCCTTCGAGGCCGCGTCCCTGCTGGAGGGGCTGCGCCCCTGGGTGGAGTGCGAAAGCCCGACCTTCGACGCCGCTGCCGTCAACCGCATGATGTCGCTGGCGGCGCGCGACCTCGCCGTGCTCGGCGCGCGGGTCGAGCGCATTCCCGGCCGGATGGGCCTCGGCGACTGCGTGCGCGCCCGCTTCCCGCACCCCGATGGCGAGATGGAGGGCGGCATCCTGGTGCTGGCGCATCTCGACACCGTCCACCCCGTCGGCACGCTGGGCGCCCTGCCCTTCCGCGTCGAGGGCGACCGCGCCTTCGGCCCCGGCATCTGCGACATGAAGGGCGGCACCTTCATCGCCCTGCAGGCCGTGGCGGCGATGATGCAGGCCGGCATCGCGACGCGCCGGCCCGTCACCTTCCTGCTGACCAGCGACGAGGAGATCGGCAGCCCCTCGACGCGCGACCTGATCGAGGCCGAGGCGGCACGGCACGAGGTGGTGCTGGTGCCCGAGCCCGCCCGCCCCGATGGCGGGGTGGTGACGGGGCGCTACGCCATCGCCCGCTTCAACCTCCGCACCACGGGCCGCCCGAGCCACGCGGGCTCCGCCCTGTCCGACGGGCGCAGCGCGATCCGCGAGATGTGCCGCCAGGTGCTGGCCATCGAGGCGATGACCACCGAGGCCTGCACCTTCTCGGTGGGCGTGCTGCATGGCGGGCAATGGGTCAACTGCGTCGCCACCCATTGCGACGCCGAGGCGCTGACCATGGCCAAGCGGCAGGAGGACCTCGACCATGCGGTGGAGCGGATGCTGGCCCTGTCCGCCAGCGCCGACGACGTGCGGCTCGAGGTGCGCCGCGGCGTCACCCGGCCGGTCTGGGAGCCGGATGCCAGCACCATGGGCCTCTATCGCACCGCCCAGGGGCTGGCGGCGAAGCTCGGCTTCGCGATCAGCCACCAGAGCGCCGGCGGCGGCTCGGACGGCAACTTCACCGGCGCCATGGGCATCCCCACGCTGGACGGGCTCGGCGTTCGGGGGGCGGGCATCCACACCCTGCAGGAGCACCTGCTGATCGACAGCCTGGTGCCGCGCGCGCGGCTCTTCGCCGGGCTGCTGGCCAGCGTCTGAGGCAGCCCCTTCCCCGGAGGGCGGGCTTCCGGGGGAGCCCTTCGGGGAGATCCGGAAGCGCCGCGCGGCTCTGGAGCCCCGATCCGGAGCCCGGATCAGGAGCGCCGATCAGGAGCCCTGGCGGGCCACCAGCAGCGACCCTTCCGGCCGGCGGCGGGCCCGCGCCGCCAGGATCGGTGCCTTGCCCAGCCGCAGCAGCAGCCAGGCCGTGATCATGCCGAGCTGGAACCCGCCGCCCAGACCGGCAAGGGGGGCGCTGCTGAGCAGCAGCACGACGCCGATGCCGAACAGCACCAGCCGCAGGCTTTCCTTGCGGATCTTGGTGTGGTCGCCGCCATGGCGGTAGGTGATGTAGACAGCCCACATCGTCATCACCTGGCTGAGGGCCAGCACCACGCCCAGCTTGGTGGGCGGCATCAGCACGAAGACCGGCGCGAACTTCAGCATGTTGAGCACCGGATAGAGCAGCATCCGGGATTTCGGCGTGCGGCGGTTGTAGAGGTAGAAGACCGCGCGCTGCGCCAGCAGCATGGCGGCCCAGCACGCCCCGCCGAGGCCGAGGCCGAGCGGCCCGAGCAGCCCCATCCCATGCGCCATGGCCAGCCCCGCCGCGCCGCTCGCCGCCGCCCAGATCCAGGCATTGGGCTCGATCGGGAAGTCGCGGAAGTTCGCCGCCTCGCACCGCAGCGTCGGCGACTTCTCCTTTCGCGCGGCCACCATGTCGTTCTCGTAGTAGCCGATCTCGTAGACGCACATCAGCGACAGGGTCAGGAAGGGCACGCAGCACAGCGCCGCCAGCAGCGCATCCGGGCTGGTGCCGAGGCTGAGCGCCAGCAGCAGGATGTCCACCAGCAGGATCTGGTCGAGCACATAGGAGCGCGTGTACTTGGCCGCGGCGGTGTAGCGCAGCGGCAGGTAGAGCCGCTCCGAGGCGCGGAAGGGCTCGCCCTGGGGGGTGATCAGCTCCCCCTCCCCCACCGCCGCCAGCAGGTCGCCGTCATCGCGGGAATCGGTGATGAACCAGGCGCGGGCGATCTCGGCCGCGCTGAAATGCGGCGCCACCAGGTGCAGCTTGCCGCTGCGGAAGTGGCGCCACCCCGGCAGCCATGGCGTGGCGATCAGCCGGCAATCCTGCCAGGGGCTGCCGCGCAGCAGGTGGCGGATCACGAAGGTCATGCCGAAGGAGACGATGACGACGTCGCGCGGGTCGGCCCGGCGCAGCCGCTCCGCCACCGCGGCGCTTTCCAGCCGCGCATACAGCCCGGGCGCGGCGCGCCGCCAGATCAGCAGGTTCCAGGGCATCAGCAGCAGGATGCAGAAGCAGCAGGCGAAGTCCCGCAGCCGGAACCACTGCTGGAGCCCGACCAGCTGCCAGGGCACGCAGCGGCGGATGAGCAGGTCCAGCACGGCCACCAGCAGGACCGGCTTGCAGGAGGCGATGAACAGCTCGGTGCTGTTGCAGGCAAACAGGGTATGGTCGAAATCCGCGAAGCGGATCCCCCTGGCCGCGCCGTTCCTCGCCGATCTCATCAGGTTCGCCGCTCCTTTCCATGATGCTTGCCGGGCGCCTTTCGCCGCCCGGAACCAGGGGACAGGCCAGGAGGAGAGATGCCCCTGGCGCCGGCCGCCGGGCAGCATCAGCTTCTATATCGGTCATTAACGCGGCTTAATGCCAAGTTTTCGTGACAGGCCTCATTAAATGCGAGGCGCGGCGGCGCTCCGGCCTATTTTCCGCCATCCACGCTGAGGATCTGGCCGCTGATCCACTTGGCGCGGTCGCTGGCCAGGAAGGTCACGGCGTCGGCGATGTCCTGCGCCTCGCCGAGCCGGCGCAGCGCGATGCCCTCCACCAGCCGCCGCTGCCCCTCGGCGCCATAGCTCTCGAACTGGGCGATGGAGGCGGGGTTGGAGGGGATGAAGCCCGGCGCCACCGAGTTGACCCGGATGCCGTGCGGCCCGAGCTCATGCGCCAGCTGCCGCGTCAGCCCCACCAGCCCGTGCTTGGCGGCGCAATAGGCCTGGATGCCGGTCAGGCTGCGCTGCAGCCCGGCGCCCGAGGAGATGGTGACGATGGCGCCCCGCCCGGCCTGCTTCATCCCCGGCGCGGCGGCGGCGCAGAGGTTGAAGCAGGCATGCAGGTTGATGTCGAAGATGGCGTGCCAGTCGGCTTCCGGCACCTCGTCCACAGGGCGCATCACCTGGCCGCGCACGCCGCCCGCATTGGCCACCAGCACGCCCACGGGGGCACCCGCCGCCGCCGAGACGCGGCCGATCCAGTCGCGCGCGGCGCCGGGGGCGGTGAGGTCGAAGGCCTCGGTCGCGATGCCGCGCGCGCCGGCGGTCTCGGCCAGCTCCCCGGCCGAGAGGTCGCAGGCGAAGACGCGCGCGCCCATCGCCGCGAAGTCCCGCGCGATGACGCGGCCGAAGCCGTGGCCGGCGCCGGTGACGGCGACCACCACATTGTCGAAGCGGATGTTCATGCGGGCAGCATCTCCAGCAGGTTGGCGTCGCTCATGGCGCGGGTGCCGCGCTCGCATTCGTGGACCTGGCCGATCAGCCGGTCCAGCGCGGGGGTGGGGATGCCGTGGCGGCGCCCCGCCTCGGCCACGGGGGCGAGCTGCGCGTCCACCTCGGTGGTGCGGCGGCGCACCCACAGGTCGCGCCAGATGCCGGAATGGGTCTTGGCGTTGGGGCGGTTGAAGGCGACCATCGCCGCCACGCTGGCCCGCGCCGCCGCCTCCGTCCCGCCGGGGGCGAAGGCCGCGGGGTCGAAGCCGTTGAAGCCGCGCGGCACCACGCCCTCGGCCGCCGCCACGCGCATCACCTCGCCGCCGAGCGCCCGCCACAGCGGCAGCAGCTCCGCGCGCTCCAGGCAGTCGGCGATGCCCTTCTCCCCCACCGCCTGGGCGAAGAGCAGCGCGCCATAGCCGAGCTTGCCCCAGAGATAGCCCGCGAGGTTGGGGGTGGTGATGGCGTCGGGCTCGAACACCCGCAGCAGCCGGTGCAGCGCCTCCAGCCGCGGCGTTTCCGTGCCGTCCAGCTCGCCCAGCACCACGGCGCCGCGCCCGCCATACAGCACCCGCCCCGGCCCCAGCCAGTCCGCGCTGAAGTTGACGAAGGCGCCGACGGTGCGCGCCTCCCCCACCACGTGGGCGATGATCGGCTCGCACAGCCCGTTCTGCAGGGACACCACGAAGCCGTCCTCGGCCAGGTGCGGCAGCAGGGCGCGCGCCGCGGCCTCGGTGTGCTGCGCCTTGACGCAGAGCAGCACGCGGCGGAAGCGGCCGCGCAGCGCCTCGGGCGTGAAGGCGGGCGCGTGGACCGTGTAGTTCTCCAGCGGCCCCTCGATCGCCAGGCCGCGCGCCGGGTCGCGGATGGCGGCCACATGTTCCGCCTCGATGTCCACGAACACCACGGCATGGCCGGCGCGCACCAGCGCCGCCCCCACCGTGCCGCCGATGGCGCCCGCCCCCCACACCAGGACCGGCCCCGCCATCCCGTCCGCCGCCGCGCTGTCCTGCTTGAGGGCCTGCTTGAGGGCCATGACCGATTCCCCTTCTTCCGCCCGCCGGGCTGCCAGCCGGGCAAGCTGGGCGCGGCGCCGGGAGGCGTCAACCCGCCCCCCGCCCCCGCTTCCCGGCGCGCGGCAGGCGCCGCCCTGGCGGATTCCCGCGCCCCGCCCCTTTTGGCGCCCGCCACTTGCGGCCATTGTGGCCCGCGTCATGACCCTGCCCGGCAATTTGCGCGGCGCCGCCCTGATGGCCGGCGCGGCGCTGCTCTTCGCCTATGAGGCATTGATGATCCGCTGGCTCACCGCCCGCGGCATCCCCCTCTCCACGCAATTGCTGTTCCGCTGCCTGGGGCAGGTCGTCTGGGTGGCGCCGGCGCTGCTGGCCGCCGGCCCCGGCGTGCTGCGCACGGCGCGGCCCGCGCTGCACGCGCTGCGCGGCGTCTGCTCGCTGCTCACCTGGGGCCTCTACTATGTCTCGCTGACGCTGCTCGACCTCGCCACCGCCACGGTGCTGTCCTTCACCAACGTCATGTTCACCACCCTGCTGGCCGGCCCCGTGCTGCGCGAGCGGGTGGGCGCCGCGCGCTGGGCGGGCACGCTGGTGGGGCTGGCCGGCATCGCGGCGATGCTGCGGCCGTGGGAAGGGACGGGGGCGGGAACCTCCCTCCCCGGTGTCGCGGTGGCGCTGGGGGCGGCGGCCACCTGGTGCGGCATCACCCTCTCCTCGCGCGTGCTGACGCGCTCCGAGGGCACGCTCACCATCATCGGCTGGGTCGGCATCATCACCTCGATCGGCACCCTGCCGCTGGCGCTGTGGCAGTGGCGGCCGCTCGGCGGCGTGGACCTGGCGGGGCTGGCGCTGCTGGGGCTGGTGACGCCCGGCATCCTGTGGCTGACCACCGAGGCCTTCCGCGCCGGCGAGGCCTCGGCCGTCGCGCCCTTCCAGTACCTGCGGCTGCCGGTGCTGGCGGGCGCCGGCTGGCTGCTCTACGCCGAGGCGCCGGACGGCATGGCCTGGGCGGGCGCCGCCGTGGTGCTGGCCGGCGCCGTGCTGGTGAGCGTGGCCGAGGCGCGCCGCCGGTGAGCCCGCCGCCCCTGGCCGCGGCACCGCCCTCCCCGCTGCTGCGCGCCGCGCTGCTCGCCACCATCGCCGCCTTCGTCTTCAACCTGGAGACGGTGCTGGTGAAGCTCATGACGGAGGTGCCCGTCGCCACCATCCTGCTGGCGCGCACGCTGGGGCAGGTCGCCTGGGTGCTGCCCGCCTGGAGCCGCGAGGGGATGGGGCTGCTGCGCACCCGCCAGCCGCTGATGCAGGGGCTGCGCGGCGTGCTCAGCTTCGTCAGCTGGGGGCTCTACTATGTGGGCTTCGCGCGGCTGCCGCTGGCCACCGCCACGGTGCTGTCCTTCACCTCCGTGCTGTTCGTCACCGCCCTGGCCGGCCCGCTGCTGCGCGAGCGCGTGGGCCGCCGGCGCTGGATGGCCACGCTGGCGGGCTTCCTCGGCGTGCTGCTGGTGGTGCGGCCGGGCGTGCTGCCCATCGGCTGGCCGCTGGCCGCCTCGCTCGGCTCGGCGCTGTTCGGCGCCGGCATCGTGCTGACCACCAAGGCCCTGGCCCGCACCGAGCGCACCGAGACGATCATGCTCTATATCGGCCTGATCGCCACGGCCGGCACGCTGCCCCTGGCGCTGCCGGGCCTCGCCTGGCCGGGCTGGACCAACTTCCTCCTCCTGGTGGGGGCGGGGCTGCTCGGCCCGGCGGGGATGCACCTCTGGATCAACGCGCTGCGCCTGGCCGATGCCTCGGCGGTGGCGCCCATCTCCTATGTGCGGCTGATCTTCGCCGCCGCGGCCGGCGCGCTGCTCTTCGCCGAGGCGGTCGATGGCTGGCTGCTGGCGGGGGCCGCGCTGATCGTGGGCAGCGCCATCTACATCACCCGGCAGGGAGGGAAGTAGGCCACGGGGAAGCAGAAGGCCTGGGGAAGCGGAAGGCCGGGATGCGCGCCGGCGCCGGCGCCATATATGAGCGCCCGACGATCATCCCGCTCCAGGAGACACCGCGCATGGCCGCACCGCCCCTTTCCGCCTTTTCCGCGCGCCGGGCCGATGGGCGCGAAACGCCGCTCGCCGAGTTCGCGGGCCAGGTGCTGCTGGTGGTCAACACCGCCAGCGCCTGCGGCTTCACGCCGCAATATGCGGGGCTGGAGGCGCTGCAGCGCGACTACGGGCCGCGCGGCTTCAGCGTGCTGGCCTTCCCCTGCAACCAGTTCGGCGGCCAGGAGCCGGGCGACGAGGCCAGCATCGCGCAGTTCTGCGAGACGCGCTTCAACGCCACCTTCCCCCTTTTCGCCAAGGTGGAGGTGAATGGCGAGGGCGCGCACCCGCTGTTCCGCCACCTCAAGGCGCAGAAGCCGGGGGTGCTGGGCACCGAGGCCATCAAGTGGAACTTCACCAAGTTCCTGATCGACCGCCAGGGCCGGGTGGCGGGCCGCTTCGCCCCCGCCACGGCGCCGGAGAAGCTGCGGAGCGAGATCGAGAGGCTGCTCGCGGCCGATGCTCGCCAAGATCTGAACGGCCCCGCCGCCGCGCCTGGCTAGGCTGTCCGCCGCAACAAAGGGAGGCGGCCATGGGCGACCATGTGGAGGACTACCCCACGGCGGAAACCGACTACCTGCCCCACATCATCAACCGCTGCGTGGAAAAG
Organism: Teichococcus rhizosphaerae; assembly: GCF_002631185.1. GTDB lineage: Bacteria > Pseudomonadota > Alphaproteobacteria > Acetobacterales > Acetobacteraceae > Pseudoroseomonas > Pseudoroseomonas rhizosphaerae. The sequence continues at coordinate 6,765 of NZ_PDNU01000021.1, read as the reverse complement.
GCGAACCGCCACAACGTGCCCTACCGCTTCCGCCTGAACGGCGCGGTGGTCGTCGTTTCCCCGGGCCAGACGGCGGGGGCGGTGAACGAGGAGGTGCAGCGGCAATGGCGGATGAACCGCCTCCCGCGGGACGCCGCGCCGCCCGCCACGGCCGGCGCCGCCGCCACTGGCTGAGAGCGGGCGCCAGCGGGGAAGCGGCCCGGCGGGGCCGCCCATCCCGGCCCGGGAGGGGGCGGCCGCTCAGGCGGTCCCCCGCACCATCCAGGCGCGGGCCGAGAGGCGGATGCTGCCATCGGGCGCCACGGGCAGGGAAGCGCGCAGCCGCTCCCGCAGCGCCGCCCGGCGCCCCTCGCCGAGCGACAGGCAATAGGCCGGCGCGGGCGCGCCCCCGCCGAGAAACGGCGTCCAGTAGTCCTCGAAGTCGCGGAACACGGTCGGCACCTCGATGGCCGCCACCGACACGCCATGGAACCCGCCCCCCTCGAACAGCGTCCGCAGCGGCTCCGGGCGGCAGAGCGCGAAGCGCAGCGCCTCGTCCCGCTCGCTGGCGCCCGCCGGGTCCAGCGCGGCGGCGGCGTCCCAGAACCGGCGCATCATCTGCATGCCCTCGGCATAGTCCCAGACATAGGCGGCGCCGCGCCCGCCCGGCGGCAGGACGCGGCGCATCTCCGCCACCGCCCGCGGCTGGTCCGGCACGAAGTTCAGCGCCAGCCCGCTCACCACCGCGTCGCAGCCCGCATCGGGGACCGGCAGCGCCTGGGCATCGCCCTGGCGGAAGGTGAGGCGCGGATCGGGCAGCCGGTGCCGGGCATAGGCCAGGAAGGCCTCCGACCGGTCGATCCCCACCACCGAGAGCGGGTCGCAGCGGCCGAGGATGGCGCCGGTGAGCGCCCCGGTGCCGCAGCCGACATCCACCCAGCGGGCACCCGGCGCGACGCCGAGCTGGTCGAGAAACACCGCCGCGACCCGCCGGCTCCAGCGTCCGACATAGGGCTCATAGGCCTCGGCCACCGCCCACAGCCTGTCGGTCCCGCCCTCCCGCGCCACCATGCCGCCCGCCCTCCCGTCAGCGCGCCTCCACCGGGTGGGACATAGCATGTCTCGTTCCGGATTCGAAACATGAAGCTGCGCCTCGGCCGCTCCTCTGGCGGGCCGGGCGCGGGAGAGCGGCCGGAAAGGCCGGCGCGCCGGCGCCGGCTCAGGCGGCGGGGGCGGCCTGCTCCACCCCGTGCTGCTCGCGCAGCGCCAGGAACCTCAGCTGCGGCCACTCCTCCTCGGCGCGCTTGCGGCCCCATTCCGAGCTGAAGAAGGCCACGGGCTCATTGTCGTGGTCCTCGGCCATCTGGCTCGGCGCGGTGCGCAGGAAGCGGTCCAGCGCCGCGCGGTCCTGCGGCCCGTCCTCCTTCGGCGCCACCCAGCGCATGGTGGACCAGGAGGTGCTCTCGAAGGTGATGTGCACCCCGTATTCCGCCTGGATGCGGCTGCTCAGCACGTCGAGCTGGAGCTGGCCGACCACGCCCACCACCGGCTGGCTGCCGTCCAGCGGGCGGAACACCTGCACCACGCCCTCATCGGCGAGCTGGTCGAGCGCCTTGCGCAGCTTCTTGGCCAGCATCGGGTCGTCGAGCCGCACGCGGCGCAGGATCTCGGGCGCGAAGGAGGGCACGCCGCGGAAGTTCAGCGCCTCGCCATCGGTCAGCGTGTCGCCGATGCGCAGCACGCCGTGGTTGGCGATGCCCACCACGTCGCCCGGCCAGGCCTCCTCCGCCACCTGCCGCTCCTTGGCGAAGAAGAACAGCGGCGCGTTGACGGGGATGCTCTTGCCGGTGCGCACCTGCCTCAGCCGGGCGCCCTTGCGCAGCTTGCCCGAGCAGATGCGCAGGAAGGCCACGCGGTCGCGGTGGTTGAGGTCGGTGTTGGCCTGGATCTTGAAGACGAAGCCGGTGAGCTTCTCCTCCTCCGGCGCCACCACCCGCGTGTCGGCGCGGCGGGCGGAGGGGGGGGGCGCGAACTGGGCGAGGCCGTCCAGCAGGTGGCGCACCCCGAAGCCGCGCAGTGCCGAGCCGAAATAGACCGGCGTCAGGTGCCCCTCGCGGAAGCTTTCCAGCGCGAACTCGGGATAGACGGAGGCCAGCTCCATGCCTTCCCGCAGCACGTCGCCCTGGCCGTGCGGCAGCAGCGCGTCGATGCGCGCATCCTCCGGCCCCTCCAGCGCCTCGCGCCGCTCGCCGCCCTCGGCGATCAGGCGCAGGCTGTTGTCGTGCCGGTCATAGACGCCCGCGAAGGTGCCGCCCGAGCCCACCGGCCAGGTGGCCGGCGTCACGTCGAGCGCGAGCGTCTTCTCGATCTCGTCGAGCAGCTCCAGCGGCTCTCTGGCCTCGCGGTCCATCTTGTTGATGAAGGTGACGATGGGGATGTCGCGCATCCGGCAGACCTCGAACAGCTTGCGGGTCTGCGCCTCGATGCCCTTGGCGGCGTCGATCACCATCACCGCCGCGTCCACCGCCGAGAGGGTGCGGTAGGTGTCCTCGGAGAAGTCCTCGTGGCCCGGCGTGTCCAGCAGGTTGAACACCTGGCCGGCATATTCGAAGGTCATCACCGAGGTCGCGACCGAGATGCCGCGGTCCTGCTCGATCTTCATCCAGTCCGAGCGGGTCCGCCGCCGCTCGCCCTTGGCGCGCACGGCGCCCGCGATCTGGATGGCGCCGCCCAGCAGCAGGAGCTGCTCGGTCAGGGTGGTCTTGCCGGCATCGGGGTGGGCGATGATGGCAAAGGTGCGCCGGCGCCCGGCCTCGGTGGCGGTCTCGCTGGCCACGGTTTCCATCTGCTCCGACGCGCTCACTCGATCAACCCCTGGCGAAAAAAGCGCATATAGCGCGCGCCTGCGACAAAACCTACCCGGCGCAGCCCTGCCACGCGCCGCCCGCGGGGAGCGCGCCGGCCCGAAACCCGGGGCCGCCCCGCCGGGTTGTGGAGCCATCCCCCGCCCGGACACCCGCGACCCCCGAACTCCGCGACCCCCGAATTCCGCGACCCCCGAATTCCGCGACACAGAGGCTAGAGGCATGACCCCCCGCTCTCCGCTTCCGCTGCTGGCCACCCTCGCGCTGCTGGGCGCCGCCCCCGCTTTCGCCCAGGCTCCGGCCCCCGCTCCAACGCCCTCCCCGGCTCCGGCTCCCGCTCCGGCTCCGGCCGCCGCGCCGGAACAGCCTGGCCAGCCCCCGGCCGGCCAGGGCAACCAAAGCCCCCAGGCCCCCAGCGGCCAGAGCGGGACCGGCGAGCCGCAGGGCGGCCAGCCCCAGGGCCCCCACACGCGGGACAGCCGCACCCAGGGCCCGGAAACGGAAGGCCCCGGCGGCCGCGTCAACCCCGCCGCCAGCGTGGCGCCCGGCGACATGACGCCGGAGCGGAGCGTGCCCCTGCCGGGCAACGCCACCCGCTCCCTCGATGGCGGGCGCTGGCGCGCCAGCCGCCTCCTGGGCGCCGACATCGCCAGCTCGGAGAACAACGTCCTCGGCAAGGTGGAGGACCTGATCTTCACCCCCGAAGGCGGCATCACCGTCGTCATCGGGACGGGCGGCTTCCTCGGCATGGGGGAGCGGCTGGTGGCCGTGCCCTTCAGCCGCCTGCAGCACAGCGAGCGCTGGGTGCTGCCGGGGGCGACGGAGGAGACGCTGCGGCAGATGCCCGAGTTCCGCCACGACTGATCAGCCGCCGCCCTCCCCGCCGCCCGGCCGCGGGAAGGCCACCCCCGCGCCGAAATCGAACTCCGCCTGGAGGGTGGCAAGCGGGTCCTCCGCCGCGCGCGCCTCCTCCCGGTTGAGGCCCAGCGCGTCGAGCTGGTCGCCGCTGATGGGGGTGAACTCCACCCCCGCCTCCCGCAGCATGGCGATGGAAAGCAGCCCCACCCGGTCCCAGTAGGAGGCGGTGCCCTCGCGCGGGGCGGCGGCCACCACGCGCCTCACCCCCGCCTGGATCAGCAGCGTGGCGCAGGTGTTGCACACCGGCTTGCCCACCACATAGGCATCGCAGCCGCGCGCGTCGTGGCCGGCGTGGAGCAGCGCGTTCTGCTCGGCATGCACCATCATGCGCAGCTTGGTGGCCTTGTCCTGCAGCCGCTCGGCGCTGTCCTCCACATTGGAGGGGAAGCCGTTGAAGCCGGTGGCGACGATGCGCGCCCGCGGCTGGTTCACCAGCACCGCCCCCACCTTGGCGCGCGGGTCCTTCGACCACTGCGCGATGTGGTGCGCCAGGCCGATATAGCGCGTGTCCCAGCGGGCCAGCTTCTCCGGCCGGCCCTCGAAGGCGTTGACGTTGCTCATCCTCTCCCCGTCCGGCGGCGGCCGCGCGGAATGTCGGCATCCTGGCCAGGAAGGCGTTGACGCATCCCTTCCCGGCATGCGGCAATCATGGCCGATCGCCGGCCACAAGGCGACGCACAGGGACTGCCCGCCACCACGTCACCACCTCCCATGGCCACCGCTTCCTCTGGAGAGACGCCTGACATGCAAAGCACAGCCAACCGCGCCTTCCTGCGCCGCCGGGCCCTGCTGGCCGGCACGGCCCTGGCCCTGGCCGGCGGCGCCCTGCCCGGCGCCACCCCCGCCGCCGCCCAAGGGGCGGACACGCTGAGCCTGGCCGTCGCCGCCCCGCCCAGCTCGCTGGACCCGCACTACCACACGCTCTCCCCCAACAACATGGTGGCCGAGCACTTCTTCGATAAGCTCGTCTCCCGCAACGCCAAGGCGCAGCTGGAGCCGGGCCTTGCCGAATCCTGGTCGATGCTCGACGACACGACCTGGGAGTTCAAGCTGCGGAAGGGCGTGAAGTTCAGCGACGGGCACGAGTTCACCGCCGAGGACGTGGTGGCCACCCTCAAGCGCATCCCCGCCGTGGTGAACAGCCCGGGCTCCTTCTCCATCTACACCCGCGCCATCATCGGGCACGAGGTGGTGGACCCGCACACCATCCGCTTCAAGACCGCCTCGGTCTATCCGCTGCTGCCGCAGGACCTGAACAACGTCTTCATCATCTCCAAGACGATGGAGACCGCCGGCACGGGCGACTTCAACAACGGCCGCGCGATCGTCGGCACCGGCCCGTTCCGGCTGCAGAGCTTCACCCCCGACGACCGCGTGGTGATGACCCGCAACGAGGAGTACTGGGGCGAGAAGCCGGACTGGCGCCAGGTGACCTACCGCTTCATCAGCAATGACGGCGTGCGCGTGGCGGCGCTGCTCTCGGGCGACGTGCAGCTGATCGACGTGGTGCCGCCGGCCGACACGCCGCGCCTGCGCGCCACCCAGGGCATCGCCTTCTCCGAGATCCCGAGCCTGCGCGCCATCTACCTCAAGATCGACACGGCGCACGACGTCTCGCCCTACCTGACCGGGCCGAACGGCGAGAAGCTGGACCGCAACCCGCTGCGCGACGTGCGGGTGCGCCGGGCGCTCTCGCTCGGCATCAACCGCCAGGCCATCGTGGACCGCATCATGCAGGGGGCCGGCACGCCCTCCGGCCAGATGATGCCGCCCGGCGCCAATGGCTGGGCCGAGGACATCAAGGCGCCGCCCTACGAGCCCGACCGCGCCCGCGCCCTGCTGGCCGAGGCGGGCTTCCCCAACGGCTTCAGCATCACGCTGATCGGGCCGAACAACCGCTACGTGAACGACGCGCAGATCATCCAGGCCATCGGCCAGATGTGGCAGCGCATCGGGGTGAAGACCACGGTGGACGCCATGCCCTTCTCCGTGCTGGCGCAGCGCCAGGCGCGGAACGACATGTCGGCGATGCTGATCGGCTGGGCGACCTCAGGCGAGCCCTCCTCGGCGCTGCGCGGCAACCTGACGACGCGCATCCCCGAGAAGGGGTTCGGCACCGTCAACTTCAGCGGCTACTCCAACAAGGAGGTGGACCGGCTGGTGGAGGAGGGCCTGCGCACGGCGGATGACGAGAAGCGCGAGGACATCTTCAAGCAGGCGATGCGCGTGGCCATGGAGGATGTGGGGCTGATCACGCTGCACATGCAGAAGAACATCTGGGCGATGCGCGGCGGGCTAACCTACGAGGCGCGGGCGGATGAATATACGGTGGCGATGAATGTGAAAAATAAATAGAACTTGTTGCAGCGCAAGTATTTATTGTTATTTGCGCTGCATAATATTTTAATTCTACTGCCTTACCTCCCGCAACTTAGCATATTCTTTGAGTCCCAAATGCACCTTAAATCTTGCTGCTCCATTATCCCAACCCGCTTCTGGGTCTGTGTATTGGAAAGCCCACGAAGAGCCTCCATATCCACTACGTCTCTCATATCCGATCACTGAAAATCTATAGAGCAAGGCAAGTGCTTCAGCTGAGTTTATCTCATTTTTTTTCGTTTTTCTTCTGTCGTATTCTTTGACAAAATCTGATCTATCAAAAGTAAGCGTCGAAATCGCCGAGCAAGCTTGCAGAGCTTCTTCCCAGAGAGGCCAATGAGGAACTATTTCGTCATCTAATTCTCTTTTCAGATAAAGAGAGTATTCGTTTCTTGAATTAACAATATCTTTATTCGTAAGGGCATTGTCATTTTGATTTCTTTTTTTAAATTCATCAAGACTAGAGTTTAAAAAACTAATGACGTCGCGCGGTCTTAAAAAAGTTCTAGCCAAAATATGATCCCATTTCTTCTGAGAACCTCGCATAAGACTATTATCTTCTATTCGATCCCAGTCGGAATCCTCAGACAATTTAACTTTTAACCGTGTATCGATAAGGCTTCTT
>NZ_PDNU01000020.1 GCF_002631185.1 Teichococcus rhizosphaerae | reverse complement strand
AGGGCCTGCAGGCCGGCGCGCACCACCTCGGCCAGGTAGGCGGCGGCGAAGAGGATGATGGCGATCTGCGCGCGCAGCAGCTTGTCGATGTTCATGCCCTCGGGGAGGAAGAGGGGGAACATGACGCTGGCCATGAACAGCAGGGAGATCAGCGGCACGCCGCGGATCAGCTCCACATACAGGATGCAGAGCGTCTTGATGGCGGGCATGCGCGAGCGCCGGCCGAGCGCCACCAGGATGGAGAGCGGAAAGGCCAGGGCGATGCCGAAGGTGGCCAGGATCAGGGTGATGACGAGGCCGCCCCAGCGCTCCTGCGGCACGTAGGAGAGGCCGAACACGCCGCCCCACATCAGCACGCCGATGAGCGCCAGCGTGGCCAGCCAGACCAGCGCCAGGGCCGGGCGCCAGAAGCGCCGCATGGCGGAGACGATGTAGAGCCCGATGAACAGCGCGACGCAGACGGCCGGCCGCCAGTGCTCCTCATAGGGGTATGTGCCGAACAGGATGAAGCGGTGCTTCTCGGTCACCACCGCCCAGCAGGCGCCGGTGCCGTTGAGGGCGCGGCAGGCCTGGGTCTGCGCGCCCTGCGCCGTGACCGGCACGGACCAGATGGCGTTGACGAAGGCCCAGTCGATGAAGCCCATCGCCCAGCGGATCAGCAGGTAGCCCAGCGCCAGGGTGACGGCGGT
>NZ_PDNU01000002.1 GCF_002631185.1 Teichococcus rhizosphaerae | reverse complement strand
ATTCAAAAACGCCGAGCACTGCCCCCAGAAGGGACAGCGCTCGGCGTTTCTGCATGAGGAAGCTGCAAACCGCTGCTTGTCCCGCTTCTGGGAAGCGCCGGAGCAGCCCACTCAACCCCGCGGGGCCGGAGCGCCATCGGGGCGCCGGTGGAAGAGGTGGGTCATGGCGGCGGTGCCCAGCACCGGCACCAGTAGGTTCGCTATAGGCACCACCGCCAGCGCCGCCAGAACGCCGCCCAGAGCCAGCACTTCCGTGCGGCGGGCACGGCGTAGCGCATTGGCCTCTGCCACCGGCAAGCGGCGCTGTGCCACGCCGTCGAACAGGCCGTACCCCATCGAGACGGCCGCCACCGCCCAGAACAGCACCACCCCCACCGGCGGAGCCACCAGCCCCAACGGCAGGATCAGCAGGCTGAGCGCCAGCAGCCGCACCGACATGCGTAGGCTGGCCCAGACCTGCGCCGGAAGCGAAGCGCCTCCGGCGGGTGGCAGGCCTGGATAGAAGCGGCGCTCCACCGCCTCTGCCACCTCATCGACAAACAGGCTGGTGAGCGCCAGCAGGACCGGCACGAACAGCCAGATGGCGCCCACCAGCACCAGGGCTCCTCCCAGCAGCCCGGCCAGGGTGGCCAGCCAGCCCTCGCCGCCTGCCAGCACGCCCACGCCCCAATCGGCCAGCCAGGCCAGGCCGGCAAAGGCCAGGATCGATAGCCCCAATCCTTTCAGCAGCGGCGCGCGGAATCCTGGATGGGTGAGCTGCCGCAGCGGCAGCACCAGGCTGGTGGCGATGGCTCTCATGGCCACCAGCCTTCGGGGAGCGGGAAGGGTGGCATGGCGTGTCTCTCCCCCCGCGCGGTCAGGAGGCCGCCGGGGCGGCGCCCTTCTAGCGCCACCCGCCACCTTCTCCCAAGCGGCTGCCCGATCAGGCCCGCGTCATCGCGCAGCCGCCCTCGGCCATGGGGCGAAAGGCTTCCTCGGCCGTGGTGGTCTGCACCAGCTTATAGTAGTCGAACGGCCCCTTGCTTTCCTGCGGCGACTTCACCTCGAACAGGTAGGAGGGGTGCAGCTTGCGGCCATCGGCGCGGATGGTGCCGGCGCCGAAGGCATCGTCATCCGTGGGCATGGCCTTCATCCGCTCCACCACCGCGCGGCCGGAGCGCCGCGCCGCCTCGGGTCCGAGATCGGCCACGGCCTTCAGGTAGTGCAGCGCGCCGGCATAGCACCCGGCATGGATCATCCCCATGGGCAGGCCAGCCGGCATCTTCGGCGTCACGCGGCGGGCGAAGGCGCGCGTGCGGTCGTTCAGGTCCCAGTAGAAGCTCTCCGTCAGCAGCAGCCCCTGGGCATTCTCCAGGCCGAGGCCATGCACATCCGCGATGGCCATCAGCAGCGTGGCCAGCTTGGCGCGGCGCGTCAGGCCGAACTCGCGCGCCTGCTTCACCGCGTTCACCGTGTCCGCGCCCGCATTGGCAAGGCCGATGATCTTGGCGCGGCTCGCCTGCGCCTGCACCAGGTAGGAGGAGAAATCCGTGGTGGACGGGAAGGGGTAGCGCGCTCCGCCCAGCACCTTGCCGCCCGCCTCCTCGACGAAGCGGCCCGTGTCGCGCTGCAGGTGATGGCCGAAGGTGTAGTCGGCGGTGATGAAGTACCAGCTGTCGCCGCCCGCGCGGGTCAGCGCACCACCGGTGGACTTGGCCAGCATGTAGGTGTCGTAGGTCCAGTGCACGGTGTTGGGGTTGCACTGGGCGCCGTGCAGGTCGGTGGTGGCGGCGCCGGAATTGACGAAGACCTTGTCCTTGTCGCGCGTCACGCCGGCCACGGCGAGCGCCACGGAGGAGGTCGGCACGTCCAGGATCATGTCCACCCCGTCCTGGTCGTACCAGCGGCGGGCGATGGTGGAGCCGGTGTCGGCGCGGTTCTGGTGGTCGGCCGAGAGCACCTCGACGGTGATGCCCGGATGCGCCGCCATGAACTCCTCGGCCGCCTGCCGGGCGCAGGCGACGCTGCCCGGCCCCGTGGGGTCGCGATAGGGCCCGGACATGTCGGTCAGCACGCCGATGCGGATGGTCTGCCTCGCCTGGGCGCGGGCGGCGCGGCCGGCGAGCAGGCCGGCGCCCGTGCCGGCCAGCAGATGGCGACGCGGAATGGAAAGGCTCATCTGACGCTGCGCTCCCTGTTTTCTTTTCTGGTCCGCCGGCCGGCGAGGACGGCCGGCACTCCCTGGCGTTTCTCAGGCCTTCTCCGTTTGCGCGTAGAGCTGCCGGATACGGAACTTGAGCAGCTTGCCCGTCGCCGTATGCGGCAGTTCCTCGACGATGCGGATGTCGTCGGGGATGCACCAGCGCGCCACGCGCCCCTCGAAATGCGCGCGCATCTCGTCTGCGGTGAGGCTCGCGCCGGGGCGCAGCACCACCACCAGCAGCGGCCGCTCGCCCCATTTCGGGTCGGGCCGCGCGACGGCCGCGGCTTCTTGCACGGCAGGATGCGCGACCGCGATGTTCTCCAGCTCGATCGAGCTGATCCACTCCCCACCGGACTTGATGACGTCCTTGGTGCGGTCGACGATGGTGACATACCCATCGGCGTCCATCGTCACCACGTCGCCCGTGTCGAACCAGCCGGGGATGGCATGGGCCGGACTGTCGGGTGTCTCGTGATAGGCGGCGGCGACCCAGGGGCCGCGCACCAGCATGCGGCCGAAGGCGCGGCCGTCGCGCGGCACGTCACGCCCCTCGGCATCGACGATGCGGAACGCCATGCCGTAGAGCGGCCGGCCCTGCTTGCCGGACAGCGCCAGGCGCTCGGCGGGCGTCGCATTCCGGTGCTTCGCCTTGGGCGAGGCGGCGAGGCCGATCGGCGTCGTTTCCGTCATGCCCCAGGCATGCAGCACCGAGACGCCCATGTTCTCGAAGCGCTCGATCATCACCGCCGGGCAGGCCGAGCCGCCGATGCCGACGCGCTTCAGCGTGCCGGGGCCCTGGCCGTTCGCCGCCATCCAGTCCAGCAGCGCCATCCAGACCGTGGGCACGCCGGCCGAGAAGGTGACGCCCTCGGCTGCGATCAGCTCGTGCAGGCTGGCGCCGTCGAGCTTCGGGCCCGGCAGCACCAGCTTGGCGCCCACCATCGCCGCGGCATAGGGGAGGCCCCAGGCATTGACGTGGAACATCGGCACCACCGGCATCACCACCGAAGTGGCGCTGATGTTGAACACGTCCGGCAGGGCCGAGGCCATGGCGTGCAGCACCGTGGCGCGGTGGCTGTAGAGCACGCCCTTCGGCGCGCCGGTGGTGCCGGAGGTGTAGCAGAGGCTGCACGCCTCGTTCTCGTCCAGGGCGAGCCAGTCGAAGTGGTCGGGCTGGTCGGCCAGCAGTTCCTCGTAGCAGAGGAAGGGCGGCAGGCCCTCGGGCTCAGGCGGCATGTGGGCCGCATCCGTCATCACCACGATGGCCCGCACCGCGCCGAGCCGCCCGGCCAGGCCCTGCAGCAGCGGCATGAAGGTAAGATCGACGCAGAGCACCGAGTCCCGCGCATGGTCGATGATGCCGGCGATCTGCTCGGGAAAGAGGCGCGGGTTGATGGTGTGGCAGACCATGCCGGCGCCGGCCACGGCATAGTAGATCTCCATGTGCCGGTAGCCGTTCCAGGCCAGGGTGCCGACACGGTCCCCCGGCTCGAGGCCGAGCGCCACGAGCGCGTTGGCCAGGCGCTGCGCCCGGGCATGAAGCCCAGCATAGGTGGTGCGGTGGAGAGGCCCCTCGACGGTGCGCGAGACGATCTCGGTGTCGGCGTGGAACTCCGCGGCATGGCGCAGCAGCGATGGCACCAGCAGCGGCACGTCCATCATCAGCCCTCGCATCGTGTTTCCTCCCTGATGACGTTTCTTGTTTGCTCGGCGGTGTCAGCGGGCGCGGGCAGGCTAGGCGGTGTCGCGGTCGGGCGCGCGAGGCGCCCTCAGTAGGCCTCCTCGGCCAGGGCCAGGAGCGGTGCCGCGCCCTCGGACAGGGCGAGGTCGAGCGCCACGCTCTGCGGCAGGATGCGGGCGAGGAAGAAGCGCGCCACGTCCAGCCAGGCCTGGTGGCGCGGCGTGGCCTCCGCGCCCTTCCGCATCGCGCGGAGGGCCATGCGCACCCACATCCATCCCAGGGCCACGAGGGCAAAGAGGCGGAGATAGTCGGCGGCGGCGGCGCCGGTCTCGGCCGGGTCCCGCGCGGCGCGGCGGGCGAGGCGGGCGGTGGCCGCCTCCAGCCGCTTCAGCGCGGCGGCGAGCGGTGCGGTGTAGTGCTCGGCGCCCGGGATGGCGGCGCCGGCCTCGATCTCGGAGCGCACCAGCGCGAAGAAGCGGGCGGGCAGGGCGCCATCCTCCATCGCCAGCTTGCGGCCGGCGAGGTCCATGGCCTGCACGCCGTTGGTGCCCTCGTAGATCTGGGCGATGCGCGCATCGCGCACCAGCTGCTCCATGCCCCATTCGCGCACATAGCCATGGCCGCCCAGCACCTGCTGCCCGAGCACCGCCGCTTCGAAGCCGAGATCGGTGAAGGCGGCCTTGATGACAGGGGTGAGCAGCGCGACATGCCCCTCGGCCACGGCGCGCGCGCCAGGGTCGGGGTGGCGGGCGGCCTCCTCCATCCGCAGCGCCACCCACAGCGCCAGGGCGCGGCCGGCGCCGGTGAAGGCGCGGATGGTCAGCAGCATCCGCTTCACGTCCGGATGCACCAGGATCGGCTGCGGGCCCTCGCCGGACTGGCCGGCGGCACGGCCCTGGCGGCGCTCCCGCGCGTAATCCACCGCCCCCTGATAGGCCGCCTCGGCGATGCCCAGGCCCTGGATGCCCACAAAGAGGCGCTCGGCGTTCATCATGGTGAACATCGCGGCCAGGCCGCGATGTGGGGCGCCCACCAGCCAGCCCGTGGCGCCATCGTAGTTCATGACGCAGGTGGGGGAGGCGTGGATGCCCATCTTGCGTTCCAGCGCGCCCACCGACATGGCGTTGCGCGCGCCGGGCCGCCCCTCGGCATCGGGCAGGTATTTCGGCACCAGCACCAGGCTGATGCCGCGCACGCCGGGCGGCGCGTCCGGCAGCCGCGCCAGCACCAGGTGAACGATGTTCTCCGCCAGCTCGTGGTCGCCGGCGGTGATGAAGATCTTGCCGCCGGTGACACGCAGCGAGCCGTCCGGCTGCGGCTCGGCGCGGGTGCGCAGCAGGCCAAGGTCGGTGCCCGCATGCGCCTCGGTCAGCGCCATGGCGCCGCACCACTCGCCGGAAACGAGCTTCGGCAGGTAGAGCGCCTTGAGCTCCTCCGAGGCGTGGCGCTCGATCGCCTCCACCGCGCCGCGCGTCAGCCCGGGGAACAGGCCGAAGGAGAAGTTGGCCGAGGCGATCATCTCGTCGAGCAGGATCTGCGCGGCGCGCGGCAGGCCCTGGCCGCCCCATTCCGGCGCCTGGGACAGCCCGCCCCAGCCGCCCGCCACAAAGGCGGCATAGGCCGCGTCGAACCCCGCCGGCACGCGCACCACCCCGTTCTCCAGCCGGCAGCCTTCCTCGTCGCCGCTGCGGTTGAGGGGCGCCAGTTGCCCGGCCGTGAAGCGGCCGGCTTCCTCCAGTACGTCGCGCAGCAGGGGCAGGGGGTCGTCCCCGGCGCCGGAAAGGGCCGCGAGGGTGGGGCCAGCCTCCAGCACCTCCTCCAGCAGCGCGAACATCTCCCCGGTGGGTGGGCGGTAGGCGGGCATGCGCGGCATTCTCCCCTATGCGGTGTGGCGGCGGGCGGAAGGGCGGATGGAGGCGGCACCTCCCGGGGAGGGGGACGGGGCGCCGGAATGGCCGGGCCGGCCGTGGCCGGATGCTCCCGCCACCCGGCGCGGACACAGCGATTCGCGTGCTCCCCCGGTGCGCGGTGCCTGCGCGGTGGGCCCGGGCCCGCGCGCTGGCACGGGGACGGACCGGAGCCTTGCCCCCTCGATCACGCTCGATTTGCCTCCCTGTTGCGGAAATCAGCGCATGGCCGAGGGGGCCAAGTCAATCCGCGAGTGGGGCCGCGGGCAGCGCCGGGAACGAGCGCCGCCACTACGCCGCGCGCGCGCCGGATGGGGCCGTGCCACCGCTCGGAAGCAGGGCCAGCACCGCGCCGTCCAGGCCGCCCGGCGGCAGGCCGCACTCGGCGCGCAGCGCCGCCAGCCCGGCCAGGCTGCGGCGGCCGAGGATGCCGTCGATCGAGCCGTCATACAGGCCGCGTGCCCGGAGCAGGCGTTGCAGGGCGCGGATCTGTTCCAGCCCTGGCCAGGGCAGGCAGCGCTGCGCGCGGGCGAGCCAGTCATAGCGGTCCTGCAGCCCCACCAGTCCGCCATTGATGCGGCGGCTGAGGCCGGTGAAGTTCCCGGCGTCGCAAAGCGGGTTGAGCCCCTTCCAGCTCCAGACGGCGCAGGCGACGGCCAGGGCATGGCCGGGGTCGGCGGCGAGCTCGGGCTGCGCCTCCAGCGGCAGGCCTGCCTGCTCCCCCACCGCCCGGTAATTCTCGCGTCCCGTCAGCTGGAGGTAGCCCCGGCCCCGGTAGCGGTAGCCATCGCCCGGGCGGCTGTTGCCGAGCCTACCGCCATAGACGCGCTCGGCCAGCGCCTCCGGGTCATGGGCGAATGGCCGGGCGTCCTCCAGGCGGGGGAAGCGGGCGGGCCAGATCTGGGTCAGGCGGATGGCGGAATAGGACAGGTTCTCCGTCACGCGGTGGAGCCCGTGCGACTCATGGCCCAGTTGGGCCAGGAAGAAGTGGCACCGCGCCGCCGAGGCGTGCAGCCCCGCATGGTGGAACAGGCCTGTGGCCCGGGCGAGGAAGCCGCTCCGGTGCGCTTCGGGCGCGTGGGGGAAGAGTTGCTGGAACTGTTCGGCGGACAGCATGGCGGCCCCTCTTGCTGAGGCTTATTTTCCTAGCAAAAGGAACCCGAACAGAAAAGGAAAATATTCTTATACGTGGCTTTGTGCCTGGGCCGGGCGGCGGTGCCCGGCCTGGCCGTCCTCACGCCACGGGCAGCTCCACCGCGTAGCGCTCCAGCGGCGGCGCAGCGCGGATCATCTTCCGCACCTCCAGGAAGCGGGCGAAGCGCTGGTAGCGGTTGGCATCCAGGGCGGCGGGGGCAAGCGAGAAGCGGTTCAGCGTGTCGCGGAAGGCGCGGCGATTCAGCTCGTTGTCCAGTTCCCGCCGCTGGCCGGCGATGAACATGGTCCAGCTTTCCTCCGGGTTGTTCACCAGGAAGGTGGTGGCGGCCTCCACCGCGTCCATGAAGCGGCGAAGGGCGGGGTCTCTCACGCGGTCGCGGTGCGCCACATAGATCAGCTCGTCATAGATCGGCATGCCGTGCTGCTCGGGGAAGAAGGCGCGGCCGGGGCGCTTCTCGATCTCCATCTGGTGCAGCTCGAAGTTGCGGAAGCCGCCCAGGATGGCGTCCACCTGCCCCGACATCAGCGCCGAGGACAGGCCGAAATTGACGTTGATCAGCGTCACGTCCCGCGAGGACAGCCCGACCGTGCCGAGGATGGTGTCGAGCGCCACCTCCTCGAAGCCCGCGGTGCTGAAGCCGACCTTGCGGCCCTTGAGGTCCTCCAGCCGCTTCACCGGCCCGTCGCGCAGCACGGAAAGGGTGGAGAGCGGGGTGGCGACCAGCGTGCCGACGCGCGCCAGCGGCAGGCCCTGGTCCACCGCGAGGTGCAGGTTCTTCTGGTAGTAGACGCCGAGATCGGCCTGCCTCGCCGCCACCATGCGGGGCGGGTCGTTCGGGTCGGCGGGCGCCACCAGCCGCACCTCGAGGCCCGCGCGGGCGAAGTGGCCCGCCTCCTGCGCCACCACGATCGGCGCGTGGTCGGGGTTGACGAACCAGTCCAGCAGCAGCGTCAGCCTCGTGGGCGCGCCGCTTGCGGCGGCGGGTGCCTGGGCCGAGGCCACGCCCCCCATGGCGGCGGGCAGGGCGAGGCCGGCAAGCGCGGGCAGCGCCCGGCGGGAGATCGGGGTCATCGGTTTCCTCACGCTTCTTCGGAAAGCTGGTCCGGCTGCCAGGGCAGCAGCGCCCGCAGCAGCCGGTCGGTGGCGAACCACAGCGCCATGGCCATGGCGGCCAGGATGGCGAGGGCCGCGAACATCATGTCCGTCTGGCTGCGGCCATTGGCCTGCAGCATCACATAGCCAAGCCCGGCCGAGGCGCCGACCCACTCGCCCACCACCGCGCCGATCGGCGCCACGGCGGCGGCCACGCGCAGGCCGGAGGCGAGGCCGGGCAGCGCGGCCGGCACGCGGATACGCCACAGCACGGCGGCGCGGCCGGCGCCCATGGTGGCGGCGAGGTCCAGCCAGCCCGGCTCGGTGCGGCGCAGCCCGTCATAGAAGGCGGTGGCGACGGGGAAGAAGATGATGATGGTCGCCATGGCGATCTTGCTGGCCAGGCCGAAGCCCAGCCACAGCGTCAGCAGCGGCGCGATGGCGAAGACCGGGATGGCCTGGCTGGCGATCAGCAGCGGCAGCAGCCAGCGCCGCGCGCCGCGCCACGCCGCCAGCAGCAGCGCCATGCCGGTGCCCAGCAGCGTGCCCAGCAGCAGGCCGAGCAGGATTTCCGTGAGCGTGGTGCCGGCATGGCCGAGCAAGATGTCCCAGCGCGAGACGAGCACCTCCGCCACCCGCACCGGCGCCGGCAGCAGGAAGGGCGGCACCTCGCTCCAGCGGACGAAGCCCTCCCAGGCCAGCAGCAGCCCGAGGGCGGCGAGCAGCGGCCTCATGCCGCCTCCGCCAGCCGTTCCAGCAGCGCCGCCTGGGCGGCCAGCACGTCCGGGTCGTGCGCGGCGCGCGGAGGGGGCGAGGGGGGCATCGGGTGCTCCTCCGGCACGGCGCCCCCAGGCCCGGGGCGCAGCACCAGCACGCGGTGGGCCAGGCGCAGCGCCTCCAGCGGGTCGTGCGTCACCAGCAGCACGGTGCGGCCCTGAAGCAGCCCGGCGGCGAGGGATTGCAGGCGGTGCCGCGTCGGCGCGTCCACCGCCGAGAAGGGCTCGTCCATCAGCACGAAGGGGCGGTCCTCCATCAGCGTCCGGGCGAGTGCCGCGCGCTGCCGCATGCCGCCGGAAAGCTCGGCGGAGCGGGCGCGCTCCCGCCCTTGCAGCCCCACGGCGGCGATCAGCGAGCGCGCCCGCGCCGGGTCCGGCCGCTGCCCGCGCAGCCGGGCGCCGAGGGTGACGTTGGCCTCGAGGTCGAGCCAGGGCAGCAGCAGGTCCTGCTGCCCCATCCAGGCGATGCGCCCCTTCAGCGGCAGGCCATCGGCCGGGGCGATGCGGCTGCCCTCCGGCACGGGAAGCAGCCCGGCCAGCAGCCGCAGCAAGGTGGACTTGCCGACGCCGGAAGGGCCGAGCAGCGCCGTGACCTCGCCGCCCGCGAAATCCAGCGCGAGCCGGCCCAGCACCGCGCGGCCGCCGAGACGGATTCCGGGAAGGAACACGCCCAGGGAAACACCCAGGGAAACGCCATCCGAAGGCGCCATCGCAACCACCGATCCCTTCGCCGGCATGACCCGGATCAGGTTCAAGGGGTCGCAGGGCCCATCCCTGCCTCTCAGCCCGTGTGATCGGGCTCCCCCCGGAGATGACACTTCTATGCCGGCGAAGCCGCGGCCGCGCAAGTCACCCCTTCCCGAAGCGGAACGGCGCCATACATGCTGGCGCGATGGATGCGCCGCTGCTGATCGGGTCCGAGATCTACCGCAAATCGACCTATGGGCCGAAGCACCCGCTCGCCATCCCGCGCGTCTCGACGGCGCTGGACCTGATCCGCGCGCTGGGCTGGCTCGACCCGGCCCGCTACATCGAGAGCCCGCGCGCGAGTCCCGAGCAGCTCACCCGCTTCCACCACCCCGACTACATCGCGGCGCTGATGGCGGCGGAGGCGGCGCAGGACGTGCCGGCGGAGCTGCGCGAGCGCCACCACATCGGCGCCCGCGGCAACCCGGTCTATCGCGAGGTGTTCCGCCGCCCCGCCACCAGCGCCGGCGGGGTGATGCTGGCCGCCCGCCTGACCGCCGAGCGCGGCGTGGTGCACGTCCCCGGCGGCGGCACGCATCATGGCCGGCCGGACCGCGCCAGCGGCTTCTGCTACCTCAACGACGCCGTGCTCGGCCTGCTCGCCTGGCTCGACCTGGGCCTGACCAACATCCTCTACCTCGACATCGACGCCCACCATGGCGATGGCGTGCAGGATGCCTTCCACGATGATCCGCGCGTCTTCACCCTGTCCATCCACGAGGCGGGGCGCTGGCCGAACACCGGCCTGCTGGAGGACCGCGCCGGCGGGCACGCGCGCAACATCCCCGTGCCGCAGGGGCTGAACGACACGGAGTTCGCCTATCTGCTGCACCACGCGGTGATGCCGCTGATCCGCCACCTGCGGCCGCAGGCCATCATGCTGCAATGCGGGGCGGATGCGCTGGAGGAGGACCCGCTGGCGAAGCTCAGCCTGTCCAACAACGCCCACTGGCAGGCGGTGCGGGCGGTGATGGGGCAGGCGCCGCGCCTCATCGTGCTGGGGGGCGGGGGCTACAACCCGTGGTCCGTCGGGCGCTGCTGGGCGGGGGTGTGGGGCGTGCTGGATGGCCGGGTGCCGCCCGCCCGGCTGCCGCCCGAGGCCGAGGCGGTGCTGCGGGCGCTGAGCTTCGGCCGCGCCGCCGGGCGCAACCCGCCCGAGGCCTGGTTCACCACCCTGCAGGATGCCCCGCGCCCCGGCCCGGTGCGCGGCGAGATCCGCCACCTCGCCGCCGCCACGCTGGAGGGATTGCCAGAGGGACTGCCAGACCCCCTGGCGGGTGTGGCATAAGCAGCGCCATGCGCCGCCGTTCCCTGCTGGCCCTGCTCGGGCTCGCCGCCATGACCCGCCCCGCCGCCGCCCAGGGGAATGCTCCCATGGGACCCCAGCCCCGCCTGCCGATGGAGCCGCTCGCCATCGTCACCCGCGATGGGCGGCGGCACGAGTTCCAGGTCGAGATGGCCGTCTCGCCGGAGCAGCAGCGGATCGGGCTGATGTTCCGCCCCTCGGTGAAGCCCGATGAGGGCATGCTGTTCGACTGGGGCGTGCCGCGCGAGAGCAGCATGTGGATGCAGAACACCATCACCTCGCTCGACATGGTGTTCATCCGTGAGGATGGCCGCATCCACCGCATCGCCGAGCGGACCGTGCCGTTGAGCCTCGCCACCATCGACAGCCGGGGGCCGGTGCGCGCCACGCTGGAGCTGGCGGCCGGCACCGCCGAGCGGCTCAACCTGCGGCCCGGCGACAAGGTGGAGCAGCGGATCTTCGGGCCGTAGAAAAGGAAGAGGCCAGGGGACTGAATTCCCCTGGACTCCCTTCTTTTTTCTTCGGGGATTTCAGGCGGCGTAGCGGCTGAGGGCCAGGTCCTCATGCTCGATATTGGGGCGCTGGCCGGTCACCAGGTCCGCCGCCAGCCGCCCGCTGCCGCAGGACATGGTCCAGCCCAGCGTGCCATGGCCGGTATTCAGGAACAGGCGCGGGAACTTCGTCGGGCCGATCACCGGCGTGCCGTCCGGCGTCATCGGGCGCAGGCCGCACCAGAAGATGGCGCGCGCCGGGTCGCCGCCCTGCGGGTAGAGGTCCATCACCGAGTGCAGCAGCGTCTCGCGCCGCTCGTCGTGCAGCCGCGTGTCGTAGCCCGCGATCTCCGCCGTGCCGCCGACGCGGATGCGGTCCCCGAGCCGGGTGATGGCGATCTTGTAGGTCTCGTCCATCACGGTGGAGACCGGCGCGGCCGCGTCATCCACCACCGGCAGGGTGAGCGAGTAGCCCTTCACCGGATAGACCGGCAGCTTCAGCCCGAGCGGCGCCAGCAGGGTGGGGGAGTAGCTGCCCAGCGCCAGCAGGTAGCGGTCCGCCGTCAGCACGCCGGCATCGGTGACGACGCCGCCGATGTCGCCGCCCTCCAGCATCAGGCGCTCGATGGCGACGCCGTAGCGGAAGGTCACGCCCATCCCGGCGCAAAGGGCGGCGAGGCGCTGGGTGAAGAGGTGGGCGTCACCCGTCTCGTCCTCCGGCAGCCGCAGGCCACCCACGAATTTGTCCCGCACCCGGGCCAGCGCCGGCTCGGCCGCCACGCAGCCGGCGGGGTCGAGCACCTCGAAGGGCACGCCATACTTCTCCAGCACGCGCAGGTCGCCGCCCACATGGTCGAGCTGCTTCTGGGTGCGGAAGAGCTGCAGCGTGCCGCGCTCGCGGTGGTCGTACTCGATGCCGGTCTCGGCGCGCAGGTCGGCCAGGGCGTTGCGGCTGTAGTCGGCCACCCGCACCATGCGGGACTTGTTGATCTGGTAGGCCTTGTCCGTGCAGTTGCGCAGCATCTGCCACAGCCAGGACCATTGCGCGGGGTCCAGCCGCGGGCGGACGACGAGCGGGCTGTGCTTCTGCGTCATCCAGGTGATGGCCTTCAGCGGCACGCCAGGCCCGGCCCAGGGTGAGGAATAGCCGAAGGACACCTGCCCGGCATTGGCGAAGCTGGTTTCCAGCCCCGCGCCCTGCTGGCGGTCCACCACCTCCACCTCATGCCCCGCCCGGGCGAGGTAATAGGCCGAGGTGACGCCGACCACGCCGGCACCGAGAACGAGGACCTTCATTGTGCTTCCGCTCCGCCGCGTCACCGTCCCGCGGGGTTGGTGACGAAAGCGTATCCTAGGCAGGAATCCGGCGGCATGTGCTTGCGATCGGCGCAACACCATGCGAATCGAAAGCCAATTCCTCGAATTATCTGCGGAATGGCAAAACAATATGCCTGAGCTGGCGCTCGACTCCCTCGATCGCAAGATCCTCCGCCTGCTGCGCGCCGACGGGCGGATGAGCAACGCGGCGCTGGCCGCCGCCATCGGCCTGTCGCCCTCGGCCTGCCTGCGGCGGGTGCGCATGCTGGAGGCGGCGGGCGTCATCCGCGGCTACACCGCCATCATCGAGGACACGGCGCCGCAGGGGCGCACCGTGGTGATCGTGCAGATCACGCTGGAGCGGCAGACGGAGGACGGGCTCAGCCGCTTCGAGGCGGCGGTGCGGCAATGCCTCGAGGTGCGCGAGTGCTACCTGATGACGGGCGCGGCCGACTACCAGCTCCGCGTCGAGGCGCGGGACGCGGCGGATTACGAGCGCATCCACAAGGAGCAGCTCTCGCGCATGCCCGGCGTCGCGCGCATCCAGTCCGCCTTCGCCATCCGCACCGTGGTGCGTGGCGGCGATGTGGGCTGAGCCGCCCTTAAGGCCCGGCTATTCAGGCCCGCCCGCGCCAGCCCGCCCAGATGACCGCGAGCCGGTCGCCCAGCCCGCGCGGCGGTGGCGGCTGCGCGGCGCTCCAGCCAGGCGCGGCGATCCGCGCCAGGTCCCGCCCGGCCAGCCGGCCCGGCAGCGCCGCCGCCACGGCGCCGCGCGGCAGGCCGGAAAGCTTCGCGCGCCCTTCGCGCAGCAGCGCCTGGCCTTCCGCGGCCAGGGTGCGGGCGGCCTCGCCGGTGCCCTTGTGGCGCGGGTCGCGCGCAACGTCGGCGGGGGTCAGGCCCTGCGTGGCCAGCAGGTCGGCGGGCAGCAGGCAGCGGCCCTGCATGGCCAGGGCCGGCGTGTTGCGCAGCACACCCGCCAGGCCATAGGCGGCGCCCACGGCCTGCAACCCGGGCAGGCAGGAGGCCGGCGCGTCCAGCACCCGCCCCATCGCCACGGCCAGCCCGCCCGACGAGCCGCGCAGCATCGCCAGCAGTGCCGCCCGGCTCGGGATGTCCTCCTCCGCCTCGGCCTCGCGCGCGTCGATCATGCCGAGCAGATCCTCGGGCGCCAGGGTGCCGGCGCGGACCGCCGCGGCGAGCGGCGCGGCCACCTCGTGCCGGCGGGGCGGGGCGCCCGCCTGCGCCTCCTCCACCGCCTCGCGCCACCATTGCAGGCGGATCAGCGCCGTCATGCCATTGCTCGCCACCTCCCGCGCCCGGGCCAGCTCGTGGTTGAAGGCGAGCAGCAGGCTCAGCGTGTCGCGCGCCTCGGCGGGGGCGAAGAGCGCGCAGAGGAAGCGGTCGGGATCGTGGCGCCGGGCCAGCGCGGCGATGGGGGAGAGGGGGGCGGGATCGGCCATCGGCGGTGTTATGAACACCAATCCGTGCCATGCAAGGCCCCGCTCTCCGGTCAGGAGGACGTGTCGGGCAGGGTTGCTTGACGCATCCCCGGGGCACGCCTAGCTGTTCCACCGCGCGGCGCCGCCACTTCGGCGCCCGCCGATGCTTGCCCGTCCCAAGTCCAGTCACCCTCCGGGAGAACAGCTCATGGCCTTCAGCCTTCCGCCGCTGCCTTACGACGCCTCCGCCCTTGCCGGCTCCGGCATGTGCCAGGAGACGCTGGAGCTGCACCATGGCAAGCACCACAATGCCTATGTCACCGCGCTGAACGGCCTGATCGAGAGCAAGGGCTTGGCCGGCAAGTCGCTGGAGCAGATCGTGGCCGAGGCCGGCCGCGCCGGCGCCGACGGCCTGCCCGTGCTGAACCAGGCCGGCCAGCACTGGAACCACATCCTGTTCTGGCAGGTGATGAAGCCGAATGGCGGCGGCGACAGCCTGCCCGGCAAGATCGGCGCCAAGATCGACGAGGATTTCGGCGGCCTCGCGCAGTTCAAGGAAGCCTTCAAGCAGGCCGGCGTGACGCAGTTCGGCTCCGGCTGGGCCTGGCTGGTGATGGACCAGAGCGGCAAGCTGAAGGTCACCAAGACCCCGAACGGCGCCAACCCGATCTCCACCGGCGAGGGCACGCCGATCCTCGGCGCCGATGTCTGGGAGCACGCCTACTACCTGGACTTCCGCAACGTGCGGCCGAACTACCTCGACAACTTCCTGAACAAGCTGGTGAACTGGGAGAAGGTCGAGGAGCTGATGCTCAATGGCGGCCTGAAGTCCGGCCAGTCCGCCTGACCTTCCGGGGCGCTTGACAGAAAGGCCGGGGGAAATTCCTTCCCCCGGCCGCGCGTTCCTCAGGCGGGCTTGGCGTCGTTCGCCGCGACCGGCTTGATCAGCGTGCTGATGGTGTTGCGCACCACGTTGATGCGCACATTCGGCGCGATCTCGATCTCGACTTCCTCGGAGCCTTCCTTGACCTTCGTCACGGTGCCGATGATGCCGCCGGCGGTGATGATGCGGTCATTGCGCTTGAGCTGCGTCAGCATCGCGCGGTGCTCCTTGGCGCGCTTCTGCTGCGGGCGGATCAGCAGGAAGTAGAAGACCACGAAGATCAGCATCAGCGGCGCGAGCTGCATGACGATGCCGGCGGCACCGCCGGCGGCGGCGGCGTCCTGGGCATAGGCGGGTGAGATGAACATGGGAGGTGCTTCCGTCTTGCCGGGTGTGGCCGGCGAAACTAGCCTCCCGGCCCCTGCCGTCAACACCTCGCCGCCCGCGGGGGCGATGAACGCCCGCGCCAGGGCCTCCAGGAGCGTCCCGTTGTCCGACACCCGATCCGGCCATCCCTTGCTGCCCGCCCTGACCCGCATCGCCGAGGCGCTGGAGCGCCTCGCCCCGCCGCCGCCGGCGCGGCCCGACCTGGGCGTGGCCGATGCCTTTGTCTGGCACCCGGCGGCACCGGGCGGCAGCCCGGCGCGGCTGACGCCGGTGCCGCGCGTGGCGGCGGTGGAGATCGGGCTGCTGCGCGGGGTGGACCGGCAGAAGGGCCTGCTGCTGGAGAACACCCGCCGCTTCGCGGCCGGCCTGCCGGCCAACAACGCCATGCTCTGGGGCGCGCGCGGCATGGGCAAGTCCTCGCTGGTGAAGGCCGCCCATGCCGCCGCCAATGCCGAGAAGCCCGGCAGCCTGGCGCTGATCGAGATCCAGCGCGAGGACATCCGCACCCTGCCGGAGCTGCTGAACATCCTGCGCGGCGGCACCCGCCGCTGCCTGGTGTTCTGCGATGACCTGTCCTTCGAGCGCGAGGACCAGGACTACAAGGCGCTGAAATCGGTGCTCGATGGCGGCATCGAGGGGCGCCCGGCCAATGTGCTGTTCTACGCCACCAGCAACCGCCGCCACCTGATGCCGCGCGACATGATCGAGAACGAGCGCAGCAGCGCCATCAACCCGGGCGAGGCGGTGGAGGAGAAGGTCTCCCTCAGCGACCGCTTCGGGCTGTGGATCGGCTTCCACAACGCCGATCAGAACACCTTCTTCGCCATGGTGGAGGGCTACGCCGCCGCGCTGGAGCTGCCCGTTTCCCAGGAGGAGCTGCACCGGGCGGCGGTGGAATGGTCCGTCACGCGCGGCGGGCGCTCGGGGCGCGTCGCGTGGCAGTTCATCCTCGACCTCGCGGGCCGGCTCGGCGTGGCGCTGCCCGAGTGAGCGGGGCGCCGCTGCCCCCGCCGCAGGGCGCGCGCCGCGAGGGCAGGGTGTTCCTCAACCCCGATGGCTCGCGGCCCGGCCAGAGCTTCGGCGCGCTGTGGCGGCTGATGCGCGAGCGGGGCGGCACGCCCTGGCCGGAGCGGGTGGAGAACCCCGTCTTTCCGGCCCCGCCCGCGCCGCCGCCTGGGCATGCCACCGTCACCTTCCTCGGCCATGCCAGCTTCCTGATCCAGCCGCATGGCGGACCGGTGATGCTGACCGACCCGATCTGGAGCAAGCGGTGCAGCCCTTTCCCCTTCGCCGGGCCGAAGCGCGTGCGGCCGCCCGGCCTCGATTTCGACGCGCTGCCGGAGATCGACATCGTCCTGCTCAGCCACAACCACTACGACCATTGCGATATCCCGACGCTGAAGCGCCTGCACGCCCGCTTCGCGCCCCGCATCCTCACCGGCCTCGGCAATGCGCGGCTGCTGGCGCGGCACGGGATGCGGGACGTGGCGGAGCTGGACTGGTG
Source organism: Teichococcus rhizosphaerae (assembly GCF_002631185.1). Taxonomy (GTDB): domain Bacteria; phylum Pseudomonadota; class Alphaproteobacteria; order Acetobacterales; family Acetobacteraceae; genus Pseudoroseomonas; species Pseudoroseomonas rhizosphaerae. Next base: position 228,142 of record NZ_PDNU01000002.1, on the reverse strand, counting down.
GCAGGCGGCGCCGCTGCCCGGCGGCGGCACGGCGCGCTTCCTGCCCGCCCGCCACTTCGCCGCGCGCGGCCTGCACGACCGGGCGCATACCCTCTGGGGCGGCTTCATGGTCGAGCCGGCGGCGGGCGGGCGGATCTACTTCGCCGGCGACTCCGCCTGGGGCGAGCATTTCGCGGAGATCGGACTGCGCCATGAGGGGATCGACCTCGCCTTGCTGCCAATCGGCGCCTACGCGCCGCGCTGGTTCATGCAGGTGGTGCATGTGAACCCCGAGGAGGCGGTGCGCGCCTTCGGGGTGCTGCGGGCGCGCGAGGCGCTGGCGATGCATTTCGGCACCTTCAAGCTGACGCAGGAAGGCATCGACGAGCCGGTGGCAGGGCTGCGGGCGGCGCTGGCCGAGGCCGGGCTGCCGGAGGCGCGGTTCCGCGCGCCGGGCTGCGGCGAGAGCGTGGTGGTTCCACTGCGCGGCGGTGCCTGACCGCCGCGCAGCGAGGCATCACGCGCCGACGATGACGGCGCCGCCGAAGGTCTTCTCGACAAAGGCCTTCACCGCCGGGTCGGCATAGGCGCGGGCCAGCGTCCGCGCCCAGGGCTTGCCCTCGTCGCCCCGGCGGGTCACCACCAAAACGGTGTAGGCGCTGTCCGCGCCCTCGACCGCCAGGCCCTCCTTCAGCGGGTTCAGCCCGGCGGGCACCGCGTAGTTGCCGGTGATGGCGGCGGCGTCCACGTCGTCCAGCCCGCGCGCGATGGAGGCCGCCTCCAGCTCCAGGATGCGCACGCGCTTCGGGTTGCCGGTGATGTCGGCCACCGTGGCGCGGTAGTCGGCGCCGTTCCGCAGGGTGATCACGCCCGCCTTGGCCAGCAGCAGCAGGGCGCGGCCGCCATTGGTCGGGTCGTTCGGGATGGCGACGCGCGCGCCGTTCGGCAGGTCGGCCAGCGCCTTGTGCTTGCGGCTGAACACGCCCATCACCGTCAGCACCGTCTTGCCCACGGGCACGAAGTCGTAGCCGCGCTGCGCCTTCTGCGTGTCGAGGAAGGGCTGGTGCTGGTAGGTGTTGATGTCGATCTCGCCCGCGGCCAGCGCCGCGTTGGGCTGGATGAAGTCGGCGAACTCCGTGATCTTCAGCACGAAGCCCTGCTTCGCCAGCACGTCGCGCACCACCTCCAGGACCTGGCCGTGGACGCCGCTGGTGACGCCGACGCGCAGCGGCCGCGTGGCGGTGCCGATTTCGCCGGCCGGCGCTTGCGCGAGGGCCGGGGCGCGGAGGATGGCCGGCAGCAGCAGCGCGCCGCCGGCGAGGATGAGGGAACGGCGGTTCAGCATGGGTACACCACTCCTCAGAAGGCGGGGACCACGGAGCCCTGGAAGGTCTCCTGCACGAACTTCTTGATCTCGTCGTTCTGGTAGGCGGCGACGAGGCGCTTCACCCAGGGCGCGTCCTTGTTGTCGCGGTGGACGGCGATGAGGTTGGCGTAGGGGCTGTCGGCGCTCTCGATGGCGATCGCGTCGCGCACCGGGTTCAGCCCGGCGGGAATGGCGAAGTTGGTGTTGATGGCGGCCGCCTCCACCTCGTCCAGCGTGCGCGGGATCTGCGCCGCTTCCAGCTCGATGATGCGCAGCCGCTTCGGGTTCTCCACCACATCCGCCACGGTGGCGCGGAAATCGGCGCCCGGCGTCAGCTTGAAGGCGCCGTTGGCCGCCAGCAGGGCGAGCGCCCGGCCGCCATTGGTCGGGTCGTTCGGGATGGCGATGCGGCTGCCGTTCGGGATATCGGCGACCTTCTTGTGCTTGCGGGAATAGATGCCCATCGGGAAGATCATGGTCTTGCCGACGGCCACCAGCGGCAGGTTCCGGTCCTTGACCGCCTGGTCGAGGAAGGGCTGGTGCTGGTAGCTGTTGGCGTCCAGGTCCTTCGCCGCCAGCGCGGCGTTCGGCGTGATGTAGTCGGAGAAGGGCACGATGCGCAGCACCAGCCCGTCCCGCGCGGCGATCTCCTGCACCTTCTCCAGCACCTGGCTGTGCGGGCCGGCGGTGCCGCCGATGCGCAGCGGCCGCGCGCCCGTGCCGATCTCCTGCGCGCTGGCGCCGCGGCTGGCCAGGAAGGGCAGGGCGAGGCCGCTGCCGAGCAGCGTGCGGCGGTTCAGGGACATGACGATCTCCTTCATTATATATGATGTGCGGGTGTTCAGCGGCGGCGGACGCGGCGGACCAGCCAGTCGCCCAGCGATTGCAGCCCCTGCACGAACAGGATCAGCACGATGACGACGCTGGCCATCACCTCCGGCATGAAGCGCTGGTAGCCGAAGCGGATTCCGAGGTCGCCCAGGCCCCCACCGCCCACGGCGCCCGCCATGGCGGAATAGCCGACCAGGCTCACCAGCGTGACGGTGACGGCGGCGATCAGGCCGGGCAGCGCCTCCGGCACCAGCACCTTCCACAGGATCTGCAGCCGGGTGGCGCCCATGGCGCGGGCGGCCTCCACCACGCCGCGGTCCACCTCGCGGAAGGCGGTCTCGAACAGGCGGGCGATGAAGGCGGTGGAGGCCAGCGCCAGCGGCACGATGGCGGCACCCGTGCCGATGGAGGTGCCGGCCACCAGCCGGGTGAAGGGCACGATGGCCACCATCAGGATGATGAAGGGCGTGGAGCGCACGGCGTTGATCAGCAGGCCGAGGGGCCGGTTGACGAGGCCGTTCTGCGCCAGCCCGCCCCGGTCGGTGGCGTGCAGCAGCAGCGCCAGCGGCAGGCCGAACAGGATGGCGATGAAGGCCGCGCCGGCGACCATGGTGAGCGTCTCGATCGCCGCCTCGACGAAGAGCTGCTCCAGCATGGGGGTGAGCCAGGGGATCATGGTCAGGCGGCCTCCGCCTTGGTCTGGGCGGCGGGGTCGGCCACCGGCGTCACGGTCAGGCCCAGCTCGGCGAACCAGGCGGTGGTGGCGTCGATCTGCGCGGGCGCGCCATAGGCGGCCAGCGCCATCAGCCCGAAGGGCTCGCCGGCGATCTCGTCGATGCGCCCCGAGATGATGTCGAGGTCGAGCGCGAAGCGGCGGGACGCCTCGCTGATCACGGCGCGGGTGCTGTTGGGGCCGGCGAACAGCACCTGCAGCAGCCGCCGCTCCTCGCCCGGCCGGGGCGCGGGCAGCCGGGCCACCGTGCCGGGCGGGATGAAGTGGCCGATGGTGTCGGCGATGAAGCGGCGCGTCGTCGGGTGGCGCGGCTGGGTGAACACGTCGAACACCCGGCCGGTCTCGATCACCTGGCCGCGCTCCATCACCGCCACGCGGTCGCAGATCTCCTTCACCACCGCCATCTCGTGGGTGATCAGCAGCACGGTGAGGTCGAGCTGGTCGCGCAGGCGCTTGATCAGCGCCAGGATCTCCTGCGTGGTCTCGGGGTCGAGCGCGCTGGTCGCCTCGTCGCAGAGCAGGATGCGCGGGCGCGGGGCGAGGGCGCGGGCGATGCCGACACGCTGCTTCTGCCCGCCCGAGAGCTGCGCCGGATAGGCGCCCGCCTTGTCGGCCAGGCCCACCAGGGCGAGCGCCTCGCGGATGCGCGTCTCGCGCTCGGCGCGCGGCACGCCCGCCACCTCCAGCGGAAAGCCCACATTGTCCGCCACGGTGCGGGAGGACAGCAGGTTGAAGTGCTGGAACACCATGCCGATGCGCCGGCGCCGGTCGCGCAGCGCCGCGCCGTCCAGGTCCAGCAGCTCCTCGCCCAGCACCCGCACCTCGCCGGAATCGGGGCGCTCCAGCAGGTTCACGCAGCGGATGAGGGTGGACTTGCCGGCGCCCGAGCGGCCGACGATGCCGAAGATCTCGCCCGCCGCCACATCCAGCGAGACGCCGTCGAGCGCCTTGGTGGCTACGCCGCCGCGGCCGGCGAAGTGGCGCCTGAGATCGCGCAGGGCGATGGCGGCCAATGCGGCGGCCGGTGCGGCGGCCGGTGCGGCGGCCTCATGCGGCGCGGGCGGGGAGGCCGACGCGGCGGCGGAAACGGGCATGGCAGTTCCAACATGCTGTGAAGGCGCGGGGAAAGGACGGCGAGGATGCGCGGACCGGCACGCGGTCCCTCGCGCGGCGGCGCCGCGCGGGCATGGTTCAGCCGGCGTTCAGCAGGGGGGCATTCGGCAGGTCATGGGCACTCCGGGCATCTCCAACATGGTCGGATGACCCACGAAGCGACCGGCGGCGGAGGGATCTCCCCTCCAGACCCGCAGCCCGGCTTCCTGGCGCTTTAGCACTTGGTGTCGCGGCGCAAGCTGCATCCGTCAAATCCCCGCGGGAAGGCATAGTCCCCTTCCGCAGCGGAGAATGGAGAAACCACAGCCTCACCGCAAGCGCAGATGCGGCTCATGTGACCATGCGTTCCGCGCATGGCTCATCCCCGTAGTCACCCATGGCGTGCAAATCCTGCGCGGAGGCTGTAGAACGCCCGCCATCATGCCGGATCAGAGGTGCCATCGCGCCTGCGCCGGCGAGGAAGCGCCCCGGACCCGGGTGCGCACCACCCGATCGTGGCGGATTTTTCGAACACATGCCTTTTCCTGTGATGCCCGAAGCGCTTCTGCGCGCCCTGACCGAGCGCGGCTATGCCGAGCCCACCGCCGTGCAGGCGGCGGTGCTGGAGCCCGAAACGGCGGGGCGTGACCTGCTCGTCTCGGCGCAGACCGGCTCGGGCAAGACGGTCGCCTTCGGCCTGGCCGTCTCGCCGGAGCTGATGGGCGGGGCGGAGCGCCTGCCTCCCGCCGGCTCTCCCCTGGCCCTGGTGGTGGCGCCGACGCGCGAGCTGGCATTGCAGGTGCGCACCGAGCTGTCCTGGCTCTATGCCGCCGCCGGCGGCCGCGTGGCGAGCTGCGTCGGCGGCATGGACCCCGTGGCGGAGCGGCGCGCGCTGGCGCAGGGCGCGCACATCGTCGTCGGCACGCCCGGGCGGCTCTGCGACCACCTGGACCGCGGCAACCTCCGCCCCGAGGCGCTGCGCGCCGTGGTGCTGGACGAGGCCGACGAGATGCTCGACCTCGGCTTCCGCGAGGAGCTGGAGAAGATCCTCGGCGCCGCGCCGGAGGACCGCCGCACCCTGCTGTTCTCCGCCACCGTGCCGCGCGAGATCGCGCGCTTGGCCGAGAGCTTCCAGAACGACGCGCTGCGGATCGAGGCCAAGGGCGAGGGCGGCCAGCATGTCGACATCGCCTACAAGGCCGTGCTGGTCGCGCCCTATGACGTGGAGCGGGCGGTGGTGAACCTGCTGCGCGCCTCCGACAGCCCGCGCGCCATCGTCTTCTGCTCCACCCGCGCGGCGGTGGCGCGGCTGCACGGCAACCTGTCCGAGCGCGGCTTCTCCGCCGTGGCGCTGTCGGGCGAGCTGTCCCAGGCGGAGCGCAGCCGCGCCCTCCAGGGGCTGCGCGACGGCCGCGCCCAGGTCTGCGTCGCCACCGACGTGGCGGCGCGCGGCATCGACCTGCCCGATCTCGGCCTCGTCATCCATGCCGAACTGCCGAAGGAGCCGGAGACGATGCTCCACCGCTCCGGCCGCACCGGCCGGGCGGGGCGCAAGGGCACCTCGGTGCTGATCGTGCCGCCGAACCGCCGCCGCATGGCCGAGCGGCTGCTGATGGCCGCGCGGGTCGAGGCCGAGTGGGGCCCGCCCCCCGCCGCCGAGGCCATCCATGCGCGCGACGCCGAGCGGCTGGCCGCCCAGGCTGGCACCCTGCTGGCCGAGGAGCCCTCGGCCGACGACATCGCCGTCGGCCGCGCGCTGCTGGAGGGCGGCGCCGCGCCGGAGGCGATCGCCGCCGCGCTGGTGAAGGTGCTGCGCGCGCCGCTGCCGGCGCCGGAGGAGCTTTCGGCGGTGGAGGCCACGGCCGCGCGCCGCCCGGTGCGCGAGCGCCCCGCAGGCCCGGGGCAGGAGGGCGTCTGGTTCCGCATGAATGTGGGGCGCGACGGCAATGCCGATCCGCGCTGGGTGCTGCCCTTCCTGTGCCGGCGCGGCCAGGTGGCGCGCGACGAGATCGGCCGCATCCGCATCCTCGGGCGCGAGACGCAGTTCGAGGTGGCCGCCTATGCCGCCGGCCGCTTCGCCGCCGCCGCCCGCCGCCCGGATGCGGACGATCCGCACATCCAGGTGGAGCCGGTGCCGCCCGGCGCTTCCGCGGGCGGCCCGCCCGCAGGCGGCTATCGCGGCCCGCGGCCGCATGGCGGCATGCGGGGAGGGCCGCGGAGCGAGGAGAGGGGGCGCCGCGCCCAGTTTCGTTAAGCTTCAGCCTGGTCGGTCAAGTTGCCGTGGGGGCGGCATGGCCGCCCTCCTGACTTTCCGTGCGCTCTGCTAGATCCGCGTGATGCGTAAGCGGTTTTGACGCTCTGTCATCCCAGGAGGAGGATCGACCGGCGCATGGCAGGTTAAGGGAACATGGAATCGATGCCATGGCATGAGCAGGTCTCTGTGGACGCGGAGGACGATCTCACCATCGATCGGCTGAGCCTCGCCGCGCCGCTGCTCGGGGCCACGGGCTGGATCGACGGGCTGGCGCGCCTGGTGGAGTTCGACCTTTCCGGCAGCGGAGCGGAGGCGGCGGCGCAAGCCCAGGCGAGGCTGGCGCAGACCCTTCAGGAGATGTTCGCCCCCCTCGGCTTCAACCTGCGGCGCATCGCTCCGGCCGGCGCCATGGGCCAGGATGGCGCGGCTCCCCCCGGCCATGCGACGGTCAGCCTTGTCGCGGCCCGCCGCACGGGGCGGCCGGTCTGCTCCATCCATCTGCCGCTGTGCATCGCCGCGCCCGAGCCGGGCTGGACACGCCCGCCCCACGCCCTCACGCGCCGCGGCAGCCGTCTCTATGGCTGCGGCACGCGGCGCGGGCAGGGGGCGGTCGCCGCCCTCTGGGCGGCGCTGCGGGCGGCCGATGCGGTGGGCCTGCCCCTGCGCTTCGATCCGGTCCTCCTGTTCACCCCCGACGACCAGACGGGCGCCGCCCTGCGCCAGCTCTGCGACCGGGGCGAGGTGAGGGGCCACTTCCTTTCCCTGGGCGGCATCGCGGCGCCGCGCATCTGGTCCGGCTCCCCCGGCCTGCTGACGGTGGCGCTGCGGGTCGGCGGCGCCCCTGATGCGAAGGGCGCGCTGCCGGTGCTGGCGCGCCTCGCGGAGCTTCGGCGGCGGCGCACCGGCATCCTCCCGGGGGCGGAGGAGGACGGCACCTCGCCTGAGGGGGGCCTCTCGGTGGTTTCTGTCGGCATGCAGGCGGACGAGGACGGGCCGCCGCGCTGCCAGGTGGTCGTGCAGCACCGCCTCACGCCGGATGAGGGCGGCGAGGCGGTTCTGGAGGAGCTGCGCGCCGCGATGGCCGGGCTGGGTGGCGAGGGCTGCCATGTGGAATGCCATGTGCTGCGCCACCTGCCGGCCGCCAGCGCGCCGGAGGACGGTGCCCATGCCGCCCGCTGGCGGCACGCCCTGAGCTGGGGCTTCGGCTTCGCTCCCGCCGCGTTCCGCCGTACCCGGGACGAGGAAGGGTCGGCGCTGGGCTTCGTGCAGCAGGCCGGGGTCCAGGAGATCCTGGTGAGTGGCCTGACGAGGCCCGGCCAGCGGCAGGCTCCGGTGGACGAGTTCACCACGGTCGAGGATGTCGAATCCCTGGCGCGTTCCATCCTGGCCTACCTGGCCGACGCTCCGGAACAGCGGCTGGACCTGGGCTGAGGACAGGCCGCCTTGCCCTCGTCCTGCCCCCTCAGCGATTGCCCGGCCAGAGGCCTGGCGTCGCCAGCTCCACCAGATGCCCTTCGGGGTCCCGCAGGAACAGGCTGTGGCCGCCCTTCGGCCAGGACACCCGCCCCTCCACCGTGATGGTGTTCAGGCCCAGCCATTCGCTCCAGCCCGGAAGCGTGTTTTCCGCCACCTGCAACGCGATGTGCTGCCGGCCTCCCGCGTCATGGCCTGGGATGCGGCCGCCGGGCACCTCCGTGTCGGCCGCGGCGGTGCCGCGCCGGAACAGCAGCAGCACTCCGGGGCCGATGCCGAGGGCGCAGAAGCTCTCCGTGGCCTGGAGGCATTCCAGCCCCAGTATGTGCTCGTAGAACCAGCGCGTGGCATGCAGGTCCCGGACGTACAGGGCGGTTTCCAGGAGCTTTCCGGGGGCGGCTGGGCGAAGCGCGGTCATGGGTCCTGATCCTGGGCTGGAACTGGGGCGCGGGGCTTCAGGGGCGGGGCTTCGGTGATGCAACCGCCACGCTCGCCAAGGGTTGCTCCCGGAAAGGCCGGCGCGCCTGCCCGGCCGGACGATCAAGGAGAGACGCGATGACCTCGCCGGACCCCCGCACCGCCGGCCGGAAGGCCGCCGGACAGAAGCCGGCCACCGAGGAAAAGGGCAGCCAGCAGAACGAGCGGGAGCTCGAGACGGCGCTGGAGGACACCTTCCCGGCCAGCGACCCGCCTTCCCAGTCCAGCCCGACCCAGGCCGTGGGCTGGGATGCCCCGGAAGAAGAGGCGAAGGACAAGAAGAAGGGCGGCTGAGCCCGGGCCGCCCGCCGCCCTGTTCAGTCCGGCGCCACCTCCGGGAAGCGCAGGCTGAACCGGGTGCGCGGGCGGTGCTCCGTCAGCAGCTCCCCCTCCACCTGGCGGGCGCAGGATTGCAGCAGCGTCATGCCGAAGCCCGACGAGCGCATCGCGGCCAGCGCCTCCATGCCGGCACCGTCATCCTCCACGCTCAGCACCAGCTCCGCGCCCTCGCGGAGAAGCGCGACATGGATGTTTCCGCGCCGCCCGTCCGGGAAGGCGTGCTTGAGGGCATTGCCCACCATTTCCGCCACCGCCATCCCCAGGGGCAGCGCGCGCTTTCCGTCCAGCGTGACGGGAATCGCATCGAGATGCAGCGCGACGGGCCGCCGCCCCACCCAGTGGCGGGTGATCCAGCGAATGAAGAACTCCAGGTAGCGGTCCAGCGAAACGGTCCCGACATCGCCTTCGCGGTGGAGCGCCTCGTGCAGCGCCGCCATGCTCTGGATGCGCTGGCCGGCCAGTTCCAGCGCCGTCCTCACCTCCTGGGGGGCGCGGCGGGCCTGCAGGCGCAGCAGGCTTGAGACGAGCTGGAAGTCGTTCCTCACCCGGTGCGCCAGGTCGCGATAGAGCCGCTCCTGGCGCGTGAGCGCCTCCTGCCGGTCCTGTTCCGCCGCATGCCGGCCGGTGACGTCCACCAGCACGCCGGCGGCGCCTCCCGATGGCAAGGGCTCGCCGCGCAGCAGGAGGACGCGCCGCTCCCCACCGGCGGCGGGAAGGGGGCGGAAGGCGACCTCCACCGGCTCCTGTTCCAGCTTGCGCCCGGCCTGGCGCAGGGCTTCGAGGTCTTCCGGATGGATGAAGGTGTGGAAATGCCCCAGCGAGACCAGGCCGGCATGCGGATCGCGGCCGAGCAGGCGCCAGGCATGGCCGGAAAGCAGCAGCCCCTGGCCGGCGGCATCCCACCGCCAGCTGCCGGCCTCGGCCAGCCGCTCCAGGCACTCGGAAGCCCGCTCCAGCCGCCGCGCATTCTCGGCCGCATGGCGCAGCTCGCCCGCCAGCCAGGCCACGAGCAGCCCGACCGCCAGCAGGAGCAGCGCCTCCCCGGCCTTCAGCGCCCCGCCGCCCGATGACAGCTCCGCGCCCAGGGTGAGCAGCGCCAGCAGCAGCACGCACCCCACCCCGCCCGACCGGCCGGCCACGAGCCCGGCCAGGGCGATGGGAGGCAGCAGGAGCGCGGGCGCGTGCAGGCCGGGCCAGAAGGCTTCCGCGCCGCGCCAGCCCACCAGAGCCAGAAGCGCGCAAGCCAGCGCCACGAGCTGGCCCGAGAGCACCCCTCCCGCGCGCGGCAGGCGCGAGACGAGGCGGATCACACCCGGACCGCCGCCTGCGGGCTGATGGGCGCGCTTCCTCCTCCGGTTCCCCGCATCGGCCGGTCAGCCATTGACCACGGTGCCCCCGTTCGGGTGCAGGACCTGGCCGGACATGTAGGAGGCATCGGGTCCGGCGAGGAAGATGTAGCTGGGCGCCACCTCGTCCGGCTCGCCCGGCCGGGCCATGGGCGCGGACTGGCCGTGCTTCTCCATGCGCTCGGCGTCGAAGGTGGCGGGGATCAGCGGGGTGCGGATCGGGCCCGGCGCCACGGCGTTGACGCGGATGCCCTTCTCCGCCAGCGAAACGGCGAGGGAGCGGGTGAAGGCCACGATCGCGCCCTTGGTGGCGGCGTAGTCGATCAGGGTGGGGTTGCCGTGATAGGCGGTGATGGAGGTGCTGTTGATGATGGCGCCACCTTGCGGGATGTGCGGCAGGGCCGCGCGCGTCACCCAGAACTGCGAGAGGATGTTGGTGCGGAAGGTGGCCTCCACCTGCTCCGGCGGAATGGTGGCGAAGTCGTGGTGGACGTGCTGCTCGGCGGCGTTGTTCACCAGGATGTCGATGCGGCCGAAGCGCGCCACGGCCTCCGCCACCAGCCGCTCGGCCACCGCGCGGTCGCCGATGTCGCCGTGGCAGAGCAGGATCTCGCGCCCCGCCTCCTTCACCAGCCGCTCGGTTTCCCGCGCATCCTCGTGCTCCTCCAGGTAGCCGATGACGATGTCGGCCCCTTCCTTGGCGAAGCCCACCGCCACGGCGCGGCCGATGCCGCTGTCGCCCCCGGTGATGAGGGCCACCTTGCCGGCGAGCTTGCCCGCAGCCTTGTAGTCCCGCATGGCGGAGCGCGGCGCGGGGTCCATGGCCCATTCCCGCCCCGGCTGGCGTGGCTGGACGGCGACGGGTGCGGCGGGGTTCTGCTGGCTCATCGGTGGCTCTCGGGTCGGGTTCCGCGCGGCGGGTCAGGTCGCGCCGGAAGGGAAGGGGGAGCGCTGCGCCCCTTTCGGGGCAAGTCGCCGCGCGGCGGGAAGGGCGGTGGTCCGGGGCGGAGGCGGCAGGGCAGTCGAACGGTGCCGGCGCCCGGCGGGGCTGCTTCCAGGGAGCGGCGCGCTCCAGCCCATCCGGAAGGGGAATGGATGGGGGGCGCCATGGATCTGTCGCAAAACCTCGCCAGCCGGCCCGGCCCCGGAACCTCCGGCGCGCGGTGGGTGCAGCATGATGCGCCCAACAACCCTGGAGCCCCGGCAGAGTTTCAGGGGCGGGCGGGCCCGTGGACCAGACCAGCCCTGTCATCGAACCTTCATAAAAGTGAAATGGAAGCGTCGCCGCGCGGCTCTAGAAGGCCCTCGACCGAACCGGCCCCCGGCAGCCCTGCCGCGCAAGGGCCCAAAGACGGAGAGATATGGTGAGCAACCGGCTTCTGGCCCTGGCGGCTGGCGTTGTGGCCACGATCGGCCTGTCCATGACCGCGCATGCGCAGCAGGCGACCATCACCGGGGCTGGCGCGAGCTTCCCCAACCCGCTCTACCAGAAGTGGGGCGAGGCGGCGAAGGAAGGGGCTGGCATCCAGCTCAACTACCAGTCCGTGGGCTCGGGCGCCGGCCAGGCGCAGATCCGCAACCGCACCGTGGATTTCGGCGCCTCCGACGCGCCGATGACCGCCGAGCAGCTGCAGGAGCACAACCTGCTCCAGTTCCCGGCCACTATGGGCAGCCTCGTCGCCATCGTGAACATCCCGGGCGTCGAGGACCACAAGATGCGCCTGACGGGCGAGCTTCTGTCCGAGATCTACCTGGGCAAGATCACCAAGTGGAACGACCCCAAGCTGGTCGAGATGAACCCGGGCCTCAACCTGCCGAACCTGGCGATCGCGCCGGTCTATCGGGCGGACGGCTCGGGCACGACCTATGTGTGGGTTTCCTACCTCTCGGCCGTCTCGGGCGAGTTCAAGCAGCGTGTCGGCGTCGGCACCTCGGTCCGCTGGCCTGCGGGCACGGGCGCCCGCGGCAATGAGGGCGTGGCCGGCACGGTCCGCAACGTCCGCGGTGCCATCGGCTATGTCGAGCACGCCTACGCGGCGCAGAACAAGCTGGTGACCACCCAGCTGCGCAACAAGGCCGGCAACTTCATCACCGCCGAGCCGGAGGCCTTCCAGGCCGCCGCCGCCAATGCCGACTGGAGCGCGCCGAACTTCGCCGCCAGCCTGATCGACACCCAGGGCGAGAAGTCCTGGCCGATCGTCTCGCCCACCTTCATCCTGCTGCCCAAGAACCCGCAGGATGCCACCCGGGCGCAGAACGTGATGAAGTTCTTCGACTGGGCCTTCCGGAACGGCGACCAGATGGCCGTCCAGCTCGACTACATCCCGCTGCCCGAGACGGTCGAGGACGCCATCCGCGCGGCCTGGACCGCCGAGGTCAAGGCGGACGGCAAGGCCCTCTGGCCGGCCCAGTAACCGGCAGGAACGGGCGGACAGGACCAGGCGGGCGGCTCCGGAAGGGGCCGCCCGCTTCCCGCAAGACGGGCCGGGCGCTATCCCGCCCCTGAAACCCGCTTTCCGGAGCATCTCCCTTGCAGCAGGCCGCAACCTTCTCAGCCCAGACGGCGCCGCCGCCCCCGCACGAGCTGCGGCGCGGCAAGAGCTCCGGCGCCCTGGGCGACGCCATCTTCGCCGCAGCCTGCCGCAGCGCCGGCGTCCTCGTGCTTCTGCTCCTCGGCGCCATCATCCTGGAGCTGTTCCTGGGCGGGCTGCAGGCCTTCCGCACCTTCGGCCCCGCCTTCGTCACCTCGACGGAATGGGACCCGGTGCAGGAGGTGTTCGGCGCCGGCGTCTCGATCTACGGCACCCTCGTCACCGCCGTGCTGGCGCTGGTGATGGCCGTGCCGCTGGCCTTCGGCATCGCCTTCTACCTCACCGAGCTGGCGCCCCCCTGGCTGCGCCGCCCCGTGGGCACGGCGGTGGAGCTGCTGGCGGCGGTGCCCTCCATCATCTACGGCATGTGGGGCTTCTTCCTGATCGTGCCGTTCATGTCCACCACGGTGCAGCCCTTCGTCATCGACACGCTGGGCACGCTGCCGGTGCTGGAGAACCTCTTCGCCGGGCCGCCCTTTGGCACCGGCATCTTCACCGCCGCGCTGATCCTGGCGATCATGATCCTGCCCTTCATCGCCGCCACCATGCGCGACGTGTTCGAGACGGTGCCGCCCGTCTTCAAGGAAAGCGCCTACGGCCTCGGCTGCACGCAGTGGGAGGTGGTGCGCAGCGTGGTGCTGCCCTACACCCGCGTGTCGGTGGTGGGCGGCATCATGCTCGGCCTCGGCCGCGCGCTGGGCGAGACGATGGCCGTCACCTTCGTCATCGGCAACGCCAACCGCATCTCCGCCAGCCTGTTCGGGCCGGGCAACACCATCGCCTCTGTGGTCGCGCTGGAGTTCGGCGAGGCCGAGCTCGGCAGCCTGAAGCTTTCCGCCCTGCTGGGCCTCGGCTTCATCCTGTTCGTCATCTCCTTCATCGTGCTGGCTGCCTCGCGCTTCCTGCTGCGGCAGCGGCTGAAGGCCTGAGCCATGAGCGCCACCCTGCATTCCGCCAGCGGCCCCGCCAAGGACATGCGCGTCGCCGCCGCCCTCGGACGCCGCCGCCGCCACGTCTCGACGGCCGTCAAGGCCGCCTGCTACGCCGCCACGGGGGTCGGGCTGCTGCTGCTGCTCTCGATCCTCGGCACGCTGTTCTGGAACGGCTTCTCGGCCCTGAACCTGAAGGTGTTCACCGAGGTGACGCGCCCGCCCGGCTCCGAGGGCGGCCTGCTCAACGCCATCCTCGGCAGCCTGATCCAGACCGCCATCGGCACCGCCATCGGCACGCCGATCGGGCTGATGGTCGGCACCTACCTGGCCGAGTATTCCAAGAACTCGCCGCTGGCCAACGCGGTGCGCTTCGTCTCGGACATCCTGCTCTCGGCGCCCTCCATCCTGATCGGCCTGTTCGTCTACCAGATCCTGGTGGTGCCGTTCGGCGGCTTCTCCGGTTGGGCGGGCTCGGTGGCGCTGGCCATCATCGTCATCCCCATCGTGGTGCGCACGACGGAGGACATGCTCCGCCTGCTGCCCGACACGCTGCGCGAGGCGGTGATCGGCCTCGGCGCGCCGAAGTGGAAGATGATCACGCTGGTCTGCTGGCGCGCCGCCGCCTCGGGCATCGTGACCGGCGTGCTGCTGGCCGTGGCGCGGGTCGCCGGCGAGACGGCGCCGCTGCTGTTCACCTCGCTCGGCAACCTGAACTGGTCGCTCAGCCTCTCGGCGCCCATGTCCAGCCTGCCGATCACCATCTTCGCCTATGCCGGCTCCCCCTACCAGGACTGGATCGCCCTGGCCTGGGCCGGCGCGCTGATCATCACCCTGGGTGTGCTGGGGCTCAACATCGCGGCGCGCAGCCTGCTGCGCAGGAAGTGAGGAAGACCATGGACCTTTCCATGATCCAGAGCGGTGCCGGCACGGCCGCCGCGGCTGCCCCGGCGGGCGCGACGAGGAACGAGCCGCGCATCGCCGTGCGGGACCTCGATTTCTACTACGGCGCCAACAAGGCGCTGAAGGGCATCAACTTCGACCTGCCGGAGCGGCAGGTGACCGGCATGATCGGCCCCTCGGGCTGCGGCAAGTCCACCCTGCTGCGGGTGCTCAACCGCATGTACAGCCTCTATCCCGGCCAGCGCGCCACGGGCCAGGTGCTGCTGGACGGCAAGAACATCCTCGACGACGACGTGGACGTGAACGCGCTCCGCGCGCGCATCGGCATGGTGTTCCAGAAGCCGACACCCTTCCCGATGACGATCTACGAGAACATCGCCTTCGGCGTCCGGCTGCACGAGAATCTCTCCAAGCGTCAGATGGACGAGCGCGTCGAGTGGGCGCTGACCCGCGCCGCCATCTGGGGCGAGGTGAAGGACCGGCTGAACACCTCCGCCATGGGCCTCTCGGGCGGCCAGCAGCAGCGCCTCTGCATCGCGCGCTCCATCGCCGTGCGGCCGGAGGTGATCCTGCTCGACGAGCCGACCTCGGCGCTCGACCCGATCAGCACGCTCAAGATCGAGGAGCTGATCGACGAGCTGAAGCGCGACTTCACCATCGCCATCGTCACGCACAACATGCAGCAGGCGGCGCGCTGCGCCGACCAGGTGGCCTTCTTCTACCTCGGCGAGCTGATCGAGGTGGCGCCGGCGGAGGAGATGTTCACCGCGCCCAAGCAGAAGAAGACGCAGGAATACATCACCGGCCGCTTCGGCTGACGAGGAAGCCATGCAGACCCTGCCGACCGAATCGCCGAACCCGCAGCCCCAGCAGAGCGAGCACATCGTGCGTTCCTATGAAGAACAGCTCAAGCGCCTGCGCGAGATGGTGGCCCGCATGGGTGGGCTCGCCGAGCGCCAGGTGGCCGACGCCGCCGCCGCCCTGATCCGCCGCGACACCGACCTCGCCAGCGCCGTCGTCGGCCGCGACGGCGAGATCGACGCGCTGGAAACCGAGATCGAGAATTTCTGCGTCCGCCTGCTGGCGCTCCGCCAGCCCATGGCGGCCGACCTGCGGCTGATCGTCGCCGCCATGAAGGTCTCGACCGACATCGAGCGCATCGGCGACTACGCCCGCAACGCCGCCAAGCGCGCCATCGTCGTCTCGCAGCAGCCGCATATCGGCAGCCTGAACGGCTTCCAGTGGATGGCCAAGCTGGTGCAGGAGAACCTGAAGGACGCGATCGACGCGCTGGTGAAGGAGGATGCCGCGGCCGCCGAGCGCGTCTGGGGCGCCGACGCGCCGGTGGACGACATCTACAACGGCATCTTCCGCGAGATGCTGACGCACATGATGGAGGACCCGCGCAACATCACCGCGGCCACCCACCTCCTGTTCATCGCCAAGAACTTCGAGCGGATCGGCGACCACGCCACCAACATCGCCGAGACCGTCCACTACGCCGTGCTTGGCCACATGCTGCCCGAGGACCGGCCGAAGGCGGACGCCTCCGCCTACACCGTCGTCCGCCCGCCCGCCTGAGCGCGCGACCAAGTCCGAACGACCGAGGAAAGACCCCGGCCATGGCTGAGCTGAATACCGGCATGCCCCGCCCGACCATCCTGGTGGTGGAGGACGAGGCGCCGCTGCTGACCCTGCTGCGCTACAACCTCGAGAAGCAGGGCTTCAAGGTGGACGAGGCGGCGGATGGCCAGGAGGCGCTGATGCGCGTGGCCGAGGCGCCGCCCGACCTCGTCCTGCTGGACTGGATGCTGCCGGCCATGTCCGGCCTCGAGGTCTGCCGCCAGCTCCGCCGCCGGCACGACACGCGCGCCCTGCCCATCATCATGGTGACGGCCCGCACCGAGGACCAGGACGCCGTCCGCGCCCTCGACATCGGGGCGGACGACTACATCGCCAAGCCCTTCGTGATGGACGCGCTGCTGGCGCGCATCCGCGCCCTGCTGCGCCGCACGGGCGGCGTGGCGGCCAAGGGCATGCTCGCCTGGCACGACGTGACGATGGACCAGGACGCGCACCGCGTCTTCCGCGCCGGGCGGGCGCTGCATCTCGGCCCCACCGAATACCGTCTGCTGGAGTTCTTCCTGCAGCATCCGGGCCGCGTCTTCTCGCGCGAGCAGCTCCTCGATGCCGTCTGGGGCCGCGACATCCATGTGGAGCCGCGCACGGTGGACGTGCATATCCGCCGCCTGCGCAAGACGGTGAATGGCGAGGGCGAGGTGGACATCATCCGCACCGTGCGCAGCGCCGGCTACGCGCTGGACCTGGAACACGCCTGAGGCGCCGCTCCGGGCGGGCGCCGCCCTCCGGGCCGGCCCCGCCTCTCCGGCCTTCGCGCGCCCTCACTTGCGCCGCTCTCTCCTTGCACCGGCCCGGTTCCGGCGGCATCTGGGATTCTCCACATCCGCCAGGGAGATCCCATGGACCCGACCGCACCCCGCCCGCAGGAGACCGAGTCCCGGATGCGCAATGTCGCGCTGGCGGTGCACGGGCTCTACGCGGCCAGCTTCCTGTTCGGCGTCACCTCGCTGATCGGCGTCGTCGTCGCCTACATGAAGCGGGGCGAGGCGGCTGGGACCATCTACCATTCCCACCTGACCTACGCGATCCGCACCTTCTGGATCGGGCTCGCGCTCAGCGTCGCAGGCTTCGTGCTCTCCTTCCTGGGCATCGGCTTCCTGATCTGGGCCTTCGCGCTGGTGTGGTTCGTGATCCGCCTGGTGCGCGCCTTCCTGGCCTGGAACGACCGCCGGCCGGTCGAGCGGCCGGAGCGCTTCTTCTGAGCGCATCCTGCCGCGCCTTCTCCGCGCCGACTGACAGCCAGCACGGCCGGCGCTACCCTGTGGCCTGAATCGGAAAGACAGGATACCAGCCTGTATGGCCGGAAGCATGGAACTGTCCTTGCGCCTGAGGCCCGAGGCGGAGGCCGTGCCGGTGCTGCTGGACCGGCTGGAGGCCTATGCCTGGGAGGCGGGCCTGCCGCCGGCCGCCGCGCAACGCCTGGCGCTGGTCTGCGAGGAGTGGCTGGCCAATGTCGCGATGCACGGGGCGGGGGCGAGCTTTGCCGAGCTGGCGCTGTGGCGGGAAGCGGATGGGCTGCATCTGCGCCTCGCCGATGACGGTCCCGCCTTCGATCCGCTGGCCGAGCCGCCGCCCGACACGGAATGCCCGCTCGGGGAGAGGATGGCGGGCGGGCTCGGGCTCCACCTCATGCGGCGGATGACCCGGCGGCTGGACTATGCGCGGGAGGCCGGCCGCAACAGGCTGCTGGCGGTGCTGGACGTGGCGTGACGGAACGCGGAAGGAGCGGGGAAGGTCATGGAGATTGTGGAGATCGAGGCGGAAGGCATGACGGTGGCGGTGCTGGAAGGGCGGCTCGACACCGCGACCGCCCCGGCGGCCGAGGCGCGGCTGCTGGCCCTCCTGGCCGAGCGGCCGGTGGTGGCCGACCTGTCCGCCGTGCGCTACGTCTCCTCGGCGGGGCTGCGGGTGCTGCTGAAGGCCGCCAAGCAGGGCACGGCCTCCGGGCACGGCTTCAGCATCTGCGGCCTGCAATCGCCGGTGCGCGAGGTTTTCGAGATTTCCGGCTTCGACCGGATCATCACAGCCTACCCGACGCGGGCCGAGGCCCTGGCCGCCTGAGGCGCACCGGCAGCGAGGGCAGGGAGCCGTTCCCGCCGTGACGCATCTCCCTTCCGCCGAGGCGCTGGCCAGCCGCGGGCTGGAGCGGCTGGTCGGCCTGTCGGACGGCGTGGTGTTGCAGGGAAGGCTGCGCCGCGCCGCACCGCTCATCGCCGAGGCCGGCTCCGGCAGGCTCGCCCGCCCCGCCACGGACGACCCGTTCTGGGCGACGCTGATCGATGCCGTGACCGTGCAGGAGACGCGCCTGTTCCGCACCCCGCGCCAATGGCAGGACCTGGCGGAGCGCGTGCTGCCGGGGCTGGCGGCGCTGGGGCGCCCGGCGCGGCTGCTGTCCGCCGGCTGCGCCACCGGCGAGGAGGCCTGGACGCTGGCCGTGCTGGCGGCGGGGGCGGGGCTGCCCGCCGCCGTGCTCGGCCTCGATCTGTGCCGGCCCGCGCTGGAGCGCGCGGCCACCGGCACCTTCCCACCCGGCCCGCCCGACCCGCTGCGCGACGTCCCGCCCGCCTACCGTGACTTCTTCGCCGTCTCGGCCAATGGCGTGCGGGCCCGCCCGGGCCCCCGCGTCTCGGTGCGGGTGGCGCGCGCCAACCTGCTCGAACTGCCGGAGGCGGGCCCTTCCTTCGATGTGATCCTCTGCCGCAACGTGCTGATCTACCTGACGGCCGAGGCGCGGGAGACGGTGCTGCGCCGCCTGCTCGCGCGGCTTGCGCCCGGGGGGGCGTTGATGCTGGGCGCCACCGACGTGCCGCCGCCGGCCCTGGGCCTGCGCTCCTGGGCCGGGGACCTGCCCTGCCTGTGGCGGCGATGAGCGAGGCCGCGCTTCGGGCGGGGGAAGGGTGGTACCGCCTGCCGCCCGGCACGGTCCCGGTCGCGCCGGCCGCCCTCCGCCCCGTGCCCGGCATGCCGGAAGGCATGCTGGGCCTGGCGCTGCGGCAGGGCGTGGCGGTGCCGGTGCTGGCGCCCGGCGGCCTATCCGGCCCGGTCTGGCTGGCCTGCGACGGCCCGGCCGGCCCTTTCCTCGTCACCGGCGATGCCGTGGCCGCGCCGGCGCCGCCCGGGGCCTTGCCGCTGCCCATGCGGGCCACCGCGCCACGCCCCGCGGCGCCCCACACCTCATCCCCCGTGCCGCCGCCCATCCAGCCGCCCGCCGCCGGAGCACCCGGCCCGATCGCGCCGCGGCGGGAGGAGGCGCTGCTCCTTCACCTGGCGGGATGGCGCTTCCCCTTGCCGGCGGGAGCCCTGCTGCGCGTGGTGCCGCTGCCGCCGCTCGCGCCGCCCCCTGGCCGCCCGCCCGGCGCGCTGGGCCTCGGGATGGTCGCGGGGGAGGCGGGCGCGGCGCTGCTGCTGGACCCCGCCTGGCTGGATCCCGCCTGCCCTGATCTGGGCGCGCCCACCCTGGCCGGCGCGCCGCTGATGGCTGTGCTGCTCCTCGGGGGCCGCTGCTACGCGCTGCCCTGCGACCATGTCACCCCCGTCCCCTCGCTGCCGGAGGGAGCGGCGAGGCTCGGGGAGCGGCTGGCGGGGCCGGAGGCGGCGCCGCTCCGGGCGCTCGCGCCGCCGCACCGCCTCATGCCCCCGCTCGCGCCACGGCCGGGGCGGGATCTGCTGCTGGCGCGGGCCGGCACGCTCGCCTTCGCCCTGCCGGTGGAGGAGGTGGGGGCCTTGGTGGCGCCGCAGGCCCCGGCCGCGGTGCCGAAGGCAGGTGGCCGCCTGCGCGGCGTGGTGGCGCATGGCGGCGACGTGCTGCCGGTGCTGGATGGCGGCGAGGCGATGGGGGAGGCCTCGGTGCTGGCGGCGCATCCCGCGCCGCCCTTGCTGCGGCTCGGCGGGGCTTGGCCGGTGGCGCTGGCGGTCAGCGCCGTGCTCGGCCTGCGCCGCTGGCCGCTGGCCGACATCCACCCGCTGGAGGTGCCGGGCCTCGTTGCGGCCCTCGCCCTGCCCGGCGTCGCGTCGGAGCGCCCTTTGCCCGTGTGTCGTGCCGAGGCGCTGGCGGCGCTGCTGGCGGGAGAGGCGCGGTGATCCGCGTCCTGGTGGTGGATGACAGCGGCTTCATGCGGCTGGCGCTGCGGCGGATCATCGAGGCGGAGGGCGACCTCAAGGTGGTGGGGGAGGCGGCGGATGGCCATGCGGCGCTGGAGCTGGCCGCGCGGCTGCGGCCGGACGTGGTGGCGCTCGACGTGGAGATGCCGGGGCTGGATGGCCTCGCCGTCACCGAGGGCCTGATGGCGCAGCCCTTGCCGCCGGCGGTGGTGATGGTCAGCCACCACACGCGGGAAGGCTCGGAAATGGCGCTGGCGGCCCTGGCGCGGGGGGGCGGCGGACTATCTCTGGAAGGGATCGGCGCTGTCCGGCCTCGATCTCGGGCAGATCGACCGCGAGCTGCGCGGCCGGCTGCGCCACTGGGCCACCGAGCGGGCGCGTGCCGCCCGGCCCGCGCGGATGTTCGAGCCCGCCTCCACCCCGCCGCGCGCCGCGCCCCGGCCGCCGCGCCGCGGCCGGGAAGGCGAGGCGTTCGACCTGCTGCTGCTGGGCGCCTCGACCGGCGGGCCGGACGCGCTGGCGGCGCTGCTGGGGGCGGCGGGCGTCCTGCCGGTCCCCTGCGTGGTGGCGCAGCACATGCCGGCGGCGCTGGGGCCGGACTTCGCGCGGCACCTGGCGGCGCGGACGGGGCAGCGCGTGCTCCTGGGCACCCATGGCGCCCGCCTCTCGCCAGGGGAGGTGCTGCTGCTGCCGGGCGGGACGGACGGGCACCTGGCCTGCACGAGCGGGGGCGGGCTGGCCCTGCGGCTGGCCGCCGGAGCGGGGCTGGTGCATCCTTCGGTGGACCGGCTGTTCCGCTCCGCCGCCCTGGCGGCGCGGCGGCCCTTGGCGGTGGTGATGAGCGGCATGGGGCAGGATGGCGCGGCGGGCATAGAGCCGCTGCTGGCGCGCGGTGGCCTGGTGCTGGTGCAGGAGGCGGCGAGCTGCGTCGTCTCCGGCATGCCGGCCGCCGCGCCGCCCATCATGCCATCCGCCGCGCCACGCGGCTGAGGGGATGGGAGAGCCGATGTCCGACCCGCTCGATCCGGAGCTTCTGGCCGCCTTCCTGCCTGAGTGGGACGCCGCCGCCACGGCGCTCGGCACCGCCGACGCGGCGGCCACGCCTCGGCTGCTGGACCATCTGCGCGGCATGGCCGGTGCCTTTGAACTGCGCTCCCTGTCCGGGATGCTGGCCGCGGCGGAGCCGCTGCCGGAGCCCTTCGCGCCGGGCGCGCTGGCGGGCCTTGCCGCGGCGCTGCGGGCGCAGGCGGCGCGCATCGCCGGAGCGGGAGCCGACGTGCCGCCGCCCGAGGATGCGGCCGCCCCGCCCCAGGCGCCGCGCCAGTGCCGCGTGCTGCTGGTGGATGACAGCGCCATGATGCGCCGCCTGCTGCGGGAGAGCCTGTCGGCCGAGCCGGCCTTCGCCGTGGTGGGCGAGGCGGCGAACGGCCATGCCGCCCTGGAGCGCATGGCCGCGCTCCAGCCGGACCTGACCCTGCTGGACATCGAGATGCCGGAGCTCGACGGAATCGGGGCCCTGCGCGCCTGGAGCCTGACAGGCCCCGGGGCGGTGGTGGTGGTCTCCTCCGCCGCGCGGCCCGGCACCGCCCTGGCGGCCGAGGCGCGGCGGCTCGGCGCGGCGGCGGTGGTTGGCAAGCCGTCCGGTGCCTTCAGCCCCGATCTGCGCGACCGCCAGGGCGGTGCCATCCTGCGCGCCGCGCGCCGTGCGGCGGGCCTGCCTTCCGCCGGGGAGGCGGGCTGATGCTGGAACGGGAGGACGCCCTCTGGGCGGAGTTCGCCGCCGAAAGCGAGGAGCATCTCGACGGCATCGAGGCGGTGCTGACAGGAGCCCCGCCCGGCCGCGAGGGGGTGAACGCGCTGTTCCGCGCCTTCCACAGCCTGAAGGGGATGAGCGACGCGCTGGGCGCGCAGGGGCTGAAAACCCTGGCGCACGCGGCGGAGGACGTGCTGGGCCTGGTGCGCGCGGGACGCCTCTCGCTGGACCCCCCCATGGCCGACCTGTTGCTGCGCACGGTGGACACGCTCCGCCGCCAGCGCCGGCAGCTGCTCGGCCGGCAGCCCGAGCTCCCGGCCGATCCCGCGCTGATGGCCGGGCTGCGCCGCCTGGCCGGCGGCAGCGCCGCGCCGCCCCCACGGCCGGACCCTCAGCCGGAGCCGCCACCATCCAGCCCGGCATCCGGCGACGCGGCCGATCCCCTGATGGCCACCCTGGCCTCACGCTGCCGCGCGGCGGTGCCGCTGCTGGCCGGGCTGGCGGGAGCGGCCCCAGGGGAGGCGGCCACAGGGGAGGCGGCCACAAGGGAGGCGGCCCCAGGGGAGGCGGCCCCAGGGGAGGTGGCCACAGGGGAGGCAGCCACAGGGGAAGCAGCAACAGCCGAGGCGGCGCGGCGGGAGGCGACCGCGCTTTCCGAGGCGGCGGCGCTGCTCGGGCTGCACCGGCTTTCCACAGGCTTCGCCGCCCTGGCGGAGGCGGAGGCCGGCATCGCGGCGCTGGCGGCGCTCGGTGGGTTGCGCCGGCAGCTGGAGCGGCTGAGCACCCTGGCGGGCGAGCCCGCGGGTGCCGAGGCGCTGCCTGCCGCCTTGCGGGGCGCGCCGGAGCATTGGATGGCGCCGCTCCTCGCCCTGCTGGGAACCGGTGCGGCGCCGGAGGAGCTGGCGGGACCGGCCCGGCAGGCGGCCGCCATCGCCGCCGCCCTGGGCCAGGATGCGCTGGAACAGCGCCTGCTGGTGCTGGAGGATCTGGCCGACCGCGCCGCCGAGCCGGACGCAGCCAGCGCCCTGGCCGAGGCGCGCGCGGCCCTACTGCATGCGCGGCCCGATTCCGTGCCGGCCATGGCCTGGCCGGCGCCGGGCATGCCGGAGCCGGGGCTGCCGGCCATGTTCCTCGGCGTCATGGGTCCGGAGGCGCGGCGCCGGGCCCTGGCGGCGCGGGCGGCGGGGCAGGGGCTGTTCCTGGCCCGTCTCGCTCTGGGCGAGGACGCGGCGCTGGAGGAGCGGGCGGGCGGCTGGCTGCGCCAGAAGGGCGAGGTGCTGGCCAGCCAGAACCCCGCCGGCGCCGAGCCGCCGGTGCTGGAGCTGCTGCTGGCCAGCGCGGCGGAACCCGGCAGCCTGGCGGAGCAGGCGGCGCTGCTGGACCCGGAGCGCCGGGTGCTGCGCGAGATCACCCCCCTGCCCGGGACTGCGCCTCCGGAAATCGTGCGGCCGGAGGAGGCCGAGGCCGCGGGCCCGGTGACGCTGCGGGTGCGGCAGGAGACGGTGGACGACATCATCGCCCTCCAGGCGGAGCTGAGCGCGGCCGCGCTTTCCCTGTCCGAGGTGGTGCGGGAGGGCGGCACGCGGGCCGCGCATGGCCGGCTGGCGGCGCTGGAGGCGCTGCTGCCGCCCCATGCCGCGCCACGGCTGGCCGCCGAGCTGGAGCGGCTGCGCCAGGGGCAGCAGGCGCTGGAAACCGCCGAGAGCCGCCTCGGGCTGGCGCTGCGGCGGCTGGACGATGCGGTGATGGGCCTGCGCGTGGTGCCGATCGGCACGCTGCTGGCGCGGCTGCCGCGCGTCGCGCGCGCGGTGGCGCAAGGGGGCGGCAAGCAGGTGGAGGTGGTGCTGGAGGGCCAGGAGGTCGCCATCGACCGAGGCCTGGTGGAGATCCTTTCCGACCCCCTGCTGCACCTGGTGCGCAACGCCGTGGACCATGGGCTGGAAGATCCGGCGGCGCGGCGGGCCGCGGGAAAGCCCGAGCGCGGCCTGCTGCGGATCGCCGCGCGGCGGGAGGGCGGCGAGATCCTGGTCCGCGTCGCCGATGACGGCGCGGGGATCGACACCGGTCGGGTGCTGCGGCGGGCGGTGGCACAAGGGCTGGTGGAGGAGGCGGCGGCGGCGCGGCTTTCCCTGCCCGAGACGCATGCGCTGCTGTTCCGCCCCGGCTTCTCGACCGCCGAGCGGGTGACGGGAACCTCGGGGCGGGGCGTCGGGCTGGACGTGGTGCAGGCGGCGGTGCGCCGCGCGGGCGGCACGCTGGCCGTGGAGAGCCGGCCCGGCGAGGGCACCGCCTTCCTGCTGCGCCTGCCGCTGGCGGCCTCGATCCAGAGCGTGCTGCTGGTGGAGGTGGCGGGCCACCCCTATGCGCTGCCGGCGGCGCGGGTGCAGGGCGTGGTGGAAACAGCGAACCTGCCGGCGGAGGCCGGGCGGCGCTCCCTGGCGGCGCTGCTGGGCCTGCCGGAAGGCCCGGAGGGGCAGGCGGGCGTGGCGGTGCTGGTGCGCTCGGCGGGGCGGCTGCTGGCGTTGCAGGTGGATCGCGTCCGCCGCCGCTCCGACCTGCTGCTGCGCCCGCTGCACCCCGCCCTGGCCAACCTGCCGGGCGTCGCCGGCATGGGCGTGCTGGGCGACGGGGAGCCCGTGGTCCTGCTGGAGCCCGAGGGCTTCTGACGAAGCCGGTCCCGGGAGCGGGCCGCATGATGGGCCGGAACGGGTCGCGCCCGTTCCGGCCCGCCTTCCTCAGCGGCGGCGGCCGTCGATGCTGAAGCTGCCCGGCCCGGCGAAGACCAGGTAGAGGAACACGAAGCAGAACAGGATCGCCGCGTCCCCGCCGTTCAGCACCGGATAGAAGCTGCGCGGCGCATGGGCGATGAAGTAGGCGAAGGCCATCAGCCCCGACAGCACGAAGGCCGCGGGCCGGGTGAACAGCCCCACCAGCACCAGGAGCCCGCCGAAGAGTTCCAGCATGCCGGCCGTCCAGGACATGGTGAAGGCGGCGGGCAGGCCGCTGGAGGGCGCGGCCGGGAAGCCCAGAAGCTTCTGCGTGCCATGGGCGATGAACAGAAGGGCTGCCATGATGCGCAGGGCCGCCAGGGCGTGCGGCGCGAAGCGTTGCAGGGAGGAAGAACTCGTCACGGATGGTCTCCTGGCTGGCGCGGGAGGGCCCCGCGCTTGCCGCGGAGATGGACCATGCGGGGGATGATGCAATGCCTGCCCTGCAAGCGACAGCCCGGCAGGAGACAAAACCGTGCCGCAGCGGCGAAGGGGCGGCAAAACTGTCAGGTGTTGATTGTTTACAGGGTTGCCGCCTGCCCGTAAGAGTATGGCAAGGAATGGCGGCATGGCCGCCCGACCGCATGAGGAAACGGCCGGCGGCGCCGGCCCGGCAGGGAAAACCGGCATGAGTGGCAACGACGACATCCTGTTCCAGACGCTGGACAACGGCATTGCCCGCGTCACCTTCAACCGCCCGCAGGCGCGCAACGCCTTCACCTTCGAGATGTATGAGCGGCTCGCCGCCTATTGCCAGGAGGTCGCGGAGGACAAGTCGGTTCGCGCCATCATCCTGACCGGCGCGGGCGACAAGGCCTTCGCCGCCGGCACCGACATCAACCAGTTCCGCGCCTTCAAGACTCCCGAGGACGCGATCCAGTACGAGGAGCGGATCAGCCGCATCATCTCGGTGCTGGAATCCTGCCCCAAGCCCACCATCGCGGCCATCAACGGCGCCTGCACCGGCGGCGGCGGCGCCATCGCCGCCTCGTGCGACATCCGCATCGGCTCCAGCAATGCCCGCTTCGGCTTCCCCATCGCGCGGACGCTGGGCAACATCCTCTCCATGGGCGCCTTCTCGCGGCTGGTGTCGCTGATCGGCCCGTCGCGCACCAAGGAGATGATCTTCACCGCCCGCCTGCTGGACGCGGCGGAGGCCAAGGAGATCGGCCTGCTGCATGAGGTGGTGCCGGAGGGCGGCGACCTGCAGGCCCGCGCCGAGGAACTGGCCCGCACCATCGCCGGCAACGCGCCGCTGACGCTGCGCGCCACCAAGGAGGCGATCGCCCGGCTGCGCCCGGCCATCTCCTCCGAGGAAGGCAAGGACCTGGTGCTGATGTGCTACATGAGCCAGGACTTCCGCGAGGGCATGGACGCCTTCCTGAACAAGCGCGCGCCCGTCTGGAAGGGCGAGTAAGCCCCCTCCGCCCCGCCCGCCGGACCATCTCGGGGGCGGGGCTGAAATCCACGCCGCGCCCCTTCTCTTTTTCCGGCGCAGTGGCATGACAGGGGAGGCGGCGGGGCGGGCCTTCGGGCCACGCCCGGCCGCCTCCTTCCGCGTGAAAGGCCAGACCGCCCATGATTCCCCGCCTCGCCGAACTGCCCGCCCCGGCTGCGCCCGCCCTGGCCTTCCTGGACGAATTGCGGCTGCGCGGCTTCTCGGGCGACATCTCGTCGGGCGTGGCGGACCGGGTGGTGATGTCCACCGACAACTCCATCTACCAGCGCCAGCCGGAGGCCGTGGTGTTTCCGCGCACGGTGGAGGACCTCCAGCGCATCGCCAGGGTGTCCGCCGACCCGCGCTTCCACGGCCTGGCCATCGGCCCGCGCGGCGGCGGCACCGGCACCAACGGGCAGTCGCTGACGGACGGCATCGTGGTGGACGTGTCGCGCCACATGACCCGCATCCTGGAGATCAACGAGGCCGAGGGCTGGGTGCGCGTCGAGCCCGGCGTGGTGAAGGACGCGCTGAACGCCACCCTCAGGCCGCTCGGCCTGTTCTTCGCGCCGGAATGCTCCACCAGCAACCGCGCGACGCTGGGCGGCATGATCTCGACCGATGCCTGCGGCCAGGGCTCCTGCCTGTATGGCAAGACGCGGGACCATGTGCTGGCCCTCTCCGTGGTGCTGATGGACGGCACGCTGTGGGAAAGCCGCAAGCTGGACGAGGCGGAGCTGGCGGCAGTGGCGCGGCGGCAGGACATGGTAGGCGCCATCCACCGCGTGGCGGACGGCATCGCGCGCGAGCAGGGGCCGCTCATCGCCGAGCGCTTCCCGCCGCTGAACCGCTGCCTCACCGGCTACGACCTCGCCCATATCCGCGATGCCGAGGGGCGGTTCGACCTGAACTCGCTGCTCTGCGGCTCCGAGGGCACGCTGGCGATGATCGCGGAAGCGAAGATCCGCGTGCTGCCCATCCCGAAGCGCAGCGCGCTGATCAACCTCCGCTACGACAGCTTCGACGCCGCGCTGCGCGATGCCCGCGTGCTGATGGCGCTCGGTGCCGCCTCGGTGGAGACGGTCGATTCCAAGGTGCTGGGCCTGGCGCGCGGCGACATCGTCTGGACCAGCATCGCCGAATACCTGCCCGACGACCCGGAAGGCCCCGCCGCCGGCATCAACCTGATCGAGTTCGTGGGCGACAGCGAGGTCGAGGTGCGGGCGCGGCTCGACGTGGTGGAGGCGCGCCTCGCCGCGGAGGGCCGCAGCCATGGCCGGCGCGGCCACACCGTGGCGTGGGACCAGGCGGGCGAGCGCATCCAGGGCATGCGCAAGCGCGGCGTCGGCCTGCTCGGCAACATGCAGGGCGACAAGCGGCCCATCGCCTTCGTCGAGGACACCGCCGTGCCGCCGGAGAACCTGGCCGACTTCATCGGCGAGTTCCGTGCGGCACTGGACCGGCGCGGCCTGGAATACGGCATGTTCGGCCATGTCGATGCCGGCGTGCTACATGTCCGCCCGGCACTCGACATGAAGGCCGAGGGCGCCGAGCGGATGATCCGCGAGATCACCGACGAGGTGTTTGCGCTCACCCGCAAGTATGGCGGGCTGCTGTGGGGCGAGCACGGCAAGGGCGTGCGCTCCGAATACGTGCCGGAGGTGTTCGGCCCGCTCTACCCGAGCCTGCAGGCGATCAAGGCGGCCTTCGACCCGCGCAACCAGCTCAACCCCGGCAAGATCGCCGCCCCCGGCGACGCGCCGCTGCTGGCGATCGACCGCGTGCCGATGCGCGGCCAGCTCGACCGCACCATCCCCGCCCCCGTGCGCGCCGCCTATGACGAGGCGCTGCACTGCAACGGCAACGGTGCCTGCTTCAACTACGACACGCAGGACGCGATGTGCCCCTCCTTCAAGGCGACCGGCGACCGCCGCCATTCGCCGAAGGGCCGGGCCAGCCTGTTCCGCGAATGGCTGCGCCAGCTTTCCGCCGCCGGGGTGGACCCGATGGCCGAGGCCGAGCGCATCCGCGGCGCGTCCTTCCTGTCCGGCCTGCCGGCGCGCATCCGCAACGAGATGGCCCGCCGCCGCGGCGAGGCGGATTTCTCCCATGCGGTGAAGGACGCCATGGATGGCTGCCTCGCCTGCAAGTCCTGCACCGGGCAGTGCCCGATCAAGGTGGACGTGCCGAGCTTCCGCGCGAAGTTCCTGGAGCTGTATCACGGCCGCTACCAGCGCCCGCTGAAGGACTACCTGGTGGGCATGATCGAGCAGGTCCTGCCGCTCGGCGCGCGGGTGCCGGGGGTGGCCAATGCGGTGCTGGGCAGCGGGATCGGCCGCGCCCTGGCGGCGAAGGGCGGGCTGGTGGACGCGCCGCTGTTCAGCGGCCTGGACGTGGTGCGGGAAGCCGCCGCGCGCGGCGTCCGGCTCGCGAGGCCCGAGGCGCTGCGCGGCCTGGAGGCCGGGGAGCGGCAGCGCCACCTCGTCATCGTCCAGGACGCCTTCACCAGCCATTTCGAGACGGGGCTGGTACTGGACCTGCTGGAGGCGCTGCAGGCGCTGGGCTTCACGCCGTGGCTGGCGCCCTTCCGGCCCAACGGCAAGCCGCTGCACGTGCACGGCTTCCTCGGCGCCTTCCGCCGCCAGGCCGAGGCCAATGCCGCCATGCTGCGCGCCCTGGCGGAAAGCGGGGTGGAGCTGGTCGGCCTCGACCCGTCCATGACGCTCACCTATCGCTCCGAATACAAGGGCATCGCCATGCCGCCCGTGCTGCTGCCGCAGGAATGGCTGGCACGGCGCCTGGCGCTGCTGCCCGAGCTGCCGGAGGGCGGCGGCTTCTCCCTGCTGCCGCATTGCACGGAGCGCACCAACGCCGCCGCCTCGCTGAAGGACTGGCAGGCGGTGTTCGCCCGCCTCGGCGCGCCGCTCGCGGTGCTGGCATCGGGCTGCTGCGGCATGGCCGGCACCTATGGCCATGAGGCGGAGCACCGCGACACCTCGGCGCGCATCTACGACCTGTCCTGGCGCGGCCATGTGGCGAGGCAGGGGGAGCGGCTGCTGGCCAGCGGCTATTCCTGCCGCAGCCAGGTGAAGCGGTTCGACGGCGTGCAGCTTCGCCACCCGATCCAGGCGCTGCTGCTGCGCCTGCGGGAGGCGAAGGCGGCCTGACCCGTCAGGCTTCCGGCTCCGCCCCCTCCAGGAAGGCGCGCACCAGCCGCGCCCGCGTGCCGCCGCGCATCCACATCAGCCCGATGCGGCGCGGCGGAAAGGGGCGGGGCAGGGGGATACGCGTGATGGCGGGGCCGGCCGGCCAGGGCGGCGCCCAGTCCGGCACCAGCGAGACGCCGAGGCCACGCCCCACCATCACCGCGATGGCATCCAGCGCGTCCAGCTCGAAGCGCTCGCGCGGCGCGAGGCGGGCTGCGCGCAGGTAGCGGTCCGCCAGCCTGCCGCCCCACTGGTTGCGGTCGTAGCGGATGAAGGGCTCGGCCGAGAGCAGCGCGTGCGGCTCGGCGCCCGCCATCGCCTCCGGCGCCAGCACCACCAGCGGCTCCTCCCGCAGCAGGCGCCATTCGCAGCTCTTGGGCGGCGCGAATTCCGGCTGCACGATCAGCGCCGCGTCCAACTCCCCCAACTGGATGCGGCGATAGAGATCGGCCGAGATGCCGGGGGAGATGTGCGTCTCAAGCTGCGGGTAGCGCGTGGCCAGCCGCGCCAGCATGGCCGGCAGCAATCCCGTCATGGCGGTGGCGATGGCGCCGAGCCGCAACTCGCCCGCCAGCGCGCCGGCGGTGGCGAGCGCCCGCAGGTCCCGCGCCTCGCGCAGCAGGGCGCGGGCGCGGTCGAGGATGGCGAGGCCCGCTTCCGAAGGCGCCACGGTGCGGCCGGCGCGCAGCAGCAGCGTGGCGCCCAGTTCCGCCTCCAGCGTCTGGATGCGCTGGGACAGGGCGGCGGGCGTCAGGTGCAGGCGGCGCGCGGCGGCGGCGATCGAGCCTTCCTCCGCGACCGCCACGAAGCTGTCGAGGAAACGTGTGTCCATTGGATAGGAAACCTATCGTCCGAAATCAGGAAAGGAAGGGTTTTCTGATTGCTCCGGCCTTGCCAGACTGGTTGCCGACACCGCCAAGCGCGGCATGGACTGGCACAAGGAACACGGCCGATGGATCTGGGCCTCAAGGACAAGGTGGCGCTGGTGCTGGGCGCCGGCGGAGGGCTTGGCGGCGCCATCGCCCGCTCCCTGGCGGCGGAGGGTGCCAGGCTCGCGCTGGCCGATGTCAGCGCCGAGGGACTGGCGCGCATCGAGGCCGAGGTGAAGGGTGCCGGCGCGCAGGCGATCAGCCTGACCTGGGATCTCGCCGACCTCGCCGCCATCGAGACCAACGTGGCGCGCATCGAGGCGGAACTCGGCCCGGTGCAGGTGCTGGTGAACAACACCGGCGGCCCGCCGCCGACGCCGGCCGGCGGCCAGGACCCGGCGCTGTGGGCCAAGCACTTCAACGCCATGGTGCTGTCCGTCATCGCGCTGACCGACCGCGTGCTGCCGGGCATGAAGGCCGCCGGCTGGGGCCGCATCGTCACCAGCACCTCCTCGGGCGTGGTGGCGCCGATCCCCAACCTCGGCATCTCCAATGCGCTGCGCTCGACGCTGGTCGGCTGGTCCAAGACCCTCGCGCGCGAGGTGGCGCGGGACGGCATCACCGCCAACATCATCCTGCCCGGCCGCATCGCCACCACGCGCATCCGCTTCCTCGACGAGCAGAAGGCCAAGCGCGAGGGGCGGGACGTGTCGCAGGTCGAGGCCGAGAGCACCGGCTCCATCCCCGCCGGCCGCTATGGCGAGCCGCAGGAATACGGCGACGCCGTGGCCTTCCTCGCCTCCACCCGCGCCTCCTACATCAACGGCTCCGTCATCCGCGTGGATGGCGGCCTGATCGCCAGCATCTGAGGTTCCGCCCCATGTCCGTCGAAGTCGCGCCGCTCGACCAGAAGATCATCGACACCCTCTCGGGCATCTCCACCGCCACGCTGACGACGGTGTTGCTGAAGAAGGGCCTGCGCAACGTGTGGATGCGCGGCACCCGCCCGCTGAAGCCGGGCCAGCCGCGCCTCGTCGGCCGCGCCTTCACGCTGCGCTTCGTGCCGGCCCGCGAGGACCTGGCGACGCCCGCCTCCTGGTCCAACCCGATCTCCACCCGCTCCGCCATCGAGGCGATGCCGGAGGGCGTCATCGTCATCGCCGACGCCATGGGCGTGACCGATGCCGGCATCTTCGGCGACATCCTCTGCGCCCGCATGGCGAAGAAGAAGGTCGCCGCGCTGGTCACCGATGGCGTGGTGCGCGACGGCGCCGGCGTCATCGGCACCGGCCTGCCGGTGTGGTGCCAGGGCAACGCGGCGCCGCCCTCGGTCGCCGGCCTCACCTTCATCAACTGGCAGGAGCCGGTGGGCTGCGGCGGCGTCGCCGTGTTCCCGAACGACGTGGTCGTGGTCGATGACGACGGCGCCGTGCTGATCCCGTCCGCGCTGGTGGACGAGGTGGCCGACCTCGCCGCCGAGCAGGAGGCGCAGGAAAGCTGGATCATGGGCGAGGTGGAGCAGGGCGCCTCGCTGCCCGGCCTGTATCCGCCGAACGCCGAGAACAAGGCGCGCTACGAGGCGAGCCGCAAGAAGATCTGAGCCCGCCCCGGTGCTCCGCCCTCCGCCAA
Organism: Teichococcus rhizosphaerae; assembly: GCF_002631185.1. Lineage (GTDB taxonomy): Bacteria > Pseudomonadota > Alphaproteobacteria > Acetobacterales > Acetobacteraceae > Pseudoroseomonas > Pseudoroseomonas rhizosphaerae. The sequence goes on along the minus strand of NZ_PDNU01000002.1, from coordinate 196,424 downwards.
GAGGGGGCGGGCACCAGAGGGAACGGGAGGAAGGAGACAAGAAGACATGACCATCACCCGCCGCGGCCTCGCCGCGCTGGGCGTGGCGGCGCTGGCCGCGCGCCCCGTCCAGGCCCAGTCCTGGCCCGCCGAGCGGCCCATCGTCGTCTACGTGCCCTTTCCGCCCGGAGGCGGCGTGGACCAGATGGCGCGCGTGATCCTGCCGCATGTGCAGCGCCACCTGCCGGGCGCCACCTTCATCGTGGAGAACCGCCCGGGCGCGGGCAGCCAGATCGGCATGGAAGCGACGTTCAACGCCCGGCCGGACGGCTATGTCCTGGGCGCCGTCACCTCGCCCGCCCTGATGACCATCCCCTTCGAGCGGCCGGTCCGCTACAAGGTCGAGGAGTTCACCTACATCGCCAATGTGGTGGACGATCCGGGCGGGCTGTGGGTGAAGACCGACTCCCCCATCAAGTCCCTGCAGGACCTGCTGGAGCGGGCAAGGAAGGATCCGGGCGGCCTCAGCTTCGGCACCACCGGCATCGGCTCGGACGACCACCTGGTGATGCTGGAGGTGGAGCAGGCGGTGCCGGACGTGCGCTTCAGCCACGTGCCATTCAACGGCGCCGCGCCGTTGCAGACCGCGGTGCTGGGCGGGCATGTCGATGTCGGCTGCTTCAACGTCAGCGAGGGTGGTCCCGGCTACCGCGATGGACGCTTCCGCTGCCTGGCGCAGGCCGGCGCGCGGCGCGACCCGTCGCTGCCGGACGTGGCCACGCTGACGGAGCAGGGCGTCAAGGTGGTGGCCGGCGCGCAGCGCGGCATCGTGGCGCCGCCAGGGATGCCGCAGGAGGCCCAGCAGAAGCTGGTGGCCGCCTTCCGCGCCGCGCTGTCCGACCCGCAGTTCCTCGCCGATGCCGAGCGGCTGGCGCTGCCGGTGAAGGGCATGGTGGGCGACGAGTACCGGCAGGCCGTGCTCGGCCTCGACGCGCGGCTGAAGGAGATGTGGGCCCGCAAGCCCTGGCGCGACCAGTAGCGGCGCCGGCGGGGCCGCGGTCCCCTGGAAAGGGGCCGCGGCCTTTTTGGCCGGTCAAGTGTTGACAGTTTAATGTCTGGGGCGACAGGCTGCGCCCCGACGGGACATGAAGGTCCACAGCCGCGCGGCCGACGTGGCGGGGCCGAGGAGGAAGAATGGACAAGATGGAAGCCCCGAAAGGCTCCGGCTGGCGCCGCCGCACCCTGCTCTCAGGCCTGGGCGGGGGGCTGCTCGCCATGCCCTTCATCCGCCCTGCCCGGGCCGTGGCCTTTCCGCAGCGCCCGATCGAGGTGGTGACGCATGCCGGCGTCGGCGGCGGCACCGACATCACCGCGCGGATGATGATGATGCAGGCGCCGGCCGAGCTGGGCGGCGACATGACGGTGGTGAACAAGACGGGCGGCAGCGGCGCCGCGGCCATCGCCTATGCCGCCAGCAAGCCCAGGGATGGCCACACCCTGCTGCTGGTGACGCAGAGCCACATCCTGACCATGCTGCGCATGCGCCTGCCGGCGCAGTTCGACGACCTCGTGCCCATCGCGCGCGGCACGGCGGACGCGCAGGTGGTGATGGTGCGCGCCGGCGGCCCGCTGGCCTCGGTCGCGGCGCTGCGCGAGCAGGGCGGGGACCGCTCGCTGAAGATCGGCGTCACGGCGGTGGGCAGCCTGGACCATGTGACGAGCTTCGGCTTCGCCCGGGCGGCCGGGCTGCGGCAGCTCTCGGCCGTGCCCTTCCGTGGCGGCGGCGACATCGTGGTGAACCTCGTCGGCGGCAATGTCGAGCTCGGCGTGCTGAACTATGCCGAGGCCGAGGCGCAGATCACCGCCGGCGAGGTGCTGCCCCTGCTGGTGCTGGCCGATGAGCGGCTCGCCGCCCTGCCGGACACGCCGACCGCTAAGGAGAGCGGCATCGACTTCTCCGCCATGGTGGCGCGGGGCTACTGCGTGCTGAAGGGCACGCCGGAGGACCGGGTGGCGAGGCTGCGGGACGGGGTGCTGCGCGCCATGCGGACGCCCGCCTACCGCAACTACCTCACCAGCTCCGGCCAGGCCGCCGGCAGCGCCGCCGGCGCCGAGATCTGGGCGCGGCAGCTGGCCGAGTACCAGTCGCTGAGCCGCGAGGCGCTGGCCGAGCTGGGGCTGGCGCGATGAGCCGCCCCGCTCCCTTCCTGTGGCGGGACCGGCGCGTGGCGCTGGTCGTGGCCGGGCTCGCCCTTGCCTTCCTGGCCGGCACCTTCAGCTTCGAGGCGGTGCCGCTGGCGCTGATGGAGGGGCTGGGCGCCAGCGAGTTCCCGCGCCTCGTGGGCGCCGTCATCCTGCTGCTGGCGGTGATGCTGGCGCTGCGGCCCGCCCCGGCGGAGGAGGAGGAGCTGCCCGCCGTCAATGGCTGCGGCTGGGCCACCTTCGCCGCCTGTCTCGGCTTCCTCGCGGCGATGGCGGTGGTGGGCATGCTGCCCGCCATGTTCCTGTTCATGGTCGGCGTCGGCTGGCTCTGGGGCGAGCGGCGGGTCGGCGTGCTGCTGCTCAGCGCGGGCGGCGTGGTGCTCTGCCTGTGGCTGCTCTTCGTCCGGGTGTTCGGCCTGGGCCTGCCGGGCGGCATGCTCGGCGAGATGCTGTTCAACTGAGCGGAGGCGACACGCCATGGAAGCCTTCCTGGGCGGCATGATGGTTCTGGCCGACCCCTTCATCCTCGGCATGACGGTCGCGGGCACGCTGCTGGGCGTGTTCGTGGGCGCCCTGCCGGGCATCGGCGGCAGCACGACGCTCGCGCTGCTGCTGCCGCTGACCATCGGCATCAGCCCCGTCGCCTCGCTCGCCTTCATGGGCGCGGTGTATTGCGGCGCCAATTTCGGCGGCTCGATCACCGCCATCCTGGTCAACACGCCGGGCGACCCCTCGGCCTCGGCCACGGCGCTCGAGGGCTACAAGATGGCCGAGAAGGGCGAGGCGGGGCTGGCGCTCGGCATCTCCGCCGTGGCCAGCGCCATTGGCGGCATCTTCAGCGTCATCGTCATGATCGTGGCGGCGCCGCTGCTGGCGCGCGCGGCCTATAACTTCGGCCCGCCCGAATATTTCGCCCTGGCGCTGTTCGGCCTTTCCATGTGCGCGGCGGTGGGCGGCGACTCTCCGCTCAAGAACCTCATCGCCGCCGCCTTCGGCGTGGCGCTGGCCACCGTCGGCATCGACCTCACCACGGGCGTCGAGCGCTTCACCTTCGGCTTTTACGACCTGACCGACGGCATCGGCTTCGTGCCCGTGCTGATCGGGCTCTTCGCCCTGGCCGAGATGTTCGACCAGGCGAGCCGCCAGCACACGCTGGGCAAGCTGCTGAAGCTGGACACCGTGCGCATCCCCGGCATGGCGGAGTTCCGCAAATGCGCCCGCAGCATCTGGCTCGGCAGCGGCCTCGGCACCTTCATCGGCGCGCTGCCGGCGCTGGGCGCCACCACCGCCGCGCTGGTGGCCTATAACGAGACGCGCCGCTGGTCGAAGCACAAGCACGAGTTCGGCCAGGGCTCCATCGAGGGCGTGGCCGGGCCGGAGGCGGCCAACAACTCGGCCGTGGGCGGCGCCATGGTGCCCACCCTGGCGCTGGGCATCCCCGGCAGCTCCACCACCGCCATCATGCTGGCGGCGCTGGTGGTGCAGGGCGTGCGGCCGGGCCCGCACCTGTTCAACGAGCAGCCGACGCTGCTCTACGCCGTCTTCGCCTCGATGCTGGCGGCGAACCTGATCTACCTGGTGCTGGGCCTCTATTCGGCGAAGCTGTTCGCCCGCATCAGCATGGTGCCGCCGGCGCTGCTGTGGCCGACCGTCTTCGTCCTGTCCGTGATCGGGGCCTATGGGCCGAACCAGTCGATGGGCGAGGTCTACCTCATGCTGTTCTTCGGCGTGGTGGGGCTGCTGTTCCGCCGCCACGGCTTCTCGCCGGCACCGCTGGTGATGGGGCTGGTGCTGGGCTCGCTGCTGGAGGAATCGCTCAAGCAGTCCCTGCTGATCTTCCAGGATGGCTGGGTGCTGGGCTTCCTGGGCCGCCCCATCGCCCTGCTGCTGATCGGCATCACCGTGGCGGGGCTGGCCGCGCCCTGGATCATGCGGCTGCAGGCGCGGCTGCGCGGCGCAACCGAGAAGCGCGCCGCCTGAGGGCGGCGGGCGGGGCCCTGCAAAGGACCCCGCCCGCCGGGCCTCCTTCAGCCGGCCGCGGCGAGGCTCGCCGGGCCGTGCTGCGCCTTCCAGGCGGCAAGCCGCGAAAGCGCCTCCTCCAGCACCTCCATCCTCTTGCAGAAGGCGAAGCGGACGAAGTGCCGCGGCGCGTCCGGGCCCGGATAGAAGGCGGACACCGGGATGGCCGTCACCTTGGCCACCTCGGTCAGGTGCCGGCAGAAGGCGACGTCGTCGCCCGCGAAGCCGAGCGGGGTGAAGTCGGCGGTGATGAAGTAGCTGCCGCGCGCGGGCAGCACGCCGAAGCCCAAGGCCGCCAGCCCCTCGGCCAGCCGGTCCCGCCGGGCCTGCAGCTCGGTGGACAGGCTCTCGAAATAGGCGTCGTCCTTGGACAGCCCCACCGCCACGGCGCGCTGCAGGTTGGGCGCGGTGGTGAAGGTGAGGTGCTGGTGCGCCTTGGCCACGTTGGGCGCGAGGCTGCGGTCGGCGGTGATGTAGCCCACCTTCCACCCGGTCAGGCTGAAGGTCTTGCCGGCCGAGCCGATCCGCATGCAGCGCTCCCGCATGCCCGGCAGGGTCATCAGCGGGATGTGCTTCCAGCCATCGAAGGTGAGGTGCTCATACACCTCGTCGCACACGGCATAGGTGTCGTGGCGCTGGCACAGCTCGGCGATGAAGGCCAGCTCGGCGGCGGTGAACACCTTGCTCGCCGGGTTCATCGGCGAGTTGAACAGGATCGCCTTGGTCTTCGGGCCGAAGGCGGCGGCCAGCTCGGCGCGCGGCAGCTCCCATTTCGGCGGGCTGAGGCGGACCAGCTTCGGCACGCCCCCCAGCAGCTTCACCAGCGGCAGGTAGATGTCGTAGAGCGGCTCCAGCAGCACAACCTCGTCGCCGGGGTTGAGCACGGCCATCAGGCAGGCGGTCAGCGCCTCGGTGGCGCCGGAGGTGACGATCACCTCCGAATCGGGGTCCACCTCCAGCCCGTAGAAGCGGCGATTCGCCGCGGCCACGGCCTGGCGCAGCTCGGGCAGGCCGGTCAGCGGCGGGTACTGGTTGCGGTGGTCAAGCAGCGCGTCGGCGGCGGCGCGCACCACGTCCTCCGGCCCTTCGTAGTCCGGGAAGCCCTGCCCGAGATTGATGGCGCCATGCTGCGTGGCGAGCGCCGACATGACGGTGAACACGGTGGTACCGGTCGCGGAGAGCAGGTCGTTCTGCGGCTTCATGGGCGGAATGCACTGTCCAACAGGGTCCCGCGCATCGAGCGGGGACGACACGGCCCGCTGCTCCAGGGAAGGTTCCCCGCGCCCCGGCCCCGGGCGGTGCCGGATAATGGGGGGGGAGTGCGGGCGGTGCAACCGCGATGCTGCGCATGGCTGCCGCTTATGCGGGCATCGTGCCTATCATGCGGGCGGAAGGCAGCCTGGACTCCGCCAAAATCCCTCCGCATGCCATTGCCGGCCTGGCCTGGGGCATGCGACACAGCAGGCGAGCCGCCCGCCGCCCTGGAGGGAAGATCCCGAGACGGATGATCCCGCGGCAGGGCGGAAACCCGGGAGGAAGGAAGGACGGGCCGTGCCGGGTCGGGGCGGTTCGTGAACGGAGCTGATGAAGAAGATCGAGGCCATCATCAAGCCCTTCAAGCTCGACGAGGTGAAGGACGCGCTGCACGAGATCGGGCTGCAGGGCCTGACCGTGGTCGAGGCGAAGGGCTTCGGCCGCCAGAAGGGCCACACGGAGCTGTATCGCGGCGCCGAGTATGTCGTCGACTTCCTGCCGAAGGTGAAGATCGAGGTGGTCTGCGCCGACGACCTGGCCGAGCGCGCGATCGAGGCCATCCAGGCCGCCGCGCGCACGGGCCGGATCGGCGATGGCAAGATCTTCGTCTCCGATGTCCACGAGGTCATCCGCATCCGCACCGGCGAGCGGGGCGAGGACGCGGTCTGACCGTGGGAATTCCGGCCTCCGCCGCCGGCCTGGCTCCAGGCGCGGCGGGTGGGCCGGCATAGCGCAGGCCGGCGGGCGCGCGAGCGGCGCGCCCATGGCCAGGCGGGGCGGGGGAGCACCCCGGCCCGTTCTATAAATACCGACGATGAGTGTCGTTAGGGGAACAGGACCGCACACGATGGCGAAGAAGACCGCAGCGCCCAGCGCCGTCTCCAAGGTCATGGAGATGATCAAGGAGAACAGCGTCGAGTACGTGGATTTCCGCTTCACGGACCCGCGCGGCAAGTGGCACCACACCGCGCAGCACGTCTCCACCGTCGAGGAGGAGATGTTCACCGACGGCATCATGTTCGATGGCTCCTCCATCGCCGGCTGGAAGGCGATCAACGAGTCCGACATGATCCTGATGCCGGATGCGGAATCCGCGTGCATGGACCCGTTCGCGGCCAAGCCGCAGCTGATCCTGTTCTGCGACATCATCGAGCCCTCGACCGGCCAGGCCTATAGCCGCGACCCGCGCTCCACCGCCAAGAAGGCCGAGGCCTATGTCGCCTCGACCGGCATCGGCGACGCCGCGCTCTTCGGCGCCGAGGCCGAGTTCTTCATCTTCGACAACGTGAAGTTCGGCACGGGCGGCAATTACGGCATCTACCAGCTCGACAGCATCGAGGGTCCTGGCTCCAGCCTGAAGGACTACCCCGAGGGCAACATGGGCCACCGCCCGCTGGTGAAGGGCGGCTACTTCCCGGTGAACCCGGTCGACAGCGAGGTCGACCTGCGCGCCGAGATGCTGTCCACCATGATCGAGATGGGCGTGGCCGGCGAGAAGCACCACCACGAGGTGGCGCAGTCGCAGCACGAGCTGGGCACCCGCTTCGGCCCGCTGGTGCGGCATGCGGACCACATGCAGATCTACAAGTATGTGATCCACAACGTCGCGCACAGCTACGGCAAGACCGCGACCTTCATGCCGAAGCCGATCTATGGCGACAACGGCTCGGGCATGCACGTCCACCAGTCGATCTGGAAGGCCGGCAAGCCGCTCTTCGCGGGCAACGGCTATGCCGACCTGTCCGACTACGCGCTCTACTACATCGGCGGCATCATCAAGCACGCCAAGTCGCTGAACGCCTTCACCAATCCCAGCACGAACTCCTACAAGCGCCTGATCCCGGGCTTCGAGGCGCCGGTGCTGCTGGCCTATTCCGCCCGCAACCGCTCCGCCTCCTGCCGCATCCCCTACGCGACGAGCCCGAAGGCCAAGCGCGTCGAGGTCCGCTTCCCCGACCCGACCGCCAACCCCTACCTGGCCTTCGCCGCCATGCTGATGGCCGGCCTCGACGGCATCAAGAACAAGATCCATCCAGGCGAAGCCATGGACAAGGATCTGTACGACCTGCCGCCCGAGGAGCTGAAGGGCATCCCGACGGTGTGCGGCTCGCTGCGCGAGGCGCTGGAGTCCCTCGCCGCCGACCACGAGTACCTGCTCGCGGGCGACGTGTTCTCCAAGGACCAGATCGAGAGCTACATCGAGCTGAAGTGGCAGGATGTGTATCGCTTCGAGCACACCCCGCACCCGGTCGAGTTCGAGATGTACTACTCCGTCTGATCTTTCCGCCGGCTGCCGGCTGGGCGGGGAGGGGAGAGCCTCCTCCCGGCCCTGGCGCGGGCGGCCGCTGATCGACGAAGAGGGCCGGCGGGGCCTTGCTCCGCCGGCCCTTCGCGTATCCGCGCCGCGGCAATTGTGAAGGGCGCGTGACCGCCGGTAAGATGCTGCATCACAGCATCCGCGGAGCACCCGCATTGGAACGTTTCTTCGAGCTCGCCGAGCGGGGCACCACGCCGCGCCGCGAGATGATGGCGGGCCTCGCCACCTTCCTCACCATGGCCTACATCGTCATCGTCAATCCGGGCATGATGGCGGCGGCCGGCATCGACCATGGCGCGGCCTTCGTCGCCACCTGCCTCGCCGCCGCGATCGGCTCGGCGCTGATGGGGCTGCTGGCCAACTACCCGGTGGCGCTGGCGCCGGGCATGGGGCTCAACGCCTATTTCGCCTTCGCCGTGGTGGGCGGCATGGGCATCTCCTGGCAGGTGGCCCTGGGCGCGGTGTTCCTGTCGGGCATGGTGTTCTTCGCCGTCTCCGTTTCGGGTTTCCGCGAATGGCTGATCAACGCCATCCCGATCTCGCTGAAGCTCGGCATCGCCGCCGGCATCGGGTTCTTTCTCGGCCTGATCGGGCTGCGCGGCATGGGGCTGGTGGTCGATAGCCCGGCGACGCTGGTGGCCCTCGGCTCCTTCCGCGAGCCGGCGACGCTGCTGTCCTGCCTGGGCTTCGTGCTCATCGCCGGGCTGGTGGCACGCGGCGTGACGGGCGGCATCGTCATCGGCATCCTGGTCACCGCGCTGCTCGGCATCCCGCTGGGGCTCACCACCTTCCAGGGCGTCTTCGCCATGCCGCCCTCGCTGGCGCCCACCTTCCTGCAGATGGACCTGGCCGGCGCGCTGGGCCTCGGCCTCGTCGGCATCGTCTTCACCTTCTTCCTGGTGGACCTGCTGGACAATGCCGGCACGCTGATCGCCACCACCCACCGCGCCGGGCTGATGCGCAAGGACGGCTCCGTGCCGCGCCTCGGCCGCGCGCTGATGGCGGATTCGGGCGGCGCCATGATCGGCGCGGCGCTCGGCACCTCGACAACGGTGAGCTACATCGAGAGCGCCGCCGGCGTGCAGGCGGGGGGGCGCACCGGGCTCACCGCGCTCACCGTCGCGGCGCTGTTCCTGGTGACGCTGTTCCTGGCGCCGCTGGCCGCCTCCATCCCCGGCTTCGCCACGGCGCCGGCGCTGGTGCTGGTGGCCTGCCTGATGGCGCAGAGCCTGCGCGACATCGCCTGGGACGACACCACGGAGTACCTGCCGGCGATCGTCACCGCGCTGGCCATGCCCCTGACCTTCTCCATCGCCACCGGCATCGGCCTCGGCTTCATCGCCTATGCGCTGGTGAAGGTGGTGGCGGGGCGCGCGGGCCAGGTCGGCGGCGCGGTGTGGGTCATCGCGGCCGCCTCTGCGCTGAAGTTCTGGCTGCAGGGCTGAGGCGGGGGAGGGCCGGCCCCCGCCCGCCGGCTCAGTCGCTGGCCTGGGCCAGTTCCAGATGGGCCTCGGCGTCGCGCCGCAGGCGGGCGGTCTGGGCCTTGCCGCAGGGCGGCGCGCCGAGGACGCGGTTTCCCGGGCGCACCACCTGCAGCTTGGCCTCCACCCGGCAGACCAGCTTCATGGCGTTCGGGCCGCCGCCGTTCCAGCGCCGCAGCGCGTCCGCCCAGTTGCCGGAGTCGCCGTAGTGGCGGCGAAGATAGCCGGCCGCCCAGTCGGCCGAGCGTTTCGCGTCCAGCGGCCAGTCCTGCCCGGCCTTGGCATGAACGCGCGTGTTGACCTGGAGGCACCCCGCCATCACCGGCTGCCCGGCCTTGGCGCCGGCGAGGATGGCCCGCGCCTCGGCGCGGCTTTCCGGATAGTAGGCCCGGCCGCCGACGCTCAGCGCATGGGCGTGCAGCCCGGACTCCGCGAGGGCAATGGCGACGAGCAGCCCTTCCGGCAGGTCGTGCTTCCGCTCCGCGGCGCGCGCGGCCTCCAGGCAGGCCGAGCGTGGCCCCGCCGCCATGGCGGGGCCGGAGGCCAGGATGGGGGCTCCCAGCAGGAGGGTTCCCAGGATGAGCCCCGTCCACCGTCCGGGCGGAACCTTGCGGGGTCTTGCGTGGGCGCCCCTGGAGCGGGGCGGTGAGGCGCTCCGTGCCTGCTGGCACGGGAACGCCGCGGGGCTTGGGCGGTGCGGGGGCACCACCCTGCAGGTCGCGGGCGTCATGCGGAAGTCGCTAGCACGGCCCTGGCGCCGTTCCCAAGCGGAAAAATCCGGCATGACCCGCGCGAAGGGCCTGCTAATCAAAGGCTAATCCGCATTTCGTTGCGAAGCGGTGAAGCTCAGGCGATCTCGCGCACCAGCTTCGCGCGCAGGGCGCGGGCGAAATCCTCGCGCCCCTGCGCGGCCATGACAAAGGCGCCGGGGCCGCCGATCACCGTCCGCCCATAGGTTTCCGCCAGGTCCGGCCGCCCGTCCAGGATGGCCAGCGCGTTGATGGTGATGCCCGCAGCCAGCGCGGCATCCCGCGCCTCCGGGGCCGGCCGGTTGCCGCGCATGTCGGGGGCGTCGCCCGAAAGGTCGATCACCGCCCGCGTCGGCTCGGAGGGGCAGGCGGCGATCAGCGCGGCGGCATGGTCGAGCGCGTCGCCGATGGCGTTCCAGCTCTGGCGCGAACGCGGCGCGGCGAGAAAGGCGCGGGCCAGGGCGGCGGCGCCGGCGGCGTCCGCCACCATGTGCCAGGGCACCACCGTCTCCGCGCCGCCGGGCGCGCCCCATTCCACCATGGCGACGGCGATGCGCCCCAGCGCCCCGCCGCGGATGGCCGCCAGCACCGAAGGGTGCGTCACCGCCCCGGCGCAGCCCTCGCGCTGCAGGCGGAAATCCTCCGCATCGATGCTGCCCGAGGCGTCCACCGCCAGCACCAGCGCCACATCGACAGGACCGGCGCTGGCCCGCCCGGGGCCTGCGGCCATGGCGGCACCGCAGGCGGCGGGCAAGGCGAGGAGATGGCGGCGTCGCATCCTGTGCTTCCCCCTGGAGGCCGCGCGCGGGCAGGCCGTGCCCCTCCAGGCTCCGGCGCCGGGCGGTTCCCGGTCAAGGCCGAATCGCCCCCGGCATGGGCAGGGGGTGCCGCAGCCTTGGGCAAGCCCGCGTGAGGGATGTCCGGGCCATCGCGATCTTCGCCGTGAAACGCTTGCGTGGCGGGGCGGTGCCTTGTTCAACTGCGAAGGGTGTTGTTCCCTTCATGGAACCTTACGGAACCAGGGTCCTTTGTTCCGGGGCAACGCCGCCAACCGCTGAGGACGCCGGAACCAACGTGGCCGATCGCCCTGCCTCCGCCTTCGATGAGATGCACGCCGATGGCGTCATCCGCCCGCCCTATGCCGAGATGGCCCGCTTCCTGGAGGCCACGGGGCAGGACGCCCTCGACCAGAAGAGACGCGAGGCGGAGGTTCTCTTCCGCCGCATCGGCGTCACCTTCGCCGTCTATACCGAGGGCGGCGACCCGGAGCGGCTGATCCCCTTCGACGTCATCCCCCGCATCCTCTCGCGCGAGGAGTGGGAGCGTCTCGCCAAGGGGCTGGAGCAGCGGGTGAGGGCGCTGAACGCCTTTCTGGCCGATGCCTACGGGCCGCAGGAGATCATCAAGGCCGGCCGCATCCCGGCCGAGCTGGTGCGGGAGAACGAGGGGTTCCTGCCGCAGATGGTGGGCTTCACCCCGCCGGGCGGGGTCTACACCGTCATCTCCGGCATCGACCTCGTGCGCACCGGGCCGGACGAGTTCTACGTGCTGGAGGACAATTGCCGCACGCCTTCCGGCGTCTCCTACATGCTGGAGAACCGGGAGGCGATGCTGCGCCTGTTCCCGGACGTGTTCACGCGCCACCGCATCGCGCCCGTCAGCCACTATCCCGAGGAGCTGCTGGAAACGCTGAAGGGCATCGCCCCGCCCGGCTGCCACGGCGCGCCCAAGGTGGTGGTCCTCACCCCCGGCCCGTACAACAGCGCCTATTACGAGCATTCCTTCCTGGCCGACGAGATGGGCGTCGAGCTGGTCGAGGGCGCCGACCTCTTCGTGCGCGACAAGGTGGTGTTCATGCGCACCACCGCCGGGCCGCAGCGCGTCGATGTCATCTACCGCCGCATCGACGACGACTACCTCGACCCGGAGGCGTTCCGCCCCGACAGCGCGCTCGGCGTGCCCGGGCTGATGGCGGCCTACCGGGCGGGCAACGTGGCGCTGGCCAACGCGCCCGGCGCCGGCATCGCCGACGACAAGGCGGTCTATCCCTTCGTGCCGGAGATGGTCCGCTTCTATCTGGGCGAGGAGCCGATCCTGTCCAACGTGCCCACCTTCATGTGCGAGCGCGAGGCGGACCGCGACTATGTGCTGGCCAATCTCGACAAGCTGGTGGTGAAGCTGGCGCGCGGCTCGGGCGGCTACGGCATGCTGGTCGGCCCGCACGCCACGGAGGAGCAGCGCGCCGATTTCGCCGCCCGCATCCGGGCCCGCCCCGGCGACTACATCGCCCAGCCCACCCTGGCCCTTTCCACCGTGCCGACGCTGTGCGAGACCGGCATCAGCCCGCGCCATGTGGACCTGCGGCCCTTCGTCCTGTTCGGCAAGGGCGTCCGCATCGTGCCGGGCGGGCTGACCCGCGTGGCGCTGCGCGAGGGCTCGCTGGTGGTCAATTCCAGCCAGGGCGGCGGCACCAAGGACACCTGGGTGCTGGACGATCCGCCCCCGCTTCCGCCGGGTGAGGCGCGGGAGCCGGGCCAGGGGGCGGCGCCGGAGCCCGGGCAGGAGCGGGCGGCGGGCGGCATGAGCCAGTCCATGGGCGGCATGCAGCAGCTGATGGGCGGCATGGCCGGGATGCCCCGCGGCGCGAAGCCGGCCAATGACGGCTCCGCGGGAGAGAAGTGAACGATGCTCTCCCGTACCGCTGACAGCCTGTTCTGGCTCGGGCGCTATTCCGAGCGCGCCGGCAACGTGGCGCGCGGCCTCGCCGCCACGCTACGCATGGCGCTGCTGGCCAACCCGCTGAGCGCCGCCGAGGAGGAATGGCGTTCGCTGATGATCGCCACCGGCTGCGACCCGGCCTTCCGCACCCGCCACGCGGTGCTGACGCAGGACGCCGCCATCCAGTGGCTGACGCTGGACCCCGGCAATCCCGCCAGCGTCGCCGCCTGCGTGGAGGCGGCGCGGCGCAACGCGCGCACCGTCCGCACCGCGCTCACCGTCGATATGTGGGAGGCGATCAACGACACCTGGATCGAGTTCCGCCGCCTCGATTCCAGCGCCATCCGGGGCGACCGGCTGCCCGGCTTCCTGGACTGGGTGAAGTCCCGCACCCTGCTGTTCAACGGCGCCGCGGCCGACACCATGCTGCGCGACGACGCCTGGAGCTTCCTTCATCTCGGCACCATCCTGGAGCGGGCCGACAACACGGCGCGGCTGCTCGACGTGCGGCACGCCGCCTTCGCGCCCGAGGCGGCGGCGGACGCAGCGAACTACGCGCAGTGGCAGGCGGTGCTGCGCTCGGTTTCCGCGCTGCGCGCCTTCCAGCACGTCTATCACGCGCGGCTCGATCCGAAGCAGGTGGCGGAGCTGCTGATCCTGCGGCCCGAGCTGCCGCGCTCGCTGCTCGCCTGCTACAGCCGCGTGGAGCAGACGCTGGACGCGATCGCCAGCACCAGCGGCGGCGCGCGCGGCGAGTGCCACCGGCTGGCCGGCGCCCTGCACGCCAAGCTGCGCTACGGCCGCATCGACGGGCTCCTGGCGGACGGGCTGCACGAGTTCCTCACCGGGGTGATCGACCAGAACATCGCGCTCGGCCACGAGATCGGCAGCTTCTACCTGAACGGGCGGCAGCCTTGACCTACTGCGTCGGCCTCTGGCTGAGGGACGGGCTGGTGATGCTGGCCGACACCCGCACCAACGCGGGCGTCGACAACATCTCGACCTTCTCCAAGATGTACACGGCGACCGCCCCGGGCGAGCGGATGCTGTGCCTGATGGCGGCCGGCAACCTGGCCATCACCCAGGCGGTGTGGAACCACCTGGGCGAGGGCGTGATGCTGGAGGATGGGCGGCACACGCTGTTCTCCGTCCCCACCATGTTCCGCGCGGCGCAGCTCGTGGGCGCCGCCATCCGCGCGGTCTATGCGACGGATGGGCCGACCCTGAAGGCGCAGGGCGTGGGGTTCGACGTGTCCATCATGCTGGGCGGGCAGATCGCCGGGGGGCCGGTGCGGCTCTATCTGGTCTATGCCGCCGGCAACTTCATCGAGGCGACGCCGGACACGCCCTTCCTGCAGATCGGCGAGCACAAATACGGCAAGCCGATCCTGGACCGCGCCCTGCGGCACGAGAGCAGCCTGGAGGACGGGGTGAAGCTCACCCTCGTCAGCATGGACAGCACGCTGCGCTCCAACCTCACCGTCGGCATGCCGCTCGACCTGCTGGTCTATGAGGCCGGCACCCAGCTCATCCGCACCCAGCGCCGCATCACCGAGGAGGAGCCCTACTTCCGCGAGCTGCGGGAAAGCTGGTCCGAGGCGCTGCGCGAGGCCTACCGGAGCATGCCGGGGCCGGACTGGGCCTGAGTTGCTGGGCCTGAACAGGTCGCCAGCACGCTACACATCCGCGCCAGGAGGCTTTACCTCGCCACCTGCCGCCACGAACAATCCCGCCATGACGCACGGTGGAAAGAGCGGAGGCAGCATGCGGCAGCAGGCGATGCGGCAGCGGAACGGAGAGGGACGGGCGGCGGGTGTCGGTGCGCGGGGCCCGCGCCCCTGGCGCCGGCTTCTGCCCCCGGGCCTCGCGGCGCCCGTCCTGGCGGTGCCGCTGCTGGCGGGCCTCGCCGCCGCGCCGGCCCTGGCTCCCGCGGCCCAGGCGGCGCCGCTCGGCGTCTATGGCGCCAACGACGCGAGCCTGGTTCGCGAGTTCGAGGACTGGCTCGGCTGCAAGGTTGAGCACCTGATGATCTTCACCGGGCAGCGCACCTGGGACGAGATCGGCAAGCCGCAATGGTTCATCCAGCAGTTCCACAGCTACGACCTGCCGGCGCTCTGGTCGGTGGCCATGATCCCGAAGAACTCCAGCCTGCGCGAGGCGGCCAGCGGCCGCTACAACCGCTACTACACGGATGCGGCGCGCGAGCTGGCCCGCACCAAGCCGTTCCCCGACGGCACCATCCGCGTCCGCCTCGGCTGGGAGATGAACGGCGACTGGTTCCCCTGGGCGGCGGAAGGCAAGGAGGCGGATTTCGTCGCCACCTTCCGCCACATCGTCGATTCCTTCCGCGCCGTGTCCGACAAGTTCCGCTTCGAGTGGAACATCAACTACGGCCAGACGATGGATCCCGCGAAGGCCTATCCGGGCGATGACTATGTCGACATCATCGGCATGGATTTCTACTGGAAGAAGCAGTACCTGCCCTCCGACCCGGTGCGCGCCTTCGAGGCCATCCGCGACGACCGCTACGGCCTGCGCTACATCGAGAACTTCGCGAGGCAGCGCAACAAGCCCACCGCCTATTCCGAGTGGGGCGTGCAGGGCGACGATGCCGGCCCCTTCATCCAGCGCTTCCAGGAATGGGTGAGCCGGCACAACGTGCTCTACACCAACTACTGGAACCACGACGCCGACTATGCCGGCAAGATCTCCGGCAACATCTGGCCGAGAACGGGCGCCGCCTTCCGCCAGGCCTTCTGCGCGCCCGGCGCCAGCGCCCGTACGGTGCCTCCCACGCCAGGCCGGGCCTCGCGCTAGCCATGCGAGGCGGGGGGCGGGGGAATGCAGCCCTCCGCCCCGCCCGGGTGTTGCAGCACCATGCCGACGCCCCACCCCGAGAGCTGGATCCGCGTCACCCCGCAGGGCCTCTACTGCGAGCCGGGTGACTTCTTCATCGACCCCATGGCGGGCGCGCCCCGCGCCATCGTCAGCCATGGCCATTCGGACCATGCGCGGCCGGACCATGGCGCGGTGCTGGCCACCCCCGAGACGCTGGCCATCATGACCGCGCGGCTGGGAGAGGGGCGGGCGGGCCGCAGCCAGCAGGCGCTGGGCTACCACCAGCCCCTCACCGTGGGGGAAGTACGGGTCACGCTGGTGCCGGCCGGCCATGTGCTGGGCTCGGCGCAGGTGGTGCTGGAATGGCAGAACAGCCGCATCGTCGTCTCGGGCGACTACAAGCGGCAGCCGGACCCCACCTGCGCCCCCTTCGAGCCGGTGCCGTGCGACGTGTTCGTCACCGAGGCCACCTTCGCGCTGCCCGTCTTCCGCCACCCGCCGGCCGGGCAGGAGATCCGCCGGCTGCTCGACAGCCTGGCGCTTTTTCCCGAGCGGGCGCACCTCGTCGGCTGCTACGCGCTGGGCAAGTGCCAGCGGCTGATCGCGCTGCTGCGCGCGGCGGGGTGGCAGCGGCCCATCTACCTGCACGGCGCGCAGCAATCCATGTGCGCGCTCTATGAGCGCTTCGGCATCCCGCTGGGCGAGCTTCTGCCGGTGCCGCGCCCGGAGAAGCGGGGCGCCACCGTGCTGGCAGGCGAGCTGGTGCTGGCGCCGCCCTCGGCCGAGGCCAACCCCTGGGCCCGCCGCCTGGCCGACCCGGTGACGGCGGTGGCCTCGGGCTGGATGCGGGTGCGGCAGCGCGCCAAGGCGCGCGGCGTGGAGCTGCCGCTGATCGTCAGCGACCATGTGGACTGGGACGACCTGCTGGCCAGCATCGCCGAGGTGGGCGCGCCCGAGGTGTGGGTGACGCATGGCCGGGAGGAGGCGCTGATCCACGCGCTCGCCGGGCGGGGCGTGCGCGGCCGCGCCCTGCACCTGCTGGGGCGCGAGGAGGAGGAGAGCGGCGAGGCGGCGCTCGACCTCGCCGGCGAGGAGGGCGCGGCATGAGCCTTCCGGCCTTCGCCGAGCTGCTGGAGCGGCTGCTCTTCACCCCGGGCCGCAACGCCAAGCTCGCCCTGCTGAAGCGCTGGTTCGCCACCCAGCCGGACCCGGACCGCGGCGTGGCGCTGGCCGCCATCGCGGGCGAGCTGCGCTTCTCCACCGCCAAGCCCTCCCTGGTGCGGGATCTGGTGGCCACGCGGGTGGACCCCGTGCTGCTGGCCTGGAGCCACGACTATGTGGGGGATCTGGCCGAGACGGTGGCGCTGATCTGGCCCGAGCCGCCCGCCCGCCCCAACCGGCCCCCGCCCGATCTCTCGGAGGTGGTGGAGACGCTGGAGCTGCTGCCGAAATCCGAGGTGCCGGCGCGCATGGCGGAGTGGCTGGACGTGCTGGATGCCGGGGGGCGGCTCGCGCTGATCAAGCTGGTCACCGGCGGGCTCCGCGTCGGCGCCTCGGCGCGTCTGGCGCGGCAGGCCCTGGCGGACTGGGCGGGCCAGCCGGTGGAGGAGGTGGAGGAGGTGTGGCATGGCGTGCCGCCGCCCTACCTGCCGCTGTTCCGCTGGCTGGAAGGCAAGGGGCCGCGCCCCGACCCGCGCGACGCCCCCGTCTTCCGCTCGCCCATGCTGGCGCAGCCGCTGGAGGCGCCGGACATCGCCGCGCTGGACCACGCCGCCTTCCGCGCCGAATGGAAATGGGACGGGGTGCGCGTGCAGGCCGCCGCCGGCCCGGGCGGGCGGCGCCTCTGGTCCCGCACGGGCGAGGACATGTCCGGCGCCTTTCCCGAGATCCTGGAGGCCATGGACTTCCATGCCGTGGTGGATGGCGAGCTGCTGGTGATGCGGGAGGGCGGCGCGGTCGCGCCCTTTGCCGACCTGCAGCAGCGGCTGAACCGCAAGGTGGTGGGGCCCAAGATGCTGAAGGATCACCCCGCCGGCCTGCGCCTCTACGACCTTTTGTTCGAGAATGGCGAGGACCTGCGCGCCTTGCCTTTCGACACGCGGCGGGAACGGCTGGAAGGCTGGTTCGCCCGCACCAGGCCGGAGCGGATGGACCTTTCGCCGCAGATCGCCTTCGTCTCGCTCGACCAGCTCGGCGCGCTGCGCGATGGCGCCCGCGCCGCCGGCATCGAGGGGCTGATGCTCAAGCGGGGAGATGCGCCCTATGTCGCCGGCCGGCCCAAGGGGCTGTGGTGGAAGTGGAAGCGCGCGCCGCTCTCGATCGACGCCGTGCTGATGTATGCCCAGCGCGGCCACGGCAAGCGCAGCAGCACCTACAGCGACTACACCTTCGGCCTGTGGCGGCCGGACGGGCAGGGGGGCGAGGAGCTGGTGCCGGTGGGCAAGGCCTATTCCGGCTACACCGACCAGGAGCTGGTCTGGCTGGACCGCTGGATCCGCAACCACACGCTGTCTCGCTTCGGCCCGGTGCGGGAGGTGGAGAAGGCGCTGGTGCTGGAGATCGTCTTCGACGCGGCGCAACGCTCGGCGCGGCACAAATCGGGCGTGGCGCTGCGCTTCCCCCGCATCGCCCGGCTCCGGGCCGACAAGCCGGCGGCCGAGGCGGACAGGCTCGAGAGCCTGATGGCGATGCTGGAGAAGGGTCGCGAATAAAGCCGCGCCTGGGCGGGAACCCTGGCGTGCCTTGGGCGTTGCCTTTGCGCAACCCCGCCGCCGCGCGGGCGATAGGAGGCCGAGATGCTGAAATGGGCGCTGATCTTCCTGGTGATCTCCCTGATCGCCGGCGCGCTGGGCCTGACCGGCGTTTCCGCGGTGACGGGACGCATCGCCAGGATCCTGTTCGCCGTGTTCCTGGCGCTGTTCGTCGTGGTGCTGGTGCTGGCGCTGCTGGCGGGCGAGGCAATCTTCTGATTTACCCCGCGCGCGGCCTGTTGACGGCGGCGCCGCGCCGGATTAATTCCCCCTCCACCGCGGCGCCCCATGGCGCCGCGGCGTGAGTATGGCGGCCTTAGCTCAGTTGGTAGAGCGCCACGTTGTGGTCGTGGATGTCACGGGTTCGAGTCCCGTAGGTCGCCCCACGCTTCCTCCCCCTTTCCATGTTCGCCCAGGGCTTTCAAGCCGCCGGAGAGCCTCGCCCGGCGCGTTAAGCCCGCTGGTCCTGCGCAGCCCGTCCGGGCGGATGCCACGGAAACAGAAAGGCCGAGGAAATCGCTTTCCCCGGCCCTGGTGCTGTTCGGTAGTTTCGCTTCAGGCGCTCAGCCGCCGCGTCAGCACCGCGTAGTCGTCGCGGCGCTCGATCTGCGCCAGGGCGGCGGCGAGGCGCGGCAACTCCTCCGGCGCGCAGTTCCCCGCCAGCGCGGCGGCGTCCTGGCCCAGGCCCAGGCGCAGGCGGCGCGCGGCGCGCAGGGCGCGGGGCTCGGCGAAGGGATAAAGCTCGATCCAGATCACCTGCATGTCCTGGCAGAAGCTGTCCACCGCCGCCTCGCCCAGGCCCGGGATCTTGCGCAGCAGCCGGCGCAGCGCCGGAACCTGCGCGCCGGCGGCCTGGCGCAGCGCCTCCGGCGTGCCTTCCCAGGTCTCGGCCAGATAGGCGGCCATCGCCTTCAGGCGGCGCGCGAGCGGCAGGGCATGGCCGTTATAGCCGGCCTCGCGCAGCAGCTGGGCCAGCGTCTCGGCGCTTTGCCCCGCCAGGACGGGGGCGGAACGCCAGCCCTGCGCGCGGAGCATCTCCAGGGCGCGGAGCGCGCCGGCCGGAGCGCCCGGCGTGGTGCGGAGCATGGCCCCGCACAGGCCCAGGAAGGCGGCACCCTCCTCCGCGGTCTTCACCGGCTTCTGCGGCGAGGAAAGGCCGAGGTCCAGCACGACGGGAATGACCCGCTCCGGCGTGCGCGATGCGGAAGCCCCGTTGCTGGCGGTGGGGCGGTGGAGAGTCTGGCTCATAAGGTCATGCCCGATTCCAGGCCGGGATAGCGTGCCGGCGGTGGCGGGGAGATCAGCCCACGAATTCGTGAGGTCCCGGGTGAAGGCCGCGATTTAAGCGATCCGGTCGCGGACGCAAGACCTCATGACGAAAATCTTTCAGGCAGGACACGGCATGGTTGCGGAAGGGAAACGGCCGGCAGGGGTTTTGCCGTGACCCCGCCGGCCTTCCTCAGCGCCGGCCGCGTTCCAGAAGCAGCAGTGCCCCGCCCGCCAGCAGCCCCCAGAAGGCGGCGCCGATCCCCAGGAACCCAAGCCCGGAGGCGGCGGTGACGAAGGTGAGGATGGCGGGAATGCGCTCCGCCTCGCGCGCCAGGGCGGAATGAAGGGCGCCCGACAGGGCGCCGAGCAGCGCGAGCCCCGCCACGGCCTGGATCAGCAGCGGCGGCGACGCGGCGATGAAGGCGACCGCGAAGCCCGCCCCCAGCCCCAGCGCCACATAGGCCAAGCCGCCCGCGACGGCCGCCACCCAGCGGCGCGCCGGATCGGGGTGGGCGTCGCGCCCCGCGCAAAGGGCGGCGGTGATGGCGGCGAGGTTGAGCGAATGGGCGCCGAAGGGCGCGATGAGGGCGCTGGCCAGGCCGGTCGCGGTGAAGATCGGCCCCGGCGCCGGGCGGTAGCCATTGGCGTTCAGCACGGCGAGCCCCGGCACGTTCTGCGAGGCCATCGTCACCAGGAACAGCGGCAGCGCGATGCCGATGGCGGCGCCCGCGGTGAAGCGCGGCGCCACCCATTCCGGCCGGGGCAGGATGTCGGAGAGCGCCTCGCCCGGCAGGGGCGTCGCGAGCAGGATCACCGCCGCCGCCACGGCCACCGCCAGCGGCACCGCGTAGAGCCGTGCGAAGCGCCAGGCCAGCGCCCATGCCAGGACCACCGGCAGCGCCAGCAGCGGCATGGTGCCGACCGCCCGCATCGGCGCCAGGCAGATGTCGAGCAGCACCCCGGCGAGCATGGCATTGGCCAGGCTGGGCGGGATGGCGGCCACGGCCCGGCCGAAGGGCCGCCACAGCCCCGCCAGCACGATCAGCAGCGCCGCCAGCAGGAAGGCGCCGACCGCCACCGGAAAGCCGCCCTCCGGCATGCCGGTGGCCACCAGCAGCGCGGCGCCCGGCGTGGACCAGGCGGTGATGATGGGCATGCGCCAGCGCCAGCTCAGCAGCGCCGCCAGCGGCCCTTGCACGACGCAGAGCGCCAGCAGGCCCGAGGCCGCCTGGGCCGGTGTCGCGCCCACCGCGGCGAAGCCCTGGAGCACCACGGCGAAGGAACTGGCGAAGCCCACCACCGCCGCCAGCATGCCCGCCACCACCGGCTGCAGGAGCCCTGCCTGCCGCGCCGTGCCATGCTCCGTCTCGGCCATGACCCTTGGGCCTCCCTCGATGCCGCTGGAATAGGGCGAGCAGGGTAGCGTAAGATTGGATCCAATCAACGGATGGATACCGGATTGCCCGCATGGCCGACCCCGCCTCGCCACTCGACGCGCTGGGCCCCGCCCTCGAGGGGCGGTGGCGCACCGCCACGGAGTTCGTCGAGGCGGTGCTGAAGGCGGCGATCCTGGAAGGGCGCCTGCCCGGCGGCACGGCGCTGCGGCAGGAGGAGCTGGCGGAGCGCTTCGGCGTCAGCCGCATGCCGGTGCGCGAGGCCCTGCGGCAGCTGGAGGCGCAGGCGCTGGTGGACATGGTGCCACACCGTGGCGCGGTGGTGACGGAGATCTCCGCCGCCGACGCGGCCGACACCTACGCCATACGCCGCGCCCTGGAGCCGGCGGCGTTGCGGCTCTCCATTCCGCGCCTGGCCCCGGCGCAGCTCGACACGGCGGCGGAGATCATCCTGGCCATGGACGCGGAGCCGGAGCCAGGACGGATGGGGCTGCTGAACCGGCGCTTCCACATGGCGCTCTATGCCGCCGCCGGCCACCGGCGCCTGCTGGCGCTGACCGCGGCGCAGCTTGCCGCCTGCGACCGCTACCTCCGCTTCCATCTCGCGGCGCATGGGCGGGAGCACCTGTCGCAGCAGGACCACCGCGCCATGCTGGCGGCCGCCCGGGCGGGCGACGCGCCCCGCGCCGTGGCGGTGCTGGAGGCGCATCTCGACCGCGCCGCCGGGGCCATCGCCCGCTTCTTCGCCGCGCGTGGCGGGTGAGGGGCGGTTGCGGAGCATCATCAACTTGTCATCGGGTTGTCATCCGGGTGACGTGGCCTGCCGCTTCCTTGCGCCGCAAAGGCCCGCTCCCCTGGCGTGGCCTGCCGATCCGGGACGCGAACACCATGCCTGACACCATCTGCCCGCCTCCGCGGCAGCGGACGCCGCCGAGAAGCCCCTGGAGCTCGAGGACATCGGCAGCAATCCGCACCCCGAGGAGACGGTGGGCGCGCTGATCGCCCGCCGCCTGTCGCGCCGCGCGGCGCTGCGCGGCCTCCTGGGCGGCGCAGCGGCGATGAGCTTCGCCGACCAGCTCCTGGCCTCGGCCCGCCCGGCCGCCGCGCAGCCCGGACCCCCGGCCGCCGCGAGCCCGTCGAGCCTCTCCTTCAAGGAGATCGCCCACCAGATGACGGAGCGCGACGCGGTGCCCGAGGGCTACGAGGTCCAGACGGTGATCCGCTGGGGTGACCCCGTGCTGCCCGGCGCGCCGGCCTTCGACCCGCGCCGGCAGGATGCCGAGGCCCAGGCCGCGCAGTTCGGCTACAACAACGACTATGTGGACTTCTTTCCGCTGCCGCGCGGCAGCCGCAACGCCACGCATGGCCTGCTGGCGGTGAACCACGAGTACACCGACCCGCACCTGATGTTCCCCGGCCTTCCCGACGATGCCGCCGCCCGCGCCCAGCCCAGCCGGGAGCAGGCGCTGACGGAGATGGCGGCGCACGGCATGTCGGTGGTCGAGATCCGGCGCGAGAACGGGCGCTGGCGGCCGGTGGAGGATGGGCGGCTCAACCGCCGCATCACCGCCACCACGCCGATCCGCATCAGCGGCCCCGCCGCCGGCCACCCGCGCATGCGGACCGGCGCGGACCCCACCGGGCGCGAGGTGCTGGGCATGCTGAACAACTGTGCCGGCGGCAACACGCCCTGGGGCACGGTCATCACCTGCGAGGAGAACTTCAACCAGTATTTCGGTGGCGCCGCCGCCGAGACGGGCGCGCAGGCCGCCGCCTACAAGCGCTACGGCATCGTGGCCCAGGCCGGCTATGGCTGGGGGCAGCATGTCGGGCGCTTCAACCTCGACGTGGAGCCGAACGAGCCCAACCGCTTCGGCTGGGTGGTGGAATACGACCCCTACGACCCCGCCAGCGTGCCGGTGAAGCGCACCGCCCTCGGCCGCTTCAAGCATGAGGGCTGCACCCACGCCATCTCCGCCGATGGCCGCGTGGCGTTCTATTCGGGCGACGACGAGCGCTTCGACCACATCTACAAGTTCGTCACCGCGCGCCCCTGGAACCCGTCCGACCCGGCGGCGAACCGCGACCTGCTGGACGAGGGCACCCTCTATGCCGCGCGCCTGCACGACGATGGCCGGATGGAGTGGCTGCCGCTGGTGCATGGCCAGGGCCCGCTGACCGAGGCGAATGGCTTCGCCAGCCAGGCCGAGGTGCTGATCGAGACCCGCCGCGCGGCCGACCTGCTGAAGGCGACACCCATGGACCGGCCGGAGGACGTGCAGGCCAACCCGGTGAACGGCCGGGTCTATGCCATGCTCACCAACAACACCCGCCGCAAGCCGGAGCAGGTGGACGCGGCCAATCCGCGGCCGACCAACGCGCATGGCCATGTCATCGAGATGATCCCGCCCGGCGCCGGCACGGGCAGGGTGGACCATGCCGCCACGGAGGGGCGCTGGGAGATCTTCCTGATTGCCGGCCGCCCCGGCGTGGATGCCGGCGCGGAATACCACCAGGGCACCAGCGCCGATGGCTGGCTGTCCTGCCCGGACAACTGCACCTTCGACAGCAAGGGCCGCATCTGGATCTCGACCGACGGTGCCCCCGGTACCTCCAAAGTGGCCGATGGGCTCTACGCCGCCGACACGGACGGCCCCGGGCGCGGCCTGACGAAGCTGTTCTACCAAGCCCCCTCCGGCGCCAAGGTCTGCGGCCCCTGCTTCACGCCGGATGACGAGACGGTGTTCCTGGCCATCCAGCACCCGGGCGACGACAAGGGCAGCCACTTCGACGCCCCCCTCCACCCGCTGGCCGGATTTCGACGCGGCGATGCCGCCCCGCCCGGCCATCATCGCCATCACCCGCCGGGGCGGGGGGGTGGTCGGCGCCTGAGCGGCGCGGCGCGCGGAACCGGCGCGTGAACGAAACAGGGGCGGCGCCCTTGGGCCGCCCCGCTCGCGCTGCTTGATTGCGGGGCCTGCCGGGGCAATCTCAGCGGCATGACACCCGCATCTCCCCTCCGGCCCACGCCGGACCCGGCCGCCGCTCCGGCACCCGGCGCGGCCCAGGATCGGATTGCCCTGGCCGGGCGCGACGCGCTGCGCCGCGCCGGCGGCTTCGCGCTGCTCGGCTGCTCGCTGTGGCTGGTGACGGTGCTGGCCTTCTTCCGCTCCATCATCCGGATCTTCTCGTGACCGGGCGGCGGGAACACTGGCGCGCGCGGCTGGAGCACAGCGGCGGCATCGCGCGGCTGGGCCAGCAGCTCCGCCGGCTGCGCGGCACGGTGCTGGTGCTGCTGGCGCTGCCGCTGGCGCCGGCGCTGCTGATCGCGCTGCTGTCCGGCGCGCAGCGGCCGCTGCTGGGCATCCTGCTCGGGCTCGGGCTGCTGGCGCTGGCGGTGCGCCGGCTGCGGCGCGGGCGGGTGGCGCAGGCGGCCGCGCTGGTCGGCGCGGCCACCGGGCTGGTGGCGGGGCTGGCCGGCGCGGTGCCGCCGCTCGGCGCCGCGGTGTTCGGCGCCATGGCCTTCTTCGGCACCCGGCTGCTCTACGAGGACAGCATCCCGCCCGAGCCGGAGCCCGTGCCGCCGGCGGCCCCCGGCCCGCTGGATGCCGCGCGGGCGCGGCTGGCGGCGCTGGCCGGCGCCGATGGCCGCCTCGCTCCCGCGCTGGAGGCGCTGCGCGCGCTGGCCGCCGAGCTGGAGCGCCGCCCCGAGCGGAGCGGCGAGGCGCGCCGCTTCCTCAACATCCAGCTCGACGGGCTGGAGCGGATCGGCCAGCGGCTCGCCCAGGGCGCCACGCCGCCGCCCGGCCTGCCGGCGCTGATCGACGACATGGCGCGCGGCAGCCTCGGCCTGCGCGACCGGCTGCGCGCCGAGGAAACCGAGGCCTTGGAGATCCAGGTGAAGGTGCTGGCCGACCGCCTGCGCCAGGAGGGCTACGCATCATGAGCCACGCGACGACCGGCACCTCCGCCGGCGAGACGGTGGCGCCGCAGCGCGTGGCGCAGCTCGCCGCCGAGATCGACCTGCGCGACCCCTCCACCATCCTGCGCTTCGGCTCCGAGGCGCAGAGCCGCGCCACGGCGGCGGCGGACGCCATGCTGGGCGCCGCCCGCAACCAGGCGACGGGCGAGGCGGGGGAGGCGCTCTCCGGCCTGCTCACCACCCTGCGCGGCTTCGACGTGACGCAGCTTTCCGAGAAGCCGGGGCTGATGGGGCGGCTGGCGCGGCTGGCCGGGCGCGGCCAGACCCAGGCCGTGGCCATCATCCAGCGCTACGAGAACGTGCGCGGCCAGATCGAGGCGGCGGGGGACCGGCTGGACGGCCACCGCACCCGGCTGCTGGAGGATGTGGAGCGGCTGGAGCGGCTCTACGGCGCGACGCTGGAATGGTTCCACGCCCTGGCCGAGCACATCGCGGCCGGCGAGGCGGTGCTGGCCCGCACCGATTCCGAGGTGATCCCCGCCGCCGAGCGCGACGCGGCCGACCCAGCCCAGCCGCTGGCCCCGCAGCGCCTGCGCGACCTGCGCGCCGCGCGCGACGAGCTGGACCGCCGCGTGCACGACCTGCGCCTGACGCGGCAGGTGGCCATGCAGTCGCTCCCCGGCCTGCGGCTGATCCAGGAGAACGACAAGGCGCTGGCGGCCAAGATCCATTCCGTGCTGGCCAACACCGTGCCGCTCTGGCGCACCCAGCTCGCCCAGGCCCTGGCCATCCAGAACATGCGCGAGGCCGGCAGCGCCGTGCGGGCGGCGACCGACCTGACCAACCGCCTGCTCACCGCCAATGCCGAGACGCTGCGCCAGGGCAACATCGAGGCGCGCACCGAGCTGGAGCGCGGCGTGTTCGACCTCGCCGCCGTGCAGCAGGCCAATGCCGCGCTGGTGGCGACGCTGGAGGACAGCCTGCGCATCGCCGAGGAAGGGCGTGCAGCCCGCCGGCAGGCGACGGTGGAGCTGGCCAGGGCCGAGGCCGAGATCCGCCGCGCGCTCACCGCCAGCCGGCCAGGGCCTTGACCGCGCCGCCTCCAGGGTTTCCCATCGTGATGGAAGTCCAAGAACGAGGGAGTAGCCTGATGCGTGGCTGGGCCGTGGTGAAATGCGGGGAACCGCTCGAGGACATGGAGTTCCCGACTCCGGAGCCGACCGGCGAGGAAGTCCTGCTGGAAGTGACGCATAGCGGCGTCTGCCATTCCGACCTGCACATCTGGGAAGGCGGCTACGACCTCGGCAGCCGAGGCCGCCTGTCGCTGACCGACCGCGGCGTGGTGCTGCCGCTGATCATGGGGCACGAGATCGTCGGCCGCGTCGTGAAGTTCGGGCCCGAAGCCAAGGGCGTGAAGGTGGGCGACACGCGCATCGTCTTCCCCTGGCTCGGCTGCGGCAAGTGCGAGCGCTGCCTGGCGGGCGAGGACAACATGTGCCAGGTCGCCGCCCGCAGCCTCGGCGTCTACCAGAATGGCGGCTATGCCAGCCATGTGCTGGCGCGCAGCCCGCGCCACCTCGTCGCCTATGACGGGCTCGACCCCTCGGTGGCCGCCACCTATGCCTGCTCCGGCGTCACCGTCTACTCGGCCATCCGCAAGGTGATGCCGATGCCGGCCGACAAGGCCGTCGTCGTCGTCGGCGCCGGCGGGCTCGGGCTGAATGCGGTGGAGGTGCTGAAGGCGCTCGGCCATAAAAACATCGTCGTCGTCGACATCTCGGCCGAGAAGCTGGAGGGCGCCAGGAAGGCCGGCGCCACCGCCACCGTCCAGGCCGGCGGCGAGGACACCACGGCGCGCCTCGTCGAGGCCTGCGGCGGCCCGGTGGACGCGGTGATCGACCTGGTGAACGGCACCGCCACCGCCCGCTTCGCCTTCGACGCGCTGAGCAAGGGCGGCAAGCTCATCCAGGTCGGGTTGTTCGGCGGCGAGCTGAACCTGCCCCTGCCGCTGATGGCCACCAAGGCGCTGACGGTGCGCGGCAGCTATGTCGGCAACCCACAGGAGCTGCGCGAGGTGGTGGAGCTGGCGCAGCAGGGCAAGCTCTCGCCCCTGCCGGTCAGCACCGAGCCGCGCTCGGCGGTGAATTCCGTGCTGAACCGCCTCCGGGACGGCAAGGTGCATGGCCGCGTGGTGCTGACCGCCGCCTGAGGCGGTGGCGGGGCGGGCGCTCTCCCGCCCCGCGCATGGCCGGTTCTCACTCCGGCGTGGGGACACCCCGTGACCCTGGCGCGCCGCTCCCCTATTGTGCGGCGGTGCAACCGGGGCGTGCCGAATGAACAACTCCTTCCCCTCCGCCATGCTCGCAGCGCCAGCGGAGCCGGAGGCGGAGGCCGCGCCCTTCGTGCCGCCCCATCCACCCCGGCCGCGCCGGCTGCCGCCGCTGCGCGAGCTGCTCCGCTCGCTGCGCCGCTCCTTCCTCGACTTCTGGCCGCAGGCCTGCTTCGAGCGCGAGATCCTGCGCCGCCGCGTGCTGATGCGCGACATCATCATCTGCAACAGCCCGGCCACCGTGCAGGAAGCCTTCGTGGACAATGCGCGCGTCTTCGAGCGCAAGTCGCCGCAGATGCGCCACGCGCTGCGCCCGCTGCTGGGGGACGGGCTGTTCATCAGCGACGGCGCGCTGTGGAAGGAGCGCCGGCGGGTGGTGGCGCCGGTGACGCATGTCTCCCGCCTCGCCGCGCTGACCCCGCCCATCACCGAGGCCGCCGCCGAGCGCGCCGCCGCCTGGAGCCGGCGCGATCCCGCGCAGCCGATCGACATGCTGGCCGAGATGGGCCACCTCACCGCCGAGATCATCTGCCGCACCATCTTCGGCCGGCAGCTCGGCGGCGGCGCGGCGGCCACCGTGGTCAGCGCCTTCGCCGAATACCAGCGCGCCGTGGCGCAGACCGACCTGATCTCGCTGCTCGGCCTGCCGGACTGGGTGCCGCGCTGGCAGCCGCGCCGCGCCCGCCGCGCCAGCCAGCGCATCCAGGCGGTGCTGGACGGGCTGATCGAGCATGTGCTCTCGGGCCGCGCCGGCGACGAGGCCAGCCTGATCCGCTCCATGGCCGAGGGCATCAACCCCGCCACGGGCCGGCCGATGGAGAAGGAGGCCTTCCGCAACGAGGCCGCCGTGCTGTTCATGGCGGGGCACGAAACCACGGCCAACACCCTGGCCTGGGCCTGGTACCTGCTCAGCCAGTCGCCGCCCGTGCTGGCGCGGCTGCAGGCGGAGGCGGACGCGCTGGACGGCCCCGCCCGCTTCGCCGACCTGGACCGGCTGCGCTACACCCGTGCCGTGGTGGAGGAGACGCTGCGCCTCTACCCGCCCGTGCCCCTGCTGGCGCGCGAGGCGGTGGCGGAAGGCGAGATCGACGGCCAGGCGGTACGCAAGGGTTCGCTGGTGATCGCCGTGCCCTGGCTGCTGCACCGGCACCGCAAGCTGTGGCAGGAGCCGGACGCCTTCCGCCCCGAACGCTTCCTGCCTGGCGGCGAGGCCGCCACCAAGCCGCGCTATGCCTGGATCCCCTTCGCCATCGGGCCGCGGGTCTGCACCGGCGCGGCCTTTGGCCTGACCGAGGCGGTGCTGTGCCTTGCCACCCTGGCGCGGGTGGTGACGCCGTGGCTGGTGCCAGGCACGGTGGTCTATCCCGTCTGTCGCCTCACCCTGCGCCCGGGCGACACGCTGCCGATGCTGCTGGTGCCGCGCGGCGCTGCCGGCCATGCCCAAGGCGGCGTTCAGCCTGGCGTCCAGGCCGGCGCCCAGGCCGGCACCCGTCATGGCTGAGCCGCGCTGGGCATCGCCCGCCGAAGGCGCCAAGGACCGCGCCCTGCACGAGTTCATGCGGCTGCTGCCGGTGCCGCTCTGCTCGGCCATGGGGGCGGGGCTGGCGCGCTTCGCCATCCCGCTGCGGCACCGGCCCAAGCTGGAGCGCACCATGGCCGCGCTGGCCGTGCTGCGGCCGGAGCTGGACGAGAAGGAACGCCGCCGCCTCGCCTTGTCCAACCTGACCCAGGCGGCCCGCTGCCTGGCCGAGTTCTCCGCCCTCGGCCGCTTCTGGAAGGAGGGGCGGATCGTGGTGGAAGGGGCGGAGCACCTGCCGCGGGGGCGGGTCGTCGTTGCCGGGCTGCATCTCGGCAACTGGGAGGTGATCGGCGCGGCGCTGTGCGCTCTCGGCCACCCGGTCAACTTCATCTACCAGCCGCCTCTGAGCCCCACCAAGCACGCCATCGCCATACGGGCCCGCACCGCCTACGGGGCGCGGTTGATCCAGCCCAGCACCATGGCCCCGCGCGAGGCGCTGCGCGGTCTCGAGGCGGACCAGCCGCTGCTGATCTACCTGGACGAGTACAAGCACGGGCTGGTCAATGCCCCGGCGCTGGGGCGGCCATTGCCGAAAGGGGGCAACATCGCCACCGCCCTGCGCCTGGCCGCCAGAACCGGCGCGCCCCTGGTGGCGGCCTACGCGCTGCGCGAGCCGGGGCCGCGTTTCCGGCTGCGCTTCCTGCCGCCCCTGCCGGTCAGCGGCGACCTGCCTGCCGACATCGCCGCGCTGGAGGGGGTGATCGACCCTGTCGTGCGCGCCAACCTGGAGCAGTGGCTGATGCTTTATTGCTTCAGGCCCTTGCGCTAGGGCTGGTCGCTTCCCGGCCTGCTGCGACGGCTCCGGCCCTCTGCCGCGGCCTGCGCCCTCACCCTGCCGGATGACCCCGGCCAGACGGGTGACGGGCGCCCGGCCCCGCATCCCGGGCCGGCGGGAGCCCCGTTCCCTTTTCCAGCAACTCCACATAGCGGGCGGCGGAGCGGGCAATGACCTCCGGCCCATCGCGCGGCACGTCCTGGCCGGCGAAGGCGCCGTAGATGCGCTGGAAGCGCCAGGGCGCCAGCCGCGCCGCCACGCGCCGCACCTCGGCGGCGGGCAGGGGCATCATGTTCGGGTAGCTCCACATGAAGGAGACGCGGCGCGCGCCGGGCGTCACCTGGACGATGTCCCCCGCCAGCAGCGCCCCCGCCTCGTCCGCCGTTCCCGCCCAGTGCAGCACCGTGCCGCCGGGGAAGTGGCCGCCGGCGCGGATCAGCGTCGCTCCCGGCGCCACCTCCAGCGTCTCGCCTTCCCACAGGTGCAGGGCCGGAGAGGGGCGCATGATCCACTCCCGGTCCGCCGCGTGCAGGTGGAGGGTGGCGCCGAAGGCGGCCGCCCAGTCCTGCATCGCCGTGTAGTAGTGGGGGTGCGAGATGGCGATGGCGGCGATCCCGCCCAGGCCGCGCACCAGCGCCTCCGTCGCCTCGTCGAGCAGGGCGATGCAGTCCCACAGGATGTTGCCGCGCGGCGTCACCAGCAGGAAGGCGCGCTGGTCGATGGCGAAGGCCGGCACGGTCTGGATGCTGAACAGCCCCGGCTCGTGCCGGCGCCAGGCGTTGCGGTGCCGCCCGGCCAGGGCCTCGCGGCTGGTCCAGGACTGCCCGGCGGCGGGCACGTATTGCCGCTCGTCCTCGCAGATGGGGCAGGACGCGGGCGGCGCGGCGGCCTCCGGGTAGAAGGTGCCGCAGGCCGTGCACAGGAACACCGTCATCGTCGTCCCTCCCGCCATGGCCGCCTGTTGCCTCAGCCGCCGATCGCCCGCTCCACCCAGCGCGCCCAGCCCAGCAGCGCCGCATCCGCGCCGAAGGGCGCGACGAGCTGCACGCCAAGCGGCATGCCCGCCGCCCCCGTGCCGGCCGGCAGGCTGATGCAGGGACCGTGCAGCGCCGTCCACAGCGCGTTACAGGCCGGGTCGCCCGTCGCGGCGATGCCCAGCGGCGCCTCGGAGGGGGCGGAGGCGGTGAGCAGGATGTCGTGATCGGCCATCAGGTCGCGGAAGGCGGCGCGGGCGGCGGCGAAGGCGGCGCGCCCCTCGATCAGGGCGGAAACGGGCAGGCTCTCCGCCCAGTCCAGCCGCTCGTTCAGCACGGGCGAGATCAGGGCGCGCGCGGTGGCCCGCTCCCAGGCCAGGGCGTGCGCCGTCTCGGCGTTCATCACCACGGGGTGCGCCTCCACCGCCGCCAGCAGCGGCGCGGTGAGGGCGAAGGGCGTGACCCGCGCCCCGGCGCGGGCGCAGGCGGCGGCGACCTCCTCGATGCGGGCGCGGCTGTCCCCGCTCAGCACCGCCTCGCCAGGGCCGAAGCAGAGGGCGATGCGGGGCGCCGCATGGGCGGCGGCGGAAAGGTCGAGCCCGGTGAGGGCGCCGGCGAACAGCGCGCAATCGGCGGCGCCGCGCCCGAACACGCCGATCGTGTCCAGGCTCTCGCTCATCACCTTCATGCCGGCGCGGTGGATCAGCCCGAAGCTCGGCTTGAAGCCCGTGATGCCGCAATAGGCCGCCGGGCGCAGCACGGAGCCCGCCGTCTGCGTGCCGAAGGCCAGCGGAAAGAAGCCCGCCGCCACGCCGGCCGCCGAACCCTGGCTGGAGCCGCCGGGGGTGCGGGCCGGATCGTGCGGGTTGGTGGTGGGTCCGGGGTGGCGCGTCGCGAACTCGGTGGTGACGGTCTTGCCCTGGACCACGCCGCCGGCCCGGCGCGCCAGCGCCACGGCCGCCGCATCGGAGCGCGGCCGGTGCCCGGACCAGATGGGCGAGCCGTATTGCGAGGGCAGGTCTGCGGTGTCGAGCACGTCCTTCACCCCCACCGGCAGGCCGTGCAGCGGGCCGGGAAGGGCGCCCGCCACCGCCCGCCGCACCCGCGCGGGCTCCAGTGCCGCGAAGGCGCGCACCGTCGCGTCACGGGCGGCGGCACGCTCCAGGCAGGCCTCGGCCAGCGCGGCGGGGGAGAGGGTGCCTGCGGCGATGCGCGCGGCGGCCTCGGTGGCGGAAAGGTCGGCGGGATGGGTCATGGCCGCGATGCTAGGCCAGTGGCGGCCAGGGTCCAGCCCGCGAAAACATTCCGCTCTCGTTTTATTCAGTGCCCGCCGCCTGACGCTCACCCAAAAGCGTAAGGATTCGTGAGCAATTCGGGCTATGCTCGGCGGACCTGGAGGACGCTGCCCTGGGAGGCGGCGGCCAGGCAGGCCGCCGCGGGCGGCATCACCCAGCCAGGGGCGTGCAAGGATGGACATGAACAGGCGCATGGCAGCCGAATTCCTCGGCACCGCCTGGCTTACCTTCGGCGGCTGCGGCAGTGCCGTGCTGGCGGCCGCCTATCCCGGCCTCGGCATCGGCTTCGCGGGCGTCGCGCTGGCCTTCGGGCTGACGGTGCTGACCATGGCCTATGCGGTGGGGCCCATCTCGGGCGGGCACTTCAACCCGGCGGTCACGCTGGGCCTCTGGGTCGGCGGCCGCGTGCCCGCTTCCTTCCTGCTGCCCTACATGGCGGCGCAGGTGGTGGGGGCGGTGCTCGCCGCCGCGCTGCTCTACCTGATCGCCAGCGGCAAGCCGGGCTTCGAGGCGGGCGGCTTCGCGGCCAATGGCTACGGGGCGCTGAGCCCGGGGCAATACTCGCTGCTGGCCTGCCTGGTGATGGAGGTGGTCGCCACCGCCATCTTCCTGGTGGTGATCATGGGCGCCACGGCGCCGAAGGCGCCGGGCGGCTTCGCCCCCATCGCCATCGGGCTGGCGCTGACGCTGATCCACCTGATGGCCATTCCCGTCACCAACACCTCGGTCAACCCGGCGCGCAGCACCGGGCCGGCGCTCTTCGCCGGCGGGGAATACATCTTCCAGCTGTGGCTGTTCTGGCTGGCGCCCATGGCGGGCGCCGTGCTGGGCGGCTGGCTTGCCCGCGCGCTCGGCCAGGACGTGGCCTCGGGCGACAAGCCGCAGATCGCCACCACGCCGGCCGGCCCGGCCGCGCCGGCGATGTGAATCCGCCCGCCCGCCGGCCGGGACCGCCCCGGCCTGGCACCCTCCCTCCCCGGAGGGGAAAAAGGGCGTGCGGGGGCACCGCCCGGATGTCGAGCCTGCGGCGGCATCCGGGCGCCTGTCCCTATCCCATGCGGTTCCTTCCAGCCCCGCGGGGCTGGTCCGCTCCCCGCGGGGAGTGGCCGGCCCTGGCATCGCGCGGCCCGAAGCCCCATTCTCTGGCCATGCCGACGAGTTCCCGAGAGGGCGTGGTCCGTGTCGCCGTGGCGGCGGACGGGGCGCTGCACTACGCCATTCCCGGCGCGCCCGAGACGCTGCCGCCCGTCGCTCCCCGGGCGCTGGCCCTGGCCTGGGACGCGGCGCGCGCGGCCGCCGCGGCCGAGGCCTGGGGGCCGCACCGCACCCTGCTCTTCGAGGGTGGCGCCGTGCTGGTGCTGGCCGATGCGGACGCCGCCTGCTGGGCCGAGGCGGTGGACCGCGCCGTGGGGCTCGGCACCCTGGCCGGCCTCGCCCTTTGCCTGCGCCTCCTGGCGCTGGTCGAGCTGCTGGGCCGCGCGAGCTGGACGCGGGGCCTGTTCGCCATCGCCGCCGACGGCATCGAGCTGCACCCGGCGCTGCTCGCCGCCGCCGCAGCAGCACCGCTCGATGCCGGGGCGCGGTTCGACGAAACCGGCATGAAGCGTCTATTGTCCAACCGCATCGCCGGCGAGGCGGGGGCAGGGGTGGAGAGCGGAGTCGCGGGGCGGGGCGCCACGCGCTGAACCGGCCGGCCCTCCGCAGCGCCGTCGCCGCCCGCCCTATCCTTCGCCTGACACCGCCGGAGCGCGCCATGAAACGCCTGATCCTCCCCCTGCTGCTGCTGTCGGGCGCCTGTGCCGCGCCGCCGCCGCCCACGCCGGAGCAGCGGCAGCGCGACGCCGCCAGCGCCGCCTGCCGCGTGGAGGTGGAGCGGCAGATGCGGTTCCGCGAGCGCGGCCAGACCATGCGGGTGGACGAGGCCGAGTCGCGCCTCGGCAGCGGCGCCTTCATCGGCAACCCGATGGAGCGTTCCCAGCTTGGCGCCCGCTTCGAGCGCGACCGCCTGCTCGACGACTGCATGCGCGGCGCGCGGGAGCAGCCGCCGGTTCCGGCCTCACCCACGGGGAGCGGGCGGGGCTCCTGAGCTGCCGGCCTTCCGGTCGCCCTTCGGCGCGCTGGGGCGCGCGCTGGCGACCCGAAACGCCCGCATCTTCTTCGCCGCCAGCCTCGCCGCCTGGACGGGGCTGTGGATGCACCGCATCGCCGTTGCCTGGCTCGCCTGGGAGCTGACGGGCAGCGCCCTCTGGGTCGGCCTCGTCGCCTTCTGCGACCTGGCACCGGCGGCGGTGATCAGCCCGATCGCCGGCGCGGTGGCGGACCGGGTGGACCGGCTGCGGCTGGCCACCGTCTCGCAGGCCGTCATCGGGCTCGAGGCGGCGGCGGTGGCGGCGCTGGTGGCCACCGGCACCATGCGCATCGAATACCTGCTGCTGCTGGAATTGTGCGGCGGCACCGCCGCCAGCTTCGCCCAGCCGGCGCGGCAGACGCTGATGGCCGGCATCGTCGGCCGTGCCGACCTGCCGGCGGCGGTAGCCTGCAACAGCCTCATCTTCAACGTCGCGCGCTTCATCGGGCCGGCGCTGGCCGGGCCGGTCATCGCCGGCTTCGGCGTGGCGCCGGCCATCGCCTGCAACGCGGTGGCCTATCTCAGCGCCGTCGTCACCATGCCCATGCTGCGGGTGGACCCTGCCCAACGCCGCGGCCACCCCGCCACCGGCAGCCTGCTTGGCGAGGTGCGGGAGGGCTTCAGCTATGTGGCGCGTCACCCGGGGCTCGGGCCGCTGCTGCTCTACGCCGCCTCGCTCGGCGTGCTGCTGCGCGCGGTGCAGGAGCTGCTGCCGCCCTTTGTCGAGCGCAATTTCGGCCGTGGCGCCGAATCCCTGGCGCTGATCACGGCCTGCTTCGGCGTCGGCGCCCTGCTGGCCGGGCTGTGGCTGGCGGCGCGCGGGCGCACGGCGGGGGCCACCCGGATCGCCATCCTGGCGGGGCTCGCCCAGGCGGTGGCG
This sequence comes from Teichococcus rhizosphaerae, assembly GCF_002631185.1. Classification (GTDB taxonomy): domain Bacteria; phylum Pseudomonadota; class Alphaproteobacteria; order Acetobacterales; family Acetobacteraceae; genus Pseudoroseomonas; species Pseudoroseomonas rhizosphaerae. The sequence goes on along the minus strand of NZ_PDNU01000002.1, from coordinate 161,572 downwards.
ACGGCGGGCTTCGTCGCCACCGGGTGGTTCCCCTTCGGCCTGCTCTGCGCGGCGCTGATCGGCGCCACCGCCTCGCTGCACGGCATCTCCGTGCAGCAGCTCGCCCAGACGGCGGCGGACCCGGCCATGCGCGGCCGCGTGCTGGCGCTGTGGGGCATGATCACGCGCGCCTGCCCGGCGCTCGGCGCGCTGCTGCTCGGCGCGGCGGGCGAGGCCTTCGGGCTGCGCTGGCCGACGCTGGTGGGGGTGGCGCTGGGTCTCCTGGTCTTTGCCTGGGGCTGGGCGCGGCATCGCGGCATCGAGGCGGCGCTGGAAGGCCCGCCGGAGGAAAGCCTGGAAGAGGGGAGAAGGCGATGAGCCTGCAAGCCGCGATCATCGGCATGGGACGCTGGGGGCGCACCCTGGTGGAAAGCGTGCAGGGCCGGGAAGGGGCGGGGATCCGCTTCGTCGCCGGCAGCACCGGCACGCCGGACAAGGCGCGCGACTGGGCGCGGGCGCAGGGGCTGCGGCTGCATGACAGCTACGAGGCGGCGCTGGCCGACCCCGAGGTGCGGGCCGTGGTGCTGGCCACGCCGCACAGGCTGCACGCGGAGCAGGTGATCGCCGCCGCGCGGGCGGGCAAGGCGGTCTTCGTGGAGAAGCCCTTCACCCTGTCCAGGGCCAGCGCCGAGGCGGCGGTGGCGGCCTGCCGGGAAGCGGGGGTGGTGCTGGCGCTCGGCCACAACCGCCGCTTCCTGCCGGCGGTGGCGGAGCTGAAGGCGATGCTGGCGGATGGCCGCATCGGCCGGCTGCTGCATGTGGAGGGGCATTTCAGCGGCCCCGGCGCCGCCGCCTACAAGCCCGGCATGTGGCGGGCCGACCGCAGCGAGAGCCCGCTCGGCGGCATGGGCGGCATGGGCATCCACATGATCGACATGATGGTGAACCTGGCCGGCCCCATCGCCGAGGTCAGCGTCCACAGCACCGCCCGCGTGCTGGAGAACGGGCTGGACGACACCACCGCCATGCTGTGCCGCTTCGCCAGCGGCGCTACCGGCACCTTCGCCACACTGGCCTATGCGCCGCGCTGCTGGCGCATCGCCCTTTATGGCAGCGAGGGCTGGGCGGAGCTGACGGACCATGAGCACCTGGTCTACCGCCCCCGCGAGGGAGAGGGCTCCGTGCGCGACTTCCCGAAGCTGGACATCGAGCGCGCCGAGCTGGAGGCCTTCGCGGCGGCCGTGGCGGGCGGCCCGGCCTATCCGCTGCCGCCGGAGCAGGCGATCCACGGCGTGTCGGTGTTCGAGACGATGATCGTGGCCGCGGCCTCGGGGGGCGCGCACGCCGTTCCCTGAGCCGCAGACCGGCCGGACCCCCCGCCTTGCGGGCCGTTCATGCGCGGCCTAGAAGCGCGGGGTCCCATCCCGCCGGCCGGGCTGGTCCGGACCGGCGGACCCAGCACAGGGAGTGCGAAGATCCGATGAGCAAGATCACCCGCCACGACGTCAACCCGGTCCTGTCCGGCGCCGTCGAGTATCATGGCTTCGTCTTCCTGGCCGGCATGACCGCCGACGACCTTTCCCAGGACGTGCTTGGCCAGACCAAGCAGGTGCTGGCCAAGATCGACGCCGCGCTGGAAGGCCACGGCACCGACAAGACCCGGCTGCTCCAGGCCCAGATCTGGCTGAAGGACATCCGCGACCGCGAGGCGATGAACAAGCTCTGGTCCGCCTGGCTGCCCGAGGGCGGCGCCCCGGTGCGCGCCTGCGTTCAGGCCAACATGGCCGATCCGCGCCACCTGGTCGAGATCATGGTCACCGCCTGCCGCTGAGCGGCAGCGCCGGCGAATGACGCCGGCTGGGTGGAATCGGCGCCGGGGGATGCAACCTCCCGGCGCCGTTTCCGTTTGAAAGATGCCGTGCTGCGGCGCAACTTCGTCGCGGGAATTTGTTGTATTTTTGCCGCAACACTGTGGCAAAACGCATGGAACGCTCTTGAATTAGGATTAATGTCTTATTAAGACTGCTCACGCGGCGCGTGATTGTGCGAATCACATCGTATTTCCACCCGTAACAGGCTCCGCCATTGCCGTCTCCCTCATGGGCTTGCTACCGAAATATCAACGCGGTGCAGGCCGATCTGGAGATAGCGTTTTGGGGGTTTCATGCGGGTGAACAGCGCAGCAATGGCATTTGCCGTCCTTTTCGGGGCGATGTGTGCCGCGCCTGCGGCCGCTGACGCGGCGACCAGCCGCAACACCCGTGAGACCGTCAAGCAGCCGCGCGCCGCCCTGCATCAGCCCGTCGCCGTCCGCAGCGCCAAGTCGCCGACCCTGAAGCCTCTTCCGCCCGAGCTGCAGCGCGCCGAGAACATCTCCTGCGTGCCCTATGCCCGCGCCGTCAGCGGCATCGAGATCACCGGCAACGCGCATACCTGGTGGGCCGGCGCCGCCGGCGCCTATGCCCGTGGCCAGCGGCCGGAGCGGGGCTCCGTGCTCAGCTTCCGCGCCTCGGGCGGCATGCGGCTCGGCCATGTCGCGGTGGTATCCCGCGTCGTGGGCCCGCGCGAGGTGCTGATCGACCACGCCAACTGGGAAGGCCCGGGCATCCGCAAAGGCACGGTGATGCGCGGCGTTTCCGTCATCGACGTGTCGGACCGCAACGACTGGACCGCGGTGCGCGTGCAGACCGGCCGCAGCGACGATGCCTATGGCCGCGTCTATGCCACCAACGGCTTCATCCACAACCGCGCCCCCGGCACCATGATGGCCAAGGGCGACGCGGTGTTCGAGGAAGTCGCCGAAGCGCCGCCCGCCCGCAGCGCCCATGCCGAGCACATCGCCGGCGCCGTGCGCGAGCTGAACGTCAACGCCGTCCGCCGCTAGGCCGGACCACCGCTCGGGCCTGTGCGTCGCGCCCCGGAAGGGGCGCGATTTTTTTGTGCCTGCCTTCTTCCGCGCATTTGCCCCGCGCCGCCGCCCGGCGCATTCTCCGCCCCCGTCGGCTCCGCCCCACCGGGCCGCCCATGACTGGAGAGTTGAGCAGGATGACGGGGATCAAGCCACATGCCGCGCATTGGGGCAGCTTCGACGCGGTGGTGGAGCAGGGCCGCGTGGTCGGCGTCCGCCCCTTCCGGCGCGACCCGCATCCGGGACCGCTGATCGAGGCCATCCCTGACGTGGTGCATGCGAGAAGCCGCATCGACCGCCCCCATGTGCGGGCGGGCTGGCTGCGCGGCGAGCGGCGCGGCGCCGAACGGGGCGACCGCGACTTCGTCCCCGTCTCCTGGGACCAGGCCACCCGCCTGGTGGCGGAGGAGACGCGGCGGGTGCGGGCCGAGTTCGGCCACCCGGCCATCATGGGCGGCTCCTATGGCTGGTCCTCCGCCGGGCGCTTCCACCACGCCAAGAGCCAGCTGCAGCGCTTCCTCGGCCTCGGCGGCGGCTTCACCAACCAGGTGACGAACTATTCCTACGGCGCCGGCATGACGCTGATGCCGCACATCCTCGGTACCAACGAGGTCATCCAGGGGCCGGTGACGGACTGGTCCAGCATCGCCCGCCACACGAGGCTGATGATCTGCCTGGGCGGCCTGCCGCTGAAGAACGCGCTGGTGACGGCGGGCGGCGCCGGCGCGCATGAATACGTGCCCTGGCTGAAGCGCGTGGCCGAGGCGGGCGGGCGCTTCGTCAACATCTCCCCCTTCCGCGGCGACACGCCGGACTTCCTCGGCGCCGAATGGGTGCCGATCCGCCCCAACACCGACACGGCGCTGATCCTGGCCATGATCCACACGCTGGTGGAGGCGGGGCTGGAGGATCGCGGCTTCCTCGCCACCCATTGCACCGGCTGGGACCGCCTGCGCCCCTATGTGATGGGCGAGGCCGACGGCACGCCGAAGACCGCCGCCTGGGCCGCCGCCATCACCGAGGTGCCGGCCGAAACCATCCGCGCGCTCGCGCTGGAGGCGGCGCGGCTGCCCACCATGCTCACCGCCACCTGGTCCATCCAGCGTGCCGAGCATGGCGAGCAGCCCTGGTGGGCGCTGGTGGCGCTGGCCGCCGCGCTCGGCGGCATCGGCAAGCCGGGCCAGGGGGTGATGTTCGGCTATGGCTCGCTGAACGGCATGGGCACGCCGCGCCGCGAGCTGCCCTCCGTCTCGCTGCCGGCCACGCGCAATCCGGGCGGGCTCAACATCCCCGTCGCGCGCGTGACGGAGCTGCTGGAGCGGCCGGGCGAGATCCTGCAATACAACGGGCGCGACATCGTGCTGCCCGACATCCGCATCATCTGGTGGGCGGGCGGCAACCCGTTCCACCACCACCAGGACCTCAACCGCCTCCGCCGCGGCTGGAACCGGGCCGAGACCATCATCGTGCAGGAGCCGTGGTGGACGGCCGCCGCGCGGCACGCCGACATCGTGCTGCCGGCGACGACGACGCTGGAGCGCAACGACATCGCCTCCTCCTCGCGCGACCGCTTCGTGCGCGCCATGCACCAGGCGATCCCGCCCCAGGCCCAGGCGCGCAACGACCACGACATGCTGGCCGACATCGCCGAGGCCTGCGGCTTCCGCGACCGCTTCACCGAGCAGCGCGACGAGGCCGCCTGGCTGCGCCACCTCTACGAGCGCTGGCGCCAGGCCTGCGCCCGCTTCGGCTTCGACGCGCCGGACTATGACAGCTTCTGGGCCGAGGGCTTCGTCGAGGTGCCGCCGCCGGAGGAGGATTTCGTGCTGTTCTCCGAGTTCGCGCGCGACCCCGTGGCGCATCCGCTGAACACGCCCTCCGGCAGGGTGGAGCTGTATTCGGAAACGATCGCGGGCTTCGGCTATGAGGAGATCGGCGGCCATCCGCGCTGGCAGGCGCCGCAGGAATATCTCGGCGCGCCGCTCGCCGCGCGCTTCCCGCTGCACCTGCTGTCCTACCAGCCGGCGACGCGCCTGCACGGCCAGCTCGACCCCGGCCGCGTTGCCGCCGCCGACAAGATCCAGGGCCGCGAGCCGTTGCTGATGCACCCCGCCGACGCCGCCGCGCGCGGCCTTCGGGACGGCGACATCCTGCGCGTGTTCAACGAGCGCGGCGCCTGCCTCGCGGGGTTGCGGCTGAGCGACGGCATCCGCCGCGGCGTCGTCGCCATGGCCACGGGCGCGTGGTGGGATCCCTCGCCGGAGCAGGGCGGGCTCGACGTGCATGGCAACCCCAACGTGCTGACGCGCGACGTCGGCACCTCCCGCCTCGGCCAGGGCAGCGCCGCGCAGTCCTGCCTTGTGGAGGTGGAGCGGTTCGCGGGCGCCCTGCCGGCGGTGACGGTGCATGACGCGCCGCGGCCGGTGGCGGAACAGGCGGCGTGAGCAGGCTTTCCCGCCGGGCGCTGCTGGCGGCGGCCCGGCCGGCGCGCGCGCAGGTCACCACGCTGGACATGCCGCCCGGCCAGCTGGCGGTGAAGCTGGACGACACGGTGGCCCCCGGCTACCGGCGGGGCGTGCTGGCGCGCTGGGGCGACCGCGTGACCTTCGACGCGCTGCCCTGGAACCCCGCCGCGCCCACGCCGGAGGCGGCCGCCACTCAGTTCGGCTGGGACGGGCGCATCTGCGCCATCGTGCCGCAGCCCGTGGCGGCGGATGGTGTCCCCCGCGCCGTGCTGGCGGTGGCCCACCCCACCGTGGACCCGGCCATGGCCTTTCCCGATGGGCGGGACCGCCCGGCCGTGGCCGCGATGATGCAGGGCGCCTCGCTGCTGAACCTGGAACGCCGGGGCGGGCGCTGGATCGTCGCCGATGGCGGCTACCAGTCGCGCCGGCTGACGGCGGACACGCTGTGCCGCATCACCGGCCCGGCGGCGGGCAGCGTGGGCGAGGCGATCCAGGGCCTGCTGGCGGTTTCCGGCGGCTGCGCCACCCCCTGGGGCACGCTGCTGCTGGCCGAGGACGACCCGGCGCCCTGGATCACCCGCCTGGGTTCCCTCGGCCCGCGCTTTCGCGACGGGTTGCGCTTCGGCTGGGTGGCCGAGCTCGATCCGCTCGACCCGGCCGCCGTGCCGGCCAAGCGCACCGCCCTGGCCCGATTTCCGCGCGGCGATGCCGCCGCCGCCCTGGGCCGCGATGGCCGGGCCGTGGTGTACCTGACCGACCGGCGCGCCTTCGGCCACCTGTTCCGCTTCGTCTCGGACGGGCCGGCGGCGGAGCCGGGCGCGCTGGACCAGGGCACCCTGTCCGTGGCGCGGCTGGCCGGCCAGGGCCTGCGCTGGGAAGCCCTGCCGCGCGACGCGGCCACGCGGCTCAACCCCATCGCGGCCGCTGCCAGCTTCGGCGCCACGGCCTTCGACCTGCCCGGCGGCCTGGCGGTGGACGGGCCGGGCGGGCGCCTCTTCCTGGCCTGCAAGGGCAATGCGGCGCGGCGGCCGGAGCAGGTGGACCGGCTGAACCCGCGCGCCGGCAGCGCCGCGGGGCATATCGTGGAGATCCGCCCCGAGGGTGGCGACCACGCGGCGGCGGAGGCCGCGGCCAGCCTGCTGCTGACGGGCGGCGCACCGGAGCCGCGCCATGCCGGCCCGGGCTTCGCTTGGCCCGAGGCGCCCGCCACCCTGGCGCTGGATGGGCGTGGCAGGCTCTGGATCGGCACGGACCATGACGGGCGGGTCGGCGCCACGCCGGACGCGCTCTATGGCTGCGACACGGAAGGGCCGGGCCGGGGCCTCGCCCTGCCGGTCTATGGCGCGCCGCGCGGCGCGGCGCTGGGCGGTGCGGCGATGAGCCCGGACGGCACGGCCCTTTTCGCCCTGGCGCGGACCCCGGGCGCCGAGCCCGGCGCCAGCCATGCGCGCCCCGGCACGCGCTGGCCGGGCTTCCGGCCGGATGAGCCGCCGCGCAGCGCCCTGCTCTCCATCACCCGTCTCAGCGGCGGCATGGTCGGAGGCTGACGGCGGGGCGGCGCGCGTTCCGGCCTTTCACGGCTCCGCCCCATGGCCGGGCAGGCCGTGCCGGCGCATGATGCCGCCGCCGATTCAGCAGAAGGACGGGACGTGGCGGCGACAGAACACCAGGGTGAGGTTTCCGGCGACGAGCTGGGCGCGGTGCTGGATGCCGCCCCGCCAGCCGTGACGGAGGTGGAGGTGGCGGCGCTGGCGCGGGAGCGCTTCGGCCTGGAAGCGGCGGTGAGGCCGCTGACCGGCGAGCGCGACCGCAACTTCCACCTGCGCGCCGCCGATGGCGCCGAATACGTGCTGAAGGTGATCCACCCGGCGGAGGAGCCGGCGGTCTCGGACTTCCAGAGCCGCGCCCTGCTGCACCTGGCGGAAACCGGCCCTGACCTGCCCGTGCCGCGCCTCCACCCGCCGCTGGAGGGCGGGGCGCCGGAAGCCCTGTGGCGCCGCCCTGGCCAGCCCGATTGCCGCGTGCGGGTGCTGGACTACCTGCCCGGCCGGCCGCTGCACCTGACCCGGCCCGGCCCGGCGCAGCGCGCGGCGGTGGGCGCCACCCTGGCGCGGCTCGACCTCGCCCTGCGCGACTTCCGCCACCCGGCCGAGGAGCACGCGCTGATGTGGGACATCCAGCACGCCCTGCGGCTGCGGCCCCTGGTGGCGCATCTCCCCGATGCCCCCGACCGCGAGCTGGCCGATGCGGTGCTGGAGCGCTTCGCCACCCATGCCGTGCCGCGCCTCGCCACGCTGCGCCGGCAGGTGGTCCACAACGACTTCAACCCGCACAACATCCTCGCCGACGAGGCGCGGGACGACCGGGTGGCCGGCATCATCGACTTCGGCGACATGGTGCGCGCCCCCCTGGTGCAGGACCTGGCCACCGCCGCGGCCTACCAGATGACGGAGGAGGGCCACCCGCTGGAAGGGCCGGCGCAGCTCGCCGCCGCCTTCCACGCCGTCTGCCCCCTGGAGGATGGGGAGCTGTCCGTCCTCGCCGACCTCATCGCCACCCGGCTTGCGGTGGCGGTGACGATCAGCGGCTGGCGCGCCGCGCGGCAGCCGCAGAACGCCCCCTACATCCTGCGGAACTACCCGCGCAGCCTCGCCGGGCTGCGCCGCCTGGGCGCCCTGCCGCGCGCCGAGGCCGAGACCTATCTGCGGAAGGCCCTCAACCCATGAGCATGATCAACGCCTTCGACCCGAAGGCCACCAACGCCATCGGCACGCGCGAGCGGGAGATGATCGCCCGCCGCCAGAAGCTGCTCGGCCCGGCCTACCGCCTGTTCTACGCCAACCCGGTGCATCTGGTGCGCGGCGAGGGGGTGTGGCTCTACGACCCGGACGGCAACCCCTATCTCGACGTGTACAACAACGTCGCCAGCGTCGGGCACTGCCACCCGCATGTGGTGGCGGCGCTGGCGCGGCAGGCGGCCGTGCTGAACACCCACACGCGCTACCTCAATCCGGTGATCCTGGACTATGCCGAGAAGCTGCTGGGTTATTTCCCGGCGCCGCTCGGCCATGTCATGTTCACCTGCACGGGCAGCGAGGCGAACGATCTGGCCTACCGCGTGGCGCGCAGCCACACGGGCGGCACCGGCTTCATCGTGACGAAGCTCGCCTACCATGGCGTCACGGTGGCCATCTCGGAGATGTCGCCCTCGCTCGGCAGCCACGTCACGCTGGGCGGCAATGTGCGCACCGTGCCCGCGCCCGACCTCTACCGCGGCGGCCCCAGCGTGGCCGAGCGCTTCGCCGCCGATGTGCGCGCCGCCATCGCCGACCTGCGCGCGCACGGCATCGCGCCCGCCGCCTTGCTGGTGGACACCATCTTCTCCTCGGATGGCGTGTTCTCCGACCCGGCGGGCTTCCTGGCCCCGGCCGTGGAGGCGATCCGCAAGGCGGGCGGGCTGTTCATCGCCGACGAGGTGCAGCCCGGCTTCGGCCGCACGGGCGAGGGGATGTGGGGCTTCGGGCGCCATGGCCTGGTGCCGGACATCGTCACCATGGGCAAGCCGATGGGCAATGGCCACCCGATCGCCGCCATGGTCTCGCGGCCCGACATCCTCGCCCGCTTCGGCGAGGCCACGCGCTACTTCAACACCTTCGGCGGCAACCCCGTTTCCTGCGCCGTGGGGCAGGCGGTGCTGGAGGTGATCGAGGGCGAGGGGCTGGTGGAGAACGCCCGCGCCACCGGCGCCTTCCTGGCGGCGGGGCTGCGGCAACTGGCGGAGCGGCACGAGATCATCGGCGATGTGCGCGGGGCGGGGCTGTTCGTCGGCGTCGAGCTGGTGAAGGACCGCGCCGGCAAGGAACCCGCCACGGAGGAAACGGCGCGGCTGGTGAACGGGCTGCGCGAGCGCCGGGTGCTGATCAGCGCCGCCGGTCCGCACGCCAACATCCTCAAGATCCGCCCGCCGCTGGTGTTCCGCCAGGAGCATGCGGAGCAGTTCCTGGAGGCGGTGGACGCGGTGCTGGGGGAGATCGCCGGCGGCTGAGGAAGGGCGAGGGTTCGTTCCGGGCCCTCACCATTAATTTTCCCTTTCTGTTCTGGTTTTCCGGGGTAGAACGGCAAAGGCCCCTTGCCTTCGTGTTCTGTTTATGTTCGCATTGGGCCATGCCGATGCCGTTCCCCCACGCCCCCGTCCCGGCCACCTGGAACCGCCTTCCCCCGGCGGCCCCCCCATCCTGGTGGTATGCGCGACGACCCGAGCGGCAGCCCGGCATGACGCGGGCAGGGCGCGTTGCCCTGCCCGCGTCCTCCCCCTCGCGCATGGGCGCTCAAGCCCTGGCGCGGGAGGTCATGCTCGGCGCGGTGCTGGGCATCCTCGGCGGCTGGCTGTTCGGCTGGGTGGCGGCCTGGGCGCTGCTGTAGCCGCCGCGCGGACACGGCCGGGCTCCCGCCCCTTCAGACGGACAGGTAGCGCGCCCGCAGCGCCGCGTCCCGCATCAGCTCCGCCATCGGCATAGTGTGGCGCGGCGTTCCGGTTTCCAGGATGCAGGCGCGGTCGCCCACCGCGCTGGCGAAGGCGAGGTTCTGCTCGGACAGCAGGATGGACAGCCCTTCCGCCTTCAGCGTGCCGATGGCCTCCGCCATCCGCTCCACCACCACGGGTGCCAGGCCCTCCGAGGGCTCGTCGAGCAGCAGCAGGCGGGGATTGCCCATCAGCGTGCGGGCGATGGTGAGCATCTGCTGCTCGCCGCCGCTCATCCGCCCGCCGGGGCGGTGGCGGAGCGTCTCCAGGCTGGGAAACAGCGCGAAAAGGCGCTGCGGCGTCCAGGGCCGCAGGCCGGGGCGTGGCGGGCGGCGGCCCACCTCCAGGTTCTCCAGCACGGTGAGGTCGGCGAAGACGCGCCGCTCCTCCGGCACATAGCCGAGGCCGGCCCGGGCGATGGCATGCGGCGGCTGCCCGGCGAGGTCCCGCCCTTCCAGCCGCACCGTGCCGGCGCTGGGCGGCACCAGCCCCATGATGGCCTTCATCGTCGTGCTCTTGCCGGCGCCGTTGCGGCCGAGCAGGCAGACCACCTCGCCCGCGCCCACGGCCAGCGAGACGCCGTGCAGGATGTGCGCGCGGCCGTAATGGGCGTGCAGCCCCTCCACCGCCAGCATCAGAAATGGCCTCCGCCCAGATAGACCTGCCGCACCCGCGGGTCGGCCCGCACCGCCTCCGGCGCGCCACCGGCGATCAGCCGGCCGCGCTCCAGCACCAGCACGCGCTGGGCATGGCCGAACACCACGTCCATGTCGTGCTCGGTGAACAGCACGGCGATGCCGGCCTCCCGCGCGATGGCGGCGGTCTGTTGCATCAGCGCGCCGCGCTCGGCGGGGGCCATGCCGGCGGTGGGCTCGTCCATCAGCAGCAGGCGCGGCGCGTGGGCCAGCGCCATGGCCAGCTCCAGCCGCTTCAGGTCGCCATAGGCCAGCACGGCGCAGGGGCGGTCGGCCTGCGCCGCCATGCCGACGCGCTCGAGCAGCGCCTCCGCCTCCGCCGTGTGGAGGTGGCTGGCGGGGCGCCACAGCCCCAGCAGCCGTCGGTGGTGCGAGAGCAGCGCCAGCCGCACGTTCTCCCGCACGCTCATCGAGCCGAAGGTGGCGGTGACCTGGAAGGTGCGGCCGACGCCGAGACGCCACACCGCGCGCGGCGGCAGCCCCGTGATGTCCTGCCCCGCCAGCCGCACCCGCCCGGCATCGGGGCGGACCTGGCCGTTGAGCATGTTGAAGCAGGTGCTCTTGCCGGCGCCGTTGGGGCCGATCAGCGCCAGCATCTCGCCCGGCGCCAGGGAGAAGGAAACGCCGTCCACGGCGCGCACCCCGCCCCAGGCCTTGACCAGCCCCTCGGCTTCCAGGATCGGCGTGCTCATGCGCGGCGTTCCCGCCGGCCGTCGTGCCAATGGGCCAGGGCGCCCGCCAGCCCGCGCGGGAAGAACAGCACCAGCGCCAGGATGACGAGGCCGAGCAGCAGGCGCCACAGCTCCGTCAGCCGCGCGAGCTGCTCCTGCAGCCCGGCATAGGCGATGGCGCCGAGGATCGGGCCGCTCACCGTCTGCACGCCTCCCAGCAGCACCATCAGCAGCGCGTCGACGCTGCGCGGGATGCCGAGATAGGTGGGGAACACGCTGCCCTTGCCAAAGGCGAAGAGCGCGCCCGCCAGCCCGGCAAAGGCGGCCGCATAGGCGAAGGCCAGCCAGCGGATGCGGAAGCCGTCGATGCCGATGGCCTCGGCGCGCAGGGGAGAATCCCGCTGCGCCCGCAGGGCCAGGCCGAAGGGGGCAAAGATGGCGCGTCGCAGCAGCAGCACGCCCGCGCCGCAGAGCAGCACGGAGAGATAGAAGAAGGCCAGCCGCCCGCGCGCCCACTCGCTGGGCCAGACGCCGAGGATGCCGTTGTCGCCGCCCGTCACCTCCACCCACTGGAAGGCGACGCTCCAGGCGATCTGCGCGAAGGCGAGCGTCAGCATGGCGGCATAGACGCCCGAGAGCCGCACGCAGAACCAGCCGAAGAGGAGCCCCACCAGGCCGGCCGCGAAGGGCGCCAGCAGCAGCCCCGCCTCCATGGGTGCCGCGAGGTGGCGCAGCAGCAGCGCCGCGGCATAGGCGCCGGCGCCGAAATAGGCGGCGTGGCCGAAGCTCGCCATGCCGCCCGGTCCCATGATGAAGTGCAGGCTGGCGGCGAAGAGGATGAACACGGCGAAGTCCGCCAGCAGGATCAGCGGGTAGTCGCCGAGAAAGGGGGCGGCCAGCAGCAGCCCGGCCAGCGCGCCCGCCGCCGCCAGCGCCAGCCCGCGCGGCAGCGGGCGGGGCAGGGGCGGCGACTGCTCGCCGGCCGGCGGCGCGCCGGGGGCGCGGCCCAGCAGCCCGTGCGGGCGCAGCACCAGCACCACCGCCATCACCAGGAACACCAGCACCAGCGTGATGCGCGGGAACACCAGGATGCCGAAGGCGTGCAGCTCGCCGATCAGCAGCGCTGCCAGGAACGCCCCCGGCAGGCTGCCCAGCCCGCCGATGACGACGACCACGAAGGCCTCGACGATGATGGCCATGTCCATGTGCAGCGTGACGGCCTCGCGCGGCAGTTGCAGCGCGCCGCCGAGCCCGGCGAGGGCGGCGCCGAGAAAGAACACGGCGGTGAACAGCAGCCGCTGATCGACGCCGAGCGCCGAGACCATTTCGCGGTCCTGCGTCGCGGCGCGCAGCAGGATGCCGAAGCGGGTGCGGTGGAACAGCAGCCAGAGCAGCCCCAGCACCACCGGCCCCACCGCGATGAGGAACAGCTCGTAGCGCGGGAAGCGCAGCCCGAGGATCTCGACCGACCCTCGCAGCAGCGGCGCGCGCGGCCCGAACTTGTCGTCCGCGCCCCAGAGCAGCAGCGCCACGTCCTGCACCACCAGCACCAGCGCGAAGGTGGCGAGGAGCTGGAACAGCTCCGGCGCGTGGTAGATGCGGCGCAGCACCGTCATCTCCAGCACCGCGCCGAGCGCGCCCACCGCCAGCGCCGCCAGCAGCACCCCCCCCCAGAAGCCCCAGAACCCTCCCAGCTCCGCCAGCGGCCCGTGGCTGACAAAGGTCCAGGCGAGATAGGCGCCCAGCATGTAGAGGCTGCCATGGGCGAAGTTGACGATGCGGCTGACGCCGAAGATCACCGTCAGCCCCGAGGCGACCAGGAAGAGGGAGGAGGCGCTGGCCAGGCCGTTCAGCGCCTGGACGGCCAGGGCTTCCAATTCCGTGCTACTCCTGCGGGCGCCAGGCGCGCACCTGCTCGGGCCCAGGCAGGTAGCTGGCACCGTCGGCGTAGCGCCAGTCCACCATCCTGCCGCGCCGGCCTTCCAGCTTCGTGCGGCCGACAAAGGCGCCGAGCGTCGCCTGGTGGTCCAGCGCGCGGAACTCGACCTCGCCCGTGCCGTAGCCGGTCTGGTAGCGGATGCCCTTGAAGGCGTCCACCATCGCCTCGGTCTCGGTGCTGGCGGCCTTGCGCAGCATGGCGGCGATGGCCTGCACCGTGTCGTAGCCGACGATGGAGCCGCAGCGCGGCAGGTCGCCGAACTTCGCGCGGTAGGCGTCGCGCAGCGCGGTGTGGGTCGGGTTGTCCAGGTCGTCGCGCGGATAGCCGGTGACGATCCAGCCATCGGGGCATTCCTCGCCCAGCGGCTCCAGGTATTCCGGCTCGCCGCTCAGCATGGAAACGACGCTGCGGCCATCGAACAGGCCGCGCGTGTTGCCCTGGCGGACGAAGTTCAGCAGGTCGGTGCTGAAGGTGACGTTGAAGATGCCCTCGGGCTTCATCCGCTCCAGCGCCTGTACCGTGGAGCCGGCATCGATGCGGCCGAGCGCCGGGAACTGCTCGCCGACGAACTCCACATCCGGCCGCTTCTCCTTCAGCAGCTCGCGGAACCACTTCACGGCGGACTGGCCGTACTCGTAGTTGGGCGCCACGGTGGCCCAGCGCTTCGCGGGGAGCTTCGCGGCCTCCTCCACCAGCATGGCGGCCTGCATGTAGGTGCTGGGGCGCAGGCGGAAGGTGTAGCGGTTGCCCTTCGACCAGACGAGCGCATCCGTCAGCGGCTCGCTCGCCGCGTAGAGGCGCCTGTTCTGCCGCGCGAAGTCGGCCAGGGCGAGCCCGACATGAGAAAGGTAGCCGCCGGCCAGCAGCGCCACGCGCTCGGCGTTCAGCAGCTCGCCGGCCAGGCGCACCGCGTCCTCCGGGCGGCCGGCATCGTCGCGGAACACGGTCTCGAGCGGCCGGCCCCCGATGCCGCCCGCGGCGTTGACCTGCTCCTGCGCCAGCAGCCAGCCATTGCGGTAGGGGCCGAGGAAGGCGGGCTGGGCGGTGTAGGAGTTGATCTCGCCGATGCGAATGGGGTTGGCCTGGGCGCGCAGCACGGCCGGGCGGGCGATGGCCCCGGCGGCGATCCCGGCCAGCAGGAGGCGGCGGCCGGGGCCGCGCGCTGCGGTCTGGGAAAAGGTCATGGTGGCGGTCCTTCTGCCTGGTCCTGGCACGGGCTGAGCCGAGTGGCCGGCGAATGTCCTTCCTGTCATGCGACAGGGCAAGACGCCTTGCCGGCCCCGCGGCGGAAAACTTGCGCCAAGGGAAGATGGGAGGGCGGGAGGGAAATTGCCGCCCCCGGCCCGTCTCAGGCGAGGGCGCGGTTGAGCCGCCCCGGAACCTCCGCCAGCAGGCTTTCCTCCGCATTGGCGAAGGCGAGGCGCAGGTGCCGCTCCTGCCCCGGCCCGAAGAACGGCCCCGGCAGGGCGAGCAGCCCGTGCCGCGCGGCCAGCGCCTCGGCCGCCGCCATGGCGTCCGGCTGCCCGTCCGGCAGGCGAAGATAGGCGAAGTAGGTGCCCAGCGCGTCGACCTTCCAGGCCGGCGCCCCGGCCATGGCGGTGCGGAAGGCGCGCGCGCGGCCGGCCATCACCGCGCGGTTGCCGGCACGCCATTCCGCGAGGGCAGGAATGGCCCAGGCCAGCGCCGCCTGGGCGGGGCGGGCGGGGCAGATCTGCATGGTGTCCACCACCTTCAGCAGCTCCGCCCGGAAGGCGCCGCCGCCCGCGATGGCACCCACCCGGTGGCCGGGGATGCAGTAGGACTTGGCGAAGGAATAGAGATGCACCAGCCCTTCCGCCCAGTCCGGCTCCCGGAACAGCCCGTGCGGCGGCGCGCCGCCATCGGGCAGGAAGTCGCGGTAGGTCTCGTCCAGCACCAGCCAGATGCCGCGGGCGCGGCAGGCGGCGGCGATGCGGGCGATGGTCTCGGGCGGGTAGATGGCGCCGGTCGGGTTGTTGGGCGTCACCAGCACCACGGCGCGGGTGCTGGGCGTCAGCGCCGCCGCGAGCCGCTCGGGGTCGGGGATGAAGCCGTCCTCCGCCCGGGTCTCGAAGGGCTGCGCCTCGATGCCCAGCAGCTCCAGCGCCATGCGGTGGTTGAAGTACCAGGGCGTGGGCAGCAGCACGGCGTCGCCGCTGCCGGCAAGCGCCGTCATGGTCATGGTGAAGGCGAGGTTGCAGCCGGCGGTGATGGTGATCGCCTCGGCGCCCACCGGCGCGCCATAGGTGGCGGCGAGGTTGGCGGCCAGCGCCTCGCGCAGCGGCGCGTCGCCGTCGATGGTGCCATAGCCGGCGCAGGCGCGGCTGCCGGCGGCCTCGGCCAGGCGCTCGAGCAGCCCGGGATGCGGCGGGTAGCCGGGCACGGCCTGGGTGAGGTCGAGCATCGGGCCGGCGCCGCCATCGTAGCGGGCGGCCCAGGCGCGGGCGGTGGGAATGGGCGGCGCGGCGGTGGCGCGCACGCGGCCGGAAAGGCGACCGGGAAGGCGGGAGCTCGGCATGATGCGGCGCACAGTGTCACGCGGCGGTCGCGCCGGCCAGACGCGATGCGCGGGTGTCAGGGTTCCTCGCCCGCCGGGCGGCCGGTGACGTGCCGCCAGTGGTGCCAGAGCAGCCGCGCCGCCACCGAGCGCCACGGCGCCCATGCGCCGGACAGGGCCAGCAGCGCCTTCGGCCCCGGCCGTTCCGGCAGGCCCTTCAGATGTTGCGCGGCGGCGGCCAGGGCCACGTCGGCATAGGGGAAGATGTCGGCGCGGTCCTCGGCGAAGATCAGGTGGACCTGCGCCGTCCAGGGCCCGAGCCCGCGCTGGGCGGAGAGATGCGCGATGGCCACGTCATCGGCCATGCCGGGCAGCGCCTCCAGCCGCAGCGTGCCGGCGAGGCAGGCTTCGGCCAGCCCGCGCAGATGCGCCACCTTGGGGCGGGAAAGCCCGGCGGCGCGGAGCTGCCCGTCCGTCAGGCGCAGCAGCCCCGCCGGTTCCAGCGCGCCAGGAAGCGCTTGGAAGCGGCGCCAGATGGCCCCCGCCGCCTGGTTGCTGATCTGCTGGCCGAGGATGGTGCGCGCCAGGCCCCCGAAGCCGCGCGGCCGGCTGCGCCAGGGCAGCGGCCCCGCCGCCGGCTCGATGCGGGCGAAGTCCGGGTCCGCGGCGCAGAGCGCGGCGATGCCTGCCCGTGCCCAGTCCGGGGGTGGCGCATCCCCAGGCTGTGGGGCGGGGCTCAGCCGGGACAGGGGACGTCTTCCAGCGGGGCAGGGGGTGGGGCGATCACCGCGAGGGCGGTGCCGCGTGCGGAGGCGGGTGGCAGGACGGTCTCGGGCGGGATGTCCGTGTGCAGGCGGGGTCTCGCGGCGGGCCGGGCAGGGATCATGTTCGCTGACAGACGATACGAAGCGCAACAGGGCGCGCTCCGGCAAAAGCCTGTAACATGGCGCGCAGGCAACGTCGCCATATCGCCTCTATGGTCGAGCTCATGGAACCGCCTCCGCACATCCTGGTCGTGGACGACGATCGCGAGATCCGCGACCTGCTGTCCAAATTCCTCGAGCGGCAGGGCTGCCGCGTCACCGCCGCGCGCGACGCGCGGGAAGCGCGCCGGCTCTGGCCGCTCGGGCGCTACCACCTCGTGGTGCTGGACCTGATGCTGCCGGGGGAATCGGGGCTGGACTTCGCGCGCTGGCTGCGCGGCCAATCGGACGTGCCCATCGTGATGCTGACGGCGATGAGCGAGGAAACGGACCGCATCGTCGGCCTGGAGCTGGGCGCGGACGACTATGTGGCCAAGCCCTTCAACCCGCGCGAGCTGCTGGCGCGCATCCGTGCCGTGCTGCGCCGCGCCAGCGGCGAGAGCGGCGCCAGCCAGGAGCCGCCCGCCAAGTCCATCCGCTTCGCCGGCTGGACGCTGGAGCCCGCCCGCCGCCGCCTGCTGAACCAGGATGGCGTCGAGGTGTCTCTGACGGGCGGGGAATACGAGCTGCTGATGGTGCTGGTGGAGCGCCCCAACCGCGTGCTGACGCGCGACATGCTGATGGACCTGCTGCGCGGCCGCCAGGCGGGACCGTTCGACCGCGCCATCGACGTCGCCGTGTCCCGCCTGCGGCGCAAGCTGGAGGATGACGGGCGCAACCCCAGCCTGATCAAGACGGTGCGGGGCGGCGGCTATGTGCTGGCGGCCACGGTGGAGAAGCTCGCCGAGCGCGGCGGTGGCGAGCGGCCGGCGGATTACCCCGAGGCGGCCGCGGGCGGCGGACCCCCGGCCAAGGCGGCCGGCTGAGCATGGCGCCATGATCCACCGCCTCCTGCCGCGCAGCCTGGCGGGGCGCACGGCGGTGTTCCTCACCCTCGCCCTGATGCTGGTGCAGGCGGCGGGGCTGACCATCCATGCGCTCGACCGCGTGGACCTGCAGCGCTTCGCCCTGTCGCGCGAGATCAGCGCGCGCGCCTTCGGGGTGTGGCGCACCGTGCTGCTGGCGCCGCCCGACCGGCGCGAGGCGATGCTCTACGACATCGACCTGCCGCCCGGCCTGGTCGCCGAGCTGTCCGACCTGCCGGCGGTGCGGCCGGGCATGCCGCGCGCCTCGGCCGCGCTGATCCGGCTGTTCCGGCTCGACATCGTCACCGCCGGCCCGGCGCGCTTCCGCCCGCGCGAGGCGCTGGCGGCGGGCGGGCCGCTGCCGGGGATGCTGGTGCTGGCCCTGCAACTGCCGGACGGGCTTTGGCTGAACATGCGCATGGCGCTGCCGCCGCCGCGCCCCTGGCATTCCGAGACCTTCCTCTTCGCCTTCGTGCTGATGACCGGCGCCGCGCTGGCGCTGATCCTGTGGGCGACGCGGCGGCTGACGCGCCCCGTCTCGGCGCTCGCCCGCGCCGCCGAGCGGTTGGGGCGCGACGTGAACGCGCCGCCCCTGCCGGAGGACGGGCCGCTGGAGGTGGCCACCGCCGCCCGCGCCTTCAACACCATGGCCGAGCGCATCCGCCGCTTCGTCGGCGACCGGACGCAGATGCTGGCGGCCATCGGCCACGACCTCCGCACGCCGATCACCCGGCTGCGGCTGCGTGCCGAGTTCCTGGAGGATGACGAGCAGCGGCGGAAGATGCTGGCCGACCTCGACGAGATGGAGGCCATGGTGAACGCCACCCTGGCCTTCGCCCGCGACGATTCCGCCACCGAGCCCTCCGTGCCGCTCGATCTCGCGGCCCTTTGCCGCACCGTGCTGGACGAGGCGGCCGATGCCCGGCCCGAGCTCGCGCCGGAGGCCACCGCCTATGCCGGGCCGGAGCGGCTGCGCGTCCGTGGCCGGCCGATCGCGCTGAAGCGCGCCCTGGCCAACCTCGTGGGCAACGCGCTGAACTATGGCGGCAATGCCCATATCAGGCTGGAGGGGCCCGGCAACGGCGCCGAGGCCGCGCTGGTGCGGCTGTGGGTGGAGGATGACGGGCCGGGCATTCCGCCCGACTCGCTGGAGGCGGTGTTCCAGCCCTTCCGCCGGCTGGAAACCAGCCGCAACCGGGAAACCGGCGGCACCGGCCTCGGCCTGCCCATCGCCCGCAACATCCTGCGCGCCCATGGCGGCGACGTGGTGCTGAGCAACCGTCCCCAAGGCGGGCTGGCGGCGCTGGTGACGCTGCCGGTCTAGGCCCTCAGCCTTCCGGCGCGGGGAAGGGCCGGGCGCGCGGCCGCGTGGGATGGCCGGCGGCGCGCTGGCCGCGATGGTAGTCCCGCTGCCAGCCCTCCGCGCGCTCGGGGCTGCCCGGCTGCTTCAGGGCGGCGTTGAAGCGGCCGCGGCTGGCGCTCCAGGCGGCATGGGCGGCGGCCAGCTCGGGGTTCTCGGCCAGCCGGCGGGTTTGCGGCACGGTGCGCGCCAGCAGGTCCCGCGGCAGCGGGAAGAAGAACGCCACCGCCTCGCCCGGCAGGAAGCGGACCACATGGTTGGGGCGGGTGAAGCGCCAGTTCATGGTGAAGCCCATTGGCGACCAGTCGGTCTCGACGAGGCCGGTGAGGGGGGCGATGCCATCCTTCGGCGCGTTGGGCGGGCCGCTCACCCACAGCACCTGGCCCGGCGCGGTGCGCAGCAGCACCGGTAGCGGGAAGGTGAGCACGCCATGGCCGAAATGGCTGGCCGGCGCCAGCCCGCCCGGCTTCAGCACCCGCAGAACCACGTCCTCCGGCGAGGGGCCGCCGGTCCACCACGCCTCGAAGCCGGTCTGGCCCTGCACCTCCCAGCCATGGCCGTTGGCCGCCGTCAGCGGCAGGCAGCGATAGGCGAAGCCGTCCGGCGTGTCGTCCATCCAGCCACGCCGCGTGCTGGCGGGCCGCAGCGGCGGCAGGGGATGGCCGTCGAGCCGGTAGGCGGTCAGGGTTGGGCCAGGTTGGGAAAGGTCGGGCTGGACAGGATCGGGCTGGGCAGGATCGGGCTGGGGCATGGAGCCAGCCTGCCATGCGGCGGGTTACCGCATGGTTGGCCCGGGCTTCAGCCTTCCAGCAGGCGGCGCATCTTGCGCACGGCGCTGTCCGGCGTGGTCAGCACCGGAAGGCCGGTGGCTTCGGCCACGCGGGGCGCGGCGCGCGCCAGGCTGAACTGCGCCAGCGCGATGACGTCGCAGCCCGCGAGCCGCTTCGCCGCCTCGGCGGCCAGGCGGTCATGCGCGTCCATGTCGCCCGCGTCGAGCGCGGCCAGCGCCCCCTCGGCGAGGCAGGGCACCACCTCCACGCCCGGCGGGAACTCGCGCGGCATCGAGTCGAGCGCCGGCCCGAAGGTGGCGAGCAGGCCGATGCGCCGCCCCGCCGCCACCGCTTCCTCGATCATCGCCTCGTTGGGCTTCAGCACGGGCATCGGTGCGAGGCGCCCGGCCACGGCTTCCAGGCAGGGACCGAAGGCCGAGCAGGTGAACAGGATGCCGCGCGCGCCCGTGCCCACCGCGTAGTCGGCCAGCGCCTGGAAGCGCGCCGTTATCGCCGGCGTCAGCTGGCCTTCCCTCGCGAGGTCGGCGGAGAGGCTGTCATCCAGCAGGTTCATCGACCGCGCTTCCGGCCAGAGCCGGGCCAGCGCCGCCTCGATGGGAGGCGGCGAGTGCCGCAGGGCATGGATCAGGGCAAGCCGCATCGCTTCAACCTCGCAGAACAGCCAGGGCGACCGGGGAGGGTGACGGCACCGGCGCCACCGCCCGGCCGGGGCCAGTGGCGGCAGAAAAGCTGCATTCCGCCCGCCCGTCCAGCCACCGCTCGGAGGGTGGCCGGGGAGGCGGGCCGTTGGAGGGGCGGGGGCTGCCCGGCGTTGACAGCGCCCCCGTGCGGCTGATCCAGTGGCGGGCAGAACAAGAAAAACGGCCAGCACGGCCGACATGACCGGCGTGGCGATGCCGCGCGCCGGAACGGGAGATTTCACGATGCGACGCACCGAACGGGCCGCCGCCGCCCTCCTCGTTTCCTTGGGCCTTGGCGCCGCCGCGCTGCCGGCCGGGGCGCAGACCCTGCGCCTGGCGGTCGCCGCCCCCGCCACCTCCTTCGATCCGCACTACCATACGCTCACGCCCAACGCGGCGCTGGCCGACCATGTGTTCGAGGCGCTGGTCGAGCGCACGCCGGACAGCCGCCCCGTCCCCGGCCTGGCCGAAAGCTGGAAGGCGATCGACGACCTGACCTGGGAGCTGAAGCTCCGCCGCGGCGTGAAGTGGCACAACGGCGAGGCGTTCACCGCCGAGGACGTGGTGAACACCCTCTCGCGCGTGCCGAAGGTGGCCAACAGCCCCGGCTCCTACGCCGTCTATACCCGCGGCATCACCCGCATCGAGGTGATCGACCCACACACGCTGCGCCTGCACACGGACAAGGTGCACCCGCTGCTGCCCACCGACCTGACGCAGGTGGCGGTGATCTGGCGCGGCCTGGGCGACGAGGTGGCCACTGCCGACTTCAATGGCGGCCGCGCGGCGATGGGCACCGGCCCCTACCGGCTGGAGCGCTACGACCATGGCAGCCGCGCCATGCTGGTGCGCAACGAGGCCTATTGGGGCGAGAAGCAGCCCTGGGAGCGGGTGGACTACCGCATGATCCCGAGCAACGGCGCGCGCGTGGCCGCGCTGCGCGCCGGCGACGTGGACCTGATCGACAGCGTGCCGACGCAGGATGTCGAGGGGCTCGCGAAGGAGAGCGGCATCCACATCTCGCGCGCCGACAGCCTGCGCAGCATCCTGATGCGCTACGACATGCGCGAGCAGACGCCCTATGTCGCCGGGCCGAACGGCGAGAAGCTGGACAAGAATCCCTTCCTCGACCGCCGCGTGCGCGAGGCGCTCTCCATCGCCATCAACCGCAAGGGCATCGCCGAGCGGGTGATGTCGGGCGCGGCCAACCCCACGGGGCAGATGATGCCGGCGGGAACCTTCGGCTACGCGCCGGACGTGCCGGCGCCGGCCTATGACCCGGCGCGCGCCAGGCAGCTTCTGGCCGAGGCGGGCTATCCGAACGGGCTGCAGATCACGCTGCTCGCGCCCAACAACCGCTACGTGAACGACGCCGTCATCGCCCAGACCATCGGCCAGATGTGGGCGCGCATCGGCGTCAAGCCGGTGGTGGACACCATGCCCGCCTCGGTGTTCTTCACCCGCACGGCGCAGCAGGACAACTCGATCGCGCTGAGCGGCTGGTCCAACACGACCGGCGAGCCCTCGGCCGGCATGCGCGGCCACTTCGCCACCCGCGACCGCGCCAAGGGCTGGGGCGCGGTCAACCACACGCTCTATTCCAACAAGGCGTTCGACGCGCTGCTGACCCAGGCGCTGGAAACGGTGGACGACGAGAAGCGCGAGGCGATGTTCCAGAGGATGGCGAAGATGATCGCCGACGACTTCGCCTACATCCCGCTGCACCACCAGGTGAACCTGTGGGCGATGCGCGACACGCTGGCGCACACCCCGCGCGCCGACGAAATGACCCGCGCGATGGACGTGAAGCCGCGCGGCTGACACCCTGAACGGGCCGGGGGAAAGGCAACTCCCCCCGGCCCATGGCCTCAGTCCTTCCGGCCGCCCAGCTCCTGCCGCACCAGGCTGACCCAGTAGCCGGCGCCATAGGGGATGGCGTCGTCGTTGAAGTCGTAGGTGGGGGTGTGCAGCCCTTCCGAGGTGGCGCCGCCCGCGCCCTGGCCCATGAAGATGAAGGCGCCGGGCCTCTGCTCCAGCATGTAGGCGAAGTCCTCGCCGCCGGTCACGGGCGGCGCGTCGGCCTGCACCATCTCCGCGCCGACCAGCGCGGCGGCGGCGCCGGCGGCGAGGGCGGTGTGCTCGGCGTGGTTCACCAGCGGCGTGCCGTTGCGGCGGTACTCCACCTCGGCCGTGCAGCCGAAGCTGGCGGCGAGGCCCTGCGCCAGCTCGGTCATGCGGCGCTCTATCGTGTCCCGCACGGCGGGGGTGAAGGAGCGCGCCGTGCCGCCCACGCGCATCTCGGCCGGCATCACGTTGGTGGAACCGAAGGAGCCGCCGGCGATGGCGCCGACGCTGATGACGGCGGAATCGACCGCCGCCACGTTGCGGCTCACCACCGTCTGCAACGCCATGATGAACTGCGCCTGCAGCACCGTGACATCGGTGGAGAGATGCGCCGCCGCCCCGCCATGCCCGCCCGTGCCGCGGAAGGTGACCACCCAGCGGTCCGGCGCCGCCATGAACGGGCCGGGGCGGATGGCGAACCGGCCGAGCGGCATCTCCGGCATGTTGTGCAGCCCGTAGACGGCATCGACGGGGAAGCGCTCGAACAGCCCGTCCGCCAGCATCGCCTTGGCGCCGCCGCGCCCTTCCTCGGCCGGCTGGAAGATGAACTGCACCGTGCCGCCGAAGTCGCGGTTGCCGGCGAGGTACTTCGCGGCACCCAGCAGCATGGTGGTGTGGCCGTCATGCCCGCAGGCATGCATCAGCCCCGGATTGGTGGAAGCATAGGGCTTGCCCGTCGCCTCGGTGATCATCAGAGCGTCCATGTCGGCGCGGAGCCCAATGGCGTGCTGGCCGGGCAGGCGGCCCTTCAGCGTGCCCACCACCCCGTGCCTGCCGACGCCCTCGGTCACCTCCAGCCCCCAGGCCCGGAGCCTGTCCGCCACCAGCGCCGCGGTGCGCTCCTCCTCCATGCCGATCTCGGGATGGGCGTGGATGTCCTGTCGGATGGAAGCCAGCTCGGGCTGCATGGCCCGCAGGCTGTTCAGAAGGCTGTCGTTCACTCGGTCCTACTCCCGGTTGCCCGGCGCGCGGCGGCGGGAAGCCGTCCGCACCTGTCGAAAGCGGCTAAATGAACCCGCGCGGCGCCGAGGGAAAGGGCCGGCGCGACAGGAATTGCCTGTCGCCGCGCGCGATCCTGCCGCATAGCGGGGAAGACCAGAGGAGCACGGCACATGATGGACAAGGACGCGCTGACGGCGTGGGCGCTGCGGAATGGCTGGGAGATGATCGGCGGCCATCCCAGCCTGGGCAAGCCGAACGCGCCCAAGGAGGCGATCGTGCGGCTGGTGCTCAAGGCGACGGTCGTCAACCTCGAGGTCAGGAAGCCGGCGGGGAAGTGGGAAAAGGTCGGCGGCGGCAGCTATGCCGGCGTGACGCCCCCGGAGGAGCCGGATGCGCTCCCAACGGGCCTGGGCTTCGAGAAGGTGCCCAGCATCACGAAGCTGATGCAGGACAGCCGCGACCGGAAGGTGTTCGCGTCCTTCGGCTGAGGCCAGCCAGGCCCGGGCGGCACGCCGCCGGGCCTGGCGTCCGGTTCAGGCGCCGGCGGCGGCGCGCATCCGCGCCAGGGCCTCGTCGCGGCCCAGCGCGAACAGCACCGCGTCGATCGGCGGCGACTGCGTGCTGCCGGTCAGCGCGGCGCGCAGCGGCTGCGCCACGGCGCCCAGCTTCATCTCCTTCACCTCGGCATAGTCGCGGAGCCACTTGTCGAGGTCGGCGCGCTCCCATGGCGCTTCCGAGAGGAACTCGGCGAGGTCGAGCAGGCGCGCCTTGGCCTCGTCGTTCAGCTGCGCCTGCGCCTTCGGCTCGAAGGTCAGGGGAATGCTGGCGATGGCGAAGCCGCACATCGAGGCCGCTTCCAGCAAGGTGCGGGCGCGCGGCTGGATATCGGGCATCAGCGCGCGGATGGTGGTGGCGGCGCCATGCGGCAGCGGCCCCTGGCGGCGCAGGATCTCCAGCACCCGGCCGGTGACGGCGTCGGCGTCCATCTGGCGGAGATACTGCGCGTTCAGGTGGGTGAGCTTGGCGTAGTCCATCCGGCTGGCGGCGCGGCCCACATCCTTCAGGTCGAACAGCGCGATGGCGCGGTCGCGCGGCACGAACTCCTCGTCGCCATGGCCCCAGCCGAGGCGGAGGAGGTAGTTGCACACAGCCTCCGGCAGAAAGCCCTGATCGCGGAACTCCAGCGCGCCCACCGCGCCATGGCGCTTGGAGAGCTTGGCGCCGTCCGCGCCATGGATCAGCGGGATATGGGCGAAATGCGGCCGCCGCCACCCCATGGCGTCATAGACCATCACCTGGCGGAAGGTGTTGGTCAGGTGGTCGTCGCCGCGGATGACATGGGTGATGGCCATGTCGTGGTCGTCCACCACCACGGCGTGCAGGTAGGTCGGCGTGCCGTCCGAGCGCAGGATGATCATGTCGTCCAGCTCGGTGTTCTGCACCCGGACCTCGCCCTGCACGAGGTCGCGGATCACCGTCTCGCCCCCACGCGGGGCCTTGATGCGGATGACGGGCTTCACGCCCGCCGGCGCCTCGGCCGGGTCGCGGTCGCGCCAGCGGCCATCGTAGCGCGGCGGGCGGCCTTCCTTCATGGCCGTCTCGCGCATCTCCGCCAGCTCCTCCGGCGTGCAGAAGCACTGATAGGCCTTGCCCTCGGCCAGAAGCTGGCGGGCCACCTCGGCGTGGCGGGCCTCCTGCGCGGTCTGCATCACCGGCGGCTCGTCCGGGCTGAGGCCGAGCCATTCCAGGCTGTCCAGGATCTGCCGCACCGCTTCCGGCGTGGAGCGGGCGCGGTCGGTGTCCTCGATGCGCAGCAGGTACTGCCCGCCATGGTGGCGCGCGAAGAGGAAGTTGAAGAGGGCGGTGCGCGCCCCCCCGATGTGCAGATACCCGGTCGGGGAGGGGGCGAAACGGGTGCGTACGGTCATTGCTCAGCCAATTCCTTCGAGCTGGTGCTTCTACCACCGCCGGGCCTTGCTGTAGAGTGCGCGTAATGGTTGATAAAATATGAACAATATTCCCGTTACTGCTGCGGCTTTGCGCGGCTTCGCCTGGCCCTGGGCGCGTCTGGCTTTCCTGCCCGCGCGGGCCGAGGCGTTGCTGGCGCCGGAATGGCAGCGGCTGCCGCTCTGGCTGCCCGTGGCGATGGGAGCGGGCGTCCTGGCCTATTTCGCCGGCCGCGCGGAGCCGGGCGCGGCCTGGCTCTGGCTGCCCTGGCCCCTGCTGCTGCTGGCGCTGCTGCTGGCATGGCGGGGCTGGCGGCTGGCCGGGTGGGTGGTGGCGCTGGCCGGCATGGCGGCGCTTGGTTTCGCGCTGCCGCTCTGGCACGCGGCACGCCTGCCGCCACCTTTGGAACTGCCCGCGCGGGCCGTGGTGGTCGAGGGCGTGGTGGAGGCGGTGGAGGCGCTGCCGCAGGGCCTGCGGGTGACGCTGGCCACGCCCGGCCTCGATGGCGGGGAGCCGCTGCCGCGCTGGCTGCGCCTGCGGCTGCGCGCCAACGATCCGCTGCGCCCCGTGCCGGGCGACCGCATCCGCGTGCGCTCCCTGGTGCGCGCCCCCTCCGCCCCGGCCTATCCGGGCGGCTGGGACTTCCAGCGGGAAGCCTTCTTCAAGGGGCAGGGCGGCTCGGGCTTTGCGCTCGGCCCGGCGGAAAGGCTGGCCGAGGCCGAAGCGCCGCGGCGCTTCGCCGCGCTGCGGGCCGGTATCGAGCACAGTGTCATGGCGGTGCTGCCCGGCGGGGCCGGCGCCATCTCCGCCGCGCTGCTGACCGGCGGGCAGAGCGCCATCCCGTCCGCCGACATCGCCGCGATGCGGGATTCCGGCCTGGCGCACCTGCTGTCCGTGTCCGGGCTGCACATCGCCATCGTCATGGGGCTGGGCTTCGGGATGCTGCGCTTCGCCGTGGCGCTCTGGCCTTGGCTGGCGCTGCGGGTGGAGGGCACGCGCATCGCCGCCGCGGGCAGCCTGCTGCTCGGCGCCGGATACCTGCTCCTGACCGGCGCGCAGGTGCCGATGCAGCGCAGCTTCGCCATGGCGGCGCTGGTCACGCTGGGGGTGCTGACGGGGCGGCGGGCGCTCTCGCTGCGCGCGTTGGCGGTGGCCGCGGTGGCGGTGCTGGCCTTCAACCCCGCCGCGCTGCTCGGCCCCTCCTTCCAGATGAGCTTCGCCGCCGTGCTGGTGCTGATCGCCGGCGCGGAGGCGATGGCACCCTGGCTGGCGGGGCTGCGCGCCGCGCCCGGCTGGTGGCGGCGGCCGGCGGCGCTGCTGCTCGGCATGCTGGCCACCTCCCTGCTGGCCGGCATCGCGACCACCCCCTATGGCCTGCACCATTTCGGCCGGCTGCAGCTCTACGGCGTGGTGGCCAACATGGTGGCGGTGCCGCTCACCTCCTTCCTGGTGATGCCCGCCGGCATGGCGGCGCTGGCGCTGATGCCGCTGGGGCTGGAGCATTGGGCCCTGGCGCCGATGGGCTGGGGAGTGGAGGCGGTGCTTCTGGTGGCCCGCGCCGTGGCCGGCTGGCCCGGCGCCGCGATCCAGGCGATGCCGATGCCGGGCTGGGGGCTGCTGCTGGCCTCGGCGGGGCTGGCATGGCTGTGCCTGTGGCAGGCACGCTGGCGGCTGCTGGGGCTGCCCATGCTGGCCGCCGGGCTGGCCAGCGGCGCCCTTGTCACGCCGCCCGACCTGCTGGTCTCGGCCGATGCGAGGCTGATCGCGCTGCGCACGTCCGCCGGCGTGGTGCTGCAGAAATCCAATGGCGGCTCGGCCTTTCTGCGCGATGCCTGGCTGCGCGGATGGGCGGAGGAGGAGGCGGAAGCCCTGGCCGCCGGCGAGGCCGCCGCGCCAGGGCTGGACTGCACCGCGCGGGCCTGCCGCTTCCAGCCCCACGCGGAGGGGCCGGTGGCGCTGCTGCTGCGCGCGCCCAAGGTTCGCAAGGGAGAGACGGCGCCACCCCTGCTGGCCACGCCATATTGTGCCGAGGGCGCGGCGCTGCTGGTGGCGGCGGAGCCGATCCGGGGCCGCTGCCCCGGCACGGCCCGGCTGGACCGCTTCAGCGTCTGGCGCAATGGGCCGCACGCCGTCTGGCTGCGGCCGGGCGAGGGGGCGGTGGTGGTCTCGGACCGCGCCTGGCGGGGGGTGCGGCCCTGGGTGCCGCCGCCGCCCCGCCCGCGCGCCGCTCCGGACGCTCAGTAGCGGCGCAGCAGCCCGACCAGCCGGCCCTGCACCTTGACGCGGTCCGGCCCGAAGATTCGGGTCTCGTAGCGCGGGTTGGCGGCTTCCAGCGCCACGGAGTTGTTGCGGCGGCGCAGGCGCTTCAGCGTCACCTCCGCGTCGTCCACCAGCGCCACGACCACGTCGCCGCTCTCGGCGGTGTCGCCCCGGCGGATGATCACCGTGTCGCCATCGAGGATGCCGGCCTCGATCATCGAATCGCCGGCCACCTCCAGGGCGTAGTGCTCGCCGCCGCCGAGCAGCCCGGCCGGCACGCCGACGCTGGTGCCCTGGTCGCGCAGCGCCTCGATCGGCTGGCCGGCGGCGATGCGGCCATAGAGCGGCAGGCTCACCGCCGCGGCCTCATCGGCCCCCTTGGCCACGCCGGCCAGGTTGGAGGCGAAATGGCCGCGGATGACATTGGCCGAGAAGCCGGGCCGGGGCGGCGCGGCCTCCTCCAGGAGCGCGGCGGCCGGGATGACCGCGGGGGCGGCGCCCTCCGGCAGCCGGATCACCTCCAGCGCCCGGGCGCGGTGCGCGCGGCGGCGCAGGAAGCCCCGCTCTTCCAGCGCGGTGATCAGGCGGTGGATGCCGGATTTCGAGCGCAGCTTGAGCGCGTCCTTCATCTCCTCGAAGGAGGGCGAGAAGCCGGTGCTGCGCAGGTGCCGGTCGATGAACATCAGCAACTCATGTTGCTTGCGCGTCAGCATTGGCGGGCTCCCTGCGGCCAGAACAGTGCCGCGAACAAAGCGGCAACCATTCCGGTGTTCTACGAAGGTTCCAGCGCGCCGGTCAACAAGCGAATGCCGTATTTTCCGCCACTTGGCCGCGGAAGCCACGGCGGAAGGCGGGTTTTTGCGCCTGGGGCACGGAAAGGCCGGCCCTTGCTTCCAAGCGGTGTCCGGGCGCCGCTTCCACCGCCTTCCCAACAACGCCGGCTTGCGCCCTGTTCCTGAAGCTTTAACGGAGCCTTTTGCGCCTCTCAGCCGGGCTGGGACAGGGCAAGCCGCCCGGCCAGCCGCGCGTAGCGGTCGCGGCTGGAGGTCAGGTGGCGGCGCATGGCGGAGCGGGCGGCGGCGGCCTGCCCGGCCTGGATGGCGGCCGCGATTCGCGCATGCTCCTCCCGTACCCGCGCCAGATAGGCCGTGCGCGCCGACGGCTCCTCCAGATAGGGCCGCACCGTCTGGCGCGGGATCAGCATCGGGCCCAGGAATTCCAGGAAGCGCGGAAAGAAGCTGTTGCCCGTGGCGGCGAAGATGGCGCGGTGGAACTCCAGGTCCTGCGTCACCGCGCTCTCGCCGGCATCCACGGCACGGTCGAAGGCGGCGGCGGCCTGGATGATGCGCTCCAGCGCCGCCATGTCGCGCCGCTCGGCCGCGAGGCCCGCCGCCTCGGTCTCGATGGCGATGCGCAGCTCGATCACCTGCAGCACGTCGTTGAGGGAGCGCATCTCGCCGGGGTCGATGCGTACCTGGCCGCGCGCGGCCGGATCCGCCACGAAGGCGCCGACACCCTGGCGCGTCAGCACCAGCCCCTCGGCGCGCAGCGCGGCCACCGCCTCGCGCACCACGGTGCGGGAAACGCCGGCCTGCCGCATCAGCGCCTGCTCGGTGGGCAGGCGGTCGCCCGGGCGCAGCCGGCCGGCGCGGATCTCGGCGGCGAGGCGGCGGACCAGCTCCGCCGTCAGGTTGGCCGGCGGCGCGAGCGGTGCCAGTTCGATCCCAGGCGCGGCCTCGGCCTCGCTGCGTCCGTCCATGGTGATGACCTCCTCATCCGGCCGCGGAGGGCCCCAGGACATCATCTTATCCTATGGGGCAGGGCGGGGCGAGGGCCGGCCCGGCGCAGCGCCTGCCCGGGTCTGCGCCGTGCCGCGCCGTCGGGGGCGGCTCAGTCCTCGGCGGCGGATTGGAAGGAGGATTGGCCGAAATGCCGCTCCACCCAGTCGCGCAGCGCCGGCACCGTCGCCTCCAGCGTCGCCTGCACCCGGGCCAGCGGCTCCTTGGGGGAGCCAGCCTCCGCCACGTTGCGCTGAAGCTCCTCCAGCGCCCGCGCCAGGCGCCGCGCTCCGATGGTGCGGGCCACGCCCAGCAGCCGGTGGGCGGTGACGCGGATCTCGCCCACCTCCGGCGCCTGCAGCAGCGTCGCCACCCCCTTCTGGCCGCGCCCCAGCTCGGCCACGAACTCCCACAGCACGGCGCTGGCGGCGGGGCCGAGATCCGCGGCCAAGGCGGCGCATGCGGTGGTGTCGATCAGCACGGCCTGTTCCAGCGCCTCGTCGGCCTGCGGGGCGGCGGCGGGGCGGGCGCGGCGCTCATCGGCGTATTGCTGCACCAGCCGCAACAGCGTCTCGCGGTCGATCGGCTTGGCCAGGTGGCCATCCATGCCGGCGGCGCGGCAGGCTTCCACCTGCTCCGGCATGGCCGATGCGGTCACCGCGATGACCGGCAGCCGTCCCCGGGGCGGGGGCAGGGCACGGATGCGGCGGGTGGCTTCCAGCCCGTCCATCACCGGCATCTGCAGGTCCATCAGCACCAGGTCGAAATTGCCCTGCTCCACGGCGGAAAGCGCCACGGAGCCGTCCTCGACGCAGGTCACGTGGTGGCCCGCGCTGGTGAGCATGGCCCGCGCCACCAGCCGGTTGGCCGGCACGTCGTCCGCCACCAGCACCTGCAGCGGGGCGGGGGGCGCGGCGTCGGGCTCGGGGAGAGGCGGCAGGGAGGAGGCCGGCGCGGGCAGGGCGGGGGCGGGCAGGGCGGCCGGCAGCGGCAGCTCCACCCAGAAGGTGGCGCCGCGCCCGGGCGGGCTGTCGCAGCCGATGCGGCCGCCCATCAGCTCCGCGAGCTGCGCCGCGATCGCCAGGCCGAGCCCGGTGCCGACGCCGCCCTCGGGCGTCTGCGCCCCAGGGCTGGCAAGCTGCACGAAGTCGCGGAACAGCAGGTGCTGCTGCTCGGGCGGCACGCCGGGGCCGGTATCCTCCACCTCGAGGCGGATGCCGTCCGGCGACGAGATCGGGCAGGTCCGCAGCGTCACCCGGCCGCCCGAGGGGGTGAACTTCACCGCGTTGGAAAGCAGGTTCAGGATCAGCTGGCGCAGCCGCATCGCATCGGCCAGCACGCTGGAGGGAGTGTCCGGCGCCACCTCCAGCGAGAAGCGCAGCGACTTGCGCTGCACCTCGGGCGTCAGCAGCGCGGCACTGCGCTCGAGCAGCGGCGCCAGCTCGGTGGGCGCGGGATGCAGCTCCAGCCGCCCGGCGGCGATCTTGGACAGGTCGAGCAGCCCGTTCACCAGCTCCAGCAGGTGGCGGGCCGCCTCGTGCAGGGTGCGGAGCTGGTCGCGCTGGTCGGCCGCCAGGCGCGGATCGTTCAGCAGCACCTGCGCGAAGCCCAGGATGCCGTTCAGCGGCGTGCGCAGCTCGTGGCTCATCCGTGCCAGGAACTGGCTCTTCGCCTCGCCAGCGGCGGCGGCGGCATCGCGCGCGGCGGCCAGGTCCTCCATCGCCCGCTTCAGCTCGGTGATGTCGGTGCGGATGCCCACCGTCCCGCCGCCCGGCGTCGCCCGCTCGGTGATCAGCACCCAGCGCCCATCGGGCAGCAGCCGCTCCATGGGTGGGTTGTCGCCCCGGTGCCAGCGCCGCATGTCGGCCAGGAAGGCATCGAGGTCATCGCCCGCCTGCGGGTACTGGCCGCGCAGGAAGCCCTCCCGCATGATGTCCTCGAAATGCGCGCCAGGCTCGATGAAGGGGACGCTGACGCGGTAGAAATCCTTGTAGCGCGCATTGCAGGCGACGAGCCGGTCGTCCGCGTCCCACATGACGAAGCCATCCGTCATGGAGTCCAGCGCGTTCTCCAGCATGGCGCGCCAGCGGATGCGCTCCGCCTCCACCTTCTCGCGCTGCCGCATCGCCAGCAGCAGGGCGCCGCACAGCGCCGCCACCAGGGCCGCGAAGCCGAGCGAGATCAGCATGGCGCGGAAGCGCTCCTTCTCCCAGTCGGCCAGCGCCGCGGAGAGCTTCATGCTCGCCAACAGGGAAAGGGAGGGATAGAGCAGGGGCCGCACCGCCGAGATGGCGCGCCCGCTCTCGAAGCGGCTTTCCGTCTCGATCACGTCCGAGCCGGCGGCCTCCTGCAGGCGCTGCGCCGTGCTGGGGCTGAGCTGCGTGCCGATGCGCGTCTCGTCATGCGGCAGGCTGGCCAGCAGCGTGCCGTCCTCGCGCTCCAGCGTGATGCGCAGCCCCGCTCCCTCGCCGCCCACCGCGAGCAGCGTGCCGATCACGGGCACCGGCATCTCCGCCACGGCCAGCAGCATGCCATGGCCGGGCAGGCTGACGCGGCGCGCCATGAACAGGGACCACTCGCCCGTGGCGGGGTTGCGGAACGGCCCGCCGATCAGCACGGCGCCGGGACGCGGCGCGCTTTCGAGGAAGCTCCTGTCCATCGCCAGCGGCAGCGGACGGCGGCGCGAGACGGCGAGGCCGGTGGAAAGCGGGACGCCGTCCGGCCGCACCAGCATGATGTCGCGGAAGGTGAAGTTCTGGTTGTTCAGCTCGCGCAGGATGCGGTCGATGCGGGTGCTGTCCAGCTGGCCGTCGGTGGCGATGGGGGTGAGGATGGCGGGCAGCCCCGCCAGCACCGCGTCCACCTGCACGAAGTTCCGGTTCAGCGAGGCCTCGACGGCACGGGCGATGCGCTGGACGGTGTCACTGGCGACACCCATCGCCGCCTCGCGCGAGCGGCCGATCAGCAGGGCGGTGGCGAACCACTGGGCCAGCAGCAGGGCGATCGCGGCCAGCAGGACCGCCAGGCGGATCCGTCGGAAATGCGGCATCTCAGTCCGGCCGCGCCAGGATGCCGAGCGACGGCCCGAGATAGGTGTTCCACGCCTGCGAGCAGCCCTCGCCGCAACGGTCCACCCAGCGGGGCAGCACCGTCTCGATCAGCAGCTGGCGCCGGCGGAGCTGGTCGGCCGGCGTCACCGGCACCACCGTCATGCGGCCGGTCCGGCCGGTCGAGCAGCTGGGGCGCCCGGCGCTGCAATCGATGCCCTCGCCCGTCTGCTGCGCGGCGGCGTTCCAGATGGACGCCTCAAGCTCCTCCAGCCCCTTGCGGATGGCGCCGCGCACATCGTCCGGCAGCGCGTCCCAGACCGCCTTGTTGGCGCCGAACATCGAAACCCCCCAGGTCAGGGCCATGCTGTGCAGGTGGCTCGTCACCTCGTGCAGCCCGATGGTGTAGCCGGAGAGGGTGCCGGTGACGGCGCATTCCACCACGCCCGCCCGCATCGCCGGCACCATGTCGGCGAAGGGGATCACCACGGAGGTGGCGCCCAGCGCCTCGAACATCTCCGCCTGCCCGACGGAGGAGGTGCGCACCCGGCGCCCCGACAGGTCGCTGAGCCCGTTGAAGGGGCGGGTGCACCAGGTGACCTGCGCGGGATAGGTGTAGATCGACAGCAGCTCGACCCCGTAGCGCTCCTGCAGGATGTTGCGCAGATGGGGGCGGTAGAGCCGCACCGTCTCGCGCAGCCGGTCGATGTCGGGGTTGAGCGCCGGCAGGTCGACGGCGTTGAACTCCGGCTCCTCGCTGGACACCACCGCGACGAGCGCCGTGCCGAAGGGCACCACGCCAAGCCGCATCAGCGGCAGGATCTCCTCCGCCCGGAATCCGGCGCGGTCGAAGGGGGTGATCTCCGCCGTGACCCGGCCATGGGTCAGCTCCGTGACGCGGTGGCGCCAGAAGGGCTCCTCATACTGCGTGTATTGCGAGACCCCGGCGAGGCCGCCCACCACCTTCAGGCTGATGACGTCCGGCCCCTCCGCCGCCCTGGCGGGGGCGAAGGAAAGGGTGAGCGCGGCCAGGGCGGAGGCCGCGAGGCGCAGCGCCGCCCGGGCCAGCCTGGCCGGAGCGCGGCGCCGCGGAGCGGGATGCGGTGCCGGCGGCGCGGGAGGCATGCCTGGCTCCGGCAGGGCGGGGAAAGGCAGGAAATCCGGCCTGGGCTCCGGCATGCGCGGCATCAGGAGAGCCGGGTGCGGAGCCACTCGCCGGCCTCCGCCGAGAGGCCGTCCCAGTTCGCGGTGGTCACCGGGGTGACGAGCAGGGCGCCGTCCAGTCCGGCGCGGCGCATCGCGCCCCGCAGATGCTCGACCAGGTAGCGCGCCGACACGGCGCTTTCCACCAGCAGGGAGCCAGGCAGGGTGAGGTGCGACTCTGCCAGCTGCCAGACGGCATCCTCAAGTGCGAGGGCGCCATCCGCCGACTGATCGTGGGCAACCAGCAAGAGGGGCATGTCACGACCTCCCGGAGAGTTTCAACCAATTGTACAAGGCCACACAGAGTTGCGCCAGAAGCCATGCTGCGGCAGAGACACTGCCCCATGTCCGAGAACATGCCCCATACGGCCGCCCGCACCGCCATCGTGAGCCATCGCGGCGGCGCCTTCCTTTGGCCCGAGAACAGCCTGGAAGCCTTCCGGAACACCCTGTCCCTGCCGGTGGAGCAGGCGGAATGCGACGTGCATCTTTCCGCCGACGGCGTGCCGGTGGTGATCCACGACGCCACGCTGAACCGCACCACCGAGGGCGGCGGCCCGGTGGCGGAACGGGCGGCGGCGGAGCTTTCCGCGCTGCGCCTGCGCGGGGCCGGGGCCACGGGTGGCCGCGTGCCGCTGCTGTCGGAGGTCGCGGCGCTGTTCCGCGGCAGCGCCATGCAGTTGCAGGTGGAGCTGAAAGGCGTGCCCGGCCGGGCGCCCGACCCCGCCCTGCTGCCCCGCGCCCTGGCGGCGCTCGATGCCGCCGGCATCCGGGCGCAAAGCCGGATCATCGCCTTCGAGGCGCCGCTTGCGGCGGCGGCGCTGCGGGCGGGCGGCCTGGCTGGCGTCATCTGGCTGTTCGAGCCGGGGCTGCTGGGCCAGATCGGGGCGGAAGGCGTGGTGGGGGTGGCGCGCGCCCATGGCTTCGACATGGTGGAGACCCACATCGCCGCACTCGATGAGGCGCTGATGGCGAGGCTGCGCGCGGCCGGGCTGAAGGTGGGCGTGTGGGGCGCCAACCACGCTGCGCAGATCGAGCGTGCCCTGGCGCTGGGGGTGGAGGCAATGGCGACCGACGACCCCGTGCTGGCGCTGCGCCTGCGCGGGAGCTGAAGGAACGCCTTCCAGGGCTTTGTTCCTGAAGTTCTTTAAGGGGCCGACAGGACAGCCGCGCAGGCGGCCGGAAGGACCGGCGGCGGCGCCGGGCTGTGGGCGCGCGGCGGCGGCTGGCGTGCCTCGGGGGTGAACCACCATGCCAGGCTGGCGTCGCAGCCATCGCCCTGGGGCACGGGCGCCTGGGGCTGGCAGCCGGGCTGGCCCTCCGGGCAGCGCAGCCGGACATGGAAGTGCGAATCGTGCCCCCGCCATGGCCGGACGCGCCGCAGCCAGGAGGCGCCCGGTGCCACCTCGCACAGCGCCTGCTTGATCGCCGGGTTGACGAAGATCCGGTCCACCGCCGGGTGCTCGGCGGCGAGGCGTATGAGCGTGGCATGGGCGGGAGTGAAACGCGCCGGGTCCACCGCCAGCCCATCCGGCCGCACGACGGAGGGAACCTCGATCCGCTCGCGCGCGGCGGGTGGCAGGGCGGGCTTCGGGTTCAGGTCGAGCCAGATGTCCACGTCGAGGCCGATCTGGTGGCTGGCATGGCCCCAGGGCATCGGCCCGCCGCGCGGCTGGCCGAGATCGCCGATCCAGAGCGGCGGCAGCCCGGCCGAGCGGGCCCGCCCGGCCAGCTCGCGCACATAGCCGACAAGCTGCGGATGGCCCCAGAAGCGGTTGCGCGACAGCCGCACCACCTGCCAGCCCGGCCCATCAGCCGGCAGCGCGACGGCACCCGCGATGCAGCCCAGGCCGTAGCCGCCGGCAATGCGCGCCGGGCCGCCCGTGGGCCGGGAGGCCGCGGCCCAGCCCGCCGGCCCCTGGGCTGCCGCGCCACCCGGGAGCAACCCCGCGGCAAGGCCCGCCAGAAGCGCCAGCCGGAGGTGCCGCGCGGCGGGCAAGGTCAGCCGGAGAAGCGGAAGGAGCCGGGCACCGCCTGCGGCTCCGGCTGCTCCGCGGCGGGCTCGGCGGCGGCCGGCTGCTGCTGCGCCTGCTTCACCTTGGCGTCGATCTGCTTCAGCAGCGCCACCACGCTGTTGGCGAAGGCCGGCAGCTGCACCACCGGGATCATCAGCTGCCCGCAGGGCACCGGCTTTCCCTCCGAGCCGGTCTGCGCCAGCGTGATGCGGGTCACGCCGTAGTTGACGCTGGCCTCGAGGATGCCATCGGCGAACAGGACGGGCTTGTCGGACATCGGGGCGGGATACTCCTGAAACGCTGGGCTCACTGCTCGCGGAAGGCGCGGTGGAAGCTGTCGAGCACCGGTTGCATCATGTAGCGGAAGAAGCTGCGGCTTCCGGTCTGGATCTGCGCCTCGACCGGCATGCCGGGCCGCAGCGCCACATTCTCCAGCCGGGCGAGCTGCTCCGGCTCGATGACGATCTGCACGCGGTAATGGCTCATGCGCGTGCGCTCGTCCAGGGTGACGTCCTCGGCCACATAGGTCACCTCCCCGTGCAGGAAGGGCACCAGCCTCTGCTTGAAGGCGGGCAGCCGCACCTCGGAGTGCAGCCCGGGATAGACCACGTCGATGTCGGTGGGGGAGAGGCGCACCTCGGCCACCAGCCGGTCCTCGGCGGGGACGATCTCCATCACCGGCTCGCCCGCGCGCACCACGGCGCCCGGATTGAAGAAGCGGCTGCCGACGATGGTGCCGTCCTCCGGCGCCACGATCTCGCGCCGCTGCGCCACGTCATGCGCGGCCCGCAGCTTCTCCTCGACCTCGTTCAGGCGGTTGCGGGTTTCGCGCGCCTCGGCGGAGATCTCGGCCATCTGCTGGTCGCGCGTCTGGCGGATCTGGTTGCGCGCCTCCTCGACGGAGGCGTTGGCGCGCTCCACCTGGCCCATCAGGTCGACCATGTTGCCTTCAAGGGAGGCGACGTTGCGCTGCAGCGCCAGCAGGCGCGGCATCCGCTCCAGCCCCTGGCGCACCAGGGTCTGCACGTCCTGCTCCTCGCGCCGGATCAGCTCGAGCTGGCGGCGCTGGCTGCCGATCTGGCCCTGGGCGGAGGAGGCGGTGGCCTCGTGCTGGGCGATACGCGCCTCCAGCACCTGGAGCTGGCTGTTCAGATGCGCCCGGCGGGCGGAGAACAGGGTGCGCTGGCCGGTCATCGCCTCCAGCACGCGGGGGTCGGGGCTGGCGGCCAGCTCCTGGGGGAAGGCGATCTCGGAGGCGCCAGCGGCCTCGGCGCGCAGCCGCGCATCCTGGGCCAGCAGCGCCCAGCGCTGGGCGCGCAGCGTTTCCAGCCCGCTGCCGGACTGCACCTCGTCGAGCCGCATCAGCACCTGGCCGGCCTTCACCTTGTCGCCGTCGCGCGCCAGGATCTCGCGCACGATGCCGCCCTCCAGGTGCTGCACGGTGCGCCGGTTGCCCTCGCTGCGGATCTCGCCTGGGGCGATCGCCGCCTCGGCGAGCGGCGCCATGACCGACCAGGCGGTGAAGCCGCCGACGAACAGCACGGTGGCCATCAGCCCGAACAGCATGGTGCCGCGGGTGCGCGGGCGCGGCGCGTCCAGCGTCAGGTCGGGAGTGACGGGGGGAAGGGTGGAGGGGCCGGCCTTCTGCAGCTCGCCGCCCGGGGGAAGGGTGGTGACGCTCATGCCGCGCCTCCGCTGTTGGTGTTGGCGAGCCTCGGCTGGGCCGGGGGGGCGGCCACCTCGGCCGGGCGGGGGGGTGCCATCAGGCGCTTCAGCACCTCGGCGCGGGGGCCGAACATCTCCACGGCGCCGTCCTTCAGCAGCAGAACCTTGTCCACGCCCTGCACCAGGGCCGGGCGGTGCGAGACGAGCACCACGGTGGTGCCCTGGGCCTTCAGCGCGTCCAGCGCGCGCTGGAGAGCGGCCTCGGAATCGCCGTCCAGGTTGGAGTTGGGCTCGTCCAGCACCACCAGCTTCGGCCGGCCGAACAGGGCGCGGGCGAGGCCGATCATCTGCCGCTGGCCGCCGGAAAGGTGCTGGCCGCCCTCGCCGATCTCGGTGTCGTAGCCGGCGGGCAGGCGCAGGATCATCTCGTGGCAGCCCGCCATCCGGGCGGCGTCGAACACCGCCTCGGGCGTCGCGTCGCCCATGCGGGCGATGTTGCTCAGCACCGAGCCGTCGAACAGCTCCACATCCTGCGGCAGGTAGCCGACATGGCGGCCGAAATCCTCGCGCTGCCAGGTATAGACGTCGGCGCCGTCGAGCCGGACATTGCCGGCATTGGGCTGCAACGTGCCGATCAGCAGGCGGATCAGCGTGGTCTTGCCGGCGGCGGAGGGGCCGATGACGGCCAGGCTCTCGCCCGGCTGTAGGGTGAAGTTGACCCCCTTGATGATGGCCACCGCCGTGCCGGGCATGCCGTAGGAGACGCGCTCGACCGAAAGGCGGCCGACCGGCTCGGGCAGCGGCAGGCCGGGCGGGCGGATGCGCGGCAGGGCCAGGAAGGCGGAAAGGCGCTTCAGCGCCTGGCGGCTCTGCACCAGCCCCTTCCAGCCGCCGATCAGCTGCTCCACCGGCGCCAGCGCACGGCCCATGATGATGGAGCCCGCGATGGAGGCGCCCGAGGTGAGCTGCTGCTGCAGCACCAGATAGGCGCCGACGCCCAGGATGGCGAGCTGCACGGCGAGGCGGAAGAACTTGGTGGCCGAAAGCAGCAGGGCGGCGCGGTCGGCCGCCTTCTCCTGCGGCACCACGGCCTCGGACACGGCCTGGCGCCAGCGGCGCATCACCGAGGGGGCCATGCCCATGCTGTCGATCACCTCGGCGTTGCGGGCGATCGCGTCGGCGCGGCGCTGGCCGGCCATGCTGGCGGTGTTGGCCTCGCGCAGCAGGGCGGAGGTGGTCAGCTCGTTCACCAGGGTCAGGATGAACAGCAGCACCGCGCCGCCCAGGGCGATGAAGCCCATCACCGGATGGAGCATGAAGATGGCGGCGAGGTAGATCGGCACCCACGGCACGTCGTAGAGCGCCAGCGCGCCGGGCGAGCCGAGCCAGGAGCGGCAGAAGCCCAGGTCGCGCAGCGCCTCCATGCGGTAGGGGCGGCCGCGGAGCTGCGATTCCAGTGCGCGCTCGAAGCCCTCGGGCGCCACCCGCGCCTCGATCCAGGCGGCGCTGCGCTGCATGATGCGGCTGCGCACCGCCTCCAGCACCGCCAGCAGCAGCAGCGCCAGGATGGCGATGAGGCTGAGGAAGAGCAGGGTGTCGATGCTGCGGGTGGCCAGCACCCGGTCGAACACCTGCATCATGTAGATGGAAACGGTCAGCTGCAGCAGGTTCACCACGCCGCTGAACAGGCCGACGGCGATGAACTCCTTGCGGCAGGCGGCGATGGCGCGGGAAAGCGGGGTCACCGGCGCGGCGCCGGGGCGGGGGGCAAGGGCCATGGCGCTCAGCCCCGCGGCAGCGGAAGGGACAGGCCGAAGGCCTGGGCCAGCCAGGCCAGCAGGGCGAAGAGCGCGAGCCCCGCCAGCACCGCCGCCAGCACGGTCATGAAGCCCGCGGGCTGGCGCTGGCCGGCCAGCGCCTCGCGCGCGGCCTCGGCGCGGATGCGCTCGAGCTGGTTGTGCAGCCGGCGATAGGCCCAGTCATGCAGCAGCCGCTCGGCCTCGGCACGGCGGGCGGGAGCGGCCTCGGGCGTGGGGTCCGTGCCGGCATCGACGGCCAGGGCGTAGCTCAGGAGGGAAGGAAGCCGGTCCTCGGCGCCCGTGGGCCGGAAGCCTTCGGGCAGGCCGGAGGCGGAGATCGCGGTCGGTGTGGCGGAATCCGCCTGGGCGGCCGGCTCTGGCCGAAGACGCTGGGGCGCGGACATGTCCGGCTGGTACTCCAAACAAAGAAAGGCGCGGGCTTGGCAGTGCGCCGCAAGTGAGCACACCATACCGTGATGAGCGCGTCTAAGCACGCATCAATCGAACATCTTTGGAATTCCCTATAATACTGTAAAGCTTAAGTTTTCAATACTGGACCCATCTCAGGCGCCGTGTCCTCCGCCGCCGCCGCTTCCAGCGGCGGGGGCGCGGGAATGGCGAGATAGGCGATGCGCTTGGTTTCCTGCCGGCCGCGCGTCACCGTCTCCAGCACCAGGCCGACGGCCAGGGACAGGAAGGAAAGCAGCAGAAAGGCCACCGAGGCAACAAAGGTGGGCAGGCGCGGCACCAGCCCGCTCTCCAGGTAGGTGGACAGGACGGGCAGGAAGAAGCCGAGCGAGACCAGGAGCAGCAGCCCCCCCAGCGTGCCGAAGAAGGGCAGGGGCCGCTCCCGCTGCAACAGGCCGAGGATGGTGGAGAGGATGCGCATCCCGTCGCGCAGGGTGCGCAGCTTGGAGGTGGAGCCGGGCGGCCGGCTGGCATAGGCTGTCGCCACCTCTCCCACCGGCATGCGCAGCTCGAGCGCGTGGACGGTGAACTCCGTCTCCGTCTCGAAGCCGGTGGCCAGGGCGGGGAAGGATTTCACGAAGCGGCGCGAGAACACCCGGTAGCCGGAGAGCATGTCGCTGACGCGCCGGCCGAAGATCAGCCCGGCCAGCCCGGTGAGCAGCCGGTTGCCGAGCTGGTGGCCCGGCCGGTAGGCGGCCGCCTCGCGGGTGACGCGCAGGCCCGTCACCATGTCGAGCTGCTCCTCGCGCAGCAGGCGGATCATGGCGGGGGCGGCGCCGGGATCGTAGGTGCCGTCGCCATCGACCAGCACATAGATGTCGGCCTCGATGTCGGCGAACATGCGGCGCACCACATGGCCCTTGCCCTGGAGCGCCTCCCGCCCCACCCGGGCGCCGGCGGCGCAGGCCGCCTCGCGCGTCATGTCGCTGGAATTGTTGTCGTAGACAAAGACGCGGGCCTGCGGCAGGGCGTGGCGGAAGCCCGCCACCACGCCGCCGATCGCCACCGCCTCGTTGTGGCAGGGCACGAGGACGGCGATGCGCGGCGGTGGCGCGGCGGTGGCGTCAGTGGGCATGGTGGCGGTTCCGCGGGGCCAGATCCAGATGGGGCGGCTCAGGCGCCGCGGAAGACGAAGCGGCGGCTCAGCACGAAATTCCCCGTCATGCCCGCGAGCGAGCCCGCCGCCACCGCCAGCACGGGATGTGCCGCCGCCAGCGGCCACGACGCCACCAGGGCGGCATAGGTTCCGTAGTTCACCGCGAAGCCCACGAGGTTCACCAGCAGGAACAGCGCCCATTGCCGCGCCGCGCCGGCATGGCCCCCAGGGCGCCGCGCGGCGCGAAAGGTCCAGGCGCGGTTCAGCGCCCAGTTGCCGCTCGCCGCCGCGAGGTAGGAGAGCACCCGCCCGCCATACAGCCCCGCGCCGAGCCACAGCGCCAGATAGAGCGTCGCGGTATCGACCACGAAGCCGGCCGTGCCGACCACGCCGAAGCGGAAGGCCTGCCCGGCCAGCGCGGCGTGCCGGGACCAGTTCTGCGGAGGGCGCTGCGCGGGGCGGGGCATGCGGCGCGGGATAGGGCGGCGGCGGCGGCCTGCCAAGGCCGCGCGCGCAACATGCCTCTTGCACACGGACGGAGGCTCGGCTTCCCTTCGCCCACAGGAAGGGCCGAACCCTCCGGGGAGACCGAAAGACATGTATCGACGCCATCTGCTGGGCGCCACCGCCGGGCTGGCCGCCACGGCCGCGCTGCCCCGTTTCGCCATCGGCCAGGGGAGTGGAGGCGGCAGCGCCGCGAGGGTGCTGAAGTTCATCCCCCAGGCCGATCTCGCGGTGGCCGACCCGATCATCACCACCGCCTATGTGACGCGCAACCACGGCTACATGATCTGGGACACGCTGTACGGCTTCGACGAGGACTACAAGCCGCAGCCGCAGATGGTGCAGGGCCATGTCGTCGAGGAGGATGGCCGCCGCGTCACCATGACGCTGCGCGAGGGGCTGAGATTCCACGATGGCGAGCCGGTGCGGGCGCGCGACTGCGTGGCCTCCATCCAGCGCTGGGCGCGGCGGGACGCGCTGGGCCAGGTGATGATGACGGCGGTGGACGAGCTTTCCGCCCCCGACGACAAGACCATCCTGTTCCGCCTGAAGCGGCCCTTCCCGCTGCTGTTCGAGGCGCTGGGCAAGCCCGCCTCGCCGGTCTGCTTCATGATGCCCGAGCGGCTGGCCAGGACCGATTCCGCCACGGCGGTGAAGGAGATGATCGGCTCCGGGCCGTTCCGCTTCAGGCAGGATGAGCGCGTGCCGGGGGCGCGCATCGTCTATGAGCGATTCGCCGACTACGTGCCGCGCGCCAATGGCGCTGCGAGCTGGACGGCGGGCCCGAAGAAGGTGAACTTCGACCGCATCGAGTGGCATGTGATGCCCGACGCGGCGACCGCCGCCAACGCCATGCAGAACGGCGAGGTGGACTGGTGGGAGCAGCCGCCGGGCGACCTGCAGGCGCTGCTGCGCCGCAACCGCAACATCAACCTGGAGATCCAGGACCCGACGGGGCTGATGGCCATCGCGCGGTTCAACCACCTGCACCCCCCCTTCAACAACCCGGCCATCCGCCGTGCCCTGCTCGGCGCCGTCAACCAGGCCGATTTCATGACGGCGGTGATCGGCACCGACAAGAGCCTGTGGCGCGAGGGTGTCGGCGTTTTCACCCCCGACACGCCGCTGGCCACCGATGCCGGCATGGAGGCGCTGACCAGCCCGCGCGACTACGACAAGGTGAAGGCCGACCTGGCCGCCGCCGGGTACAAGGGGGAGAAGGTGGTGCTGATCGCCGCCGCCGACTTCCCCTCGCTGAACGCGCTGGCGCAGGTCGGCAACGACATGCTCCGGAAGTGCGGGGTGAACGTCGACTTCGTCTCGACCGACTGGGGCAGCGTG
Organism: Teichococcus rhizosphaerae; assembly: GCF_002631185.1. Lineage (GTDB taxonomy): Bacteria > Pseudomonadota > Alphaproteobacteria > Acetobacterales > Acetobacteraceae > Pseudoroseomonas > Pseudoroseomonas rhizosphaerae. Next base: position 119,031 of record NZ_PDNU01000002.1, on the reverse strand, counting down.
GTGCAGCGCCGCGCCAGCAAGGAGCCGCCGGAGAAGGGCGGCTGGAGCATGTTCTTCACCTTCTGGGCGGGGGTGGACATGTTCAATCCCGGCGTGCAGCAGGCGCTGCGCGGCAACGGCCAGAACGCCTGGTTCGGCTGGCCCACCGCGCCGCGGCTGGAGGAGCTGCGCAACGCCTGGTTCGAGGCGCCGGACCTGGAGGCGCAGAAGGCCATCGCGCGCGACATCCAGCTCCAGGCCTTCCAGGACGTGCCCTACCTGCCCTGCGGCCAGTACTTCCAGGCCTGGGCCTACCGGCGCAACCTGACGGGCGTGCTCAAGGGCCTGCCCATGTTCTGGAACGTGCAGCGGAGCGCATAGGCACCCGCCACGCATGGCGCGGGGAGCGAGGTTTCTCCGCCGCCCCGCGGCCAGCCTTGCGCGAAAGGCCTCCCCGCGAGGCCTTTCTGCATTTTTGTGCCGCGCGCGCGGCAACGGCGCTTGCAGCCGGCGCCGCTGCCTGATCCACTCGCAAAGGGGAGAGCGCGCGGACCTGGAAGATCCGGGCCGCGTTCAGGAAGGCGGAGATGCATCGCGGCATCCCGCCCGGCCGGCCACGCGCCGGCGCCGCCAGCACACGGAAGGAGAGGGCGCCCGCGCCCGGAACCCAAGGGGGTGGCAATGACGGATCTGTCTCGCAGAAGCATGCTGGGGGCTGGCGCGATGCTGGCGGGAATGGCGCTGCCGCGCCCGGGGCTGGCGCAGGGTGCCGCGTCCCGCACGCTGCGCGTGGTGCCGCAGGCCAACCTGACCAGCCTCGACCCGTTCTGGACCACCGCGGTGGTCACGCTGAACCACGGATACCTGGTCTACGATACGCTGACCGCCGTCGATGCCCGCAACCAGCCGCGCCCGCAGATGGCGGAGGGATGGGCGGTGGAGGATGACGGGCGGAGCTGGACCTTCACCCTGCGCCCCGGCCTCAAGTTCCACGATGGCGAGGCGGTGCGGGCGCGGGACTGCGTGGCCTCCATCGCGCGCTGGGCGAAGCGCGACGCCTTCGGCCAGGTGCTCTGGATGTCGGTCGACGAACTGTCGGCCCTCGACGACCGGCGGCTGCGCTTCCGGCTGAAGCAGCCCTTTCCCTACCTGGCGCTGGCCCTGGGCAAGAGCCCGTCGCCCGCCTTCATCATGCCCGAGCGGCTGGGGCAGGTGGACGCCTTCACCCAGATCCGCGAGGCGATCGGCTCCGGCCCCTTCCGCTTCCTGCCGGACGAGTGGAACCCGGGGCAGAAATCCGTGTGGGAGAAGTTCGCGGGCTACGTGCCGCGCGACGACGCGCCGGACGGGCTGGCCGGCGCCAAGCGGCCCCTGCTGGACCGCGTGGAATGGACGGTGATCAGCGACCCCGCCGTGGCATCCAGCGCCATGCTGACGGGCGAGCAGGACTATTGGGAATACCCGCTGCACGACCTGCTGCCGCTGCTCAGGCGCAACCGCGACCTGGTGGTGGAGCAGCGCCTTACCGAAGGCACCTATGGCTGCCTCCGCCTCAACCATCTGCAGCCGCCCTTCGACAACCAGGCCATCCGCCGCGCCGTGGCGATGGCGGTGGACCAGCGCGACTACCTGCGGGCGGTCGCGGGCGAGGCGCCCGATGCCTGGGGCGAGTGCCCGGGCGTCTTCACCTGCGGCTCGGCGCTGGAAACCGAGCAGGGCAGCGAGATCCTCAAGACGCGCAGCGTGGAGCGCGGGCGGGAGGCGCTGAAGGCCGCGGGTTATGCCGGCGAGAAGGTGGTGCTGCTAGCGCCAGGCGATTACCCGCAGATCAACGCCCTCTCCCTGGTCACGGCCGACCTGCTGCGCCGCCTCGGAATGAATGTCGAATTTGTTTCAACGGATTGGGGCACGCTGGTGCAACGGCGCACGAGCCGCGAGCCGGTGGACAAGGGTGGCTGGAGCGTGTTCCACACCACTTCTCTGGGCACCTCCTTGAACCTTCCGCCGATCCATCTGATGCTCCGTGCCAATGGGAAGGATGCATGGTTCGGCTGGCCGGATGACCCGGAGATCGAGCGGCTGCGCGCCGAGTGGCTGCGCGCGGGGGAGCCGGCCGAGGCCAAGCGCATCGGCGATGCGCTGAATGCCCGCGCCATGCAGACCATCCCCTACATTCCGCTCGGCTACTACTGGCAGCCCTCGGCCTGGCGGCGGACGCTGCGCGGCGTGCAGCGCTCGCCATCGACGGTGTTCTGGAACATCGAGAAGGCCTAGCCGCGCTCCTTCCGCGCGGCCCGGACAGGGTGGCACGATATGTGCTGGTCCGCCGCCAGCATCCCCCGGGCACAGGGCCGGGGGTCGGCGGACCGACAAGCGGCCGGAATGGCCCGATGCTGGGAGATGAGGGGGTATGACGATGGAACGCAGGTCTTTCCTGAAGTTCGCCGCCGGCGCGGCAAGTGTTCCGGCGCTCGGCGGCGGCCTGTCCGCGCCGGCCCTGGCGCAGGGCGCGGCGGCGCGCACGCTGCGCTTCGTGCCGCAGGCGAACCTCGCCAATTTCGACCCCATCTGGGGCACGCAGTATGTCGTCCGCAACGCCGCCATGCTGGTGTGGGACACGCTCTACGGCTTCGATTCCAAGCTGCAGCCGCAGCGCCAGATGGTGGAAAGCGAGGAGGTCTCGGCCGACGGCCTGACCTGGACCTTCAAGCTGCGCTCCGGCCTGAAGTTCCACGATGGCGAGCCGGTGCTGGCCAAGGACGCGGTGGCGAGCATGGCCCGCTGGGCGGTGCGTGACCCGATGGGGCAGATGATCCGCGCCATCCAGAACGAACTGGTAGCGGTGGACGACCGCACCTTCCGCTGGTCGCTGAAGCAGCCCTACCCGAAGATGCTGCTGGCCCTGGCGAAGAACAACTCGCCCTGCAGCTTCGTCATGCCCGAGCGCATCGCGAAGACCGATCCGTTCCAGCAGATCACCGAGTATGTCGGCTCCGGCCCCTTCCGCTTCGTGAAGGACGAGTGGGTGCCGGGCGCCAAGGCATCCTTCGCCAAATTCGATGGCTATGTGCCGCGCGAAGAGGCAGCCGACTGGATGGCCGGCGGCAAGCGCGTGATGGTGGACAAGGTGGAGTGGGTCATCATGCCCGATCCGGCCACCGCCTCCTCCGCGCTGCAGAATGGCGAGGTGGACTGGTGGGAGAACCCCATCGCCGACCTGGTGCCGCTGCTGAAGCGCAACCGCAACGTCAATGTCGACATCGCCGACCCGCTGGGCAATGTCGGCAGCTTCCGCATGAACCACCTGCACGCGCCGTTCAACGACCCGCGCGCCCGCCGTGCCGTGCTGATGGCGATGAGCCAGGAGGACTACATGCGCGCGCTCGTGGGCGACAACCCCGAGCTGTGGAAGCCGCTGCCCGGCTTCTTCACGCCCGACACCCCGCTCTACTCGGAAGCGGGCGGTGAGCCGCTGAAGGGCAAGCGGGACTACGAGGGCGCCAAGAAGCTGCTGAAGGAGGCGGGCTATGACGGCCAGCCCATCACCATCCTGGTGGCGCAGGACCAGCCCATCACCAAGGCCTTCGGCGATGTCAGCGCCGACCTGCTGAAGCGCATCGGCATGAATGTCGATTTCGTCGCCACCGACTGGGGCACGGTCGGCAGCCGCCGGGCCGTGAAGACCCCGCCGAGCCAGGGCGGCTGGCATGTCTTCCACACCTGGCATGCCGGCGCCGATTGCATCAACCCCGCCGCCTACACCGCGATCCGCGCCAATGGCGACGGCGCCTGGTTCGGCTGGCCGAAGAGTGAAGCCATCGAGGCGGCGCGCGATGCGTGGTTCGCCGCCCCCGACATGACCGCGGAGAAGGCCGCGATCGACAAGCTGAACAAGGAAGCCATGGATTTCGGGCTCTACGCCCCGACCGGCTTCTTCCTCTCTTACCAGGCCTGGCGGAAGAACGTGTCCGGCGTCGTGAAGGCGCCGATCCCGTTCTTCTGGGGCGTCACCAAGAGCTGATCGAAAAGCATGTTCGCCTACATCGTCCGACGTGTCCTGGCGACGATCCCCGTGATGGCGATCGTGGCCCTGTTTGTCTTCAGCCTGCTCTACATCGCCCCCGGCGATCCGGCGGCGGTCATCGCGGGTGACCAGGCCACGCCGGCCGATGTGGAGCGGATCCGCGCCAGCCTCGGCCTCGACCGCCCCTTCCTGGTGCGGTTCGGGGAGTGGGTGTTCCGCATCCTGCGGGGCGACCTCGGCGTCTCCATCTTCACCAACCTGCCGGTGACGCGGATGATCGCCCAGCGCATCGAGCCCACGCTCTCGCTGATGGTGGTGACGCTGTTCCTGGCGATCACCATCGCCGTGCCGCTCGGCGTGGTCGCGGCCTGGAAGGCGGGCTCCTGGATCGACCGCGGCGTGATGGCCTTCGCCGTGCTCGGCTTCTCGGTGCCCGTCTTCGTGGTGGGCTACCTGCTGGCCTACTTCTTCGCGCTGGAGCTCGACTGGTTCCCGGTGCAAGGCTACACGCCCTTCGCCCAGGGCGTCGGGCCGTGGCTGTCCAACCTCGTCCTGCCGGCGGTGGCGCTGGGCGGCGTCTATATCGCCCTGATCGCCCGCATCACCCGCGCCACCATGCTGGAGGTGCTGCAGCAGGACTACATCCGCACGGCGCGGGCCAAGGGCGCGGGGCAGGGCACCATGCTGTTCGTCCACGCGCTGAAGAACGCGGCCGTTCCCATCGTCACGGTCATCGGCATCGGCGTCGCGCTGCTGATCGGCGGCGCGGTGGTGACGGAAAGCGTCTTCGCCATTCCCGGCCTCGGCCGCCTGACGGTGGACGCCATCCTGCGCCGCGACTACCCGGTGATCCAGGGCGTGATCCTGCTGTTCAGCTTCGTCTACGTGCTGGTCAACCTCCTCATTGACCTCAGCTACACCCTGTTCGACCCGAGGATCCGGTATTGAGCACCACCATCCTGCCCCCGGGCGCCGTCTCGCGGCAGAGCGTCGCCGCGGCGCCCCCTCTGCCGGACGTCATGCAGCCGAAGCAGCCCCGCAAGGGCTTCCTGGGCTACCTGACGCGCCACCCCACCATCGCCATCGGCGGCTCCCTGCTGCTGCTCATGATCGCGGTCGCCATCTTCGCCCCCTTTCTCTGGACGAAGGACCCGACGGCGCTCGCACCCGTCATGCGCACGCGCGATCCCTCCGCCGCCCACTGGTTCGGCACGGACATGCTGGGGCGCGACGTCTATTCCCGCGTGCTCTACGGCACTCGCGTCTCGCTCATTGTGGGCTTCGGCGTGGCCATCGCCGCCTCGGTCATCGGCCTGTTCATCGGCCTGGTCTCGGGCTTCGTCCGCTGGGCGGACAGCATCATCATGCGCGTCATGGACGGGCTGATGTCGATCCCCTCCATCCTGCTCGCCATCGCGCTGATGGCGCTGACGCGGGGCTCGGTCGGCAATGTCATCCTGGCCATCACGGTGGCCGAGATCCCGCGCGTCTCCCGCCTGGTGCGCGGCGTGGTGCTCAGCCTGCGCGAGCAGCCCTATGTGGACGCCGCGGTGGCCTCCGGCACCCGCACGCCGGTCATCATCTGGCGCCACATCCTGCCCAACACCCTGGCGCCGATGACCGTGCAGGCCACCTATATCTGCGCCAGCGCCATGATCACCGAGGCGATCCTCTCCTTCATCGGCGCGGGCACGCCGCCCATCATCCCCTCCTGGGGCAACATCATGGCCGAGGGGCGGGCGCTGTGGCAGGTGAAGCCCTACATCGTGTTCTTCCCCGCCATCTTCCTTTCCATCACCGTGCTGGCGGTGAACCTGCTGGGCGACGGCCTGCGGGATTCGCTCGATCCGCGCGCGGCGAAGCGGGTGTAACGCCATGGCGCTGCTCGAAGTCGAGAACCTCCAGACCCATTTCCGCACCCCCGATGGCGGCGTGAACCGCGCCGTGGACGGGCTCACCTTCTCGGTGGAGGCGGGCGAGACCGTCGCCATCGTGGGCGAGTCCGGCTGCGGCAAGTCCGTCACCTCCATGTCGATCCTGCGGCTGATCCCGGAGCCGCCGGGCCAGCTCGCCGGCTCCATCCGGTTCGAGGGGCGCGACCTGCTGAAGCTGTCGGAGCGCGAGATGCGCGACATCCGCGGCAACGAGATCAGCATGATCTTCCAGGAGCCGATGACCTCGCTGAACCCGGTGCTCTCCATCGGGCAGCAGATCGGCGAGGCGCTGCGGCTGCACCAGGGGCTCTCCAAGTCCCAGGCCGAGGCCAAGGCGGTGGAGATGCTGACGCTGGTCGGCATCCCGGCGCCGGCCAAGCGGGTGAAGGAATACCCGCACCAGCTCTCGGGTGGCATGCGCCAGCGCGTGATGATCGCCATCGCGCTGGCCTGCAACCCGAAGCTGCTGATCGCCGACGAGCCGACCACGGCGCTCGACGTCACCATCCAGGCGCAGATCCTCGACCTGATGCGCGACCTGAAGCACCGCGTCGGCGCCGCCATCGTGCTGATCACCCACGATCTCGGCGTGGTGGCCGAGGTCGCCGAGCGGGTCATCGTCATGTATGCCGGGCGCAAGGTGGAGGAGGCGCGGGTGGAGGAGCTGTTCCGCGCGCCCAAGCACCCCTACACCCAGGGCCTGCTCGGCGCCGTGCCGAAGCTCGGCTCCTCGCTGGACGGCACGACCGAGCGCCTGGCCGAGATCCCCGGCCTGGTGCCCAGCCTGAAGCAGAAGATCCAGGGCTGCGTCTTCGCCAGCCGCTGCCCGCATGCGACCGAGCTGTGCCGCGAGGTTCCGCCGGCGCTGGAGGAGAAGGCGCCGCGCCATGTCGCCGCCTGCCATTACGCGGTGAAGGAGGCCGTCGCCGCATGAGCATGACCATGGGAACCCACCCCGCCCACGCCACCGCGCCGAAGCGCCCCCCTGGCCGCGGCGGCAGGCCGCTGCTGGAGGTGAACGACCTCAAGAAGCACTTCCCCATCAAGGCGGGCTTCTTCGGCGGCACCACCGGCCATGTCTATGCGGTGGACGGCGTCAGCTTCCACATCGACAAGGGCGAGACGCTCTCGCTGGTGGGCGAATCCGGCTGCGGCAAGTCCACCGTCGGCAAGGCGCTGCTGCGGCTGTTCCCGCCCACGGCGGGGCAGGTGGTGCTGGACGGCCAGCGCATCGACGATCTCAGCCAGGCCAAGCTGCGGCCGATGCGCCGCCGCGTCGGCGTGGTGTTCCAGGACCCGTTCTCCAGCCTCAACCCGCGCATGCGGGTGAAGGACCTGCTGGCCGAGCCGATCCGCAATTTCGGCCTGGCCAAGAACAGCGCCGACCTCGACGAGCGCGTGGCCAGGCTGATGGACACGGTGCGCCTGCCGCGCGACGCCGTGAACCGCTGGCCGCACGAGTTCTCGGGCGGGCAGCGGCAGCGCATCTGCATCGCCCGCGCGCTGGCCGGCGAGCCGGACCTGATCGTCTGCGACGAGGCGGTCTCGGCGCTCGACGTCTCGGTCAAGGCGCAGATCGTCAACCTGCTGCAGGACCTGCAGAAGGAGCTGGGCCTCGCGCTGCTGTTCATCAGCCACGACCTCGCCATCGTCGAGCACATGACGCACCGCGTGGCGGTGATGTATCTTGGCAAGATCGTCGAGATCGCGCCAAGGCGCGAGCTGTTCGGGGCGCCCAAGCACCCCTACACCGAGGCGCTGCTCTCGGCCGTGCCGGTGCCGGAGCCTGGCTCGGCGCGCCAGCGCATCGTGCTCACGGGCGACGTGCCGAGCCCGATCAACCCGCCCTCGGGCTGCCGCTTCCACACGCGCTGCCCCTATGCCTTCGACCGCTGCAAGGTCGATGAGCCGAAGCTGCAGCAGACCGCGCCGGGACAGTGGGCGGCCTGCCACCTGCACGACCTGCCGGCGGAGCGGAACCCGCTGGCGCGCGGCGTTTCCATGCCGGTCTGAGAAGGCGGGCGGGCGAGGGGAAAGGGAGCCACGGCTCCCTTTTTCCCGCGCCTTATCTGAGAACGCTTCTCAATCGCGAAAAGCGGTGGTAAACGTCATGGCCTGGGTGCATCCGCCCGCTTGACGGGCCGCCCGTGCTTGGATGACCTTTCCCTCAGGGACGCCGCGTCGCGCGGCGCCGTCTGCATGGGGGAGACGCGGCATGCCGCAAGTCACGCTGACCGTGAACGGCCAGAGCCACACCGTTGAAGTGGAAGCCCGCACGCTTCTGGTGGAAGTGCTGCGCGAGAAGCTGCGCCTGACCGGCACGCATGTCGGCTGCGACACCAGCCAGTGCGGCGCCTGCGTGGTGCATATCGGCGAGGACAGCGTGAAGTCCTGCACCATCCTGGCGGTGCAGGCCGACGGCGCCGAGGTCACCACCATCGAGGGCCTGGCCGCGGCCGACGGCGCGCTGCACCCGATGCAGGAGGCCTTCCGCGAGTACCACGCGCTGCAATGCGGCTTCTGCACGCCGGGCATGGTGATGAGCGCCATCGACCTGGTGAGGAAGCACCCGCAGGGCCTTTCCGAGCAGGAGATCCGCGAGGGGCTGGAAGGCAATATCTGCCGCTGCACCGGCTACCACAACATCGTCAAGGCGATCGCCGCCGCCGCCGATGTGATGCAGGGCCGCACCTCCGAGCTGGCGCGCGCCGCCGCCGAGTAGGCCAGGCCGCGACGCCGGCGCCGACCGGCCAGATAAGGCCGGCGCGACACAGAAGCGTTCCGCATGCCGTTGGGAGGCGAAGTCCATGAATGTCACCACCCCCCCTTCCGAGGGGATCGGGGCCAGCGTTCGTCGCCGTGAGGATCTGCGGTTCCTGTCCGGGCGCGGGCAGTACACGGACGACCTGAACCGCCCCGGGCAGCTTCACGCCTGGATCCTGCGCAGCCCCCACGCGCATGCGCGGATCGGCGGCATCGACACCGCGGCCGCCGCCGCCATGCCGGGGGTGCGGGCCATCTACACCGCGGCCCACATCGAGGCGGCGGGGCTCGGCGGCGTCCCCTGCGGCTGGCAGGTGACGGGCAAGGGCGGCAAGGTGATGGCCGAGCCGATGCACCCCGTTCTGGCCAGCGGCAAGGTGCGCCATGTGGGCGACCCCGTGGCCGTGGTGGTGGCCGAGACGCGCAGCCAGGCGCGGGACGCGGCGGAGGCCATCGCGGTCTCCTATACGCCGCTGCCGGCGCTTCCCACCATGGCGGCGGCGCTGGCCCCCGGCGCCGCGCTGCTGCATGACGACGCGCCCGGCAATGTCTGCTTCGACTGGGAGATCGGCGACGCGGCGGCCACGGATGCCGCCTTCGCCGCCGCGTACAAGGTGGTGCGCTTCGAGACCACCAACAACCGGCTGGTGCCGAACGCCATGGAGCCGCGCGCCGCCATCGGCGACTACGACCCGAACAGCGGCGAGCACACCCTCTACACCACCAGCCAGAACCCGCATGTCATCCGGCTGCTGATGGGCGCCTTCGTGCTGAAGGTGCCGGAGCACAGGCTGCGCGTGGTGGCGCCCGATGTGGGAGGCGGCTTCGGCAGCAAGATCTACCACTACGCCGAGGAGGCCATCGTCACCTGGGCGGCCGCGCAGCTGAAGCGCCCGGTGAAGTGGACCTGCGAGCGCAGCGAGGCCTTCGTCTCCGACGCGCATGGCCGGGACCATGTCACCCGGGCCGAGCTGGCGCTGGACGCGGAGGGGCGCTTCCTTGGGCTGCGCGTCGAGACGCTGGCCAATATGGGCGCCTATCTGTCCACCTTCGCGCCCGCCGTGCCGACCTATCTCAGCGCCACGCTGCTGGCCGGCTGCTACACCACGCCGGCGATCCACGGGCAGGTGAAGGCGGTGTTCACCTCCACCGTGCCGGTCGATGCCTACCGTGGCGCCGGGCGGCCGGAGACGACCTATCTGCTGGAGCGCCTCGTCGACGTCGCGGCGCGCGAGATGGGGATGGACCGGGTGGAGATCCGGCGGAAGAACTTCATCCGCCCCGACCAGTTCCCGTACCAGACACCCGTGGCGCTCCAGTACGACAGCGGCGACTACGAGGCGACGCTGCGGGAAGCCCTGCGCGTTGCCCGCTACGACAGCTTCGAGCAGCGCCGGGCGGAGGCGAAGGCACGCGGCAGGCTGCGCGGCATCGGCATCTCCACCTATCTGGAGGCCTGCGGCATCGCGCCCTCCAAGCTGGTGGGGCAGCTCGGCGCGCGGGCCGGGCTCTACGAGGTGGCGAACATCCGCGTCCATCCCACGGGCAGCGTCTCGGTGTTCACCGGCACGCACAGCCACGGCCAGGGGCACGAGACCACCTTCGCCCAGCTCGTCTCGGAGCAGCTCGGCGTGCCGCTCTCGCAGGTCGAGGTGGTGCACGGGGACACCGGCAAGATCCCCTTCGGCATGGGCACCTATGGCTCGCGCAGCCTGGCCGTCGGCGGCAGCGCCATGGTCAAGGCGATGGACAAGATCATCGCCAAGGGCAGGAAGATCGCCGCCCATCTGCTGGAGGCCTCGGTCGAGGACATCGAGTTCTCCAATGGCCAGTTCCGCGTCGCCGGCACCGACCGTGCCAAGGCCTTCGCCGAGATCAGCATGGCGGCCTATGTGCCGCACAACTACCCGATCGAGGAGATCGAGCCGGGGCTGGAGGAGACGGCCTTCTACGACCCGAAGAACTTCACCTATCCCGGCGGCTGCCACATCTGCGAGGTGGAGATCGACCCTGAGACGGGCGAGACGGAGGTCGTCAACTTCACTGCCTGCGACGATGTGGGCCGCGTGATCAACCCGATGATCGTGGAAGGGCAGATCCAGGGCGGCCTGGCCCAGGGCATCGGCCAGGCACTGATCGAGAACACGGTGTATGACTCCGAGGGCCAGCTGCTCTCGGCCAGCTTCGCCGACTACGCCATGCCGCGCGCGGCGCAGATCCCCGCCTTCGACGTCTCCACCAGCACCACGCTCTGCACGCACAACCCGCTGGGCGTGAAGGGCTGCGGGGAGGTGGGCGCCATCGGCTCGCCGCCCGCCGTCATCAACGCCGTGGTGGACGCGCTGCGTGACTACGGCGTGACCCATGTCGAGATGCCCGCGACACCGCAGAAGATCTGGTCCATCATCCATTCCAAGGGCGGCGCGGCCCTGCCCGCCGCCGCCGAGTAGGGAGCCCCTCGCGATGTATGATTTCGCCTACCACAAGCCGACCAGCGTCGCGGACGCGGTGAAGCTGCTCGCCGAGGACCCGGACGCCCGGCCGATCTCCGGCGGCATGACCCTGCTGCCCGCGCTCAAGCACCGGCTGAACATGCCGAGCGCCCTGATCGACCTGTCCGGCATCGCCGAGCTGCGCGGCATCCGCCGCGAGGGCGATGCCCTCGTCATCGGCGCCATGGTGAAGCATTTCGAGATCGCCACCGACCCGCAGATCATGGCGGCCATTCCGGCGCTGTCGCGCATGGCCGCCACCATCGGCGACACCCAGGTGCGCAACCGCGGCACCATCGGCGGCAGCCTGGCCAACAACGACCCGGCGGCCGACTACCCGGCGGCCGCGCTGGCCCTCGGCGCCACGCTGATCACCGACCGCCGCCAGATCCCGGCCGACGCGTTCTTCGTGGGCATGTTCACCACCGCGATGGAGCCGGGCGAGCTGCTGGTCGGCGTGTCCTTCCCCATCCCCGAGAAGGCGGGCTACGCCAAGCTGCGCAACCCGGCCAGCCGCTACTCGATGACGGGCGTGTTCGTCGCCCGCGGGCCGAAGGGTGTCGGCGTCGGCGTCAACGGTGCCGCCGCCTGCGCCTTCCGGCAGAAGGAGATGGAGGCGGCGCTGGCGGCCAACTGGTCGCCCGAGGCCGTGGCCGGAATCCGCCAGCCGGCGGACGACCTGAACAGCGACATCCATGGCAGCGCCGAATACCGCGCCAACCTGGTCACGGTGATGGCCAAGCGCGCCGTGGCCGACGCCGGCTGAGGCAAATCGCGGGCCGGCCCTTCCGCCGGCCCGCACCCTGCGGCACGCTGCGTCTTCCAATGGCAGGGAAGGGGAGACTCGCGTGCAGATCGACGATCCGGCGGTGATTGCGGAAGCCCGGGCGGTGTTCGACCGCTACGAGGACGCGCTGATGAACAACCGCACGGAAATCCTGGACAGCATCTTCTGGGCCGATCCGCGCACCGTGCGCTTCGGCATCGGCGAGATCCTCTACGGGCACGATGCCATCCGCGCCTTCCGCGCCTCGGTGAAGGCCTATGCGCAGCGCGTGCAGCGAAAGGTCCACATCGTCGCCTTCGGGCGGGACTTCGCCGCGACCCACCTGGAATATGAGCGCGTCGGAACAGGCCTGATCGGGCGCGAGACCAAGATCATGGCGCGGCTCCCCGAGGGCTGGCGCGTGGTTTCCGCCCATGTCTCGCTGCTGGCGCCCGACCCGGGGATGCAGCCGCGGTGAGGGGCCACGCCGTCGTCATCGGCGCCGGCATCGTCGGCGCCACCACGGCGCTGGCGCTGCGGCGGGAAGGGTGGGGCGTCACCATCCTCGACCCTGGCGAGCCGGGCGGCGAGCAGGCGGCGAGCTACGGCAACGGCGCCTGGCTCTCGCCGCAATCCGTCATCCCGCCCGCCATGCCGGGGACGTGGAGAAAGGTTCCCGGCTTCCTGCGCGACCCGCTGGGCCCGCTGGCCATACGCTGGGGCTACCTGCCGCGCGTGGCGCCCTGGCTGCTGCGCTACCTCTGGGCGGGCTGGACCGAAGCCAAGGTGCTGCGCACCGCCCAGGCGCTGAAGCCGCTGCTGGAGGACGCGCCCGTGCTGCACCAGGCGCTGGCCGTGGAAGCGGGCGTGCCGGAGCTGATCCACCGCACCGGCCTGATGTACATCTATCCAGACCGCGCCGCCTTCGAGGCGGAGGCCATGGCCTGGCGCATCCGCCAACAGGTCGGCATCGCCTGGCGCGAGGTGGGCGAGGAGGAGCTGCGCCAGCGCGAGCCCGCGCTCGACCGCCGCTACACCTTCGGCATCCTGGCCGAGCAGGGCGGCCACTGCTCCGACCCTGGTGCCTATGTCGCGGCGCTGGTGGCGCTGGCGGCGCGGGAAGGGGCGCGCCACCTGCGCGAGGGCGCCACCGGCTTCCGCATCGAGGGCGGAAGGCTGCGCGCGGTGCTGACGCGGAACGGCGAGATCGCCGCCGACCGCGCCGTGATCGCGGCCGGCGCCCATTCGAAGGCGCTGGCCGCCGCCGCCGGCAGCCCGGTGCCGTTGCAGACGGAGCGCGGCTACCACGCCGTCATCGCCAGCCCCGAGGCGGGGCCGCGCATCCCGCTGATGCCATCGGACGGCAAGATGGCCATCACCATGACGCGCGGGGGCCTGCGCGTGGCGGGGCAGGTGGAGATCGCGGCGCTCGATGCCGCGCCCAACTGGAAGCGGTCCGAGATCCTGCGCGACCACCTGCTGCGCAGCTTCCCCGGCCTGCCGCGGGACATGCCGGCGGAGCGGGTGAAGGTCTGGATGGGCAACCGCCCGAGCATGCCGGACGGGCTCCCCTGCATCGGCCCCGCGCGCAACTCGCCCGATGTTGTGCTCGCCTTCGGGCATGGCCATGTGGGGCTTGTCGCGGGGCCGCGCACGGCCGGGCTGGTGGCGGACATCCTGGCCGCCCGCGAGCCGGATATTCCGCCGGAACCTTACGACCCACGGCGATTCGACTAGCAATCGGGCCGCTCTGGTGCGAGGATGGACCATGCCGGCCCTGCATCCCGTCGGGCCGCACACTTTACACGGATACGAGACGCAGTGTTTCCGGATAACGATTCGCAGGGCAGCACCGGGCCCATCGAGGCCGAGGTCAAGTGGTACAACGGCCGTAAGGGGTTCGGCTTCGTACTGGGCCCGGACGGTCAGGACGTGTTCTTCCACGCTTCGGCGCTGACCGAGGCCGGGATCGAGCCGCCCGAGACCGGTGACAAGCTGGTCTGCGAGATCGGCGCGGACCGCCAGGGTCGCCGGCTGGTGACCAAGATCCACGAGCGCAAGCTCGGCCCGGGCGCCCCGCCCGGTGGCGACCGTCCCCGCCGCGACTTTGGTGCTGGCGGCTTTGGCGACCGTCCGCCGCGCCGTGACTTCGGTGACCGCCCGCCGCGCCGCGACTTCGGCGCCCCGGGTGGCTTTGGCGATCGTGGCGGCTTCGGCGACCGTCCGCCGCGCCGCGACTTCGGCGACCGTGGCGGCTTCGGCGGTGGCTTCGGCGACCGTCCGCCGCGCCGCGACTTCGGCGCCCCGGGTGGCTTCGGTGGTGGCGACCGTGGCGGCTTCGGCGGCCCGCGTGGCTTCGGCGACCGCCCGCCGCGCCGTGACTTCGGCGGCCGTGACGAGGGTGGCCCGACCTATGCCGTGAACGGCACGGTGAAGTGGTTCGACCAGGTGCGCGGCTTCGGCTTCGTCACGCCGGATGACGGTGGCCAGGACGTGTTCCTGCACTCCTCCGTGCTGCAGCGTGCCGGCAAGCAGGATGTCCAGCAGGGCGAGAAGCTCAACCTGGAGGTCCGTGACGGCCAGCGCGGCCGCCAGGCTGTGGTGCTGAAGGGCGGCTGAGCCTTCCGCCACCCGATGATGGCCTGAATGGAGCCCCCGGCCTGCCAGCGCCGGGGGCTTTTTCGTGGCCTTAGCGATATCTTCAGCGTCACGGGTCCAGAACACCTCCCAGGGCCGGCCGGAGCCGGCTGAAGGGAAACCCTTGCATGTCGCTGGATTCCGCCTCCCTGCTTCCCACCCTGGTCCAGCCGTCCCTGCGCGCGGACATGGACGGGCTCGACAGCATCCTGCTCACCGGCCGCCAGCTCAGCAGTGCCAAGGCGCTGCTCGACCTGCTGGGGCAGGTGCTCGCGGATACCGACATGCTGGCCATGGAGGCCAGCCGCCTTCTGGAGCGGCTCGCCGGGGCCGCCGCGGCGGATGAGGGCCAGCACGCCGCCATGGCGCGCTACCAGCGGAACTTCGATGAGATCCTCTCGCTGCTGGCGGCATGCCGGCGTATCGGCCAGGCGCTGACGGGCGGCGTGGAGGACGGCGCTCCGGGCATGTTGCGCTCGCTGGAACTGCTGGAGCGCACCGCTGGCCGGCTGCCCGGCCCGCCCGCCAGCCCTGCCGCCGCCCTGGCCATGCTGCCGCATCTCGGTGCCTTCACCCTGGCCGTGGCGGAAGCGCGCGACAGCCTGGCGGCCGACCGGGGCGCGGTGGAGGCCCGGCTTTCGCTGAACCTGGAGCGGCTCGACGAGCACCAGCCCCGCCTCGGCGCGCTGGAGGACACGGACCTGCTGAAGGAAGCGGCACGGCTCCAGGCACTGCAGATCCGCCAGCAGCTCGATGGGCAGGCGATCGGCCTCGGCGCCCTGGTGCCGCGCTGCCTGCTGGATCTGCGCGGCGGCTGAAAGGTGGCCGGAACCCGTGCCGCTTTCCGGGTTCCCCCGGCGGGCGGCACGGGGATAGCCTCGCTTCCCACCACCGGAAGGAGTGCGTCCCGCCATGCGCCGAATGCTGCTTGGACTTGCGTTGGCCAGCTTCTGGCTTCCCCCGGCCGCCAGCCAGGCGCAGGAGGAGCCCTGGCCGAGCCGGCCCATCACCCTGATGGGCGGCTTTCCGAACGGCTCGGGTGTCGACATCTACCAGCGCAAGCTGGCCGAGCCGCTGGGCCAGGCACTCGGCGTGCCGGTGGTGGTGGACAACCGCAGCGGCGCCGGCGGCAACATCGCCAGCGACCATGTCGCGAAGGCGAAGCCGGATGGCTACACCTTCCTCTTCGGCACCGCCGGCACCCACGCCATCAACGCCACCCTCTACCGCAGCCTGCCCTTCGACCCGGTGAAGGACAGCACGCCGATCGCTCATCTCGGCGACGTGCCGAACGTGCTCACCGTCAGCCCCGAGCGGCGCCCGAACCTCGCCAGCTGCCAGGACGTGATCAGCGCCGCCAAGGCGCAGCCGGGCAAGTTGAACTACGCCTCCACCGGCAATGGCGCCTCGACGCATCTGGCGGGTGCGCAATTCGCCCAGGTGGCGCAGCTGGATATCGTGCATGTGCCGTTCCGCGGCCAGCCCGGCGCGCAGACGGCGCTGCTTTCCGGCGATGTGGACCTGTTCTTCAACCAGTCCGGCCCGTCCATCGGCTATATCCGGCAAGGGCAGGTGAAGGGGCTCGCGGTCACCACCGCCAAGCGGCTGGAGGCGCTGCCGGACGTGCCCACCGTGGCCGAGGCCTGTAGCCTGCCCGGCTTCGACAGCAGCACCTGGTACGGCATCTTCGCGCCTCCCGGCCTGCCGGAGCCGATCCAGGCGCGGATGAACGCCGAGATCCAGCGCATCATCGCCACGCCCGAGTTCCGCCGCTGGCTGATCGACACCCAGGGCATCACCCCCAGCACGATCTCCACCCCCGCCGAGTTCCGCGCCGTGCAGGAACGCGACATCGCCCGCTGGGGCGAGGTGGTGCGCCGCTCCGGCGCCCGGGTGGACTGAACCGCCCTGGCCGGAGGAGGCGCTCCCCCGGCCTGCACGCGTCAGCCCCGCCCGACGAAGGGCATCTTCGTCGCCATCACCGTCATGAACTGGATGTTGGCGTCGAGCGGCAGCGAGGCCATGTGCAGCACCGCCTCGCCCACATGCCGCACATCCATGCGCGGCTCCACCATCATGGTGCCATTGGCCTGCGGCACACCCTTCGCCATGCGGTCCGTCATCTCGGTCGCGGCATTGCCCACGTCGAGCTGTCCGCAGGCGATGTCCCATTTCCGCCCGTCGAGGCTGAGCGACTTGGTCAGGCCGCTGATGGCGTGCTTGGTGGCGGTGTAGGGGGCGGAGCCGGGACGTGGCGCATGGGCGCTGATCGAGCCGTTGTTGATGATGCGCCCGCCGCGCGGCTCCTGGTGCTTCATCATGCGGTAGGCCTCCTGTGCGCAGAGAAAGGCGCCGTGCAGGTTGGCGGCGACGACGCCGAACCAGTCCTCGTGCGAGATCTCGTCGAAATCGACCGCCGGGCTGCCGCGCCCCGCATTGTTGAACAGCAGGTCGCAGCGGCCCCATCTTTCCTTCACCGCGGCGAAGAGGGCGGAAACGGAGGCGGCGTTCCCCACATCGGTCGGCACGGCCAGGCAGCGCGTGCCGGCCTCGCCCGCCTGGGCGATGGTCGCCTCCAGCGCATCGGCGCGGCGGCCGGCCAGCGCGACATGCCAGCCGGCGCCCAGCAGGGCGAGCGCGGCGGCGCGGCCGATGCCGCTGCCCGCGCCGGTGACGACAGCGATCTTGCTCATGGGCGTTTCCCTTCTTACCTCAATCGGGCCGCAGCCTGCGGCGGCCGGAGGGGAAGCGCAAGCCAGCTCCGGCATGGCTGTCCGGCCTGTCCGGAAGGGAGGTTCCGATGCGACGCACCGCCATCCTGGCCCTGGCCCTCGCGGGGGCCGGTGCCGGCGCCGCCCTGGCCCAGGCGCCCGCGCGGAACGCTCCCGCCCAACTCTGGCCGACCCGCGACGTGGCGGTGACCTATACGGTGCGGGGCGGCGGCCAGGCGCCGCGCACCGTGCCCGCCGCCTGGCTCGCCGCCGAGCAGCGGCTGCGCGTGGAACCGCCGGAGGCGCCGGGCTGGGTGCTGGTGGATGTGCCGCGCGGCCAGGCGCTGATGGTGATGGATTCGGTGCGCACGGCGATGCAATTGCCGGAGGAGCAGAAGCTCCCGCTGGCCCAGGGCCTGCCGCCCGGCACCAGGATGACGCGGGCGGGCAGCGACACCGTGGCCGGCCACCGCTGCGACAACTGGCAGGTGAGCGGGCCGGAAGGGCAGGGCACGGTGTGCCTGACGCCGGATGGCGTGCTGCTGCGCGCCCAGGGCAGCCGCGAGGGCAGGCAGGGCTCGCTGGAGGCGACCGCCATTTCCTATGCGCGGCAGGATCCGGCCCGCTTCCGGCTGCCCGCCGAGTATCGCAGCGTCACGCTGCCGCCAGGGCTGCTGAAGAACCTGCCGCCGGGCCTGGCGCAGAACATCCCCGGCCTTTCCCGCTAGGCCCGAGCTTGCGACCGGGGCCCGTGCCCGTGCCCGTGCCCGTGTCCGTGCGCGTCCCGCTCCTGCCGGGCGGGCCGCGCGCCGGTCACCACACCAGCCGGTAGCCGCGCCCCCGCACCGCGAGGAGCTGGATGGCGCCCCCCGAGGCCTGCTCTAGCTTCTGCCGCAGCGAGGAGGCGAACTGGTCCACCCCCCGCTGCTGGGGCCGCCGGCGGTAGCCCAGCACATGCTCCGCGATCAGGTCCCGCTCGGCGGTGAGCGAAGGGTCGCGCAGCATCATGGCGAGCAGCCCCGCCTCGGCGCCCGTCAGGTGGATCTCGTGCCCTTGCGGCGGCACCAGCCTTTGCCGGGCGGGGTCGAGCAGCACGCCCATGGCCAGGCGCGGCGGCATGGGCCCCTGCGCCGTGGATGGCGCGGCGAGGCGGCGGGAAAGCGCCCGCAGCCGGGCCACCAACTCGCGGGGCGAGACGGGCAGGGGCAGGTGGTCGTCCGCCCCCAGCTCCAGGCTGGCCACGCGCTCCGCCTCGCCCGCCTGCCGGCTCAGCACCACGAGGCCACGGCCACGGCCGGGGATGCGGCGAAGCATCTCCGGCGCGGAGTCGGCGGCCCAGTCCAGGTCCAGCACCACGACGCGTGCCGGGGCCTGTTCCAGGGCCGCGCAGAAGTCGTTCAGGTCATCGGTCAGGTTCGGCTCGTAGCCGGACTGCGCCAATGCCTCGGACAATGCCGCAGCCATGCGGGCGCAACCCAGTCCGAGCAGGATGCCCTCGGCACGGACCTGTTCCGCCCGGCTGCGCGAGCGACGCAAGGGGGGTTCTAGGGTTGTGGCTTGGTTTACCATTGCTCGCAATGATAGCAGAGCGAGCCTAGGAATCTACCACAATGTGAGTTTTTCTCTAACAGATAGATGAGGTATCACAAATCTGCGCGAGAATGGAAACCCTCTTCCTTGACCGGATGAGGATTGGCGCTTTTCCAGGGCGTTGATGGGAAGCCGGCCGGCGCCACTGCCATGGCCATGGGTCAGCCGGGTCGCGGCAATGCCCGTGGCGTATCGGCGCCGCGCGTCAGGTGAGGGCAGATCGCTCGAAAGCGGCCAGGCGCGCGAGAAGGGTCAGCGCGGCGGCGTAGTAATGGGGCGCGGCATGAACGCGGGGCAGGTCCGAAACCTTTGCCTCGGGATCGAGCACCAGCCGCGCGATGGAATCCATGCCGCTATCGGCCGCGTAGGGCGCCACATGGTCCTGGGCGAACTCGGCCCAGGCGGGGGTGTAGCCGGAAGGGTGGGAGGCGCTCCAGAACCGCGCCGCGGCGCGCGCGGCCGGCTCGGCAGACAGACCCGCCCAGGCGAGGTAGAGCGGGATGCGAATGGCGTCGTAGGAAAAGCGGGCAGGCCAACCGGGAGCGGGCAGGGGCGGCTCGTCCGAAAGGTGCGACAGGCGGATCCAGTCCGCCGGCAGGTTCCAGGCACCGAAGCCGGTTTGCCGCAGCAGGGAGAGGCCGTCCTGGCGAAGCTCGCGCCACCGGTCATTCGGCATCAGCCGCGCCATCGCGTCGAGCGCGGGGAACACATAGTAGGACGGATTGATGACGGTGTAGCTGGGGTGCTCGAAGCCGAAGGCGGCCGGCAGCAGCACGGTCCGCCCCCGCACCTCCCGGACGCAGTTCTCGTGCAGGTCCCGCGCGATGGCGGCGGCCCGCCCCGAGAGTTCCGGGCGGTGCCACCGCCGGGCGGCCCTCTCGAGCGCCCAGGCGATGAACAGGTCGCCATCGGTGGCGTTGTTGCTGTCCTCCACCGGCTGCGGCCTGTTGGGGCGCCAGCTCCAGGCGTGGAGCGAATCATGAGGGCGGCGGAGGTTGCGGTGGGTCCAGGCGAACACCCGGTTGAAGGTGGCCTGGTCGCCATAGGCTTCGGCCATCAGCAACGCCCAGCCCTGGCCCTCCGAGTGCGAGGCATTGTTGTTGCCGGTATCGATGATGCGGCCGTCCGGCAGGAGGTACTTCGCCTTGAAGTCCTCCCATTCCTGCCGGCCGGGCAGGTTAAGCGCGGAGCGGAACTCGATCCGCTCCGGAGAGCGGGGCGTGGCAACGAACAGGCCGGCGCAAAGCGTGATCCATTTTCGCCGTCCCACGTCGTCTGGCATGGCCGGAAGCCCCATCATCCCCAAGGAGAATGACCACCCTCAATAGAAGGGTATCTAGCTTTACCCGTAATGCGCGCACAAGGACGGAAGTTAACATTCCTCAGGAGAAACTGTGGAGCTCGGACTTAACATTTTGGCGAGAACCCGACCGGTCTCAGCCTTTATCAACTTTGAGTTGATGAGCCTTGGCTGAACGATACGTCTTCGCCTGGAATGTGCCAGTTCTTAATCCCTGTTCTCCAGGCCAGGTGGTAGGACACAATATTGATGTCGTGCAACAATATTGAGAGCCGCCGCATACGCGAAGAAGGCCGGATGCTGCCCTGAAGGGTCCGAAGCCTCGAAAGCGTGGTGCTGGCGCTTCCCCTCTGCGCCGTCCACTCGCCGGGGGCGGCGCGTGCGGTGCTCCGCGGGCTCGGCGGTCCGGCTTCAGTGGGTGGTGGGGCGCAGCCTGCGCAACAGGGCGAGAAGCCGTGGCGGCAGAGGCTCCTCGGCCACCTCTTGGTATTCCTCGCGGATGCGCTCGTCGAGCCACTCGCGCCGCGTGGTGCCGGAGGCAGGGGCCGTACCGCCCGCAACCTCGTCCTCGGGGGTCGCAGCCGCCTGGTCTTCCTGGGCGGGCGATGACACGGAAGCGGGTTTGGCCACGCGGCAGTCTCTCTGTCTCACGAAGTGGTGTGCCATCCTATCGGCAGAGACCTGTGCATTTCGACAGGGAAGTTGTAACCCTCGGTTTCCCCTGACAAGAATTCACAGGCGCCGGCCTGGGCCGCAGGCGGTCCGGCCAGAGGGAGGCGCTTCCGGGAGGTCATGCGACGATGAGCTCCGATCCCGCCACCCTCCTGCCCATCCTCCGTTCGCTCCGCCGCTATGCGGCGGCCGCCACCGCCTCCCGCGTGCTCGGCGACCGCGTGGTGGAGGCTGCGCTGCGCGACCTGCTCGGCAAGCCTTCCAGCAGGCGCCTGCCAGGGCGCCTCCGCCTTTACCGCGCGGTGCAGGACCGGCTTTCCACGCTGCCGGAAGGGCTGCCTTCCGCGTTCGGAGACATGCCGGGCCCCTGGCCGCAGGAGCCGCATGCGCAGGCGCATGCTCTGGTCCGGCTCTGGCTGCGCCGCCGGCTGCGGCGGCTGACGGGGCCGCAGCGCCACGCCCTGTTGCTGTGCCATCTGGAGGGCTTCACCCCGCTCCGGATCGCCCAGATCCTGCGGACCGGCCCGGACATGGTGCGCGGCCTGCTCGCCGAGGCCTGGGCCATCACCGCCCCGCCCGGTCCGGCCGATATCCTGATCATCGAGGACGAGATGCTGACCGCGCTCGACATGTCCATGATGATGCACGATCTCGGCCACCGCGTGCTGGGTATCGCCGCCTCGGCACGGGAAGCGGAGATGCTGCTGGAGGATGGGCGGCCGGACCTGATCCTGTCCGATCTGCGGCTGGCCGCGGACTCCAGCCCCGCGGTGCTGCGCCATCTCGGCGGGGCGGATGCGGCGCCCGTCGTGTTCGTGACGGCCTGCGAGGAGCCGGTCCTGCCGGCAGGGCGCCCGGGCCCCGCCTTCGTGGTGCGCAAGCCCTTCTGCGCCCGGCACCTCGCCATGACGGTGTGCGATGCCCTGGCCGCCGGGCGCGAGCGCCGCCTGACCCCCAGCGCCTGACCCCCAAGCGCCTGAGATCAGCCTCGGGCTCCGGTGCCTGCCTCAGTCCGGCCGGAGCCCTGTGCTTGAGCCGGGGCCGCCTGGAAGCGGGCGATCTCCTCGTTGAACCCCATCAGGCGGAAGTCGCGCATCCGCATGGGGTAGAGGATGCCGTCGAGATGGTCGTTCTCATGCTGCACGACGCCGGCATGGAAGCCGCCCACCTCGGCCGAGACGGTACGGCCATCGCAGTCCTGTCCGGTGTAGCGGACCCGCCGGTGGCGCGGCACGGCGGCGCGCAGCCCGGGGATGGAAAGGCATCCCTCCCAGCGCAGATGCTTCTCCTCGCCCAGCGGCTCGACCACCGGGTTGATGAGCACGGTGTTGCCGACCGCCACGTCGTCCGGCGCGCCGGTGGAGCGTTCGGGCAGCACGCGGAAGACGAAGAGCCGCAGCGGGACATGCACCTGCGGCGCGGCGAGGCCGGCGCCCGGCGCGTCCTCCATCGTCTCGATCATGTCCCGCACCAGCCGCCGGATCTCCGGCGCGCCAGGGTCCGGCACGGGCTGGCACCGCTCCAGCAGGACGGGGTGGCCCATGCGGGCGATCTTCAGAATGGCCATGCCGGCTCCTGTGCGGGAAAGGGGGCTGTCCGAGGCCCGCCAGGCCGGCGCTCAGCCGAACACATCGTCCGTGCGGCCCTCGCGGAAGCCGTCCAGGATGTAGTGCCGGGCCGCCGCGTCCTGGTCCGTGCCGAAGGCCGCCTGCAGGTCCGGGTAGTTGATGAGGTATTGCACGGCATCGAAGCTGGCCTTGCGGCCCTCGAACCGCCCGTGCTGGAGGTAATGCAGGGCGCCGGCCTCGCGGTTCGCGCCGAAGGCCGCGATCAGGTCGCCATGGGAGGCGATGTAGTCCAGCGCGTCGAACAGCACCGCGCGCCCCTCATGCCGGCCCGTCGTGATGTAGTGCGCCGCCGCCCGGTCCTGGTTGCCGCCGAAGGCGAGGATGAGGTCCGTGTAGGAGGCGGTGTATTCGAGGCTCTCGAAGCGCGTGACACGCCCCTCGGCCCAGCCATGGGCCATGCGGTGCAGCGCGCCGGCCTCGCGGTCGGTGCCCAGGGCGTTCATCAGGTCCGTGTAGGAAGCGGTGTATTCGAGCGCGTCGAAGGTGATCGCGCGTTTCTCGATGAAGCCGTGGCGGATGTAGTGGGCGGTTGCGGCCTCCACGTCGAGGCCGAAACTCAGCTGCAGGTCGCCATAGGAGGCCAGGTATTCCGCGCCACGGAAGGCCAGGGGCCGGCCCTCCCGCGCGCCGAAATGGAGGTAGTGCTCGAAGCCCGCGGCCGGATTGGCGCCGAGGGCCTGGATCAGGTCCGGGCTCGCCGCGATGTAGCGCAGCGGCGCGAAGCCCTCGCCGATGGCGGCGCGCGTCTCGCCGCTGGCGAACTGGAGGCGCTCCACGCTGATCAGCCGGTCATTGCCCTCGAGCGCCAGCGCGGCAGCGGTCAGCGGAATGACGGCCAGGGCGCCGCTCCATTCCACCAGCCGGTAATCGGCGGCTTGCCCGCTCAGCACCACGGTATCGAAGCCGGGGCCGCCATCCACGGCATCGTCGCCTGGGCCGGGCAGGGCGGTGTCGTCGCCCGCGCCGAGCCGGATCGTGTCGTTCCCCGCATAGGTCTTCACATGGTCGTTCAACGGCGAGCCGGTCAGGACGTCACCGCCCGCCAGGAGGACGGACCGGGCCGAATCGCTCAGCCCGTGCCAGGTGCCGCCGAGCAGCTGGGCCACGGGCATGGCCAGGCCCTCGACCCGAAGGGTGGGGACGCCAGCCAGGCTTTCCTGGAAGCCGGACACGGCCCCCGAGGCCGGAACGCCATAGGCATCGTAGCGGAAGTCGCTGCCGAACAGTTCCAGGGCATAGGAGTAATCGCCAGTAAATCTGCGGTCTGCCCTGGCATAGCCGGCCTGCCGGTCGATGAAGGTCAGGTTGTTCCATGCGCCAGCGTTGAAAAGCCGGAAGTCGAGGCTGGCCTGATTTCCGGCTGTGATCTGGACCATCGGTGGGTTCCTGGGCCGCTACGTCTTGTTTCTTTTCGATAACACGGACAGCGCGGCTTGTCCCGGCCAAGTTTCAGCCTGCCTCCGAAGTCGTGGGAGGGCGCGCCGCCAAATCGGACGTTGCGCGACCCGTATTTTCTGCTACGGTATCAATCACGAAAAAGTGATTAAACTGGACGGAGCGCTCGGATGCAAAGCACCCCCGCCGATTTCTCGGACGCCCTCGCCGGCATCGACCAGGACATGCTCGACGGCGTCTCCGAGCTTGGTCCGGTGCGCAGGATGGCCAGCGCCGCCTTCCTCAAGATCGGTGCCCTGCACGGCGTCACGGTGGAGATCGAGGCGCCGCTCGGCCAGGAAGGGGATGTGCCGCCTCTCGTCCGTCAGGGGCTGGTGATCCGCTGCATGCTGCCGCGCGGCATCGCCCTCCCGCGCCTGGCCGGCGCGCTGGCGGAAGGCCCGGTGGCCGAGCTGGTGCGGAAGGTGCTGGACGGGCACCGGCTCCGACTCACGGCCGAGGGGGGCGCGGGCAGCCTCACCCCCGCGGCGGAACAGGCGCGGGGCCGCCTGCTGGAGGCGCTCTCGGGCATGGCGCTCGCGCCCGTGCCGGCGCCCGTGCCGGCAAAGGCCGCCTCCCGCCCCTCGAAGCGCCAGGTCGCGCTCCACCTGGCTGCCGCCTGAGCCGCACCCGGCGCCTGTCGCGCCCGGCTGATCGAAGCGTGTGTTGAGCTTGCGCTTGGCGAGCGCCACAACTCTGCCCTATGGCATCGCCAATCTATCGGAAAGGCCGTCCCTCCCGGAGAGGCGGCCTTTCCTTGCCATGACCGAGTGCGCGCGAGACAGCCGGAGCTTCGAGATGAACGACATGCTGCCCACCGACCAGAAGGCCCCCGCCCGGCTTCGCCCCGGCGTGGTCACCGGCGCCGACTACCTGACCCTGCTCGATGCCTGCCGCGCCGGCGGCTACGCCCTGCCGGCGGTGAACGTGGTCGGCACCAACAGCATCAACGCGGTGCTGGAGGCGGCGGCGAAGAACAAGTCCGACGTCATCATCCAGCTCTCCAATGGCGGTGCCCGCTTCTTCGCGGGCGAGGGCTGCCCGGACGCCGCCGCCGCCCGCGTGCTCGGCGCCGTGTCCGCCGCGCAGCACGTGCACACCGTGGCCGCCGCCTATGGCATCTGCGTCGTGCTGCACACCGACCACGCCGACCGTTCGCTGCTCCCCTGGGTCAACGGCATGATCGACCACGGCGAGGCGTTCATGAAGCGGACGGGCAAGCCGCTCTTCTCCTCGCACATGATCGACCTCTCGGCCGAGCCGCTGGAGACCAACATCGCCGAGTGCAAGCCGGTGCTGGAGCGCATGGCCAAGCTCGGCATGAGCCTCGAGATTGAGCTGGGCGTGACCGGCGGTGAGGAGGACGGCATCGGCCACGATGTCGAGGAATCGGCCGAGAACGCGCATCTCTACACCCAGCCCGAGGACGTGCTGAAGGCGTGGGAGGAGCTCTCGCCCATCGGCCATGTCACCGTCGCCGCCTCCTTCGGCAACGTCCACGGCGTCTATGCCCCCGGCAACGTCAAGCTGCGGCCCGAGATCCTGAAGGCCTCGCAGGAGGCGGTCGCTGGCCGCTTCGGCGGTGGCGACAAGCCGATGAGCCTGGTCTTCCACGGCGGCTCCGGCTCCGAGAAGGACAAGATCGCCGAGGCGGTCTCCTATGGCGTGTTCAAGATGAACATCGACACCGACACGCAGTTCGCCTTCGCCGAGCCGGTGGGCGCCTATGTGCAGGCCAACCCGGTGGCCTTCACGCACCAGATCGACCCGTCGAACGGCAAGCCGACCAAGAAGCTCTACGACCCCCGCAAGTGGCTGCGCGCGGGCGAGAAGGGCATCGTCAAGCGGCTGGACGAGGCCTTCGCCGATCTCGGCTCCGCCGGCCGCACCCTGGCGGGCTGAAGCGGGGAAGGGGCGGCGGCACCCCCGCCGCCCCGTTCCCCAGCCGGATCTCAGACCCCTTGCGGCAGGCCGGCGCCCGGGAAGCGGCCGGCCGTTTCCAGCGCCGGCGCGCCCAGCGCCTGCCCGCGCATCGCGTGCCAGCGCCGCAGCGCCGCGTGCACGGTGGGAAAGGCCAGCTCCTCCCAGGGGATGTCCTCCCAGGCGAACAGCCTCACCTCCAGGCTTTCCGGCCCGGCGGCGAAGCCCGGCTCCGCCAGGCTCGCGCGGAAGATCACCTGCACCTGGCCGATGCGGGGAATGGAATAGAGCGCCAGCACGCCCTCGGGCGCGATGCGGGCCTGGGCTTCCTCCCAGGCCTCGCGCCGGGCGCCGTCCTCCACCGTCTCGCCCAATTCCATGTAGCCGGCCGGCAAGGTCCAGAAGTCCATGCGCGGCTGGATGGCGCGGCGGCAGAGCAGCACCCGGCCCTCTCCCGCCACCCCTTCGCTCACCACGGAGCCGACGACGATCTTCGGGTTCTCATAGGCGATGAAGCCGCATTCGGCGCAGGTGAGCCGCTCGCGGTCCTCGCCCTCGGGGATGATGCGCTGGAAGTTCGGCTCTGGCATGGCGCCAGGGTGCGGGGCGCGGCCTTCCGCCGCAAGCCCCTCCCGCGCCGTCGCGCAGCACCCGCGTGGCTCAGCACCAGTCGGGCGGCGTGTCGTAGCGCGCGAACAGGAAGGTCAGCCCCTCGGGCGGCGCGTTCTGCCCGGCAAGGGTGCGGTCCCGGCCATCCAGCAGCCGGCGCGGCCAGGAGGCGGGGCGGCGCCCCAGCCCCACCTGCAAGAGCGTGCCCACCATGTTGCGCACCTGGTGGTGCAGGAAGCTGCGCGCCTCGGTGTGGACCACCACCTCGTCGCCCAACCGGGCGACATCCAGCCGGTCCAGCGTGCGCAGCGCGCTCTTGGCCTGGCAGGCGGCGGCGCGGAAGGCCGAGAAATCATGCCTGCCGAGCAGGGACTGCGCCGCCGCGTGCATGGCGGCGGCATCGAGCGGCTGCTGCACATGCCAGACCCGCCCGGCCTCCAGCGCCGGCCGCGCCCGCCGGTTGAGGATGCGGTAGCGGTAGCCCCGCCCGGTGCAGGAGAAGCGGGCCGACCATCCTTCCGGCGCCCGCGCCGCCGCCAGCACGGAAACGGGGTGGGGGCGGGTGTGGAAGTTCAGCGCCTCGCGCAGGCGCAGCGGCTCCAGCTCGGCCGACAGCTCGATCTGCACCACCTGGCCCTCGGCATGGACGCCGGCATCGGTGCGGCCGGAAGCCTGGGTGGCGGCGGGCTGGCCGCCATTCAGCGGCGCCGCCGCGTCCTCCAGCACCTGCTGCACCGAAAGGCTTCCC
This sequence comes from Teichococcus rhizosphaerae, assembly GCF_002631185.1. Taxonomy (GTDB): domain Bacteria; phylum Pseudomonadota; class Alphaproteobacteria; order Acetobacterales; family Acetobacteraceae; genus Pseudoroseomonas; species Pseudoroseomonas rhizosphaerae. The sequence continues at coordinate 91,824 of NZ_PDNU01000002.1, read as the reverse complement.
GCCTGGCGCTGCCAGCCGACGAAGGGCGCGCCGTCATATTCCACCAGCAGGGCGTAGCGCGGCATATCAGCCCAGCACCATGCCCGAAGGCAGCGGAAAGCCGCGCAGGAAGTCGGCCGCGGGCAAGGGGCCGCGCCCGGGGCGTTGCAGGGTGGTCAGCCGCAGCGCCGTGCCGCCGCCACAGGCGATGCGCGGCGCGCCATCCAGCACCGTGCCCGGGGCGGCCTCCGGCGCGCCTTCCGCCGGCTCGGCCGCCAGCACGCGGATGGCCTCGCCGCCATGCTGGAAGAAGGTGCCGGGCCAGGGGTTCAGCGCGCGCACGCGGCGGTCCAGCGCGGCGGCGTCCTCGGCCCAGTCCAGCCGGCCATCGGCCTTGGTGAGCTTGGGCGCGTAGGTGACGCCCTCCTCGGGCTGCGGCACGGCCTCCGGGTCTTCCTCCAGGGCGCGCAGGATCAGCCCGGCCCCCATCGCGGCCAGCGCGTCGTGCAGGGCGGGCGTGCCGTCGCGCGGGCCGATCGGCACCCGGTCCTTGAGCAGCATCGGGCCGGTGTCCAGCCCTTCCTCCATGCGCATGATGGTGATGCCCGTCTCGGCATCGCCCGCCAGGATGGCGGCCTGGATCGGCCCCGCGCCGCGCCAGCGCGGCAGCAGCGAGGCATGGATGTTGAGGCAGCCGCGGCGCGGCGCCTCCAGCATGGCGGGCGGCAGGATCAGCCCGTAGGCGGCCACCACCGCCACATCGAGGTCGAGCGCGCGGAAGGCCGCGTGCTCCGCCGTGTCGCGCCTCACGCGGGCCGGGTGGCGCACCGGCAGCCCCAGGTCCAGCGCGGCGCGGTGCACGGGGCAGGGGGTCTCGCGCTGGCCCCGGCCGGAAGGGCGCGGCGGCTGGGTGTAGACCGCCGCCACCTCATGCCCCGCCGCGTGCAGCGCGCGCAGCGCCGGCACCGAGAAATCCGGGCTGCCCATGAAGGCCAGGCGGAGCTTGCCGCTCATGCGCCGTCCGGAGCGCCGTCCCGCTGGCGGGCCTTGAGCTCCTTGGCCAGCTTGCGCAGCAGCATGTTGCGCTTCAGCGCGGAGATGTGGTCGACGAACAGCACGCCGTTCAGGTGGTCGATCTCGTGCTGGACGCAGGTGGCCAGCAGCCCGCCGGCGGTCATTTCCTGCCGGCTGCCGTCCAGCGCCTGCCAGCGCACCTTCACCTCCGCCGGGCGGGTCACCTCGGCATACTGGTTGGGAAGGGAAAGGCAGCCCTCCTCGCGCGCCGCGAGCTGGTCGCTCTCGGCCACGATCTCGGGGTTGACCATCACATAGGGCTCGGGCCGGTCGTCGGGCTGCAGGTCGATGACGACGAGGCGCAGCAGCTCGCCGATCTGGGGCGCGGCGAGGCCGATGCCGGGCGCCTTGTACATGGTGGCCAGCATGCGGGGCGCCAGCGCGCGCACCGCCTCCGCGTCGCCGGGGCCGACGGGGCGGGCCTTGGCGCGCAGTCGCGCATCGGGCACCAGGAGGATGGGCAGCAGGTCGGTGTCGGACATGAGGCGCCTGCTTTAGCCCTGCGCCCGCGCGGCTTCAATCGCTGACCCGCCAGGGCCGCGCCGGGCACATGCGGCGGGTCTTGCATCCACCGCCACGCTGCACAAAATATCGGCTTGCCGGCTGGGTGCTTCGGGCCCTGCCGGCGGCTCGCTCACCATGAGGGGTTACGGATCATGTCCCGCTCGTCGCTTTTCGGCTCGCCGCTGTTCCTGGGCTTCGATCATCTGGAGCAGATGCTCGACCGGGTGGCGAAGAACGCCGATGGCTACCCGCCCTACAACATCGAGCAGACCGGCGACAACCGGCTGCGCATCACCCTCGCCGTCGCCGGCTTCAGCATGGACGACCTCCAGATCACCCAGGAGGACAACCAGCTCGTGGTCCGCGGCAAGCAGCGCGAGGAGGTCGATGGGCGCGTCTTCCTGCACCGCGGCATCGCCGCCCGCCAGTTCCAGCGCGCCTTCGTGCTGGCCGAGGGCATTGAGGTGGAGGGCGCCTGGCTCGACAACGGCCTGCTGCACATCGACCTGAAGCGGCCGCAGCCGGAAGTGCGGGTGAAGTCCATCAACATCGGCACGCGTGGCGCCCAGGGCGGACGTCCTCTCGTCAATGGCAACGCCATCGACGATGGTTCGGCCTCCATCGCTTAAACTTTCACGTCCACCGGCCATTCTTCCCTCATCCCGCCCTGGCCGGGCGCGATCGGGCGGGCTGCCTCGGGCAGCACCGCCGCATGCCAGGCCAGGAACGGCCGGAACGGGAAGGGCCGGGGGTCATCACAGCGGTGCGGCGAAGCCGGCCGCGCGCCGTGTCCCATCTCGGGAACGGCAAAAGGAGATTCCTGCGATGAACAAGGAAGGCCCGACACGCCCCTTCGCCGCCGCCGACGCGCTGCGTCAGCTGGCCCCCGCCGACTGGGCGCGCTTCGGCGCGGAGCAGATCGCCTACATCCGCCCCGTCCTGGTGGATGGCAATCCGGCCGTGGCCATCCACGCCGCCGACGGCACCCAGATCGGCGCCGCGCCCGATGCGAGTCTCGCCACCGCGGCGATCCTGCAGCACGAGATGCTGCCGGTTCTCGTCCACTGAACGGATGAAGGCCGGGGCGCGGCGGGACCGCCTCCCGGCTTTCGTTTGCGGCCGCTCCGGCCATCCTCTCCGCCACCCACATTTCCGGCACCGCGTACGCAGGAAGGTGGTTGCCCTGGCACGCGAGGGGCGCTAGAGAGCGGCCGCGCGCCGACGTAGCTCAGCGGTAGAGCAACTGATTCGTAATCAGTAGGTCCCCGGTTCAATCCCGGGCGTCGGCACCATCCCCCCCATATCCTTAGTTCCGGCATCTCCAGCGTGGGCGCCCTTGCGTTCGCGCGGCTTCCCGCTTGCGCGATGCCACATGGCACAGGGCACCGCCTGTTTCTGCAATATTGCGAGTCATTCGCATTGCAACAGACTCTCATTGGCGGCATAAGCCAACGCAGTTGCGAAGGGGATGTTGCCGCCATGCCGATCCGCCGAATGCTGGGCGCCCTGGGGTTCGTCACGGCCGCGCTGCTGGCGGCGCCGCTGTTCCCGCTGGCCGCCTCGCCCGCGGCGGCACAGGGGGCCTCATCCGTGGCGGAGCGCATCGGGCTGGAGCTGAACCGGCTCGAGCCGCGCCAGAACGGCAATGCCAATGGCTGCCGGGTGTGGCTGGTGCTGCGCAACCCCGGCGCCGAGCCGGTCGACCCGCTGCGCCTCGACCTCCTGATCTTCGGCAAGGACGGGGTGATCGCCCAGCGCCTTTCGCTCGATGTCGGGCCGCTGCCGCGCGAGAAGACCCTCGCACGGGTGTTCGACCTGAGCACCCAGCCCTGCGACGGCATCGGCGCCTTCCTGCTGAACGACCTGCTGGCCTGCGGCGCGGCCGAGACCGCCGCCGCCTGCCTCCCCCGTCTCGCGCTGTCGTCGCGCGTCGACGGCGTTTCCTTCGACAAGTGAGGAGGTCGCGATGAACCCGACCGATGCCGCCACCGCCCTTCCGGAAGTCGCCAACGCGGCCGCCCATGCCGACATGTCGATGCTCGGCCTGTTCCTCATGGCGGACTGGGTGGTCAAGTCGGTCATGATCTCGCTGGTGCTCGCCTCGCTGGTCTGCTGGGCCATTATCGTCGAGAAGTCGCTGCTGCTGAGCCGGCTCGGGCGCGAGGTGCGCAAGCTGGTGGGCGCCGCCGCCCCAGGCAGCCAGGCCGCCCCACAGGCGCCGCAGGGGGAGGGGCTCGCCGCACGGGTGCTGCGCGCCGGCACCCGCGAATGGCGCGACGGCCGCGAGGATGGCGAGAGCCGCTTCGAGTATCGCCACCGCATGGAGCACGCCATGCGCCACGCCCTGAGCGGCGAGCTGCGCAAGGTGGAGCCCGGCCTTCCCTTTCTGGCCACCACCGGGGCGGTGGCGCCCTTCATCGGCCTGTTCGGCACGGTGTGGGGCATCATGAACAGCTTCTCCAACATCGCGCAGAGCAACGACACCAGCCTGGCCGTGGTCGCTCCCGGCATCGCCGAGGCGCTGTTCGCCACCGCCATCGGCCTGGTCGCCGCCATTCCCGCCGTGATGGCCTATAACCGCCTGCTGGTGCGCCTGGGCCGGCTGCGGCAGGACGGGCAGTCGGCCGCGGCCGACCTCGCCTCCAGCCTGTCCCGCCGGCCGCCCGTCCTGGCGGCCTCCCACGCCAACCGCGCGGCCGCGGCGGAGTAAGCGGCATGGCCTTTGCCGGACCGAGCCTGGGCGGCGGCGACGATGACGGCCCGCTGCCCATGGCGGACATGAACGTCACCCCGCTGGTGGACGTCATGCTGGTGCTGCTGATCGTCTTCATGGTGGCGGCGCCGATGATGGTGGTGGGCGTTCCGGTGGAGCTGCCCAAGACCGCCGCGCCGCGCGCCGCCGCGCAGCGCCCGCCCGTGGTGCTGACCGTGGCGGCCGACAGCCGCGTCTTCATCCGCCAGGAGGAGGTGCCCGCCGCCGAGCTGGCGGCCCGCCTCGCCACGCTGCGCGAGGAAGACCCCGAGGCCCCCGTCTATGTGCGCGGCGACCGCAGCGTGCCCTATGGCGAGGTGCTGCGCGTCATGGGCCGCATCACCCAGGCCGGCATCACCAAGGTGTCCCTGATCGCCGAGGCGGAACCCGCGGGCCCCGCGATCCGCGCCCGCTGAACAGGCTCCTGGCATGACAACGCAGACTCTCGGGGGCAATGGCCTGGGGGGCAATGGCCTGGGCGGCCCGGGGATCGGGCTGCGCGGCAGCCGGGCGCTTGGCTGGGGCGTCTCGGCGCTGCTGCATGGCGGCGCCGCGGTGTTCCTTCTCTATGGCGTGCCGGCACCCGAGCCGGCGCCCGAGCTGGTGCCGCTGGAACTGGCGAGCCTTCCCACCGCTCCCGCCAGCGAGGCGAGCGAGGCGGCCGAGGTGGCCGAGCCCGTGCAGGCCGTGGCCCCGCAGGCGATGAGCGCCACCAGCGAGCCGCCGCCGCCCAACGCCATGGTGTCCGCCGAGCCGGTGACGACCGAGCCGCCGCCCACCGTGCAGCCGCTCGAGCCGCCCCCCGTGGCGCCCGCCGAGCCGCCGCCCTTGCAGGCGGTGGAGCCCGAGCCGGTGACGGAAGCGCCGCCGCCGGAGCCGGAAGCGGCGCCGGAGCCTGAAACGGCGCCCGTGCTGGAGGTGGAGGAGCCGCCGCCGCCACCGCCCCCCCCGCCGCCCGAGCCCCCGCCGCCCCGCCCGCCGCCGCCGCGCCCCGCACCGCCCCGGCCAGCACCGCCCAAACCGGCGCCGCCCCGGCCCGAGCCGCGCCCGGCGCCGCCACGCCCCGCTGCCGCCCCCGCGGCGCCCATGCCCAGCACCGCGCCGCCCGGGCCGCAGACGGCCGCGCCGCCGCCGCCGGGCGCGCAGGTGGCGCCCGCACGCTCCGCCGGCCCGCCGCCCTCCTATCTGGGGCGCCTGTCGGCGGCGCTGGAGCGCGCCAAGCGCTACCCGAACGTCGCGCGGCTGCGCCGGCAGGAGGGAACGGGCGTGCTGACCTTCAGCATGCGGCGCGATGGCACGGTGACGGGCTGGCGCCTGGTGCGCAGCAGCGGCCACGCGGATCTGGACGAGGAGATCGTCGCCATGATCCAGCGCGCCTCACCCCTGCCGGCCCCGCCGGACGAGATGGCGGGCGATCCGGTGATCCTGACCGTGCCGGTGCGCTTCAACCTGCGCTGAGGGCGGGCTCGAAAGAGCCTGCTGGGATAAGAAAAGCCCCGGGGGAAGGAATTCCCACGGGGCTGTTTCATGCCCGCCTGCGCCTGCGGGCCGGCTTCGGCAGAAGCGGCGCCAGGAAACGGCCCGTGTGGCTTGCCGCCACCAGCGCCACATCCTCCGGCGTGCCCTCCGCCACGATCTGCCCGCCGCCATCGCCGCCCTCGGGGCCGAGGTCGAGCAGCCAGTCAGCGGTCTTGATGACCTCCAGGTTGTGCTCGATCACCACCACGGTGTTGCCCTGGTCCACGAGCTGGTGGAGCACCTCCAGCAGCTTGCACACATCCTCGAAGTGCAGGCCGGTGGTGGGCTCGTCGAGGATGTAGAGGGTGCGGCCGGTGGCGCGGCGGCTCAGCTCCTTGGCCAGCTTGATGCGCTGCGCCTCGCCGCCCGAGAGGGTGGTGGCCTGCTGGCCGAGATGGATGTAGCCGAGCCCCACCTCCTTCAGCACGCGCAGCTTGTCGCGGATGGCCGGCACGGCGGAGAAGAACTCCACCCCCTCGTCCACCGTCATCTCCAGCACGTCGGCGATGGACTTGCCGCGGAACTTCACCTCCAGCGTCTCGCGGTTGTAGCGCTTGCCCTTGCAGGTGTCGCAGGTGACGTAGACATCGGGCAGGAAGTGCATCTCGATCTTCAGCACGCCGTCGCCCTGGCAGGCCTCGCAGCGCCCGCCCTTGACGTTGAAGCTGAAGCGCCCCGGCTTGTAGCCGCGCGAGCGGCTGTCCGGCAGCTCCGAGAACCAGTCGCGGATCGGGCCGAACAGCCCGGTATAGGTCGCCGGGTTGGAGCGCGGCGTGCGGCCGATCGGCGACTGGTCGATGTCGATGATCTTGTCGAGGTGCTCCAGCCCCTCGATCCGCTCATGCGGCGCGGGCACGGTGCCGGCGCCCATCAGCCGGCGTGCCACCGCCTTGTAGAGCGTCTCGATGACGAAGGTGGACTTGCCGCCGCCGGAGACGCCCGTGACGCAGGAGAAGGTGCCGAGCGGGATGCCCGCCGTCAGCCCGCGCAGGTTGTTGCCGCTGGCGCCGACGACGCGCAGCATCCGCTTCTCGTCCACCGGGCGGCGCTTCTCCGGCACGGCGATGGCGCGGCGGCCGGACAGATAGGCGCCCGTCACGCTGTCCGGATGCGCCGCCACCTCCTCCGGCGTGCCCTGGGCGATGACGCGCCCGCCGCCCGCGCCCGCTGCCGGCCCGATGTCGATCAGGTGGTCGGCGGTGCGGATGGCGTCCTCGTCATGCTCGACGACGAGGACGGTGTTGCCGAGGTCGCGCAGGCGGCGCAGCGTGGTCAGCAGCCGCTCATTGTCGCGCTGGTGCAGGCCGATGGAGGGCTCGTCCAGCACGTAGAGCACGCCGGTGAGGCCGGAGCCGATCTGGCTGGCGAGCCGGATGCGCTGGCTCTCGCCACCGGAGAGCGTGGCGGAGGAGCGGGCGAGGGACAGGTAGTCCAGGCCCACATCCAGCAGGAAGCGCAGCCGCTCGACGATCTCCTTGAGGATGCGCCGGGCGATCTCGGCGCGCTGCGGGGTGAGGGTGGCCTCCACCCCCTCGAACCAGGGCAGCGCCTTGCGGATGGACAGCTCGCTGGCGCCGGCGATGTGCATGCCCGCCACCTTCACCGACAGCGCCTCGGGCTTGAGGCGGGCGCCGCAGCAGGCATGGCAGGGCCGGTCCGCCTGGTAGCGGGCGAGGTCCTCGCGGACCCAGGGGTTGTCCGTCTCGTGCAGGCGGCGGGCGAGGTTGGGCAGCACGCCCTCGAAGGGCTTCTTCACCTCATAGGCGCGCAGCCCGTCCTTGTAGCGGAGCGCCACCACCTCGCTGCCCGTGCCGTTCAGGATGGCGTCCCGCGCCCGCTCGGGCAGCGTGCCCCAGGGCTTGTCGGTCTTGATGCCGAGATGCTTCGCCAGGCTTTCCAGCGTCTGGTCGTAATAGGGCGCGCTGTTGCCGGCCCAGGCGGCCACGGCGCCGTCGGCGAGGCTGCGGCTGTCGTCCGGCACCACCAGGGCGGGGTCGAAGAAGCTTTCCGTGCCGAGCCCGTCGCACACCGGGCAGGCGCCCTGCGGCGAGTTGAAGGAGAACAGCCGCGGCTCGATCTCCTCCAGCGTGAAGCCGGAAACGGGGCAGGCGTAGCGGCTGGAGAACACCGTCCGCTCGCCGCTGTCCGCGTCCTCGGCATAGGCGACGCCGTCGGCCAGGCCGAGCGCCGTCTCGAAGCTGTCCGCCAGACGCTGCGCCAGCCCCTCATTGCCGACCACGACGCGGTCCACCACCACCTCGATGTCGTGCTTCTTGCGCTTGTCGAGCGCCGGCGCCTCCTCGACGCGCATCAGCGTGCCGTTGATCTTGACGCGCTCGAAGCCGCGGCGCTGGTACTCGGCCAGCTCCTTGCGGAACTCGCCCTTCTGGCCGCGCGCCACGGGAGCCAGCAGCAGCAGGCGGGTGCCCTCCGGCATGGCGAGCACGCGGTCCACCATCTGGCTCACCGTCTGCGCCTCGATCGGCAGGCCGGTGGCGGGGGAATAGGGCACGCCGGCACGCGCCCAGAGCAGGCGCATGTAGTCGTGGATCTCGGTCACCGTGCCCACGGTGGAGCGCGGGTTGTGGCTGGTGGTCTTCTGCTCGATCGAGATGGCCGGCGACAGGCCCTCGATGGAATCCACGTCCGGCTTCTGCATCAGCTGCAGGAACTGCCGCGCATAGGCCGAGAGGCTCTCGACATAGCGGCGCTGCCCCTCGGCATAGATGGTGTCGAAGGCCAGCGACGACTTGCCGGAGCCGGAAAGCCCGGTGATCACCGTCAGCGTGTGCTTGGGGATGTCGATATCGACATCCTTGAGGTTGTGCTGGCGCGCGCCGCGGATGCGGATCTGGTCATTCTGACCGGAGGTGGCATGCGGCTTCGGCTGCATCTTCAACGGCGGCTCCTGGGGCGGTCGTGGAGGCGGGGGGAGGGGGCGGGCGTTCGCATTGTGTTCCGGGTGGCTTTGTGCCAGTATCCGCCGCCCGCGAAAAGTGGGCGCGTGCGTGACCAGAACAAGGTCTTGGCATCGGGGCTGGCCGAGGCCGTGCCGCATGGCTAGGTTGCGCGCCGCTGCGCCATGGTGCGCACAGCGAAGTGAAACAGCGCCGCCATGGCCGGACCGCCCCGCCCTCCGTTGCGGGCGGGTGCGCCGGCCCTGGCGGGCGAGAACGGGCAAAGGACCGCGCGGCATGGCCGGCAGCGTCAACAAGGTGATCCTGATCGGCAACCTGGGCAGGGACCCGGAGGTGCGGAACTTCCAGAATGGCGGCCGGGTGGTGAACCTGCGCCTGGCCACGACGGACAGCTACAAGGACCGCGAGGGCAACCGGCAGGAACGGACCGAGTGGCACTCGGTCGCCATCTTCAACGAGAAGGTGGGCGAGATCGCCGAGAAGTACCTGCGCAAGGGCAGCAAGGTCTATATCGAGGGCAAGCTGGAAACCCGGAAGTGGCAGGACCAGGCTGGCCAGGACCGCTATTCCACCGAGGTCGTGATCCGCAACTTCGGCGGCGAGCTGACCCTGCTCGACGGCCGTGGCGGCGAGGGTGCCGGCGGTGGCGGCTTCGAGGGCGGGGCCGAGCGCGGCGGGGGTGGCTATGGCGGTGGCCGTGGCGCCGGCGGCGGTGCTGGCGGTGGCGGCAATGGCGGCGGCGCCCGCCCGCAGCGCGGCGGCTGGGACGCGCCCAAGGGCGGCGGCAGCGACCTGGACGACGACATCCCGTTCTAGCGTGCCCGGCCGGAAGCGCCCCGGATTGCGCTTCCGGGGATGCATCGCAATCTCTGCCCGGCCCGCCTCGCGCGGGCCGACGCATTTCGACCGCCGGACGAGAGGGACCCGCAGGCCCGTGATCCTCACCGCAGACCGCATCCGCCTCGCCGCCCGGCCCTCCAGCAAGGAGGCGGCGATCCGGCAGGCCGCGCAGCTCCTGGCCGAATCCGGCGCCATCGACGCCGCCTATGCCGACAGCATGCTGCGACGCGAGGGCGAGGCGGACACCTTCCTCGGCAACGGCATCGCGATCCCGCATGGCCAGCGCGCCGACCGGGGGCTGATCGCGCGCACCGGCATCGCCGTGCTCCAGGTGCCGGACGGCGTGCGCTGGAACGGCGATGACGTGGCGCATCTCGTGGTCGCCATCGCCGCGCAGGGCGACGAGCACATCGCCGTGCTGCGCCGCCTGACCGACGTGCTGGGGGAGGAGGCGCTGGCCGCGCGCCTGGCCCGCACCGCCGACAAGGGGGAGATCCTGGCCGCGCTCGACCCCGGCGCGCCGCTACCCGCCGCCGCGCCGCCCGAGCCGGACGCCGCGCCAGACGCCACGCCAGACACCACGGGCGGGATGCTGAGCGCGGAGGTGCGCGCCCCCGCCGCCGCCGGGATGCATGCCCGCCCGGCCAAGCTGCTGGCGCAGCTCGCCAAGGGCTTCGAGGCGCGCCTCACCCTGGCGCATGGCGACCGGCGGGCCGATGCGCGGAGCTTGATCGCCCTGTTGCAGCTCGGCGCCGGCCCGGGGGCGGCGATGACGCTGAGCGCCACCGGCCCGGACGCGGCGAAGGCCATCGAGGCGCTGCGCGCGGCTTTCGCCGACGAGCTGGGCGACCGCGACGTGGCGCCCGCCGTGCCGGCCGATGCGGCCCCCGCCGCGCCCATGGAGGATGAGCCGCTGGAGCCGGGTGCCATCGCCGGGCTGCCGGCCAGCCCCGGCGTCGCCATCGGCGTGCTGCACCGCTTCCGCTCGGAGGCCGCCGGCTTCGCCAGGATGGCGGCGGACCCGCTGGCCGAGAAGGCGGCGCTGGAGGCCGCGCTGGAGGCTTCCCGCGCCGAGCTGAAGACCGTCTCGGCCGAGATGGCGCAGCGCGTGGGGGACAAGCATGCCGGCATCTTCGCCGCCCATGCCGAGTTCCTGGAGGACCCCGAGCTTCTGGCGGCGGCGGAGCGGGCCATCGAGGGCGGCGCCTCCGCCCCCGCCGCGTGGCAGGACGCCGCCGAGGGCCGTGCCGCCGCCCTGGCCGGCCTCGGCGACCCGCTGCTGGCCGAGCGCGCCACCGACCTGAAGGACGTGGCGCGCCGCGTGCTGCGCCATCTGGTGGGCGCTGGCGAGACGGTGGCGCCGCCGCCCGAGCGCGCCATCGTCGCCGCCGAGGACCTGACGCCTTCCGAGACCGCCAATCTGGACCCCGCCCGCGTGGTGGGGCTGGTGACGGCGGCGGGCGGCCCCACGGCGCACACCGCCATCCTGGCCCGTGCCCTCGGCATTCCGGCGGTGGTGGCGGCGGGGCAGGGTGTCCTGGCGCTGGCCGACGGCACGCCCGTGGTGCTGGATGGCGACCGCGGCCGCCTGATCCCCGACCCTGACGAGGCCGCGCTCCGCCGCGCCGAGGCCTCCCGCGCGCGGGGGAAGGAGCGGGCCGAGGCCGCGAGGCGCGCCGCCTTCCGCCCCGCCGTCACGCAGGATGGCCACCGCGTCGAGGTCGCCGCCAATGTGCGCGGGCCGGAGGAGGCGGCGGAGGCCGTCGCCGCCGGCGCCGAGGGCAGCGGGCTGGTGCGCAGCGAGTTCCTGTTCGATGACCGCGCCGAGCCACCCTCGGAGGAGGAGCAGTTCGGCCTCTACCGCCGCCTCGCCGAGGGCTTCGGCGGCCTGCCCGTGGTGCTGCGCACGCTGGACGCGGGCGGCGACAAGCCGCTGCGCTTCGTCAATCATCCGGCCGAGGCCAACCCGTTCCTCGGCCTGCGCGGCCTGCGCCTTTCGCTGGCCGAGCCGGCCCTGTTCCGGGCGCAGATCCGCGCCGCCCTCCGCGCCGCCCGCCATGGCGACATCCGCGTCATGCTGCCGATGGTGGATGGTTTGGCCGACCTCCGCGCCGCGCGCGACCTGATCGAGAAGGAGCGCCTGTCGCTGGCCACGCCGCCGGTGGAGGTGGGCATCATGGTCGAGGTGCCCTCGGCCGCGGTGATGGCGGACCAGCTTGCCCGCGAGGCGGATTTCTTCTCCATCGGCACCAACGACCTGACGCAGTACGCCCTGGCGGTGGACCGCCTGCACCCGACGCTCGGCGCCCGCTCCGACGCGCTGGACCCGGCCGTGCTGCGGCTGATCCAGATGACGGTGCAGGCCGCCCATGCGCGTGGCCGCTGGGTCGGCGTCTGCGGCAACATGGCCGCCGATCCCATGGCGGCACCCATCCTGGTGGGGCTGGGCGTCGATGAGCTGTCCGTCTCCATCCCCAACGTGGCCGCGCTGAAGGCGCAGATCCGCGCGCTCAGCATGGCCAGGGCCGAGGCGGTGGCGCGCGAGGCGCTGAACTGCGCCACGGCGGCCGAGGTGCGCGCGCTGCCCGCGCTGCGCGCCCTGGGCGGGGCGGGCTGAGATGGCCCCCGCCAACCCGCGCCCGCGCATCGCCACCGTCACGCTGAACCCGGCGCTCGACCTCACCATCCCGCTGCCCAGGCTGGCGCGGGGGGAGGTGAACCGCGCAGGAGCTGCGGAGCTGCGGCCCGCCGGGAAGGGGGTCAATGTTTCCGTGATGCTGGGCGTGCTGGGGGAGGCCTCGCTCGCCACCGGCCTGCTGGGCGGCGCCGATGTTCCGGCCTTCACGGAGTTCCTGGGCGGGCTGGGCATCGCCACGGATTTCGTGGCGGTTCCCGGGCGGTGCCGCATCAACGTCAAGCTGGTGGAAACCGGAACGGGAGAGGTGACCGACATCAACCCGCCCGGCGCCGCCACGCCGGAGGGCGCGCTGGAGGCGGTGGCGGGGAAGCTGGCCCATGGCCCAGGCCTCGCCGTGCTGGCCGGCAGCCTGCCGCCCGGGCTCGATGCCGGTGCCTGGGCCTGGCTGGCCGGTCGCCTGCATGGCCAGGGCACCCGCGTGGTGCTGGACAGCAGCGGCCCCGCCCTCGCCGCCGCGCTCGCCGCGCCGCGCGCGGCCCGGCCGGTGCTGGTGAAGCCCAACCGTGACGAGCTTTCGGCGCTGCTCGGCCGCGCCCTGCCGGACCGCGCGGCGCTGGTCGCCGCCGCGCGGGAGTTGCAGGGTCAGGGCATCGAGCACGTCGTGGTCTCGGCCGGCGGGGAGGGGGCGCTCTTCGCGCTGCCCGGCGCCACCCTGTGGGTGACGCCGCCCCGGGTGCGGCTGACCACCACCGTCGGGGCCGGCGATGCCATGGTGGCCGGCCTGACCGCCGCCCTGGCGCGCGGCCTGGAGCCCGAGGCGACCGCGCGGCTGGCCACCGGCTGCGCCGCCGCCGCCGTTTCCCGCCCCGTGGCCGCGGCGGGCGAGGGGAGGCCGGAACTGGCGGAGATCGCCCGCCTGGCGGAGGCCGCGCATGCCGAGCGCCTCTGACCCCATACCCCGCCACCTGACTACCCGGCCCGGCACCGAGTTCCTCCGCACCTCCCACCAGGACGAGAGCCATGCCCTCTGATCCCGGCCAGGCCAAGCCGACCCGGCTGCTCGCCGTCATCCGCCACGCCGCCAGCGCCCCACATGCCGCCATGGCCGCCGAGGCGCTGCGTGACGCGGCCGGGTGGGCCGCGCTCGACCTCACCCTCGACACCGCCGAGGCGCCTGCCCCGGCGGCCGGGGCGGCGGATGCCGTGCTGCTGGTGGGTGACGCCACCGCCGACGCCGCGCGCCATGCCGGGCGGCCGCTGATCGCCACCACCGTCATCGAGGCGATCCGCCGGCCGGAGCAGGCCCTGCGCGCGGCCGCCTCGCTGGCGCTGCTGCCGCGGCCGGCGCCGCCGCTCCTGGCCGAAGCCGCGCCGGGAGCCATGGCCGCCGCGGCACCGGCCGGCGCCGCCATGGGCGAGGGGCCGAGGAAGCTGGTCGCCATCACCGCCTGCCCCACCGGCATCGCGCACACCTTCATGGCGGCGGCGGCGCTGGAAAAGGCGGCGGCGAAGCTCGGCCACAGCATCCGGGTGGAGACGCAGGGCTCGGTCGGCGCCCGGAACGCGCTGACGCCGGAGGAGATCGCCGAGGCGGATGCGGTGGTGATCGCCGCCGACACAGGCGTGGACACCGCCCGCTTCGCCGGCAAGCGCATCGTCACCGGCGGCACGGGGGACGCGCTGAAGGACGGCGCCGGGTTGATCGCCCGCGCCCTCGCCGCCGCGCCCCAGGGCGGCGCCCCCGCATCCGGCGCCGCCACGCCCGCGCCAGCCAAGGCCGGGCAGGCGCCGGGCGCCTACAAGCACCTGATGACCGGCGTCTCCTACATGATCCCGCTGGTCACGGCGGGGGGGCTCTGCATCGCGCTCTCCTTCGCCTTCGGCATCGAGGCGTTCAAGGAGCCGGGCAGCCTGCCGGCGGCGCTGTTCCAGATCGGCGCGCAATCGGCGCTGGCGCTGATGGTGCCGGTTCTGGCCGCCTTCATCGCCTTCTCCATCGCGGATCGTCCCGGCCTGGCGCCGGGCTTCGTCGGCGGCTCGCTGGCAGGGGCGGTGGGGGCGGGGTTCCTGGGCGGCATCGCGGCCGGCTTCCTGGCCGGCTACGTGGCGCGCTTCCTGCGGGACAGGCTGCCCTTCCCGGAAAGCCTGGAAGGGCTCAAGCCTGTCCTGGTCATCCCGCTGCTGGCTTCGCTGGTCACCGGCCTGCTGATGATCTACGTGCTGGGCACGCCGATCGCGGCGGCACTCGCCTGGCTCACCGAGTTCCTGCGCGGCATGGGCACCTCCAACGCCGTGATCCTGGGCCTCGTGCTCGGCGCGATGATGGCGGTGGACATGGGCGGGCCGGTGAACAAGGCGGCCTATGCCTTCGGCGTCGGCCTGCTCGGCTCCGAGACCTATGCGCCGATGGCGGCGGTGATGGCCGCCGGCATGACGCCGCCGCTCGGCGTGGCGCTGGCCACCCTCATCGCGCGCGGCCGCTTCAGCCAGGAGGAGCGGGATGCCGGCAAGGCCGCCGCCGTGCTCGGCGCCGCCTTCATCTCGGAGGGCGCCATCCCCTTCGCCGCCAAGGACCCTGTGCGCGTCATTCCGGCGCTGATCGCGGGCTCGGCGGTGGCGGGGGCGCTGTCCATGCTGCTCGGCTGCACGCTGCGCGCGCCGCATGGCGGCATCTTCGTGGTGGGCATCCCCGGCGCGGTGGGCAACCCGCTAGGCTACCTGCTGGCCATCCTGGCCGGCACCATTGTCACCGCCCTGGCCGTGGCCCTGCTCAAGCGCGGCTCGCCGGCCGCCCCTCCGGACCACGCTCCCGCGGCCCGGTCCCCGGCGGCCTAAGCCGTTGTCGGGGCGGGAAGGAATTCCCGCCCGGCGCCGTTTGGCGGAACGCACCGGAGCGGCTATAACATCCCCGATTTTCCGTGGAGGACGTTCCAGCCACCGCGCGCCTCGCGCCGGGCCGGCCCACCCCCCACTTTGCTGCATGGGATGACCGCGTGAGCGAAAGCGACAACGGCACGGGCGACAACGTAACCGGGCCCGCCGCCCATATTCCGCCGGAAGGCACCCTGCCGATCGCGCTCGAGGAGGAGATGCGCCGCTCCTACCTCGACTACGCGATGAGCGTCATCGTCGCGCGCGCCCTGCCGGATGTGCGCGACGGGCTGAAGCCGGTGCACCGGCGCATCCTGTTCTCGATGAACGAGAACAGCTTCACCGCCGACAAGCCCTACAAGAAATCCGCCCGCGTCGTCGGCGACGTGATGGGTAAGTACCACCCGCATGGCGACAGCGCGATCTACGACGCCATGGTCCGCATGGCGCAGACCTTCTCGCTGCGCGTGCCGCTGATCGACGGCCAGGGCAATTTCGGCTCCATGGACGGCGACCCGCCGGCGGCCATGCGCTACACCGAGGCCCGCCTCGGCAAGTCGGCCGCCGCGCTGCTGGAGGGCATCGACGAGGACACCGTCGATTTCGCGCCGAACTACGACGAGAGCGCCGAGGAGCCGCGCGTGCTGCCGGCCGCCTTCCCCAACCTGCTGGTGAACGGCGCCAACGGCATCGCCGTCGGCATGGCGACCAACATCCCGCCGCACAACCCGGGCGAGGTGATCGACGCCACGCTCAAGCTGATCGAGGACCCGGACACCACCCTCGAGGCGCTGATGCAGATCATCCCCGGGCCGGACTTCCCGACCGGGGCGCTGATCCTGGGCCGCGCTGGCATCCGCTCGGCCTTCGAGACGGGGCGCGGCAGCGTGATCCTGCGGGCGCGCGCCGAGATCGAGGAGATGCGCGGCGGCCGCAGCCTCATCGCCATCTCCGAGATCCCCTACCAGGTGAACAAGGCGGCGCTGATCGAGCGCATCGCCGACCTGGTGCGGACCAAGCAGATCGAGGGCATCAGCGACCTGCGCGACGAGAGCGACCGCTCGGGCCTGCGCATCGTCATCGAGCTGAAGAAGGACGCGACACCCGAGGTGGTGCTGAACCACCTCTACCGCTACACCAACCTGCAGACCTCCTTCGCGGTGAACTTCCTCGCCCTGCATGAGGGGCGGCCGCAGCAGATGGGGCTGCGCCAGGCGCTGCTCGCCTTCATCGACTTCCGCGAGGAGGTGATCCTCCGCCGCTCGCGCTTCCGCCTCGCCAAGGCGCGCGACCGTGGCCACCTGCTGGTGGGCCTCGCCATTGCGGTCGCCAACATCGACGAGGTGATCCGCCTGATCCGCGAAAGCCCCGACGCCGTCACCGCCCGGGCCGCGCTGATGGCGCGGGACTGGCCGATCGCCGATGTGGGCCCGCTGCTGGAGCTGGTGGACGATTCCGGCAATGTCGTTGTCGACGACACGGTGAGGCTCACCGAGGCGCAGGCGCGCGGCATCCTGGAGCTGCGCCTGCAGCGCCTGACCGGCCTCGAGCGGGACAAGATCAACGCCGAGCTGGACGAGGTGGCGGCGCGCATCCGCGAGCTGCTGGAGATCCTCTCCTCCCGCCCGCGCCGGCTGGAGCTGATGTCGGAGGAGCTGCGCGCCGTGCGCGCGCAGATCGCCAATCCGCGCCTGTCCGAGATCGTCGACGGCATCGCCGACCAGGACGACGAGAGCCTGATCGAGCCCGGGCTGATGGTGGTGACGCTGACGCGCGACGGCTATGTCAAGCGCACGCCGCTCGAGACCTTCCGCGCGCAGAACCGTGGCGGGCGCGGGCGCAGCAGCGCCAACATGCGGCAGGACGACGTCGTCATCCGCTCCTTCAACGCGCACACACACCAGTGGGTGCTGTTCTTCACCAGCCGCGGCATGGCCTTCCGCGAGAAGGTGTGGAAGCTGCCCGAGGCCGGGCCGACCGCGCGCGGCCGCTCGCTGCGCCAGCTCCTGCAGCTCCAGGCGGAGGAATACGTCACCGCCGTGCTGCCGCTGCCGCAGGATGAGGGTCTGTGGGAGAACCTGCACCTCGTCTTCGCCACGGCGCAGGGTAATGTCCGCCGCAACCGGCTGTCCGACTTCCGGAATGTCCGCTCCTCCGGCCTCATCGCCATGAAGCTGGACGAGGGGGACAGCCTGATCGGCGTTTCCACCTGCCGCGAGGGGGACAACGTTCTGCTCGCCACGCGCGGCGGGCGCGCCATCCGCTTCGTGGCCGACGTGGACACGCTGCGCGTCTTCGCGGGCCGCGATTCCACGGGCGTGCGCGGCATCAAGCTGGCGCTGAAGGACGAGGTGATCGCGCTCTCGGTGCTGCGCCACGTCGATGCCAGCGTCGAGGAGCGGGCGGCTTATCTGAAGCAGGCGGCGCAGAAGCGCCGCAGCGCGGAGGAAAGCGCCGAGGCGGCGGCCGAGGCCGAGGAGTCGCTGGCCGAGGAGAATGCCGAGGCCGCCGGCACCGAGATCGCCCTCTCGCCCGAGCGCTTCGCGGAGCTGGAGGAGCAGGAGGAGATCCTGCTCACCGTGACGGATGGCGGCTTCGGCAAGCGCAGCTCCGCCTATGAGTACCGCGTGACGGGTCGTGGCGGGCAGGGCATCGCCAACATCACCCTCGCCAAGCGCACAGGGCGCGAGGTGGTGGCCACCTTCCCGGTGCGCCAGGGCGACGACGTGATGCTGGTCACCGACAATGGCCGGCTGATCCGCCTCCCCGTCGATCAGGTGCGTGTCACCGGTCGTTCCGCCATGGGCGTCACCCTGCTGCGGCTGGACGGCGAGGAGCGCGTCACCTCCTGCTTCACCGTCGTCGAGGAGCAGGGCCAGGACCAGGACCAGCTGGAGGCCGCGCCGGGCGAGGGGGATGCGGGGGAGGACGGGGCCGATGTCTGAGCCGTCCCCGCGCAGGCCGCGCAGCGGCATTTATCCCGGCACCTTCGATCCCGTCACCAACGGGCATCTCGACATCATCCACCGCGCCGCCCGCATCCTGGACCGGCTGGTGGTCGGCGTCGCCATGAATGCGGGGAAGGGGCCTCTCTTTCCGCTCGAGGAGCGCGTGGCGCTGGTGCGCGCCGAGGTGGCGAGCATCGCCGAGCGTACCGGCACGGTGATCGAGGTGGTGCCCTTCGAGGGGCTGCTGGTCGGCTTCGCGCGGGAGGTCGGCGCCGAGGTGATCGTGCGCGGCCTGCGCGCCGTCACCGATTTCGACTACGAGTTCCAGATGGCCGGCATGAACCGCCGGCTCGATCCGGAGATCGAGCTGCTGTTCCTGATGGCCAGCGAGGGCAACCATTTCATCTCCTCGCGCTTCGTCAAGGAGATCGCGCGGCTGGGGGGGGACATCTCCACCTTCGTGCCGCGCCTGACATGCGAGCGCACCCTTGCCCGGGTTCGCGCGCCACACCAGGGGGAGTGACACAGGATGCGCCGTCGCGACCTGCTCGCCAGTTCCATCGCCATCACGGGGATCATGATGACCGAAGCCACCACCAATGAGGCCGCCGCCCAGGACGATCGCGAGAACACCCTGTTCTTCGATCTGAAGGATGGCCGCGTCGTCATCAAGCTGCGCCCCGACCTCGCGCCCCAGCATGTCGAGCGCATCAAGACCCTGGTGCGCCAGGGCTTCTATGACGGCACGCCCTTCCACCGCGTGATCGAGGGCTTCATGGCCCAGGGCGGCGACCCGACCGGCACCGGCACGGGCGGCAGCCAGCTCCCCGACCTGCCGGCCGAGTTCAGCCCGCCGGCCAAGGCGCGCTTCCTGCGCGGCGTCTGCGGCATGGCCCGCACCGCCAACCCGAACAGCGCCAACAGCCAGTTCTTCATCATGTTCGCGCCGGCTTCCAGCCTGGACGGCCAGTACACCATCTGGGGGCAGGTGACCTCGGGCATGGAGTTCGTGGACAAGATCAAGCGCGGCACCGGCCAGAGCGGCATGGTGCGCGAGCCGGACCGCCTGGTGAAGGCGCAGATCGCCGCCGACGCGGCCTGATTCCTCGCCGCTATCGCCGCGAGGCTTGACAGGGGCGGCGCGGGAGGGTTTCTCCCGCCCGTCTCCCCCATGTGCCCGTAGCTCAGTCGGTAGAGCACGAGACTTTTAATCTTGGGGTCCAGGGTTCGAGTCCCTGCGGGCACACCACGCTTGCCGGCGCTGAGGCCGGTTTTCCATCATCTGCCGGCCATACCGCCTTCCGCCGCCTGGAGCGGCGAGGGCAGCGTCCTGCTGGCTGAAGGGTTTACGGCCCATCGCCTGCTCATGCTCTCCAGACCAGTCCTCATAAACCTTATAAAGAAAATTATCGTAAATTCTTGCCGCTTCCTGCCGGACTCCTGGCGGAGAAGTCTCCAACAAGCACACACCTCGCACCCAGCCACGAAACAAGCGGGCCGGACCCGACCGACCTTTACGCGCCACGGACAGCGCCATTCCGATGGCCGGCCGGAAGGGGAGGGCCAGCAAAGCCCTCCACCCGCAGTGGAGCAGGCCCAAGGGGCCGCGGCCGAACTCGTGCCTTTTCCGTACTTTGGGTTCACGTCGGTGCCGGTGGCTTGCCATGCCACGCCCGGTTGCTGGTGCCGTGGCGGCAAGGGCGCTAAGCACGCGCCACCATGCCGTCCCCCGAACTCACCGTCGTCATCCCCTGCTACAACGAGGCCCTCAATGTCGCGCCCATGGTGGAGCGGCTGGAGGTGGCGCTCGCCGGGATCGCCTGGGAAGCCATCTTCGTCGACGACAACAGCCCGGACGGCACCGCGCGCGTGGCGCGGGAGATCGCGGCGCGGGATGGCCGCATCCGCTGCATCCGGCGCGTCGGGCGGCGCGGGCTCGCCTCCGCCTGCGTCGAGGGGATGCTGGCCTCGTCCGCCAAATATGTGGCCGTCATCGACGGCGACCTGCAGCATGACGAGGCGCTGCTGCCGCGCATGCTGGCGGCGCTGCGGGCGGGCGAGGGGGATGTCGCCATCGGCAGCCGCCATGTGGCGGGAGGCGAGGCGGCGGAAGGCTTCTCCGCCCTCCGCCGCCGCATCAGCGATGGCGGCACCACCCTGGCGCGGTTCTTCCTTCCCGTGCCTGTGGCCGATCCGATGAGCGGCTTCTTCATGCTGCCCCGCGCGCTGGCCGAGGAGATCGCGCCGCGCCTCACCGGGCGCGGCTTCAAGATCCTGCTGGACCTCCTGCTCTCGGCCGGGCGCAGATTGCGCGTGGTGGAGCTGCCCTACACCTTCCGCCCGCGGCAGGCGGGCGAATCCAAGCTCGACGCCACCGTGCTGCTCGATTTCCTGGCGCTGCTGCTGGACAAGTGGTCGCATGGGCTGCTGCCGCTGCGCTTCCTGGCCTTCGCCGCGGTCGGCGCCATCGGCATCGTGGTGCACCTGCTGGTGCTGTCGGCCGTGCTGGGGCCGCTGCCCTTCGCGCAGGCGCAATGGGTGGCGAGCCTCGTGGCGATGACGGCGAATTTCGTGCTGAACAACCGCATCACCTACAGCGATGTGCGGTTGCGCGGCGCGGCGCTGTGGCGCGGGCTGGCGCTGTTCTATCTCGTCTGCGGCGTCGGCGTCGCGGCCAATGTCGGCGTGGCCGGGCTGCTGCTGCGCGACGAGGTGCTGGACTGGGGCCTGGCCGGCGCCGCCGGCGCGCTGCTGACGGTGGTGTGGAACTATGCCGTCTCCGCCACCCTGGTCTGGCGCGCCCGCTGATGGCGGCGTTCCGGGGCAATGCGCCATGGCTGTGGGCGCTGGCGGCGCTGACCCTGCTGCGCCTGGCCGCCGCCTGGTGGCTGCCCCCCGCGCCGGACGAGGCCTATTACTGGGTCTGGGGCCGCGCCCTTTCGCTCAGCTACTACGACCATCCGCCCATGGTGGCGCTGTGGACGGCGCTGGGCTCGGCTCTGGCGGGCGACACCGCGCTGGGGCTGCGCTTGCTGGGGCCGCTCGGCGTGGCCGCCGCCTCCCTGCTGCTGGCCGATGCGGGGGAGAGGCTGTTTCCCGGCCGGCAGGCCGGGCCCTGGGCGGCGGCGCTGCTGAACGCCACGCTGCTGTTCGGCGCCGGCTCGGTGCTGATGACGCCCGACACGCCGCTGCTGGTGTTCTGGTGCGCCGCGCTCTGGGCGCTGGCGCGGCTTCATGCCAGCCAGGACGGGCGCTGGTGGCTGGCCTTCGGCGTGCTGGCGGGTCTCGCGCTGCTGTCCAAGTACACGGCCGTACTGCTGGGCGGTGGGGTGGTGCTGTGGCTGCTGCTGGAGCGGCAGGCGCGCCACTGGCTGGCGGATTGGCGGCTCTGGGCGGGCGGCGCGCTGGCGCTGCTGGTGTTCAGCCCCGTCATCCTCTGGAATGCGCGCCATGACTGGGTGAGCTTCGCCAAGCAGGGGGGGCGGGCCGGCGCCACCGCCACCGGTTCCTCCCTGCGCTACCTTGGCGAGCTGCTGGGCGGGCAGGCCGGGCTGGTCACGCCCATCATCTTCCTGCTCTGCGCCGCCGGCACGGTGGCCGCCTGCCGCCTGTGGTGGAAGCGCGGCGAGGGTGCCGGGGCGGCCGGGCTGCTCGCCGCCATCACCGTGCCCGCCGCGCTGCTGTTCCTGTGGCAGGCCACGGGCAGCCGGGTGCAGGGCAACTGGCCGGCCATCCTCTATCCTTCCGCCTGCCTCGTCGCCGCCGGCTGCCTCGGGCCGCGCTGGGCGCGCTGGCGCCGCCCCGGCGTGGCGCTGGGGCTGGGGCTGACCCTCCTGGTGCTGGTCCAGGCCGCCTTCGCGCCGCTGCCGCTGCCGCGCCGCAGCGACCCCACTCTGGCGCGGCTCGGCGGCTGGGCCGAGTTCGCCGCCACGCTGGACGCGGAGCGCGCCGCGCGCGGCGCCGGCTTCATCGCCGCCGAGGAATACGGCCTGGCCAGCGAGCTGGCGCTGCACCTGCCGCCCACCACCCGCGTCGTCGCCATCGGCGACCGCTGGGACCTGTTCGACCTGCCGGCGCCCGCCGCCGGCGGCACGGGCCTGATGGTGCGCAGCGAGCGGCGCGGCGGCCCGCCGCTCTGGCCCGGCGCG
Organism: Teichococcus rhizosphaerae; assembly: GCF_002631185.1. Taxonomy (GTDB): domain Bacteria; phylum Pseudomonadota; class Alphaproteobacteria; order Acetobacterales; family Acetobacteraceae; genus Pseudoroseomonas; species Pseudoroseomonas rhizosphaerae. The sequence goes on along the minus strand of NZ_PDNU01000002.1, from coordinate 69,634 downwards.
GTGGAGGAGGGAGGAATCGCGCGCAGCCGGCACGGCATCGAGGCGGAGCGCTACCGGCTGCACCGGGTGGTGACCACCGTAGCCGGGGAAGGGCCGCCGCTGGTGCTGCTGCCGGCCCGGCGCTGAGGCCTTTCCCTGCCGCCGGGGCCGCCTACATGCTGGGCGAGGTTCAGGGAGACGAGCTATGCCGATCCGCATTCCCCGGGGCTGGGAACTGCCCGAATCCGCGGCCACGCCGGAGCATCTGGTGCTGGGGCGGCGCAAGGCGCTGGGGCTTGGCGGGCTGATCGCCGCCGGCGCTGCGCTGCCGTGGCAGGGTGCCGCCGCCCAGGAAGCGGCGCCGATGGCCGCCATGCGCAACCCCGCCTACCGGCCTGAGCGCGCCCTGACGCCGGAGAAGGACGCCACCGGCTACAACAACTACTACGAGTTCGGCAGCAGCAAGAACGTGACGGCCGCCGCCGCGCGCCTGCCGCAGCGGCCCTGGACGCTGAAGCTGGAAGGCATGGTGGACAAGCCGCAGGAGCTTGGCCTCGACGACCTGCTGAAGCGCGTCAGCCTGGAGGAACGGGTGCTGCGGCACCGCTGCGTCGAGGCCTGGGCGATGACCGTGCCCTGGACCGGCTTTCCCATGGCCGAGCTGCTGAAGCTGGCCGGGCCGCAATCCGGCGCCAAATTCGTCGAGTTCCACACCGTGGCGGACCGCGCCGTCATGCCCGGCCTGCGGCAGAGCTGGTATCCCTGGCCCTATGTCGAGGGCTGCACCCTGGCCGAGGCGGCGAACGAGCTTTGCTTCATGGCGGCGGGCCTCTACGGCAAGCCGGTGCCGGCGCAGAATGGCGGCCCCATCCGCGTGCTGTTCCCGTGGAAATACGGCTTCAAGAGCGGCAAGGCGATCACCACCATCCGCTTCACCGACAAGCGCCCGGTTTCCTTCTGGGAGCAGTTGCAGCCGACTGAATACGGCTTCTGGGCCAATGTGAACCCGGAGGTGCCGCATCCGCGCTGGAGCCAGGCGCATGAGCGTCTGCTCGGCAGCAATGAGCGCGTGCCGACGAAGCTGTTCAACGGCTATGGCGAATTCGTCGCCGGCCTTTACGCGGGGCTGGAGAAGGAGCGGCTCTACCTCTGAGGCTGCCGCGGGGCCTGGGCCTTTCCGGCTCAGGCCGGCACCAGGCCATGCCGCAGCATGATCTCCCGCGCCCTTGCCGGGTCCGGCCTGCCGGACTTCAGCAGGGCCGCCAGTTCGCGGAAATACTCGGGGCCGAGCACGCCGGGGGTGAGGATGCAGAGGCAGGTGGCCGGTGCCCCGCTCCGGTTGTTGAAGCCATGCACCGCGCCGCGCGGGATGAACAGGCTCTCGCCCGGACCCACCGCATGGTCCTGGCCGTCCACCGTGAAGGTCACGGTGCCGGAGAGGCCATAGACCGTCTCCTCCCAGCTTTCATGGTAATGCGGCACCGGCATGCGCCCCTCCGGCTGGAGGGTCATCTCGAACATGTCGAGGCTTCCGCCCGTCTCGTGCCGGTCGCGCAGGAAACGCAGCTGGAGCGAGCCGAAATCGATGCGTTCAGCCATGGTCCACCTTCGAGGCCGGAAGCAGCATAAGGCACGGGCCTTGGCGTGTCTCGCTTCTGGCAGCCCTTCGAGCAGCTTCCGTTCGCCTTGGCTCACGTCTACTGCTCTAGCCGTTTGTTTTTGCGAGCATCTTCACCCGCTCAGATGCTTCCATCTGAGCGGGATCTGCTCTAGCCGGCCAGCCGCTTCCGCCCCTCCGCGATGGCGCGGATCGCCTCGTCCCAAAGACCCAGGCCCGGCAGTGCCTCGGGCGGGAAGAAGCGCGCCTCGCTCACATCGTCCCCCGCCACCGGCTCGCCGCCCGTCCAGCGCCCGGCGAAGTCGATGATGGTGTAGTGGAAGCGCGCGCGGCCCGCCTCGTCATGGTTCAGCGCGTCCACCACGACGGCCACAGTGAGGGGGCCCACGGTGACGCCGGCCTCCTCCAGCAGCTCGCGCCGCGCGGCGGCCTCGGCCGTCTCGCCCAGGTGCTGGGCGCCGCCGGGGATGGACCACTCCCCCATGCGCGGCGGCTTGGCGCGGCGGACCAGCAGCACGTCATCGCCCCGGAAGGCGATGACGCCGATGCCGACCCACGGCCGGTCCGGATATTCCCGGCTGCTCACGGCGCGGGGCGGGCAGGGGTGGCGGCGGGAGCCCCACCGGCCGGGGCTTCCTCCGCCTTCAGATCGTCCAGCAGCGGCAGGAAGGCGCGGCGCTTCCAGGCGCCCAGCTGGTAGGCCCAGCCGCGCCAGCGGGCGTTCAGCCGCTCCGCCTCGGCGTCGCCGCTCGCTTCCAGCAGCGCCCACACCGCCTCGCCCTCCTCATGCAGCGTAACGGTGATGCCGAGGTTGTCGGTCAGGGTGAAGCGCGCCTGGCCAAGCCGCGCGCCGGGGATGTCGGCGGCGCGGTGGACGTCGGTCAGCGTCAGGAACTCGAAGGCGCTGCCCACGCTGTCGAGCCGCGTCTGCTCCAGCGGCGGCGCGTCGGCGGGCTCGACCAGGCCGAGCCGCCCATCCGGCCCTTCGCCCCTGGCCAGCACCAGGGCGGGCGCGCCCTCGCGCTGCACCACCACCCTCAGCACGCGCTCGCGGGGCAGGTTGGCGAGGTCGCGGTCGATCCAGAGCTGCGGATCGGCGTCCAGCGGCAGCCGGCCCTCGGCCAGCCAGGACTGCGTCTCGCCCTCGCGGCGGACATAGACGCTTTCCGGCACGTTGCCCTGGGTGCGCACGCGGCGGCGCCCCACCACCAGCGCCACGATCGGCGCGCCGGTGCCGTCCAGCACCCGCAGCAGGGCGCCGGTGGAGCCCTCCTTTTCCGGGTCCTGCAGCCCGAGCCGCTCCAGCATGTCGGGGTTGGCGGTGCGCGGCTCCACCAGGCGCAGCTCGGTCAGCCCCACCAGCAGCTCGCGCACCTTCTCCGGGCGCACGGGGTAGTTGGCCACCTCGGGCAGCACCCAGGCATCGCCCGCGCCGGATGTGGCGCCCTGGCGCTGCACGGCCAGCGTCTGGTCGTGCCGCGTCACCTCGATGCGCATGGCGCCCTGCAGGCGCGCGGCGAGGTCGCGGAACATCAGCGGCGCCTCGCCCGTGGCGGCGGGCGGCGGGCCGCCGGGGCCCAGCGCCACCACGGCGGCGGCGGAAGCCAGGGCGGCACCGCCCAGGATGAGGAGGGATCTGCGTTGCATCGGGCGTGCTCCCTCAGGCGCGGGCGGCGACGCGGCGCCGGGCGCGGGCCACGGCGAGCCCGATGGCGAAGAGCGTGACGAGCACCGGCACCAGCGCGATGTTGAGGATGCGCAAGGCCCGCTCCAGCCCCTCGATGTCCCGCCGCAGGTCGAGCTGCACGGCGCGGAGCTGCCCGCGCGTGGCCACGATCTCGGCGCGCGCCTTGTCGATCTCCGCGCGCTGCTCGGGCGTGATGACGCTCTGCGAGCCAGGCTGGCCAGTTCCCTGAGCGCTTCCCTGCCGCAATTCGCGCAGGCGGCGCTCGGTGGCCTCCAGGCGCTGGGTGAGGGATTGCTCCGTCTGCCGGTAGCGCGCCTCCGCCTCCCGCCGCATCGCCTCGACGCGGCCGAAGGGGCGCAGCGATTCCCCGCGCGAGCGCAGGCCGATCAGCGCGTCGCCGCCGGCCAGCGTGTCGGTGAGGTTGGCGACGAGGGAGCCGTTGTCGCTGAAGGGTGTCGCCGTCTGCTGGCCGAAGAAATCCTGCACCCGCACCCAGAAGCGGTCCTCCAGCAGGTCCGAATCATTGGCGACGACGAGGTTGGCCGGCCCCTCGCTCTGCGCGCGGTGGGCGGGGAAGTCGGCCGGGCGCTCGGCGCCCTCGGGCGGCGGCGGCGGCCCTTCGGGGAAGGCGGATTTCAGGATGCCGCGGGCGCGCGCCATCAGCACGTAGCGCTCGCCGGAAGGGCGGAACTCGGCCAGCAGCCGGGCGGGGTTGGGGTTCTCGCGCACGCGGGCCGTCTCCACCAGCATCGCCTCGGGGCTGCTGGTGACGAGCGGCGTGAACTCGATGCCCGCGCCCTCCCGCCGCCGCACCTGCCCGGCGGCGGCGAAGGTGACCTGCTGCAGCTCGGCCGTCGCCACATCGGCGGTGCTGAGGCTGTCGCCCGTGGCGTTGAACCAGGCGGGGTAGTCCACCGCCTGCACCCGGTCCTGCGGGTTGGCGCGCACCCGCCAGGCGCCGCGCTGGTCGAGCACCACCTGCTCGCGCGGCGCCTCGATGCCCCAGGCGTTCAGCAGCCGGTCCAGGCTGGAGGCGGTGTCGGTGGGCGGCTGGCCGGTGGGGCCGGGGCGGCTGGCCTGGCTTTCGCTGTGCGGATCGGTCAGCGCGAAGAGCTTGCCGCCGCGCATGACGAACTGGTCGATGGCGTAGAGCGTCGCGTCCGGCAGGCCCTGCGGCTGTGCCACGATCAGCACCTGCGTGTCGGCGGGGATGAGCTGCGCGTCCGCCGCCACGTCGCGCAGGGTGAAGAACTGGCGCAGCTGGTTGGCGATGACGAAGGGCTGCCCGGCGCCGGGGACGCGCATCATCATCGCGCGCGGGTCGCCGTTCAGCGGCAGGGCGGACAGCAGGCCCACCACCGGCCGGCTGGGGTTTGAAAGGTCGTGGACCAGCCGCGTCAGGTCGTATTCGAGAAAGCGCTCCCGCTCGGGCTGCAGGAAGGGCAGCACCCGCTCGTCATCCAGCAGGTTGGTGCCGGCGATGCCGAAATAGACCTGCTCGCCCGACTGGTCGATCGGCACGCCCTGGATGCCATAGGCCAGCGCCCGGTCCTCGGTTTCCGAGAAGGGCTCGGGGTCGAGGTATTCGAGGCGCAGCTTGCCCCCCGAGACGGCGGCGTATTCCTCCAGCATCCGCCGCACCCGGTCCGCATAGGCGCCATAGACGGGGATGCTGCCGCCGAGGCGGCGGGAATAGAACAGCCGCAGCGTCACCGGGTCCTGCAGCCCGGACAGGATCTGCCGCGTGCCGTCGGACAGGGTGTAGAGGCGCTGGGCGGTGAGATCGACCTGCGCGCGGGGCAGCAGCCGCTCGGTCAGCAGGTTGGCCGAGACGGCCAGCACCAGGGCGGCGGCGAGGCCGCCCGCCGTGTGGGCGAGGCGGCGGGAGGAGGAGCGCGCGGGCGGGGACGCGGCGTCGTTCGGGGCAGTCATGGGCTCAGTCCGCCTTGCGATGATCGACCGCCACGGCATTGGCGAACAGCCAGAAGCCGATGAAGCTGGCGAAGAAGACGATGTCGCGCAGCGCCACCACGCCGCGCGAGAAGCCGGACAGGCGGTCGGTGACGGAGATGCCGCGGGCGATCTCGGCCATCACCGGCAGCCGCGCGGACAGGAACTCGGTGACCACGGGGCTGCCGGCTGCGGCGAAGACGAAGCACACCGCCACCGCCAGCACGAAGGCCACCACCTGGTTCTTGGTGAGCGCCGAGATGGCCGCGCCCACCGCCAAATAGGCGCCCGCCACCAGCAGGCAGCCCGCATAGCCCGTGGCGATGACGCCGTTGTCCGGGTTGCCCAGGTAGTTCACCGTGATCACCAGCGGAAAGGTTAGGGCCAGCGCGATGCCGCAGAAGGCCCAGGCCGCCAGGAACTTGCCCAGCACCGCCTGGCCCTGCGTCACCGGCAGGGTCAGCAGCAGCTCGATGGTGCCCAGGCGCCGCTCCTCCGCCCAGAGCCGCATGGTCAGCGCCGGCACCAGGAACAGGAACAGCCAGGGCACGAAGCCGAAGAAGGGCTGCAAATCCGCCGTGCCGCGGCCGAAGAAGTTGCCGAGGGTGAAGGTGAGCGCGCCCGTCATCACCAGGAAGATGACGATGAACACATAGGCTACGGGCGTCGCGAAATACCCGGCCAGCTCGCGCCGGGCGATGGTCAGCGCGGTGCGCATCAGGCGGCCTCCGGCCTGGCGGCGCCCGGGCGCGCGGTGGTCAGCTCGCGGAACACGGCATCCAGCGAGGGCCCGCGCCGCGACAGCTCGGCCGGCGTGGAATCGGCCAGCACCCGCCCGCGCGCGATGATGATGGCGCGCGTGCAGATGGCCGAGACCTCCTCCAGGATGTGGGTGGAGATGATGATGGCCTTGGCGGGCGCCATCTGCCCGATCAGCCGCCGCACCTCGTGCTTCTGGTTGGGGTCGAGGCCGTCGGTCGGCTCGTCCAGCACCAGCACCGGCGGGTCGTGCAGCAATGACTGCGCCAGCCCGACGCGGCGCTTGAAGCCCTTGGAGAGCGTCTCGATCGGCTGCAGACGCACGCCGTCCAGCGTGGTCAGGCGCATGGCATGGGCCACGCGGTCCGCCGCCTCCGAGCCACGGTAGCCACGCACCCGCGCGGCGAATCCGAGGAAGCCCGCCACCGTCATCTCCGGATAGGTCGGCGCGCCCTCGGGCAGGTAGCCGAGATGCCTCTTGGCGGCGACGGGCCGCTCCACCACATCCTCGCCGCAGATGCGGGCGGTGCCGGCGCTGGGCGTCACGAAGCCGGCCAGCATCTTCATGGTGGTGGACTTGCCGGCGCCGTTCGGCCCCAGGAAGCCCAGCACCTCGCCGCGCGCCACGGCGAAGGACACATCATCGACGGCGGTGAAGGCGCCGAAGCGTTTGCTCAGGCGGTCGATCTCGATCAGCGCGGACAACCGGGCTCATCCCCTTGCTCGTGGGCGGAACGTGCTGCGGGTTTAACCAGGGCAGGGGGCAATGCAACCCCTTGGCCTGTATCGAAGCGTGGCGCCCAAGGCGTGGCGTTCAAGACGGGGTACCCCGAACCTGCCGCTCAGCCGGCTGCCAGCGGCGCCAGCGTCAGGTCGTGGCCGAACACGCCGAGCAGCAGCCGCGCCGCGGCGCCGCGCGCCGTGGCGGCCAGCTCCGGGTCGCGCTCCAGCAGCAGCGCCGCATCCTGGTGCGCCATGCGGACCAGCCCGCCATGGCGCTGCGGGTCGGCCAGCCGCCGCCCGATGCGCCCCGCCTGCCGGACGCCGAGCGCATCGCCACCGCCGCGGTATTCGAGGTCGGCATCGGCGATGACGAAGCCGTCCTGCGTTTCGCGCAGCACGGCGAGGCGCCGCTGCTCGCTCTCGTTCAGCTCGGCCGAGGGCAGCAGCAGGCAGAAGCTCTGCGCCTTGCCACGCCCGACACGGCCGCGAAGCTGGTGCAGCGCCGCCAGCCCGAAGCGCTCCGCCTGCTCGATGATCATGATGGTGGCCTCGGGCACGTCGACACCCACCTCCACCACGGTGGTGGCCACCAGAAGCTGCGCGCGGCCGGCGGCGAAGTCCTGGAGCGCCGCCTCGCGCACCTCCAGCTTCTGCGTGCCATGGGCGAGGCGCACCTTGTCGCCGAAGATGGCGGCAAGCTCGGCGAAGGTGGTCTCGGCGGCGGCGTTGTCGTGCTTCTCGCCTTCCTCCACGGCGCGCACCACCCAGTAGGCGCGGTGGCCATCGCGGAAGGCGGCGCGCAGGCGGGCCACCAGCTCCCCCCGCCGCTCGCGGCTGACGATGCGGGTGACGATGGGCTGCCGCCCGGCGGGCAGCCCCTCCAGCCGGCTCACCGCCATCTCGCCCCATTGCGTCAGCAGCAGCGTGCGCGGGATGGGCGTGGCGGTCATCACCAGCACGTCCGTGGTGCCCTTCTCGGTCAGCGCCAGGCGCTGCGCCACGCCGAAGCGGTGCTGCTCGTCCACCACGGCGAGGCCGAGGTCGCGGAAGGCCACCCCCTCCTCGATCAGCGCGTGGGTGCCGACCACGAGCGGAATGGAGCCGTCGGCCAGCCCGGCCAGCACGCGCTTCCTTTCCTTGCCCTTCACCGAGCCGGCCAGCAGCGCGCAGGGCACGCCGGCGGCGCCGGCCAGCTTCTCCAGCGTGCGCAGGTGCTGGCGGGCCAGCAGCTCGGTGGGCGCCATGATCGCCGCCTGGGCGCCGCCCTCCACGGCGCGCAGCATGGCCAGCACCGCCACCAGCGTCTTGCCGGCGCCGACATCGCCCTGGAGCAGGCGCAGCATCCGGCGGGGCGCGGCGAGGTCGGCGTCGATCTCGGCCAGGGCCATGGCCTGCCCCGGGGTGGGCGGATGGCCGAAGGCCGCCAGCGCCGCGTCGCGCAGCCGCCCGTCGCCGCGCAGCGCGCGGCCCGGGCGTTGCAGCACCGTCCGCCGCACCAGCCCCACGGCGAGCTGCCCGGCCAGCAGCTCGTCATAGGCCAGCCGGTCGCGCGGCGTGTCGTCGGGCACGGCCCCGGGGGCCTGGAGGGCGTGCAGCGCCGCGCGGAAGCCCGGCCAGCGGCGCCGCGCCAGCAGGGTCCGGTCCTGCCATTCCGGCAACTCGGGCAGCAATTCCAGCGCCGCCGCCATGGCGCGGCCGACATCGCGCTGCCCTAGCCCCTTCACCAGCGGCCAGACGGGCTGGATCTCCGGGATGCGGTCCGGCGGCTCCACGAAATCGGGCGCGTCCATCTGCCAGCGATCGCGGAAGCGCTTCATCCGGCCAGAGACGCGCCGGGCTGCCCCTTCCGGGTAGGTCCGGCCCAGCCAGGCGCCGAGCCAGGAGCGGCGGCCGAAATAGATCAGGTCCACCGGCCCCGCGGCGGAGTCGCAGCACACGGACCAGGGCTGGGTCGGGCTGCGCGGCGGCTGGGTCTGCACCACCCGGACGGGCAGGGTGGCCACCTCGCCCTCCTGCGGGGTGGCGGCGCGGCGGTCCTGGTAGCGCTCCGGCAGGTGCAGCAGCAGGTCGAGCACGCGCCCGCCCTCCACCGCCTGGCCGAGACGCTTCCGCTTCTCCTCCGGCATGGGCAGGCTGCCGAGCGGCGCGAGCAGGGGCGCCAGCAGGTCCATTTCCGCCTCTTGGGCTGACACGATTCCCATCCGCCTCTATATGCCAGCCTCACAAGGCGCCGACGACATGTCCCAGACCGATCCCCATACCCCCGACACCCCCACCGGCGAAACGCCTCCCGAGCTTGCGCCGCCGGAGCTTTCCCCGCGCCGGCGGCGCCTGCTGTTCCGCGCTCACCATCGCGGCACCAAGGAAACCGACCTGATGGTGGGCGGCTTCGTCACCCGTCACATCGCCGCCTTCACCGAGGTGGAGCTGGACGAGCTGGAGGCGGTGCTGGAACTCCTGGATGTCGATCTCGCGGACTGGCTGTCCGGCCGCCGCCCCATCCCCGCGGAGGTGATGACGCCGATGCTCACCCGCATGGCCGAGGAATGCTCTATGCTGGGCGCAGGCGTGCCGGAGGCCGCGCGCCGGGCATGAGCGCGCTCACCATCCATGGCGCGCCGGAGGGCTTCGACGCCCTGCTGCTGACCCGCCGCCGCGCGGAAGCGGAAGGCTTCGTGCTGCATGTCTGCCGCGACGACGCGCGCATGGCGCGGATGCAGGACGGGCTGGCCTTCTTCGCGCCGGAAATGGAGGTGCTGCGCTTCCCGGCCTGGGACTGCCTGCCCTATGACCGCGTCTCGCCGCATGCCGAGCTGGTGGCCGAGCGCGTCGCCACCCTGACGCGCCTGCTGGAAAAGGCCGACCGCCCGCGCATCGTGCTGACCACCGTGAACGCCCTGGTGCAGCGCGTGCCGCCCCGCACCGCCTTCGAGGGCGCCACGCTGCACCTGAGGCGCGGCGGGCGCATCACGCCCGAGAAGCTGTCCGGCTTCCTGGAGGCCAATGGCTATGGCCGCGTCGCCACCGTGATGGAGCCGGGCGAATACGCGGTGCGCGGCGGCATCGTCGATCTCTATCCGGCGGGCGAGCCGGAGCCGGTGCGGCTCGACCTGTTCGGCGACGAGATCGAGAGCCTGCGCCGCTTCTCCACCGAGACGCAGCGCAGCGGCAAGGCGATGGACGGGCTCTGGCTGCGCCCGGTGGGCGAGGTGTTCCTCGACGAGGCATCGGTCTCCCGCTTCCGCGCCGGCTACCGCGACCTGTTCGGCAACGCCGCCGCCGAGGACCCGCTCTACGTCTCCATCTCCGCCGGGCGCCGCCATCCCGGCATGGAGCACTACGCCGCCCTGTTCCACGAGAGCATGGCGACGCTGCTGGACTACATGCCCGGTGCCTCGGTCAGCCTGGACCACCAGGCGGAGGAGGCGCTGGAGGTGCGGCTGGAGATGGTCGAGGACCATTACGAGGCGCGCCGCATGCCGGCGCGGGACGGGGAGGTGCCCTACCGCCCCGTGCCGCCCCGCCGCCTCTACCTCGACCGCAAGGGCTGGGACGCCATGCTCTCGGGCGGCCCGCTGCTGCGCTTCAGCCCCTTCCCGAAGGCGGAGGGCGCGGAGGGGATCGATGCCGGCGGCCGGCCGGGCGGCCTCTACGCCGAGGCGCGCACCGCCGGCGAGAACGTCTTCGCCCTCTACCGCCAGCACGCCGAGGCGCAGGCCAAGGGCGGCATGCGGCCCGTGGTCGCCGCCTGGACGCGCGGCTCGCGCGAGCGGCTGGGCAACCTGCTGCGGGAGAACCGCGTGCCCGCCCAGGCGGTGGAGGACTGGGCCGCCGCCCGGGCGCTCCCGGCCGGGGTGGTGGCGCTGGTGGTGTTCGGCGTGGAGCGCGGCTTCACCGGGCCGGCGTCCGGCGGCAAGACCAGCGCCGCCATCGCGCTGACCGGCGAGCAGGACCTGCTGGGCGAGCGCATCGCCCGCCCGCCGCGCCGCCGCAAGCGCGCCGACCAGTTCATCGCCGACGCCACCGAGATCGCCGAGGGCGACCTCGTGGTGCATCAGGACCACGGCATCGGCCGCTATGACGGGCTGGAGACCATCGGCGTCTCCGGCGCGCCGCATGACTGCCTGCGGCTGATCTACGATGGCGGGGACAAGCTGTTCCTGCCGGTCGAGAACATCGAGCTGCTGTCCCGCTTCGGCAGCGACAGCGCGGGCGTGGCGCTGGACAAGCTCGGCGGCACCTCCTGGCAGAACCGCAAGGCGAAGGCCAAGCAGCGCATCGCCGACATGGCGGGCCAGCTCATCCGCGTCGCCGCCGAGCGGCGCGTCCGGGAAGGCCATCTCGCCATCCCGCCCGAAGGGGCGTGGGACGAGTTCTGCGCCCGCTTCCCCTTCGCCGAGACGGAGGACCAGCAGCGCGCCATCGCCGACGTGCTGGAGGACCTCGCCGCCGGCCGCCCGATGGACCGGCTGATCTGCGGCGACGTCGGCTTCGGCAAGACCGAGATCGCGCTGCGTGCCGCCTTCGTGGTGGCGATGACCGGCGCCCAGGTGGCGGTGGTGGTGCCTACCACGCTGCTCTCCCGCCAGCATTTCCGCACCTTCACCGCGCGCTTCGAGGGGCTGCCGGTCCGGATCGCCCAGCTTTCCCGCATGGTGACGGCGAAGGAGGCGGCGCAGGTCAAGGCCGGGCTGGCCGATGGCTCGGTCAACATCGTCATCGGCACCCACGCGCTGCTGGCCAAGGGCATCGAGTTCGCCGACCTCGGCATGGTCATCGTCGACGAGGAGCAGCATTTCGGCGTGGCGCACAAGGAGCGGCTGAAGTCGTTGAAGGCCGATGTGCATGTTCTGACGCTGACCGCCACGCCCATCCCGCGCACCCTGCAACTCGCGCTGACCGGCGTGCGGGAGATGAGCGTGATCGCCACGCCGCCCGTGGACCGGCTGGCCGTCCGCACCTTCATCATGCCGTTCGACGCGGTGGTGGCGCGCGAGGCCATCCAGCGCGAGCGGCTGCGCGGCGGGCAGGTGTTCTGCGTGGTGCCGCGCCTCGAGGACCTGCCGAAGATGGCGGCGCGGCTGGCCGACATCGTGCCCGAGGCGCGCACCGTGCAGGCGCATGGCCGCCTGACCTCCACCGAGCTCGAGCGCGTCATGACCGAGTTCGGCGACGGCAAGTACGACATCCTGCTCGCAACCAACATCGTCGAGAGCGGGCTCGACATGCCGGCGGTGAACACGCTGATCATCTACCGGGCCGACATGTTCGGCCTGGCGCAGCTCTACCAGCTGCGCGGTCGCGTGGGCCGCGGCAAGCAGCGCGGCTACGCCTATCTCACCTGGCCGGCGACGCAGCGCCTCTCGGTCGCCGCCGAGAAGCGGCTGGCGGTGATGCAGACGCTCGACAATTTGGGCGCCGGCTTCACGCTCGCCAGCCACGACCTCGACATCCGCGGCGCCGGCAACCTGCTGGGCGACGAGCAGTCGGGCCATATCCGGGAGGTCGGCATCGAGCTCTACCAGCAGATGCTGGAGGAGGCGGTGGCCGACATCAAGGCCGGGCAGGGGCGGCGGGACGGCGCCGGGGACCGCGACTGGACGCCGCAGATCAACCTCGGCCTGCCCGTGCTGATCCCCGAGGCCTATGTGGCGGACCTGCCGGTGCGGCTCGGCCTCTACCGCCGCATCGGCGCCCTCGCGGGGGATGCGGAGGTGGAGGCGATGGCCGCCGAGCTGGCCGACCGCTTCGGGCCGCTCCCGGCCGAGGTGGAGAACCTGTTGCAGGTCGTCTCCATCAAGCATCTCTGCCGCCAGGCGGGGGTGGAGAAGCTGGATGCGGGGCCGAAGGGCATCGTCGCCGCCTTCCGCCGCAACAACTTCGCCAATCCGGGCGGCCTCGTGAACTGGGTCGCGGCGCAGAAGGGGCTGGTCAAGCTGCGCCCCGACCACAAGCTCGCCATGGTGCGCGAGATGGACCTCCCCACGCGGCTGCGCGCCGCCAAGGACGTGCTGAAATCGCTGGTGAAGGTGTCCCGCCAGGCCAAGGCGGCCTGACCGGGATGGCGGGGCAGGGCGGCTAGAACTCGCCGGCCTCGGCGAGCGCGACGTCGATCAGCCGCTCCAGCACCTCCGGCTCCTGCGCACCGGCGATGGCGTGGCCCGTGCCATGCCCCTGCTTGCCGGAGAACACGAAGCAGGGCACGCCGTTGATGCCGAGGCGGTGGGCGCGCAGGTTCTCGGCATGCACCGCCTCCGCCTCCAGCCCGCTGGCGAGGAAGCGCTGCACCACGCGCGGCTCCATCCCGTGCCGGGCGGCCAGGGCGGCGAGGTTCTCGGGCCGGCCGATATCGGCGCCGTCGCAGAAATAGGCGGTGAACAGCGCGTCCACCAGCGCGTCGGCCAGGCCCTGCTGGGCGGCGAAGCGCACCAGCCGGTGCGCGTCCACCGAGGCGGGCACGCGCTGGATGCGGTCGAAGCGGAAGGCGATGCCTTCCGGGCGCCCGAGCTCGGTCATGGTGGCATGCAGGCGGCGGGCGCGCTCCTCGCCGCCGAACTTGCGCGCCATGTAGTCCTGCCGCCCGGCGCCGCCGAGGCCGAGGTCGGGGTTCAGCAGGAAGGGGCGCCAGCGTATCTCGGCCGCCACGTCCGTCCGGCGCTCCAGCGTCCGGCGCAACCGGCGGGTGCCAAGGAAGCACCAGGGGCAGACGAGATCGAACACCACCTCGATGTCGAGCTGGCTGCGGGGCGAGGAGACGAGGTTCACGGAGCCGATCATAGGCCGGAAAGCCCCGGCCGCCCATGGGGCGGGCGGCAGGCGAGGGCGGGCATTTTCTGCCACTTATGGTTGGAAAGCCGTGGAATCAGCCTTGTAGGGAGGATTCCTGACTCCTAGTTTGAGACATGCGGAGCAGGAGCCTTGAAACTCACGGATGATGGCAGGGTCGCACATTGCGTTGGGCGCGGCTGCCTGGTTCGCGGCCGCGCCGCGGCTGGACCTGCCGGCGCTGGACCCCGCCCTGCTCGGCCTCGCCGTGTTCGGGGCGCTGCTGCCCGACATCGACCACCCGAAATCCTGGGTGGGCAAGGCGCTGTGGCCCGTTTCCCGCGTCTTTGCCCGGCTGCTGGGGCACCGGGGCATCACCCATTCCGCCCTGGCGGTGGTGGGCTGCACGGCGCTGCTGCTGAGCCAGGACGTGCCGCTGGCCATCACCGCGCCCCTCGTGGTGGGCTACCTGTCGCATCTGGGGGCGGATCTGCTGACGCCCGCCGGACTGCGCCTGGCCTGGCCGCTGCGCGGAACCTACGCGCTGCCGCTCTGCCGCGCGGGCTCTCCCTTCGAGCCGCTGGTGGTGGCGCTGATCCTGTCCTGGGCCTGGGGCAGCACCTCGGAGAAGGTGAACTTCGCGGCCGGCCTGCGCGCCACCGGCATCTGCCGCGTGGCGGAAGGGGTGATGCCGGCGCTCTGCCCGCCCGGCTCCTCGGCCGCGCTGCCGGGCGGACCCGGCCTCGGGCGGCTGTGGGAAAAGGCGCTCGGTGCCGGCGGAACCGTGCTGGCGCGCCAGGGCGGGGAGGCCCTCGGCCCGGCCCTGCGCTAGTTGCCCGGCCAGTGGGCGCATGGCGGATGGGGTGGGATTCGAACCCACGGTAGGGTTGCCCCTACGGCGGTTTTCAAGACCGCTGCCTTAAACCACTCGGCCACCCATCCGCAGAGGGGGGGCGGGATCCTGGCCCTGCCGCCCCGATAGCGGGTTCGCGCGCCCCGGTCGAGAGGGTCAGGCGGCGCGGACCTCCTGGAGGAACTGCTCCACCTGCACCCGCAGCCGGCCCGTGGTCTCGCTCATCTCCGCCGATGTGGTCTGCACCACGCCGGCGGTGCGGCCGCTGACCTCGGCCGCGTTGCGCACCACGCTGGTCTCGCGCGAGACGGCAGCGGCGGCCTCGGCCGAGCCCGCGATGTTGCGGGCGATCTCCTGCGTGGCCGCTCCCTGCTCCTCCACCGCGGCGGCGATGGCGGCGGCCGTCTGGTCGATCTCGGCCACCACGCCGGCGATGCTGTTGATGGCCTCCACCGCGAGGTTGGTGGCGCCCTGGATGGCGTTCACCTGCTGGCTGATCTCCTCGGTCGCCTTGGCGGTCTGGCTGGCCAGGTTCTTCACCTCGGAGGCCACCACGGCGAAGCCCTTGCCGGCCTCGCCCGCCCGCGCCGCCTCGATGGTGGCGTTGAGTGCCAGCAGGTTGGTCTGGCCCGCGATGTCGGCGATCAGCCGCACCACGTCGCCGATCCTGTTGGCGGTGCCGGCCAGGTCGCGCATGGTGTGCTCGGTGCGCTGGGTTTCCGCGACGGCGCGGCGGGAAACCTCGGCCGAGCGGCTCACCTGGCGGGTGATTTCGCCGATCGAGGCGGTCAGCTCCTCCGTGGCGGCGGCGGCGGTCTGGGCGTTGGCGGAAGCCTCCTCCGAGGCGTGGCTGAGCGTGTCGGTGAGCTGGGCGGAAGCCTGCGCCGCCTGCGTCATCTCGCCGGAGCTGCCGCGCATGCGCTCGGCCGCGCCGCGCAGCGCCTCCAGGGCGCGGCCCGCATCCTGGCCGAAGCGCGCCACCAGCGCCTCCAGCCGCGCGCTCCGCTCCCGCCCCTGCAGGTCCTGGCGCGCCTGCTCGGCGGCGAGGCGCTCGCCATCCTGCACCTTGGCGCGGAACACCTCCAGCGCCTTGGCCATGCTGCCGATCTCGTCGGCACGCTCCTGGTCCGCGACCTGGGTGTCGAGCGCGCCGCCCGTCATGCGGCGCATGCTTTCCGTCAGCCGGCCGACGGGCGCGCAGATGCCGCGGATCAGCGACAGCCCGACCAGCGCCAGCGCCACGATGCCAAGGCCACAGCCGATGGCAATGGCCCAGGTCGAGGAGCCGACCGTGCCGCGCGCTGAGACGCCGCTGGCCTCCGCGCCCTTCTTGTTGAACTGGCCGAGCTTGTCCAGCCCCTCCTGGAAGCGATCGAAGGCTTCGCGGTTTGGTCCATTGAGTTGCGCGAAGACCTCGGCCTTCCGCTGCGCACGGCTCAGCTCCAGCGTGGCGCGTGACAGGGCGAGATAGCTGCTCCAGTCCCGCCGGGACGTCTCGAGCAGCGCCATCTCCTGCGGCATGTCCGCCATCTGCGCGTAGCTGGCGAAGGAGCGCTCAACCCTGGCGCCCGTCTCGGCGAGGCGGCCTTCCAGCTCGCGCATCCCCGTCTCATCCGACAGGGTGGCGTGGCGGAGAGTCTGCTGGCGCATCGTCAGGGCGTCCTGCTGAGCCTGGCTGATGATGTCGAGGGCCGGCAGCCAGGTGCCGACGAGCTGCTCCACCTCAGTCTGGATGCTGGCCAGCCGGTGCAGGGCGAAGCCCCCGAGCCCCACGAAGCAGATCATGATGAAGGCCATGGTGGCCAGAATGCGATTGCGGATGGACATGGGAAGCTTCGACCTCCTCCCGGCTGCTGGGAAGGGCCATTGTGGAGACCGAAGATGAACCAAAGCCTGCCGCACGGTGTCCGAATCCGGAGGCGCGCGGCCAATCCCATTGTGCCGCCGCAATAAAACGGAACTTGCGGGTTTATCCGTGCCTCGCCAAAACCCCCCCCGCGCCTCCGTCCGCGCCGGGCGGCGGCGTGATTCGACCCGGCGGCCCCCGCCTCGCCGCCGCGAGCAAGGATTGCCGCATGCGCGCCCGCCTCTCGCCGACCGTCTTCCTGCTGCTGGCCATGGGCGCTTCCGGACCGGCCATCGCGCAGGCCATTCCCGGCGACCAGGCGCCGCCGCCCGACCCCAAGGGCACGCTGAGCTTCTCCCTCGAGAACGACATGTTCGGCGGCAGCGACCGCTACTACACCAACGGCTTCCAGCTCGCCTGGCGCTCCCCCTCGGCCGACCTGCCGGCGCCGCTCGGCTGGCTGAACGACCGGCTGGACTGGCTGATGGGCCCCGGTGCGCTGCGCTGGGGACTGGCCTTCGGCCAGAGCCTCTACACGCCGCGCAACACCGACACCGTGCTGCCCGACCCGCGGGACCGTCCCTATGCGGGCTATCTCTACGGCGCCGCCTCGCTGTCGCGCGTGTCGGGGCGCACCGCCAACCTCTTCGAGCTGCAGCTCGGCGTGGTCGGCCCTTCCGCGCTCGGCGAGTTCGTGCAGAACAACTACCACGACATCATCAACATCGATCAGACCAATGGCTGGAAGTCCCAGCTCAAGGACGAGCCGGCCATCACCGCGCTGTACGAGCGCAAGTGGCGCCTGCCGCTCGGCCAGCTGAACGGCTTCGGCCTGGAGGCCATCCCCTCGGCCACGGTGAGCCTCGGCAACGTGCAGACCTACGCCGCCGTGGGCGGTCTGCTGCGGCTGGGCGAGGGGCTGGAGGCGGATCTCGGCCCGCCGCGCATCCGCCCGGCCCTGGCGGGCTCCACCGCCTTCCAGCCGCGCCAGGATTTCGGCTGGTACGTGTTCGCCGGCCTCGACGGCCGCGCCATCGCGCGCGACATCTTCCTCGACGGCAACACCTGGCGCGACAGCCGCAGCGTGGACAAGCGCATCCTGGTGGGCGACGCCCAGGCCGGCGTCGCGGTGCTCTGGCGGGGCATGCGCTTCGCCTATACCCAGGTCTGGCGCTCCGAGGAGTTCTACGGCCAGGAAGGGGTGCAGAGCTTCGGCTCCCTCAGCGTCTCGTTCCGCTTCTGACCTGTGAGCGGCGAGGGGGCCACCAGCGGTTGCGGGGCGGGCGCCGGTCGTGGCACCTCTCGCCCATGCTGAACCGCCGCACCCTGCTGTCCCGAGTCGCCGCCCTTTCCGTCCTGTCGGGGGGCGCGGCCCAAGCCGCCACGGCCAGCTTCGACGACTTCCTGCAAGGGGTCGCCGGAGAGGCGCGGCGCGCGGGCGTTTCCCAGGCCACGCTGCAGCGCGCCTTCGCCAATATCCGGCCCAACGACAAGGTGCTGGAGCTGGACCGCCGCCAGCCCGAGTTCACCCTGACCTGGGAGCAGTACCGGGACGGACGCATCACCGCCCAGCGTGTCGAGCGCGGCCGGCAGATGTATGCCGAGAACAGCACCCTGCTGGATGCCATCGCCACCCGCTTCCGCGTCTCGCCACGGATCGTCGTGGCCGTCTGGGGGCTGGAAACCAACTACGGCGGCTTCACCGGCAACTACAACACCATCGAGGCGCTGGCGACGCTGGCCTGGGATGGCCGCCGCAGCGCCTTCTTCCGCGCCGAGCTGCTGGCGGCGCTGCGCATCCTGGAGCGCGGCGACGTGGCGCCGGACCGGATGCGCGGCTCCTATGCCGGCGCCATGGGCCACCCGCAGTTCATGCCCACCAGCTTCGAGCGGCTGGCGGTGGATTTCGACGGCGACGGCCGGCGCGACATCTGGGACAGCCGCGCCGACGCGCTGGGCTCCATCGCCAACTACCTGGGCCGCAGCGGCTGGGACGAGACGGAGCGGTGGGGCCGCGAGGTGCTGGTTCCCCCCGGCTTCGACACCAGCCTGGCCGGGCGCGGCACCCGCCGCCCGCTGCGCGACTGGCTGCGCATGGGCGTCACCGCCGCCGACGGCACGGCGCTGCCGCCGCTGGAGATGCAGACCTCGATCCTGCTGCCGGGCGGGGCGGGCGGGCAGGCCTTCGCCGTTTACCAGAACTTCAACGTCATCCGCCGCTACAACCCCTCCGACTTCTACGCGCTGGTGGTCGGCATGCTGTCCGACAGGGTGGCGTGACCCCGCGAGGCAGGCGGGGGCATGGCGCCGCGCGCGGCCTGCTGCTGGCGGCGGCGCTGCCGCTGCTGGTCTCGGCCTGCGTGCGCCCGCCACCGCCGGGCTCCGGCGCCGCCGCGCAGCCGCGCTACGTGGTGGGCGAGCCCTACGCGATGGGCGGCGTCTGGTCCTATCCGCGCGAGGATTTCACGCTGCGCGAGACCGGCCTTGCCGTGGTGGCGGCCGACCGCGCCGCCGGCCGCCGCACCGCCAATGGCGAGATCCACGATCCCGCCCTGGCGACGGCGGCGCACCGCACCTTGCAACTGCCCACCATCCTGCGCGTCGCGAACCTGGAAACGGGGCGCGAGATCCTGCTGCGGGTGAACGACCGCGGCCCGGCCAGGGCAGGGCGGGTGCTGGAGCTTTCCCGCCGCGCCGCCGCGCTGCTCGGCGTGGCGGAGGGGGGCACGGCCCAGCTGGCGCTGTCGGTCGAGGCCGAGCCGTCGCGCCGCCTCGCCGCCGCCCTGCCGCAGCCGGAAGGAACGCGGCTGGCCATCGCCGCCGCCCCGCGCGACGCGGTGCAGAGCGAGGAGCTGGCGCCGCCTCCCGGCAGCAGCGCCGCGCCCGGCCGCGCCCGCCCCGGCGGCGCCATGCCCGCGGCGGCACCCGACGCGCCCCTGGCGCCCCCGCCGGAGCGGCTGCCGGAAACGGTCTGGCAGGGGCCGGCCCGCCCGGGGCGGCTCTACCTGCAAGGCAGCAGCTTCCTCAGCCGGGCCGACGCGCAGCGCCAGGCGGCGCGGATCGGCGCGCGGGTGGAGGGCACCGGCCGCCCCGGCCGGCCGGAATACCGCGTTCGCCTCGGCCCCTTTGCAAGCATCGCCGAGGCGGATACAGCCCTTGAGCGGGCGCTCCGTTCGGGCGTATCGGATGCCCGCATCCTGATCGACTAGCGGCCTGCCCACGGGCGCGGGCCGCGAGGTCCCGGTTTTTGAACGAGGAGATTCCCGCGATGCCGCTTCGCCGCGAACTGCTGGGCGGCGCCGCCGCGGTCATGGCCGCCGGCCCGCTCGCCACCCCTGGCCTGGCGCAGCGCCGCGCGCCCGCGCGCTCCGCCGCGCCCGCGGCCCCGCCGTCCTCGCCCGCCAGCACCCCGCTCGGCCCGGTGGACACCATCGCGCGCCAGGCGCTGGTAATGGACGCCGATACCGGCGCCGTGCTGCTGGAAAAGAACGCGGACGAGCGGATGCCGCCCTCCTCCATGTCGAAGATGATGACCATGTACGTGGTCTTCGACATGATGAAGCAGGGCCGGCTGCGCCCCGACCAGATGCTGCCGGTGAGCGAGCGCGCCTGGCGCATGGGCGGCTCCAAGATGTTCGTGGAGCTGGGCAGCAGCATCAAGGTCGAGGACCTGGCGCGCGGCGTCATCATCCAGTCCGGCAACGATGCCTGCGTGGTGCTGGCCGAGGCGATCAGCGGCAGCGAGCAGCAATTCGCCGAGCTGCTGAACGAGTACGGCAAGCGGATCGGGCTCAAGGACAGCAACTTCCGCAACGCCACCGGCTGGCCCGACCCCGAGCACCGCATGACCTGCCGGGACCTCGCCACCCTGGCCATCCGGCTGATCCAGGACTTCCCCGACCAGTTCAGCATCTACAGCGAGCGTTCCTTCCGCTGGAACGACATCAACCAGGAGAACCGCAACCCGCTGCTCGGCCGCGTGGCCGGCGCCGACGGCCTCAAGACCGGCCACACCGAGGATGCGGGCTACGGCCTGACCGGCACCGCCAAGCGCGGCGAGCGCCGGCTGATCCTGGTGGTGAACGGCCTGCCCTCGATGCGCGCCCGCGCCGAGGAATCCGAGCGGCTGATGGAGTGGGGCTTCCGCGAGTTCGAGAACGTGGTGCTGTTCCGCGCCGCCGACACGGTGGAGGCCGCCCCCGTCTATCTGGGGGAGGCGGCCACCGTGCCGCTGGTGGGCGGCAAGGACCTGGTGCTGACCCTGCCGCGCCAGTGGCGGCGCAACCTGCAGGTGACGCTGCGCTACAACGGCCCCATCCCGGCGCCGATCGCCAAGGGCCAGGAGGTCGGCCAGCTCGACGTGGCCGGGCAGGGGGTGCCGCCCATGGTGCTGCCGCTCTACGCGGGGGCGGACGTGCCGAAGCTCGGGCTGATCCCGCGCATCCCGGCGGTGATCTCGCGCATGGTTTCGGGCTGAGGTGGCGCCAGGCAACCGCGAGGCCGTGCGTCCCGGACGCTTCATCACGCTGGAGGGCGGGGAAGGGGCCGGCAAGACCACGCTGGCCCGTACCCTGGCCGCCCGCCTTTCCGCCGCCGGCCTGCCCGTGCTGCGCACCCGCGAGCCGGGCGGCGCGCCGGGCGCCGAGCTGCTGCGCGGCCTGCTGCTGGATGGCGACATCGTCTGGGACCCGGTGGCCGAGGCGATGCTGATGTTCGCCGCCCGGCGCGAGCACCTGGCCAAGACCATCCGGCCCGCGCTGGAGGCGGGCATCTGGGTGGTGTGCGACCGTTTCGCCGATTCCACGCTGGCCTACCAGTGCCACGGGCACGGGCTGGACCGCGCCGTGTGGGACGGGCTGATGGGCGTGGCGCTGGGCGATTTCGCGCCGGACCTGACCCTGGTGCTGGACCTGCCGCCCGAGGCCGGCATGGCCCGTGCCCTGGGCCGTGGCGCGCCGGACCGCTTCGAGCGGCTGGGCGCCGCCTTCCATGCCCGGGTGCATGCGGGCTTCCAGGCCATCGCCGCCGCCGAGCCGGGGCGCTGCGCGGTGCTGGACGCCACCCAGCCGCCCGCGCCCCTGGCCGCCGCCGCCGCCGCCATCCTGCGGGACCGCCTCGGGGCGCCGCTGTGACGCCGCCCGAGACCCGCGCCAATCCCGAGCTGCGCGGCCACGACCACGCCGCCGCCACCCTGGCCGAGGCCGCTGGTGCCGGGCGGCTGCACCATGCCTGGCTGCTGGCCGGGCCGCGCGGCGTGGGCAAGGCGACGCTGGCCTACCGCTTCGCGCGCTGGCTGCTGGCGGACCGCCCGGAGGCACCGCCCGACGAGGCACCGCTCTACCTGCCGCCCTCGCATCCGGTGTTCCGCCGCGTCGCCGCCGGGGGCCATGCCGACTTGCGGGCGCTGGCTCCGAATGCCGGCGAGCGCGGCGTGAAGCTGATGATCCGCGTGGACGAGGTGCGGCAGGTGCCGCGCTTCCTCGGGCTGACGGCCGCCGAGGGCGGCTGGCGCATCGTCATCGTCGAGCAGGTTGAGGCGATGAACGCCGAGGCGCAGAACGCCCTGCTCAAGACGCTGGAGGAGCCGCCCGCCCGCGCCCTGCTGCTGCTGACCAGCGCGGCGCCGGACCGGCTGCTGCCCACCATCCGCAGCCGCTGCCGCCGCGTGGACCTCTTCCCGCTGCCGGCGCCGGAGATGGACGCGCTGCTCGCCGGCTGGCTGCCGGAGCTGGAGGCGGAGCCGCGCGCCGTGCTGGCGCGCATCGCCGGCGGCGCGCCGGGCCGCGCCCTGCAGCTGGCCGAGGGCGACGGGCTGCTGCTCCAGAAGAGCGTGGACAGCTTCCTGGCCACCCTGCCGCGCCCCGACCAGCGCGCCCTGCACGCCCTGGCCGACACCCTGGCCGCGAGGCGGGATGGCAGCGCCTATGTCACCTTCATGGAGCTGCTGCGCGCCGCGCTGGGCGAGGCGATCCGCGCCGCGGGGCGGGGCCAGCCGGCACCGGCCTGGATCGCCACCCGACCGCTTGCCCAATGGGCAACCCTGTGGGACACCCTGGGCCGCCTGGCCGACGAGACCGAAACCCTGAATCTGGACCGCAAGCAGGCGGTGCTGAGCGGTCTCTCGCAGCTGGCCTCGCGTTGAGGACCTTGATCATGACGAGCGAGCGCCGCTCCATCTACCTGACCACGCCCATCTACTACGTGAACGACAAGCCGCATATCGGCCACGCCTATACCTCGCTGGCGGCGGATGTGCTGGCGCGCTGGCATCGCCTGTCGGGCCATGACGTGCATTTCCTGACGGGCACGGACGAGCACGGGCAGAAGGTGGAGAAGGCGGCCGAGGCCAAGGGCATGGACCCCCAGGCCTTCACCGACACGGTGAGCGAGGCCTTCCGTGAACTCGCACTCCGCATGAACTATTCCAACGACGACTTCATCCGCACCACGGAGGAGCGCCACAAGCTGGCCTGCGCCGCCCTGTGGAAGCGGCTGGAGGAGCGTGGCGAGATCTATCTCGGCCACTACGAGGGCTGGTACGCGGTGCGCGACGAGGCCTTCTACGGCCCGGACGAGATCACCGAGCGCGACGGCCAGAAATTCGCCCCCACCGGCGCGCCGGTCGAGTGGGTGAGGGAGCCTTCCTACTTCTTCCGCCTGTCGCAGTGGCAGGAGAAGCTGCTCGCCTTCTACGACGCCAACCCCGACTTCATCGCGCCGCAGACCCGCCGCAACGAGGTGATCAGCTTCGTCAAGGGCGGGCTGACCGACCTGTCCATCTCCCGCACCTCCTTCAAATGGGGCGTGAAGGTGCCGGGGGACGAGGCACATGTGATGTATGTCTGGCTCGATGCCCTGACGAACTACATCACTGCACTGGGCTATCCCTCTGAATATGAAGCATTGTGGCGCTTCTGGCCGGCCGATGTGCATTTCGTCGGCAAGGACATCCTGCGCTTTCACGCCATCTACTGGCCGGCCTTCCTGATGGCCGCCGGCCTGCCCACGCCCCGGCGCGTCTTCGCCCATGGGTGGTGGACCAATGAGGGGCAGAAGATCTCCAAGTCGGTCGGCAACGTCATCGACCCGCTGGCGCTGATCGACGAGTTCGGGCTGGACCCGGTGCGCTTCTTCCTGCTGCGCGAGGTGCCCTTCGGGCAGGATGGCGACTTCCAGCGCAAGGCGCTGGTGGGCCGCCTCAATGGCGAGCTGGCCGACGCGCTCGGCAACCTCGCCAACCGCACCCTCAGCCTGATCCAGCGCAACTGCGAGGGCGTGCTGCCGGCACCCGCCGCCGTGGCGGCCGAGGCCGACATCGCCTTCCTGGCGGCCACCGGCCATGCCGACGCCCCGGGCAGCCCCGCCTGGCTGGCGGCGAAAGTCGGGGCCCTGCTGAACGAGCAGAAGTTCGACGCGGCGCTGACGCTGGTCTTCGCCTCCATCCGCGAGGCCAATGGCTACATCACCCGCGAGCAGCCCTGGGCCCTGAAGAAGACCGACCTGGCCCGGATGCGCGACGTGCTGCGCCACCTGCACGACGCGTTGCGCGTCTTCGCCACGCTGCTGCAGCCCTTCATGCCGCAGACCATGGAGAAGCTGCTGGACCAGCTCGCCGTGCCGGCCGGGGCGCGCCAGCTCGCAGCACTCGCCACGCCGCTGCCGGAGGGCGCCGCGCTGCCGCCGCCCAGCCCGTTGTTCCAGAAGATCCAGGACGTTGCCGCCTGATGCTGGTCGATAGCCACTGCCATCTCGACTACTTCACCGAGGCCGAGATCGAGGACATCCTGTGCCGCGCCGCCGAGGCGGGCGTGGGCGAGATGGTCACCATCGGCGTGCGCATGGCGCAGGCCGAGACAGTCAAGTCTATATCGCAACGATTTTCCCAGGTCTGGGGCACGGTCGGCGTGCATCCGCAGAATGTGGGCGAGGGGCCGCTGCCGGAGGTCGCCGAGATCGTCGCCGCCGCCGACCACCCCAAGGTCATCGGCATCGGCGAGAGCGGGCTCGACTACTTCTATGACAAGGCGCCGCGGGAGGTGCAGCAGGAGGGCTTCCGCCGCCACATCCGCGCCGCCCGCGAGACCGGCCTGCCGCTGGTGGTGCATGCGCGCGACGCCGACGAGGACATCGCCGCCATCCTGCGCGGGGAGCGGGAGGACGGGCCGTTCGACTTCCTGCTCCATTGCTTCAGCTCCGGCCGCAAGCTGGCGGAGGAAGCCATTGAAATGGGCGGATACGTCTCCTTCTCCGGCATCCTGACCTTTCCGAAGTCGCAGGAGATCCGCGACATCGCGCGGGACATGCCGGCGGACCGGCTGCTGGTGGAGACGGACAGCCCCTACCTCGCTCCCGCGCCGTTTCGCGGCAAGCGCAACGAGCCCTCTTACGTCCCGCACACCGCCCGCGTGCTGGCGGAGCTGCACGGGATGACGCCGGACGCCATGGCCGAGACCACCACGGCCAATTTCCGGCGCCTGTTCAGGAAGGCGGCCTAGCGCCTTGAAGCTGAAGGTTACCATCCTGGGCTGTGGCGGCTCGGCGGGCGTGCCGATGCTGGGCGGCCCGGATGGCGCCGGAGACTGGGGCCAGTGCGACCCGGCCGAGCCGCGCAACCGCCGCAGCCGCTCCTCCATCCTGATCGAGACGCCGGACGGGCGCCGGCTGCTGGTCGATGCGGGGCCTGACCTGCGCACGCAGCTCCTGGCCAACCGTATTGGGCGGGTGGACGCGCTGCTGGTCACCCATGGCCATGCCGACCACATCATGGGCCTCGACGAGTTCCGGCCGCTGAACCGGGCGGCAGGGGCGGCGATCCCGGTCTATGCCACGCCGACGACCCTGGCCGAGCTGAAGGCGCGCTTCGACTATGCCTTCCGCCCGCCGACGCCACCGGCCTTCTTCCGGCCGGCGCTGACGCCCATGCCCGTGGCGCCGGGCCAGGTGGTGGAGGCCGCCGGGCTGCCCGTGCGGCTGTTCCGGCAGGACCACAAGGTGATGGACACGCTGGGGCTGCGGATCGGCGACTTCGCGTATTCGACGGATGTGGTGGCGATGCCGGAGGACAGCCTGGCGCAGCTTGAGGGCCTCGACACCTGGATCGTCGGCTGCTTCCAGCGCCGGCCGCACAGCGTGCACGCGCATCTCGACCTGGTGCTGGAATGGGTAGCGCGGCTGCGGCCGAGGCGGACGGTGCTGACGCATATGGGGCATGACCTCGACTGGTCCTGGCTTGGACAGAACCTGCCTGATGGGATCGAGGCTGCGCATGACGGGTTGATCCTGGCCGTGCCTGCTACCTGAGAATTGTCATAATGTTCATTATACGCCTGACGTGAACGCCCTTGCCGACAAGGATCGACACCGTGGATGACGCCTCCCGGGACCCCGCCCAGGCACTCGCCCGCCTCCTCGCCATCATGGCCCGGCTGCGCGCGCCCGATGGCTGCCCCTGGGACCGGGAGCAGGACTTCGCCTCGATCGCGCCCTACACCATCGAGGAAGCCTACGAGGTGGCGGATGCCATCCAGCGCGCCGACATGCCGGCACTGCAGGACGAGCTGGGCGACCTGCTCTTCCAGGTCGTCTATCACGCGCAGATGGCGCGCGAGGCCGGCGCCTTCGACTTCACCGCCGTGGCGGACACCATCTCCGACAAGATGATCCGCCGCCATCCGCATGTGTTCGGCGAGGCCGCGGCGCGCGACACCGCCATGCAGAACCAGGCCTGGGAAGTCCAGAAGCAGGCCGAGCGCGCCGCCCGCGCCGAGACGGGCACCCTGGCCGGCATTCCCGCCGCCCTGCCCGCCCTGACGCGCGCCGCCAAGCTGACCCGCCGCGCCGCGCGCGTGGGCTTCGACTGGCCGGACGCCGAGGCAGTGCTGGACAAGCTGGCCGAGGAAACAGCCGAGTTGCGCGCCGAGCTGCCCGGCGCCGAGCCCGAGCGGCTGGCGGACGAGCTGGGCGATATGCTGTTCGTGCTGGCCAACCTCGCCCGCAAGCTGGACCTCGACCCCGAGGCCTGCCTGCGCGGCGCCAATGCCAAGTTCGAGCGCCGCTTCAACGCGGTGGAGGCGCATCTCTCCACGGAGGGCCAGAGCCCGGCCGATGCCGGGCTGGAGCGGATGGAGGCCCTTTGGCAGCAGGTGAAGCGGATGGAGGGCTGATCCGCCCGGCGCAAGCCCCGCCGGACGGGTCGGGAAACTGCTCTAGGCGCCGAGCAGCGCCTCGCGCGCCGCCTCCCAGCTTGCCTTGTCTGGTGCGGCGATCAGCCCGCCGCCCGTGTGCTCGGGGCGGTACTCGCTGCCGTCGAAGCGGGCGCTGTGGCCGCCCGCCTCCCGGTGCAGCAGCCAGCCCGGCAGATGGTCCCAGGGCATCAGGCGGTTGTAGACGGCGACATGGGCGTTGCCCGTGGCCAGCAGCCGGTACTCATGGGCGGCGCAGCGGAAATGCACGCCGCCCGCGAAGCGCGGCAGCCGCGCCGTCAGCTGCGAGCGAACCGGCTCCTCGATATAGGTCCAGGACACGGCAGCGATCATCCGCTCCACCGGTGCCGGCGGCGCCACCCGCAGCGCCACCCGGTGCCCGTCCGGCGCCTCGATCCAGGCCCCCTCGCCCCGCAGCGCAATGGCGGTGTCGTCGCCCATCGGGTCGTGGATCCAGGCAGCCACCACCTCGCCCTTCACCACCGCCGCCGCCATGCAGCCGAACAGCGGCACGCCGGCGGCGAAGTTGGCGGTGCCGTCCACCGGGTCCACCACGAAGGCGAGGTCCGCCCCCGCCAGGCGGCCCAGCACGCCGGCATCGGCGGCGCAGGCCTCCTCGCCCACCACCACGCAGCCGGGGAAGCACTCGGCCAGCGCGGCGGTGATGACGCGCTCCGCCGCCTCGTCCGCATCCGTCACCAGGTCCGTGGCGCTGCTCTTGGCGCGGATGGCACCGCTCGCCAGGCGGCGGAAGCGCGGCTTGATCTCGGCCAGCGAGGCGTCCCGCAGCAGGGTGGCGACCTCGGCCGCCATCTTGTCGTTGAAGCGCATGGGGTTCCCTGTCGCGGTCAGTTCTGCTGCTCGAAGCGGGCACGGTCGGCGGGCGAGATGCGGACGCTGAGGCGGACGCTCTCATCCCCATCCTCGCGGGAAAGCACCTCGCCATGCTCATAGAGCCAGGCGAGGCGGGCGCCGTCGCTGTTGGCGAGGGTGTATTCCACCTGCTCCATCCCCGCCGCCAGCCGGGCGTCGAGCGCCGCGCGCAGCGCCTCCAGCCCCTCCCCCGTCAGCGCCGAGACGGCGACCGAGGCGGCATCGTCACCCCCCGGAACATCGGCGACGCCACCCAGCAGGTCGGCCTTGTTCAGCACCTCGATGGTGCGGGCAGGCCAGTTCTCGTCGAGCGCCGGGTCGGGGCCGCTGGCCATGCCGTTCAGCACGCCCATCACGTCGGCCCGCTGCGCGCCGGTGTCCGGATGCGCCACGTCCCGCACATGCAGGATGATGTCGGCCGAGGCCACCTCCTCCAGCGTGGCGCGGAACGCCTCGATGAGCTGGGTCGGCAGGTCGCTGATGAAGCCCACCGTGTCGGACAGGATCACCGTGCGGCCCGAGGGCAGCCGGATGGCCCGCATGGTGGGGTCGAGCGTGGCGAAGAGCTGGTCCTGCGCGAACACGCCCGCGCCGGTCAGCGCGTTGAACAGCGTGGACTTGCCGGCATTGGTATAGCCCACCAGCGCCACCACCGGGAACGGCACGCGGGTGCGCGCCGCGCGGTGCAGGCCACGGGTGCGCCGCACCTGCTCCAGCTCGCGCTTGAGCTTGACGATCCGCTCGCCGATCAGCCGGCGATCGATCTCGATCTGGCTCTCGCCCGGGCCGCCGAGGAAGCCGAAGCCACCCCGCTGCCGCTCCAGGTGGGTCCAGGAGCGGACGAGCCGGGTACGCTGGTATTCCAGATGCGCCAGCTCGACCTGCAACGTGCCTTCCCGCGTCCGGGCGCGCTCGCCGAAGATCTCCAGGATCAGCCCGGTGCGGTCGATGACCTTGCAGCCCCAGGCGCGCTCCAGGTTGCGCTGCTGCACGGGCGACAGCGCCGCATCGACGACGACGACGCCGATCTGGTGCTCCTCGATCGCCTCGCGCGCCATCTCCACCTGCCCCTCGCCCAGCAGCGTGGCCGGGCGGCGGGCGCGCAGCGGAAACACCGCGCTGTGGACGATGGTCAGGCCGATCGAGGCGGCGAGGCCCACGGCCTCGGCCAGCCGCGCCTCGGCCGCGCGGTTGGCGGCGCGGGATTCGGGAAAGGGCACGACGCCCTCGGTGCCGCCCGGGCGCGCCGGGCGCTCGAAGGGCAGCAGAACGGCGGCGAGGGTGGGCTTGCCGCCCCCCGCCGCGTTGTTCTCAGTCGGAGGAGCCGACAGGGTTGACCTCGCGTTGCAGTGTCATGGTGCCTTCGCGCGTCACGGAGACGGTGCCGCCCTGGGACGCGCCCGGGGTGGCGCCGGCACCGGCGGCCGTGGCATCGAACAGCATGATCGGCGCGCCCGGCATGACGGTGCTGATGGCGTGCTTGTAGACCAGCTGGGTGTGACCGTCCCGGCGCAGCAGGACGGAGAAATTGTCGAACCAGGTGATGATGCCCTGGAGCTTCACGCCGTTGACCAGGAAGATGGTGACGGGCGTCTTGCTCTTGCGGACATGGTTCAGGAAGACGTCCTGAACATTTTGGGACTTCTCGGCGGCCATGGGCTCGGTCCTTCTTGTTCTTGGCGGGTCACCCCTGGCGGGCCGTTTTTCGCGGCCTTCGCGTGCGGACGGGGCGTCGCCCCGGCGGGCGGGGTGCCCGCCGGTTCGCCCGCAAGATCACGCAGGCAGGGGTGTCTTGGCAAGGCCGCGCAAGCATTTGGCGAGCGCATGGCCATCCGCGAAAACCGCATCCGGGGCCAGCGCCGCCACCCCCCCGTCATGCGCGGCGTCCCCCAGCAGCACGGCGGCGCAGCCCGCGGCCCGCGCCGCCCGCATGTCCACGCCCGTGTCGCCGATGAACCAGACCTCCGGCCCCGGTGCCACGCCCAGCCTTTCCAGCGCCATCAGCACGGGCGCCGCGGCGGGCTTGTCCTCCGCCGCGTCCCCCGCCCCCACCAGCGCGCCGAAGCGCGGCGCCCAGCCCAGATGCTCCGCCTCGCGCCGCAGGATCGGCCCCTGCTTGTTGGAGACGATGCCGAGCGGCCAGGGGCTTGCCGCCTCCAGCGCCTCCAGCGTGCCGGGGAGCGGGTTCAGCACCTCCAGGTGGCGGGCGCGCACCTCGGCGTAGAACAGCTCCCGCGCCCGCCCCCATTCATCCCCGAAGATCGCCGGAAAGGCGTCGCGGAGCGAGAGCCGGGCACGCGCCCGCACCTCCCCGATGCTCCATTCCGGCATGCCGAAGCCGCGCAGCGCGGCGTTCATCCCCGCCTGCACACCGGCCCAGGCATCCACCAGCGTGTTGTCCCAGTCCCACAGGATTGCCCGCGGGACGGGCAGGTCCGCCACGCTCACGCCGCGTTCTTCACGGCGCCCTTCACATGGCGCGCGAAGATGTCGAAGAGCTGGCGGGTGACGGGGCCGGGCTTGCCGTCGCCCACCTCCTGGCCGTCGATCCGCACGATCGGCTTCACGAAGGAGGTGGCGGAGGTGATGAAGGCCTCGCGCGCGCGCCGCACCTCGTCGAGCGTGAAGGGCGCCTCGGAGAAGCCGATGCCCGCCTCGCGCAGCTCCGCCATCAGCGCGGCGCGGGTGCAGCCCGGCAGGATATCGTGCGAGAGCGGCCGGGTGCGGATGACGCCCTGCTCATCGACGATCCAGAAGCTGGTGGCCGCCCCTTCCGTGACGACGCCCGTCGCCTCCTCGTAGAGGATGGCCTCGGCCGCGCCCTGCTCGCGCGCGGCCTGGCGGGCCAGCACGTTGGGCAGCAGGTTCACGCTCTTGATGTCCCGCCGCGCCCAGCGCAGGTCCGGCAGGGTGATCGCTCCCGCCCCCCAGTTGTCCACGCTCGCCGGATAGGGCGCGATGCGCTTGACCGTCACCACCAGCGCCGGCGCCACGGGGGTGGCCGGAAAGGGATGGTCGCGCCGCGCCACGCCGCGCGTGACCTGCATGTAGAGCAGCCCCTCGGTCACGCGGTTGCGGCGCGCCACCTCGCGCAGCACATGGGACAGCGCCTGGCGCGTCAGCGGCATGGGCAGGCGGATCTCGCGCAGCGAACGCTCCAGCCGGTCCAGGTGCCGGTCCTCGTCGATGAAGCGGCCGCCATAGAGATGGACCACCTCATAGATGCCATCGCCGAACTGGTAGCCGCGATCCTCGACATTCACGCTGGCCTCGCGCTGCGGGACGTAGCGGCCATTGACATAGGCGATGCGGGACATGCCCTGACTCTCTTCCTCGTGGTTCGCGGGAAGCGCGCAGCTTCGCGCCATCGGCCCGCACGGGCAATGGCGCGGCGCGCAAAAAAGGCTGGAAAGGCCGCCCTTCCCGGCCCTGCGCCGCAGCCTCAGCCCGGCGCGGCGCGGTCCTCGGCCTGCACGCCCAGGAACTTCAGCTTGCGGTGCAGCGCGCTGCGCTCCATGCCGACGAAGTTGGCCGTGCGGCTGATGTTGCCGCCGAAGCGCAGCAGCTGCGCCTCCAGGTACTGCCGCTCGAACAGCTCGCGCGCCTCGCGCAGCGGCAGGGTCATGATCTCGGAGGAGCGGTCGAGCTTCAGCGCGGCGGGCGCGGCCGAGCCCACCTCGGGCGGCAGCATCTCGGGGCGGATCGGCTCGCCGGGGCCGCCCGGCGCCATGATCAGCAGCCAGTCCACCAGGTTGCGGAGCTGGCGCACATTGCCCGGCCAGTCATAGGCCTGCATCGCCGCCAGCACGTCCTCGGACAGCTCGCGCGCCGGCACGCCGGAGCTTTCGGCCGAGCGGGCCATGAAGTGGCGGGCCAGCACCGGCACGTCCTCCCGCCGCTCGCGCAGCGAGGGCACCCGCAGCGGCACCACGGCGAGGCGGTAATAGAGATCCTCGCGGAAGCGCCCGGCCGTGATCTCGGCGGCCAGGTCACGGTTGGTGGTGGCCAGCACCCGCACATCCACCTTCACCCGCGTGGCGCCGCCGACCCGCTCGAAGCCCTGCTCCTGTAGTGCGCGGACGATCTTGCCCTGGGTTTCCAGCGGCATGTCCGCCACCTCGTCCAGCAGCAGCGTGCCGCCATGGGCGCGCTCCAGCACGCCGGCGCGGCGGGGCGCCCCCTGCCCGTCCGCCGCCGCCTCCACGCCAAACAGCTCCTCCTCGAAGCGGCCCGGGTTCAGCGTGGCGCAGTTCAGCGCGACGAAGGGCTCGTTGCTGCGGCGCGAGCGGGCATGGATCATCCGCGCCGCCACCTCCTTGCCGGCGCCGGCCGGGCCCGAGATCAGCACCCGGCTGCCGGTCGGCGCCACGCGGTCGATGGCGCCGCGAAGCTGGCTGATCAGGGAGGAGGTGCCGAGCAGCTCGGTTTCCGGCCCGGCGCGCAGCTTCAGCTCGCTCACCTCCCGCTTCAGCCGCGCCGCCTCCAGCGCCCGCTCGGCGATCAGGATCAGCCGGTCCGACTTGAAGGGCTTCTCGATGAAGTCGTAGGCACCCTGCTGGATCGCCTGCACCGCCGTCTCGATGGTGCCGTGGCCGGAGATCATCACCACCGGCACCTGCGGCTCCTCGCGCTGCATGGCCTCCAGGATGCCGAGCCCGTCGAGGCGCGAGTTCTGCAGCCAGATGTCGAGGATCACGAGGCTCGGCCGGCGGGCGCGGAAGGCCGCCAGGGCGGTGTCCGAGTTCTGCGCGACGCGGGTGTCGTAGCCCTCGTCCGAAAGGATGCCCTCGATCAGCGCGCGGATGTCCGGCTCGTCATCGACGATCAGGATATCATGCGCCATGCCGTTGCATCTCCGTGGTCTTTCCCGCCATGTCCGTACCGGCACCCTCCGCCGCGCCGCGCAGGGGCAGAACCAGCGCCGCACGGGTACCACGCGCGGGGCCGTCTTTCGTTGCCTCCCGCTCGGTCAGCAACAGCCGCCCCCCATGGTCCTCCATGATCTTCTTGAC
This sequence comes from Teichococcus rhizosphaerae, assembly GCF_002631185.1. Lineage (GTDB taxonomy): Bacteria > Pseudomonadota > Alphaproteobacteria > Acetobacterales > Acetobacteraceae > Pseudoroseomonas > Pseudoroseomonas rhizosphaerae. Next base: position 37,367 of record NZ_PDNU01000002.1, on the reverse strand, counting down.
GATGGCAAGACCAAGGCCAGTCCCTTTTGGTTTATGCGTCACATACGGTTCCGTGATCCGCTCCCGCTCCTCGCCCTGGGGCAGGCCGATGCCGTTGTCCTCCACCGCCAGCGTCACCCACTCCCCCTGCGGCTCGACGGACAGGGCGATGGCGCCGGGCTCGGGCTCCCGCCCCTCCGCCGCCTCGGCCTGCAGGCGGGCGACCACGGCATCGGCGGCGTTCGAGAGCAGGTTGGTCAGCGCCTGCCCGATCAGCCGCCGGTCGCAGGGCACGCGCGGCAGCTCCTCGGGGATGCGGGTGGTGTAGACGAGATCGTGATGGGCGTTCTGCTGCAGGATCAGCGCCTCGCGGGCCATCTGCGCCAGCGGCTCGGGGCGGATCACCGGCTGCGGCATCCGGGCGAAGGCGGAGAACTCGTCCACCATCCGCCCGATGTCGCCCACCTGGCGCACGATGGTGTCGGTGCAGGCCTTGAAGGTCTCGGGGTCGGACTGGATCTCCTTGAGGTAGCGCCGCTTCAGCCGCTCGGCGGAAAGCTGGATGGGGGTGAGCGGGTTCTTGATCTCGTGCGCGATGCGCCGCGCCACGTCGGACCAGGCGGCCTTGCGCTGGGCCGAGAGCAACTCGGTGATGTCGTCGAAGGTGACGACGAAGCCCACCACCTCGCCGCGCTGGATCTCGGCGCCGATCCGCGCCATCAGCGTCCGCCGCTCGCTGGCGGGGCCGATGCGGATCTCGCCCGTGCGCGGCCGGTCCGGCGCCGCCAGCACCGGCTCCAGCAGCGGCGCGAACTCGGGCACCACCTGGCTCAGCGGCACGCCCAGCTCGCTTTCCAGCTCCAGCCCCAGCAGCTCGCTGGCGCGGCGGTTGGGCAGGTTGATGCGGCCCTCGATGTCGAGCCCCACCACGCCGGCCGAGACGCCGGACAGCACCGTCTCGGTGAAGCGGCGCCGCTCGTCGATCTGGCGGTAGGCCTCCATCAGCTCGCTGCGCTGGGCGGCGAGCTGGTTGGTCATGCGGTTGAAGGCGCGGCTGAGGGAGCCGACCTCGTCATCCCCCTGCCCCTCCGTCACCCGCACCGACAGGTCGCCGCCCCGCACCCGCTCGGCGGCCACGATGAGGCGGGAGAGCGGCCGCGCGATCTGGTTGGCGATGACGAGGCCGATCAGCACCGCCGCCATCAGCACCAGCAGCGCGGCGATGGCGAAGATCATGGCGAAGGTGACCTGCAGCCCCGAACGGTTGCGGTCGAGCTGGTCGTATTGCTGGAAGGCCAGCTCCGTCCGCTGCATGTGCTCGATCACGCCCGGATCGACGGGGCGCCCGATCAGCAGCATCAGCCCCGGGCCGATGTCCAGCTCCACCAGGGCGCGCACCCGCCCTTCCTCGCTCTCCCCCGGCAGCACCGCCACCTCGCCGCTGCGCGCCACCTCCATGGCCCAGGCGGGCAGCGGGCTCAGCACCGCGGTGGTGGTGAGCCCCGCATGGCTGACCACGCGGTTCAGCACCGGCTCGAAGACGATCGACTCCGTGAGCCCCCGCAGCGCCGTGTGGCTGGCCAGGATGCGCGCGAAGACATACTGGTTGTCGTCCAGCAGGCGCCCGTTGCGGTTGAGGTCGGCCGCCATGGCCAGCGCGTCGGCGCGGATGGTGTTGCGGTGCTCGTCCAGATAGGCGCGGGAGGCGACGAGGCTGGCCTCCAGCGTCTCGCGCACCCGGTCGCTGAACCAGGCCTGGATGCCGAGGTTGAAGAACACGGCGGCGAAGGTGGCCACCAGCAGCGCCGGCACCACCGCCACCACGCTGAACAGCATGACCAGCCGCACATGCAGCCGCGACCCGGCCGAGCCGCGCCGCCGCTCCGCCCACATCCGCACCAGCCGCGCCGTCAGGGAGGCCAGCAGCAGCAGCAGGAAGGCGGCGTTGACCAGCACCATGGCCACCACCTGCCCCGGCCGCGTCGGGCCGAAGGGGCTGCCGCCCGAGAGCAGGGTGAAGGTGCCGATGCCGAGCAGCAGCGCGCCCACCGCCAGCGCCAGCGTCATGGCGCGGCCGAACATCAGGTCCATCAGCCGCCGGGCCCAGGAAGGCCGGGAGGAGGCGGCGCCCTCCTCCCCGCGGCCGGGGCCCGGCGCCTCGCCGCTCACGACAGACCGCGCACCACGGGCAGGTCGAGCTCGCGGATCTTCTTGCGCAGCGTGTTGCGGTTGAGGCCCAGCATGGCCGCGGCCTTGATCTGGTTGCCGCGCGTGGCGGCGAGCGCCAGGCGCAGCAGCGGCCGCTCCACCTCGGCCAGCACCCGCTCATAAAGGTCGCGCACCGGCAGCCCGTCCTTCTGCGCCGCGACAAAGGAGGACAGGTGGCGCTCCACCGCCTGTTCCAGCGTCTCGGGGCCGCGCAGCTCCAGCTCGGCCAGCGGCTCCGCCTCGGCCAGCTCGGCGGCCACGGCATCGGCGCCGATCACCTCCTGCGGGTAGAGCGCCGCGAGGCGCCGCATCAGGTTCTCCAGCTCGCGCGCGTTGCCGGGCCAGGCATGCTGCCGCAGCCGGTCCACCGCCCCCTGGTCGAGCTGCTTGGAGGGCAGGCCGGAGGTCTTGGCGCGGTCCAGGAAGTGGCGCGCCAGCAGCGGGATGTCCTCGATCCGCTCGCGCAGCGGCGGCAGGCGGATCGGCACCACGTTGAGACGGTAGAACAGGTCCTCGCGGAACATGCCGCCGCGGATCGCCTGCCGCAGGTCGCGGTGCGTCGCCGCCACGATGCGGACATTGGCCTTGATCGGGTTGCGGCCGCCGACGGTGGTGAACTCCCCCTCCTGCAGCACGCGCAGCAGGCGGGTCTGCGCCTCGGGCGGCATGTCGCCGATCTCGTCGAGGAACAGCGTGCCGCCGGCCGCCTGCTCGAAGCGGCCGACGCCGCGCGCCAGCGCGCCGGTGAAGGCGCCGCGCTCATGCCCGAACAGCTCGCTCTCGATCAGCTCGCGCGGGATGGCGGCCATGTTGATGGCGACGAAGGGCCCGGTGCGGCGGCGGCCGTAATCGTGCAGGGCACGCGCCACCAGCTCCTTGCCCGTGCCGCTCTCGCCGGTGATCATCACGGTGAGGTCGGTGGTCGTCAGCCGCGCGACGGTGCGGTAGATCTCCTGCATGGCCGGGCTGCGGCCGACCAGCGGCAGGCGCTCCTCCTCGTCCGCCTCCTCGGCCGAGGCCGCCGCGGCGGGCGCCGTCAGCGCGCGGGCGACGACGGCCAGCAGCTCCTTCAGGTCGAAAGGCTTGGGCAGGTACTCGAAGGCGCCGCGCTGGGCGGCCTTCACCGCCGTCATGAAGGTGGACTGCGCGGACATCACCACCACGCGCAGCTCCGGCCGCACACGCCGGATGCGGGGCACCAGGTCGAGCCCGTTCTCGTCGGGCATGACGACGTCGGTGATCACGAGGTCGCCGGCGCCCTCCTCCACCCAGCGCCACAGCGTGGCGGCGGAGGAGGTGGCCCGCACCGTGTAGCCGGCGCGCCCGAGCGCCTGGGACAGAACCGTGCGGATGGCCCGATCGTCATCGGCCACGAGGATGGTGCGTGCGTCGGTCATGCGTCTCGGATCTTGCGCGGGGCGGGAAGGTCGGCTGGGCACACGGGCAGGGAAAGGCGGAACACCGTGCGGCCGGGCCGCGTGTCGCACTCGATCAGCCCCCCCTGGTCGGCCACCAGCTTGGCGACAAGGGCGAGGCCGAGCCCCTGCCCGCCCCGCTTGGTGGTGACGAAGGGCTCCCACAGGGTGGAGGCCACCTCCTCGGGAATGCCGGGGCCGTTGTCGCGCACGCTCACCTGCAGGGGCACGTGCACCCGCTCGCGCGAGCCGGGAATGGCGATGCGCACCCCATGGTGATAGGCGGTGGAGAGATGGATCTCGCCACCCTCCGGCTCCACCGCCTCGGCGGCGTTCTTCACCAGGTTGAGCAGGATCTGCACCAGCAGGTCGCGGTTGCCCAGCACCGATGGCAGCGAGGGGTCGTAGTCCTCGGTGATGCGCAGGTGGCTGGCGAAGCCGCGCGCGGCGATGCGCCGCACATGGTCCATCACCTCGTGGATGTTCACGGGCGCGCGCTCCACCGGGCGCTCGGAGAACATCTCCATCTTCTCGACCAGGGTGCGGATGCGGTCCGCCTCGTCCTGGATCAGGGTGCAGAGCTCGCGGTCCTCCTCGCTGGCGGACTGCTCCAGGAGCTGCGCCGCGCCGCGGATGCCGCTGAGCGGGTTCTTCACCTCATGCGCCAGCATCTCCGCCATGGCGGAGGCGCCGCGCGCGGCGCCGCGGAAGTTGAGCTGCCGGTCCAGCCGCTGTGCCTTGCTGCCATCCTGCAGGGTCAGCACCACCGCCCCCGGCATCTCCGGCAGCGGCGCGCCATGGGCGGCCACGCCCGTGCGGTGCAGGCGTGGGCTTTCCAGCGTCAGGTCGTGGTCGGACACGGGCGCGTCCTGCACCCGCACCTGCTCCACCATGGCGAACAGCCGGCTGTCGGGCGGCAGCAGGTCGGCAAGCCGCATCTGCGCCAGGGTGGTGGCGGAAAGCTGGAAGAACTGCTCGGCCGCCGGGTTGGCGAAGCGGAAGCGCCCCTCCGCATCCAGCACCACCATGGGCACGGGCAGGGCGGAAAGCAGCGCCAGCGCATCCGGCAGCGGCCGGATCTCCGCCCCGGGCGGTGCCGCCACGGGGCCGGGGCCCGGCGGGGGAGCTGGCGGGCGGCGGGGGGCGGTGCCCGTCATGGCGGCGCTCATGCGGCCAGGGAATCCATTCCGGCATCGCGGTAGGTGTCGCGCACCGCCTCCACCCCCTGCTCGATCAGCGGCAGGTAGAACTCGGCCAGCAGCGCCTCGGCCGCGGCCTGCGTCTCGGCCTGGTTCACCTTGACGCGGAACTCGGCCGAGCCTGGCAGGCCCTTGGAATACCAGGCGAGGTGCTTGCGGGCGAGGCGCACGCCAGGGTGGCTGCCATGGTGCTCCAGCATCGCCCGGTAGTGCTGCAGCACGATGCCGTACTGCGTGGCGAGGTCGGGCTCCGGCAGCGCCTCGCCCGTGGTGAGGTAGGCCGCCGTGCGCGCCAGCAGCCAGGGCCGGCCATAGCAGCCGCGCCCGATCATCACGCCGTCGGCGCCCGACTGGCGCAGCGCCTCGGCCGCGTGCTCCGGCGTCAGGATGTCGCCATTGACGATGACGGGGATGCCCACCGCCTGCTTGACCTTGGCCACGAAGGCCCAGTCGGCTGTGCCGGTGTAGAGCATCTGCCGGGTGCGGCCATGCACCGTCACCAGCCGGATGCCGCATTCCTCCGCGATCTTCGCCAGGCGCGGCGCGTTCAGGCTGCTGTGGTCCCACCCCATGCGCATCTTCAGCGTCACCGGCCCGGGCACCGCCCTGACCACCGCCTCCAGGATGCGGGCGGCGCCGATCTCGTCGCGCATCAGCGCGCTGCCGGCCTGCTGGCCGATCGCCACCTTCTTCACCGGGCAGCCGAAATTGATGTCCACGATGGCGGCGCCATGATCCACCGCCAGCTTCGCCGCCTCGGCCATCACCGCCGGGTCGCAGCCGGCGAGCTGCACGCTGGTCGGGCCGCCGAAGCCGTCCACCTCGGCCATCTTCAGCGTCTGCCGGTTCTCGCGCACCATGGCCTGGCTGGCGATCATCTCGCTCACCACCATCGGCGCCTGCAGCTCGCGGCAGAGCCGGCGGAAGGGCAGATCCGTGACGCCGGACATGGGCGCCAGGATCACCGGCGCATCGATGCGGATCGCGCCGACCATGATCGGCCGCAGGCGCGGCGTGTCGGCCGGGGAGGAGATGGGGGCGATGCTCATGATTTGAGCAATCTAGTGGCAGCGCCGCCCGCCGTCCATGCGCAACCGCCCAGGAGGCAAGCAAACCCGGCCATGCGCGGGCCGCAAGGCGGCGTGCCGCGCCCCACCCCCTGGGCGCGGCGAGGCGCTGCGGCTAGGGTCCGCGCCATGCGTGTGATCGCCCTTCTCATGGCCGCCGGGCGCGGCAGCCGCTTCGGCGCCGAGGTGCCGAAGCAGTACCTCCCCCTGCTCGGCCGCCCCGTGCTGCGCCATGCCGCCGAGGCCCTGCTGGCCGATGGCGGGGTGGACGCCATCCTCCCCGTGGTGCCGGAAGGCGAGGCGGAGACGGTGGCGGCGCTGCTCGCCGGCCTGCCCTGCCTGCCCCCCGTCACCGGCGGCGCCACGCGGCAGGACAGCGTGCGGCGGGGCCTCGAATCGCTGGCCACCCGCCCGCCGGAGCTGGTGCTGGTGCATGACGGCGCCCGCCCCGCCCTGCCGCGCGGCACCGTGCCCGCCCTGCTCGCCGCCCTGGCCGAACATCCTGGCGCCATTCCCGCCCAGCCGGTGAGCGACACGCTGAAGGCCGGCGCTTCGGGCCGCATCCTGCGCACCGTGCCGCGCGCCGGGCTGTTCCGCGCCCAGACGCCGCAGGCCTTCCGCTACCCCGCCCTGCTGGACGCGCACCGCGCCGCGCGCGAAGAAGCCACCGACGACGCCGCCCTGCTGGAGGCCGCCGGGCTGGACGTGGCCCTGCTGCCCGGATCGGAGAGCAACCTGAAAGTGACCTACCCCGAGGACCTGGCCCGCGCCGAGGCCGCCCTGCTGCCGCGCTACCTGCCCGCCATGGGCACCGGCTTCGACGTCCACCGGCTGGTGGAGGGCCGGCCCCTGGTGCTGTGCGGCCTGACCATCCCGCACAGCCTGGGGCTGGACGGCCATTCGGACGCCGATGTGGGCGTGCACGCGCTGTGCGACGCCATCTATGGCGCGCTGGCCGAGGGCGACATCGGCCGCCACTTCCCGCCCAGCGAGGCGGAATGGAAGGACGCCGACAGCGCCCGCTTCCTGCGCCACGCCGCCGGCCGCGTGGCGGCGCGCGGCGGCGTCATCACCCATGCGGATGTCACGCTGATCTGCGAGCGCCCCAAGATCGGGCCGCATGCGGACGCCATGCGGGCGCGGCTGGCCGAGCTGATGGGCATCCCGCTGGCCCGCGTCTCGGTGAAGGCCACCACCACGGAGAGGCTGGGCTTCACCGGGCGGGGCGAGGGCATCGCGGCACAGGCGGCGGCGACGCTGCTGCTGCCCGCCTGAGGGCTTCGGGCGGCGCCCCTCACGCGCCCGCCCGTCACGCGCCCACCCGTCACGCGCCCGCCCGGAGGCGCCCCGCCAGCCAGCCCCGCAGGGCCGGCTCCGCCATCGGCCGGGCGATCAGGTAGCCCTGCGCCTCGTCGCAGCCACGCGCCGCCAGGAAGTCGAGCGCCTCCTGGTCCTCCACCCCCTCGGCCACCACGCGGTGGCCGAGATCGTGGGCGAGCTGGATCATGGTGGCCACCAGCCGCCGGTCCCGCGCGCTGGCGGAAAGGCCACGGATGAAGGACTGGTCCAGCTTGAGGATGTTGGCCGGCAGGGTCTGGAGGTAGGAGAAGGTGCTGTAGCCGGTGCCGAAATCGTCGAGGGCGATGTCCACCCCCATCTGCCGCAGCGCCCGCAGCTGCTCCATCGCGGCGGCGCCATTGCTCATCAGGGCGCTTTCGGTGAATTCCAGCTCCATCGCCTGCGGCTCCAGCCCGTGCCGCGCCAGGGTGCCGACCAGCCGCTCGGCGAAGTCCGGCTCCGACAGGTTCACCGCCGAGACGTTCACCGAGAGCCGGAGCCCCAGCCCGTCCCGCCGCAGCGCCGCGAGCTGCGCGGCGGTCCGGTGGATCACCCATTGCGTCACCGGCCGGGTCAGCGCCGTCTGCTCGACCAGCGGGATGAACTCCCCGGGCGGCACGGCGGCCAGCTCGGAATGGTGCCAGCGCAGCAGCGCCTCGGCGCCCCGGCACCGCCCGCAGCCGATCTCGATGCGCGGCTGGAAGACGAGGCTGAGCTGGTCCTCCGCCTCCAGGGCGGGGCGCATGTCGGCCAGCAGGCGGAGGCGGCGGCGGCTGCGCGCTTCGCTGTCGGGGCTGTAGAGGCTGGCGCTGAGGCCGGCGCGGCGTGCTTCCTCGGCGGCGCTGGCGGCGGCGCGCAGCACGTCCTCAGCCCCGCTTCCGCCCGCTCCGCTTCCGCCTGCCGTGCCGCCGCCGGGCCCGAAGCAGGCCACTCCGAAGGTGGGCGTGGCCGCCACCGGTATGTCGCCGAAAGGCACGGGGGCCTCGAAGGCCGCCTCCAGCGCCGCCACCGCCGCCTGCCAGCCGCCCGGCCGCGCCTCGTCCAGCAGAACCAGGAAGGCGCAGCCGCCGATGTGGTAGAGCCCGTTCCGCCCGCCCAGCACGCGCTGCAGCACGCCCGCGCCGTGCCGCGTCATCGCCTCGACATAGGCCGGCCCCAGCACCGCCAGCGCCTGGCCGAACTGGCTAGAATGGGACAGGTCGGCCAGCAGCGCGACACCCCCCGCCGCTTCCGGGCGGGCGGCGAACTCGTCCAGGAACTGCAGCCGGTTGGGCAGGCCGCTCACCGGGTCGATGCGGCCGAAGGCGTGCTCCAGCTCCACCTGCGCCATCACCATGGCGGCGAGGTCGGTGAGGCCCCGCAGCTCGGCCGGCGTGACCTGGCGCGGCGTGACGTCGAGCACGCACATGGCGCCGAGGCCCTGCCCGTCCTGCGTCACCAGCGGCGCCCCGGCGTAGAAGCGGAGGCCCGCCGCCACCAGCGGGCTGCCGATGAAGCGCTCATCCTCCTGCATGTCCCGCACCACCAGCGGCTGGCGGGTGGTGCTGACCACGGCGCAGGGCGCCTGGTGGCGCGGGATCTCCCGCCCCGCGGTGCCAAGGGCGGACTTGAACCATTGCCGGTTGGCGTCGGTCAGCGACACGGCGGCCAGGGGCGTGCCGAGCATCTGGCTGGCGAGCCGGGTGATGCGGTCGTAGCTCTCGCTGGGCGGGGTTTCCAGCAGGTTCAGGGCCAGCAGCGCGTCGAGGCGGCGGCGCTCTTCCGCGGGCGGTGGCGAGAAGAGGGGCATGGGGCATCCTTGGAAATCGGATTTCAGGGCACGGATCGTGCCGCCCCCGCCGCTCTCGCCTCCTGCATGTGGCCCTGGGCCGGCCACCGCAAGCTAGCCGGCGCGATGCTAATTTTCCGTCTCCATGCCCCCCGCCGCCGCGCACGCGGCGGGGCGGGGCGGGGCGGCGGCCCTGCACGGGGCCGGGCGGCGCCTCAGCGGCGGGGCAGGAAGCCCATCAGTTCCTCGGCCTTCTGCACGATCGGCTCGGCGATGGCGGCGGCCTTGTCCGCCCCCGTCCGCAGCGCGGCGTCCACCGCCGCCGGGTCGTCGAGCAGCCGCCGCATCTCCGCCTGGATCGGGCCGAGATGCGCCACCAGCGCCTCGGTCAGCACGCCCTTGAAGGTGCCGAAGCCCTGCCCCTCATGCTCGCGCAGCACCGCCTCCGGCGTGGAGCCGGTGATGGCGGCCAGGATGCCCACCAGGTTGCGCGCCTCCGGCCGCGCCTCCAGCCCCGAAAGCTCGGCCGGCAGCGGCTCGGCGTCGGTCTTGGCGCGGCGGATCTTCAGCGCGATGGCGTCGGCATCGTCCGTCAGGTTGATGCGCGACTGGTCGGAGGGGTCCGACTTGCTCATCTTCCTGGTGCCGTCCCGCAGGCTCATCACCCGCGCGGCGACACCCTGGATGATCGGCTCGATGTGGGGGAAGAACTCCACGCCGTAGTCGTGGTTGAACTTCTCGCCGATGTCGTTGGCCAGCTCCAGGTGCTGCTTCTGGTCCTCGCCCACCGGCACGCGGGTGGCGTGGTAGGCGTGGATGTCGGCCGCCATCAGGTTGGGATAGACATAGAGGCCGGCGCCGGCGTTCTCGCGGTCCTTGCCCGCCTTGTCCTTGAACTGGGTCATCCGGTTCAGCCAGCCGAGCCGCGCCACGCAGTTGAACAGCCAGGCCAGCCGGGCATGGGCGTGAACATGGCTCTGCACGAACAGGGTGCAGCGGTCCGGCGTCACGCCGCAGGCGATCAGCGCCGCGGCCATCTCGCGCGTCTGCCGCGCCAGCGTTTTCGGGTCGAAGGGCTGGGTGATCGCGTGCAGGTCCACCACGCAGTAGATGCACTCATGGTCGTCCATCATGGGCACCCAGTTGCGGATGGCACCCAGATAGTTGCCGAGGGTGGGGATGCCGGAAGGCTGGATTCCGGAGAACACGCGCTGCATCGTCGAACCTTTCGCGCCTGGGCAGGCGGGGGTGATCCCGCGCGGCGGCGCCTGCGTCAAGCCATGGGCGCCGCCCCGCGCCGCTCGGCCAGGGCCGCGCCCCCGTTGCGCCGATCGCGCGGAGGCGGCAGAGGAGCGCGAAACACCGGCCGGAGGAGCTGAAGCACATGCGGATCGAGCGGGAACTGGAGGGATTGCGCGCGGCCACCGGCGCCTGGCGCGCGGCCGGCCGGCGCATCGCCCTGGTGCCCACCATGGGCGCGCTGCATGCCGGGCACCTCGCACTGGTGGCCGAGGCGCGGCGGCGCGCGGATGCGGTGGTCACCTCCATCTTCGTCAACCCGCTGCAATTCCTCCCCGGCGAGGACCTGGACCGCTATCCGCGCGACGAGGCGGGCGACCTCGCCAAGCTGCGCGAGGCGGGCTGCGACCTCGCCTGGCTGCCCACCCCCGCGGTGATGTACCCGCCTGGCGCGGCCACGGTCATCGAGCCCGCCGGCCCCGCCGAGGGCTGGGAGGGCGCCGAGCGCCCGGGCCATTTCCGCGGCGTCGCCACCGTCTGCACCAAGCTGTTCATGATGACGCGGGCGGACGTGGCGGTGTTCGGCGAGAAGGACTGGCAGCAGCTCCAGGTCATCCGCCGCGTGGTGGCCGACCTGCACCTGCCGCTGGAGATCGTGGGCCTGCCCACGGTGCGCGACACGGACGGGCTGGCCCTGTCCTCCCGCAACCAGCGCCTCGCGCCGGAGCACCGCGCGCGGGCGGCCGCCCTGCCCCGCCGGCTCGACGCCCTGGCCGCGGCCCTCGCCGCCGGCCGCCCGGCGGGCGATGCCCTGGCCGAGGCGCGCGCCGCCCTGGCCGCCGAGGGCTTCGGGGTGGACTACCTGGCGCTCGTCGTGCCGGAAACGCTCGCCCCCTGGCCCGGGGGACAGACCGGCGAGGCCCGGCTGATCGCCGCCGCGCGGCTGGGCGACGTGCGGCTGCTGGACAACATCCCCGCCCGCGTCCTGGCCTGAGAAAAGCGGGCGGCGGGGGCGTGTGCCGCCGCCGCCGCTCCCGCAACCCTGGGGCGTGGCGGCCCCCGCTTCGCGCATGACACTTTTTCCGGGCTGCTGCGTTGCGGAATGGCGATGATCATTCAGCCCCCCGCCAGCGGCACCGTCATGCCCCTATCCCCGCACGCCACGCTGCCCCTGCTGCGCCCCGGCGACACGGTGTGGCGCACCGCCCACGCCCCCCGCGCCGCGGTGCTGATCGACGCCGCCGCCTATTACGGCGCGCTGCGGGAGGCGATGAAGCAGGCGCGGGAGACCATCCTGATCGCCGGCTGGGACATCGACAGCCGCACCCCCCTGGTCGGCCCCTCCGGCGAGGCGACGGACGGGATGCCCGCGACGCTCGGCCCCTTCCTGGCCGAGCTGGTGCGCCGCCGCCCCCGGCTGCGGGTGAAGCTGCTGCTGTGGGACTATTCGGTGCTCTACGCGCTGGAGCGCGAGCTGCTGCCCGAGCTGGCGCTGCAATGGAACACCCCCGCCCAGATCGAGCTGTGCCTGGACGGGGACGTGGCCTTCGGCGCCTCGCACCACCAGAAGATCGCGGTGATCGACGACACCCTGGCCTTTTCCGGCGGGTTGGACCTGACCATCCGCCGCTGGGACACCCCGGCGCACAACCCGGTCAACCCGCACCGCGTCGACCCGCGCGACGAGACCTACGCCCCCTTCCACGACGTGCAGATGATGGTGGATGGCGAGGCCGCCGGGGCGCTGGCCGACCTGTTCCGCGCCCGCTGGGCACGCGGCGCCTGCGAGGACCTGCCCCCGCGCGAGCCCGTCCCCCGCCGCCCCGCGCCCTGGCCCGCCGATGTGGCGCCGGACCTGACGGATGTGCGGGTGGGCATCGCCCGCACCCAGGGCGGCTACGAGGACGAGCCCGAGATCCGCGAGGTGGAGCGGCTGTTCGAGGCGATGATCGACCGCGCCGAGCACAGCATCTACATCGAGAACCAGTTCCTCACCGCGCTCGGCCTGGCGCGCCGCCTGGCGGACCGGCTGCGCGCCCGCCCGCGGCTCCAGGTCGTCATCCTCGGCCCCCGCACGCACCACACCTGGCTTGAGCACCGCACCATGCTCGCCGGCCGCATCCGCTTCATGACCCTGCTGCGCGAGGCGGGCGTGGCCGACAGGGTGCGGCTGGTCTATCCGCATGTCGGCACCAAGCGCACGCCGCAGGCGGACGTCATGGTCCACTCCAAGGTCACGATCATCGACGACACGGTGCTGCGCGTCGGCTCCGCCAACCTCTGCAACCGCTCCATGGGCGCGGACACGGAGTGCGACCTCGTGGTGGAGGCCACCACGGCGGAGCAGCGCGCCATGATCGCCCGCGTGCGGGACCGCTTCCTGGCCGAGCACCTCGCCGCCACGCCGGAGCAGGTGGCGGAGACGGTGCGGGCGGGCGGGCTGTTCGGCGCGCTGGACCGCCTCGCGGGCCGCACCCACCAGCTCCTGCCGATCGAGGACGGGGAGCTGGACGAGGGCGAGGCCCTGCCGCAGATCGAGGCGGTGGCCGACCCGCAGCGCGCCCTCGGCACCGCCATGCTGCTGGCCGACTTCACCGCCGCCGACGGCACCTCGCACGGGCTGCCGCTCTGGGCGCGCATCGCGCTGGTGGTGGTGCCGGTGCTGCTGCTGGGGGTGGTCTGGCGCTACACGCCGCTCTCGGCCTACCTGAACCCGGAAACCTTCAGCGCCTCCATGCAGAACGCCAACGGCGCCTGGGGGCCGGCCATCGCCCTCGGCCTGTTCATGGCGCTGGGGCTCATCGCCTTTCCGGTCAACGTGCTGATCGTGGCCACGGCGGCGGCCTTCGGGCTGTGGCCGGGGCTGGCCTATGCGGCGGTGGGCGCCATGGTCAGCGCCGTGCTCACCTACCTGCTCGGCCGCAAGGTGGGGCCGAAGCTGCTGCGCAAGCTGCTCGGGCCGCGCATCAACCGCATCAGCCGCAGCATCGCGCGCAACGGCATCATGGCCGTCACCATGGTGCGGCTGATGCCGGTGGCGCCCTTCACCCTGGTGAACCTGGTGGCCGGCGCCATCCGCATCCCGCTGCTCGACTACACAGTGGGCACGGCGCTGGGCCTGGCGCCCGGCCTGGTGCTGATGACGGCGCTGGGCGACCGCCTGCTGCGCATCATGACCGACCCTTCCCTCACCGACATACTGGGCTTCATCGTCGTGCTGGTGGCGTGGGGCGGCATGTCCTACGGCTTGCAGAGCCTGGTGTCGTGGTTCCGCCGCCGCGCCGCGCGCAGGCGGCATGGGGAGGCGGCGGACGCCGCGCATGAGGGCGCCGAGGCGGGGGCCGGCGCCGCATGAGGCTACGCGTGATGACCTGGAACATCCATTCCGCCATCGGGCCGGACGGGCGCTACGACCTGGACCGGGTGATGGGGCTGATCCGCCGCCACAACCCGGACATCCTGGCCGTGCAGGAGGTCGAGAGCCGCGGCCGGGGCGACCGCCCTTCCCCCTTCGCCGCGCTGCGGGACCATTTCTCGGGCCACGCCACGGCCGAGACGATGCGCGCCCAGGATGGCGCCTATGGCCACATGCTGCTCAGCCGGTGGACCATGGAGGACGAGGCGCTGCACGACCTTTCCTATCCCGGGCGGGAGCCGCGCATGGCCATCTCGGTGCGGGTCCGCACGCCGGGGGGGTATCTCGGTGTCGTCTCCACCCACCTTGGCCTGCGCTGGCGGGAGCGGCAGCACCAGGCGGCGCGGCTGGCGGCCCTGGTGCGGCGCCTGCACGGGCCGCTGGTGGTGATGGGCGACTTCAACGACTGGTCCTGGCGCGGTCCCGTCTGGCGCGCCCTCTCGCCCCTGCTGCCCGCCGTGACGCGGCACCGCACCTTTCCTTCCCACCGCCCCCTGCTGCGGCTGGACGAGATCTTCTGCCGCCCCGTGCCGCTGCTCGGCCCAAGCTGGCGCGACCCGCTGGGCCGCGAGGCCTCGGACCACCTGCCCGTGGTGGCCGACCTGAACCCCGGCCATCTGCATGGCAGCACCCATGCCAGCCGGGAGCGGGAAGAGAGGGCACCGGCCCAGCCCGTGCTCAGCCACTGACGCGGATTCTGTTCAGGGGAATTACCGAGACGGGCGGGGATGCTCGCGGAACAGGAACCTCGGAGCATCTGGCGTGGAGCCGGGGCGGACGACGGTGTTCCAGGCCGGTCCAGGGAGGGTCCTGCGCCCCGTCTCGTTTCCGCGCGCGTTTTCATGCGTGGGGCTGCAACCAGGGGCACACGCACGGGTTGTGGAGATTGGCTTCTCCAATCCCGCAGGGCGGCAGCCGGTGTCCTGAACTATGATCCCCAAAGGCTGATCACTTGGCCCGCCACGCTGGCGGGCTTCTTTTTTGCCCGAAGGTTGCGGGCACCCAGAGCCCCCCGCCCCGGCACCCGGCCCGGCCGCGCCGGCCAAGGCCCGGGGGCAAGGCGGCACGGCGTCAGGGCCGGCTACATCAGTTGCAGCATGTAGAGAACGGCGAAGGTGCCCGTCACCATACCGGCGGTTGTGCCAGCCTGGAGGGCATGGCGCGTCCAGTTGATCCGGCCACTCCATTGAAGGCACATGTGAAATTGCTTCATGCCGCCCCATAGCACGGCCCGGCCCGGAAGCCGGCATGCATTCGCCCGCGCCCCTTCCCCCACCCCGCCGGATGGACGGGACCCCGCGAAGTCGTGATCCGATGACGGGCATGGGCGGGACGATCTAGGCGTTGCCCACCGGCTGCGCCAACATGCGCGGATGCAGCAGAATCTGACCCGGACCAAGACGTGGCTGGCGGAGCGGCTCGGCCTGAGACGCCTCTTCGCCGCGAGCACCTACACGCTGATCAAGCAGCTCCAGGCCGACGCTCCCCCCGAGGGCCTGGAAGGCAATGAGCGGCTGCAGGCACTCTTCCTGGAGCTGGCCGGCATTCTCCAGCCGAACCTGTTCATGGACATCGGCGCCAATGACGGCTCGGCCTCGCTCGCGGTGCGGCGCCGGCTGCCCCATTGCACGATCCATGCCTTCGAGGCCAATCCGCGGATCTTCGCCCGGAACAGGGAGCGGCTGGAGGCGGAGGGCGTCCGTTTCTGGAACCTCGCCGTGAGCGACAAGCCGGGCCGCGTGACCATCTACGCCCCGCTGACCCTTTCGCAGGCCTATGTCGATGGCGAGGTCGTTCCCGCGCATGTCGAGGAGGCGGAGGACACCGGGAAGTCCTCCCTGCTGCGCCGGAACGAGAACGCCACCTACAGCGAGTTCGATGTCGAGGCGGCGACGCTGGATGGCTTCGCGCAGGCGCATGTGCCGGACTGGGGCCAGCGCACGGCCTTCCTGTGGGTCGATGTGGAAGGTGCGAGCGACCGCGTGCTGGCCGGCGCCACGCAGCTCCTCGCCCGCACCCGCGCCATCTTCCTGGAAACGGAGGGCTTCCCCTTCTGGGAAGGCCAGGCGAGCACCGCGACCGTCCTGAACCGCCTGATGCGCGCCGGCTTCCTGCCCATCGCCCGCGACCGCGAATATGGCGACAAGCAGTTCAACATCCTGCTGCTGCACCAGGATGTGGTCGAGCAGGTCATCCCCGTGCTGCTCGGGCAGGGCGGCGCGCGGAAGGCGCCGCCTCCGCCCGCCCCGGCGCCCACTCCCTCCGCACCTGCCCCCGTGCCGGCGCCGGTGCCGGTGCCAGCGCCGGCGCCGGTGCCGGCCACGCCGCATCTGTCGCTGGCCTGCCGGCTGCAAGGCGACGTGCCGGTCATCATCCCCTGCTTCGACACGGTGACCTATGTCCGGGGCATGGTGGAGCAGCTCCGCGACCGCGGGCTCCGCAACATCATCCTGGTGGACAACGCCTCGACCTTCGCGCCGATGCGGGCCTATCTGCAAGATCCCGGCGCGGGCGTCACCGTCATCGCGCAGGCGGAGAACAAGGGGCCGCGGGACTGCTTCACCGACCCCGCGACCCTGGCGCTGCTCCCGCAGGTCTTCTGCGTCACCGATCCCGACCTCGCCCTGAACCCGGACATGCCGCCCGACTTCATCGGCCAGCTCGCCGCGCTGACGGAGCGGCACGCGGCTGGCAAGGCCGGGCTGGCGCTGGACATCTCCACCCCCGCGCTCATGCGGGACGAGGAGTTCCGGATCGGCGGCCGGGGCTGGAAGATCTGGGAATGGGAGGCGCAGTTCTGGCAGGAAGGGCTGGAGCCCACCGCGGGGGGCGACCCCGTCTTCAAGGCCCAGACCGACACCACCTTCGCGGTCTACAACAAGCGCCACTTCGACCCGCACCGCCCGCTCGACGGGGTGCGCGTCGGCGGCCGCTTCACCTGCCGGCACCTCCCCTGGTACCGGGAGAACGGGCTGCCGGCCGAGGAGGAGCGGCACTACCGGCAACACGCGCGGGACAGCTTCTACCTCCGCAACAGCGACTCCCCTCCACCCCGGCTCTCCTGAGGCCGGGCCGCTACTCTCCCGCCACCCGCTCAGCGGGCGCGGCGCCGCCGATGGCGGGAGCCTTGTAGCGCCGCATGCCGTGCCGCGCCCGCAGGAACGGCTTCTCCACCAGCCACCAGGAGCCCAGGGCCAGGAGAAGCGTGGGCGGCACCGCACAGGCCGTCAGCAGGATGGGGCCGATCCCGGCACCCAGCAGCGCCACCACCGCCTGCTGCACCGGAAAGGCATAGAGATAGGTCCCGTAGGACAGGTCGCCGATCGTCTTTCCGAGGTGCAGCGCCCAGGGCAGCGCAAGGCCCGCGTAGAAGATCAGGTAGGGCAGGCAGACGAGGAGCACGACCATCCTGGCGTGCCCGGCCGGCGCGATGGCGAGGATGATCGCGCAACTGGCCGCGGCACCGGGGCTGAGCTGGATCTCCTCGCGGAACGCCCAGAAGCAGGCGCCGATCAGGAAGAAGCAGGCCGCCTTGATGGCCGGAAAGAGGGGCACCATCCGCACCAGCAGCCCCCCCTGGTTGTCCCAGCTCAGGCCCCAGGCTGGCGTGGCCAGGTAGCAGGCCAGCAACGCCGCGGTCAGCAGCGCCAGCACGCCGCGCCTGAGCAGGCCGAACGCCGCCAGGAGCGGCATCACGAGGTAGAAGGCCGCCTCGATCGGCAGGGTCCAGAGGCTGCCGTTGAAGTAGTTCAGCGGATTGCCGCCGAACACGCCCGGAATGACGGTGGTGATGCTGAACACGAACAGGCCGAGGACATGCTCCCACACGGCCGGGTCCTGGAAGTACCGCCCGGCGGGCAGGCTGGTGAAGAACGGGCCCAGCACCAGGGCGGTCAGGACCAGGCAGACCGCCAGCCCGGGCACGATCCGCAGCGCGCGCGAGCGCAGATAGGTCCAGGAATCGTGCCGCTGGGCCGAGCGGCAGACCAGGAAGCCGCTCAGCGTGAAGAAGGTGGAGACGGCGAGGCCGCCGCCGGTGTCGTAGCCTCCCCACCGCGCCGCGAAGGGCTCGGCACCCACGCCGGTCAGCGGATAGCTGTGGCTGAACAGCACCAGCAGCGCCGCCAGCAGGCGGATGGCATCGAAGTTGTTCCTCGGCGCCGCCATCCCCTCCGCGACGGATATTGTTTTCAAAGCCATGCCGCCGCACCCGCCATCCCGAAACATTGCACAGGCGGTTATTATTTACGGTCGCGCAACAGTCAACGCGGCGGAACGATTCCTGTCGGTCCGGGCCGGCCTGGGAGCGGGGAAGATGGCGCACCCTGAGGGACTCGAACCCCCAACCAACCGGGTAGAAGCCGGTTGCTCTGTCCAGTTGAGCTAAGGGTGCGGAACGGGGCGGGTCCCGCCCCGGGTCAGTGGGTCCAGTTCTCCGCCCGGCCGTAGCGGAAGTTCTCGGCGTAGGATTTCGGCTTGATCGCGGCGTGCCGCGGCTCGGCCTCCACCTCGTAGGGGATGTTGTTGGCGCGGGCATAGGCCTCGGCCGCCTCGCGGGTGGAGAAGCTCAGGCGGAGCTGGGCGCGGGTGTCGCCCGAGCCCCACCAGCCGGTCAGCGGATCGGTGCGGCGCGCCTCGGCCGGGGAGAAGACGAGCTGCCAGCCTGTGCGGGCCTTGCCGGACTGCATGGCCGAGCGCGGCTGGCAGCGGATGCGGGCAATGGCGGTGTCGCGGCTCATGCGGTGACGGCTCCCGGACCAGGCTGGCGGGCAGGCCCGCCGATGAGGAGGTATCGGGGCGAGAGGATTCGAACCTCCGGCCCTCTGCTCCCAAAGCAGATGCGCTACCAGGCTGCGCTACGCCCCGAATGCCGCGCAACCTATGGGCTCAGGCGGCGCTCGGCAAGCGCCTTCGCGCAAAGTCCGGCACGCCAGGAGCGGCGCCTCAGCCGATGCGCTCCAGACCGCCCATCCAGGGCCGCAGCACCTCGGGCACGCGCACGCCGCCATCGGCCTGCTGGTGCGTCTCCAGCACCGCGATCAGCGCCCGCCCGACGGCCACGCCGGAGCCGTTCAGCGTGTGCAGGAAGGCCGTGCCCTTGCCGCCCTCGGGGCGGTAGCGGGCATTCATCCGCCGCGCCTGGAAGTCGCCGCAATTGGAGCAGGAGGAGATCTCGCGCCATGCCCCCTGCCCCGGCAGCCACACCTCCAGGTCGTAGGTCTTGGTGGCGGAGAAGCCGGTATCGCCCGCGCAGAGCACGACGCGGCGCCAGACGAGGCCGAGCTCGGTCAGCACCCGCTCGGCGCATTGCGTCATGCGCTCGTGCTCGGCGGCCGAATCCTCCGGCCGGGTGATGGCCACCATCTCGGCCTTGGTGAACTGGTGCTGGCGCAGCATGCCGCGCGTGTCCCGCCCCGCGCTGCCCGCCTCGGAGCGGAAGCAGGGCGAGAGCGCGGTGAAGCGCAGCGGCAGGGCGCTCTCCGCCAGGATCTCGCCGGCCACGAGGTTGGTCAGCGGCACCTCGGCGGTGGGGATCAGCCAGCGTCCATCGGTGGTGCGGAACAGGTCCTCGGAGAACTTCGGAAGCTGGCCGGTGCCGTACATGGTGGCGTCGTTCACCAGCAGCGGCACGGAGGTCTCGGTGTAGCCGTGCTCCTCCGTGTGCAGCGCGATCATGTACTGGCCGAGCGCGCGCTCGAGCCGCGCCAGCGCGCCGCGCAGCACGGTGAAGCGGGCGCCGGCCAGCTTCGCCGCGGCGCCGAAATCCATCAGCCCCAGCGCCTCGCCGATCTCGAAGTGCTGCTTCGGCGTGAAGTCCAGCGCGGGCGGCTCGCCATGCTGGCGCAGCACCACGTTGTCCGCCTCATCACGGCCCTCGGGCACGGCGGGGTCGAGCAGGTTGGGCAGCGCCTCCAGCATGGCGGTCTGCGCGACTTCAGCGGCTTTGGCTTCGTCCGCCAGGGCCTCCATGCGGTCGCGGAGCGCGGCGCCCTCGGATTCCAGCGCCGCCGTGTCAGCCCCCTGGCGCCTGGCCTGGCCGATTTCCTTGGAAAGCTGGTTGCGGCGGGACTGCGCCTCCTGCGCCGCCGCCTGCGCGGCGCGGCGGGCGGCGTCCTGCGCCAGGATCGCCTCCGCCGAGGGCGGCAGGCCGCGCCGCGCCAGGGCGGCGTCGAAACCCGCCGGATCGGCGCGGACAATGCGGATGTCGTGCATGGGTCAGGCTCAGCTGTTGTCGTCGTCGCGCTTGGGCGCCACCCAGCCGGCGGCCAGGATCGAGATCTCGTAGAGCAGGATCAGCGGCACCGCGAGGCCGACCTGGCTGATGACGTCGGGCGGGGTGATGACGGCGGCCACCACGAACATGCCGACGATGGCGTAGCGCCGCCCCTTCTTCAGCCCCGCCACCGAGACGATGCCCACCTTGGCCATCAGCGTCAGCGCCACCGGAAGCTGGAAGGCGACGCCGAAGGCCAGGATCATGTGCATGACCAGGCTGAGGTATTCGCTCACCTTTGCTTCCAGCTGCACCGGCAGGGCGCCGCCGCCGGGCGGCGTCTCGAAGGAGATGAAGAACTTCCAGGCCAGCGGGAAGATGAAGTAGTAGGCCAGCGCCGCGCCGAGGACGAACAGCACCGGCGAGGCCAGCAGGAAGGGCAGCAGCGCCTTCTTCTCGGAGCGGTAGAGGCCGGGCGCGATGAACAGCCAGAGCTGCGTCGCCCACATCGGGAAGCTCAGGAACACGGCACCGAACAGCGCCACCTTCAGGTAGGTGAAGAACGCCTCGTAGAGCGCGGTGAAGATCATCCGCCGCTCGCCGCCCGACTGCTCGTGCAGGATGTCGGCCAGCGGGCGGGCCAGGAAGCCGTAGATCTGGGCGGAGAAGTAGTAGCAGAGCGCAAAGCAGATGATGAAGGCGCCGACCGACCAGAGCAGGCGCGTGCGCAGCTCCAGCAGATGCTCGATCAGCGGCATCGGCTTGTCGTCGATGATGTCTTCCTGGTCGCGGGCCACGGCGGGAGCTCAGACGCTGGGGTTGGGCTTGGCCGCGTCGGACGCGGCGGAAGCGGAGGGGTTGGGGCTCATCGTCGGGTTGCTCTCCGCCGGCCGCGAGGGGCCGGAATGGGTGTCGGGGCCGGCCCCGGCGGCGATGCTGGGCGGAACGAAGGCAGGAGGGCCTGCCGGGCGCGGCGGCTCGGCCGCGGGAGGGGCGGCCAGGGCGGAAGCCGGAGCGGAAGCCGGGCCGCCATCCTGGCCCCCATCCGGGGAGGCGGGCGATTCGGCGGTCCCTTCCGGCGCGCCGGCGCGGATCGCGCCAGGCTCGGGCGACGGGGCCGCTGGCTTCCAGGCATCCTTCAGCGGGTCGTCGTTGAAGGTGCGCCGGATCTCGCCATCCTGGTCGAGGTTGCGCTCGATCGTGCTCTTGATGTCGAAGTTCCGGATGTCGCGGATCTGGTCGCGCACGTCCTCGAGCTTCGCCTCGCGCACCAGCTCGTCGGCGTGCGACTGGAACTCGGAGGCCATGCGGCGCAGCTTCTGCACCCCCTTGGCCACGCTGCGGATGGCGTCCGGAAGGTCCTTCGGCCCGATGACGACAACCGCGACCACCGCGATCAGGGCGATCTCGGACCAGGCTAAATCCAACATGTGCTTCCCATCTCCCCCAGGCGGGGCTCCCCTTCAGGGGGGTCGTTTCCGTTAGCAGGAACGGAGGGCAGCGCCAATCTTGGCCCGTGCATATCGCTGCCGCCTTCCCGCCCCACCTCTTTCCGCGCCTTCTCTGTCCGCGCCTTATCTAGGTGCTTGGGGCCGAAAACACGAAGGCCCTTTCCGGGTCGAGCGCCACTCCCAGCCGGTCGCCGCGCCTCAGGCGCGGCCCGGGCGGCAGGCGGGCATGCAGGCGCAGCGGCGGGGCACCCGCGGCAGCCGGCACGGCCAGCCGCACCAGGCTGCTGGCGCCGAGCAGCCGGGAATCCTCCACCACCGCCGGCACCCCCTGCCCCTCCGGCAGCAGCCGCACCCCCTCGGGGCGCAGCAGCAGCTCGGCCGGGCCATCCGGCAGGGCGGCGGGCAGGCTGCCCAGCGCCGCCCGCGCGACCCCGCCCGAGACGGTGGCCGGCAGCGTGTTCACCTCGCCCAGGAAGGTGGCGGCGAAGCGGCTGGCGGGGCGCAGATACAGCTCCTCCGGCGTGCCGAGCTGCTCCACCCGGCCGCCGCGCAGCAGGGCGATGCGGTCGGCCATGAACATCGCCTCCTCCGCGTCATGCGTCACGATCAGCGTGGCGGTGCCGGCGGATTGCAGCACCTCCAGCGTGTCGTCCCGCACCTGCTCGCGCAGCCGCGCATCGAGGCTGGCGAAGGCCTCGTCCAGCAGCAGCACGGCGGGGCGCGGGGCGAGGGCGCGGGCCAGCGCCACGCGCTGCTGCTGCCCGCCCGAGAGCATGTGCGGCCACGCCCCGGCGAAGCCGCCGAGCCCGACCCGCTCCAGCGCCTCCATCACCCGTGCCTCGCGCTCCGCGCGCGGCAGGCCGCCCAGGCCGAAGCCCACATTGCGCGCCACCGTCAGGTGCGGGAACAGCGCGTAGTCCTGGAAGACGAAGCCGGCGTGCCGCGCCTCGGGCGGCTCCTCCCGCCCCTCGCCCGCCACGACCCGATTCCCGATGGCGATGCGCCCCCGCTGCAGCGCCTCCAGCCCCGCCACCAGCCGCAGCAGGGTGGTCTTGCCATCCCCCGAGGGGCCGAGCAGGCAGACGATCTCGCCCGCGCCGACGCTCAGGTCGATGCCGCGCAACACCTCCCGCGCGCCGAAGGCATGGTGGATGCCCGCCAGCTCCAGGCTCACCGCCCTTTCCCGCCCCCGGCGCCCGGCGAAGGCAGGTCCGGCTGCATCAGGCCGGGTTGCGCCTCGCCCGCCAGCAGCTCCTCGCGGCGCGGCAGGTCGGTCAGCTCGCGCAGGCCGAACTGCTCCAGGAAGCGCGGCGTCGTCACCCACAGGCTGGGCCGGCCCGGCACCTCCTTGCGGCCGCGCGGCGCGATGAGACCGTTCTCCAGCAGGGTCTCCAGCGTCGCCTGGGACAGGCTGGCGCCGCGGATCTCCTCGATCTCGGGCCGCGTCACCGGCTGGTGGTAGGCGATGATGGCCAGCGCCTCCATCGCCACGCGCGGCAGGCGGCGCGGCACCTCCACCACGCGGGTCAGCAGCGGCGCGAGGTCGGCGGCGGTGCGGAAGGCGTAGCCGCCCGCCACCTCGGTGAGCTGCACGCCGCGCCCGGCATAGCGCGCGGCCAGCAGCGTCAGCACCGCCTCGGCGCGCAGGCCGGGGGGCAGCACTTCCTGGAGGCGCTCCGGCGGCACGGGGCGGTCGGCGGCGAAGACCAGCGCCTCGGCCAGCCGCAGCGCGTGCTCCAGGGGCGCGATGCCGGCGGGATCCTCCGAGGGGCCCGGCTCGTCAGGCGGCGGCGTCATGGCTGTGCTCCTCCGGCATTGCGGCCGCCCGCGCCCCGGCGCCGCCGCCGGGGGCACGGCGCAGCAGGATGGGGCCGAAGGCGGTCTCCTGCCGCAGCTCGATACCGCCGCCGCGCGCCATCTCCAAGCCGGCGATGAGGGTGGCGGCCAGCGCGGCGCGGCGCTCCACCGGGTCGCCCACTGGCCCGCGCAGCGTGGGCGGCAGGAAGCGCCGCAGCTCGCCCCAGCTTCCCTCCGCATCGGGCAGCGCGCCGACCAGCCGCTGAAGCTGCGCCAGCGCCTCCTGCACCGTCCAGAGCCGGCGCGGCACGGGGCGATAGGGCCGGCGCGCATGGCCACGGCGCAGCGCCTCCACATAGCCGCGCAGCAGCGCCGGCAGGTCGGCGTTCAGCCCGCCGCGGTCCTGCCGCACCAGCCGCTCCGGCGCGCCGCGCGCCAGCACCTCCTGGCCGAGCTGCGGGCGGGCGCCCATCCAGCGGGCGGCGGCGCGCATCCGCTCCAGCTCGGCCAGGCGCTCGGCGAGCTGGCCGGCCAGCGCCTCGGCGTCCTCCTCCTCCTGCGGGTCCTCGGGCAGCAGCAGGCGGGACTTCAGCCAGGCGAGCCAGGCGGCCATCACCAGCCAGTCCGCCGCGATCTCGAGGCGCACCCGCCGCGCCCCCTCGATGACGGCGAGATACTGGTCCACCAGCGCCAGGATGGAGAGGCGGGCGATGTCCACCTTCTGCGCCCGCGCCAGCTCCAGCAGTAGGTCGAGCGGCCCCTCATAGCCCTCGAGGCTGACATGCAGGATCTCGGGCGGCGCCTCGGGGGCCGGCGCCCGCGGCTCCGCCGCACGCGTCCTGCCCCGCGGCTCCGCCCCACAGGCTCCTTCCCGCGGCTCCGCCGCGCGGGTCATGCCCCGTGACCGGCCAGCCAGAGGATGGTCCGGAAGCCGGAGCCCATGACGAAGCCGGAGATCCAGCCGATCGGGTCCAGTCCCTCGGACAGGCGCGGCAGCACGAAGATCAGCAGCATGACGATGACCAGCCCCGCCGGCTCCAGCCGCGCCAGGGGCGCAGCCAGCGGGGCGGGCAGCAGCCCCACCAGGATGCGCCCGCCATCGAGCGGCGGGATGGGCATCAGGTTGAACAGCGCGAGCAGCAGGTTGGCCATGATGGAGAGCACGATGAAGCGCACCATCAGCTCCAGCGCCTCGGGCGGCAGCACGCCGTCCATCTGCTCCACCGGATGGCCGAGCATGGCGGCGCACCAGGCGAGGAACACGTTCATCGCCGGTCCCGCCGCCGCCACCAGCACCATGCCGTAGCGCGGGTTCCGCAGCTTCCAGACGTTCACCGGCACCGGCTTGGCCCAGCCGAACATCGCCTCCACCCGGCCGATGGTGAGCATCTGCACCGCCAGCAGGAAACCCGGCAGCATGATGGTGCCCACCCTGTCCACGTGCCGCAGCGGGTTGAGGCTGAGCCGCCCCTCCCGCTGCGCCGTGTCGTCGCCCAGCGCCAGGGCGGCATAGCCATGCGCCGCCTCGTGCAGCGTGATGGCGAGGACGGTGGCGAGGATCGCGACGGCGAGCTCGGGCAGCCAGCCGGTCACGCGGCGTCCCGCAGCAGGGCGTCGCGCCGCGCGGCCAGGGCCGCCATTACGTCGGACTGCGCGGTGGCGGGGGCGGCCGCGGCGGCGGCCTTCATCGCCGCGCGGGCGGCGGCGAGGCGCTCCAGCGCGGCGTCGGTGAGCGGCGCGCTGGCCTCCAGCACGTCCTGGCTTTCCGCCAGCACCCCGCTGCAATGGAGCGCGATGTCGCAGCCGGCGGCGAGTGCGGCGGCGGCGCGCTCGCCCGGCGTGCCGGTGAGCGCGTGCATGGCCAGGTCGTCCGAGACCAGCACGCCGTCGAAGCCGATCTCGCCGCGGATGACATCCCGGATGATCCGGGGCGAGAGGGTGGCGGGCCGCTCCGGGTCGAGCGCCTCATACAGCAGATGGGCGGTCATCCCCCAGATGTCCCTGCCCCCGCCATTGCCGGCGAGCGCGGCGAAGGGGGCGAAGTCCTCGGCCAGCGCGGCGCGCGGCGCATCGACGCGCGGCAGCTCCAGATGGCTGTCGGCCATGGCGCGGCCATGCCCGGGCATGTGCTTGACGACGGGGATGGCGCCCCCCGCCTGCAGCCCGGCCACCCAGGCTGCGCCGAGCCGCGCCACCTCCTCGGGCCGGGCCGAGAAGCCCCGGTCCCCCACCACCGCGTGCCGTCCCGGCAGGCGCAGGTCGAGCACGGGGGCGCAGACCACGTCGAACCCCGCCGCGCTGCACTCCAGCCCCAGCAGCGTGGCGTTGGCGCGCGCCGCCTCGGCGTCCCTCTCCTCGAACAGGGCGGGCGCCGGGAAGTCCGGCCAGTGCGGCGGCCGCAGCCGCGCCACGCGCCCGCCCTCCTGGTCCACCAGCACCGGCGCCGCCTCGCCCAGCTCGGCACGGATGGCGGCGGTCAGCGCGCGGAGCTGCACCGGGTCCCGCACGTTCCGCGCGAACAGGATGACGCCGAGCGGCCGCAGCCGGCGCAGCAGCGCCGCCTCCCCGGCCAGCAGCTCAGGGCCGGAAAGGCCGATGATGGCGGCGCGCGGCGTGCTCATGGTGCGTCGGCCCTTCTCAGCCCCCGATGACGGCGCAGGCGCCGCCGCGGCTCTTGATGGTGTCGCAGAAGCTGCTGGCGCTGGCGCGGCTGTCGAAGCCGCCGGTGCGCAGCCGCCACATGGTCGGGTAGCCGTCGCGCTCGAAGCGGAGGATCTGCGGGGCGCGGCCTTGCAACACCTCCGGCGCGCGGCGCGCCAGCCGATCCCACTCGGAGCGGGCGCCGGATTCGGAATCGAGCGCGCCGAGCTGCACCACCACCCCGCCCGTGGCCCTTGCCTGAACAGGGGCCTGAACTGGGGCCTGAACGGGAGCCGGAGCGGGAGCGGGCGCCGGCCGTGGCGCCTCGGCCTGGGCGGGGGCCGGCGCCTGGAGCGGCGCCTGCGCCACCGCGCCGGGCTGGGGCGCGGCGGCGGGGCTGCCCTCCGCCGCGCCGCCCTGGCCTCGGGGCGGGGCCGTCTCCGGCGCCGGCTGCGCGGGTGCGGCCTGGGGTGCTGCCATCTGGGCGGGTGCCGCCTGGGAAGGGGCCGCCGCAGAAGGCGCCACCTGGGAGGGCGGCGGCATGGTGGCGGCGCGGAGCGCATCCAGGTTTGGCGCCTCGGCCGCCGGGCCGAGACGGCCGGACGGCTCATAGGTGCCGTTGGCGTTGCGCCGCTCGAAGATGATCTCGTCCTGGTTGGCGACGCGCAGCCCGCCCCGGTCGTCGGGCCGCACCTTGATCGGGCGTGAATCCGCTTCCACCACCGGGATCGTGTCGTCGGTGTACTTGCTGACGGCCCAGCCCACCAGCCCGCCCAGGGCCAGCGTGCCGGCGACGCCGCCGGCGATCAGCATCATGCGCCGGGAGCCGCCATCGTCGCTGGCTTCCCGCACCCGATAGGAAGGGATAGGCGCTTCCCTCATCGCATCTCCTCGACCGGTGCGACGCCCATGACCCGGAGGCCAGAGCGGATGATGAGGGCCGTGGCGGCCACCAGGGCCAAGCGGGCGCGCGTGGCCTCCGGCTCCTCGGCCCGGATGAAGCGCAGTGTCGCATCATCCCGCCCGCGGTTCCACAAAATATGAAAGTCGCTGGCCAAGTCACCGAGATAAAAGGCAATTCGGTGTGGCTCCCGCGCCGCAGCAGAAGCCTCCACGGTGCGCGGCCAAGTGGTCAGGCGGCGGATCAGCGCCAGTTCCGCCGGGTCGCGCAGCGCATCGAGCGGAACGGCGTCCAGCCCGTCCGCCAGCCCCTGCTCGCCGGCCTGCCGCAGCACCGAGCGGCAGCGCGCATGGGCATACTGCACGTAGAAGACCGGGTTGTCGCGCGACTGCTCCACCACGCGGTCGAGGTCGAAATCCATCTGCGCGTCGCTCTTGCGCGTCAGCATGGTGAAGCGCACCGCGTCGCGCCCCACCTCGTCGATCAGGTCGCGCAGCGTGATGTAGGTGCCCGCGCGCTTCGACATGCGCACGGGCTCGCCGCCCTTCATCACCTTGACGATCTGGCAGAGCAGCACGTCGAGCGGCACGGCGCCGCCGGAAAGCGCCTTGGTCGCCGCCTGCATGCGCTTCACATAGCCGCCATGGTCGGCGCCCCAGACCTGCACGAGCTGCTGCATGCCGCGCGCGATCTTGTCGGCGTGGTTGCCGATGTCGTTGGCGAAGTAGGTGTTGGAGCCGTCGGACTTGCGCAGCGGCCGGTCCACGTCGTCGCCGAAGCGCGTCGAGGCGAACAGCGTCTGCGGGCGCGGCTCCCAGTCGTCCGGCGTCTTGCCCTTGGGCGGCTCCAGCACGCCCTCATAGACGAGGCCCTTCTCCGCCAGCGCGGCGATGGCGCGGTCGGCCACGCCGTCGCGCACCAGCTGCGCCTCGCTGATGAACACGTCGTGCTCCACGCCCAGCGCCGCCAGGTCCTCGCGGATCGCCGCCATCATCTCGGCGACCGCGAACTCGCGCACCGTGTTCAGCCACAGCGCCGCATCGGCCGGGCGCGCGCCGGGGGCGAGCGAATCGCCGTGCACGCCCTTCAGCGCCTCGCCCACCGGAACCAGGTACTCGCCGCGATATTGCAGCCCGCCCGGCACGGCCTGCGCGTAGTCCTCCTCGGTCATGGTGGTGCCGAGGGCCTGGAGGTAGCGCCAGTAGGCGGCGTAGGCGAGCGCCTGCACCTGCGCGCCGGCGTCGTTGATGTAGTATTCCTTGGTGACGGCGTAGCCCGCCTTGTGCAGCAGGTTGGCCAGCGCGTCGCCCACCACCGCGCCCCGGCAATGGCCGACATGCATCGGCCCCGTCGGGTTGGCCGAGACGTATTCCACGTTGATCCGGATGCCGTTGCCGAGCGTGCCGTCGCCATAGGCCTCGCCCGCCCGCAGCATCACCGGCACCTGGCCGAGCAGGTAGTCCTCGCGCAGGCGGATGTTGACGAAGCCGGGGCCGGCCGGCGCGGCCTCCGCCACCATGGGCAGCGCGGCCAGCGCGGCCGCCAGCTCGGCCGCCAGCTTCGGCGGCGCCACGCGCGCGGCCTTGGCCACCACCATGGCGGCGTTGGTGGACATGTCGCCATGCGCCGGGTCGCGCGGCGGCTCGACGGCGACCTTGGCGGTCGCCTCCTCCGGCAGTTCCGGCAGGATGCGGCGCAGGCAATCCAGCACCCCGGCGCGCAGCGCGGCGAAGATGTCCTGGGGCGCGGCTTTGTTCTGTTCCATGCGGGTCCGTCTATTCAGCCGGGGATGTGGGGGTCGGTCAGGCGGCGGTGCTCGTCGAGCGCGAAGCGGTCGGTCATGCCGGCGATGTAGTCGCACACCGCGGCCGCGCAGGCGGCGCTGCCCGCCTCGCCGGCGCGGTCGCGCCATTCGGGGGGCAGCATGTCGGGGCCGCCATGCAGCAGGCTGAACAGCACCTGCACCACGCGCCGCGACTTCTGGGTGGTGCGGTTGACGCGCCAGTGGCGGTACATGCGCCCGCGCAGGAAGGCGCGCACCTCCTGGTTGGCCTCGCGCATCGGCGCGCTGAAGGCCACCATGGGGCGGCCGGCGGCGCGCACGGCGTCCACGCTGCCGGGCGACAGGGCCTCCAGCCGGCGCTCCGATTCCTGCACCACGTCCTGCACCATCAGGTTGATCACGCGGCGGATCGCCTCACTGGCCTGCCGGGCGCGCGGCGCCTCCGGGTAGC
The DNA here is from genome assembly GCF_002631185.1 of Teichococcus rhizosphaerae. GTDB lineage: Bacteria > Pseudomonadota > Alphaproteobacteria > Acetobacterales > Acetobacteraceae > Pseudoroseomonas > Pseudoroseomonas rhizosphaerae. Next base: position 8,502 of record NZ_PDNU01000002.1, on the reverse strand, counting down.
GCTCCCGCACCTCCCGCACCATGCCGCCGATCAGCGGCAGGGCGGCCGCCTCCTCCAGCGTGAACAGCCCGGCGCGCAGCCCGTCATCGAGGTCGTGGTTGTTGTAGGCGATGTCGTCGGCCAGCGCCGCCACCTGCGCCTCCACCGAGGCATGGGTTTCGAGCGCCAGCGGGTGCAGCGCGTCGTATTCCGCCATGAAGTGGCTGGGCCGGCGGATCGGGCCGTTGTGCTTGGCCAGCCCCTCCAGCGTTTCCCAGGTCAGGTTCAGCCCGTCGAACTCGGCGTAGCGCTTCTCCAGCACCGTCACCGCCTTCAGGCTCTGGGCGTTGTGGTCGAAGCCGCCATAGGGGCGCATCACGCCGTTCAGCGCCTCCTCCCCCGCATGGCCGAAGGGCGGGTGGCCGAGGTCGTGGGCGAGCGCCAGCGCCTCGGCCAGGTCCTCGTCCACACGCAGCCGGCGGGCGATGGAGCGGGCGATCTGCGCCACCTCGATGCTGTGGGTCAGCCGGGTGCGGAACTCGTCGCCCTCGTGGTAGATGAAGACCTGCGTCTTGTATTGCAGCCGGCGGAAGGCCACGCTGTGGATGATCCGGTCCCGGTCCCGCTGGAAGGGCGAGCGCACGCCATTGGCCGGCTCCGGGTGGAGGCGGCCGCGCGAGGTCTCGGCGCGCACGGCGTAGGGGGCGAGGTCGGTCATGACGGGCGGGCCTTACCAGCCGCCCCGGAACACCGCAACGCCGCCCCGCGGCCCGCCGGCGTTGGAATTCCGCCCCGCCCGGCCTATCTTTGCCGGCAAGGAGTTTCCGCCCATGCCCGATGGCACCCTGACCGCCCGATTCACCGTGACGCCGCGTGCCTTCGCCCAGGTGGCCGAGATCGCCGCGCGGGAAGGCCGCCCCGGCGCCGGCCTGCGCGTGGCGGTGCTGGCCGGCGGCTGCTCCGGCTTCCAGTATTCCTTCCAGCTCGACGACGCCGTGGCGGAGGACGACCTGGTGCTGGAGGGCGATGGCGCCCGCGTGGTGATCGACCCCGTGAGCCTCGACCTGCTGGCCGGCGCCCAGCTCGACTGGGCGGACGAGCTGATCGGCGCCCACTTCACGGTGAAGAACCCGCAGGCGGCCTCGGGCTGCGGCTGCGGCGCCTCCTTCTCGCTCGGCTGAGCGGCTGCCCCGCGCGTGCGCCTCGCCAGCTTCAACGTGAATTCGGTGCGCAAGCGCGTGCCGCATCTCTGCCGCTTCCTCGAAGCCGCCCAGCCCGACCTCCTGTTCCTCCAGGAGCTGAAGTGCAAGACGGAGGAGTTTCCCGCCGCCGAGTTCGAGAAGTTCGGCTACCGCTGCCACGCGGTGGGCCAGCCGGGCGGCCGCAACGGCGTGGCCGTGCTGGGCCGCGTGGACTTCACCGTGCTGGCCGAGGCGCTCCCGGGCGAGGAGGAGGACAGCCACGCCCGCTATGTGGAGGTGGCGGCGGAAGGGCTCCAGGCGGCCGGCATCTACCTGCCCAACGGCAATTCCGGCGGCGCGGAGGGCTATGCCTACAAGCTGCGCTGGATGGCGCGCCTGCGGGAGATCGCGGCGGCGCGGCTCGACGCCTTCATCCCCTTCGCCATTCTCGGCGACTTCAACGTCTGCCCGGCCGCGCTCGACCTGGCGCCCGGCTCCCTTCCCGCGACCGACGCGCTGGTGCGCCCCGAGACCCGCGCGGCCTTCCGCGCGATCGAGCATCTGGGCCTGACGGACGCGCTGCGCGCCCTGCACCCGGGCGAGCGGATCTACACCTACTGGGACTATGGCCCGGCCTTCGAGGGCAACCGGGGCCTGCGGATCGACCACGCCCTGCTCTCGCCCGACCTGGCCGAGCGGCTTTCCGCCGCCTGGGTCGATCTCGCGCCGCGCAGCCAGGAGCAGCCCTCCGACCACACCCCCCTGCTGATCGACCTCGCCTGAGCCGCCGCCCGCCTCCCCCCCCCTGGGGGAAGCGGGCCCGCGCGCTCACCAGCCGCGATGGTGGTAGCGCGGCGGGGGCGGCGGATAGGCCGGGGGCGGCGCGTGGTAGTAGCCGCGCGGCGGGCCGTAATAGGACGGCGCCGGCACGACCACGCATCCCGCCAGGCTCAGCCCGGCGCCCGCCAGCAGCAGGCACGTCACCAACCGGCGCATCATCCTCACCTCCAACCCGGTTCGACCCAGACCCAGCGGCCCCGGCGCTCCACCCAGCGGCCCTCGCGCCAGCGGCCACGGCCACGCGGCGGCACCCAGCGGCCGGACACCCAGTCATAGCTCCCGCCCCGCCACGCCCAGTGGCCGGGCTGCCACCGCGCGCGCGGCTCGGGCGGGCGCCCGCGCGGTCCATCGGGGCGCGGCGGCGGCGGCGGGGGCGGGCGGCGTCCCGGCTGCGGGCCAGGGCGCGGGGCCGGCGGCGCGCCGGGCGGCCGTCCCGGCGGATAGCCGGGCGGATGATTCCCAGGCGGATGATAACCGGGCTGCGGCCCATGAGGTTGCGCCCGCGCGGCCCCGGCCAGCGGCAGGGCGGCGGCGAGGCCCCCGAGCAACCCACCCAACAACGTGCGACGGTTCAGCATGCCGGTCCTTCCCCTGCCCGGCGCGGAACCCCGAGGTCCGGCGCGGGCGGCCCATGGCACCGCGGGCGGATCCCGCGGCGCCCGCCGTGCCTTGGCGGCGGTGTCCATGGCCGAAGCTTGGGGGGCCGAGCATGGCGAAGCTGGGGCGGAAGAATGACGAAGCGGGGCGCGGCGTTACGAAGAAAGACAGGCCCGGCAAGGAAAAACCGGGGAAGAACGAATTCTCCCCCGGCCCCCGCTTCCTCCTCGCGTCAGTCCCGCCGGACGCTCAGATGTCGGCGTAGCAATGCGTTTCCTCGGCGCCGCCGGGATGCGTCACGGCGCCCAGATGCGCAGGCCCCACGAGCTGCGCGTACTTCCACAGCGCGCCGGCATTGTAGTCGGTGCGGCGCGGCTGCCACTCGGCGCGGCGCTTCGCCAGCTCCTCGTCGGACAGCAGCACGTCGATCGTGCCCTTCTCCGCGTCGATGACGATGCGGTCGCCATTCCGCAGCAGCCCGATCGGCCCACCCACCGCCGCCTCCGGCCCGACATGGCCGATGCAGAAGCCGCGCGTGGCGCCGGAGAAGCGGCCATCGGTGATCAGCGCCACCTTGTCGCCCATGCCCTGGCCGTAGATGGCGGCGGTGGTGGACAGCATCTCCCGCATGCCGGGGCCGCCCTTTGGGCCCTCGTAGCGGATGATGATGACGTCGCCCTCCTTGTAGGCGCGGCTGTCCACGGCCTTGAAGGCGTCCTCCTCGCAGTCGAAGCACAGCGCCGTGCCCTCGAAGCGCAGGGTCTTCATGCCCGCGATCTTCACGATGGCGCCGTCCGGGGCGAGGTTGCCCTTCAGCCCGACCACGCCGCCCGTGGGCGACAGCGGCTCGGAGACGGGGCGGATCACGTCCTGGTCGCGCGGGAAGATCACCTCGCGGTGGTTCTCGGCCAGTGTCTTGCCGGTGACGGTCATGCAGTCGCCGTGCAGCAGCCCGGCATCGAGCAGCGCCTTCACGATCACCGGGATGCCGCCGATCTTGTAGACGTCATAGGCCACGTAGCGGCCGCCGGGCTTCAGGTCGCCGATATAGGGCGCCTTGCGCATGATCTCGGCCACGTCCTGCAGGGTGAACCTGATCCCCGCCTCGTGCGCCATGGCCGGCAGGTGCAGGCCGGCATTGGTGGAGCCGCCGGTGGCGCCGACGATCAGCGCCGCGTTGTAGAGCGACTCCTTCGTCACGATGTCGCGCGGGCGGATGTTGCGCTTCAGCAGCTCCATCACCGCCCGGCCGGATTCCACCGCCCACTTGTCGCGGTCCTCATAGGGCGCGGGCGCGCCGGCCGAGCCCGGCAGCGCGAGCCCGATGGCCTCCGAGACGGTCGCCATGGTGTTGGCGGTGAACTGCCCGCCGCAGGCGCCGGCCGAGGGGCAGGCCACGCATTCCAGCGCGTGCAGGTCCTCGTCGGACATGTTGCCGGCGGCGTGCTGGCCGACCGCCTCGAACACGTCCACCACCGTCACGTCGCGGCCCTGGAACTTGCCGGGCAGGATCGAGCCGCCATACATGAACACGCTCGGCACGTTCAGGCGCAGCATCGCCATCATCATGCCGGGGAGCGACTTGTCGCAGCCCGCCAGCGTCACCATCGCGTCGTAGGAATGGCCGCGCATGGTGAGCTCCACCGTGTCGGCGATGGCATCGCGCGAGGCGAGCGAGGACTTCATGCCCTGGTGGCCCATGGCGATGCCGTCGGTCACCGTGATGGTGGTGAACTCGCGCGGCGTGCCGAAGGCCTCCTTCACGCCCTGCTTCACGCTCTGCGCCTGGCGGTTGAGCGCGATGTTGCAGGGCGCGGCCTCGTTCCAGCAGGTGGCGACGCCCACCAGCGGCTGGGCGATCTCCTCCTCCGTCATGCCGATGGCATAGTAGTAGGAGCGGTGCGGGGCGCGCTCCGGGCCGACGCTCACATGGCGGCTCGGCAGGCGCGACTTATCCCATTTGTGCTCAGCCATGCGGGCGTGACCTTCGTTCTGTTGCGTCCCCGTGGGTGTATCGCGCAACAAGCTTCCGCCGGCAACCCGAGTAAGCCGGCGATCGGGCGCGGCCCTGGCCCCCGCCCGGCGCGGGGGCCGTGACTGTCACCCGCTGATGCGCGCCAGCGCCGCCTCCAGCCGGGCCATCTCGGCACGGGCGGCGGCGAGGCGCTCGCGGTTCTCCTCCACCACCTCCGGCTTGGCGCGGGCGACGAAGTCGGCATTGGCCAGCTTCTGCTCCACCTTGGCGCCCTCGGCCGCGGCCTTGTCCCGCTCCTTGGCCAGCCGCGCCCGCTCGGCGCCGAGGTCGATCACCTCGGCCAGCGGCAGCAGCACGGTGGCCTCGGCGACGACGACCTGCGCCACGCCCTTCGGCGCCTCGCCCGCGCCGAGCGCGCGGAACTCGGTGGCGCGCGCCAGGCGGCGGATGGCGTCCGTCCAGCGCCCGCCGCGCGCCAGCGTCTCGTCGCTGGCACCCTGCAGCAGCAGCGGCACCATGACGGAGGGCGGCACGTTCATCTCGGAGCGCACGCCGCGCACCGCCGAGATCAGCCCGACCAGCCAGTCCAGCTCGGCCCGCGCCGCCTCGGCGCCCGGCACGGCCACGGCCTCGGGCCAGGGCGCGCCGATCAGGCTGCATTCGGGGCCATAGCCGAAGCGGTCCCACAGCTCCTCGGTGACATAGGGCATCACCGGGTGCAGCAGGCGCAGGATGGTGCCCAGCACATGCTGCGCGGCGCCCTTCACCTCGGCCTTCTCCGCCCCGTCCTCGCCGCCGAGGGCGGGCTTGGCGAATTCCAGGAACCAGTCGCAGAAGCTGTTCCAGACGAAGCGGTAGCAGGCGCCCGCATAGTCATCCATGCGGTAGGCTTCCAGCGCGGCCGTCGCCTCGGCGATGGCGGCGTTGGCGGCATCGAGGATCCAGCGCGCCAGCGGCGTCTCGACCTTGGAGGGATCGAAGGACGGGTCGGGCGCGATCCCGTTCATCTCGCAGAACCGCGCCGCGTTCCACAGCTTGGTGCCGAAGGAGCGGAAATCCTCGACGCGCTTGCGGCCGAGCTTCACGTCGCGCCCCGGCGTGGCGAGGGAGGCGATGGTGAAGCGCAGCGCATCCGTGCCGTAGCTTTCCACCAGCTCCAGCGGGTCGATGACGTTGCCCTTCGACTTCGACATCTTCTGGCCCTTCTCGTCGCGGACGAGGCCATGGATGTAGACGGTGCGGAAGGGCACATCGCCCATGAAGTGGTGGCCCATCATCATCATCCGGGCGACCCAGAAGAAGATGATGTCCCAGCCCGTCACCAGCACGTCGCCGGGGTAGTATTTTTCAAGTTCCGGCGTCCTCTCCGGCCAGCCGAGGGTGCTGAACGGCCAGAGCGCGGAGCTGAACCAGGTGTCCAGCACGTCCGGGTCGCGCGCCAGCGTCACCCCGTCGCCCAGCCTGGCGCGGGCCTGGGCCAGCGCCTCCGCCTCCGTGCGGGCCACGAAGACACTGCCATCCGGCGCGTACCAGGCCGGGATCTGGTGCCCCCACCAGAGCTGGCGCGAGATGCACCAGGGCTGGATGTCGCGCATCCAGGAGAAGAAGATGTTCTCGAAGTGCTTGGGCACGAACTCGGTGCGCCCGGTCTCCACCGCCTCGATGGCGGGCCTGGCCAGGGTCGCCGCGTCGCAATACCATTGCAGCGTCAGCCGCGGCTCGATCGGCACGCCGGAGCGGTCGCCATGCGGCACGGCATGGGTGTGCGGCTCGATCGTCTCGACCAGCTCCAGCCGCTCCAGCTCCGCCACGATGGCCTTGCGCGCCGCGAAGCGGTCCTGCCCGGCGAGGCTCCGCACGAAGTCCGGCTCCGCCACGCCCTCCACCGCCTGCAAGTCGGCGGCGATCTCGTCGAGCATCACATGCCCGTCCGCGTCCAGCACCGACGGCATGGCGAGGCCGTGCCGCTTGCCCACCGCGAAGTCGTTGAAGTCGTGCGCCGGGGTGATCTTCACCGCGCCCGAGCCCTTCTCGGGGTCCGAATACTCGTCCGCCACGATGGGGATGCGCCGGCCCACCAGCGGCAGGATGGCGAACTTGCCCACCAGGTCGCGGAACCGCCCGTCCTCCGGATGCACGGCGATGGCGGTGTCGCCCAGCATGGTCTCGGGGCGGGTGGTCGCCACCACGATGAAGCGCCCCGCCTCCCCTTCCACCGGGTAGCGCAGGTGCCACAGGCTGCCCTTCACCTCGCGGCTTTCCACCTCCAGGTCGGAGATGGCGGTCTGGAACTTGGGGTCCCAGTTCACCAGCCGGCGGTCGCGGTAGATCAGCCCCTGTTCGTGCAGCGTGACGAACACCTCGCGCACCGCCGCCGAGAGGCCCTCATCCATGGTGAAGCGCTCGCGCGGCCAGTCCAGGCTGGCGCCGAGGCGGCGGAGCTGGCGGGTGATGTTGCCGCCCGACTGCGCCTTCCATTCCCACACATGCTCGAGGAACTTCTCGCGCCCGATCTCGCGCCGGTCGATCCCCTGCCCGGCCAGCAGCCGCTCCACCACCATCTGCGTGGCGATGCCGGCATGGTCGGTGCCCGGCTGCCACAGCGCGTCCCGCCCCTGCATGCGCCGCCAGCGGACCAGGATGTCCTGGATCGTGAAGGTCAGCGCGTGGCCGATATGGAGGCTGCCCGTGACGTTGGGCGGCGGGATCATGATGGTGAACGGCGCCGCCCCGCTGGCGGGGTTGGCGCCGAACCTGCCGGCCGCCTCCCACCCTTCATAGAGGCGCTGTTCGAAACTGGCGGGCGAGAGGGTCTTGTCGAGCATGGGCGCACGCTTGTGCGGGCGCCGCGCCGCCGTCAAGAGGCAGCGGGCCGGGGGCGCGGAAAAGCCGCCCCCGGGGCTTCCTAGCCCGGCCTGCCGCCCGACATGACGCGCGCGATCTCGGCCTTCACCAGCCGCTCCACCATGGGCGGCAGGTGCTGCTCCAGCCAGGCCTTCAGCAGCGGGCGCAGCTCCTCGCGCACCACGTCCTCGATGCTGGCGCCGCCCTGGCGCGTCACCGGCGCGTGGCGGTCCTCGGTCACGGCGCGGGCGAGCTGGCCCAGCGCGGCCGCGGCGGCGGCGGCGGCCACGGGTCCGAGCAGCGCCTCCTCCACGGAGCTGGCGGGCGGCATGGCGGCCGGCTCCGGCACCCGCGGCGCCGGCCTGGCGGCCGCCGGCTCCTCAACCGCAAGCCTGGCGGGCACGGGTTCGGCGGGCATGGGTTCGGCGGGCATGGGGCGCGGCTCGGGCGCCGGCCCCGCCTTCGCCGCCGGCATGGGCAGGGGCGCCGGCAATGCCACCGGCAGCCCCGGCTTCGGCGCGGGCACCGCCGGCTCGGCCGGCGCCGCCACGGGCGCCGTCATGGGCCCGGGTGCCGGCGATGGCCGCGGCGCCCCGATCCGGGCCGCGGCGCTGGCCGCGGAGCCGCCGGCCGGCGCGGCGTCCGCCGGAGCGGCCGGCGACGGGCCGAGATTGGCCAGCCGGCGCAGCGGCAGCGGCGGCCGCGCGGGCGGCGGCGGCGCGTCCGCGCCGGCCGGGGCGCGGGGCGAAGGCACCAGCATCTCCTCCGTCAGGTCGAGCGGCGGCGGCCGGGCGTCGCGCTCCTCCTCCTCGTTCAGGATGCTGCGGATGGAGGCCAGGATGTCCTCCATGGACGGCTCCTCCGGGTCCGGACGATAGGGAGGCTGCGCCATGCTCAGCGGCCCTCCTGCCGGCGGCCCGTGCCCTGGCTGTAATCCCCCGTTCCGAACCAGCGTGAGCGGACGGTGTTGTAGTAGGCCTCCATGTCGTACTGGGCGACGGGGAGGGCGAGGTCGCGGGCGGTGAGGCGGCCGACGGCGCCGGCGAGGTTGTAGCTGGCGGTGACGACGCTGGAGAGCGCCTGCAC